>CAMAXE010000023.1 GCA_945862145.1 Klebsiella pneumoniae
AGCAGCGCTCCGGCGCCATCGCGCAGCACCTCCAGCGTCTCGTAGGCACCCGCGCCATCGGTGGAAATGTACTTGCCCGTTGCCGCATCCAGCGCGTACTCGAACACCGAGCCCTCGCCGTAGCGCACCTGGTAGCGCGTGCTCGTGCCCGTGCCGATCACGCTAAGGCTCACCGTGCTCGACACACCCCAGCGCGCATCGTTGAAAGCACCGCCCGTGGTGACGGCACCGCGCGAGTTGTAAGTGCGCAGCAGCGAGTAATCATCCCCCCGGCTCGGCAGGTACGCGTCCTGGTGCGCGTACAGCAGGTTGCCGCTCGCCACGTTGACGAACAGCGCATCCCCGTTGTCGGTGGTTGCCGTGCTGGTCTGGTCGTTGCGCCCGAGGAGCGCCTGGGAGCTGTCGAGAAGGCCCGTGGGGGCGCCGCCGATCAGAATGGTCATAGGGAGCTCTCCGAGAGCAAGCCGGTGCTGGCATCAGGACGCTAACGTATTGGTAGGTAGAAAGCTTTTCCCCTTGGGGCAAGATCCTGATCTTTTTTCTCTCGGCAGGCGCTGTGATTGGCTCTCAGCCACGCCCGCGACGCTACTGGTCGTGGGCCTGGGGCGCGCTTACACAGGAATGGGGCGCAGCGTTTGCTGGGGGCCGGGGATGAGAAATGGAAGACCTGACCCCGCCTTCCCTTCCCGCCTTCCCGGGGATCGTGGCGCGGGGCACGGGTAGCCTTTGCTACCTGTACTTTCGGCAGGCTTGGGCACATTATCCATTGATCATAAAACGAGCCGCGGGAACCAAACCGCGGGCAATGCAACGGAAACTCCCTCAATGAATTTTCGCCTGGCACAGTGGACGCTGCTCGTAAGCATCGTCGGCGCCTGCACCACGCTGGCGGCGGGTGAGCGAGCAATATCCAGTCTGGGCCGTATCGAACCGCATAACGGCGTGTACCGACTCGCGGGCCCCTCGGAAATATCCGTTGTCGCGACTCTCACGGTGGAAGAGGGCGACCAGGTTGCCGCCGGGCAGGTCCTCGCGACCCTGGATACCCACGATCTGCGGGCGGCCGAAGTCCGGCGGGCCGAGGTCGATCTGGAGCATGCGCGCCGCGTGCTCTCGCGCCAGGAGACGCTGAGGAACAACTCCTTCCAGTCCGAAGCCGCTTTTGACAAGGCCGGGCGCGACGTCCACCTGAAGCAAGCGGGCGTGGCCGCCGCCAAGGCGCGCCTCGCGCTGGCAAGCGTTCGCGCGCCCAGCAGCGGTGAAGTGCTGGCCATCCATGCCCGCGAGGGCGAGCGCATCGGCCCCGAAGGCCTGCTGGAGCTTGGCAGGACCGACCGCATGTACGCCGTGGCGGAAGTCTACGAGACCGATATAGGCCGCGTGGCACTCGGGCAGACTGCACGCATCACGAGCCTCTCGCTGCAGGGCACGTTGACGGGCAAAGTCGAGCGGATCGGGCACCTGGTGGCGCGCAACGAAGCACTGGGGCTCGACCCCGTGGCACGCATCGACTCGCGCATCGTCGAGGTGTTCATACTGCTCGATGATCCGAAGGCGGTCGCATCGCTCACCAACCTGCAGGTTGACGTCGAGATCGGTGGCTGATGGCGCGCGGCATCCCCTACGCATGGCTGCAGTTGTCGCACGACAAGCTGAAGCTGCTCGCGGCGGTGGGTGGCATCAGCTTTGCGATCATGCTGGTCTTCATGCAGCTCGGGTTGCGCGCAGCGCTGTTTGACAGCTCGGTGCGCCTCCACCGCACCATGGACTATGACCTGATCATGCTGAGCCCGCGCACGCCGTTCCTCAGCCAGAGCCGGAGCTTCCCCCGCAACCGCCTGCAGCAAGTGCTCGGTATTCCCGGGGTTGAGAGCGTCTCGCCCATGTACGTGGCGCAGGCCCGCTATTACTACGAGGGCTCCCCGGGAACACACCGCAACGCGCTGACCTTCGGCATCGACCCGCGTCGCCAGAAAATGCATCTCCCGGGCGTGCAGGAACAGCTGGCGCTGCTCGAGCGGCCCGATGTGGTGCTGATGGACAAGTTCTCGCGCTCCGAGTTCGGGCCTGCCGTGAGGGCGAGGGCGGCGGGAGAATCGATCGAGCTCCAGCTGAACGACCGGCACGTCACCGTCGTGGGCCTCTTCGCGCTGGGCACCTCCTTCGGCATCGACGGATCGATCATCACCTCTGACCTGAATTTTCAGCGCATCTTCCCGACCCGCGAGCCCGGAATGATTGAGCTCGGGCTGATCAGCCTGAAAGCCGGCGCCAACGTCGCAGCGGTGCAGGAGGCCATTCGCGCCGGGACGCCACGGGACGTGCTGGTGCTCACCGTCGCGGAATACGTGGCGCGCGAGATCGCCTACTGGAACGGCAGCACGCCGATCGGCTATGTGTTCAGCCTCGGGGCTGTCATCGGCGTTCTGGTCGGCCTGATCATCGTCTACCAGATACTGTTTTCGGATGTGCAGAGTCATCTCGCCGAATACGCCACGCTGAAGGCAATGGGCTATACGCAGGGCTTCTTGCGGAACCTGATATTCAAGGAGGCGGCGATCCTGTCGGTGCTCGGCTTCGTGCCGGCGCTGGGGCTGTCGATCCTGCTCTACGACCAGACGGCGCGCGCCACGCAACTGCCGATGACCATGACGCTGGAACGCGGGGGGATGGTGTTTGGCGTCACGCTTGCGATGTGTGCGCTCTCGGGACTGCTCGCCATACGCAAGCTCCATGGCATCGACCCGGCCGAGGTGTTCTGATGCGCGAGTCGCTGGTCGAGGTGCGCGACCTCTGCTTTGCGCGCCGTCAGGGCGGTCATGTGCAGCAGATTCTGCGCAATCTCACGCTCGAGCTTGCTGCAGGGGAAGTGGTGGTGTTGACGGGACCTTCAGGATCCGGCAAGAGCACGCTGCTCACCATTGCCGGGGGCTTGCGCTCCGCAACCGAGGGCAGCGTGCGCGTGCTCGGCACCGAGGTGGTGAACTCGCGCGAGCGCGACCGGGTGGCGCTGCGCCGTCGCATAGGATTCATTTTCCAGCAGCACAACCTGGCGCCGGCGCTCACGGTGGCCCAGAACATCCAGATGGGGCTGCAGCTCTCGGGTGATCACCGCCGCAAGGATGCAAAGCAGCGGATCCAGCAGGCGGCGGAAGCCATCGGGCTGGGTGCTCACCTGCACAAGCTGCCGCGGCAGCTCTCCGGCGGACAACAACAGCGTGCGGGGATCGCACGCGCGCTGATCAACGAGCCCAAGCTGGTGCTCGCCGACGAGCCCACCGCCTCGCTGGACCGGACCTCCGGCGAACTGGTGGTCGGGCTGTTCAACCAGCTGGCCGCAAGCGGCAGCGCCGTGGTGCTGGTCACCCACGACAAGCGCATCATCGAGCAGGCCGACCGCATCCTGATGATGGAGGAAGGCGTGCTGGTGCCCGCAGCCGATCGCATCATGAAGGACGTTAGTGGGAGCCTGCGCGCGCTGAGCGGAATCGACCCCAAGCGGCTCGGCCGCATGATGAGTTTTGGCCATGCACTGGCTCGGGTAGCGCTGGCAGACGGCAAGGTCGACAACGACGAGCGGCAGGCAATCGCCGATGCGCTGCGAGCGCGCAAGCTCTTCAGCGGCGCCGAGATCGAACTGATCGTCGATCTCGCGCTGGCGCAGGCACAGGCCTGGGAAGTGACCAGCAATTCGAGCGCGGAGCGGGAAGACCTTGCCGCCGCGCTCGAGGCCGTTGCGGCGGCCGATTCGGTGGTGAGCGATGCCGAGCGCGCGGTGATCGCAGAGCTGCTGGGGCGACGCTGAAGAGGCGTCTGGCCGTTCGACTACACGCGAACAACCCGAGAAACTGCCTATCGTGGCGCTGGGAACAGCGCCAGGGCGATATCAGTCGGGAAGACCTGCGCGAGGCACTTCTGTCAGCTCGTCGGTTTCCCATGCTTTTCCAGCAAAAGCCGCAGGCGTCAGTTCGGGCTCCTGCAACTGCAATACCTGTGGCAGTACCTGACGTGCCCGGGAGAGCAGGAGTTCCGCCCGCCCGGCGTCACCCCTGGCGAGCGCCGCACGCACCAGTTCGGCGTAGCGCTGGACTACGCGCCTCAGGCCCTGTTCGGCACCCGCATGGTTGGCGTCGATCGCCAGCACAGCGAGGTAGTTGGCCATGGCGCTGTCGACGAAAGGCAGGGTCAATCGCAGTTCCGCGAGCGCCGTATCGCCGCGCTGCATCTGCACATTCAACTGCTCCAGCACCTTGGCATCACGAGGCGGCACCTCGGTTTCTGGCGGCACGACATCGACCGATGTATCGGGCCCGGCCACCGGCGCTACGGGTAACTCCGGGGCAACTACCGGCTGAGCGGAAAGTTCTGGCGCTGCTGTTGCCTGAATCGATGGCTCCGGCGCTGCCGCAGGTTGGACGGTTACCTCTGGCGCCACGGTGGACTCGATCGATACCTCCGGCGCTGCCGCAGGCAGCGGGGCGGCCTGCATGGATTCGGCTGCGGGCGGCGGGGCGAAGACTTCGGGCTCTGCGAGCTGCGCAGTACGCGCGGTCTCTACGGGTTCGGGTTGGTCCATGGCGCTCGTGATGGAGCGCGGTGCTGCGGCTGTCTCGGCTTTCTCGTTGGCCTCGACACGTGCCGCCCCGGCCGGTGACTGATCCTGCAGGAGCAGCGGACGAGCAAAGGCCATTGCACTTTCCAGAGCCTGCCGCACGGTCTGCGGATAGAAAAGCGGCACTGCCGTGATGCCTGCCAGCAACGCCAGCCCCAGCGTGACTGCCAACCACCTGCGCGAGCCTTGTCTGGTCGCAGTCGAGACCGCATCAACTGCGGCCACGCGCGGCAAAGCGGCCGGTTCCTCGATGCGCGTCGGCACCTCGGGGAGCTGCTCGGGTTCAATGATGGGCTCTGGCTCGATCACGGGCTCGGGCTCGATCACGGGCTCGGGTTCGGGTTCGGGTTCGGGTTCGATCAGCGGCTCGGATTCGGGTTCTATCCGCAGTTCGGGTTCGTCGACGCCTGCAGGCGGCACCTGCCGTTCGCAATCTTCGCTGCTCGTATCAACGAGAATCGAAGGCAGCAACTGTGCCGGCGATGTGGCGTCGGCGCTTGCATCCGGAAAGCTCATTTCCGACACCGCAAACACGTGGCGGGCAAATGCGGCATCCAGGATGCAACGCTGCTCCTCGCTCATTGCCAAGAGCAAACACCGCTGCGCGAGGGCATTCTGAAGGCGTAGCTGCCATGATTCCTGAGACGCGGGATCGCTCTCGACGGGCGCCCCCAGCCCCGCCGCACCCGGCCCGGGACCCGGCAACGCAAGATCGGCGCAAATGCTCTCGATAATCGCTTTCTGCCGCGGGCATGTGCGGCGCAGTAACGCCAGGTTTGCCACCTGCCGCTGCTCGGAGTCTTCCTCGAAGGCGGCATCAAAGAGGCCGTCGTAAAAATCGGCGAATACCTGTTTCAGGATCCTGCCCAGCGTGGCGCTGTCAGGGCAACTCATCGCCACAGTCGACTCCGGGTCAGGGGCAGACGTGGTTTCTGATACAGACATTCGATGGATACAGCCAGACTCGGATGCATTGACGCACTTACCTTGGACGATACGCCAGCAATGCCACGGGGCCGGAGCATCAGGCGCACTTCTCTACCAGACAGGCCGCAGATTAACGCCCGCCTTCCATCAGGGCCATCCTCCCACATCAAATTTTCACGCGTCGACACCGAACAAGCCCACCTCGGCGCATGCGGCTGCCGGCAGCCCGCCGGGCGCCGCTTCTTTCACGCACTCTAGAGATGCGTGAGTGGATTGCGGCGCTCGAGCAGGGTTGACAAGATAGTCTCGACACCCAAGTGTGCATCGCAACCTTTCCAAGGCTACGCTCATGCGAACTCCGCAACGCACCCTCGCAACGCTGGCGCTCGGACTGACCGGAATCAGCGCGCTGGCGGGCGCACAGGCCAATAACACGGCCGCGCAGCAGGCGGCCGCCCAACCGGGGGAAATGGTAGTCACTGCAACCAAGCGCGAGGCCCGCATTTACGATGTGCCGATGGCCATCAGTGCGTTCAGCGCAAAGAACCTCGAACTGGCCGGGATTAGCGATCTGGTCGACATCGGCAAGTTCGTCCCCAATCTGAATGTCACCGAGTATTCCGCGGGGCACACGGCGTCGGTCAACCCCTTCATCCGCGGCATCGGTCTGCAGGATCATCTAATCACCACCGACCCCGGCGTTGGAGTCTACGTCGATGGCGTCTACCTCGGCCGTCAGGTTGGTCAGAACTGGAGCCTGTCCAGCATCGAGCGCGTCGAAGTGCTGCGCGGACCGCAAGGCACCCTGTACGGACGCAACTCGATCGGCGGCGCAATCAACCTGATCACCCGTCAGCCCGGCGATGAGCAAAGCGGCAGGGTGACGCTGGAGGCCGGGTCGCGCGGGCGATTCAACGGCGATTTCTACCTGAACACGCGCCTGAGCGAGCAGTGGGCGCTGTCGGTCAACGGCGCCCACAAACAGCGCGACGGGCTGGGCGAGTTCCTGCTGCTGGACCATCCGCGCAAAGAAGTGGGTGAACTCGCGGACGATTCTGCTCGCGTGGCGCTGAAATGGACGCCTGGCGAGCGCTTTTCGCTGCTGCTGGTCGGCGATGGCAACAAGGGCGACAACGGACTGCGACCGTACACCACGCTGATCGACCAACTGCCCAACGGCGCGCTCTATCGCGCCGGGTTCCGCAATGCGGATATCGCCGCCGACCCCTACGACAACAACACCGCTCAGGCGGATCTGACCGCAGTCACCAATTCCTCGCATGGCGTCGCGCTGACAGCGGAATGGGTGATCTCGGATTACCTCAGCAGCAAGCTCATTTACAGCGACCGCCATTCAGAATACGAGGCCGGTCTGGATGATGATGGCCTGTTTGAAAATTATCTGGCGTTTCCCGAGGATGGCGAGGCGGACCAAACATCCGCCGAGTTCCAGCTGCGCGGCATTTACGACCGCTGGGATTTTGTCGCAGGCCTGTATTATTTCGAAGAGGACGGCGCCAATGTTCAGGATCCGAACGTATTCCTCGGCGACCCAGGCACCTATTACCTGGATCAATCGGTCAGCAGCACAGCCATCTACGGAAATCTGGGGTACCAGCTGACCGAGCGCCTGCGCCTGGCCGGCGGCCTGCGTTTCACGCGGGACGAAAAAGACGCCTTCGTCGACATCAACAACTTCATCTCCGCGCACGGTGCCCGCGACTGGTCAGAAACCAGTTGGGAGTTCTCCGGTGTCTATGCTTTGAGCGAGCGTATGAGCCTGTATGGCTCGCTGCAAAACGGCTACCAGTCCGGGCAGTTCCCACCGCGCGCCTATTGCCTGTTCGGCGACCTGCAGATCGGCGAACCCGGCAACCTCAGCGCCGACAACTGCTTCGTGGCCGGCGACAACGTCACTGCCCAGAACTACGAAGTCGGACTCAAGGGCCGCCCGCTCGAGCAACTCAGCATGAGCCTGGGGCTGTTTTACACCCAATATCAAGATCTGCCCTACCAGGTAAACACGAGTTCGGGCGTCGGCTTTGATACACGCAATATCATCGTCGACCAGGATTCAGCGGGGGTTGAGTGGGAGAGCACGCTGCTGCTGGGGGAGCGTTTCCGGGTGCATGCCTCGCTGGGATACATCCACGTAGACGTGGATGACCCGGTCGCGGTGGCACCGCTGACACCCGAATGGACTGCCTCGATCAGCCCCGAATACACCATCCCGCTCGCTGATGGCGGGCGACTGCTGCTACGCGCCGACTGGTCGTACCGCGACGAGATGTACGGCGAACCCACCCCCGACGCAGGTCGCTTCACAGGCATCGATTCACGCAGCCTGCTGAACCTTGATGCCACCTACACCCCGGCTGCAGGAAACTGGACCCTGAGTGCTTATGGACGCAATGTCACGGATGAGCGCTATGACCAAGGACGCCTGAATACCGGCGATTATGTGCTGGTCATGCTCAGCAACGACGCCAGCGAGTTCGGCTTGCGCGTCACCTATGATTTTGGTTTTTGACGCCGCGTTCCTCGGCCAGAGGATCAACAGCCACGCGAGACCGATCGCAGCGCCGTCCAGCGGCTGATATGACCCGCGAGGATGTCAGCCACTGGCAGGCGCGCGCCGAGGCGGTAGAGGTTCCAGTAGTGGCCTTCCAGCGTACGGTTGACCAGCAGGGTCCCGGGGGCCGGTTGCAGGCTGCCGAGGGCGGCAAACAGGTGCACATAGGCATCGAGCAGCGCCGGCTCGACTGGGTACACGGCACCGAAGTCATACACCACCAGTTCGCCTGAATCGGTCCAGGCCAGGTTGCCGGGGTGCGGATCGGCGTGCAGCAGACCGAGCCCGAACACCTGCTCGCACAACCAGTCGCACAGGCGCAGGGCCAGGCGTTCATGCACGGCGGTCGGGGCGCGTCCGACCTCGTCCATGGAATGCCCTGGCACCTCGTGCAGCACCAGCACGCCGGGGCGGCACAACTCGGGTACGGGCTGCGGCAGGCGCAGCCCCGGCCAGCCGTCAAAGTGGTTGCAGAAGCGCTGCAGGCTGATCTGCTCGGCGTGGTAATCGAGTTCCGCCTGGATGCTGCCGTGCAGTTCGTTGTAGAGCGCTTCCAACTGTTCGGCCGGCGCGCGGAACAAGCGGCCCAGAGGCAGCAGGCGACGCAACTGCTTGAGATCGGCAGCGCAGATCTCACGGATGCCCGGGTACTGGATCTTCAGCACCAAGGCCCGGCCCCGGGCGTCGCGGGCGCGGTGAACCTGCCCCAACGACGCAGCCGCGCAGGGCTCGGTCTCGACAGGCTGGAACAGCTGGTGCAGCTGGCCGCAGTAGAGCTGCTGCAAGTGCTCTTCCAGGGCGCTGAAGGGCAAGGCCGGGACTTGGTTCTGCAGGCGCGCAAGAGCCTCGCGGATCGGCTCGGGCAGTACCCCCTGCCACTGCGAGGCTTGCTGGCCGAGCTTGAGCACCGGGCCTTTCATCTGCCCCAGCACATCGCCGAGCAGATCGCCCACCGGTTGCCAATCGAGGCCCGCATTGCCGGGCTTAAGGCCCTGCAGCATGAGATTGCCGGCGATGCGCGCGCCGGTGCTGCCCAGACGCAGGAAACGGCCCAGGGCGGAAACACGAGGTGGCCATGAACGCGGCATGCTGCTGGTCTGTGACAGGGCAAAGACCGATCATGGGCCCACTTGCCGGTGCCGCCAAGGCGAGAACGCTCTACGGCGCTTGCACGTCTGCCAACCCGGACGGGTGCACCCGGCGTACCTGAGGCTACGTATGCTGATCGTCGAGAACCTGCACAAGTCCTTCGCCACCGCTCAGGGCAAGCTGGCGGTGTTGCGTGGCGTGGATCTGCAATTGCCGAGCGGCAGCAGTCTGGCGCTGATGGGTGAGTCCGGCAGCGGCAAGAGCACCTTGTTGCATCTGGTAGCCGGTCTGGAACGGCCTGACAGCGGGCGGATCCTGGTCGAGGGCGTGCCGCTCGAGGGGCGCGGCGAGGCCGAACTGGCACGCTGGCGCCGCGAGGGCATCGGGCTGGTGTTCCAGCAGTACAACCTGATCAGCAGCTTGAGCGTGGCGGCCAATCTGGCGTTTCAGGCGCGTCTGGCCGCCCGCCATGATCACGCCTGGGTCAGCTATCTGGCCGAGCGCCTTGGCCTGACACCGCTGTTGCAGCGCTACCCGGAACAGCTCTCCGGCGGCCAGCAACAGCGTGTGGCCATCGGCCGGGCCCTGGCCGCACGACCGTTGCTGGTGCTGGCCGATGAACCCACCGGCAGCCTGGACGAGTCGAGCAGCGATGTGGTGCTAGAACTGCTCCTGCAACTGGTCGGCGAGGCTGGCAGCAGTCTGCTCCTGGTCACCCACAGCGCACGTCTGGCAGCACGTCTGGAACACCGCCTCTACCTGCACCTTGGCCAGGTCGCAGCAGCGCAGGCCTGATGGGCATGCTACGCATCAGTCTCGAGGCGCTGCTCAGCCACTGGCGCCGCCATCCGCTACAGTTCTTCAGCATCCTCACCGGCTTGTGGCTGGCTACCGCACTCTGGACCGGGGTACAGGCGCTGAACACGCAGGCGCGCGCAGACTACGCCCGCGCCAGCGCCGTGCTGACAGGGCCGGCCGAGGCGCAGCTGTTGCCGCGCAAGGGTCCGCGTTTTGCCCAGTCCGCCTATGTGCAGCTGCGCCGCAGCGGATGGCCGGTGTCGCCGGTGCTGGAGGGACGCCTGCGTTTCGCGGGCGAGGAGCCGTTGTCGGTGCAACTGCTGGGCATCGAGCCGCTCAGCCTGCCACGCGCGAGCGAGGTGGCAGGACGCCCTGCCGAAGACATGGATATCGTCAGCTTCCTCGGCAGCCCGGGCCAGGCCTGGATTGCCGCCGACACCCTGCAGCGCCTCGGCCTGCAACCGGGCCAGGAGGCGCTCACGGCGGACGGCCAGCGCTTGCCGCCGCTGCAAGTGCAGGCGCAACTGGCACCGGGTGTGATCGTGGTCGATATAGGCGTAGCTCAGCGCCTGTTGCAGGCGCCCGAACAATTGTCGCGCCTGCTCTTGCCGGCCGCATTCAGCACGCCTGCGCTGCCGCACGAGCTGGAGGCTGTGCTGCAGCTGCAACCGGTAGCGGACGGCGACGACTTGCAGCGCCTCACCGAGAGCTTTCACCTCAACCTCACGGCCCTCGGCCTGCTGGCCTTCATCGTCGGACTGTTCATCGTGCATGCGGCCATCGGCCTTGCCCTGGAGCAACGTCGCGGCCTGCTGCGAACCCTGCGCGCCTGCGGCGTCAGCCTGGGCGGGTTGATCGGTGCACTGGCCATCGAGCTGGGTCTGTTCGCCCTGCTGAGCGGTCTCGCCGGGGTAGCCAGCGGTTATCTGCTGGCCAGCCTGTTACTGGCCGATGTGGCTGCCAGCCTGCGTGGCCTGTATGGCGCCGAAGTGGCCGGCCACCTGAGCCTCGCGCCGCAGTGGTGGCTGGCGGGGCTTGCCATCAGCCTGCTCGGGGCGTTGCTCGCTGGCGCTGGCAGCCTTCTGCGTGCGGCCAAGCTGCCGTTGCTGGCCTTGGCCCAGCCGCAGGCCTGGCGCCTGGCTCAAGGCCTGTGGCTACGGCGCCAGGCATGGCTGGCTGCCGGGCTACTGGTGCTGGCGCTGGCCTGCTGGCGTTTCGGCGACAGCCTGCTGAGTGCCTTCGCGCTGCTCGCCGCCTTGCTGTTGGCCGCGGCGCTACTGCTGCCGGCCTTGCTGGATGGCGCCCTGGCGCTGCTCGCTCGCCGCTGTCGCGGACCCTTGAGCGAGTGGTTTGTCGCCGACAGTCGCCAACAGCTGCCGGCGCTTTCCCTGGCACTGATGGCCCTGCTGCTGGCGCTGGCCGCCAGCGTCGGTGTAGGCAGCATGACCGAGGGCTTCCGGCAGACGTTTACGGGTTGGCTCGACCAGCGCCTGTCTGCAGACCTGTATCTGGCGCCGCGTGATACCGCCGAGGCCGAGCAAATCCGCGCCTGGCTCGAGGCACAGCCCGGCATCGAGGCGATCCTGCCACACTGGCGCGTTGATCTGCGCCTGCAGGGCTGGCCAGCGCAGATGCAGGGCATCGTCGATCACCCCAGCTACCGCCAGCATTGGCCGCTGCTCGAGCAGCAGGATGGGGTCTGGACGCAATTGATGTCGGGACGTGGCGTGCTGCTCAGCGAGCAACTGGCGCGCCGGCTGAAGCTCGCGCTGGGCGACACGCTGGCGCTACCAGCAGCGGACGGCGAGCAGCGCCTGCCAGTGCTCGGCCTGTACGCCGATTACGGCAACCCCAAGGGCCATGTGTTGGTGAGCGCCCCCTGGCTGCGCCGGCACTGGCCGGACGCCAGGCTGAGTGACCTCAGCCTGCGCCTGCCGGCCGCGCGCGTGGCGCCGCTCAAGGCCGAACTGGAGCAGCGCTACGCCCTGGATGGTACCCGGCTGATCGATCAGACCTCGCTCAAACGCTGGTCGACCCGGGTGTTTGAACGCACCTTCGCCGCCACCGCTGCGTTGAACAGCCTCACCCTCGGTGTGGCGGGTGTCGCGCTGTTTATCAGCCTGCTGACTCTGGGCCAAAGCCGACTGGGCCAACTGGCGCCGCTCTGGGCCCTTGGGCTGGGGCGGCGGCAACTTGCCTGGTTCAGCCTGGCGCAGACGCTGCTGCTCGCCAGCCTCACCGTGCTGCTGGCCATGCCCCTTGGCTTGCTGCTGGCCTGGTGCCTGGTAGCCGTGGTGAATGTGCAGGCTTTCGGCTGGCGACTGCCGCTGCATGTCTTCCCCGCTCAGTTGCTGCAGTTGGGCCTGCTGGGTCTGCTCACCAGCCTGTTGGCTGCCGCCGGACCACTGTGGCAACTCGCTCGCAGCCAACCGGCCGATCTGTTGAGGCAATTCGCCGATGAACGCTAGGGCTCTACTGCTACTGGCCGCCTTTGTGGTTTGCGGTTGTGACCGGGCGCCCGCGCCGAGCGCGGGTTTTGCCGGCCTCGGCCAGGTGGCAGCCGGCTTCAGCGCTGTAGAGCCCGGCCGTGAACTACAGTTCCCGGTCGATCACGGCGCCCACCACGGCTATCGCGTCGAGTGGTGGTACGTCACCGCCACCCTGACTGACGAGCGGGGACGCGATTGGGGCGTGCAGTGGACGCTGTTTCGCTCGGCGCTGCGCCCCGGTGCCGAGAAGGCTGGCTGGGACAGCCCCAACCTGTGGCTGGGCCACGCCGGCTTGACCGGGCCTTCAGGCCACCAGTTTGCCGAACGTCTGGCCCGTGGTGGCATCGACCAGGCGGGGGTGGTGGCGCAGCCATTCAACGCCTGGATCGACGACTGGTCATTGCGCAGCACGGGTCGCGAGGACTTGCAGCAACTGCAGTTGGAGGCCTCAGGCGAGGACTTTGGATACAACCTGGAACTGCTCACCGACGGCCCACTGGTGCTGCACGGCGCGCAGGGCTACAGCGAGAAATCCGGCCAAGGCCGCGCGTCCTATTACTACAGCCAGCCGTTCTATCAGGTTCGCGGCGAAGTCTGGCGCGCCGGCCAGCGTTACCGCGTAACCGGCCAGGCATGGCTCGACCGCGAGTGGAGCAGCCAGCCACTGGCGGCCGAGCAGCAGGGCTGGGACTGGTTCTCCTTGCATCTGGACGGTGGCGCCAAGCTGATGCTGTTCCAGGTGCGTCAGACCGAGGGCCAGCCCTACCGCGCGGGCACCTGGATCGGCGCCGACGGCCGCACCGAAGCGCTGCACGGTGAGCAGATCCAGTTGAGCCCGCTCGCCATTACCAACCTCGACCGCGGCCGCAAGGTGCCGACCCGCTGGCGCGTGCAAGTGGCGGCGCGCGGCATAGACATCGAGGTTGAGGCTTTGCAGCCGCAGGCCTGGATGGGCACCACACCTCCGTACTGGGAAGGGCCGGTGCGTCTGCGGGGCAGCACCGGAGGGCGCGGCTATCTGGAGATGACCGGGTATTGAGTGCTGCGCCGCGCCAGAGCTGGGCTGAACCGTATCCGCGCGCGGGCTAGCCGCAGGATCGTCTCTTCGGATGCTTATGGCGCAGGAAGATTGCTGGTAGCCTACGGCCCTTTACAACGGGAGGGGTGCGATGAGTAGGGAGCAGCAGGCTGACTATGATGTGATTGCGGTAGGTGCAGGGTTTGCTGGTCTGGCCCTGATCCATCAGGCGCGTGAAGCGGGCTTGTCGATCCGCGTGTTCGACAAGGCCTCCGATATCGGTGGTACCTGGACCTGGAACCGTTACCCGGGCGCGGCAAGCGACAGCGAGTGCTACTACTACTGCCTGACGTTCTCCAAGGAACTTCTGCAAGACTGGTCCTGGTCCGTCCGCTACCCTGGCTGGGAAGAAAATCTGCGCTACATGCACTTCGTGGCTGACCGCTGCAACATGTGGCCGCACATCCAGCTCAATACGCCGGTGGCAAGAGCCGACTTCCAGGAAGATACCGGGCTATGGCGCATCCGCACGGCCGGAGGAGAGGACTTCACCTGCCGCTACTTCGTCAGCGCGATGGGCATGATCTCGGAGCCGGTAATCCCGGCGTTCAAGGGAACAGATACCTTCAAAGGACCGCTGTTTCACTCCGCCCGCTGGCCGGCTGAAGGCCTCGACTACGCGGGCAAGCGCGTAGCAATCATAGGCAGCGGCTCAACAACCGTGCAGCTGCTGCCGGTGATGGCGCAGACGGCGGCTAGCGTGACTGTTTTTCAGCGCACCGCGAATTTCGTCATGCCGGCGGTACAGAAACCGATGACGCCGGAATGGGAGCAGGAGATCAAGGCCAACTACGACGCGATCATCGCCAAGTGCCGCAATCACGTGTTCGGCATGGCCTTCGACAGCCCGGTGGGGCGCAACATCGCGGACACGTCCCCCGATGAAGTACAACGCATCCTCGAAGAGCACTGGCCCCGAGGCAGCTTCCGCTTCGTCTTCGAGACCTTCGATGACCTCCTGACCAATCCGGAGTCCAACCAGATCATCGGCGATTTCGTGGTTCGCAAGATGCTCGAGAATGTGCAGGATCCCGACGTACGCGAGATGCTGACACCCAAAGGCTACCCGTTCTTCGCCAAGAGGCCTCCGCTCGATCACGGCTTCTTCGAGGCCTTCAACCGGGACAACGTCAAGCTGGTGGATATCGGCAATCGCGAGCCGATCGTCGAGATCACGGAAACCGGCATTCGCACGGACAAGCAGCACTACGAGTTTGACATCATCGTGCTGGCCACCGGATTCCAGGCCTACACCGGCGCCCAGGAAGCGCTGCCGATCCGCGGCAGCAACGGCCTGCTGCTGCGGGACAAGTGGGAAGACGTCTCCGGTTCGATCATGGGCGTGTTCGCGGCGGGTTTCCCCAACTTCTTCATGGTCACCGGGCCGCAGGCGCCGTTCGCAAATCTCCCGGTATCCATCGAGGAGAACGCGATTTACATCGTCAACTGCATCAAAAAAATGAAAGCGGAGGGCCACGCGCTGTGCGTGCCGAAGCTCGATGCGGAGGACGCGTGGGTGGCTGAGACGGCGGATATTCACCGCCAGACGTTGATGGCACAGGGCGGCAAAGTGCACTCGTGGATGATGGGCGCGAATCTCGCGAACCGGAGTCCCCGGGTCTTGATTTACTTCGGTGGCGCCAACGTCTACTACGACAAGCTCCGCCAGTCCGCCGCTGCGGGATTTCCGGAGGTCGACTTCGAAGCGGTGGCCGGATAGGTATACGGGCTGGGGTTCCCGCGGGCGTGGTGTCGCGGGAGTGGTGCGCTCCAACCTGAAAATCGCGGGCATGGCCCGCTCCTACAACCGGAGGGCGTGGCGTCGCGGGGTGGTGCGCTCCAACCTGAAAATCGCGGGCATGGCGCGCTCCTACAACCGGAGGGCGTGGCGTCGCGGGGGTGGTGCGCTCCAACCTGAAAATCGCGGGCATGGCCCGCTCCTACAACCGGAGGGCATGGCGCCGCGGGGGTGGACCGCTCCTACCTGAAAATCGCGGGCATGGCCCGCTCCTACAACCGGATGGCATGGCGCCGCGGGGGTGGACCGCTCCTACAACCGGCGGGCGGGGCGTCGCGGGCATGGCCCGCTCCTACGGAAAACGTTCCGGGTAGGAGCGGGCCATGCCCGCGAAGGCTCACATATTGCGCCGGTAAATCCCGCCAACTTCGTACAACGCCCCCGAGATCTGCCCCAGTGAGCACACCTTCCCCGCGCTCATCAGCTCGTTGAAGATATTGCCGCGTTCCTCGGCCACCTGCTGCAGGCTCGCGATCGCGGCCGGTGATGCATCGGCGTGGCGCGACTGGAAAGCCGCGAGGTACGCAATCTGCTCGTCTTTCTCGTCATCCGAGGAGCGCATCAGTTCGCGGCCTTCGATGGTTTCTTCCTGCCCCGCAGGCGGCAGGAAGGTGTTCACGCCGATCAGCGGCAGCGAGCCGTCGTGCTTCTTGCTCTCGTAATACAGGCTCTCGTCCTGGATCTTGGAGCGCTGATACATCGTGTCCATCGCGCCCAGCACGCCACCGCGCTCCGAGATGCGCTCGAACTCCGCGTACACCGCCTCCTCCACCAGATCGGTGAGTTCATCGACGATGAACGAACCCTGCAGCGGGTTCTCGCAGAAGTTCAGACCGAACTCACGGTTGATCACCAGCTGTATGGCCAGTGCTCGGCGCACGCTCTCCTCGGTGGGCGTGGTGATCGCCTCGTCGTAGGCATTGGTGTGCAGGCTGTTGCAGTTGTCGAAGATCGCGCAGAGCGCCTGCAGCGTGGTGCGGATGTCGTTGAAGCTCATCTCCTGCGCGTGGAGGCTGCGACCGGAAGTCTGAATGTGATACTTCAGCATCTGGCTGCGCGGCGCCGCGCCATAGCGCTCCCTCATGGCGCGGGCCCAGATACGGCGCGCCACGCGCCCGATCACCGTGTACTCCGGGTCCATGCCGTTCGAGAAGAAGAACGAGAGGTTCGGTGCAAAATCGTCGATGCCCATCCCGCGCGAGAGGTAGTACTCGACGATCGTGAAGCCATTCGAGAGCGTGAAGGCAAGCTGCGAGATCGGGTTCGCGCCGGCTTCTGCAATGTGGTAGCCGCTGATCGAGACCGAGTAGTAGTTGCGCACGTTGTTGTCGATGAAAAACTGCTGCACGTCGCCCATCATCTTCATGGCAAAGCCAGTGCTGAAAATGCAGGTGTTCTGCGCCTGGTCTTCCTTGAGGATGTCGGCCTGTACCGTGCCGCGCACTTTCGAGAGCGTGTCCTTGCGGATGCGGGCATAGGTCTCGGCATCCACCACCATGTCACCGGACACGCCGAGCAAGCCAAGGCCAAGTCCGTCGCTGCCTTCGGGCAGATCGCCCTGATACTGCGGGCGCTCACGGCCGGCGAAGTGGCCGTGGATCTGCTGCTGCACCGCATCCCATTGACTCGTAACCTTCAGGTGCTTCTCGATCTGCTGGTCGATCGCCGCGTTCATGAAGAACGCCAGGATGATCGGCGCCGGGCCGTTGATCGTCATCGAGACCGAGGTGGCGGGGTCGCAGAGATCGAAGCCCGAATAGAGCTTCTTCATGTCGTCGACGGTGGCGATGGAGACGCCCGAGTTGCCGACTTTTCCGTAGATGTCGGGGCGCACTGCGGGGTCTTCGCCGTACAGCGTCACGGAATCAAATGCAGTCGACAGACGGTTCGCCGGCTGCCCGCGTGCAACGAAGTGGAAACGGCGGTTGGTGCGCTCCGGCGTGCCCTCGCCCGCGAACATGCGCGCAGGATCCTCGCCGTCGCGACGGTACGGGAACACGCCCGCGGTGTAGGGGTAGAAGCCCGGCAGGTTGTGCTTCAGCAGGAAGCGCAGTTGCTCGCCCCAACCCTTGTAGCCGGGTGCGCCGATCTTGGGGATCTGCAGCCGCGAGAGGCTTTCCTTGTAGTTGTCGCCACGGACTTCCTTGCCACGCACCGTGTAGCTGTACTGCTCGGTGCGGATGCCCGCGAGACGCTCGGGCCACTCGCGCAGCAACGCCAGCGAATCCGCGCCGAGGGCGTCGATCGCGGCCTGGTAGCGCTGGCGGATGGTGCGCAGGCTGTTGTCGACGCTCTTGTCCACGAGAAGCTCGGCGGCAAAGCCGGTGAGTGCTGCGGGCAGGGCCACATCAGCGAGTTCGCGCAGCGTCTCGAACAGGTGCTGCGCGCGGTCGGCAATATCAGACTGCGATTCCGCGCGGGCGTTCTCGGCGCGGCCACCCTCGGCGATATCGGCGAGGTAGCGCTGACGATTGCCGGGGATAAGCGCCACGGATTTGGGCTCGCGCAGGTCCGTGTTGATCGAGGGCTCCCAACGACCAGCGGGCAGTTTCAGCTTGGTGGCCATGCGCAGGCACAGGCTGCGGAACGCCCAGTTGACACCCGGATCATTGAACTGGCTGGCGATAGACGGGAATACCGGGATGTCGGCTTCTGCCACGTCAAAGGCGTTGTGGTTGCGGCGCCACTGCTTGCGCACATCGCGCAGCGCATCCTCGGCGCCGCGCTTGTCGAACTTGTTCAGGATGATCATGTCGGCGAAGTCGAGCATGTCGATCTTCTCGAGCTGGCTCGCGGCGCCGTATTCGCTGGTCATCACGTAAACCGAGAAATCCACCAGGTCCACGATTTCCGAGTCGCTCTGGCCGATGCCCGCGGTCTCGACGATCACCATGTCGAAGCCGAGCGACTTGAGGAACAGGATCACGTCGCCCAGCATCTCGTTGGTGGCGAGGTGCTGACGCCGCGTGGCCATCGAACGCATGTAGAGCCGGTCGGAGATCAGGCTGTTCATGCGGATGCGGTCGCCGAGCAGCGCACCACCCGTGCGACGGCGCGTGGGGTCCACGGCAAGCACGGCGATACGACGATCGGGGAAAAACCGCAGCAATCGCGAGAGGATTTCGTCGGTGACAGAGCTCTTGCCCGCGCCACCGGTGCCCGTGATACCCACCACCGGCACCTGGCCTGCGCGCAGGGTCCATTCCTTGCGCCGCCGCGCGAGTTCCGGCTCGCTGAAAAGGCCTTCCTCGATGGCCGAGACCATCTGCGCCACGGCGATCTCGTCGTCGATGTGCGTCTCATCCGGGCGCGCCGAGGGCTTGCGAACGGCAGCGGTGCGCTGCACGAGATCGTCGATCATGCCGAGCAGACCCATCGTCATGCCGTCGCGCGGGTGATAGATGCGCTCGACGCCGTAGGCTTGCAGCTCGTCGATCTCCTCAGGCGTGATGGTGCCGCCGCCGCCGCCGAAGACGCGGATATGCGGGGCATTCAGCTCCTTCAGCATGTCGACCATGTAGCGGAAGAATTCGTTGTGACCGCCCTGATAAGAGCTGATGGCGATGCCGTCGGCGTCTTCCTGCAACGCTGCGCGCACGATCTCGCGTACGCCGCGGTTGTGGCCGAGGTGAATGACCTCGGCGCCTTGCGCCTGGATCAGGCGACGCATCACGTTGATGGCGGCGTCGTGGCCGTCGAACAGCGAGGCGGCGGTAATGAAGCGCAGGGGTTTGGCTGTGCCCGAGGCGTCAGGGGTGTTCGCCGAGGCGGGCGTGGGTGCAGTGGCCATGGGATGGATCTCCGGCGTGGCTCGGGGGATTGGAAACGGGCAGGAAAACCCGGCCGCTTTGAATCAGGTTTTGCAGATATTGCCCTATTGTCGGACAATGGGTCAATCATCAGCTGCCGCGCCTCGCAGCAATCCATGCGCGACCCGTTCAGGCTGTTTTTTATCTGCTGCAAATGTTTGCGAATCCCGACGAGCGTTGAGGACGAGACCGACCATTCCGGGCAACTGCGGAGACCTTCCAAGTGATCCTGAGCGAGCAACAGACCAGCATCCGTGACGCCGTCCGCGCCTTCGCCGGAGAGCGGATCCGTCCGCGGTCGATGGAGTTCGAGCGCGATGCGGCTTTCCCTCCGCAGCTTTTTCTGGAACTGGGCGAACTGGGCCTGATGGGCATGATGGCGCCCGAGTCTTATGGCGGCGCCGGGGCTGACTGTGTGAGCTATGCGCTCGCACTGATCGAACTCGCTGCAGCAGACGGCGCCCTCTCGACGATCGTCTCGATCCAGAACTCGATCATGGTGAGCGGTCTGCTCGTCGAAGGCAGCGAGGCGCAGCGCGAGCGCTGGTTACCGGATCTCGTATCGGGAATGCTGATTGGCGCCTTCGCGCTCACCGAGTCCGACGCCGGTTCCGACGCCGGCGCCATCCGTACCCGGGCGCGGCGTATCGAGGGTGGCTGGCAACTCGACGGCAGCAAGCAGTTCATTACTTCGGGGCGTATCGCAGGCCTCGCGATGGTGATCGCCGTGAGCGACCCGGAGGCAGGCCGCAAGGGCATGTCCGCCTTTCTGGTACCCACCGACACACCCGGTTACCGCGTCGACAAGATCGAACACAAACTCGGGCAACAGGCCTCCGACACCTGCTCGCTGCGCTTCGAGAGCTGCCGTATCGGCGACGACGCCCTGCTCGGCACCGCCGGGCGCGGCTACGCGATAGCGCTATCGAACCTCGAATCCGGGCGCATTGGCATCGCGGCGCAATCCGTGGGCATGGCGCAGGCGGCGCTCGAGATCGCGGTGAACTACGCGCGCGATCGCCGCTCCTTCGGCAAGCCCATCATCGAGCACCAGGCGGTGGGGTTCCGGCTCGCGGATCTGGCGACGCAACTCGCTGCCGCGCGCGAACTTGTGCTCCACGCTGCCGCCATGAAAGATGCCGGCCTGCCCTGCCTCAAGGAAGCGGCCATGGCCAAGCTCTTCGCCTCCGAGGCCGCCGAGACCATCACCAGCGGCGCTATCCAGACGCTCGGCGGCTACGGCTATCTGGAAGAGTTCGGTCTGGCGAAAATCTACCGCGACGCTCGCGTTTGCCAGATCTACGAAGGAACCTCCGACATCCAGCGCCTGCTGATCGCACGCGCACTCTGAGAAGGAAACACTGATATGACAGCCGAAACCCACACTGGCGCTGGCCCGGAACTCACCGCTGCCATCGCGGCACGCATCGAGAGCTTCGTGCGGGAGGTCGTGATTCCCTACGAGGGCGATCCGCGCCGCGACCACCACGGCGCACCCACCGACGAGCTCGTCAACGAGTTGCGGGAACTCGCCCGCCGCGCCGGCGTACTCACACCGCATATCCTCGCTGACGGGCGCCACTTGACCCAACGCGAAACCGCCGTGGTCCTTGAGAAATCCGGTCTGTCGCTGCTCGGGCCGCTCGCTGTGAACACCGCCGCGCCCGACGAGGGAAACATGTTCCTGCTGGGGCGCATCGCGAGCCCGGAACTGCAGGAAAAATTCCTGCGCCCGCTCGTCGAAGGCCGCACGCGCTCTGCCTTTTTCATGTCCGAACCTGCGCTCGAAGGCGGTGCGGGCTCCGATCCCTCGATGATGCAGACACGCTGCTGGCAGGAAGGCGAGGAATGGGTGATCGAGGGCCGCAAAGCGTTCATCACCGGCGCCAAGGGCGCGGGCGTGGGCATCGTGATGGCGAAAGCCGAGGCCGGTGCCTGCATGTTCCTGGTTGAACTTCCGCATCCGGCGATCGTGATCGAGCACATCCCCAACACCATCGACAACTCCATGCCCGGCGGCCATGCCACCCTGCGCATCGACAGGATGCGCGTGCCGGCCTCACAGATGCTTGGCAAGGCAGGCCAGGGCTTTGACTATGCGCAGGTGCGCCTTGCGCCTGCGCGGCTCTCGCACTGCATGCGCTGGCTGGGCGCCTGCCGTCGCGCGCAGGAAATCGCGGTGGACTACGCCAACCGCAGGCAGGCCTTCGGCAAGCAATTGATCGAGCACGAGGGCGTGGGCTTCATGCTGGCGGAGAACGTGATCGACCTGCAGCAGAGCACACTGATGATCGACTGGTGCGCCGGCGTGCTGGACAGCGGCTCAGCCGGCATCGCCGAAAGCTCGATGGCCAAAGTGGCGGTATCGGAGGCGCTGATGCGCATCGCCGACCGCTGCGTGCAAGTGATGGGCGGCCGCGGCGTGACGGGCGACACCATCGTCGAGCAGGTCTTCCGGGAAATCCGCGCCTTCCGCATCTACGACGGCCCCACCGAGGTCCACAAGTGGAGCCTCGCGAAGCGCATTCGCCGCGAGTGGAAGGCCGCTCAGTGAGCGAATCAGGCGCTGCGAGCAGTGCTGTCACCCGTGCGGTCTTGGCGTCCGGATCGACGTTGACCCGTTGTCGGACAATCGATCACCATGCTGCCTAATCCCCAGTTGGAACTGCCATCGTCGCCCATGACCAGCCGAGCGCCGGCCCAGTTCGCAACGCTCAAGCGTGTGCCCGCCTACCTGCAGGTGAGCGAGCGTATACGCGCGGCGATACTCGGCGGCGAGATTCCCGCAGGCGAGCTTCTGCCCACCGAGACCGAGCTCGCCACCCAGTTCGGCGTGACACGCTCCACCGTGCGCGAGGCCATCAGGTTGCTGGAGCAAGGTGGCCTGCTGGGCCGCGCGGGGCGCAAACGGCTGGCGGTGCGGCTGCCCTCGCTGGAATCCGCCTCGCGCTCGATCAGCGTGGCAATGCAGATGCACCGCGTGACCTTCAAGGACCTGTGGGAAATCTCGATGGGGCTCGAGCCGCTCGCGGCCCGACTCGCCTGCGCCACGCTCGATGCGCAGTACACGGCGCTGCTGGCGGCCAACCTGGAGCGTACCCGCGCGGCCTTTGACGACGATCTGGAAATGCTCGAGGCCGAAATCGAGTTCCACGACCTCGTAGCCCGCGCAACGCGCAACCACGCGCTGCTGCTGGCACGCGAACCGCTCAACCTGCTCTTCTACCCCGCCTACCGCCCGGTGATCGAGCGCCTGAAGCCCGGCAAGCGGATCCTCGAATCGCACCAGAAAATCTTCGAGGCGATCCGCCGCAATGACCCCGACACCGCCGCCGAGTGGGCCGAGAAACATATGCGCGACTTCCGCCGGGGGATCCTGATGGCCAAGCTCGACTTCGACGGCCCGGTCGCGGCCACGTACGCGGAAGGCACAAGCCGGACCGCTTGACGCCGACCCGCCCCGGACGCGACATTGCGTGGCATGAAAGCAGACTTCTCCCGGACCATCGACATCGCCACTGCACTGCTCTTCGGCACGGGGCTTTTCCTCAGCCTGTACCTGCACCTGCTGCCGGCACTGATAGCCGGCCTGCTGGTCTATTCGCTGGTGCATGCGCTGGTGCATGCGCTGGTGCCGCTGCTGCGGGCCGGCATCCTGGACCATCAGGCCTCACGCCTGCTCGCGGTATGGCTGATTGCCGCCGTCGTCATCGCCCTGGTCGCGGTCGGGGGCGTGGCGCTCAGCTCGCTGCTGCGCAACAGCGGCGAGAGCATCCCGCAGCTGATAACCCGCATGGCCGAAATCATCGAGGGCTCGCGCGGCAAGCTGCCCGGATGGCTGCTCGAGAACGTACCCCATGACGCCGACGAACTTCGGCTCGCGATCGTCGTTTGGCTGAAGGAACACGCCGGCACGTTTCAGGTCGCGGGCACCGGCCTTGGGCGGGCGCTGGCGCATATCCTGATCGGTATGGTGATTGGTGGCCTGCTGTCACTAGACGCCGCCCTGAAGCCACATCGCGACGCGCCACTGTCAGCGGCCATCGGTGAGCGCGGGCAGCGCCTGGCCGAGGCGTTCCGGCGCGTGGTGTTCGCGCAGTTCTGGATCTCGGCGCTCAACACGCTGTTCACCGGGCTCTTCATCGCCGGGGTGCTGCCGCTGCTAGGCGTACAACTGCCCTTTATCAAAACCCTTCTGCTGGTCACTTTCGTGGCGGGGCTGATACCCATCCTCGGCAACCTGATCTCGAACACGGTGATTTTCGTCGTAGGACTCAGCCAGTCGCTAGCGGTGGCGATGGGAGCACTGATCTACCTGATCGTGATCCACAAATTCGAGTATTTCCTGAACGCAAGAATTGTCGGCAGCCACATCAATGCCCGCGCGGCCGAGTTACTGCTCGCGATATTGCTGATGGAAGCGGCCTTCGGTATTCCAGGTCTGATTGCCGCGCCGATTTTCTACGCCTACCTGAAGGAAGAGTTGCGCAGCCGCGCGCTGGTGTAGGAGCGGGCCATGCCCGCGACCTCAGCGCCTGTCGCGCGCATTGCGCACTCCTACACGGATACGTTGCGCGGACCAAAAACCGACCTGCCCAGCAGGGCTCCGGCGTAGGAGCGGGCCATGCCCGCGAGCTCGGCGCCTGTGGCGGGCGTCACGCGCGCCGTGCGAGGCCTCTGTCGCGGGCATGGCCCGCTCCTACGGGGATGTCCCGAGCGTCGCCCGCGACCTCAGCGTCTGTCGCGCGCATGGCGCGCTCCTACACGGATACGTTGCGCGGACCAAAAACCGAACTGCCCAGGGCTCCGGTGTAGGAGCGGGCCATGCCCGCGAGCTCGGCGCCTGTGGCGGGCGTCACGCGCGCCGTGCGAGGCCTCTGTCGCGGGCATGGCCCGCTCCTACGGGGATGTGTCCCGCGCATCGTCCGCGACCTCAGCGTCTGTCGCGCGCATGGCGCGCTCCTACAGCAGTTCCTTGGCCAGAAACTCCATGTTGCGCACCGTGAGATCGAAGTCCGAGCTGTGGCCGATCAACAGCGAGGTTACGCGAGTTTTCTTCCAGTCCTGCAGGCGCTCGCGCACGCGGCCCTCGGGGCCGGCGAGCGAGATCTCGTCGACGAGCTGCTCCGGAACGGCTTCCACCGCTTCCATCTGCTTGCCTGCCAGAAACAGGTCCTGGATCTCCTGCGCGGCATCCGCATAACCCATGCGACCGAGCAGGTTCTTGTGGAAGTTCATGCCCTTGGCGCCCATGCCGCCCAGGTAGAGCGCCATGGTCCATTTGCCGGGGAGCAGCGCCTGCTTGAGGTCGTCGTTGATGCTGAGGTTCACCATCGCAGCCACTTCGAAATCAGGCCCTACGGGCGCCAGGCTCTCATCGAAAATATCCATCTTGTACGGCGAGCAGAAGATCGGCAGCCAGCCGTCGAAACACTCGGCCGAGAGCGCGACGTTCTTCGGCCCTTCGGCACCCAGCAGCACCGGGATGCGCTTGCGCAACGGGTGCGTGATGCTTTTCAGCGCCTTGCCGAGACCCATGCCGTTCTCACAGGGCAGGTGATACTGCTGGCCGTGGAACTCCACCGGCTCCTCGCGGGCGATCACCTTGCGGAAGATCTCGAGCCACTCGCGGGTACGTTCCAGAGGCTTCGCGAACGGCTGCCCGTACCAGCCTTCGACCACCTGCGGCCCGGAGACACCCACGCCCAGCATGAGGCGCCCATTGGAGAGATGGTCCAGCGTGAGCGCCGTCATCGCGGCACACGTTGGCGTACGCGCCGAGATCTGCATCACGCCGGTGGCGAGGCGGATCTTGCTGGTGTGTGCGGCGATGGCCGCGAGCGGCGTGAAGCAATCCGAGCCGTAGGCCTCCGCCGTCCACACCGAGTCAAAGCCGATACTCTCGGCTGCCTTGGCCAGCTCGATGAAGCGCGGCGTAGGTCCTTTCTGCCAGTAACCGAGCTGGAGTCCGAGTTTCATGAGGGTGTGTCCGGGTGGAGTGACGGCCGAGTATAGACGGGGCCCTCCGCCCGGGCAGTGGCACGAACAGCCGTCTGCGGTTGACCGATCTGCTCAGGCACGGGCGCGGTTAGACTTCGCGTCTCGATCATTTTCCACGGAGCCGTCAATGGATCAGCTTGCCGCCAACAAGGCCTTGGTGTCGCAGTTCTGGCAGGAGGTCTACGAGGGTCGCAACTACGATCTCATCGGGGACTTCTTCGCGACCGACGGCGAGTACGTGGATGTGGCGATGCCGGATTCCGTGGCGCGCGGGCCGGGCGCGGTGGCCAAACGGCTGCGTATCGGGCACGAACCGGTGGAGCGTTTCACGCATGTGGTGCACCGCATGATCGCGGAAGGCTCCACGGTGATGACGGAACATACCGAGACCTGGTACTTCCATACCGGCGAGGTGGTCGCCCTGCCGTTTGTTTCGGTGATGGAAATCGGCGACGGGAAAATCCGCCTCTGGCACGACTACTCCAACCTCGACACCCTGCTGAAAGGCGCGCCCGCATGGTGGATCGAGCACATCATGACCTTCACTGTGGAGGACTTTGGGTCGGCGTCTCCGTGAACTGCATCAGGTAGGCGATAAGGTCAGCCCGGTCCTGCGGATCGGGCACGCCGAGGCTCATCATCATGTTGCCCGGAATGAAGCCCGACGGGTCCGCGAGCCAGGCGTCCAGGTACTCCGGGCTCCACACCAGCCCGGAATCCTTCAGCGCCCGGGAGTAATAGGCAAAACCCGCCTGCGTGCCGGCCTGCTTGCCAAAAACGCTCCACAGCGAGGGGCCGTTCTGGTGCCCGGCACCCCGGTCGGGATAGTGGCAGGTGCGGCAGGCACCGAAAACAACGCGCCCGCGCACCAGATCGGCCGCCTCAAGGCGCTCGGCAAACGCCGGCACTGCGGCGGGAGCAGCGGCATCGGCTGCCATGAGGCGTGGCGATGGCAAAAGCGCCAGCACCACGAGGGCTGCTGCGATCATCGCCGCGCGCGCCTTGCCGCCGGAAATAACGTGGCTCGTAAATGCGCTCATGCCGCTACCTCCTCTCGCGCTGCGTGGATGCCAGCCTGCCGGCCGAAAAAGCTGCAATCCCCGATCGACACGCCGCTGGCAATGTAAGGCGCGCTCGGCATTCCCGCGCTGGTGCGCCCGGCGGCATAGAGCCCGGGGATCACCTCCCCCGACACATCCAGGACCTGCCCGTGCACGGTGGTTTCGAGCCCGCCGAAGGTGTGCGCGGGACAGAAGGCGGAGCGCACGGAAAGGTCGTAGAGACGGAACGGCGGCTTGGCGAGCGGCGTAACCCACTTGGGGTGCTTGTGCCAGAGCGGATCCACCGAGCGCTCGGCGTGCCGGTTGTAGAAATCCACGGTCTGTTGCAGCGCACCCTCAGCAAAACCGCCCGCCTGCTCGAGCCCCGCAATCGACGCGGCCTCGGCGAGCAGCGGCATACGGAAGTCACCCTCGTCGTAGCTGGAATCCGCGTCCGTCACCAGATAGGCCACGCCGTGCTGGTTGTAGGCTGTCTCGTGGCCGGCGTAGGCGTAGTAGGAATCTTCCGGCAGGAAGCGCTGCGCGGTGCGGTTTACCACGATGCCGTGGATGGTTCGCTCGGGCGGATACAGCGGCAGGATCGCAAAGCCCTGGTTCATGCGGATGGCGGCGGCTCCTACGCCCATGCCCATGCGGATGCCGATGCCCATATCGCCCGCGCCGGCCCAGGGAACCGAGCACTCGTAGAGTTCAGGCGCGTAACGCTTGAGCATTTCGCGGTTCTGTATGAAACCACCACAGGCGAGCACCACGCCGCGGCGCGCACGCACGGCGATGGTCTGGTCACCCTGCTGGACCAGGACACCCACGATACGCCCGTCGTCCTCGCGCACCAGGCGCTCGGCAGAGGCGCCCAGCAGTGTCTTCACACCAGCACTCTCGGCTGCCGGCAGCAGGGCCTCCATCAATGTGCGCCCGCCGGTGTGGCCTGCCGTGGTGGGCACGTGGCCACGCGGGGCAGGACGGGCGATATCACGCCAGGGCGCGGCCAGTTCGCAGCCGGAAAAATACAGCGACGAGCCGTCAAGCGGCAGCTCCTTCGACTCGCTGAATTTCTGCACGTACTTCACGCCGTGCGCCACCAGCCAGTCGAAGTGCTCCAGGCTGTGCTCGCAGTAGAGTTCGATCTTGTCGCGCGCAGGATGCAGGCCTCCGGCGGCCAGCATGAAATCCCGCATCGCCTCGATGGAGTCCTCGAAACCCAGCGCTTTCTGCAGCGGCGTGCCGCCACCCAGATAACACACACCACCGGACATCGCAGACGAGCCGCCGGTCTTGGCCAGGCGCTCGAGCAACAGCACCTCGGCGCCTGCGGCGCGCGCCTCGATGGCCGCACACACCCCGGCTGCACCGGAGCCGGCCACCACGACATCCGCGGTGTAGTCCCAGTGGGGCAGTGCACGGCGGTCGACCGCATCACGCAGCCCGCAGCCGGTAGCGGCAAGCCCTGCCACCGCGAGTCCTGACATAAAGCGGCGCCGGCCAGTGTTACGGGTGCTCATCGTTCACTCCTCTGGAGCCGTGGAGACCGGCAGCACGGATCACCCGCAGGCCGCGGCTGCACGAGGCGCGGGCGGATAGTCCGTGTAACCCTGTGGGCCGGGGCTGTAGAGCGTCTTGACGTCAAAGCCGGCGAGCGGGATTCCCTCGCGCAGGCGACGCACCACGTCCGGGTTGCCGATGAACGCCCGCCCGAAGGACAGTGCATCTGCTTCGCCGGAGGCAAGGGCCTTGTCGCCCGACTTGCCGTTGTTGTTATCGTTCACCAGCAGCGGCCTGCCGAAGTGCCGGGCCGCGAGATCCACCACGTCCAGATCAGGGACCGGGAAACGGATCACGTGGAGGTAGGCAAGCCCCAGCGGACGCACCGCATCGAGCAGCGCGGCAAAGGTTTCGCGCGGATTATCGTCGTACAGATCATTGAAGGGATTGCCGGGGCAGATGCGCATGCCCAGACGATCGAAACCCGCTACCTCGCCCATCGCCGCCAGCACCTCGAGCGGGAAACGGATGCGATTCTGCAAGCTGCCACCGTAGGCATCCTCGCGCTGGTTGGTGCCGGTCGAGAGAAACTGCACCGGGAGGTAGCCGCTGGTGCAGTGCAACTCCACCCCGTCGAAGCCGGCCTCCATCGCGCAGCGCGTGGCGTGGCGATACTCCTCGATGACCGCCGGTATCTCGTCCGTGCGCAGCGCCCGTGGCAGATCGAAGTCGACCATGCCGGCGGCATCGGAATACATCTGGCCCTTGGCGCGTATGGCCGAGGGCGCGACGGTCTCGGTGCCGGGCTCTTTGTTGTGATGGCTGCCGATACGCCCGCAATGCATGATCTGGGCGACGATCCTGCCGCCCTCTGCGTGCACCGCCGAGGTCACAGCCCGCCAGCCGGCCACTTGCGCGGCCGAGTAGAGGCCGGGCGAGCGGCAGTAGCCCTTGCCGTTCGCGCTGGGCTGCACACCCTCGGTGATGATGAGTCCGGCGCTGGCGCGCTGGCGGTAGTAGTCGACGTTCATGGCGGTGGGCGCATCGCCGCCACCGGCGCGGCTGCGCGTCATCGGCGCCATCACAATACGGTTGGCAAGCTCGAGAGCGCCGAGACGCACGGGATCGAAAAGGCTGGCGCTCATCGCGGGTTTGCTCCTGGCGAAACGTGAAAGGAAAAGAATGCGGCGGAATCAGCGCACGCGCAGGCGCGGCTCTGGCGCGTCCGCACGCATGCGCTTCAGGAACTCACCCACCGGTGCGGGCGCGGCGACTTCCGGCTCCTCGGCCGACGGCGGGTTGGCCCAGAAGGACTGCCACGAAGGAAACAGCGCATGGAAGGCGCCGTCGTAGCGCTCGCGGCCCGGCCAGCGCATTTTCTTGTCGCCGATGGGTGGCTTGTTCAGGTCGGTGGCGTACCAGTAGCAGGGCAGCCGGCGCCGGAAGTACCAGCGCCCGTCGATGCGCTGGTAGTTGTCCCAGTAGAGCATCTGCATGATCACCCACTCGGGACCGGTCTCGTGCTCGTTCTTGGAATAGACCACGCCGTGCGCGTTGTCGGCGTCGTCGAACTCGATGATGTGATTGCCGATGTGGTGCGAAGTGCCGGTGAACTGCAGCCGCAGGGTGTCGTCCAGCCAGCGCTTGAGATGCGCGCGGCCGGTTTTTTCGCGGCTCACGCGGATGTCGGGCGCGAAGAGGTTCACATGGGCGTCGAGGTCGCGCATGTCGAGGGTCAACGCATAGCGCGCCGCGAGCTGGCGGATCGCCTCGGTGGACTCGAGCCGGTCGATGCGTGCGAGGAGATCGGTGTCGTTCGTCATGGATATGCCTGCGGAGGATGCGTTGACGATGCCGCGCCGCTCAGATCATGTGCATGCCGCCGTTGGCGGCGAGTGTCTGGCCGGTGAAAAACGAGGCCTCGTCACTCGCCAGGAACAGCGCGGTGGCGGCCACCTCATCGGGCTCGCCGATGCGCCCCAGCGGGATCGACTGGATCATCGCCTTCGCATAGTCCGGGCTGATACCGGCCATCATGCGGGTGTTGGTGGGGCCCGGGCAGATGGCGTTCACGCGGATGCCGCGGCCACCGAGTTCCCGCGCGAGGCATTTGGTGAAGCCGAGCACCGCCGCCTTGGACGCGCAGTAGTGCACGGCGCCCGTACCGTTCAGGCCCGAGGTGCTGGAGATGTTGACGATGGAGCCCTTGGCGCCTGAGCGGATCATCAGGCGAGCGGCCTCGCGACAGTTGTAGAACAGGCCGTTCAGGTTGATGTCGATCACGCGCTGCCAGCCGTCGTCCTGCATGTCGATGATGTGGTCGAGGTGCACGGTGGGGGTTTCGCCCCGGGCGAGTTGCTCGTTCATCAGGCCCATGCGCTCGTAGAACTTGTCGTAGCCGTCGTTGGGCGCGGAACCGATTCCCGCGTTGTTCACCAGCACGTCGAGACGGCCGTAGCGCGCCTCGACCGCCGCATACACCGCTGCCACCTGCCGGCTGTCGGAAACGTCTGCCACCGCGCTCATGCAGTCGCCACGCGCATTGATGAGCGCGAGCGTGTCATCGGCGTCCGTGGCGGTGACATCCATCGCGACCACCGCGGCGCCTTCCCGCGCGAACATCTCGGCCATGCTGCGGCCCATGCCCAGACCCGCACCCGTTACCAGCGCTACCTTGCCCTGCAGGCGCATGCAAATCTCCTTTCCTTTGGTCAGATTGCGGGGACTATAGCGCCGGCCACGGGCCGGCGACAGCACCGAACGGACTAGAAAACGGGGCTAGAGTTTGAGATTCCAGAACAGCGGCGCGGTGATGCCGTAATGCGCGAACGGGCCGATGAAGCAGTACTCGAACAGGCCCCAGCCGACATCCGTGCCGGTCTCGAACCGGCAGGGCGCATCGACCAGACCGAAGAAGCGGGCGCGGTCGCGCTCATGATCGAGCGTGAGGCCCTCGACTACCAGCGGCCCCTTGTACATGCCGTGCTTCCAGTCCGCGTCGAGGCCATAGCCGGTGCCGATCATCACGTACATGGGCAGCATGGGCGTGCAACGCACCTCGAGCGGACCGCCCGGGGCCTCGGGAAAGGAAATCGTGGACGAGACCACGAACTCGCGCGCCTCGTCGAAAACATGCTCGTGCCGCGGCGTGCCCAGCCACTCCGGCTCGCGCTCCGGATCGGCCCAGACACGCACCGCCTCCTCGAGTTCGCGCTTGCCGCCGTCCAACTCGTTGCAGATGTAGAGAATCGAGTAATCATCAAACTGCATGGGGCAGTAGTTCCACATGCCGCGCATGCTGTGGGTGCCCTGGTGGATACCAGCTGGCTCGTGCTCGCCCACCGGGCGGATGCCCCAGGAGCGGTCGCGGCTGCCCTTCCAGCGGTCGGGCGTGACGGCGATGCGCTCGCCGTCGATCTCGAGCCAGCCCGTCCAGCAGCCGGTCTGGGCGAAGCGCACCGAATCGAAGAACACCCGGCCCTTACGGCGCACGTACTGGCGCGGCTCGAGGAAAGCGGGAATAGCGCCTTCCCAGGTGACATCCATGGCGATGCCCCACTCGTTGGGCTCGAGCACGAAGCGCACCCGCTGCAGGCCCTCAAGCACCTCGACGCGGATAGGGCCCACGGCGGTGTCGGCGCGGTCTGCGAGCTCGCGCGATGCGCGCACCACGCGGTGGGTATCGCCCTTGCGCAGCGCCACGAAGGCATCCTGCACGGCGAGCGTGGGGTACTGGCCCAAGCCCATCACCATGAACAACTCGCCGCTTGAGTTGTGCATGTTGAAGTAATAACGATCGTAGAAATTACGGTCGGAGCTGCCGACGTTGCGGATGGTGTCCGCGATCTGGTGCAAGGGGTAGTCGTCCATCGGCGAGAGCGACTGCTCCGCCTGCCAGCGCGTCACCATGATATGACTCCGTCGTTGAGATATTGCCAGTTGCCGCGCGCCAGCACCATGCGGTGGTGACGCGCGTGTATGTCGGGATCCGATGATGCGTAACCCGAGTCACCCTCGTAGATCGACACGGTGGGCAGGCCCTCGCGGATCACGAAGTGCGGCTCGAATACAGGCACCGGGCGGCGTGCGGCGCGCGCGAGCGCTTCGGCCACGCTGCTGCAGGCCGCGAGCTCTGTCAGGGTAACGAAGGTAGGGGGAAGCATCTCGATCTCTTCGCGGCGCTGGCGCAGGAGGGCCTCGGCCGGTCGCACCCACAAGTGATCGTCGATCTCGCCGCCGTCCACCGTTACCGCATCCAGGACGGGCGCACGAGCGGCGAAGAACCAGGTCGCGTAACGCCTCGGCATAATGGGCGGCGTGGTCCAGTGGGAGTAATAGGCCAGCGCCTCGGAGGAGGCGATCAGGATCTGGGCTTCCTCGCGGGTCTCGCGCACGGCAGCAAGCCGCGCTGCCGCGAGCGCGTCACCGGTGCGTGCAATCTCTCCGGCATCGACTCCGCCGCCCGGAAACACCCACTGGCCAGCCGCAAATCCGAGCGCCGAGTTTCGTCGCAGCAACAGCACATGCACGCCGTCTGGCGCATCCCGGAGCAGGATCACCGTTGCGGCGGGGCGGATCTCGGCCATCGAAACTCCCGGACTGCGCTTGGCGGCTTGCCGGCGAGAGTGCCAGCACTGCGTCGCATTGTAGCGGCGCACCGCCGGGCGCAGGGATTACCGTCCTTAAACCTCAAGCGTCAGACGTTCAGCAGCAGGTGCTCGCGCTCCCAGGAGCTGATGGTGCGGTTGAAGGCCTCGTACTCAGTGAGTTTCACCGAGCGGTAGGCGCGGATGAAGTTCTCGCCAAGGATCTCGACCACCGCGTCGTCCTGGTCGATGGTGCGCAGGGCCTCTTCGAGAGAGCGCGCCACCGTGATCTCTTCCTGGTAGGCGTTGCCCGGATAAGGGTCGGTGGGATCGAGCTTCTGCTTCATGCCGAGATAACCGGCCACCAGCGTGCCCGCGATCGCCAGATAGGGGTTGGCATCGGCACCGGCGAAGCGGTTCTCCACCCGGCGGTTAATGTAATTGCTCTCGGGGACGCGGAACCCGACGGTGCGGTTGTCGTGGCCCCAGTGCAGGCTGATGGGCGCCGCGATCTCGCGGGTGAAGCGCCGGTAGGCATTCACGTTGGGAGCGAACAGCGCGATCAGCAGGGGCACGTATTTCTGCAGCCCACCGATGTAGTGCAGGAACCGCTGCGTGTCCTGGCCATCGGGGTGGGAGAAAATGTTGGTGCCGTCATCGGCGCGCAACACGCTCTGATGGATATGCATCGCGCTGCCGGGCTCCGTGGCCATGGGGCGCGACATGAAAGTGGCATAAACGTTATGGCGCAGCGCCGTCTCACGCATGGTGCGTTTGAAGGTAAACACCTGGTCGGCCAGGTTGATGGCGTCGCCGTGCAGGAAGTTCACCTCGAGCTGCGCAGCGCCCGCCTCATGGATCAGCGTGTCCAGATCGAGCTTCTGCTGCTCGCAGAATCGATACATGTCCTCGATGATCGGGTCGAACTCGTTGGCCGCGTCGATCGAGTAAGACTGCCGGGCGGACTCGGGCCGACCCGAGCGGCCGATCGGCGGCTCCAGCTCGTAGTCGGGATCGATGTTCTTCTTGACGAGGTAAAACTCCACCTCCGGCGCCACCACCGGCCTCAGGCCATCTTTCTCGTAGAGAGCCAGTACGCGCCGCAGCACGTTGCGCGTGGAGAGCGGGTGCAGATTGCCTTCCATGTCGTAGCAGTCGTGGATGATCTGCGCGGTGGGCTCATTCGCCCAGGGGACCAGGCGCATCGTGTTGGGGTCGGCGCGCAGGTTCATGTCGCGGTCCCGGGGATCGATCAACTCCCAGTAATCATCCGGGTAATCGCCGTTCACCGCCTGGGCGAGGATGCCCTCAGGCAGGCGCGGGTTGTCCTGCCTGATGAACTTGTCCGCGGGGATGAATTTCCCGCGCGCGTTACCCGTCATGTCGGGGACCAGCACCTCCACTTCGGAGATGCGGTTGTCGAGAAGCCACTTGTGGATAATATCCATGGATGTCACTTGCTGTTGCCGGGAGAAGTCTCCGATATCGCCCCGCCGCGCGGGAATCCGGCCCGAAGGCAAACAGATCCACCGATTCAGACGTTGTTGCGCTAGGGCATAAACCGAATTATTATTCGACTCTAATCGAATTAATGTTCAGTTTAGTGAGGCTCATCGCCGATTGCAAGCGAGCCCGCGATGGAGCGATTGCCATGAGCACCTACGGCCACGTGGCCTCCTATTACGCCGCCACGGCGAACGTGGACATCGAGTTCCCGCCCCTGCACGGCAACACCCGGGCAGACGTCTGCGTGATCGGCGGTGGCTACACGGGACTATCGACCGCTCTGCACTTGCGCGAGAGGGGCTACGACGTGGTGCTGCTGGAGGCCGAACGGATCGGCTGGGGCGCATCGGGGCGCAACGGTGGCCTGGTCGGCACCGGGCAGCGTCGCCCCCAGAAAGAACTCGAGGAACGCGTGGGCAAAGGCCATGCGCGGCTTCTCTGGGACCTCAGCCTGGAGGGGGTCGCCCTCGTTGGAGAACTGATCGACCGACACGGCATCGACTGCGACTTGAACCCGGGGGTCATGCACCTCGGCTGGAAGGCTCGCGATGCCGAGTGGTTCCGCTCCGAGGTAGAGCATCTGCGCGAGGTCTACGACTACGATCGTATGCGTGTGGTGCCGCGGGAGGAAGCCCGCGCACTGTGCGGCAGCGACGTGTTTGTTGGGGGAATGCTGGATGCAGGCTCGACCCATCTGCACCCGCTCAATTACGCGCTCGGCCTTGCGGCCGCCGCGCAGCGTGCCGGGGTGCGGATGCACGAGTCCTCACGGGTTACGGCCTATGGCGGCAACAACCGCGTGCGTGTGCGAACTACCCAGGGAGAGGTCGATGCCGGGTACGTCGTGCTCGCCTGCAACGCCCACTTGGGCGGGCTCGAACCACGCGTGGCCGGGCAGATCCTGCCAATCAACAATTTCATTCTGGCCACCGAGCCTCTGGATGACGAGACCATCGCCCAGATCAATCCCCGCAACCTCGGGATGCAGGACTCGCGCTTCGTGATCAACTACTGGCGCCTCTCACGTGACCGGCGCCTGCTGTTCGGCGGCGGCGAGACCTACAGCCGACGCTTCCCCGCCGATATCCGCGGCTTCGTACGCAAGTACATGCTCGCGATCTATCCCCAACTCGCCGCACGGCGCATCGACTATGGCTGGGGCGGCACGCTCGCGATCACATTGAATCGCATGCCTGCGTTCGGCAGGCTGCCCCACAACGTCTTCTACGCCCTCGGGTATTCGGGGCACGGCATCTCCATTGCCACGCTCGCCGGAAAATTGCTGGCCGAGGCCATCGCCGGGAGCGCGGAACGCTTCGATGTCATGGCAAAAATCCCGACGTCGAAGTTTCCGGGCGGTACGCTCTTCAGACACCCGGGGCTGGTCGCCGGCATGCTCTGGTACGGGCTGCGGGACAGGCTGTGAGCACCGGCGGCACGCACGCTGGCGCCTGCTGCGGCGCGTCCCTAGACTGCGCGCGCATCAAGGTGTTCGGAACAGACCGGGAAACACAGTCACGCGGATGAAAACAGGCACGCCGACCGTACGCGGCCAGAAGCTTAGCCCCCGGCGGGAACCGCTGCAGCAGCGCTCCGTGGCACGCGCGCAGCAGATCCTGCAGATCACCGCGGAGCTCCTCGAACAGGTCGGGCTCGATGCGCTCACGACCATCCTCATCGCGCGCGAGATCGGGATCTCAGTCGGCACGCTCTATCACTACTACCCGAACAAGCACGCCATCATGTATGCAATGGCGGAACGCTGGCTGCGCGAGGTGGAGCGCTCGCTGGAGGAGCTGGAAAGCTGGCCCCTCGCAGAGCTGCCGTTGCCGGAACTGGTCCATCGACTGGTCGACCGGCAACTGGTGGTCTACCGCGAGCAGCAGGGCATACTCCACCTGGTGCAGGCGATGTTCTCGATCCCGGAACTGCGAGAGCTCGACCAGCGCCACGACGCGCTGGTGATAGATCGCATGACCCGGGCGTTTGCCCGCCACGGCCTGCAGGGCACACATACCGGCCTTAGCCGGCTGGCACGGACATACCTCGAACTCACGCATGCCCTGCTGCTGGTCGTGGTCAATCAGGCAGGCTCGCGCTCGCGGCGGACATTGGCGGATCTCAAGCGCGTCACCACCGCCCTGCTCGAACCCTACTTGGTAGAGGAATCGCCGTCTTGAAGACTATTTTCGTGATCCGCAACCAGAACGGCCATTACCTCGGGCGTCATGGTGAGTGGCTGGATGGCAGCCATGTGCCCGGACTTTTCCGCACCGAGCATCGCGACGCCGCCGTGAACGAACTGGTGGAAGTGAACCTGCGCGACTTCGACCTGCGCGGGGAGATCATCGTCTGCGAGGCCGCAAGCGGCGACTACCCGGTGGTCGAGGTGCTGAATCCCATCGTAGCTTCAGAGCCCGCGGAGCACGAGGAGCACGAGGAGCCTGGCCCGACAGAAGACACCCCTTGAAACCCCCGGAAGCGCCCTCACTTCAAGAGCTGCGTTTTTCTACCCTTGGAGATGCGACCTCATGATGCGGATAGGCCTGTTCTTACTGACCAACCTCGCGGTGCTGGTGCTGGCGAGCATCACGCTCAACATCCTCGGCTTCGACTCGATCATGGCCAACAACGGAGTTGACCTGAACCTGCAGGCGCTACTGGTGTTCTGCGCCGTATTCGGCATGGCCGGCTCGGTGATATCCCTGCTGATGTCCAAGTGGCTCGCCAAGCGCTCCACCGGCACCCGCCTGATCACCGAACCCAGCGGCGAAGGCGAGCGCTGGCTGGTGCAGACGGTGGAGCAACTCTCCCGCGATGCCGGGATCGGTATGCCGGAAGTGGGCGTATTCCCCTCCGAGGCCTCCAATGCCTTCGCCACCGGCTGGAATCGTAACGCTGCACTCGTGGCGGTGAGCAGCGGGCTGCTCTCGCGCTTCGAGCGCAACGAGATCAAGGCCGTGCTGGCGCATGAGATCGGCCACGTTGCTAACGGCGACATGGTCACGCTTGCTCTGATCCAGGGCGTCGTGAACACCTTCGTGATGTTCTTCGCACGCATCATCGGCCACACCGTCGACCGCGTGGTGTTCAAGACCGAGCGCGGCCTCGGCATCGGCTACTACATCGTCACCTTCGTAGCAGAAATGATTCTCGGCGTCCTCGCCTCGATGGTGGTCATGTGGTTCAGCCGCCGCCGCGAGTTCCGTGCCGATCATGCCGGCGCACAGCTCGCTGGCAAGGGCGCCATGATCGCCGCCTTGCAGCGTCTGCAGGCCGAACAGGGCCTGCCCAAGGAAATGCCCGCCACCCTCACCGCCTTCGGCATCAGCGGTGATCTGAAGCAGGGCCTGGGAGCGTTGCTGCGCACGCACCCCTCCCTGGATGACCGCATCCGGACGCTGCGCGAGGCGCCTTGAGCGCCAAGGCAGTGCGCGTGGGCTGAGCCAAGGCGGCTAGAATGCCGCCTGGCCTCAGCTACCGGACTCATCGCATGAAAACGCTGCTCTCCCGGCTTGTCGCCATAGGTCTGCTGTGCGTGCTGCCTCTGGCGCAGGCGCAGCAGAAAGCGCCCGCCCTGCCGCCGATCATCGGCTACGACTCCCGCTTCCAGCCCGTGCCCTCGCGCGAAGGGCTGGTGGTGTCGAGCGATGTTATCGCGAGCCGCGTTGGGGCACGCATCCTTGCAGAAGGCGGCAATGCCATCGACGCCGCCGTGGCCACCGGCTTCGCGCTGGCGGTGAGCTACCCGCAGGCGGGAAATATCGGCGGCGGCGGCTTCATGCTGCTGCACCTGGCCCAAGGCAAGCGGCAGGTCGCGATCGATTACCGCGAAACCGCGCCCAAGGCGGCGCGCCGCGACATGTTTCTGGACGCGCAGGGCAACGTGATCGAGGAGAGCTCGCAGCTCACGCATCTTGCCTCCGGCGTGCCGGGCAGCGTGGCCGGCCTGCTGCACGCACAGGAGCACTACGGGCGGCTCGCGCGCGCACAGGTTATGGCCCCGGCCATCGCACTGGCTGAAAACGGTTTCCCGGTCAATTTCGCCATGTCGGCGCTGCTCTCGGGCCCCTGGGGTCAGCGGCTTCTGGGCAACGCCGCCGCCAAGCAGGCCCTCTTCAAGCCCGACGGCTCGGCCTATCAGCCCGGCGAAGTGCTGCGGCAGCCCGATCTGGCATGGACTCTGCGCCAGATCGCGGAGCGCGGAAGCGCGGGCTTCTACCGTGGCCCGGTGGCCGATCGCCTGGTGGCCGAGATGGAGCGTGGCGGTGGACTGATCACGCATGCGGACCTCGCCGCTTACCGGGCCATCGAGCGCGCACCGGTGCGCGGCCGCTTCCACGGTTTCGAGATCGTCTCGATGCCGCCACCATCCTCCGGTGGCGTGCACCTGGTGCAGATGCTGAACGTACTCGAGGGCATACCGCTCGCCGACATGGGACACAACAGCGCGGCCTACATCAACACGCTGGCCGAGACCATGAAGCGCGCCTATGCCGACCGCAGCAAGCACCTCGGCGACCCCGATTTCTTTGACGTGCCGGTTGCCGGCCTGACCAGCCCCGACTACGCCCGAAAGATACGCGCGTCCATCGATCCCGCGCGTGCCACGCCCTCGGAACAAATCGCTCCGGCCAACGAGTTCCCGCGTGAGAGCACGCAAACCACCCACTTCAGTGTGATGGACCGCGACGGCAACGTCGTCACCAACACCTACACACTGAACTATTCGTTCGGCAATGGAATTGCCGTTCCGGGCGCAGGCTTCTTCCTGAACAATGAAATGGACGATTTTGCCGTGAAGGCCGGCGTGCCAAATGCCTTCGGCCTGATCGGCGATACCGCCAACGCCGTCGCGGCCAACAAGCGGCCACTGTCGTCGATGACGCCGACCCTGGTGCTGAAAGACGGCGAGCCGTGGCTGGCCACCGGCGCACCGGGCGGCTCGCGCATCATCACCATCGTGTTGCAGATCATTCTCAACACCACGGTGTTCGACATGAACATCGCGGATGCCACCGCGCAGTCACGTATCCATCACCAGTGGCTGCCCGATCAACTCGATCTTGAACCCGGCATCAGCGCGGATACGGTTCGACTGCTGAAAGGCATGGGACAGCACCCGGTCGAGGGCGGGCTGTTGCTCGGCAACTCGCAGTCCATCGCCGTGCGCGGGGGCTATATGTTCGGCACCAGCGACACACGACGCCCGGGCGGCGGCGTGGCAACCGTGGAAGAACTGCGCTGGCCTGTGGCCGGTCAGGCGCGCTGAAGGGCGCCACGCACGGTGGACAGGGTCAGGTCTTCCATTTTCCAGGCGTGGGAATGGAAACCTCCGTTCATAAATGGGGTCAGACCCCATTTAAAACCGCCAGCCTCATAAATGGGGTCAGACCCCATTTAAAACTGCTGGTCGAGCCGCGGCCCGCGCTTCAAGCAATGTCGACTTCCGCGCTGAAGGTGCCGAACCACCGGTCCCAGAGGATAAGTGTGGTGCCGTGGTTGCGGTAGAGATAGCGCACGGTGTGGTTGCCGCGGGTAATCAGCACCTGACCGAGTGCTCACGTACCCATGTTGCTAACGCAGCTTCGTCCAAATCGCCCGCGGCGAGAGAAAGCATGGTCAGCACGCAGTCTGCGTCGTCGGCCGCGAGTTCGTAGCCGTTGATGGCAAGGAACAGTTCCACGGAGACGAAAGCCGTACGTTTGTTGCCATCGATGAACGGATGGTTGCGGGCAATCCCGAAACCGTGCGCCGCAGCCAGATCGGCAAAATCCGGGTTGCCGTAAGCGACAAGGTTAAGGGGCCTTGCCAGTGCCGACTCAAGCAAACCCTCGTCCCTGATTCCCGCGCGCCCTCCGTGCTCGGCGAGTTGCTCGTTGTGCACGGCAAAGATAATCGCGCGCTCGATCCAGACCCAAGCACTCATTTCGCCAGTTCGCGCAGCACGGCCCGGCGCTTCCTCATGATCTTCTGCGCCGCCTTCATTTGCTCCTCGAACGCTGGATCATGGGCGGTGATCGACAAGCCGTCGGGCGTCTCGGTGACGAAGAGCGAATCACCCTTCTCCACTTTGAGACGCGCGAGTATCTCCTTGGGCAGGATGACGCCAACCGAATTGCCAATCTGGGTGAGTTTGAGTGTGTGCATGGGTGCCCCACAGTTATAACGTTCGTAATACTATTTCCCGGGGTGTCGTATTTCAAGAATTCCCGGAGTGGGTTCGAAACCTTATTGACCTGCAGGCTGTCTGCGAGCCCTTCACCGCCGCCCGGGCAAGACGCTCGCGCGGCGGCGTGGCAACCGTGGAAGAACTGCGCTGGCCTGTGGCCGGTCAGACGCGCTGAAGGGCGCCACGCACCAACAACGTATCGAGCACCAGGCGGGAGGCCCTGGCGCGCAGCCAGGGCCGCAGTGCGGCGGCGTCCAGCACATTGCCCGAGCAGAGCAACGCAGCCAGCGCTGCGGGGCACGGCAGGCACTCGCCATCGACATAGAGGCTCGCCGGATCGCCCTCCACCCACGCAAAGCGTGAGGCCGGGTGGCGCTCCACGCCTCGCCCTGCCGACACGATCGCGCGCATGCCACCGGCGGGAACGCGTCGTGGCGCGATCTCGAGCTCGGGGTACTTGCGGGCGCTCATGTATCGGCCCAGCCAGTCCGCGAGCAGGGCATCGTCGGCGCCGCGCAGCGCATCCAGCGCGCGGCGCACTTCCGCAATGGCCTGCGCGGGAATGCGACCGTCCGCGGGGTAGCTGCGACCCGCATCTCCGAACCTGCGGTGCTCCGGAATCAGCTCGGCCACTTGGGCCGCGATCTCCTGCACGATCTCGGCATGCGAAGGCGCCCTGAAGCCCACCGACCAGGTCATGCATTCGCCCTCGGCAATGCCCCAGTGCGCCACACCGGGTGGCACGTAGAGCATGTCGCCCGGCTCAAGCACATGCTCCTCCTGCGTGTCGAAGCGCTGGAGGATGCGCAGTTCGGCATCGCTGCGGAGCGGCGTATCTGCGTCGCAGTGCTGCCCGATGCGCCAGCGCCGCCGACCGCTCGCCTGGATCAAGAACACATCGTAGTAATCGAAGTGTGGCCCTACGCCACCACCGTCCGTGGCGTAGCTCACCATGATGTCGTCGAAGCGCCAGCCGGGCAGGAAACCGAAACGCGCACGCACGTCGGCGGCCGCCGGGAGCCACTGGTCAACGGCCTGCACCAGCAGCGTCCAGCGGGATTTCGGCAAGTGCGCGAAGTCGTCTTCCGTGAACGGGCCACGCCGCAGCTCCCACGGCTTGCGCCCTTTCTCGAGCACGATGCGCGATTCCACTTCCGGCTCGAGTGCCAGACCGGCGAGTTCATCGGCAGGCAGCAGCGCTTCGAGGCCCGGAAGTGCTCCGCGCAGCAGCAGCGGTTTGCGCTGCCAGTACTCGCGCAGGAAACGGCGCGCAGAGAAGCCGCCCGGCAGTTGGTCCGCGCCACGCTTAGGCACCGGCGGAAAACTCGCGCACACTTACGATGACGCCGTTAACATCCGCATACACGAACTGTCCCGGCAGGAAGTCGACGCCGGCAAAACGCACAGGAACATCGCGTTCACCGAGGCCTTTCTTGTCGGTTTTGATGGGAATTGCGCCGAGTGCCTTGATGCCGATATCCATGGTGCAGAGCGCTTCCACGTCACGCACCGCGCCAAAGATCAATATACCTTCCCAGCCGTTGGCGACGGCTTTTGCCGCGAGTTGGTCGCCGAGCAGCGCGCGACGGAGCGATCCGCCGCCATCCACCACCAGCACCGAGCCGCGGCCATCCTCCGCGACGAGCTCACGCACACGGGAATTGTCCTCATGGCACTTGATGGTGACGATGCGGCCGCCGAACTGCGCGCGTGCGCCGAAATCGCGAAAAAGGGGATCGGTAACCTGCACTTCGTCAGGAAAATCATCGCAGAGATCGCAGGTGCTGCGCGGCATGGGGTTGCTCCGGGGGACGGCGGGCAGCACGATTATAGCCACCTCCCCTGCTGTGCAGCGCCCCGTGCGCTCACCATAATCGGCCTTACGCAACTGCAACGAGCCACCCATGAACGCCGAGTCCGTTACACCCGAAGCCTGCGGCATGAGCAGCGAGCGCCTCGCGCGCATCACCCCCTTCCTCGCGAGTTATCTGGAGAAGCGGCGCATCCCGGGATATGCGCTGCTGCTCGCGCGCCGCGGCGAAGTGGTGTTCCGCAGCGAACAGGGTGTGAAGGACTGGGACACCCAGGAAGCGATCACGCCAGACACGATCTACCGCATCTACTCGATGACCAAGCCCATCACCTCGGTGGCGCTGATGATGCTCTGTGAGGAGGGCCTGATCCGGCTCGAACACGAGGTGAGTCGCTACATCCCCTGCTTCGAACACCTCGAGGTCTTCGACGGCGGCGACGCCGATACCTACCGCACGCGCAAACCCGCGCGCCCCGTGCGCGTACACGACCTCCTGACGCACACCGCAGGCCTCACCTACGGCTTCATGCACCAGCACCCGGTGGATGCGCTCTACCGGAAACGCGGACTGGGCCAGTGGAATGCGCGCGGCGGCACGCTGGCGGAATTCGTCGAGGCGCTCGCAGAATTGCCGCTGCTGTTCTCGCCCGGCGAGCGCTGGAACTATTCGGTGGGTACCGATGTGGTGGGGCGGTTGGTGGAGGTGGTGTCCGGCATGGCTCTGGACCGGTTCCTGGAGGAGCGCATCCTCTCCCCGCTCGGCATGCGCGACACCGCGTTCTCGATCAGCGATGAGCAGCTTCCGCGCCTCGCGACCTGTTACGAAAAATCCTTCGCCGGCGGGGCCACACGCCGCCAGGACGGCGTGCAAGACAGCAGTTACCGCGGCGCGCAGAGTTTTCTCTCCGGCGGCGGCGGGTTGCTGTCGACCGTCGATGATTACCTGCGTTTCTGCCGCATGCTCGCGAACGGCGGCGCGCTGGACGGCATGCGGCTGCTTTCCCCCACCACCGTAAGGTTGATGCTGCGCAACCACTTGCCGGGCAACCAGAGTCTCGAGCACATGGGGGATTCGCTGTTCACCGAGACGCAGACCCGCGGCGCAGGTTTCGGACTCGGCTTCTCGATCGTTCTGGACGGTGTGGCATCACTCAGCGCCGCAGGCGCGGGCACTTACTCGTGGGGAGGCATGGCCTCGACGTACTTCTGGGGCGATCCGGTGGAGGATCTGATCGGGATATTCATGACGCAGCTGATGCCCTCCGGGAGTTACCCCATCAGGCCGCAGATCCAGAGCCTTGCCTACGCTGCGATAGAGGAGTGAACACGGCGGTGGCGCGGTGCATTGCATGTGTCAGGCCTTGCGACAGGAGTCGGTCGCTTGACATCACGTGCAGCGATACGCAGGCTTGTCCCTCCAAGGCCTTCCATACGACTCTCGACTATCCGGGCAGGTACTTGCCCTGCCATGTCATCGAGTAGCGATGTGAGCGGCTGGGCACGGCATTACGACTTTAACAGCCCAGTGGATTTTCTATGAGCCCCCGGGGAGCGGCACAAGAAAAATAGCTGTCTACCGACCACAGCGATACTACGCAAACGTCAAAAGGAAAGAATATGAACCAAGCAATAGTCAGAACTGCTGTCGTTTCCGCGTTATGCGTTGCTCTATGGGGGTATGCCGGTGCCAACGCGCTGGAGGCTCCTCTCTCCGGTTCGTCTGTGAGTGTCGCCGAACCCCTGAAAGTGATCATCAATAAGAGCTTCATCAGCCCGCTAGTCGAGATTTTTGGCGACGTCAATGTAGGCGAAAAGATATTCATTGCAGGCAACACGATTGTGCGTGCCGATCCCGAAACGCGCATTTGTATTGGTAGTGAAACCAATATTCAGGATAACACCCTGTTTCTCGCCCTTAGACCTAATCCCGGCCCGGTGTCGGCGTGCGGCCCTCGTTCGAGCAGCACACAGAATCGCGTAAGTATTGCGCATCAGGCGGTTGTTATTAATTCCAGCATCGGAAACTTCAGCTTTATCGGTTTTCACGCACATATCGAAAACTCTGTGCTTGAAGACGGGGTCTTCGTGCTACATGGCGCGACTGTCGCTAATGTGCGTGTCCCCAAAGACCGAATTGTTCCAATTGGCGCGGTAATCAAAACGCAACGCGACGCCGATGCTCTGCCTTTGAAGACCGATGCCCACGCCAAATTTCAAAAGGATGTGCTGCACGTGAATCTCGAATTCGCGGAGCAATATGCCGTGCTTTATGAACAGAACGGTTTCGATGCAGTATCGGGGGTCTCCGTTGCACCAAAGACATCGTTCAATGCGAAGCAGGTGAAGCCGAGTTTAGGGAAAAACGTGCGACTTTCTGAGTTCGTCCGCATCGTCGGCGATGTCAGGATTGGTGATAACAGCGTGATCGGTCGACGCGCTGCGATACGCGCCGATGAAGGCACTCCGATTATCATCGGTGAGAATGCGGACATCGATCACCGCGTGACGTTTCATGCGCTCGAGTATTCGAGCTTGAAGATCGGAAGAAACCTCAAAGCCGCGCACAATGTTGTCTTTCATGGTCCTCTTGAGGTGGGCGATAACCTCAATATCGGCCACGATGCCACCCTTTTCCGCTCCAAAGTCGGGAACAATGTCACTATTGGAGCGCGAGCAATTGTCGTTGATGTGACGCTGCGCGACGGCGTCGAGGTCCCGGACAACGCAATCATCACCAGCCAAGACAAAGCCGATGCCCTCTACTGGCCGCCCTACCGGTTGTACCTCGATTGAAGACCGCCACACTGAGGAGAGGGCTAAAGTGTCGGTGTCTAAGGGAAGGCGAGGGCAGGCCTTCCATTTTTCATTTGCCTTGCCTGTGTTTTTTGGTTAGTACCTTTGATAATTGCCTTGAGCCGCTTTCCGATGTGCCGGACTCCTTGGGTTCATTTTGCAAAATGTAAGACCTGACCCCATCTGTTTTCATCTGTTTTCCTTCTCTCGACTCACCATGTTCGAGTCGCTCTGCCAACACCCGTAGCGCCAGCACTTTTGCGCTCGCCGTGGCCGCCTCTGCCGATGAGCCCTAGACAAGCACGCCCGGCAAGTCGGGGACCTCTGCAATCCAGCGTCCGTCCTGCTCCTGCTCGCATTCGATGGTGTAGTGCATGGATGCTCCCCTTGCCTGAATGTCAGTGAACCCTACGGCACGCGGGCCATGTGACCCAAGCGTTCGCGTCAGTGGGCCTCCGGCGACATCGACGCCCACGCCACCCCTTTGATGTGCCAACCGGGTCCTCCTCGATGGGCGGCAGGTCCAGCCACCAACGACAAACCTCGCCCGCAGGGCCTGCCGATGCAAACGCTCACCGATATGGCTTCAAGCGGGCTTGAGCCTTATGCTCAGCACACAACCAATAACACGGAGAATCCTGCATGAACCTCGAATCCCTCATCGAAGAAGTCGCCGCACTGCGCGCCGAAGTCACGCGCCTCACCGCCATCGAAGACGTGCGCCGCTGCAAGCACCAGTACTGGCGCTGCTTCGACACGGCCAACATCGACGGGATGCGCGAAGTGCTGCACCCCGATGTAGTGCTGAGCGTGGAAGCTGGCATCTATTCGATGCGTTACGAGGGACGTGAACCGTATCTCGAGATGGTACGCACCGGTGCGCACGCAGACATGATCTCGCACCACAACGGGCATCACCCGGAAATCGACATCGTCGGGCCCGAAGAGGCGATTGGCACCTGGTACCTGTACGACGATCTCTTCGAGTACCGCCGTGGCATACGCCTTTACGGCACTGCTTTTTACCGCGACCGTTACGTCAAGCACGAAGGCCGCTGGAAGGTCATTTACAGCCAGTTCCACCGGCTCTACGAGATCGTGGCCGAGCTGCCGCCGCGCGAGAGCATCCAGGCGCATTACCTCGCCACCCACGGCTACAAGCATCCCGGAACGGATCCGCTGCCTCCCTTCCCCAAGGTCAAAAGCTACAAACACGAAACCGGCGTGATGCCGCCCTTCCTCGACGCGAAGTGATCGACGGTCGGTGGGATGTGATCGTGGTCGGCGCCGGCTCCTCCGGCGCCGTAGTGGCCGCACGCATCACCGATGACCCTCGACTCAGGGTACTGCTGCTCGAGGCTGGACCGGAGTACTCCTCATCAGCAGCGCCGGCGGAAATGCAGCGCGGTCATTGGACCGGCATCGTCGACCGTGATCGTTTTCCCCAGTTCCAGTGGATGTCGCTCGCCGCGAAACGCAGGCCGGAACGAGATCCAGAACCGCTGTGGCAGGGACGCGGTGTAGGCGGTAGTTCTGCCATCAACGGGCAAGTTGCACTACGGCCCCCGCTGGAGGAATTCGACGAGTGGGCCGCAGCAGGCGCGCCGGAGTGGAGCGCCGCGATGGCGCTTGCGGGTTTCCGCGCCATCGAGAGCGATCTTACCTTTGGTAATGCGCCCTTCCACGGCGATGCGGGCCCCATTCCCATCGCACGCGCAGCGTTCACCGACTGGAGTGCGCTCGACCGTGCAGTGCATTCAGCGTTCCACGCCTGCGGCCTGCCCGTGATCGAGGACTGCAACGCGCCCGGTGTGATCGGTCTGTGCGCCCTGCCCTACAACGCCCTCGACGAACGGCGCATCGCGGCTAACGAGGCCTACCTCGAGCCCATCCGCACGCGGCCCAACCTTCGGATCGTTGGGAACGCGCTGGTCGATCGCGTGGTGATCGAGTCCGGACGCGCCTGCGGTGTAATCGCGCTAATCGGCCGAGCGGAAGTGCCCATTGCAGCGGATCGTGTGGTGCTCTCCGCCGGGGCGATTCAATCGCCCGCGATCCTGTTCCGCTCGGGCGTGGGCCCTGCGGCAGAGCTACACGCGCTGGGCATCAGGCCCCGGCTCGATCTTCCCGTGGGACGTCGTTACCAGGAGCACCCGCATGTGTTCTTCGGCTTCCGCGTCGACCCTGCGGATGCCGTAGCACGGAATGGGCGCCACACGAACCTTTGCGCGCGTTGGTCGTCTGGCACTGCGGGAACGGGGTTCGGCGACATGATGGCCGTTGTGAACGGCCCGGCACCCGGTGCTGAACCACTGGCGGGCATCGGCTTCAGCATCAACCAGACGTTCTCGATGGGCACGCTATGCCTCGCATCGCGCGATCCGCGCATCGACCCTCGGGTAGACATGAACCTGGCGACGGACCCGCGGGACCGTCACCGCCTGCGTGAGGCCACTGCATTCTTCCGGCGCCTCGCAGCGACGCCCGCGCTGGCCGGTATGCTCCGGGGCGAGATCGTGGACCGCCGGGGCGAGGCCTTCCTCGCGGCATCAGACGACGCTCTCGACACGTGGATCGACGCCACCGTCGACGGGTCTGCGCACTCCGCAGCGACCTGTCCACTGGACGCGCCGGAGCGCGCTGTGGTGGGTGCCAACGCGGGCGTGCTGGGCTTAAACGGGCTTCACGTGGTGGACATGTCGATCACGCCCCGGAGCCCGCGCGCCAACACCAACCTCACGGCCTTCATGATCGGCGAGCATTTCGGCCGTCGCATCCGTGCACTTCACCTCCGGAGCACCGCATGAGCACCCGCAAGCCGGTCTTCTACCATCTCTGCATCTGCGTCTCCGACCTGGAGCGGTCGCTCCGCTTCTATTGCGAGGGGCTGGGTTTCACCCGCAACGAGAGCTTCCGGATCGGCTCCGACATGGCGCCACTGATCCAGCTCGAGGGAGAGGTGGCGCTCAGCTCGGTCTACCTCGGCCTGAGCGGCATGCGGCTCGAGCTCTGGCATTTCGAACAGCCGGTTGCGGAACGCACGGCGGCTCGGCCGATGAACAGTATCGGCCTCACCCACTTCGCGCTGCGTGTGGATGACATCGATGCCGCGATCGCCCGCGCGGAAGCTCATGGCGGACGCTGCCTGCCTGCGACACGCACGCGCGCCAACACCGACGGATTCCAGAGCGATATCGTTTATGTGCTGGATCCGGACGGAGTGCGGGTGGAACTCCTCTGGATGCCGGAGGGAACGGATCTCGCCGTGACATCCTGAGCCCCGACCAGGCTACCGCAGCGGTTTGCGCGCCTTCCATGCGCACCGCTCATGCACTCACCGGTGGCCCCGTCGACGGCGGACCGAGCGAGGCGGTATCGCTCTCGGCTTTCCCACGCACCTGCGCCAGGATCCGCTCGATCAGCGCCGGCTCCTCGATGCTCGCTACGACCCGCACAGCCTTGCCGCAGCGCACGCAGCTCTCCACGTCGATACCGAAGACCCGCTTCAGCCGTTGTGCCCACCTCATCGCCGCATGGCACTCGATCGCGGAGCGCTCGGGCTGTGCACCTGCCCTGCCATTCCCCCGGCCCCTGCCCGAGGATGTCACCTCGGCGCGGCACCAGTGCTGCCAGCCGGGCGATAAAGTCCAGTGAATCGAAAACGACATGCGTCCCGTCCCGGTACGGGATCTTCAGCAGGCACATGACCTTCCCCTGCGCAGTCACCGAGAGCCGCTTTTCGGCCACCGTCAGCTGCGCCTTGCGACTGGCGCCGGGATCAGCCCATCCGGCCGCCAGATGAGGATGAGGATCACGAAGCCCAGCACGAAGGCATCGCGGAAAGGGAGCGCGGCATCGGGCAGAAAAGCCTGGAACAGCACCTCTAGCATGCCGAGCGCAAAGCCTCCCGCCACGGCGCCGGTGAGCGAGCCCAAGCCCCCGATGACGGCGGCGACGAAGGCCTTGAGCACCGGAACGACGCCCATCAGCGGGTCGACCGAGCCGCGCTGCGCGATCCACAATACAGCCGCCACGCCAGCAAGCGCGCCGGAAACGGCGAAGGCCACGGCGATCACCCGGTTGGCCTTGATGCCCATCAACCGCAGCACCTGGAAGTCCTCTGCCGCGGCTCGCATCGCCTTGCCCAGCGTGGTGCGGTTGAGGAACAGGGTGAGCGCTGCAAGCGACAGCGCTGTCATGACGATCGACAGGAGCGGCACGATGCCGATGTGCAGGAAGCCGATATCAATGACGCCGGCAAAGCCCGAGGGCAGTGGCACGGGCTTGGGCCGCGCCGAAATGCCATTCTGGAAGATCACGCGCAGGATGGCGGAGACAGCGAAACTGGTGAGCAGAAGCCCGGTCGCATCGGCTTTGCGCATGGGGCGGAATGCAAAGCGCTCGGTCAGCAGCGCCGCGATGACGGCGACTAGCACGGCGATACAGACCGCAAAAGGGAATGGCAGCGACACGGCGGCCGCGAAGAACAAGCCATAGCCTGCCACGGTCATCAGCTCTCCATGCGCGAAGTTGACGAGGGAAACAATGGAGAAGACCACCGCAAGGCCCAGTGCCAGCAGCGCATAGATTCCGCCGAGACTGATGGCGTTGACGATTTGCTGCAGGACGACGTCCATAACTTTACCCCGCCAGATAGGCCTGTTTGACGAGGTCGCTGCGGGCGAGCTCCGCCCCCGTGCCTTCGAGCACGACCTGCCCTGTCTGCAGCACATAGCCGTGGTCAGCAATCTCGAGTGCGCGCTCAGCATTCTGTTCAACCAGAAGTATGGTGAGCCCACGGCGCTTGAGGTCGAGGATCAGGTCAAAAACCTTGTCGACGATGAGCGGTGCGAGACCCAGAGATGGCTCGTCAAGGAGAAGAAGGCGCGGGCCCGCCATCAGCGAGCGGGCGATGGCCAGCATCTGCTGCTCGCCGCCCGACAGCAGGCCCGACTTCTGGTGATAGCGCTCGCGCAGAATCGGGAAGCGGTCAAGTTCTGCCTCCACGCGGTTCTTCAATTCCTCGCCGGACGCGTGCGCGGCACCGCCGAGGTGCAGGTTGTCAGCCACCGAGAGCGAGGGAAAGACGCGCCGGCCCTCGGGGGTGAGCGCGATGCCGCGCTTCACGATGTCCTCCGCCGGCTGGCCGGAGAGGGAGGTGCCCTCGAAGCGGATGGCGCCCGTACAGGCCACGAGGCCCACAATCGCGTTCAGGGTCGAGCTCTTGCCCGCACCATTGGCGCCAAGCAGCACGACGATGGAACCCTCGGGCACGGAGAGGCTGACGCCCTTCACGGCCGCCACCTCCCCGTACTTCACTTTCAGGTCAGAGACCTCAAGCATCGGGCGTCCTTCGCGTGCGGGCCAGCATCAGGGCTTCGGGACGTCGGCCGGATCCGGCATGCCGGTCAGGATCGGCTTGCGCTTGCCATCCTCGATTTCGACGATGGTGATGTCGCGGGTCGGCATGCGGTTGGTACCGGCATAGGTCACCTTTCCTGTGAGCACCTCGACGTCCTTGAGGTTCGCCAGCGCGTCGCGCAGTGCCGGGCCGTCCACCGAACCCGCCGCCCTCACAGCCGCATCGAGGATGTAGGGGATCTCATAGCCGGTTGCGACATAGACCGTCTCTGGTGCTGCACCCGTCTTCTCCTTGAACTTGTCGTAGAAGGCGGCGAGCTTCGAGCCTTCGACGGGCGAACCCGCCGTGGTGTGCACGATGCCATTGGCAATGGCACCCAGCCCAGTGATGGTCGGGCTGTCTATTCCGTCAGAGCCGATGATCGGCGCCGTCACGCCAGCACCGCGCAGCTGCTGCAGAAAAGCCGGGAAGTCCGGCTCATAGGCAGCGGTCATGATGGCGTCAGGCTGCGGGTTCAGCGCCTTGATCTTGGTAACCTCGGCGGCGAAGTCCTGCTGGCCCATGGTGTAGGTGCCTTCGCCCTCGATGGTGCCGCCCTTCTTTTTGAATACCTCTTCAAAATACTCCGGCAGCCGCAGCGTATAGGCACTGTCAGGCGACTTCAGGATGTAGATGTTCTTGTAGCCCTTCTTGGCGGCGTAGTCGGCGAGCAGCGCTGCCTGGGCGTTGTCAGCCGGATAGGTGCCGAACATGTAGTCGCCCACGGCTTCGGTGATGGTCGGCGTGGTGCCGCAGAAGGTGAGAGTGGGGATTTGTGCCGGTTGGCTGATTTGGCCTGCGGCGATCGAAGGGTCCGCGTCGCAGGGGGTGATCATCACCTTCACGCCCTCGGCAACGAGTTCCTGTGCGGCCTGCACAGTGGCGGCCGTGTCGGTGCGTGTGTCTTTGATGTCGAGAACGATCTTGTACTTGCCGGCAAGTCCGCCCGTGGCATTGAGTTCGTCGACCGCCATCTTGAAGCCGGCAAGCGAGGGCTGGTCTGAATAGGCGAGAGCGCCGGTCTGGCCGGTAGCAAGGCCGATCGTGATGTCCTCGGCGGCAGCTGCCGTGGTGAGGCCGGCGAGACCCACGGCACTGGCCAGCATGGCGAAGCGGAAGTTCGTCATGGTGGTTTCCTCCTGTTGTGTTTTTATCAGTGTTTTGCCCGTTTGGTTCCAATATAGGCCTCGATAACCTTCGGGTCGCCGCGGATCTCCTGCGGCGTACCCTCGGCAATCTTCTGGCCCTTGTTCAGCACCACCATACGGTCGGACAGCCGCATGATGAGCCGCATGTCATGCTCCACAACAAGGAGACCGATCTCGTGGTCGGCGCGGATCGACTCGAGCACGCGGATGAGCGCATCCGTCTCCGCCGGGTTCATGCCGGCGGCAGGCTCATCGAGCAACAGGAACTTCGGCTCGAGCGCCAGCGCACGGGCGATCTCCAGGCGCCGCCGATCACCATAGGCGAAGGAGCCAGCCAGATCCTCGGCGCGGTGCGCGAGCCCCAGACGGGCAAGCTCGGCGAGGGCGACGCGGCGGGCATTCGCAGCATCGTGGCCCTTGGAGAGGGCGGCGACGGTGACATTTTCCAGCGCCGACATACGGTCAAAGAGCCGGATGTTCTGAAAGGTACGTCCGAGCCCTGCCACCGCCACGCGGTGCGGGGCCTCGCCCGTCATTTCCGTACCGCCGATGACGATGCGGCCCGCGGTGGGCTTCGTCTGGCCACAGATGATGTTGATGAGCGTCGTCTTGCCTGCGCCGTTGGGCCCGATGAGCCCGGTGACCTGCCCTGGCGGCACGACGAAGCTGATGTTGTCGAGCGCCACCAGCCCACCGAAGCGCATGGTGATGGAGTCAATCTCAAGCGGGGCACCGGCGGGCGCTGTGTGGAGGGCGTCGGACGGAATGGGCTCCAGCTTGCGCCGCGGCCAGTCAGGACCTATCTCGCGAAGCCCCATGAGACCCAGTGGACGGCGCCAGATGGTCAGCAGGAGTGCCAGCCCCATGCCGAGTTGCGGCAGGCCGAAAATGCCGGGAATGTGCAGCGACCCGAGATCGACGCCGGTTTCTGCCTGGCGCAGGATCTGCACCACTCCAGCAAGCAGCACCGTGCCCGCGACCGCACCGCTCACGGTCAGCATGCCGCCGACGATCAGCATGGCTATAAGCGTGAAGATCAGGTCAAAGTAGAAGTCCTTAGGCGAAAAGGCGCCGAGGAAGCTGCCATAGAGAGCACCGATCACCACGCTCATGGTGATGCTCAATGCCCAGCCCTGGTGCCGCGACAGGCGGACATTGACGCCCGAGGCCGCCGCCGCCACCTCGTTCTCGCGCGCCGCTCGCAGCCTGAGGCCCAGCGGCGTTTCGCGCAGGATGCGGGCAATAAGGATGAATACCCCCGCGGCGAGGAAGGCGACGTAAACGGTGGTGAGGCGCGGGACACCGTAGAAGGTTTGGCTGCCGCGGGTGAAGTCACGCGCACCGACCAACGTCACGTGGATGATGATCAGAAAGGCCAGCGTGCCGATCGCCGCGGAGCCGGTCGCAAGCCTGGCCAGCGGAAAACCGGAGAGGATGCCGACGACGAGACCCGCCGCTGCCACAAGGAGAAGTGCTGCTGCCAGCGACATCTGGTGGCCCAGCAACCACACCGGCAGGTCAGGCAGGGCGGAGGCCTGAATGGCCTTGGGCATCACGAGTACGCCGAAGACATAGGCCCCGATCCCCATGAAGGCGGAATGGCCGAAGGACACGATCCCCGAATTGCCACTGAAAGTGGCGAGTGCCAGCACGGCCGAGACCTGTAGCAGCGTCAGGGTGGCGATGTTGACCCCGGTGTTGCCGAAGATCAGCGACACCACCAGCGCAAGCGCGCCAACGCCTGCAATGAGCAGCAAGGCGCTGGTCCATGCTCGTGGCGGAACGCCGGTCCAGGGGAGCATTGGGTGCCCTTGGTGTGCAAGGCCTCGAGCCTACCATGGGCGTGCTCGGCGCGAGCCATTGGACTTTATCGCCCGGGCCGTCGGCACCGCTCCTCGGCACAGCACCACCCCCTGCCGATCCCCGATAGCAGCCTCCCGGCTCCTCGATTCACGCACTTCACGCACTGTCCGTGTGCGCCACGCACGCACACCCGGCGGTCTTGACCAGACGCAGCCATGTCATACCGCACGATGAGGGAGTGACGGGCTTCGTCAGCTGGCGCTGCCCGCCTTGCGGCCCCTGCCCGAGGACGTCACCTGGGCCTGCCAGCTGTGGTTCGGTGCCAGCACACCGTGGGATCGGGTATCGGGTGCGGTTCACCCGTGGGCGCGGCACCAAGGCTGCCAGCCGGGCGATAAAGTCCAGTGGATCGAAAACCACCTGCGTGCCTCCAGTACCAGGGCGGACCGAAACCCGTGGTCGAGGATCTGAGCACCGAGAAACACGCCGCGACGCCAGGTGGGGGCGGTGGCGCGAGTGCGCGCTTCGCCGTCTAAAGATCGTCCCGCTGGAGACCGGTGTTCTTTGCGATACGCGCCGGCGGCAGTCAGAAAGTCACAGCAACGCCCGAGCCCTCACTCGCCATGGTGAGCATCTTGGCGACATGTTCACCTCCACTGTTCATCGCCTGCTCGACAGTCGTGTTCGCGATCTGCATCCAGTTTTTGACTATCTGCTCTGCGGTCTGTTCTGCGACGGGCAGCCACAGACCCCGGCTCTCCACCAGACGTGTGATCGAGAAGCTTCCCGCCTGCGCGTTGAGAATGCACCGGTTGGGAGCATCTGCGTGGCAAAGCGCAACCATAGCCTCTGCAACCGGCTCCACACGCAGCAGCTGCTTTAACCCGTCCGAGAGGAGATTTTCGGTCATGCGGGTCGCCGCGCCTGGCGCGAGTGCATTGATCCGTATATTCGCTTTCTCGCCCTCCAGTCCGAGGGTGTTCATCAAACCCAGCACAGCCATCTTGGCGGCGCCGTAATTCGATTGGCCGAAATTTCCGTACATGCCACTGCTTGATGTCGTCATGACGATACGGCCGTACTCCTGCCGCCGCATGGTCTCCCAGACCGCCTTGGTGCAGTTCACCGAGCCCATCAGGTGCACGTCAGACACGAGCTGGAAGTCCGGGATCTCCATCTTGGAAAAGGATCTGTCCCGCAATATGCCGGCATTGTTTACGAGTACGTCGATGCGCCCCCACTTTTCGAGAGCTTGCCCCACCATGGCTTCGACCTCGTCGAAACGCGCAACGTTGGCTCCATTACCAATGGCCTCTCCACCACTTTGCTCGATAAGGTCCACCACCTTGAGTGCCGCCTCAGAGGACTGCCCCTGACCGTCGGAGGTGCTTCCCAGGTCATTGACAAGAACCCTGGCCCCCCGGGACGCGAGAGCGACCGCATGGGCTCTGCCGAGTCCGGTTCCGGCACCGGTGACGATCGCCACTTGCCCATCAAATCGAATGGTCATGGATATTCTCCGTATCAATTGTCTCAGTCCCGGGCACGGGTATCCTCTTCAGGGTGCCGTACGCCGCCATTGCTCGCGGAACGAAAATCATTTCGGCCATCAGGATCTGTGAGTAGGCCTTTCCCTGCGGATCAGAACGCAGGCTGGCAACCCCACCACCGCCGAGCACTTCGTGAAGGACGAAATTGAAGGCATGAGTCCCCGGCAGGTAGTAGCGATCTACCACACTGCGCTCGCTCAGGAAGTGAGCAAAGCGTGAGACCACGCGCTCAGCCGTCAGCGCGGCGCCAATGAAAGGGGTGAAAGCAGGATCACGCGATATGACCCCGATGTTTGAAGTATTACCCTTGTCGCCGCTACGGAGGAACGCGAGGGACTCCAAGGGCACCTCGACCGTCGCTTCCTCCGCACTGACCGGTGGCGTGTGCGGCTCGACAGATGCGATGCCTGCATCCGTTGGGTCCTCTACATCGAACGTCACATGATCGAGTTCGACACGGATACTCACCTCACGCTTGGGCAATACCATCGAGTGCAGCCGGATCACCGGCGAAGCCTTTGGTCTGGCACCCGCGAAACCGGTGAGCCCCGGCGGGGCCGTCAGCGCCATCCCTGTCATTTCCCTGATGAAAACGTTGATTCCAGCTGCGGTTGCATGCCTGGCGGCAATCTTGATGTCAGCCTCACGCACATCAGCAGACATCCTGCGCCCTCCGAAGTGTGAATCGGCACCCATGATCTCGACGCAGTGCTCAGAGAGCTGCGTCAGTCCCATGGCCTTGAGCTGGCCGTTGGTGCGTCGGATGACCGCGCGCGCGAACAGCGCCGCCTTCGTTGCCGCTGCGCGGCCGTACATGCTCCAGATCTGACCGGCACGGAACCCGTCCGCCCAAGTGACGCTCAGTTTGTAACTGTCAGGGGCCCCACGACCAAGGGCTCCATGTACCCGAACTCGATCCGTCCCGACCTGCTCGATCCTCACACGGGAGAAGTCGCAGACTACATCGGGCAAGAGGTAGCGCTGTGGATCGCCGATCTCGTAGAGCATTTGTTCGGCGATAGTGCCAACGGATACCAAACCGGAGGTTCCCGGCGGTTTGGTCACGACGAACTCGCCCTCATCGTCAATCTCCGCAACCGGATAACCCGTTTCATCAAGGTCAACAGCCACGGCCTCCCAATCCGTGAAGTTCCCTCCTGTGGCCTGGGTGCCACACTCGAGAATGTGGCCGGCCAGGCTGCCGCCTGCGAGTTTGTTGTAGTCATTGCAGCGCCAACCGAAGGCGTGTATGCACGCGCCGAGCGTGACCGCGCTGTCGACGCAGCGGCCGGTGATCACGATGTCCGCTCCGTGATCCAGCGCCATCGCAATCGGGAAAGCGCCGAGGTAGGCGTTGATGCTCACGATGGATTCAGGATCGGGAAACGGCTCGCCCGTGAACATCTCGGCAGTGCCAACGAACTCAGACGCACGGACCGTCAGGTCGTCCCCACTGACAACTCCGACTTTCAGTGATAGCCCCTGCTCCGCGATGATCCCACGCAGCGCAGCCGCGCACCCGGCGGGGTTCAATCCACCGGCGTTGGAGATCACCTTGACGCCCTGTTTGGCGATCTCCCGAAGATTCGGCTTCATCACCGCCGTGACGAAGTCCGGAGCATAGCCTCGTGTGATATCCGTCGCGCGTGCGCGCGCAAGGATCGAAAGGGAGACCTCGGCAAGGTAGTCGTAGATCAGGTAATCGAGCTTGGCCGAAGCGAGCAACCGCGCTGTCGCGAGCGTTGCATCGCCCCAGAACCCGGAGGCTCCTCCGACCGTGATCTTTCGAACGCCCACGGCCGACTCTTCCTCGCCTGTTGTTCTGGTTGCTGTGGTGCGCCGGAATGACTAGAGGATCGCCTCGAACAGGCCCGCACCGCCCATACCTCCGCCGATACACATGCTGACCATCCCGAACTTCTTCTTGCGCCGTCTAAGCTCCCGGATGATGTGTCCGGTCATTCGGGAGCCGGTCATGCCGAACGGGTGACCGATGGATATGGAGCCACCATTGACGTTGTAGATCTCGGGATCTATTCCCAGCGCATCACGGCAGTAGAGGCACTGGCTCGCGAAGGCCTCGTTCAATTCGACGAGATCGAGGTCCGATATCCTGAGTCCGTTCGCCTTGAGGAGTTTGGGCACTGCGAACACTGGGCCGATGCCCATCTCGTCCGGCGCGCAACCCGCCACGGCAAATCCACGGAAATACGCGAGCGGCGTCAATCCCAATTCGACAGCGCGGCTCTCGCTCATCACCAGCGTCATCGAAGCGCCGTCGGAGAGTTGCGAGGCGTTACCCGCCGTGACAGTGCCATCGTCCTCGAATGCTGGCGGGAGTCTCGCAAGGCCCTCCAGGGTGGTGTCGGCACGGCTGCATTCATCCCGATCCACGACGCCCTCGACGATAGCGGTCTCGCCGGTCCGCTTGTCGACGATCTTCTGCCACTTCACGGACATCGGGTGGATCTCGTCAGCGAACAAGCCACCGTGCTGGGCTGCTGCGGTGCGACGCTGGCTCTCCAGAGCGTACATGTCCTGGTCCTGACGGCTTAGCTTGTACCGGCGCGCCACCACCTCCGCCGTGTTGCCCATCTCCATGAAGATATCGGGGGTTTTGTCCAGCAGGACCGGATTCATGGCGAATTTTTCCGGCGTCGAACGCGCATTTGCAGAAATGGACTCCACACCTCCTGCGATGACGATCTCGGAACAACCACTAGCCACCTGATTGGCTGCAAATGCGATGGCGTTCAGCCCGGAAGAACAGGCCCGGCTGATCGTCACCCCGGACGTCGTGACGGGAAGACGGGAGAGCATCACGGCCATACGCGCGATGTTGAGCCCTTGCTCGCCCGTCTGTCGCGCGCAGCCGACGATGACGTCGTCCACCTCGGCAGGGTCGATCGAAGCGCTTCTGCCCAGCAGACCGTCAATGCAGTGCGCAACCATGTCATCGGGACGCGTCAGGTTAAAGGTGCCCCTGAAGGACTTCGCAAGACCGGTTCGCAGGCTGTCGACGATGACTACGTTACGCACGTTCTTCTCCTCGGAAAGCTGTTAATCAGACGGACTAAGCAGGGCTTGCGGACGCGTTTCGGGGTCGAGGTGCCCGCGCCAGGCTTGCTCGACGATGTAGGCGGCAATCGCGGGAATATCCTGGTCCGTGAGAATCTCGCGATAGTCAGGCATCCCGGCGTTGGTCAGGAGTCCCCCGCGGAGGATCTGCGGGAGCAGCGCTAGCCGCTCGGCACTGATCCGCCGTAGATCCGGCACCGAACCCGGGCCTCCGATCGCATCTGCGCCATGGCAGTACGCGCAGCCAGCAGCATCCCACGTGTGCTTGCCCTTCTCCGCCAGGTCAGCAGACGGCCTTTCGACCACAGGTTTCGGCACGGTTTCGTCCCAACGCTCCCCGGGCGGCAAAACTGCCTTGCCGTCAAGCGCGAAAGCCAGCAATCGCGAAGGCCCACCCGTGTTCGCCCCAAGCAGCGGCGCGTAGCCGATCGACGACGTCGTACCAGACCCCGTGGGCACCAGCACCAATTGGCGGCCATCAACTTCCACGGTGCTGGGGGCGCCCAGGATTCCGGCGCCCACATCGAAGGACCACAGCCGCTCACCGTTATCGGCCCGGTAGGCAGAGAACTTCCCTTCTGTCGAGCCCTGGAACACCACATTCCCGGCCGTAGCGAGTGTTCCCCCTTGGTAGGGAGCTCCGATGTCGCGCTCCCACCGGGCGGCCTGTTTCACCGGGTCCCACGCGACCAGCTTGCCCTTGTAGGAGCCACCGTTACGCAGGTTGTAGTAATTGTCATAGGCGAATCCGCCACCCATGGAGTGCGCCTTCGCGGGATCCTGGGCATACCACGTGGCGAGATCAGTAGCGGGGATAAAGACCAGTCCTGAAACCGGGCTGAAGGCCATTGGCTGCCAGTTGTGTGCCCCCATGCCAAAGGGGTACACCACCGCCCCCTCAGGCCCCTTCTCCCACCACTTCCCATCGGGAAGCATGACCGGACGTCCGGTTTTCATGTCGATGTGCGAGGCCCAGTTGACCGTGGTGATGGGTTGGGGCTGATTGGCCAGCTTGCCCGTTTGAGCATCGAGCACGTAGAAGAATCCGTTTTTCGGCGCCGTCATGACGACTTGGGTCGCCTGCCCACCGATGGGCAGGTCTGCCAAAACGAGCGGCATGGCTGCCGCGTAGTTCCAGCCGTCACCGGGGGTCGTCGAGTAATGCCAGACGTACTCGCCTGTATCAGCCCGGACGGCCACGATGGCATTGGTGAACAACTCATCTCCCGGACCTTCCCCCCGCGCCAGGGGTGAGAGTACCGGCGGCCCATCCGTCCCGAAGATCAGCAAATCGGTGCGCGGGTCATAGGTCATGGCTTCCCAGGCATTTCCGCCACCACCCAGTATGTATTTCCAGTACTCCTTGCCCCAGGTCTTGGACGCCATTTCCATGGCAGGGGACTCGAAGCCGTCTGCCGGGTTGCCGGGTACCGTGTAGAAACGCCAGAGATGCTTTCCCGTTTCGGCATCGAACCCGTTCACATGCGATCTGCCGCTACCGGAGTCACCGTCGGCGGTGCCGATGAAAACCTTGCCATCACCAACGCGCGGCGCCCCTGTTATCGTCTTGCCCTGGGCGACATCGCAAGCCTGTGCCTCCCAAACCTTCTTGCCCGTATCGCGGCTGATCGCGATCAGCCGGCAGTCTCCCGTCGCGCGGATGACTTTGTCTTTCCAGATGGCTAGCCCGCGGCTCAGTCGGGCCCCCCAGGAAGGCACGATACCCATCGGGAACTTCAGGCCCGAATCAAACGTCCAGAGCAGCTTGCCGGTCTGAAGGTCATTCGCAAAAACGAACCCGAGTGGACCGCTCTGGTAAACAACATCGTCGGCCACGAGAGGCACGCCCACCAGTCCATCGCGACTAGGCATGTCGGAAGACCATGCAAGCCCCAGTCGGGAAGCATTTTGGTCGTTGATTGTCGCGAGCGGACTGTAGTGGTGGCTGTAGGGATCGTTACCGATAAGACGCCATTCGGAATGCTCCGATTGCTGAGCCGCGAAAACATCCGCAACCAGGCAGGGGAAAACCAACGCTGCAAACGAGATTCCTAACCGACAGGCTGCGCCACACTTCATCATGATTCCTCTCCGAAAACCCTGAGCCGGGAGAAGTCTAGGATTGCGCCTGTGCTGCCATAGCCGGGATCGGCAAGACACTGCGTCGACGAGAAGAAAGGGCGAGCGAATGTGAACGCACCTCTGTCCCCGAGTATGCGGAATCCGCTATCCGGGACGCGACTCGACGCATTCCGCCCGGCTGGCGTGCGTGGGCAGCACACCAGCTTCCCGAAGATGGCCTCCCGTCAGAATGATTTGCGCACCGATAGCCCAGCCCAGCGCGAAGCCGTGTACTGATCCGCCACGTAGCCGCCGGTGGAAATCAGGTCGTAGCGGAATGTCTGCCGATCTTCGTCGGTGAGGTTGTTCACAAACACTTTCATACTGACACCCATCGAATCGATATCCCATGTGACACTCGCATTGTGGACGAGGGAATCCTCGACTGCCGTCGCAGGGCTGTTCTCGATCGATGCGTAATAGTCATCCACATAATCAAGACTCCACTGCATGAGGATGCTCCCACCCTCTACTTGGAAGCTTTTCTGGATCATCCCGTTGATGGTCCACTGGGGAGCCATGACTGAATCCGCATCACGCACACCGAAATACAGATTCGGTACATCTTCGAGCTCGGATTCCAGGTAGGCAATTCCCAGGCTGATCAGGGTGTCATAGGGCAGTTGCTGCTCGATCTCGAGCTCGCCGCCAAACATGCTGCCATCGTAGTTTTCGAGGACGCCCTGAATGCCATTGAACGCATAGCCCTGAAAGTCGCTGTAGTCATAGTAGAAGGCGGATGCGTTGATGCGCATGGCGCCATCACTTAAATCGAACTTCCCGCCGAGTTCATATGCGATGACCGCTTCGTCGGCGAAGGGCGTTCCCTCGATGGTTAGCCCCCCCCCAAGATTGGTATTGAAACCCGACCCTTTAACACCGCGAGAAATCCCCGCATACACAAAAGCACTTTCAGACGCCGTATATTCGAGCTGCAGCTTTCCGGACCAAAGATCATCTTCCAGTTTTGCAAGATCTCCGACAGTAGCCTTGCTGAAATCGTAAACGAGGAGCGGATCGTCGAAGACCGAGGAGCCGACGCCGCCAAAATAACCATTACCTAGTTCGTTGAAGTACACCTTTGAATCGAACGTCTTCTCGTCGCGGGTGTATCTCAGCCCGGCGATCAGGCGAAACGCATCAGCGAAGGACCACTCAACCTGACCAAAGGTGGCCCAGGACTCTGTCTGCTGGTCCGCAGTGTTGAAATCCTTGAACGCATAGTCGCTACCGCTCAAAAGCGGGAAGTCAAATACCTGCGTGAGGTCAATATCGATGTCCAGATAGTAGAGCCCGGCAGTCCACACCAAGGGCCCATCCTCGGCAGTCAGGCGAAATTCCTGCGACCACTGGGAAAGGCCCTGGGTCGATCCGCTGAGACAGAAGTCGATTGGCGAACCATCGCACTCATCGAGGTAGTCGAAATCAAAGTCCGTGTAGTTTGTAAGCGAGCTAAAGCTGAGACTGTCTCGCGACCACGTCAGCGCCAACGTGGAAAGCAGATTGTCGTTCTCGAAGAATCCGATACTGTCGAACGCCCCTTGGGCCCCTCCTCCAGTGTCGTCGCGATAACCTATCAGGTTGGCACCCGGACCCGTGCCATAGACATCGAGGTCGGGTGGCTGGGGGACAGGCACGCCGTTTGTGTCGATGTAAAAATTTGAGATGCTGTACGTCCCTGCACGTGCATTGGGCCGCTCGTTGTAGGCGACGGACAGGCGTGCCAGCAACTCTTCCGTAACGTCGAACTCCAGTTGGCCGCGGACACCGCGCGCATCGCTTTCGAAAGTATCTTTTTCACCGGGCTGGCGATTCTTCCAATAACCGTCATCCTGCTCCCAACGCCCCGCGAGCCTGCCGCGAACACGATCCGAGATCGGGCCGCTGACTGCGCCTTCCAGCCAGTACTGACCATATTCGCCGATACCCAACTCGCCATAGCCCTCAAAGTCCTCGGTAGGCTTCGCCGAAATGAAATGCGCCAGCCCACCGGTCGAGTTCCGACCGTACAGGGTCCCTTGGGGCCCTCTGAGGACCTCTACGCGCGCCAGGTCGTAGGTTGCGAATGCCGCTGCAGCGTTACTCGCAAGGTAGACCTCATCGAAATAGATTGCGTTCGGAGATTCCTGGTTCGATGCGTAATCGGTTTGCGCTACGCCGCGAACACTGATGGTGCCGAATGCGTTCCCCCCGGTGGTCGTCACGAACTCAACGCCCGGCACGACACGTCCAATCTCCGTCGCATCGGTAATGCCCATGTCACGGAGCCTCTGACCGGTGATTGCCGTTGCGGAGACACCAACGTCCTGCAAACTCTGTTCACGTCGCTGCGCCGTTACCGTGATCTCTTCGAGAATCATGCGGTCGGATTGTGCGAACACTTCAAGGGTGGGAAAGACCAAAGCGGCGAAGAGCAAGGATTCCATGGCACGGACAAGACGCTTTTTTGAATTTGGTTTTTTCATGGGGGGGAGTCTTCCTTTGGAGTGTTATAACAAGCTGAATACCGCCTACCGTCCAGCCTAGAGCACCGCATGCGCAGCGATTGACCGATATCGGCAATTCATCTCCATCACCGGGTGTACCCGCGGACGTACTCACTGCAGCTGGATTGAATCGGGAAATGGGAGGTCAATCTGCGCGCGAGACTGCCGTAGCGCCGCGGGATACCCCGTAAAACGATGAACAAAATCACCGTATGAAGCGAACTCCCGCCGCCGCTAGCTGGGCCAGATTGGGGGCCATCTCCCAACCGAACCCAAGTCTCGGTTCATGGGCTCGGAGTGCCTCGACGATTGCCGGAAGGCCCGTCTGATCAGCCCAATACATGGGTCCCCCCCTGTACGCGGGCCAACCGTAGCCGTTGACCCAAATGACATCGATGTCACTGGCCCGCTGCGCGATCCCCTCATGGAGGATCATGGCACCCTGGTTCACCAGAGTGTACAGGCAACGCTCGAGTATTTCCGTGTCACTCACCTGCCGTTGTTCGCGCGCGGAACGGATCGCGTACTCGTTTACGAGGTCCCCTATCAGGCCATCGACTGACCGTGCTCGAGTCTCTGGATCATAGGTGTAGTACCCGGCGCCGGCCTTCTGACCGCGACGACCGAGTTCACAGAGGCGATGCCTGAGGAAAGTCCCGGGCTGAGAGGTTTCTGCAGACCACCCGATGTCCAGACCCGCGAGATCGGCCATTGCGAACGGCCCCATCGGCATACCGAACTCCTCGAGCACGCGATCGACATCCCACGGCATTGCCCCCTCCTGAATCAAAGAGAGGGCCTGGTCTCGCATCGCCGAATACATCCGGTTACCGACGAATCCGTGACACACACCGACGACGACGGGTACCTTCCCGATACTCTTTGCGAGCGCGACCGTCGTAGCGAGGACTTCATCACTCGTGGCCCTTCCTCGCACGACTTCTAGCAATCGCATCACGTTGGCAGGGCTGAAAAAGTGCATCCCGATGACATCGTCGGGCCTGCGCAGGCAGCCGGCGATGTCGTTCACGTCGAGGAAGCTCGTGTTCGTCGCAAGGATGGCGCCCTCCCTCGCAACCTGATCCAAGGCCCCGAATACACGTTTTTTGAGCGTCATGTCCTCGAACACTGCTTCGATGACAAGATCACAGTCAGCTAACGCAGCAATATCCAGCGATGGGGTGATCAATGCGAGCCGTTCCTCCACGTCCGCCTGCTCGAGCTTGCCCTTGCGGGCCGATCGCTCGTAGTTTCGACGTATGTTCTTGAGTCCCCTGTCGAGAGCGGCTTGTTCGGCCTCCACCAGCACAACAGGGGTTCGCTTGTTGAGGAAGTTCATCGCTATGCCACCCCCCATGGTGCCGGCTCCGATGACTCCGACGGTGCGGATCTGTCTGGGTTGGATACCCTCGGGAAGGCCCCGGACCTTCATGGCCTCCCGCTCCGCGAGGAAGCAGTACCGTTGTGCGGCTGATTGAGGGCTGTCGCGCAGTTCCACGAAAGCAGCTCGCTCGAATGCCAGCCCCTCGTCAAAGGGCTTGTTGATGGCTGCCACGACACACTGGACGATAAGTTCCGGCGCGGGGGAACCCTGCTGGGCCTTCGCAAGGCCCCCCATGCGAGCCACCAGACTTTCGGCTGCAACACCTCTCGTTCGCTCACTCATGTCCCGGACCCTGCGCGTCCCTCTTGCCGTGGCGACGACCGAGCGGGCGAACTCGATCGCACCGGCCTCGAGATCACCCTCCAGAACCGCGTCGATCAGACCCGTCTCCAGCGCTTCGTCTGTCTGGATCGTGTCACCCGTCAACATGAGGTCCAGCGCACGCTCCGGACCGATCAACCGGGGAAGGCGCTGCGTTCCGCCGCCGCCTGGCAACAGGCCAAGCTTGACCTCCGGCAAACCAAATCGCGTACCCCTGACCGCGACGCGAAAATTGCACCCCAGTGCCAACTCGAGTCCACCACCCAGAGCAGTCCCGTGCATAGCTGCGATAACCGGCTTGGAGGATTGCTCGATCGCAAGGATGACATCCGCGCCCGTCGGTCCGATGGCAGGCTTGCCGAATTCGTTGATATCAGCGCCCGCGATAAAGGTCTTGCCGCCACACCGGAGCACGATTGCCATGACCTTCTCGTCGGAGCTTGCGGCCGACAGCCCATGGATGATTCCCGACCTGACCGAGGCCCCCATGGCGTTCACGGGCGGATTGTCGATGAGCAAAACTGCGATCTCATCCTGAACGCGAAGGGATACAGAACTTCTCATCTCACACAGCTCCTCATGCAGGACAGTTGTGTCCGGAGAAGATAGAAATCGAGACCCGGATAAAACGTCCTGTTTCGAAAAAACACTCTGCTAATAGGATTTAGGCAGACCGAGGACTTTCTCACTCACGAAGTTCATGATCATCTGTGCGCTGACCGGCGCGATGCGTGAGATGAGACTCTCGCGTAGATACCGCTCAACGTGGTACTCGGCCGCATAGCCCATCCCTCCATGGGAAAGGACAGCCGTCTCACAGGCCGTAAAGCAGGCTTCGCCGGCCAGGTATTTCGCCGTATTGGCTTCCGCCCCGCACTCCATGCCAGCGTCGTAGAGCTGCGCCGCTCGCATGGTCATGAGCCAGGCTGCTTCGAGATTCATCCAGCACCGAGCCAACGGGTGCTGGATGGCCTGGTATTGCGCCACCGGCCGGTCGAAGACCACGCGCTCGCGCGTGTAGTCACACGCCTTGGCAATCGCGACTTGCCCCAGACCAACGGCTTCAGCCGCGATGAGTATCCGCTCGGGATTGAGACCGTGGAGTATCTGCTTGAAGCCCGCGCCCTCGCTGCCGACGAGGTCCGCTTCCGGCACCATCAACCCGTCGAAGAAAAGAACGTTCGAATCCACTGCGTGCCTGCCGTGCTTGCGAATCTCGGTAACCTGTACGTAGTTCCTGTCCAACTGGGTGTAGAACAAGGAGAGCCCTGCAGTCTTGCCTGCCGGCCCGCCAGCGTCGGCTGTACGCGCGAGAATCAGGGCCTTTTCGGCAACCTGCGCTGTGGAGATCCAGATCTTCTGCCCTGAAATCCGGTAACCACCGTCAACACGCTCCGCGCGGGTCTTGAGATTGATGGTATTCAGCCCTGAGTCGGGCTCTGTCACGGCGAAGCAGGCTTTTTCGTCACCTCGGATCAGGGGAGGCAACATCCGCGCCTTCTGTTCGTCGGTGCCGAATACGACGACGGGATTCAGCCCGAAAATGTTCATGTGGACCGAAGAAGCACCGGCCAGTCCAGCGCCAGACCGGGTAATCGCACGCATCATTACAGCTGCTTCGGTTATCCCGAGACCGCTGCCCCCGTATTCAACAGGCATCGCGATGCCGAGCCATCCCCCATCAGCTATCGCCCGGTGGAAGTCGTGCGGAAATGCCGCCTCCGTATCCTTTTCCAGCCAGTAGCTGTCATCGAACTTCCGACAGACAGCGGCAACCGCAGTTTCGATCTCATCGTGGTCAGCGGAATCACTCAACAACATTGGGTAGTCAGCTCGCTATCGATGGGGGTCGAAATTTACTGCTTGCCCGGTCATTCAGAAGACCAGGGAATCGTTCAGCAGCTCAAGAGCGATCGTACGGCGCTGGATCTCGGACGTGCCGTCGTACACGCGCATGGCGCGTGCATCTCTGTAGAGCATCTCCAGACCGACTTCGTTGGTCATCCCCATGCCACCGTGAACCTGCATGGAGTGGTCGATGACCCGACTCAACATCTCGGTGGCGTAGGCCTTCGCGATGGCGATTTCCGCGCGCCCTTCGCACCCTTTATCGAGTCTGACCGCACAGTTCATGACCAGGCTCTTCGCGGCGAACAGATCCATGGCTGCCTCAGCGAGATGAATCTGTATCGCTTGGTGCTCGGCAATCGACTTGCCAAAGGTCCTACGTGCCTTTGCATACTCCGTCGCCAATTTGAGGCCCCACTGCGCATAGCCGAGACACGATCCCGCGACACCGAGACGACCAGCATTGATGCCATGCATGGCGACGATCAGACCCTGGTCGATCTCCCCCAATCGTTGGTTGTCGGGCACCCTGACACTGTCAAGCGCGATGATTCCCTGCTCTCCGCCGAGATGCCCCATGACGGGGATTACGGAAGTGACAGAGAAGCCCTCGCTTTTCGTATCGACGAAGAAGGCGGTTATCCCGCCCTTTCGCCTGGATACCTTCTCCCGATCGGTTACCGCAAACACCATTGCGTAGTCAGCATGAGCAGCGTTCGATATCCATTGCTTGGATCCTGACAGGACCCAGGAATCCCCGTCACGGACCGCAGTGGTTTTGATGCCGTAGACATCCGACCCCGCATCGGGCTCGCTGAGCGCGAAGCAAGTGGTCTTCTCACCGCGCTGCAACAAGGGCACGTACTCGTTGCGGATGCCGGGATCAAGATATTCCAGAACGGGTGAGAGTCCGTTCGTGAACATCGAGGGAATTACGATGTAGTGAATCAGGATACGACCCGGTCCGACCGTACGTGCGAGGAGTTCGTGGAGGTAAACGGCCGCGGTTGCACCGAGCCCGCCACCACCGAGGCTCGCGGAACCCAGCATTGTGTAGAAGCCCGCCTTCGCCGACTTTCTTCTGATCTGACCCCTCAGCTCTCGAATCTGTGGTGCGAGAAAGCCGCGCTCATCGTAGATGGTGCGCTCGCTGGCAAGCAGTTTCGCATTCTCTCGCTCGAGCGGTACGACCTCCGAGGCGATGAATGACAAGAGGCTGTCACCGACCATCCTGAGCTCTTCACTGATCTGTTCGTACATGCGTTGCGGTCTCGAGTCCTTTTGGTCAGGCTCTGCAGCGGAGTGAATTCACGCACCGGCGCCGCAGCCGCGTGAATAAATGGATGCTAGGAGAGCCAACCGGCACCGCTAGCCGATATCGGCAAGAAACTCTCGTGATGCGTGCTTCAGCGGAGCGCAGAAAACTGCCGTGATCTAGCTGAACACAGACTCGGTGATGATCAGAGCGAACTGCCGGGAAATCTCCGGGATCGATTTCCCTCCCGGCCTGTACCACTCCAGGACGGAATTGAGTGCACCGAGAACGAGAGAGCGCAGAAGCGAAACATCGACCTCGACGTGCAACTCGGAGCGGCGTCGGCTCGTCTCGAGCAGCTCACGCCAGAATCGGTCAATGTCGTCCCTGAGAATCACAAGCCGCCGGCGCACGTCCGGATGGACCTGGCTCAGAACGCGTCTGGAGGCAAGCACGTAATCGCCATTCCGGACAAGGTAGTCGAGGTGTACGGTGATGGCCGTCAGGAAGGCCTCGCGGGACGACGCCAAGGGAGGCAGTGCACCCACAGCAGCTCGCAGCTCCTGTGCGAGTTCCACGAGACCATGGGACAACACGCACTCGACGAGTTCGTCCTTCGAGGAAAAATGGTAGTAAAGGCTCGCTGCCTCCAGACCCGAGCGGCGGGCAACAAGGCGCATGGTGGTGCCGGCGTAACCGCGTTCTGCAAGGACTTTCGCCGCGATCTGGAGAACGCGATCACGCGAATCAGTACCCTTGCTGGAATTCTTCTTGGCTGTTCTGAAGCCGGACATGCGATCCTGCGGTCTTACGAAATCCGGTGTACCTGCGATTCGCGCGGACGTTCCTGTGGATGTCAGAGACCGTCGCGCACCTTGGAGCACCGAGTGGATATTATGCGGGCGCGCTCCAAGCGGGCAATTTCGTCGGGATGGTAGTCGAGCTCGGCCAGAACTTCCTTGGAGTGCTCGCCAAGGAACGGCGCCGAGATCACGGCAGCCTGGGAGACGCCACCCAATCGCGCGACGACACTGGCAATCGGGACAGGGCTTTCCAATCCAGGATTCCTCACCCACTGGTAATAGCCTCCCTGCGCAATCTCGTCGTCATCGAGCAACTGACGCGGGGAATACACAGGTCCCGCCGGTATACCCAAGCTCCGCAGTGCTTCTATGGCCTCGGCGGCACTCCGATCACGGGTCCACGCAGCCATGATTTGCGACAGCATCTCGCCCTGCTTTCCACGGCCGGAATCATCCCGAAGATCGTCGCGCGCGAGCAGATCCGGGCGCTCCATCAGCGTGGCCCATCGTCCAAACATCCTCGACCCTATGACCTGAACCATCACGTGCCCGTCGCGAGTCGGATAAATGTCAGAGGGTGCCGAATTGGGACTGCGGTTACCAAATGGACTGCGCCCGCGACCTAGTGCGGCCTCCTCGATCACGAAGGCATTCGTGAAAGTCAGTGCCGTGCTCAGCAAATCGGCCTGTACCTGCTGGCCCTTGCCTGTGCGCTCCCTGTGCAAAAGCGCGGATAGCACGCCAATGGCAGCCGCCATGCCAGTGCCATAGTCGACGTACGAGCAACCCGCACGTCTCGGCTGCCCGAGGTCACCGCCGAGGTAGGCAGACCCGCTCATCGCCTGGCCGATGCCGTCGAAGCCACCTCGATCGCGGAGCGTACTGTGTGCACCAAAAGCGGAGATATTCGCCGTGATCAGACGGGCATTGAGTTGCGCGAGCGCGACATGATCAAGCCTGCGGCGCTGCAACTCACCAAGCGGGAGATTGGTGATCACCACATCTGCACTCGCCACGAGTTTCTCAAAGATCTCTCGCCCGGCATCCGATTCTATGTCTAACGCCAGGGAGCGCTTGTTCCTGTTCGCCTGCAGGTAAAATGCTCCCCCCGTGGCAGCACCCACCGGAGCAACACCGCGATCCTCACTGCCATCCAGAGGTTCAACTCTGATGACGTCTGCGCCCATGTCCGCCAGAATGGCGGCGCAGTAGGGGGCTGCCAGGAATCGCGAGACATCGATCACCCTGACCGTGGACAGGGGCTGGGCATCACCACTATCCATTTTCCTGTTCCTTGTTGAACAGCGGCTCCCGCTTCTCGAAGAAGGCTCTCAGACCCTCACGCATATCCGCAGACCCAAAGAGTTGCGACTGGTTCATCGCCTCCATGAGAAGCGCGGATTCGAGACTCCAGACACCGTCCCTGAGCATGTCTTTTGTCAGCGCAAGAGCATGGGCAGGCATCGCCGCAAGAAGTGTGGCCAGTTCGACTGCTCTCGGGAGGACATGGGCGTCCTGGACGCACTCGTCTGCCAATCCCATTTGAACAGCACGAGCCCCGGTTACCGTTTTGGCATACAAGAGTATCTGTCGGGTGACAGCCTCGCCCACGCGCCGCGCCAGCGTATGGCTGATGCCAAAATCGGGAACCAGGCCCATTCGAAGGAACGGAAATCCAAATTGCGTGGATTTGCCCACCACGATCGTGTCACAAAGGAGCACCAGCGCTGCACCCGCGCCATGGCAGCCGCCACTCACTGCAGCGACGATCGGCTTCCTGCATTGGTAGAACGCGCGCGCCAGCCTGGTCCCGTCCAGCATGTGTGCGTGCTTTCGGGACTCAGATGCATCCAGCAGGCGCTTCATGGTCGCCAGGTCTCCCCCAACAGAGAAATGCGCGCCTGCCGTACCGAGTACGATGGCACGCACCTCCGGGGCCGAGGCCGCCTCCTCGATAGCGACACGCAAGCGACTCCGCAGCTCGACGCTGAGGCGGTGCTTGGTTTCCCGCAACAGGAGCTGGCGGACGCCTTGGCCCGAATCGTGCGCCTCGACCGACGCGGCATCCGCAGCAATGACTGCATCACTCATGATGGATAGTCCACATTGCTCACTTCCCCTTGAATTCAGGCTTGCGCTTCTCACGCATTGCCTTGACCGCTTCCAGATGATCCGCAGTGGACGCCGACATCCCCTCGTAAGCGATACCGGTATCCATGATCGTTGACGCAATTTGCTTCAGGGATGTATTGACGGTCGCTTTGGTCCAGCGCACGGACTGGATCGTGCCCCTGGCGAGTTTGCCGAGCCACGTGGCGACCGTCGCGTCGAGTTCCGATTCGGGTACCGCAAAGTTGATGAGGCCGAGCGTCTGCGCCTCCGGGGCGCTGATGAATTCCCCCGTCAGCAGGTATTGCTTTGCCTTCGCATAACCGATGAGTTGAGGCCAGATGAGTGCGCCTCCGTCACCGGCAACCAATCCTACCCGCACGTGCGGGTCTGCAAGGCGAGCATGGTCTGCAGCGATGATCAGGTCGCAGAACAGGGCGAGTGTGGCACCTAGACCAACGGCGTCACCGTTCATCCTGCAGATTATCGGCTTGTCGCAATCGAGGAGTGAGTGAATGATCGTCCGCGCCTCGCGCAGCACCTCCTGGAAGCTGAGCGGATCCGACACTGACTCCTCAGCGAACTCCAGGTCACCCCCCGCGCAGAATGCACGCCCGGCGCCGGTCAACACGACGAAATCGCTGTCGGGATCTGCAGCAACGTCATGGAACACGCGTGCCAGTTCACGGTGCATCGAGCGAGACACCGCGTTCAGCTTTTCCGCCCGATCCAGGACGACGGTAAGGACCCTGCCATTTCGTTCGAAACGAATATTCTCGTATTCGGAGAAATTCATCGGAATGCTCCTCTCCTCGAAACCACCGGCGGAAGGACTGGACGGTAGAGAGGGCGGCGAGATGTCCCTATCCGAATCCGGCAAGAGTGGTCGCGGCAGCCTCGTGTAGCCCCTCGCGGAATGCCGGTGCGGCAATCTCGATCAGCGCCTTGGCGCGCGCTCTGACGGGTAAGTTGCTCAGGTGGGCAACACCGTATTCGGTGACCACCGTGTCGATGTCGGTCCGCAGCGCCGTGACCATCCCCACTCTGGGCACAATCCGGGAGACGGTTCCTTTTCTCGCCGTAGCAGACATTGCGACGATGGAGCGCCCGCCCTGCGAGGCGCGGGCCCCCCTCATGAAGTCAACGGATCCTCCCGTCCCGGATATCTGGCGCCCCTCCGAGAATTCGGCGTTGACCTGTCCAAGGAGATCGATCTCCACGGAGGAATTGATCGAGACGAAGTTTTTCAGGCGCCTCAGGATCCGCAGATCGTGCGTGTAGTCAGATCCGCGAAAGACCACCGAAGGAGAGCGTGCAAGCCAGTCCACGAGATCACAGCTACCCAGGACAGCGCCTGCCATGTGCAGCCCCGTATCAACGCACTTGCGAGATCCCGTGATGTTTCCGCGGCGAATCAGCTCCATGCAGCCATCGTCCACGAGACCACTGTGCAGCCCGAGATCATTTTTTTCCTGCAACGCCACCAGCACTGCGGACGGGATAGCCCCGATGCCTGTCTGTATGCAGTCGCCGTCGTTGATCAGCGCGGCAACATTCGCTCCCACAAGCGACGATACCTCTTCAACTGCGGACGCTTTCACGTGCAGCAGAGGGCATCGGGTTTCGATCAGAAGGTCGATGCTGGAACGATCGATGGGTGGTGAGCCGGCGCAAGCGACGAAACCTCTGTTTAGTTCCGCAATTACGATCCTCGCCGACGACAGGGCCGCGGGCGCGAAGTCGACACTAAGCCCCAGCCGAAGCCGGCCCTCGTCATCCTCAGCGACCTGGATCAGTGCGATGTCCGTGTTGCGGGCAACGTGGTCGAAGAACCAGCGCATTTGGGCAGGCAGGAAGTCCACACGGCCGGTTACAGAACCCAGTAAGGCAGGCGTCATGAAGCATGTGGTCAGGCGGGCGGTTTCGCTCAATCGCGTGAGGTCGGTGGTATTCACGCCGCCGATCGGGAACTGGATGAACTCAAGATTTGCAGGGAGGGGCTGATCCCCCAGAAGTTCGAGCAGCCCGGCCGGCTCACCCATACCACCCGAGACGAACACCCTGTCCCCAGGTGCCAAGAGCCCGGACAACGCGCTCATCGCGAACAGTTCGCTGACATTGATGGGTTCAGAGTCCGACCCTCAGGACGACTGTGGTTCCCGGTGTGCCTTCCGGGCGAGGGAGGTAGCCGCCCCGCCCTGAGCGCATCACGAACAACTTCGCGAAGATGTAATAGCAGCTGCCGCTTGCCAGAAGTACAGGGAGTGCCGCGCCGAAGGGGCCGAACGCCACTCCCGTGCGCATGGTTATGGGGTCATACATCGCGAGATACAGCGCCACACCAGCCGCTACCACCACTATCGCAAACCAGTTAAACCCACCCCAGTACCAGTAATGGCTGGACCGATCGTGAACGAAAAGATGCGCGACCGTTAGTTGCCCTCTTCGCAGGATCCAGATATCCGTGATCATCACACCGGCCAGACTGAAAAAGATCAGCCCGCCAAACGTGGCGAAGGTCATGACATGTGCCAGCACCCAGGAGGTATTCATGACAACGACCGTCAGCGGTGCGAGGATGATCGCCAATAGAAATGACCAGGAAATACCCGCGAGCGCGCGATACTGCTGCGCTGCTATTGCAGACACATAGACGACGATGCATATCGCAGCCAGGCTGAGCAAGAGGACTGCGATGACCACTGAACTCCCGACGAACGGCCCCGCGAGCCGAACGAACCAGACGGCCGGGTCGGGCGATCCGAAATGCGCGGCAGCCACCGCCGATACGATGACCGTGAAGCAAATCCCCATCAATGCCCCGCCCAGCATCGTAGGCCCCACGATATGGCGGGGTGACTTCACGAGCCGGAACAGGGCGCCCATGTAGGGATACCATGCCATCGCCATGGTCACGCCGAACTCGAACCCGTAGCCGAATGTCATGTGTCGTGTCGTCGTGAGCACCTGCTCCGCGGGGACCTTGCTCTCCAAGAGCTCCCCCGGACCGAACTCATGCAGCAGAAGCGCGAGACTCCAGAGCGTGAAGATCATCAAGACGGGGCCTATCAAATTGTTGAGCCGCTGTATCAACCCGACGCCCCGTCGCAGCAGGACAAAACTCAGCGCGATGGACAGGAAACCTACGATGGCGGCCAGTGACTCAACACCGGCAGCGTCCATGTAGCCCGCGTTGGCAGGAATCTCGCTGATACCACGGCATATCATCGCGAGACCGACTGCGGCCCACCCAAGGGACATGACTGTAAAACCCGCGAGAGCCACGATGACCCCGCGCGTCCCGAGCACGACCTTGCTCATGTCCATCACGTCCACACCATGGCGGAACGAGGGCATCGCAGCGCCGAGGATGACCGGCCCCATACCGAGGACAGTGCCGCTGACAAAGCCCGCGATTCCGATCGAGAGCTCGCCGGCGTAGGGCAGCATGCCGCCGACCAGCACGGTCCATATCGCCCCAGCCAGAGCAATTTGGGTGAACATCAACCCCGCGAAGCTGTTGTAGATCCTGTCGGAGGCTCGCGAAGGGAGCCTCCCCTCAGCTGCGGCGACGGCAGCACCAATCCTGGCGTTCGACGAGTGCATGGGATGCGCCGCTCAGACCAGGAAAGCCAGGTACAGCCCGCAAAAGACGGCCGCGAAAACCATCCAGCCCGCCAATTCCCTCAACACGGGAGCCTCCGACCTGAGGCCATCGGACGCGGGCCTGGACATCCGGTCGTTCAGTCGGTTCGCGAGCTCCTTGTCCAGCGGATCGTCCAAACGACGAGGCTCACATACCGGATAGGCTTTCACGGCTGACCGTCCGCGTACATTTCCAGGCAAATTCTCCATCCGGCGGGACCCTTGCGCCAACCCGCGAGAATCCGACTGTGCATTGCCTGCGCATCTGGCACGTCGGGATGGAGTACGGCGCCGATCATCGTCACTGCCGTATCGCCACATGCCTGTATTGGCGCCGTGATTGTGAAGGTAACCTTGGGGTGAGCACCCATTGAGGCACTCATACTCCTCGCCTTGTCCTCGAGAGCAGGCTTGCCCCGGGTCGCGGACACATCACCATCACCAACAACGATCACATCGCCCTCGTACATCAGGTCGAGAATCGCCCCGGCATCCACGCCCTTGAAGTAGGCCCTCTCCAATGAATCCAGAACCGCTCGAATACCTGACTCTGCATCAATCGCGTCCGCCTCATGCATTTGGCACCCCCACAGTGGGTCCGCTGTCAATCACGACGGTCTCATGCTCTAGGCAAGCTCAGGAGGTTTGCGATGTTGTTGCGCATGATCGCACTCGAGCCACCGTAGATAGGTACGGCAAGTACATCCCGGACATACCGCTGCATGTGGAAACCATTAGCGTAGCCATACGCGCCCATTACCTGCTGCTGGCAGGCCAGCGTCACAGTTTTGGCTCTCTCTGCGACGAACAGCTTGGCCATGGACGTGGCGACGGCGCTCGGCAGGCGCGCCTGCACCTGCCATGCCGCGTGCATGAGCATGAGCCGACATGCCTGTAATTCCGTTCTCGCATCGGCCAGTGCATGCCTGATCGTCTGGTGTCCGCAAATACGCTTGCCTCCTTGAATGCGCTGCTGGCTATAGTCCCAGGCTTCGGCCAGAGCCGCCTCCGCAATGCCGAGTGCGATGGCTGGCGAAACGAGTTTTTCGGATTCGAGCGCAGGCCCGGCAAGCAAAGACCAGCCACCGTTCCACCCCGCCTCGCCGCCAACGACATCCGCGATCGAGAGCGTGACATCGTCTAGAGACACGTCGGTAAGTGGTGTGCCGTTGTGTCCCATCGAGCCAAGTTCCTTGATCGTGACTCCCGGCGCGTTGGTGGGCACCAGCACGAAGGAAAGGTTATTTCTCCTCGCCTCCTGTGGACCACTCCGGACAAGCGCGAGGATGTATTCGTTCATGGAGGCTCCGGACGTCCAGCGCTTCGCACCATTGATGATGATCCGATTGCCCATCCGGTCAGCGCGGGTCGTTACCTCGCCCAGATCCGCCCCGACGCCGGGCTCCGACAGGCCGTAGCTGAACGCGAGATCGCCCTTAACGACACCCGGGAGAATCCTTCTCTTCTGCTCGTCGGAACCGGACTCGGCGATGTTGAAGCCGGCCGCCACCGCACACATGCCGTAGTATGTCGCAAGACCGGCGCTGAAGCGGGCGAGCTCTTCGATTGTGGCTACCATTCCCATCACGTTGGATCCGAGACCGCCATACTCTTCGGGCACGCAAATGCCGCAGATGCCTAGCTCGCCGAGCTTTCGCAACTCATCCCTGGGGATGAAGTCATTCCGATCCCATTCCTCTGCCTTCTCCCTCGAACAATGGTCCGCAAGGTATCTGCGCAACATGTTACGAAGCGCTACGGTCTCTTCTGCTTCAGCAAAGTTCATGGCTTTTCGATGACCCCATCACAAGGTTCAGCCGCCGACTGCCGAATAGCCGCCATCGATGGCAAGAATTTGCCCGCTGATGTGCTTGCCCGCGTCTGAGGCAAACAGGACCGACGCCCCTCGAAGGTCCTCCTCGTCACCGATGCGCCTCAGCGGCACTCGCGACACGAAGGCGTCCATATCGATTGTCTCGAATGTACTCTTTGTCATCTTCGTCGGAAAAAACCCCGGCGCGAGCGCGTTCACTGTGATGCCGAAGACTCCCCACTCTCCCGCGAGCGTGCGTGTCATATTGATCAGCGCGGCCTTGCTCGTGTTGTAAGCAACTGTATGGATTCCCGGCGGATTGCCGAGCAATCCACCGGCAGAAGCCATCATGAGGATGCGGCCGTACCCCATCGGTATCATGCTGTGCTTTGCAACATATTGGCTGAACAGGAACGCACTGCGGACGTTCAGATCCATGACCTTGTTCCAGGCAGTCAGCGGATAGTCCTCCGCAGGGGCTCCCCAGGTTGCCCCGGCGTTGTTGACAAGGATATCCACCGATCCCATGCGCTCGATCGCCTCATGCGAAATTCTGGAAACGTCCTCGGGGGACGACGCATCGCCCGCTATCCAGTGGGTGGTGACGCCGCGGCGGGAGAGTGCTTCCACTGCCGCCTCCAGCTCGGCGGATTTTCTGGCCGTCACGCAGACGTCAGCGCCTGCCTCAGCCAAGGCGTCCGCAACCTGGAAGCCAAGCCCCCTTCCGCCACCAGTAATGAGCGCTTTGCGACCCTTAAGATCGAACAAGTCACGAAGAGACCTCGGCATCGGAACCATCCCCCATTAGCCCGCCTTTGGGCAGACAAATTTCAAGCTGCGCGTAAGTCGACGATGCAGGATGACTCCTGAGCGCCGCGGTATCTTTTCGTCGCCATCGCGAGTTGAGCGAAGAGACCCTCGGTCATCATCACGAAAACACCGGTTTGATCGAGCTCTGCGCTGAATGCTCGAAGCCGCTCTGGCAGGATGTAGAGTCCCGCCTCGGCAACGCGGCAATCCCCGACGGCCCGCAGCACGAGACTAGGGAAGATGGCTCAGTCATCTAGCCGATTCCGGCAAAAGCAATACCCCGAAGGACCAGGCCTGGCTTTGTTCGCTAGTGCGTAAAGCCTTTTGACTGTGCGACCAACCACTCGAGTAACTCAGCG
>CAMAXE010000024.1 GCA_945862145.1 Klebsiella pneumoniae
AACGCCCAGCCGGTCTGCCAGTCCGTCTGGGTAACGGACGTGACCTGATCAGGCGCAAAGTTGCAGCCGCCGGTGCAACCAAAGCTGCGCGAAACCCGCGCTACCGAAAGGCCGGTGCTGGTGTAGACCAGCGTGGCGCCATCGTTAAACAGATAACCGAGGCGGGGTCCCACGGTGGTCGCAAACTTGGACGTGAACTTGATCGGATCCTGATAGCTGAGGTCGCTGTCGATGTTGGTGGGCACACCGTTCAGGCGCTGATAGGTGGAGGTGTTCAAGTCGCGGATCTGCGCCTCCGCGCTCAGTCCTAGCACCCAGCGCGCGGTCAGCAAGACGTCATCGCCCCCCGAGATCGAGAAGAGGCCGCCGTCGGTGTCGGTTTTAGTGGAAAAGGCATAGGTCGGATCGCTGGGGATTTCGAGGCCATCGTCTTGGCCCGCCACGTAGCCAAGTCCTAGGCCCAAATAGGCGCCGCCGTAGGGCGCTGCATGGACCGCCGCAACAGCACCAAGACTGAACGCGAGCAGGGCGAGCGGCAGGGCAGACAATGTCGACATGCAATAAAACCTCATCTTGCGGGGGCCGACGCTGGGCCGTGTATCGGAAGGATAAAGCGGCTCCCTGATCGACACCAGCGGAGGCATGCTTGGCGCTCGTAAATCTGCGCATTGACTGGATGCATGCCGATGCGCACGTGGCTGCTGCGAGCGAGCGTTGCATCCACGAGGCATGTAGCGTACGGTTGAATTGAGATCCGCTGCTGCCGTTGCTGATCCAAGCAATGATTATTTGCTTTGTTTTATCACACCTATTCAGGACATTAAACGATGTTACTGTTTTCAAGCCACGGTATTAATATTTTGGCAGATGTATATCTGAAATTTTTCAGAGTTATTTTCTGCTTTATTAAAATAATCTCTCTACCGGCTGCCCTTTTAATTGGCATTCTGTGTCACGCAACTAGTGTGCATGCCCATGCAACGGTGAGCCTCCCTAGTAAGAATGCTAACGCAGGAAAGATTGGCAGGTTTACCCTGACTATTCCGCATGGCTGTGGAGAAGGGCTAGCAACCGATCGAATCGTTTTAACACTCAGCCGGAAATGGTTGGACGTTCAGCCTGTGACAGTGGAGGGCTGGACTACAGAAATTGTTCGCACTGCATCAAATGGTTGGGAATTGACTTGGACCGCAACTGCTGGTGGTCTTCCAAATACCACTTCTGGGAGCTTCCCGATTGAGGTGCGTTGGCCAAGGGTCGCGAGTATTTATAACACTCCTACGACTCAGTACTGTGGTGATAAGGTCATGGTTTGGGCAGATAAATTCTATGACTCTGCAGATGGATCTCACCCATATCCAGCAGCTTATCCAGTTCCGCGAATCAATATCCGGGATTGAGGAATTTCTGGAAAACAAAAGAGGAGTTGATCGGAAAAGTATCGCCAATCGAGTTGTCACAAAAAAGGAAAGAGCAGAGGCCCTATGGCTCAGCATAGTTTGATGCCAGATTTGAAGGGCTTGTTTCCTCCCAACGAATAACTTGAGAAAAATGCGAGATCGACATTTTATCCAATGGGCTGGCACGTTTACCTTCTGCGCTGCTCGGACCGCACTCTTTATGCCGGCATCACCACGGACCTCGAGCGTCGGGTCGCGGAGCACAACGCCGGCAGGGCGGGCGCAAAATATACCCGCGGCCGTCGCCCGGTAACGCTCGCCTGGAGCGAGCCGGTTGCCGACCGGGCGGCGGCTAGCCGACGCGAGCATGCGGTCAAGCGTCTGGGCCGGGAATCCAAGGAGGAACTCGTCGCGGCGGGGCAGTGCAGCCCGCAGGATGCTTAGCCGTCGCTGTCTTGCTGGCTTTTTTCGAGCAGGCGCAGCATCTGGACGCCCAGCCCACGGTTGGTTTCGTTGAGGCGAAAGAACACTTTGAGGAGCGCGTCGGTTTGCCGATCGACGCCACGCGGCTGGGGATCGACGCCAGACTGTGGTCGCCCGCCGGCTGTTTCGTCCAAGAGTTCGCCAAGCGTCACGTGCAGCGCATCGGCAATACGCCACGCGCAGCCAACCGAGGGCTCCTGCAGATCTCGCTCAACCCGAGAGAGATTGTGCGTTGCCCTTCGTCACCCGGGCAGGCGACGGCAGCACAGCGTGCTGGCCTTGTTTGCCGACTGACGATGACAGCAACGCTGCATCGGAGCGTATCCAAGGAGAACGTTGGGCCCTTGAACTGATGCGCTTCTATCGCGATTTTGGCCACGAGCCCCGCGCGCGGTTGTTACCGCTGGTGCTCCGCGATGGCGTGGATGGCAAGCCGCTAAATACGGAGCGATTCACGGGGTTCCTCCACGTGCTGGACGCCATGCTCGCTTTTGCAGCGCGGCAGACCGATCTCGATCGCTATGCTGCGGACCTCGATGCTGCGCACCAGCGCACTCTGGCGGCATGGGCAACCCTTAGTCGGCGGGACAACTGACGCCGCCTGCACCGACCCTCGCGTTCACCGGGGCTGGCGCGCTACGATCAGGCTTGGTGGCCACTGCGCCGGTTGGTCCAGACTCGCTCGATTTCGCCCCGGATACGATGACCCAAGATGCTCCGCTCCACCTCAGGCTAGACGATGGCAGGTGCGTTCCTTACCGGATCCGCGTCTCACGTCGCAGTCGGCGGGTTCGCCTGACGCTCACCCCGCGCGATGGGCTGGTGATGGTGACGCCGCCCGGTGTCCAGCGCGACTGGCTGGTCAAGCTGGCCAACGAGTGGCGCGGCTGGGTGAGCAAACAGATGGATCAGTTGGGGATCCTGCAACCCGATGAACTCTGCGTCCCCGAGGTCACGCTTCCCGAGCAGATTGCGCTGCCCGCGCTGGGCGAGACCTGGCATCTTTTGCAGCGCTTCGCACCCAATACCAGCGCGCGTGTTCGTCAGGGCGCCAACGCCACCCTCGTCTTGAGCGGGGATTGTCTCGATATTGCCGCCAGCCGTCGCGCACTGGAGCGCTGGCTGATGCGTCGTGCCAAGGAGGCGCTGCCGCCTATGCTGGCGGCAGTCTCGCGGCAAACGGGCCTCGTGTATCGCGGGATCAGCATCCGCGCCCAGCGCACGCGCTGGGGCAGTTGTTCCTCGCAGGGCGACATCTGCCTCAATTACCAGATCCTTTTTCTCACGCCGGAACTGGCGCGTCACGTGCTGCTCCATGAGCTCTGTCATACGGTGCGGCTGGACCACTCACCGCGTTTCTGGCGCACCGTGGCCCGCTTTGAGCCCGAGCTCGACGCGCGTCGCGCCGAGATGCGCCGCTCGTGGTCCTATGTGCCGGCCTGGCTGCAGGCCGCGCGCTGAATCGGGGCCCGCCGGGTGATGCTATGATCCACGACCTCCTGTCCGACGAGAGTCATCGCCGATGAGTGCCACCGATCCGATGCAGCTCGGTCAACTGGCCGCCGAAGCGGAGCTGGTGAAGGCGTTCTTGCGCAACAAGACACCGGTCGAGATGAGCCACCACGAGGTGGCCGAGTACAAGGCCCGTATCACTGCGCGACTCAATGAGCAGGATGCGGTACTCGTGGCGCACTACTACACCTCGCCCCACATCCAGTCGCTTGCCGAGGAAACCGGCGGTCTAGTGTCGGATTCCCTGCAGATGGCGCGCTTCGGCCACGATCACACCGCCACCACATTGGTGGTCGCTGGCGTGCGTTTCATGGGGGAGACGGCCAAGATCCTCACCCCGGCCAAGCGCGTTCTGATGCCCACCCTGGAGGCTACCTGTTCGCTGGATGTAGGCTGCCCCGTTGATCTGTTCTCTGCCTTCTGTGACCAGCACCCCGACCGCACCGTAGTGGTCTACGCCAATACTTCGGCGGCGGTAAAAGCGCGCGCTGATTGGGTGGTCACATCGAGTATCGCCCTCGAGGTGGTCGAGTACCTCAGCGGACGGGGCGAGAAAATCCTCTGGGCTCCTGACAAGTACCTCGGGTCGTGGGTGCAACGCGAGACGGGCGCCGACATGCTGCTGTGGGACGGCTCCTGCATCGTGCACGAGGAATTCAAGGCACAGGGCATCGAGGACATGAGGCGTGTCTACCCGGATGCCGCCGTGTTGGTGCATCCCGAGTCGCCACAGGCCGTGATCGAGTTGGCGGATGCCGTGGGCAGCACCACTCAGATCATCGACGCCGCACGCACCCTGCCTAACCGCCAGTTCGTAGTGGCCACCGACCAGGGCATTTTCTACCAGCTGAAAAAGCAGGTGCCCGACAAGGAATTCATCATCGCCCCCACGGCGGGGGAGGGCGCCACCTGCCGGAGCTGCTCGCACTGCCCGTGGATGGCCATGAACGATTTGCAGAGCCTGCTGTACTGCCTCGAGCATGGCAGTGGTGAGGTTCTGGTGTCTCCGGAGCTCTGCCAGAAGGCCGTGCGGCCGTTGCACCGGATGCTGAACTTCTCGAAGCAGCGCGCATTGGCCGTGAGCGGCAACGCCTAGGGCAGGGCTTTTCCCCGGAGTTGATGGTGTCAAGCCACCGAGCCCGGCAGCCATTCGTCAGAGGTCTTTCATCTCCTGCTGCATATCGCGGATGTCGGTGATGCGCGCCTGTATGCCGGCCGTGGCGTGGAAGTCGTCGCGGGCCAGGTTCAACGCATAGCCGAGTTGCTTTTCTGCCTGCTCCAGAGCGCCGTTAAGGATGAAGTATTCGGCGCGCGCGCGATGCACATCTAGGATGTTCCCGGCCAGGCCGTGCGTCTCGGCGAGCGCGTACCAGACCTGCGGGTCGTCGGGGTGGTCCTCGGCGTGTTCCACCAGCAGCGTCTCTGCTTCTTGCGGTTTGCCCGCGCGTAGCAGGGCATCGGCGTAAAGCATCGTAAGCGGGTGGTTGCCCGGATTGACCGACAGTTGCTGCTGCAGGAGCACGACGGCGTCGCTGCTGCGTCCGGAGGCTAGATCGAGTTCTGCAGCCGCCAGCACCAATGGAATGCTGTTGGGGTAGTTTTTTTGCAGCGGTGCGAGCTCCGCGCGTGCCTCTTCGAATTCGCTGGTTCGCGTCAGCGCGAGCACCAGTCCGTAGCGGTTCCCCGGTGAGAGACCCTCATCGTTGGCGATCTCGGCGCGAAAGCGCTTGATCGCATAGCCGGGCGTTTCCTCGAAGCCGAGCCGCACACGCGCCTGCATGAAAGAGAAATCCGCACTGTCCTGCCTGCCGTCCTGCCGCTGGTTGCGCGCACGGTTCTTGGCGTCGGCGACGCGGCTTTCCGTAACCGGGTGCGAAAGCAGGAATTCGGGCGGGCGACGGGTGTTGTAGCGCATGGATTCGAGCATGCGCGAGAACATCCGCGGCATGCCGTTCGGGTCATAGCCCGCGCCCACCAGTGTCAGCATGCCCAACCGGTCGGCCTCGCGCTCGTTGTCGCGGCTGAAGCGTAGCTGTTGCTGCTGAATGGCTGCCTGGCCGGCCGCAATGGCTGCCATGCTGCTCTGGGAGCCCCCGCCGGCCGTCGCTGCCAGCACCAGAGAGCTCAGCAGGATCAGCGCGTTCGGTACGGCGTTGCGCTTTGCTTCTTCGACGCTCCGGGCGTAATGGCGCTGGCTGAGGTGCGCCAGTTCGTGGGCGATTACCGAGGCGAGCTCATCCTCATGCTGTGCAGCCAGCAACAGGCCGTTGTTCAGTCCCACCACCCCGCCCGGCACAGCAAAGGCGTTGAGTGTTTCGTTGTCGACGATGACCACATGCAGGCGCGCGTCGGTCAGTTCGCTGTGCGTTGCGAGGTCGAATACCACCTGCTCCAGGTAATCCTGCAGCAGCGCGTCCTCGACGGTCTTTACCTGCCCGCGGAACATGCGCAGCCAGGCGCCGCCCAGTTTGCGCTCGACCACCGGGGACACTGCCGCCGAAGAGGCATCGCCCAGCGAGGGCAGCTCGATATCAACGGCGGCTGCAGGCGTTGCAGCAAACGCCAGCAGGGTTGCTGCGGCAAGCAGGCTGCGGCGCAGGGCCGGTGTCGCGGCGGGGAAGGGCAGGGAGTACAACTCGTTGCGATCCTGGGAAAGGGATTGCTCGGTATCCGTCGCCCGGTTGGAGTGCGGCGCAGGAAAATAATTCCATCGGCACCGACGCTCCCAGATGGCCGTGCACGAGGTCTCGCGAGCTATACTAGCATGCGATTTCCAGGGCTGAAGTACAGGCAATGGGCGAGTCCATTCATGAGGTCGACGCACGCGGACTCGGTTGTCCGTTGCCGCTGCTCAAGGCTAAGAAGGGCCTGAATGGCCTGCCCGGCGGCGGCTTGCTCCGTGTGCTTTCGACCGACGCAGGTTCGGTGCGGGATTTCCGCGTTTTCTGCGAGCAAAGCGGCGATGCGCTGCTCGAATCCACCGAGGCCGACGGCGCTTATGCCTTCCTGATCCGCAAGCGCTCGCCCTGACACCATCTTCCGCGCGGAGTACCCATGCACGTCCTCTCAGCCCGTCTCCTGCCGTTCTTTGCCGTGATTGTACTGGCAGCCTGCGCCATCACCGCGCAGGCCCCGCCTGCCGTGGTGCGCAGCGAACTCGACAAGCGTGAGTACCGCTACCTCGAATTGCCCAATGACCTGCGTGTGATGCTGGTCTCCGACTCTGCTGCGGACAAGTCCGCTGCCAGCCTCCGCGTGCGGGCTGGCAGTGGAGATGACCCCGCCGACCGTCAGGGTCTGGCGCACTTTCTGGAGCACATGCTGTTCCTGGGTACCGCCAAATATCCCGACTCGGACGAGTACCAGGATTTCATCAATGCCCACGGCGGTTCGCACAACGCCTACACCGCGGTGGATCACACCAATTTCTTCTTCGATATCGAGCCCGACAGCCTGGAGCCCGCACTCGACCGTTTCGCGCAGTTTTTCGTGGCGCCGCTGTTCACGCCCGAGTATGTGCAGCGCGAGGCTAATGCGGTCGACTCCGAATACCGCATGGGTCTGAAGGACGACGCCCGACGCGAGTACGACGTGCTGCGCGAACTCGTGCAGCCCACACATCCGCTGGCTAAGCTGGCCGTGGGTAATCTGCAGACCCTGCGCCCGACCGAGGGCGACATCCGCGCCGAACTGCTGGCGTTTCATGAGCGCCACTACTCTGCCAACCTGATGACCCTGGTGGTGCTCGGCAAGCAGCCGCTCGATCAGCTGGAGGCACTGGTGCGTCCGCGCTTCACGCCCATCGGGAACCGCAACGCCGCTGCGCTCGAGACGGTGCCGTCCATGTTTGCCGCCGGCCTGCTGCCGCTAGAGGTGCGCATTCGCCCCGAAAAGGAAACCCGCGAAATCGCGATGCTCTTTCCCGTCCCCTCGAGCCGCGAGCGTCCGGCAGCGAAACCGCTGGATTACATCGGTGACTTGCTGGGACATGAGGGCCCCGGAGGCCTGCTCTCGGTTCTGAAGGCCCGCGGTCTGGCCGAGGGCCTGAGTGCCGGCGCCGGCTTCGACCTCTTCGGGCAGGATGCATTCCAAGTGATGGTACAGCTCACCGCGAGCGGGCTCGTCGAGCGCGATGCGGTCGTGGCACTGGTGTTCAAAGCGATCACCCAGTTGCGCGAGGGTGGTGTGGAACCTTGGCGCTATCGCGAGCAGGCAGCGCTCGGTGATCTCGGTTTCCGGTTCAAGGAAAAGGGCAGCGCCAGCGCCAGCGTGATCGCCATTGCCAATGGACTGGCTGATTACCCCGTGGCCGACGTGCTGCGCGGGCCTTACCTGTATGCAGACTACGATGCGGCGTTTATCGGCAGTTACCTTGCACAACTGCGCCCCGACAACATGCTTCTCACGGTCACCGAGCAGAGCCTGCAGACCGATCGCGAGAGCCGCTGGTTCAAGGCTCCCTACGCCACGCGCCGACTCGATGCGGCGGCCTTGGCCGAGGCTGCCGCAAAGGCCCCCTCGCTTGCGCTGCCCGCTCCCAATGAGTTCGTGCCGGACCGCGTGGCGACCAAGCGGCTCGCCGCCGGTGCGGGTGCGCGTCCGGTGGCCTTGGTCGATGAGCCGGGTTATCGGCTGTGGCATCTGCAAGACGCCGAGTTCCCCGGGCCGAAGGCCTCACTTTACGTACAAATGTTGTCGGTGCGTGCCACGGCTACCGCCCGCGATGCGGCGCTTGGCTCACTGTTCGCGATGTTGGTGCAGGACGATCTCAATGAGTTCGCTTACCCGGCCACGCTGGCCGGGTTGCAGTACGGCATCTCGCCATCCTCGCGCGGGCTGAGTCTCATGTTGGGCGGCTACGACCAGCGCATGGACGTGCTGCTCGACAAGATCCTGCGCTCGCTGCAGCGCAGCCGCTTTCCCGCCGAGCGCTTTGCCAGTCTCAAGACCGAGTTGCTGCGTGAGCTTGGCAACAGTGATCGGGAGCGTCCCTACACGCAGCTGATCGACCGTCTGGGTAATACGATGGTCCGGCGCAGTTATACCGATGCGGAGCTCCGCGCGGCGCTGGCAGGCGCCACCGAACAAGACCTCGCGGATTTCGCCGCGGGGCTGCGTTCCGGCGCGGCTGTCGAGGTTCTGGCACACGGCAACCTGCGGGCCGATGAGGCGCGTGCGCTCGGTCTGAAAGTCCGCGATGTCCTGCGCGGTGAGCCGGGAGCGGCTGTGCCCGCTATCGAGGTGCTGGCTCTGCCGGGCGGCGAGTCGGTCCGCAGTGTCGCCATTGAACACCCCGATTCAGCGCTGCTGATGTACCTGCAGGGCAGCGCGCCCAGCGTGGCCGAGCGGGCCCGGGTCGCGCTCGCAGGCCAGGTGCTCGGGCCATCTTTCTTCAACGAGCTGCGCACCGAGCGCCAGCTGGGTTATGTGGTTTTTGCCCAGCCCTACCCGTTGGCACGCGTGCCTGGCCTGCTGCTCGGGGTGCAGTCGCCGGTGGCTGATCCGGCAGCGCTGGTGAAGGAGTTCGAGGCCTACCTCACCCGGCAATCCGACGCGCTGGGCAGTATGAGTGATGAGGTGTTCAACGGGCAGCGCATGGCCCTCGCGGCGCGGCTGCGCGAGAAACCCCGATCCCTCGCCGAAAAAACCGGGCGGCTGTGGTCAGATCTGGGGCTGGGCTCCAACAGTTTCGACGATCTCGAGCAGGTTGCACGGGAGGTCGAGGCGCTCGGGCGCGATAATTGGCTAGAGTGGTTCCGCAGCCGTATGGCCGGGGCGGATCGTCACGCGATGGTGCTCTACAGCACCGGCGAGGCGCATCGGGCCAAGGCTTCAGTGCCACCACCCGGTCGACGCGTCGATGCAGCGGGACGTTGGAAGTCGAATGCCAAATACTACCGATTTGAATGGGCCCTGCCGACGCAGGATCCGGAGCGGGCACTACACTGAGCGGTGATTCGCCACTACCCGGCCGCCAGCATGCAGAACAAGACGGCGCTGATCGTTGATGACTCCCGCACCGCCTCGCAGGTGCTGCGACTCATGCTGGAGCGCGAGGAATTCCAGGTCGATGTGATCGACAACCCCGAGCAGGCCTTGGGTTATCTGCAGGATCACCACCCCGGCGTGATCTTCATGGATCACCTGATGCCCGGGATGGAAGGCTTCAATGCCGTGAAGGAGATCAAGAACAACTCCCTCGCGGCCCGTATTCCCATCGTCATGTACACCGCCAAATCCGGCGACCTGTACGTCGGCCAGGCGCAGGCGCTCGGGGCGGTAGACATCCTGCCCAAGCCGCCCACGCGCGAGTTGCTGCGGGCGGTGTTCCGCCGCATCGACCAGCGCAGTGGTGCTGCCAATGATTCCGTCGCAGTTCCCGCGGCGATGTCTGCTTCCGCGGCAGAGCCGCCCGTCGCGGCAGAGGGATTTCTCTCGGCCACGCGTTCAGAGATGGCCGAGGAGCCGGAAGCCCCGCGCGTCGCCGAGCGTGCTCTGACCCCGGTCTCGCAGCCGTCGTCTTTCGCCGAGACCAATCGTCGCGACGACGATCGTGCCGGCCCATCCTGGCTGCTGGCCGCGGTCTTGGCGGCCGCCGCGGCGGTGCTGGGGTTTTTCGCGGGAAGTATGCAGGTAGGCACTGCGGACGACTCACGCAAGCCCTACGCCGACACGCTCTCCTGGGCGCTCAGCCAGACGCTGCAGTATCCCTACGGCGAGGCGCCGTTTGGTGGGGACCGGGTCGAGGTCGTGCGTGGCCTGGTAGAGCGTCTGCAGGGGGTCGGGTTCACCGGCAAGATCAAGTTGGAGGGTCACTCGGGACAGTATTGTCTGGTGGCGTCGAGTGCCGGCTGGCGGGTGGCCGATGCCACGGCGCCCATCGACAGCTGCGAGGTAAAGGGCTTTTTCAGCAAGCAGGACGCGCGTATCGCCAGTTCCCGGCAGACGCCGGAGTTTCGCGCCCTGCTCGCATCGCCTGCCATTGCCGCATCCGGTATCCGTGTGGAAGTCGATGGGCTCGGAGACGAGGGTCGCAACGCGCCCTATCCCGCGCCCGAGAAGGAACCCTCGGCTGGCCAGTGGAACGCCGTGGCGGCGCGCAACAACCGCATCTCGGTCAGCCTGATTCCGGACGCCTGAGCGGCGACGTCAAACGGTGCTGTCGGGCCGGGCTTCGCGCGGAGCGGATAGCGTTTTCGGTTAGCATTGCGCCCGCGGGCCAGAGCCACGGGACAGCAGGGGAGTTTCATGCAGGAGGACATCGATTCCGCGGAAACGCAGGAGTGGATCGACGCGCTCGAGGCAGTGGTTCGACACCGCGGCAAGGGCCGCGCAGCCTATCTGTTGAAGTGCCTGGCCGATCACGCCACCGACGCTGGTGTGAAGCTGCCGCCGGCAATCACCACGCGCTACCGCAACACCATCGCGCCTGAGTCGGAACGGCATATGCCGGGCGACCTGTTCGTCGATCGGCGCATCCGCTCGCTGATCCGCTGGAACGCGCTTGCCATGGTAATGCGCGCCAACGATTCGGACGAGGGGCTTGGCGGCCACATCGCCACATTCCTCTCGAGCGCCACGCTCTATGACGTGGGCTTCAATTATTTTTTCCGCGCTGCACGCCCGGGCAAGCCCGGCGACATCGTGATGTATCAGGGCCACAGCGCGCCCGGCATGTACTCGCGCTCCTACCTCGAGGGCCGTCTGTCCGAGGAGCAGCTCGATAATTTCCGCCGTGAGGTCGACGGCCGCGGTTTGTCCTCCTACCCGCACCCCTGGCTGATGCCCGACTACTGGCAGTTCCCGACCGTCTCGATGGGCCTCGGCCCGATCCAGGCGATCTACCAGGCCCACGTCATGCGTTACCAGCAGAACCGTGGCATGGCCGACCACGCCGACCGAAAGGTCTGGGCCTTCCTGGGCGATGGCGAGTGCGACGAACCCGAATCGCTGGGCGCCATCGGGCTGGCTGGCCGGGAGGGACTCGATAACCTGATTTTCGTGGTCAATTGCAACCTCCAGCGTCTCGACGGCCCGGTGCGGGGCAACGGCAAGATCATCCAGGAACTGGAGGGTATCTTCCGTGGTGCTGGCTGGAACGTGATCAAAGTGATCTGGGGGCGGCTCTGGGATCCGCTGCTCGCGCGCGATGAGTCCGGCCTGCTGCAGAAGCGCATGGACGAGGTCTGCGATGGCGAGTACCAGAACTACAAGTTCAACGGCGGGGCCTACACGCGCGAGCATTTCTTCGGCAAATACCCGGAGACGGCGGAGCTGGTGAAGGATCTCTCCGACGACGACATCATGTACCTCAACCGCGGTGGTCACGACCCCTACAAGGTCTACGCCGCCTACTGGGAAGCCTTCAACCACAAGGGTCAGCCCACGGTGATCCTTGCCAAGACCGTAAAAGGCTACGGCATGGGCAGTTCGGGCGAGGCGGCGAACGAGACGCACTCGGTCAAGAAGATGGATCTCGAGAGCCTGAAGAAATTCCGCACGCGCTTCAGCATTCCGCTTACCGATCGGGAGCTGAAAACCGTTCCCTATTACCGCCCGGGTCCCGACAGCCCCGAGATGGTGTATATGCGCCAGCGCCGCGAGGCGCTCGGGGGTTATATGCCCAACCGCGTGGTCACCGACGAAAAGCTCACCCTGCCTCCGCTAGAGAGCTTCGCCGCGCAGTTGAAGGGCAGTGGCCACCGCGAAATCTCCACGACGATGGCCTTTGTCAGGCTGTTGTCCTCGCTGGTGAAAGAGCCCGGGTTCGGTGAGCGCGTGGTGCCCATCGTGCCCGACGAGGCGCGCACCTTTGGCATGGAGGGCATGTTTCGCCAGCTAGGCATTTATTCCTCGGTGGGGCAGCGCTACACGCCGCACGATGCGGGCCAGATCCTCTATTACAAGGAAGACCGCAAGGGCCAGATTCTCGAAGAGGGCATCAACGAGGCTGGTGCGATGTCGGCCTGGATCGCGGCGGCCACCTCCTATGCGAACCACAACCTCACGATGGTGCCGTTCTACATCTTCTACTCGATGTTCGGCTTCCAGCGCATTGGCGATCTGGCGTGGGCAGCGGGTGACCAGCGCGCGCGTGGCTTCCTGATCGGCGCCACCTCTGGACGCACCACACTGAACGGCGAGGGACTGCAGCACCAGGACGGGCATAGCCACGTGCTGGCGGCCACCATCCCCAACTGCGTGAGCTACGACCCGGCCTACGGCTACGAGCTGGCGGTGATCATCCATCACGGGCTCGAGGTGATGTACGGCCGCGACGAGAGCAAGTTCTTCTACCTCACCACGATGAACGAGAACTACGCGCAGCCGGAGATGCCGGTCGACGCCGAGGATGGCATCGTGCGGGGCATGTACCGCATCGAGAGTGCGGCGCCCAAGGCGAAGAACGTGGTGCAGCTGATGGGTGCTGGCACGATCCTGCGCGAGGTTCGTGCTGCCGCGGCCATGCTGCGCGCAGACTTCGGCGTCGATGCCGATGTCTGGAGTCTCACCAGCGTGAACGAACTGCGCCGCGAGGGCATCGACTGCGAGCGCTGGAACATGCTGCATCCGGCCGTAACGCCGCGGGTGCCCTATGTCACCGCAGTGCTGGACGGTGCGACGGGCCCGGTGATCGCGGCCACGGATTACATCAAGTCCCATACCGACGGCCTGCGCCAGTTCATCAAGCAGCGCTTCACCGTGCTGGGCACCGACGGCTTTGGCCGTAGCGACACGCGGGCACGGCTGCGACACTTCTTCGAGGTCGATCGCCATTTCGTGGTAGTAGCTGCGCTGAAAGCGCTGGCTGATGAAGGCCGGATCACGCCCAAAGTGGTCGCTGAGGCGATCGCGACGTTCGGCATCGATCCTGAAAAACCCAACCCGACGACCGTGTAGGAGCGCGCCCCGCGCGCGAGAGTGAACGTGAAACTGCAAACCGTCACCGTACCCGACCTGGGCGGCTCCGCCGATGTCGAAGTGATCGAGCTCACCGTGGCGGTGGGCCAAGCGGTTGCGGCCGAGCAGCCGCTGGTCACGCTCGAATCCGACAAGGCCTCGATGGAAATCCCCGCGCCCTTCCCGGGTACCGTTCGTGAGTTGCTCCTGAAGATCGGTGACCGGGTGAAGCAGGGCGATGCGATCCTTGTGCTCGAGGTGGCGGAAGATGCCGTGGTCCCGCTGGCTGCGACGCCTGCGGCTGCGGCCACCGCCACCGCGGTTCCGGTGGCATCGGATCTTCCTGCGTTCGATGCAGAGCCCGCGCGTGTTGCCCCGGTATCGCCCGCTGTGGCGGAGCGCCGCGCGGCGCCGCGTGTTGCGCCGCCGCCTGCGGCTGATGATGCGGATCTGCTGGATGTGCTGGTCCCTGATCTGGGTGGTGCCGCCAGCGTCGAGGTGATCGAGATCGCCGTGCGCGCGGGGGACCGGGTGGCCGAGGGGGCGTCGCTCCTTGTGCTCGAAGGCGACAAAGCGTCGATGGAAATGCCCGCGCCTGCCGCAGGCATCATCGTGTCGGTGGATGTGCGCGTGGGTGCACAGGTGAGCACGGGCGAGCGGATTGCGGTGCTGCGACCCGATGTGGGGGCGATCGAGTCTGCGCCTGCCGCGGCCGTTGCTGTAGTGCCCGCCGCTCCTGCCCAGACTGCTGCTGCCATGTCCGTTTCTGCGTCCGTACCCGTTTCCGCAGTGGATGTGCCCGAACCCGATGCCTGGCTTGCCATTGCGAGGCTGCTCGAAAAAGAGAGCCACCAGCCTGGCAGCACTGCCGCGCAGCGTCAGCGCCCCGGCCCGGAGGCTCCCTACGCAGGGCCTGCCGTGCGGCAGCTCGCGCGCGAGCTGGGAGTCGCTCTCGCGCAGCTCCCTGGCAGCGGCCCGAAGGGGCGCATCCTGAAGGAAGACGTGCAGGCTTACGTGAAGAAACGGCTCGCCGAGCCGCTGCGCGTGAGCGGTGTCATGGGTTTGCCGCAGGTACCGGTGGTGGACTTCGCCGCCTTCGGCCCGGTCGAGAGCCTCGCGCTAACGGGCATCCAGAAAGTCACCGTGACCAGCATGTCGCGCAGCTGGCTTAACGTGCCGCACGTAACGCAGTTCGATTACGCCGATGTATCCGATCTCGAGGCTTTCCGCGAGAGCATGAAGGCCGAGATGGAAAATCGGGCTAACAAACTCACGCCACTACCCTTCCTCCTGATGGCCTGCGCGCGGGCCCTGAAGGAGCATCCCCGGTTCAATTCCTCGCTCGCGCCCGAAGGGACGCAGCTGGTCATGAAGAAATACATTCATATCGGTATCGCGGTCGATACGCCGCAGGGGCTGGTGGTGCCCGTGATCCGCGATGTCGATCGCAAGACTGTGTGGGAACTCGCCGCGGAGGCGCGTGAACTGGCTGACAAGGCGCGCACGCGAAAATTGAAACCCGCCGAGATGCAGGGTGGGTGTTTCAGTATCTCGAGTTTGGGAAACATCGGTGGTGAGGGTTTCACCCCGATCGTGAACACGCCTGAGGTGGCTATCCTCGGGGTATCGCGCATGGCCGTGCGGCCGGTCTGGGATGGCAAGGCCTTCCAGCCTCGCAAGACGCTGCCATTGTCGCTGTCATACGACCATCGCGTCATCAACGGTGCCGATGCCGGCGCCTTTCTTACCTGGTTGGTGGGAGTTCTGGCCGATCTGCGGAAACTGGTGCTTTAGGTATGGCTGCGTGGGCACCCGATGCATATCGGGGTACACGAGAAAGGCAGGAGCGGGGAAGGGAGAGGCCAGCCGGGCAGGCCCGGCTGGCAAAAGGCCTGATCAGTAGCGACCGCCACCGCCACCGCCACCGCCGGTGCGCTCCTTGCGCGGCTCGGCCTGGTTTACCTTGATGTTGCGACCATTGATCGCGCGACCGTTCAGCGCCTTGATGGCCGCATCAGCCTCAGCGTTGTTTGCCATCTCGACGAAGCCGAAGCCTTTCGATTGCCCGGTTTCGCGGTCCTTGATGACAGCCGAGGACGAGACTGCACCGAATGCCTCGAAGGCATCGCGCAGGTCTTGTTCGTTCGTCTGGTAGGAGAGATTTCCAGCGTAGATATTCATTCGTTCACCGTCTGATAGAAAAGTGCTGTGCGGTAGAAGAAACACTATCGAATATGCACGAGCACGATCTATCGGATAGCGGTCATGGAGCGGCAGAATGCCGTTCCGAACACGGGGAGGGAGTGAGGCTCCGGTTGCGCAGGAATTCGGCCACTTCCCCACCATAGGCCCTTTGACTGCCCGCGGCTCCCAGTCTTTGTGCGGGTTTGTTCCGTAAATAGTCCTTTGTGGGCTGCGCCCGGGCGCCGGAGCGCGACGCGCGCCAGGTGCATCGGCGCGACTATAATCCCGTTGCTAGCGACCACTGAATCAGGACATCCCCATGATCATCAAGCCTCGCGTCCGCGGATTCATGTGCATCACGTCGCACCCGGCCGGTTGCGCGGCCTCGGTGCGTGAGCAGATCGCGCATGTGCGCGCAGGCGGCCCGATTGCCGGTCCCAAACGGGTGCTGGTGCTTGGCGCTTCCACCGGCTACGGACTCGCCTCGCGCATCAGTGCAGCCTTCGGTTGCGGCGCGAGCACCATCGGCGTTTTCTTCGAGAAAGAGGGGGTGGAAGGCAAGCCCGGGAGCGCGGGTTGGTATAACACCGCGGCTTTCCATCAGGAGGCCGAGACCGCTGGCCTGGGCGCGTGGAGCATCAACGGCGACGCCTTCTCCACCGAGATCAAGGACCGCACCGTCGAACTGATCCGCAGCACGCTGGGGCAGGTTGATCTGGTGGTCTACAGCCTCGCCGCGCCGCGCCGCACCCACCCGCTCACCGGCGTGGTGCACAAGTCGACGCTGAAGCCGATCGGCCGTCGTGTCGAGGAGCGCACGCTCGACACCGACAAGAAGGAAATCAAGCAAGTTGCGCTCGAGGCGGCCTCCGCGGAGGAGATCAGCGACACCGTGGCCGTGATGGGTGGCGAGGATTGGGAGATGTGGATGCGCCGTCTGGCCGACGAGGGCCTGCTCGCAAACGGTTGTCGCACCACCGCGTACACCTACCTCGGCGATCGCATCACGTGGGCTATTTACTGGGATGGCACCATCGGCGCAGCCAAGAAAGACCTCGATGGCACCGCCAGCAGGCTCGACACGCTGCTCGCACCGCTCGGCGGCAAGGCGTATGTCTCGGTGCTGAAGGCGGTGGTCACGCAGGCCAGCTCCGCGATCCCCATCATGCCGCTCTACCTCGCGCTGTTGTTCCGCGTGATGAAAGAGCGTGGCACCCACGAGGGTTGCATCGAGCAGGTCGAGGGGCTCTTCCGCTCACAACTTCTCGCCGCGTCGCCAGCCGTTGACGAGGCCGGCCGCCTGCGCATGGACGGCAAGGAACTGCAGGCCGATGTGCAGCGCGAGGTCGAGCGCCGGTGGCCGCTGGTGGAGAACCACACGATCGACGAGCTCTCGGACTTCGCGGGTTACCAGCAGGAATTCCTGCGGCTCTTCGGTTTCGGGATGGCGGGTGTGGACTACGACGCGGAAGTGGATCCCGTCGTCGCGATCGCCGGGCTCGGCTAGCTTGCGCGCCATCTTCGTAGGAGCGGGCCATGCCCGCGACTGTATCGTCCCGCAGCCTGCTGTCGCGCGCATGGCGCGCTCCTACATCGCCATGCCCCGTAGCGAACCATGCCCGCGACCGCATGCCTTCCACACCCGCTGCCTGAGTGAGTGCGCATGATCACACTTGAACCCGGACTGACCAGCCAGCTCTCGCCGCGCGTGCGCCGCATCATCGCGCCCAATCCGGGTGTAATGACCGGGCCCGGCACAAACACGTATTTGCTGGGCAACGAGGCTGTGGCCGTCGTCGATCCGGGCCCGGACGAGCCCTCCCACATCGAGGCCATTCTGCGCGAAGGCGCTGGACGCATCCGCTGGATACTGGTCACTCACACGCACGAGGATCACTCGCCCGCTGCCACGCCTCTCGCGCGAGCCACCGGTGCCGAGTTGCGCGGCGTGGCGGCTCCCGATGATTTCTATCAGGACCTGATCTTCCGGCCGGATGTGGATTTCAGCGCGGACGCACTGCTCGAAACCCCTGAGTTCAGGCTGCGCGCCGTGCACACGCCCGGTCATGCCTGCAACCACTACTGCCTACTGCTCGAGGAGGAAGGCATGCTGTTCACGGGCGATCACATCATGAACGGCTCCACGGTGGTGATCATCCCGCCGAGCGGTGACATGAAGGACTACCTCGACTCGCTGGAAAAACTCAAAGCACTGCCCTTGCGGTCGCTCGCTCCCGGTCACGGCGAGTTGATGCCCGAGCCCATGGCCGTGGTGGACGGGATCATCCGCCATCGTCTCAACCGCGAGGCCAAGGTGGCAAAGATACTGGCTGTGGCGGGCGGCACGCTGGACGAACTGGTGGAGCGCGCCTATGACGATGTGCCGCGCGTGATGTTCCCGATGGCCAAGTATTCGCTGTGGGCACACCTGCTCAAGCTCGCTCGCGAGGGGCGCGCGGTGGAGAGCGGGGGGCGGTGGGAGCCGCCGGGCTGAGTCGTACACCCATGCTGACTGCAGGCACACCCATCGATTACTTCCGCCTTCTCGTCCGGGAGCCGGACGCGATCCCGCTCTTCGAGGCGGCGGCCTCGATCGCCACCGATGCGGAGCCCCTCCTCGACCTCGAGGGCGTCCAGACGAACTTTGACCTGCTCGCCGGCAAGCTTGCAGCGCAGGCGCGCAGCAGCTCGACCGAGGCTGCGCGCATGGAGTGCCTGCGCCGGTTCTTTTTCGGGAGCGAGGGTTTCGCGGGTAATGACGGCAACTACTACGACGCCGCCAACAGCTACCTGCACCGCGTGCTCGAGACACGCCGCGGAATCCCGATTTCGCTCGCGGTGGTGTTTCTCGAGTTCGCGCGCCACATCGGGCTCGAGGCCTGGGGTGTCTCCTTCCCGGGGCACTTTCTGGTGCGGGTGACGCTGCGCGATGGCGTTGCCATCATCGACCCGTTCAGCGGCGACAGCCTCTCCCGCGAAGAGTTGGAGCGGCGTGCAACGGGCTTCGGCGCGCCGCTGGCGCAGTTGCTGCGGCCGGCTTCGCGACGAGAGATATTGACCCGTATGCTGCGCAATCTGGAGTCGATCCACGCGCAATCCGGCGAGCGGGATTTGCTGGCAAAGGTGAGGCAGCGACTCGAGGTCCTTGGGGGTGATGCATGATCGGCACTGATGGGCGCTTCGATCTGACAGCCAGAATCCACATTCCGCGGCACTGGTGCGCCGTGACTGTCGCCGGGCTTTTTCTCGCGCTTCTGTGTGTCGCTTCGGCGGCACGCGCGGCGGGGCAGCTTGTCATAGGGGGCGGTGCGCTCAGTGATGACAGTCCCGCGCACGGTGCATTCGTTGCGGCGCTTGCCGGTGATGGCCCCGTAGTGGTCATTCCCGCGGCCAGCGAGAGTCCCGCAGAGAGCGGCATCTATGCCAGAACAGTCCTTGTCGCGCACGGCGTTGCCGCCGAGCGTGTGCGCGTCTTTCCCGTGGCCGAGAGAGACGACAGCTCCACGGCCGAGGTGGACGAGAGCCGCTGGTCGGGCAATGCCTCTGTTCCCGCGCTGCTCGATGGACTGGAGCACATGTCCGGCGTCTGGTTCTCGGGCGGGGACCAGACGCGGATCGTGCGTACGCTGCGCACCGCCGGTGGCAAGGACACGCCGCTACTGCGTCTGATCCGCGAGCGCCATGCGGCAGGCGCCGTGGTGGGCGGTAGCAGCGCGGGTGCCGCGATCATGAGCGAGGCCATGATTTGTGGGGGTGACGGTTTCCGCGGCCTGCTAGAGCCGCCCACCACGCGCTACGCCGAGACCGAGGCCGAAGACGATGGCCGGCTCTACCTCTGGAAGGGGCTGGGATTCTTCGGTGCCGGCATCGTCGATCAGCATTTCGATCATCGCGCGCGACTCGGCCGTCTGGTGCGGGCGCTGGGCGAGACCGGCGTGCGCCGTGGCTTCGGTGTCGACGAGGACACGGCGCTCGTCGTCTCCGGTGACGCAACATCCGCGATGGTCGTGGGCAGGGGGGGCGTGACGGTGCTGGATGCTCAGGGCGCGCGCTTTGATTTTGGGGGAAAAGCGCTTGCCTCAGGTCTGATGCTCTCGTTGTTCCCTGCGGGTGTCAGCTTTGACCTGCGGTCCCTGCAGCCTGTTGCGGGAGCGGGGAAGCCGGTAAGCGGCAAGGGCGAATCTACTTTCACCCCGCTCGAGGGCGGTGGCATGGCCTTCCCCAATCCGCGTCTGGAACAGTTGCTGGCGGTGGAGCTTCTCGATAACTCAGCGGCGGACAGTGTCTCGCGTTACAGCATCGACGCACGCGGGCGCGTGCTGCAGTTCAGGTTCCACGAGACTGATCGTAGCCGGGGCTATTGGCGCGTCGCCCCGGACGGTGACCGATTTACCGCCACAGCGGTTGGCTTTGATGCTCTGCGATCTGAGCGGGACGGGCTGTAAGCGGGCCATGCCCGCGACTGCTCACATACCAGACACGTGTCACGGGCCTGGCCCGATCCTAGCGGAAGGTCGCTGTCGCGGGCCTGGCCCGCTCCTACCTGAGCAGGGATTCAGGAGCCCAGCATCATGAATCCGCCGTCCACAGCGATCGTCTGCCCCGTGATAAAGCGGGAGTCATCGCTCGCAAGAAAGAGCAGCACCGGGGCGAGATCTTGTGCAGGGTCACCCAGTGTGCCGCCGAGCGGTATGCGTTGCTGCAGATCCGCTGCAATGCCCGCGAGCACCTCGGGCGGCAGGCCCTCGCATTGACGGCGGAAAATCTCGGTGGCCACGGCAGGCGCCACGCAATTCACGCGCACCCGGTGCTTGGCCCATTCGAGCGCCACGCTGCGCGTCCAGGCCATTACCGCCCCGCGTGAGGCTGCGTACACGGCGTTGCCCGCAAAACCTCGCACGCCCTCCACCGAACCCATGTTCACGATCGAGCCGCCGTGGGCCTTCAAGTGCGCGAAGGCTGCCTGGTTGGTCCAGCAGGTGCCTTTGACATTGGCCTCGAGCAGGCCGTCCCAGTCGGCGTCTGTGATCTCGCTTGCCGGGGTGCTGCCGTGCAGACCGGCGGCGTGCACCAGAGCGTCGAGCCCCCCCAGTTCCGCCGCCATGGCATCGAAGGCGGCGTGCACCGCCTCGCGGTCGGTGATGCTGCAGCGCTGCGCGCTCACCCCGGCCGGAAGATCCGGGTGGGTGCCGTGCCAGGTGCAAGCCACCCGTGCGCCTTCGGCTGCGAACAAGCGCACCGCCGCGTTGCCGATGCCGCCCGCGCCGCCGGTGACGATAATGCGCTTGCCATTCAGTCTGCTCATGCGGGGCTTCTCTGGTCGTGAAAGCTGTCGTGGCGGCACGAGAGTCGTCGATGGTACTGCCGCGGCCCCACCGTATCCTAGACAGATTGGATGCCAACCGTGCTCTGAGCGGGCGCGATGCAAGTGCTGAGGGCACCAGCCTTTGCAGAGGACTGCTTGTTCCGGGCGCTTGTTGGCATCTGCGAGATCTGTTTCAGAATGAAAAAAACATTCCATACCGAAAAAAATCAGGCCTAAGCGAAGCTCTGCGGATGAGCATGGCCTCGCGAACGCCGCTCCTCAGATAGTGCAACAGCATGAAAAAAAAGGAAAAAATTCTTCCTCGTGCTGGGATGTCGAAACCCGGAGAACTGGCATGCCCCCTGCAGTGCCCTTATCTGCTCACCACGAGAGGCCACCATGCACACCAAGCCCTTGTCCGGGATCCGCATCCTCGACTTAACCCACATGCTCTCCGGCCCCTATGGCACCATGATTCTTGCCGATCTGGGCGCCGAGACCATCAAGGTCGAGCCCCTGAGCGGGGAGGGCACCAGGGCGCTGTTGGCGAAGGATCCGAAAAACTCCGTGGACGGCATGGGCGCCTACTTCCTCACCCTGAACCGCAATAAACAGAGCGTCTGCGTTGACCTCAAGTCCACGCAGGGCCTGGAACTCTTCTACCAGCTCGCCGAAACCGCCGATGTGGTCGTCGACAACTTCAGCGCCGGGGTAACGCAGAAACTCGGCATCGATTACCCGCGCCTCGCTGCCCGCAACCCGCGCATGATCACGGCCACCATCTCGGGCTTCGGCAGCGACGGGCCGCGCTATCAGCGCCCGGCCTTTGACCAGGTGGTGCAGGCCATCGGTGGCGGGATGTCCATCACCGGGGCCGATCCGGAACACCCCGCCCGTGCCGGCATCCCGATCGGTGATCTGGGCGGGGGCATGTTCGCGGTGATGGGCATTCTGGCCGCCTTGGTCGAACGCAATGTCAGCGGCTGTGGCCAGCACGTTGATATCTCCATGCTCGACTGCCAGGTCTCGATGCTGAACTATATGGCCACTATGCACTTTCTCTCGGGCGAGGATCCGCACCCGATTGGCAACGCCCACTTCGTGCACGTGCCCTACAACACTTTCCGCACCGCCGACGGTTTCATTGTGATCGCGGTGATTTTCGACCAGTTCTGGGACAATCTCGTGGAATTGCTCGGGGATCCCGCCCTGCAGCGTGAGGAATTCCGCGGCCAGCCCGGGCGACTGGCGGCCAAGGCTCTGATCGAGGAGCGGCTGAATGCGATCCTCGCGGGGAACACCTCGGCCCACTGGCTGGCGGCGCTCGAGCGCTCGCGCATTCCTTGCGCTCCGGTCAACCGTTTCAGCGAGGCGCTTTCGGACTCGCAGGTGCTGCATCGCAACATGGTGATCGAACTGAAACACCCCAACGGCCACTCGACGCGCGGCCCCGGCAACCCGATCAAGCTCTCCCGCACGCCGGGCGAGGATTTCACCCCGCCGCCCCTGCTGGGGCAACATACGCGCGATGTGCTGGGCAACCTGCTTGGCATGCCGGCCGAAACCCTCGACCGGCTGGTCTCTGATGGAGTCATTGCATGAGTCGCGAGCGAGTCATTATCAACGAGGTAGGGCCGCGCGACGGTTTGCAGAACCAGGTGCGCACGCTGCCACCGGCCGAGCGGGTGCGGTTGATCAGGGCGCTGTTCGCGGCAGGGCTTTCACACATCGAGGCCGGGAGCTTCGTCTCGCCCAAGGCGGTGCCCCAGATGGCGGGCGCCGATCAGGTGCTCGCGGGCTTCTCGCCGGAGGAGCGCTTGCAGCTCAGCGTGCTGGTGCCGAACGAGAAAGGCTACGCGCTAGCGCGTGCCGCCGGTGCCACGCGGGTCGCGCTGGTACTCTCGGCCACCGACACCATGAGCCTGAAGAATATCGGCATTGACGCCGCACAGGTGCTCGCCGTGGCGCGCGGCATCATCGCTCGTGCCCGCGAGGAAGGCGTGATCGTGCAGGGCTATATTTCAGTGGCCTTCGAGTGTCCTTTCGAGGGGCCGGTGGATCCTGCTGTCACGGAACGCCTCACCGATGAGTTGTTGGTGGCGGGTGCCCACGAGGTGGCGATCGCAGATACCATCGGCGCAGCGAGCCCCGCGGCGGTGCACTCGCTGATGCGACGGCTGGTGGTGCGCCACGGCGCAGCGGTGCTCTCTGGCCACTTCCACGACACCCGCGCCATGGCGGTTGCCAACAGCTACGCTGCACTGGACGCCGGGATCCGCAAGTTCGACAGTTCGATCGCGGGGCTCGGCGGCTGCCCCTTTGCGCCGGGTGCCTCCGGTAATGTGGCGACGGAAGACGTGGTGCTGATGCTCGAGGCCTGCGGCATGGACACCGGCATCGACATGCCGAAGCTGCTGGAGGCTTCGCAATTGGCGCAGGAACTCAGCGGTAGCGCGCCGGGGCCGCGTGCCCAAGGGTGGTTCCGCAAGCGGTATCCGGCGTGAAGTGGTGGTGGGTTCGCTCGGCGCGGGAGCAGTCGCGGGCATGGCCCGCTCCTACTGGACTCCCCGCTCGGCGCACTACCCGAATTGATGCAGGAGCGGGCCATGCCCGCAAAAATGGGTTGCAGGACGTAGGAGCGGGCCATGCCCGCGACCGAAGGTTAGATTTAGGAGCGGGCCATGCCCGCGACTCTCTTGGCAACAGACGGGAGACCGAACGATGAGCTACAGACTGGGCGTAGACGTGGGCGGTACCTTCACCGACCTGCTTCTGCTTGACGACGAGACCGGCGCCACCTTCACCGCCAAGGTGCCCTCGACCCCCGAGGATTCCTCCATCGGCGTGCTGAACGGCATTGCCGCGATCTGCGAGGAGTCCGGCATCGCCCCGCGCAGCATCTCCCGGGTGATGCATGGCACCACCGTTGCCACCAACGCGGTGCTCACCGGTCGCGGTGCGCGCGTCGGTCTGGTCACCACGGCGGGCTTCCGTCAGGTGTTGCAGGTGGCGCGCTCTTTTTGTCCGGGCGGGCTCGGCGGCTGGGTGAGCTTCGTGAAGAAGCCCCTGCTGGCACCGCTCGAACTGACCATCGAGGCCGAGGAGCGGGTCGATGCCCACGGCGCCATCATCCGCGAACTCGATCGCGTGCAGTTGCGCGCCGAACTCGAGCGTCTGCGAGCGCGCGGCACCGTGCAGGCGCTCACGATCTGCTTCATCAACGCCTACCAGAACGGTGCCAACGAGCGCGCCGCGCGCGAGGTGGCCCGTGAAGTCTTCCCGGATATGTCGATCTCGATCTCGAGCGAAGTGGTCCCGGAGATGCAGGAGTACGAGCGCACCGAAACCACGGTGGTGAACTCCTACGTGCGCCCGGAAGTGGCCAAGTACATCACCAACCTGCAGAACGCGCTTTTCGATCGCATGGGTGAAGACGTGCAGCTCGCGATCCTGCGCTCCGATGGCGGCCTCGCTTCGGCGCGCGCGGCGGCGGATTCACCGGTGAACCTGCTGCTCTCCGGCCCTGCGGGCGGCGTGGCCGGCGCGGTGTTCTTCGCCTCCAAGGCGGGCCATCAGGACATCCTCAGCTTCGACATGGGTGGCACCTCCACTGACGTCGCCCTGATCCAGAACGGCCGCGCGCGCGTGCGCCGCGAGACCATCGTGGGCGATGTACGGGTTCGCGCACCCTCCGTGGACGTGCGCACCGTGGGTGCTGGCGGCGGCTCTATCGCGTTCGTGCCGGCGCTCACCAAGGCGCTGCGCGTGGGCCCGATGTCCGCAGGCGCCGTGCCTGGGCCGGCCGCCTATCTGAAGGGCGGCACGGAGCCCACCGTCTGTGACGCCAACGTGGTGCTCGGCTACTTGCCTTCCGACGTGCGTCTAGGGGGACGCATGGTGATCGACAAGGCGGCCGCGGATGCTGCGGTGCAGAAAGTCGCCGACGCGCTCGGCATCGGACTTCTCGAGGCCGCCGAGGGCATCGTGAAGATCGTGAACGAATCGATGTTCGGGGCGCTGCGTCTGGTGTCGGTCGAGCAGGGCTACGATCCGCGCGATTTCTCGCTGGTGGGTTTCGGGGGCGCGGGTCCTCTGCATGCCAACGCGCTCGGCGTCCTCACACAGGCCTGGCCGGTGATCATCCCGCCGGGTCCTGGCGTGCTCTGCGCCTATGGCGACGCCACCACGCAGGTGCGCGATGAGGCCTCGTTGAGCTACCTGCGCCGCCTTGACGAACTCGCGGTGGCTGACCTGCTCACCGATCTCGAGAAACTCCGTGTGCGTGCGGCCGAGTCGCTGGATGCCGATGGCATTTCCCGCGAGGAGCAGGAAGTGGAGTACGAGGCCGATGTCCGCTACACGGGACAGGCTTTCCAGCTCACGCTGCGTTTTTCCGCCGCCGAACTCGCGGCCGGCGACACGGCGCTGTTGCGCGAGCGCTTCGATCGCGAGCACGAGCAGCTCTTCACCTTCGCGCTCGGCGAGGGCCACGAGATCGTCATGCTGCGCGCGGTGGTCAAGCAGCTCGCGCGCGCGCTGCCGGTGCTGAAGTTGGGCCGCGAGGGCACCACGCTCGCCGATGCAAAAATCCACGACACCCGTATCTACCACAGTGGGGGGTGGCATGCCGCGCCCATCTACGACCGCAACCTCCTTCACGATGGCCTGGTCGTCCCGGGCCCCGCCATTGTCCAGGAAATGGACGCCACCACGCTTTTGCTGCCCGGTCACGTCGCGCGCATCGACACCGTCGGCAACCTGCTGATCGCACCTGCCGGGAGGACCTGAGATGAGCGCACGCATCCTCGAGACCAACCTCAATCCCCTCGCACGTGTCGAGGTCGATTCCGTCACCGTCGACATCATCGAGAACGCACTGCGTAACGCGCGCGTAGAGATGGACGCGGTGCTGTTCCGCACTGCCATGAGCCCGGGCATCCGCGAGCAGGGCGACTGCTTCCCGATGATCGCCAACCGCGCCGGGAAGATGGTGGTGGGCCAGTTCGGCTCCTTCATCCACGGTTTCACGCAGGCCTACGGCGGCGAGATCGAGGAAGGTGACATCATCCTCACCAACGACCCGTACATGTGCAACGCGGCAGTCAGCCACCTGCCCGACTGGATCGTGCTGACGCCGGTGTTCAAGGACGGGCGTCACATCGCCTGGGCCGCGATGTTCGGCCACATGTCCGACAACGGCGGCTCGGTGCCGGGAAGCATCCCGGTGGCGGCGCAGACGATCTTCGAGGAAGGCATCCGCATCCCGCCCACCAAGCTCTACAAGAAGGGCGTGCTGCAGGGTGATCTGCTGGAACTGATCCTGCACAACGTGCGCACGCCGCAGTGGAACCGCTTCGACCTGAACGCGCTGGTGGCGGCCTGCAACACGGCGGCGCGCCGCTGCGTTGAACTCGCCGAGCGCTTCGGCGACGACGTGCTCTTCAGCACCATGGAAATCATGCTCGAGCGCAACTACCACGCGATGAAGCACATCATCGAGACGCTGATCCCCACCGAGCCGCGCGAGTTCGAGGACTACCTCTGCGACGACGGCGTGGGTTTCGGGCCCTACAAGATCCGCTGCCGCATGTGGCGCGAAGGCTCGATCTGCATCTTCGATTTCGCTGGCACCGATCCGCAGGCGGCGAGCTCGATCAACTTCTACCTGAACGAAGACATGTTCAAGATGTTCTTCGGCTCCTTCACTATCAACCTCTTCGACCCGCAGATCCTCTTCAACGACGGGTTCTATGATCTGGTGGATGTGCGCATCCCCGCCGGCTCGCTGCTGAAACCCGCCTATCCCGCCGCGCTCAGTGGGCGCACGCACGCGCTGGGACGGATCTTCGATGTCATGGGCGCGCTGCTCGGGCAGGGCGCGCCCGAGGTGCTGAACGCGGCGGGTTTCTCGGATTCCCCGCACCTGTTCTATTCGGGTTATGACCAGAAGGGCGAGTGGTTCCAGCTCTTCCAGATCGGTTTCGGCGGCATTCCCGGGCGCCCGGTGGGCGACGGACCGGACGGGCACTCGCTGTGGCCGGGCTTCACCAACGTGCCGAACGAATTCATCGAGGCGTATTTCCCGCTGCGCATCGAGCGCTACGAGACCATCACGGACTCCGGCGGCGCCGGCAAGCACCGCGGTGGCAACGGACTCTCGGTGGCTTACTGTTTCCTGCGCGACGGCACCATCGGCGTGCACGACGAGCGCTGGCTCATGTACCCCTGGGGCGTGAACGGCGGCGAGCCCGGCATGCGCTCCACCAAGCGTCTGGTGCGCGCGGACGGCAGCGAGGAGTGGCTGCCCGCCAAGTGCGAGCGCGTCACCGTGAAGGCAGGGGATCTGCTGTACTTCAACACCTGGGGCGGTGGTGGTTGGGGCGACCCGCTGGCGCGTGATCCCGCGCTGGTCGCGCAGGATGTGGATCGCGGTCTCGTGAGTGTGGAGGGCGCGCGGCGCTATGGCGTGGTTGTGGTCGACGACGCGCGGGTGGACCAGTCCGCTACCGCGGCGTTGCGCTCGCAGCTGTCGGCTGGTCGTGGCCCGCTGCCACTCTTTGACCGCGGCGGCAGCGTCGAGGAGATCATTTCCCGCGCCCGCGTCGAGACCCATCTGGAACCGCCGCAGCCTCCGCGCTTCACGCGCGCTGGCACGGGCTGAGACGCTGCGGTGCAACTCGAGCGGCGGAGCCTTCCGCCGGGCAAGCGCCCGGCACTGGTACTGGTGGATTTCAGCACCGGCTTCACCAGCCCGGACTGTCCGCTCGGCGGCAACTTCGACGATGTGGTGGCGCAGGCGGCGCGGCTGCTCGCGGCCTTCCGCGCGAAGGGTTTTCCGGTTTGCTTCACCACCGTGCTCTACCGCGATCCCGCCGAGGCAAAAGTGTTCCGGGCCCGTGTGCCGGCCCTGAACCTGCTCGCCGCCGACGGCCCGTGGGTGGGCATCGACCCGCGGCTGGCCCCGCAGCACGGTGAGCCTGTGTTCGAGAAACACTGGGCGAGCGGTTTCTTCGGCACCGGGCTCGATGCCTGGCTGCGTGCGCAGGGCGCGGACGCGGTCGTGGTCACTGGCCTCACCACCAGCGGCTGCGTGCGGGCCACGGCCGTTGATGCGCTGCAGCACGACTATCCCGTGATCGTCGCCCGCGAGGCAGTAGGCGACCGCGACGCACCCGCACACGCCGCCAACCTGCACGATCTACATGCCAAGTACGCCGATGTCATCGGCGTCGACGAGGTGATCGCGTTGTTTGCTCCTCGCGGCGCGGCGGCCTGAGATGTCAGCATCCTTTGCCAGGCCGCGGGTACTGATCGTCGGCTACCGCAAGTTCGGGCAATTGATGAACGCCGTTGCCGATGAGTTCCGCGAGCGCGCTGACATCCGTATCGTCGAGCACCTGATGGGTGGAGACGAGCCCTCGGGCAGCGTGCTGGGACAGGAAGGGGTCGACGTCGTGATCAGCGCTGGCGCCAACGCGGCCTGGCTCGCAGCCACCCTCACGGTGCCTGTGGTCGCGCTGGACATCAGCGATGCCGATGTCGTGGAGGCCATCGCCAAGGCGAGCGAATTCGCGCGCCGCATCCTGCTGCTCACCTATGGCGAGCCGCGCCCGATCGTTGAACCGCTGCGCCGGCTTTCCGGGCTCGATCTCGAGCAGCGCAATTACATCACCGTGGACGAGGCGCGTGAGCAGTTCCTGCTGGCCCGTCGTGCCGGCTTCGAGGTGGTGGTGGGTTCCAGCCTGATCTGCGAGCTGGCCGAGCGCGAGGAGCTGCCCGCGATCATGCTCTACACGCGCGCCGCCTGCCGAACGCTGCTGGAGCGCGCCATCGCCCGCGTGCTCGAGAGTGTCCGCGGCCCGCGCGAGGCGGGCCCGGTACCGCGGCGTATTCAGTCCCCGGGCCGCAGCCTGGTGTTCGCCTCCCCCGAGATGCAGCGCATCGACGCACTTATTCCCGCCTATGCCGAGGTGCCTGCCACGGTGTTGATCCAGGGCGAGAGCGGCACCGGCAAGGAGCTGGTGGCGCGGCGTATTCACGGTGAGGGTCCCTGGGCATCGGGCGAGTTCGTGGCGGTCAACTGCGGCGCGATCCCCGAGGCGCTCTTCGAGAGCGAACTCTTCGGTTATGCCGAGGGCGCCTTCACCAGCTCGCGTCGCGGTGGTCGCCGTGGCCTGCTCGAGCTTGCCCATCGCGGGGTGATTTTTCTCGACGAGGTCGGCGAGATGCCTGCCGGCCAGCAGGCGAAACTCCTGCGCGTGATCGAGGAGCGGCGCATCCGCGCGCTGGGATCCAACCGCGAGATCTCTCTGGACATCAAGATCGTCGCGGCCACCAATGCGGATCTCCGCCTGCGGGTGCGCGAGGGAAGCTTCCGCGAGGACCTCTATTACCGCCTGAATGTCTTCCGCCTGCACCTGCTGCCGCTGCGCGAGCGGCCTGACGATATCGTGCCAATTACCCGCTATCTCGTGGCAGACTACCTGCATCGCTACGACCTTGGGCGCGATGACGCGCGCATCGCCGCGGCGCTTGAGGAGCCGTTCGCCAGCTATCGGTTCCCGGGCAACGTCCGTGAACTCGAGAATTTCGTGGAGCGCACCGTGGTGAGTGCGGCGAGGCTTGGCGATGGCGCCGCGCTGGCTGCAGCGCTGCCGCAGGTCCTGCCCGAGCTCTACGCTCCGCCGGAGAGCCCGGGGGCCGCCTCCGGGGCGATCCGCGCGCAGGAGCAACAACTGATACGCGATGCCTTGCGTAGATTTGGCAATGACCGCTCGCGAGCAGCGGAGTATCTCGGGATCAGCCAGACCACGCTGTGGCGCCGGCTGAAAGGCAAGGATGCCGGGAGCTGATGGATGCAGACCCTTTTTTCACAACAATGCCTGGAGGATGACAACATGAGACAGACCCACAAGCGCGCCTTGGCGCTGGCGATCGCGGCGGCCGCATTCGGAGCACCTCCGGTGTTCGCACAGTCCTCGCTGGAAGAGATCGTGGTCACTGCCCGTAAACGCTCCGAGAACCTCCAGGAGGTTCCGATCGCGGTCACCGCCTTCACCGAGCGACAGATCGAGCAGGCCGGCATTGCCCGCCAGTCCGACTACCTCTCGATGATGCCCAACGTCACCCTGGTCAGCACCGCGAATATCGGCGACACCCAGGTGAGTATCCGCGGCCTCGTTTCCACGCGGGACGCCGAATCCACCTTCGCCTATGTGGTCGACGGTGTGCTCAGCACCAACCCCAACAGCTTTAACGAAGAACTCCTCGACGTGCAGCAGATCGAGGTCTTGAAGGGGCCGCAGGGCGCACTTTACGGCCGTAACGCCACCGCCGGCGCCATACTGGTTACCACCAAGGAGCCGGGTGAGGAGTTTGAGGGCAAGGTGAAGGTGGGCGCGGGCAACAACGCCAGCAAGAACACCTCCGTGGTGCTGAGCGGCCCGCTCGCCGACAACGTCCGTGGCCGTCTCGCCGCGAGCTACCGCAAAACTGACGGCTTCTACTCCAACACCTTCACCGGTGAAAATGACTCCGTCGATTTCAGCGAGGACAAGACTGTCCGCGGCCGTCTTATCTGGGACGTGAGCGAGGACCTCAAGCTCGACTTCCGCGCTGGCCACTCGGAGGCCGAGGCCGGCGCTATCAACTTCAACGCCGTGTTTGCCATTCCCACCTTTGCGTCCGTCTTCGGCAGCCCGACCTTTTTTGCCGATGTGAACGAGACCGATTTCAACTTCACCTTCAACGTGCCCGGCGAGAACGAGCAGCAGACCGACGAACTCTCCGTGAAAGCGGACTGGGATCTTGGCTGGGCCGACATGACGACCACGCTGGCCTATTCCAATCTCGAGGAATACCTCCTCTCGGACGGCACCAGCGCCACCTTCTACGGCTATGAACTGACGCCAAAGTGTCAGAGCGACCGCGCCACGCTGAACAGCTTCACGCGGCCCGATCTCTTTGGCGGCTTCTTCCAGCCTTTCGGCGTGCTGCCGCCCGGTTCAGCGAACGACTTCAAGGGCGTCTATGGTCCCTACACTCCCACCTCCTGCGATGGCTACCAGTACCAGGAGCGCAATCAGGAAGACCTGAGTGCCGAGGTGCGCTTCACCTCGCCGCAGGACCAGTCGCTGCGCTGGATCGCGGGCGCTTACACGGCTGATATCCAGCGTGAAGTTGTCGTTGCCTACGGCGCTGACCAGGGCCTTGGCTTCGAGCGTGCGCCCTATGTGCCCGCCACCGGCCCGAATCCCACCGATCTCCTTTTCTGGGACCAGTTCGACACCCGTGTCTACGCGGCCTTCGGCCAGATCGAGTTCGATCTGAGCGACACGCAGGAACTCGCCTTCGCGGCCCGCTTCGACCGCGAGGAGCGCGAAGTCCATAGCAAGGTGCCCAACGTCAACAACTCGGGTCTGAACATCAACCTGTTGGTGCCCGGCACCTACAACCCCGCTCCGATCAACCCCGCGCTGGTCGCCAACCCGGGTGGCATTCCCGACCGCGACAACGACTTCGAGCAGTTCCAGCCGAAAGTCACCTGGCGTTGGGGCGCGGCCGAGGGGCTCAACGTCTACGCCAGCTGGGGCGTTGGTTTCCGCAGCGGCGGCTTCAACTCGCTGGGCACGGCGGATCTGTTGAACTTCTGGTTCAACGAGGGTTATGGCGGTCCGGGTGAGGTGGTCGGTGCAGGCCTTGGCATCAACGATGACTACGACAAGGAAGTTTCCGAGACCTTCGAGCTGGGCGCCAAGACCGAGTTCTGGGACCAGCGCGTGCGCCTGAACGCCTCCGTGTTCAGCACGCAGGTGAAAGACAACCAGTTCTTCGAGTTCTTCGCCGGCCCCTTCGGCCTCCAGCGCGTGGTGACCACCATCGACGAACTGGAGATCAATGGCTTCGAGGCTGACTTCAACGCGGCAGTGACGGATCACATCTCGCTTTTCGGCGGCCTCGGTCTGCTCGACACCGAGATCAAGGAGAACAAGAACCGTCCGATCACCGAGGGCAACGACGCCCCGCAGGCTCCCAAGGAGACCTACAACCTGGGTGCGCAGTTCGAGTTCGACTTCGGCTCGGGTGTGACCGCTTTTGCGCGGGTCGACTGGCAGCACGTGGGCGCCATGTGGTTCCACACCCTGCAGGGCGAGGAGACTCCGACCATCTGGCAGGCGTTCTTCCCGGGCATTCCCGGTATCAACCAGAACTTCTCCAAGGCGCGCCGCGATGCCTACGACACGGTTAACGCCCGCGTTGGCGTGGAGGGCGAGAACTGGAGCGCGACGCTCTGGGGTCGTAACCTGACCGACGAGGAGTACCTGCAGGAAGTCATCCCGGCGGCGGAATTCGGCGGGTCCTTCGTGCACCCCTCGGCCCAAGACTCCTACGGGGTGGATCTCGAATACCGCTTCTGAGGGCTTTGACCAAGAGCCGGCGACGGGTGACCGTCGCCGGCTTTTTTGTGCCTGATCAGATCACCCAGATGTCAGCAGCGGTGAGAAGCGTGCCGACTCCGAGGTTGGCGACCAGCACCTGTTGTACTCCGCCCGCCAAGTTGCCATCCGGATCGTAGAACAGATTGCCGTTGGTGGCGTTGTATATGAGGCGATCGCTTGCGTCGTGGGCTGCGGTTCCGGCGAAGAAAGCGTCGACCGACAAGTGTCCGACGGCGCCCAATGCTGAGAACACGGTTCCTGTGAAACCGAGCGAGTCTGTTCCCGACACAAAATCGGACACGAGATCCCGGTCGCTGGTGCCGAGCGGTGTGGTGGAGAATTGGAACTGGTCTGCTCCCGCGCCTCCCAGCAGCACGTCGGCGCCCCCGGCTCCGGCGAGCGTGTCGTTGCCCAAGCCGCCGTTAAGGCGGTTGGCAGAGCTGTTCCCGGTGAGTACATCGCCGGAATTGCCGCCTATCAGTGAGGTGATGCCGGACAGGGTGTCGCTTCCCTCGCCGCCTGCGGTGCCAGAGCTGAGATTCGCCGTCACAGCCCCGGTGGCGAAGGCGAAGCTAGCGGTATCCGTGCCGCCACCTCCAATCAGGGAGTCGTCGCCCGCGCCGCCAAGAAGCACGTCGTTGCCGGCGCCGCCATCCAGCGTGTCGTTGCCGGCGTTACCGGTAAGCGTGTTCGCAATTGTGTCGCCCGTCAGAGCGTCGCCGAGAGCGCTGCCGCTAAGGTTTTCGATGCCGATCAACGTGTCACTGCCTTCGCCCGTGACGATGCCAGTGCCGAGGTTGGCCACAACGGCCAGCGTCGCGGCACTGAAGGACGCCGTGTCGAGTCCAAGACCGCCGACCATCGAGTCGTTGCCGGCTCCGCCAAGAAGCACATCGTTGCCGGCGCCGCCATCCAGCGTGTCGTTGCCAGCATTGCCGGTCAGGGTGTTCGCGGCGGCGTCGCCCGTCAGGGTATCGCCCAAGGCGCTACCGGTGAGGCTCTCTATGCCGGCAAGGGTGTCACTGCCATCACCGCTGGCGCTGCCGCTCAGCAGGCTGGCGACCACGGCAGTCGTGGCGCTCGCAAAGGAGGCGGTATCGACACCGAGCCCGCCGGTCAGGGAGTCGTCGCCTGCGCCGCCAAGAAGCACGTCGTTGCCGGCGCCGCCATCCAGCGTGTCGTCGCCGGCGTTGCCGCGCAGGGTGTTCGCGGCGGCGTCGCCCGTCAGGGTATCGCCCAAGGCGCTACCGGTGAGGCTCTCTATGCCGGCAAGCGTGTCACTGCCGTCACCGGTGGCGCTGCCGCTCAGCAGGCTGGCGACCACAGCGGTCGTGGAACTCGCAAAGGAAGCGGCGTCCACACCGAGTCCGCCGGTCAGGGAGTCGTCGCCCGCGCCGCCAAGAAGCGCATCGTTGCCGGCGCCACCGTCCAGGGTGTCGTTTCCGGCATTGCCGGTCAGGGTGTTCGCGGCGGCGTCGCCCGTCAGGGTATCGCCCAAGGCGCTGCCGGTGAGGTTCTCTACGCCGGCAAGGGTGTCACTGCCATCACCGCTGGCGCTGCCGCTCAGCAGGCTTACGACCACAGCGGTCGTGGCGCTCGCAAAGGAGGCGGTATCGACACCGAGTCCGCCGGTCAGGGAGTCGTTGCCGGCGCCGCCAAGAAGTACATCGTTGCCGGCGCCGCCATCGAGCGTGTCGTTGCCCGCATTGCCCGTAAGGGTGTTCGCGGCGACGTCGCCTGTCAGGGTATCGCCCAAGGCGCTGCCGGTGAGGTTCTCGATGCCCGTGAGGGTGTCGGTGCCCTCCCCGGTAGCGGAGCCGGTTAACAGGCTGACCGTGACCGCTGCCGAGGCGGCGCTGTAGGACGCTGTGTCGAGCCCAAGACCGCCGATCATGGAGTCGTTGCCCGCGCCGCCTTCCAAGCAGTCGTTGCCGTCGCCCCCATCCAGCGTGTCGTTGCCGATGCTGCCACTCAGGCTGTCGTTGCCGATGCCACCGGTGAGCAGGTTCTCTGCTCCATCGCCCGTCAAGGAATCATTGAAGGCACTGCCAATCACTCGCTCTATGCCTGCGAGAGTGTCGGTTCCCTCCCCCGTAGCGTTGCCGCTGGTCAGGTTCAGGTTCACGACGACGGCGACCGTCGTCGCGGCGTAGGAGACGGTGTCGATTCCCAGGCCACCGCTCATGCTGTCATTGCCAGCGCCACCGAGTAGTTGGTCATTGCCATCGCCGCCGTCGAGCGTGTCGTTGCCGGCATTCCCCCACAGGATGTTCCCGCCTGCATCGCCCGTCAGTGAATCGCCAAAGGCACTGCCTGATACGCGTTCAATGGCTGCGAGAGTGTCGCTTCCCTCGCCCGTAGCGTTGCTATTGGCGAGGTTCACCACGACCGCAGAGGTAGCGGCTACGTAATAGGCTGTATCGATGCCCAATCCGCCGTTCATGCTGTCGTTGCCAGCGCCCCCCAGCAGAAAGTCATTGCCGTCACCACCATCTAACGTGTCGTTTCCGGCGTTGCCGCTCAGGGTGTTCGCGGCGGCGTCGCCCGTCAGGGTATCGCCCAAGGCGCTGCCGGTGAGGTTCTCGATGCCGGTGAGCGTGTCACTGCCATCGCCGCTGGCGCTGCCGCTCAGCAGGCTTGCGACCACGGCGGTCGTGGCGCTCGCAAAGGACGCGTTATCGGTGCCTAGCCCGCCAACCAGGGAGTCGTTTCCGACGCCGCCAAGGAGCACATCGTTGCCGGCGCCGCCATCCAGCGTGTCGTTGCCAGCATTACCGCTCAGGGTGTTTGCGATGGCGTCGCCCGTCAGTGTGTCGCCGAGGGAGCTGCCGGTGAGGTTCTCTATGCCGGCAAGCGTGTCACTGCCATCACCGCTGGCGCTGCCGCTCAGCAGGCTGGCGACCACGGCGGTCGTGGCGCTCGCAAAGGAGGCGGCATCGATGCCGAGCCCGCCGGTCAGGGAGTCGTTGCCGGCTCCGCCAAGAAGTACATCGTTGCCGGCGCCGCCATCCAGCGTGTCGTTGCCAGCATTGCCGCTCAGGGTGTTTGCAACGGCGTCCCCTGTCAGGGTGTCGCCGAGGGCGCTGCCTAACACGATTTCGATCAGGCTCAGGGTGTCGGTGCCATCCCCGGTGGCGGTGCCCGCCGCCAGGTTGACGACTATTGCCGACGAGGCTGCCACGTAGGACACCGTATCGATGCCGCCCCCCCCATCCAGCGTGTCATTCCCGCCCCCGCCGTTCAGTAGGTCATTGCCGGTCCCACCCGAAACGCTGTCGTCACCGGCCCCGCCGTCGAGCAGCAGGTCGCTGCCTCCGCCCCCCGCAAGCGTGTCGCCACCAGATCCGCCGCGGATGTCATCGGCGCCTGATCCACCCGTAAAGGAGTCATCGAAACTGCTTCCGATCAGCAGCACGGACTCTATGCTGCGTAGAGAATCCAGGCCGCCACTACCGTCGGCTTGGGTGACCTCGCCTGCTGATCCCGTGGTAGAGGCGTCAAGGGTGATGCCTTGCGCCACACTGGAGAAGATGTAGCTCGCGCGGTCGGCTCCTGCGCCACCATCGAGCGTGTCATCGCCCGAGTTTCCTTGCAGGGAATCATTGCCAGCACCACCGACCAGCAAATCCCCCCCGGTGAGGCCAAAGATGACGTCGGAGCCCGAGCCCCCGGTGATCGTATCCGCGAACTCGCTTCCCGCCACCGCGAGATACTCGATCTCGATCAGGGTGTCGGTGCCGAGCGCCCCCGCATTGATGACCACCTGCCCAGCGCCGGTGTGACCCGAGCCGTCGAAGTTGATGCCACTGGCAGATGCGCCGTAGTTAAAGAAGGCATCGTCGGTATCGCCGACTCCTCCATTGAGGAAGTCGTTACCTGAGCCACCTTCGAGTTCGTCGTCGCCGCCCTCTCCGAACAAGGCGTCGTCGCCCTCGTCTCCGAACAGCAGGTCAAGCTCCCCGTCACCGCCGTGAATCTCGTCATTGCCGAGACCGCCGCCAACAATGTCGTTTCCAGTCCCGCCCGTGATGGTGTCATCGCCGGAGCCTCCGGAAATCGTGTCATTACCTGCCAGGCCATCAATGGTGTCCGCGAGCCCGGTACCCGTAAGATCGTTATCAAGCGCGGTTCCAGTGATTACAGCCACGAAAGCCTCCTAGCAGTTGGTGAAACTTCAGCTTCAGACCATATCGCGGTGCTGGATACCCGGACCATTGTCCTGAAGTCCAGTCCAGTCCAGTCCAGAGTGGAGTGCCGGGTCAGCGACCCGGCAGCTTGCGCACCGTGCGTGGTGGCAGCGTGGGGCGTGTCACAGGCGAGATACGCGCCGTGGCCCCGTAGGCGGGCGCCGGGAGTTCCCGGTTGTCTGCCGTCTCGCTGCCCGTGCGGAAATAACCGACGATTTGCAGCAGGGACTGTGCCTGAGCTTCCATAGAGGCACTGGCGGCTGCCAGTTCCTCGACCAGGGCTGCGTTCTGTTGCGTGGCCGAGTCCATCTGGGTGATGGCACGATTGATCTGGTCCACGCCGCTCGCCTGGTCACGGCTGGATTCGGCCACGCTGTCGACCAGGCCGGTCAGCTCTCCGATCGACTTTTCCGTACCGGCGATGGTTTCGCCAGAGGTGTGAACCAGGCTGGTGCCCTGCTGGACTTTCTCGACGCTGTCGCCGATCAGGTTCTTGATCTCGCGGGCGGCGGCGGCGCAGCGCTGCGAGAGATTGCGCACTTCCGTGGCCACCACCGCGAAACCGCGGCCCTGTTCACCGGCGCGCGCGGCCTCTACCGCTGCGTTCAAGGCGAGCAGATTGGTCTGGAAGGCGATGCTGTCGATGGTGCCGACGATCTCCGCGATGCGGCTGCTGGAGGCGTTTATTTCTTCCATGGCGCCGGCGCTGCGCTCGACCACACCACGGCTCTCGCGGGCGCGGCGCACCGCGTTCTTGGCGATGCCCCCGGCCTGACCTGCCATCGAGGCGTTGTTTGCCACCATCCGCGAGATGTCCTGGGTGGTGCTGCTGGTCTCCTCGAGCGATGCCGCCTGCTGCTCGACGCGCTGGGAGAGATCCAGCGTTCCCGCTGCTACCTCGCGCGAGGAGATGGTCACGGACTCGGCGGCCTCGCGCACCTGTACTACGACGCCCGAGATAGTGCCGGTCATACGCTGCATGGCTGCGAGCAACTGTGCGGTCTCGTCGTTGCCGCTCACCTCGATCACGTTGTCGAGCTCTCCGGCAGCAATACGTGTGGTTACCTCCACCGCACGCTGCAGGGGGCGCACGATGGCGCGGGTAATCCGCGACGCCGCGATCAGCAGCAGCACGGCCGCCGCCGCGATACCGGCGATCGTGACGTCCGCGCCTGATGACGTCTCCCGAGCCCGCGCGCCGGTGGCCTCCGACCAAGTCTCGATACTCTCGGAGACGGACTCCATCTGCGGCTCCAGGGTCTCGAACAGTCCCACGAATTCTGGCAAGCCTGCCTGCGCCGTGGGCAGGTCCCGGAACGAGTGTGACTGGATTTTTTCAGCGCCCTGAATGTAGTCGCCCAGCGACGGCAACAGCGCCTGGATCTGCGCCAGCGTGGAAGGATCGGTGATCAACTGTTTTTCCGCCGTGATGGCGTCGCGGAATATCGTGGCGTGGCTCTTGATGTCGGCAGCCAGGGCGTCGCGCTCCTCCAGCCTGCCGCTCTGCGCTGCCAGGATGGCTGCCAGCACGTCAGAGCGCAGCGCGTCGTGCACCATGTCGCCCTGCATATGCGAGCGCAGCGCCTGCCCGCTGGTGCGCACTTCGGCGAGTGCGACCTCCATGTCGCGCACGGCCGCCAGCCCGGTGAGTCCGACGCCGATGATGAGTGCCGTCGCCGTGAGAGCCAGCGTCCACAGTTTTGTGCCGATGGACCATGTCATTTTCATGCCGCTCTCCCGCGTGCTCCGTAGCTGGTAATCAGAACCGTAGCGAGTAACCGACCGTCACCGCCCACTCGGGCGTCTCGTCGGTCATGCCGAAGGAGGCGGCGAGATCGACCTGTGAGTCCTCCGACAGAAGGTGTGCCGTGCCGATATCGAAATTCACCACATCACCGCCGTGGTTATCGGCGGCGATCTGCTCGGCGGCGACCTCCGCAAACACGCGCGTCGAATCGGTGATCGCGTAGCCCGTCACGGCCCCGAGTATTCCGGCCGTGAAGCGCTCGCCATTGTCATCCTTGTCGGAAATGACGCCGGGCATGATGCCGAGCGAGACGCGCTCGCTCAGTTCCCACTCGGCCACCACGCGCAGCGAGGGCCGCGGTCAGTGGCGATAGGGTCTGCGAAGGCCGCTGCGGAGCAGAGCGCGAGCAGCGCTGCGGTTGCGTTGCGAGATTTCACGGTGAGGTGTCCTGAGGTTGGTGGCCTGCCTGAGCGGGCGGGCGGCAGCGCAGGTTAGATGGCGGCGGTCGAGTCGGCATCGAACAGGGCCTTCACTTTTTCCACAAACCCTTGTGCATCCAGCGCCCGGAGCGGAAACGCCAGATGAGCAGCGAGCTTTTCACGGAGTAGTCCGCCACCAGCGTTGCGTAAATCCACTCGATCGAAAATCCGGCGCGCGACAGCAGCCATGCCAGCCCGAAGCGCACGACAAACAATCCCGCCAGCACATTGATTAGGGGAAAACGCGTATCGCCCGCGCCCCGCAGTGCGCCGCCGATGCAGAACTCGACTGCGATCATGGGCAGGACGGCCGTGAAGGCGTAGATCGCCATCACCGTGAGGCGCGCGATCTCGGCATCGCCCGTGAGCCACAGCGCCACGGCTTTGGCATTGAGCGCCAGCACGAGCCCCGGCACGCCCAGCACCACCACGCAGAGCTTAAGCGCACGCAGCGCGGCCAGCCGGGCATTGGCCGGGGAGCCGGCGCCAAGCTGCTGGCCTACCGGCACGCTGACCGCGATCGAGAAACCCACGCCCACCACCATCGCGAGCGACAGCAGGCTTATGCCGGTGCCGTAGGCGGCGAAGGCGGCCGTGCCGTAGCGTCCGGTGATGCTGATGAAGGCGATCACCCCGATCTGTAGCAGGCCCTGCTCCAGTGCCGCGGGGTAGCCCGTGTGCAGCAGCGCCAGCAGTCGCCGGCGGTCGCCTGCGTCGGGCGCCACCGGCCCCAGCACGAGCCGCGAGCGTCGCCACAACTGGTAGGCCAGCACGGCTCCTGGCACGTGTCCGAGTCCCATGCCGAGGGCTATCCAGCGCACATGGGGCTCCATGCCGAAGGGCGGATGGCCCGACCAGCGCCGGGCGAGCAGCAGCCAGCCGGCGTTGATCAGTAGCGCGAGCAGCATGGGTGTGCGCACGTCGCCGACGGAGCGCAGGCCGCTGGTGAGGATCAGGCAGAAGGCCATGGGCGCGAAGAAAAGCGCCAGCCAACGTGCGTAGTCGATCGCCTCGGCGCGTGCGGTCGAGGCAAGCCCGAAGGCCTCGATCAGCGAGGGTATAGCGGCCACCGACAACACGCTGAGCACCACCCCCAGCACGGCCGCCATCCGCAGCGAGAGTTGCAGCAGCCGCGCGGCTTCCGCCGGCTTCCCGGAGCCCCAGGCGTTTGACACCATGGCCAGCGTGCCGGCGCTGATGCCCGCGCAGAGGGCGATAAAAACGTTGTAGAGCCGAGCGCCCGCATTCACCGCAGCCACGGCATCCGGGCCCAGCGCCGCGGCGAAGCGGATCATCACCAGGCTCATCAGCGTGGCCATCAGGAAGACGGCGCTTGAGGGCAGCGCGAGGCGCAGGATCGCCGCCACGGACACGGGCGAGGTGCCGGCGTCGGACGCGGCTATCCCCATGAGCGGGCCTCCTGTGGCGCTGCCTGCCTGAAGCTTAACCACAGACGCCGCGCGTAGGCAGTCGCGCCGGGAGGTAATCCTGCTGCGCCAGAACATGGATTTCGTAGATCGACGGCGAGGAAACTACGAATAATTGCCCTAAGCTGCAGGGCTGCGTAGGATTTGCGGGTCTTCCCGTCGCCCGTCTGCCGGAGCATCTCGATGTCGGACCACCCGCTGCCCTCCACCATGGCGCAACTGCTGGCGCAGGCTGCAGCAACGCATGGCGAGCGACCTTTCATCCACGATGGCGCGCAGGTGCTCAACTTCATGGCGCTCGAGGCGGCGTGCCGGCGGGTGTCTGGGGCCATGCTGGCGGCCGGCCTCGGGCGGGGCGATCGGGTGGCGATCTGGGCGCCGAACCGACTCGAGTGGATCCTGGTTGCCATCGGGGCGCAGAGCATTGGCGCGATTCTGGTGCCGCTCAATACCCGCCTGAAGGGCGGCGAGGCCGCTTACATACTGAACCGCAGCGGGGCGCGACTGCTGTTCACCGTGAGCGTCTTTGCCGGTAACGACTACCTCGCCATGCTGGCCGGGCAGTCACTGCCCGGGCTCGAGCGCACCGTGCTGCTCGACGGGGCCTCCTGGGGCGATTTCCTGGCGGCTGCAGACGGGGTGGATCCGGGCGCGCTCGCCGCGGCGCAGGCCGCCGTGGAGCCCCAGGACACCCTGGACCTGATGTTCACCTCCGGCACCACCGGCAAGCCCAAGGGCGTGATGACTTCCCATTCGCAGAACATCCGCGTCTTCGATACCTGGAGCCATACGGTCGGTCTGCGCAGCGATGACAACTATCTCGTCATCAACCCGTTTTTCCACACCTTCGGCTACAAAGCGGGCTGGCTTGCCTCGCTGATCCGCGGCACGCAGATATTCCCGGTGGCGGCCTTCGATGTCCTCGAGGTGCTGCATCGCATCCAGCGCGATCGCATCACCATGCTGCCCGGGCCGCCCACGGTGTACCAGACGCTGCTCGCGCACCCCGATCGTCAGAACTACGATCTTTCCTCGCTGCGCCTTGCGGTGACGGGCGCGGCCTCGGTGCCGGTGGAGCTGATCCGTCGCATGCGCAGCGAGCTGGGTTTCAGCACGGTACTGACTGCCTACGGCCTGACCGAGACCTGTGGCGTGGTCACCATCACCGCCGCCTCGGACGAAGCCGAGCTGATCGCCACCACCGCCGGCCGCGCGATGCCCGGCGTGGAGGTGGAGTGCGTCAGTCCGTCTGGCCAGCAGGTACCGCCGGGCGAGCCCGGCGAGGTGCGGGTGCGCGGCTATAACGTGATGCAGGGTTACTTTGACGATCCGGCCGCCACTGCCGAGGCCATCACGCCCGATGGCTGGTTGATGACTGGCGATATCGGCGTGATGAGCGCCGCGGGCTACCTGCGGATCACGGATCGCATCAAGGACATGTTCATCGTCGGGGGCTTCAATGTGTACCCCGCCGAGATCGAGAACCTGCTCTGCTCGCTCGACGGGGTGGCGCAGGCTGCCGTGATCGGCGTCCCCGACGAGCGCATGGGCGAGGTTGCGAGGGCGTACATCGTGTGTCGCCCCGGCAGCGTGCTGGCGGCCGCGGAGGTGATCGAGTGGTCGCGCCGCAATATGGCCAACTACAAGGTGCCACGCAGCGTCGAGTTCCTCGAGGCGCTCCCGCTGAACGCCGCGGGCAAGGTGCTGAAGACCGCGCTTCGCGAGCGCCCATGAGCGTACGTGGCGATCTGCGCGCCGCCCGCTCCGGCGAGATGGCGGCGCTCGATGAGACCGATTGGCGCCTGATAGAGCTGCTGCGCGCGGACGGGCGCATGCCGTTCCGCGCCCTTGCCGATGCGCTCGGGGTTGCCGAGACCGCGGTGCGCGCCCGTGTTCGCGCACTGGAGAGCTCGGGCTGCATGAAGGTGGTGGCGGTGGCCGACGCTGCAGCATCGGGCTATGAACTCCTGCTCGCCGTTGGCGTGGAGGTCGACGAGCGGCCGGCACTCGATGTGGCCGAGGCGCTGGCTGCGATCCCCGAAGTCTTCTCGGTCTGCCTGGTGGTGGGCACCTACGATATCGAGCTGCTGATCGTGGCCCGCGATCACGGGCACGTCTCGCAACTGGTGACCGAGACTATCGTGCAAGTGCCCGGGGTGCGTCGCATCCACGCGGGCCTCGCGGTGGATGTGCTGAAGAACCAGCCCGACTGGGTGCCCTTCGATGACTGAAACGCGCTTGCTCGATGAGCTCGACCGGCGGATCCTCGATCACCTGGCGCAGGACGCGCGCACCAGCAATCGCCGCGTTGCCGAGGAGCTCGGCGTCACCGAGGGCACGGTGCGGGCGCGGATCAAGCGCATGCAGGACGAGCGGCAGATCCGCATTACGGCGATCACCAACATCCGCAAGCTCGCCGACCCTTCCCTCGCGTTCATCTGGATCGAGGTCGAGCGCAGCCACCAGTGCCGCGAGGTGGCGGCGGCGCTTGCGGCCATTGCGCAGATCGGTTTCGTGGGGATCATGGTGGGGCGTTTCGATCTGCTGGCGATCACGATGGTGCGCGGCGCCGAGGAGCTGAGCGGCTTCCTGCACCAGACCGTGCACCGGATCCCGGGGGTACGCCATACCGAGTGTTCGCTGGGCGCGCGCTTCGTGAAGCACGATTACCGGGTTAGCCGGATCGTGAGGCCCCGCGAGGCTGTGGTTGCCGACACAAATTCGTAACAAAATACATTTGGGTCGACGCATAGAGTGATTTCGTGGATTAAGAGGGATGCTTTGCGTAAAATGCAGGGCTTCAAGATGCGATTAAATGTCGTCGCTTATCCCTGGGTGGCGCCGTGGCAGGAGGGCTGGCAAGCATGGACAAGACGATGAGCGCGGCCGCGGTGGTCGGGCGGCTGGAGAGCGGCATGACGCTCGGCATCGGTGGCTGGGGGCCGCGGCGAAAGCCCATGGCGCTGGTCCGCGAGATCCTGCGCTCCGACATCACCGACCTCACGGTAGTCGCCTATGGCGGCGCCGATGTCGGCATGCTTTGCGCGGCCGGCAAGATCCGCAAGCTGGTGTTCGCCTTTGTCTCGCTCGACTTCATCCCGCTGGAGCCTTACTTCCGCCTCGCGCGGCAGGCCGGCAGCATCGAGACCATGGAAATCGACGAGGGCATGTTCCTGCTTGGCCTGCGCGCCGCCGCGCAACGCCTGCCCTTCCTGCCCACCCGTGTGGGTCTGGGTACGGATGTGCTCACCCGCAACCCGCAGATCAAGACCATCATCTCGCCCTATGCCGATGGGCGTGAGCTGGTGGCGATGCCGGCGCTCGAGCTCGACGCCGCGTTGCTGCACGTCGAGCGCGCCGATGCCCGTGGCGTCTGCCAGGTGAGCGGCCCCGACCACTACATGGACGACGTCATGGCGCGCGCTGCGAAGCAGACCTTCGTCAGCTGCGACGAACTGGTGGACACCCGCTTCTTTGCCGATCCGGTCCGCGCCCGTGAGGTGTTCTGGGAGCGCTCCGAGACCACCGGCGTGGTGCACATTCCCGGCGGCGCGCACCCGTCGAGCTGCAGCCCTCTGTATGGTTTCGATACGGCGCACCTCAAGGCCTACGTCGCGTCCGCAGGCGAGGAAAACGGCTGGCAGGCTTATATGGAAAAATTCGTGGCCGGCGGCGAAGCGCACTACCAGCAGCAGGTGGGTGGTCTCGAGGCCATTCGCGCCCTGCCGCTTCCCACCTACTGAGCAGGAGACCCGCCCATGAGCGACAGCGCATACACCCTGGCGGAACTGCTGATCGCAGCCGGCTCCGAGGCCTGGCGCGGCGACGGCGAAGTGCTCGCCACCGGCATCGGCCTGATCCCGCGGCTCGCGGCATCGCTCGCGATGCTGAGTTCCAGTCCTGATCTCATGATGACCGACTCCGAGGCCTACCTGCTTTCCGAGCCGAATCCGGTCGGCGGGCGCGGCGCGGATTTCCGGCCGCAATACGAAACCTGGATGGGCTTCTCGCGCATCTTCGACAACGTCTGGGGCGGCAAGCGCCACGCGATGGTCGGACCCACGCAGATCGACCGCTTCGGTCAGGCCAACATCTCCTGCATCGGTGACCCGGCCAAGCCCAAGGCGCAGATGCTCGGCGTGCGCGGGTTTCCGGGCAATTCCATCAGCCACGCCAATTCCTTTTTCGTACCCGGACACAACACGCGCGTCTTCAAGGCGGGCGAGTGCGATATGGTCTGCTCCATCGGTTACAACCCGGCGCGGCTGCCCAAAGGTTATGCGCTGGCGGAAATCGACATTCGCCTGGTGGTCACCGATCTCTGCGTGATGGATTTCGGTGGCCCCGCGCACCAGATCCGCCTGCGCTCGCTGCACCCGGGAATCACGGCTGCAAAAGTGCAGGAGAACACCTCGTTCCCGGTGCATGTGCCCGACGATGTCGTCACCACGCCCGCGCCCACCGAGGCGCAACTTGCCATCATCCGTCGCCTCGATCCGCACAACCTGCGCTCGCGCGAGATCAAGGACAATCCGCCGGGCGACCGGCGCTGAGGGAGGGCTCATGTCAGAACTGCTGCAGACACGTCTTACGGAACTGCTGGGCTGCCGTTTCCCGATTGTGCAGACCGCGATGGGCTGGGTTGCCGATCCACGGCTCGTAGCCGGCACCTGCAACGCAGGAGGCTTCGGTTTCCTTGCTGGCGCCACGATTCCACCCGAGGAGATGGAGCGCGACATCCTCCGCACCAAGGAGCTCACCAGCGCGCCTTTCGGCGTGAACTTCCACATGTACCAGCCCAACGCTGCCGCCATCGTCGATCTGGTGGTGAAGCACGGCGTGCGCGCTGTCAGCTACAGCCGCTCGCCCGATAAGGCCACGGTGAAAAAACTGAAGGACGCGGGCGTGGTCTGCATGCCCACCGTGGGCGCGGTCAAGCACGCATTGAAGGCTGTGGAGATGGGCGCCGACGTGGTCACGGTGCAGGGCGGTGAGGGCGGCGGCCACACCGGCTCCGTGTCCACCACGCTGTTGCTGCCTGAGGTGGTGCGCCGCGTGAAGGTGCCGGTGGTCGGCGCCGGCGGTTTCAAGGACGGACGCGGCCTGGTGGCGGCGATGGCCTTCGGTGCCTCCGGGATCGCCATGGGCACGCGGTTCCTGATGACCGTCGAAAGCCCGGTTCCCGCGGCCACCAAGGAGCGTTATGTCGCCTGCGGTAACCCGGCCGACATCATCATCTCGCGCGCTATCGACGGCATGCCGCAGCGCATGGTCATGAACGAGATGCTGGGAGAACTCGAGCGTGCGGGGGCGTTGCGCAAGCTGCTGCTCGCGATCAGCAGCGGCCTTGCGTACAGCAAGTACACCGGCGCCAGTCTTTTCAGCCTGCTGCAGAGCGGCCTGCGCATGCGCCGCGATGACGGCCTCACACTGGCGCAGGCAATCATGTCGGCAAATGCCCCGATGGTGATACAGCGCGCGATGGTCGATGGTCACCCGGAGGAGGGCGTGCTGCCGAGCGGTCAGGTCGCGGGCGTGATTGACGATCTCCCGACCTGCGCAGAGCTGGTCGCTCGCATCGCGCTGGAAGCCGAAGAGTGTCTGCGCGAGTTAGCCGCGCGGGGCAGGGCGTAGGAGCGGGTGAGGGCTGGCAGACCAGACAGCGTTGATCGCGGGCATGGCCCGCTCCTACGGGAGGCATCGAGTGATGCTGTGGGACGCGCGATTCGCGTCACGGGACAGTGCTAGGACTCGCCGGTAGCGATGATGTAGGAGCGGGCCATGCCCGCGATAAATCCGGGTGCGATACGCGCCCGTCAACGAGGATACGAGGCGTCATGAGCAAACCTTTCACCGTCACGATCATCGACGGCATCGCCGAACTGGTCTTCAACCATCCACCGGTCAATGCCTTCTCGAGCGCCGGTTGGGCAGCCATTGCCGCAGAACTCGACGCGCTGGGCCAGAACGATGAGGCGCGCGTGATCATCATCACCGCCGAGGGGCGCGGTTTCTGCGCCGGTGTCGACATCAAGGAACTCGCCAGCGACCGCTCGCTTATCGTCGCGGTCAACAAGGGCAACTACGACACCTTCCGTGCGGTTCACCGCAACCCCAAGCCGGTGATCGCAGCGGTGCATGGCTTCGTACTCGGTGGTGGCATCGGCATCTGCGGCGCGGCAGACATCGTGGTGGCCTCCGAGTGCGCGCGCTTTGGCGTACCCGAGGTGGACCGTGGTGCGATGGGTGGCGGCGCGCACCTGCAGCGGCTCTTCCCGGTGCAGAAGGTGCGCCACATGTATTTCACCGGCGAGATGATCGACGCCGCCGAGGGTTACCGCCTGGGCGCCATCGAGAAGGTGGTGCCGCGCGATCAGCTCCGCGCCGCCGCCCGCGAGATCGCAGCCAAGATCGCCGCCAAGAGCCCGGCGATGATCCGCCTCGCCAAGGAAGCGTTAACCAACATCGAGGACGGTGATCTCGAGCACAAGTACCGCACGGAGCAGGGCCTTACGCTTGAGGCCTACACCATGAATGACTCGCAGGAGGCGCGGGACGCGTTTGTGCAGAAGCGTGATGCCAAGTTTTGAGGCGGCGCTGCGATCGTTGATGTGCTGATGTGTGATGTGGTGATGCGGTGGTGCGGTGATGAGGTGATGCGGTGACACGGTGGTGCGCCGCCCGCTCCGCCGCGATGGGGAGGGCGTTCGCTACCGGCGCTTGGGACGTCCCTGTCCAGCGCCTACCTGCGTTTCCAAAATCGCTCCCGGCGATTTTTGAAACGAAGGCGCGCTCAGACCCTCCCCATCACGGCGGAGCGAGCGGAGAGAGCTTTGTGGAACGCGTTTCGACTGGTTGAGCTATTGATTGCTGCGGCTAAATCCTCGCCTCACCCTGAGTGAGGGTGGGATAGCGAAGAGAAAAGAGCGGAGCCTTGTGACGCCGTTTGATCAAAGTCGCACGACTTGGCTTGATCGAAACGGAATGAAACATTTTTCGCTGGCAAGAGGCGGCTGTGTGTGAGGGGCAGGTGATGCGGAGCGCGCCTACATTCGTGGAATCGCCGGGAGCGGTTCCGCGAATGTCGGTAGGCGCTGCACATGGACGTGCCAGGCGCCGGTAGCGCAGCGTCACCTGCCCCCCGCACACAGCCGCCGAGCAGTGCGGGTATGAAGCAGCCCCGCACACAGACGCCGAGCAGTGCGGGCTTAACCGCGTTCCAGCACACAGCGACCGAGCAGTGCGGGCAAAACCGGACTCCTGAGCGCAGACGCCGAGCAATGCAACGAACAGAACGGACGTAACGAGGACAATGCAGAGATGAACCTCGAGTACACAGCGAAGCAGAACGCCTTTCGCGCTGAAGTGCGTGCGTGGCTGGCGGCCAACGTGCCGGCGGCGCCGCTGAAGAGCTTCGATACCGAAGAAGGCTTCCAGCAGCATCGGGAGTGGGAAGCGACGCTGAACAGCGGTCGCTGGGGCATGGTGACCTGGCCGGAGACGCTTGGCGGGCGTGGTGCTGATCTGGTGGAGTGGCTGATTTTCGAGGAAGAGTATTGGCGTGCGGGTGCGCCGCTGCGCGTGAACCAGAACGGCATCTTCCTGCTTGGCCCCACGCTGATGGAGTACGGCACGGCGGAGCAGAAAGCGCGTTTCCTGCCGCGCATGGCAACGGGTGATGATGTCTGGTGTCAGGGCTGGTCGGAGCCTGGCGCGGGTTCCGACATGGCCGCCATCCGCACCACCGCGCGCCGCGACGGCGACCATTACGTGATCAATGGCCAGAAAACCTGGTCCACCCGCGCGGTGTGGGCCGACTGGTGCTTCGGGATGTTCCGCACCGATCCGGCATCCGAGCGCCACCACGGCCTGAGTTTCATCCTCGTGCCCATGAAAACGCCTGGTATCACGGTGCGTCCGATTCCGCAGCTGGATGGCCTGCCTGGTTTTGCCGAGATCTTCTTCGACGAGGTGCGCGTACCCGCCGACTGCCTGCTGGGCGAGGAAGGCAGGGGCTGGAAGGTAGCAATGGCCACGGCAGGATTCGAGCGCGGGTTGATGCTGCGCAGCCCCGCGCGTTTCCAGCAGACGGCCGCGCGCCTGGTGGCACTTTACAAGTCGAACCGCGAGAGCGCCGACCGTGATCCCACCGTGCGCGACGCGGTCGTTCGGGCGTGGATGGATGCCGAGGCCTACTGCCTCACCACCTACCAGACCGCCTGCCGTCTGCTTAACGGCGGCAAGATCGCCGACGAAGCCAGCACCAACAAGATCTTCTGGTCCGAACTCGATCAGAACATGCACGAGACGGCGCTCTCCATTCTCGGTGCGCGCGCGGAGCTATGGCCCCACGCACCCGATGCGGGCCCAGTGGGTAGCTGGCTCGACGGCTTCCTGTTCTCGCAGTCGGGATCGATCTATGCCGGCACCAACGAGATTCAGCGCAACATCATCGCCCAGCGCATGCTGGGCATGCCGCGCGCCTGAGCGGAGGACAGAGCACATGGATTTCCGCTTCACCGAAGACCAATTGCTGCTCGCCGAGGGCGCGCGGGAGTTTCTCTGCGCCGAGGTTTCTGTCGAGCGCATACGCGCGCTCTGGGCGAGCACCACCGGCCGCGACAATGCGCTGTGGGCGCAGCTCGCGGGGCTCGGCCTCACGGGTTTGCTGGTACCCGAGGCGCACGGTGGCCTTGGGCTCGGTGATGCCGACTTCGTGGCGATTGCCGAGGCCTGCGGTTATGTCGCGCTGCCCGAGCCGCTGGTCGATACGGCCCTGATCGCTGCTGCGCTGCTGCGCGATGCCGGCAATGAGACGCTGGCGGCAACGTGGTTGCCGCGCATCGCCGAGGGCACGGCGCGTATCGCGGTGGGCCATCCGGTCAACCCGCTGGTGGCCGATGCACACGTGGCGGATCTGCTGCTGCTCACACACGCCGATGTGATCCACGCCGTGCCACGCGCGGCGGTAACCCTCACCGCCAACGAGGGGCTGGATCCCTCGCGTCGGCTGTTCCGCGTTGATTGGGCACCCGCAGACGACACCGTGCTCGCCTCGGGTGATGCGGCCCGCAGCCTGCTGGATGCCGCGCTCGACCGCGGCGCGCTTGCGTCAGCGGCGCAGGCGCTCGGTGCGGCACAGCGTCTGATCGAGCTCGCGGTTGCCTACACGCGCGATCGCAAGCAGTTCGGCCAGGCGGTGGGTTCCTTCCAGGCCGTGCAGCACCTGATGGCCAACGTGGCCGTGAAGCTCGAGTATGCGAAGGCTCCTGTGCAACGTGCCGCCAGTGAGGTCGCCCGCGGCACGCTGCGCGCAGGTGTTGCGGTATCGCACGCCAAGCTTGTGGCCTGCGAGGCCGCCGCGCTCGCCGCGCGTAACAGCATTCAGGTACACGGCGCGATGGGCTACACCTGGGAAGTCGACGTGCACATTTTCGCCAAGCGCGCCTGGGTGCTCGAATCCGCCTGGGGCGATCGCGCTTTCCACAAACTGCGCGTGGCCGATGCCGTGCTCGCAGACGGTGCCGCGATCGGTCCCGGCACAACGTTCTGACCGGAGGAACAGCAGATGGCAGAGGCCTATATCGTTGACGCGCTGCGCTCGCCCACCGGCAAGCGCAAAGGCTCGCTCGCTACCGTGCACGGCGCCGACCTCGGCGCGCACGTCATCAGCGCCATCGTCGGGCGCAACGCCATCCCCGCTGAGGATTACGACGACGTGATCTTCGGCTGCGTCGATACCATCGGCGCTCTCGCCGGTGATATCGCGCGCACGGCGTGGCTCGCGGCCGGCATGCCGCTCTCGGTGCCGGGCACCACGGTGGACCGGCAGTGCGGCAGTTCGCAGCAGGCGGTGCACTTCGCCGCGCAGGCGGTGATGAGCGGCACGCAGGACGTGGTGCTCGCAGGTGGCGTGCAGACGATGAGCAGCATCCCGATCGCCTCGGCGATGCTCGCCGGCCAGCCGCTCGGCTTCACCACGCCTTTTGCCGAGAGCCTGGGTTGGCAGAAGCGATTCGGCAACGCACCGGTTAACCAGTTCTATGCGGCGCAGCGCATCGCAGACCATTGGGGCATCAGCCGCGAGGCGATGGAAGTGTTCGCCAAGGAGAGCCACGACCGTGCGCTGAAGGCGATCGCGGAACGCCGCTTCGACCGTGAGGTGGTGCCCTACACGCTGCCTGATGGCACGGTGTTCGGCATGGACGAGACAGCGCGCGCCAGCACGCTCGAGAAAATGGCCACTTTGCTCCCCGTTGACCCGACCTATCCGGGAATCACCGCGGCCGTGTCGAGTTCCACCTGCGATGCCGCGGCCGCGCTGTTGGTGGTGTCGGAGGCAGCACTGAAGCGCTACGGTCTCACGCCGCGTGCACGCATCCACCACCTGAGTGTCCGTGCCGACGATCCGATCTGGCATCTCACCGCGCCGATCGCAGCCACCGCTCACGCGCTAAAAAAAGCGGGTATGAAAATCGAGGACATGGACCTCGTCGAGATCAACGAGGCCTTCGCGTCGGTGGCGATGGCCTGGCTACAGGAAACCGGCTATCCGCACGCCCACACCAACGTGAACGGTGGCGCCATCGCGCTGGGTCACCCTCTCGGTGCCTCCGGTGCGAAGTTGATGACCACGCTGCTCCACGAACTGGAACGCACCGGCGGCCGCTACGGCCTGCAGACCATGTGCGAGGGTGGCGGGCAGGCGAACGTGACGATCATTGAGCGGTTGTGACTCTCCCGGTAGGAGCGGGCCATGCCCGCGACCGTAAATGCATAGGCCTCCTGTCGCGGGCATGGCCCGCTCCTACGGGATAGGAATCGCGGGCAAGCAACTGGGATGAGTTCAAGAGGAGAGGAAAAATGAGCGGAATCTGTAACGGACGCGTGGCGATCATTACCGGCGCGGGTGGCGGGTTGGGGCGCGAATACGCGCTCGCGCTGGCGGCGGAAGGCGCGGCGGTGGTGGTGAATGACATCAACCAGGCGGCGGCTGATCACACCGTGGCAGAGATCACGGCGGCGGGCGGCAAGGCGCTCGCGAACACCGGCGACATCACCAGCTACGAGGCCGCCGGCGGCATCGTGAAGGCGGCCATCGACGCCTTCGGCGATCTGCACATCGTGGTGAACAACGCGGGGATCTGCCGCGATCGCATGTTTGTGAGCCTCTCCGAGCAGGACTGGGACGATGTGATCCGCGTCCACCTGAAGGGCCACTTCTGCATCAGCAGCCACGCCTGCAACTACTGGCGCGCCCGCGCCAAAGACGGTCTGCCGGTAAGCGGGCGCATCATCAACACCAGTTCCGGCGCGGGACTGCAGGGCTCGGTGGGGCAGTCAAATTATTCGGCAGCCAAGGGCGGCATCGCCTCGCTCACGCTGGTGCAGGCAGCAGAACTGCGTCGCTACGGCATCACCTCCAACGCACTCGCGCCTTCGGCCCGCACGGGCATGACGGCCGGCGTTTTCGGTGATCGTATGAAACCGCCGGAAGACGGCAGCTTCGACCACTTCCACCCCGGTAACGTGGCGCCGTTGGTGGTGTGGCTGGGCAGCGAACTCTCGGGCCACGTTACGGGTCGCGTCTTCGAGGTCGAGGGCGGCAAGATCGCTATTGGCGATGGCTGGCGCAGCACGGCGGGCGTCGACAAGGGCGATCGCTGGGCGCCTGCCGAAGTGGGCGCCGCGATGGAACAACTGCTGGCCACCGAGCTGCCGGCGCAGAAGGTCTACGGTGCCTGAGGCTCGCCTCCACCCACAACGGTAACCACCATGGAATTCCGCTTCACCGACGAACAGCAGATGATCCGCGAATCTGCGGAGGCCTTCCTGCGCGAGCAGAGCGGTCCCGCTGCCGTGCGCCGTGCCATGGCCACGGAGCAGGGTTTCGAGACCGCGCTCTGGGACCAACTCGCCGACGCGATGGGCTGGAGCGCGATGCATATTCCCGAGGAATTCGGCGGCCTCGGACTAGGTGCCGTCGAACTGGTGGCGTTGATGGAGGAGATGGGCAAGCGGCTCCTCTGTGCGCCGTTTTTCTCTTCCGTTTGTCTGGGCACCACAGCGATCCTCTGTGCGGCGACGAATGCGCAGAAAGCAGCGATCCTGCCGGACATTGCTGCAGGTTCGGTACGCGCCACGCTGGGCTGGATGGGCGACGGTCGCGACTGGAGCCCCGCCGGTATCTCGCTCGCGTGTACGCGCCACGGCGACGGCTGGCGACTGCAGGGCGAGAGCCATTACGTCGTCGATGGGCACACGGCGGATCTGCTGGTGCTGGCGGCGCGACTGCCGGGTGAGGGGATTCGCGTTTTTGCTGTCCCCGCCAGTACTGCGGGCCTCTCCCGCGAGTGGCTGCCTACGATGGATCAGACGCGCAAACTCTCGAAGCTCTCGCTCGATGGCGTGCAACTGGGCAGTGATGCGCTTCTTGGCCTCGATCAGGATGCGTCCGAGGCGCTGCAAAAAACCCTCGATATCGCCACCATCGCGCTCGCCGCCGAACAATCGGGCGTGGCGCAGCAGGTGCTCGACATGGCCGTTGCCTACACCAAGGAGCGTCACCAGTTCGGACGAGCGATCGCGAGCTTCCAGGCGATCAAGCACAAGGCTGCGGACATGATGCTGAAGGCCGAGGCTTCGCGCTCCGCCGCCTACTACGCCGCCTGCGTGGCCGACGAAGCGCTGCGTGGCGGTGTTGTGGGCGCTGAACTCGCGCAGGCTGCGAGCCTCGCCAAGGCGAGCTGCTCCGAGACCGCCTTCTTTAATGCGGGCTCGGCGATACAGATGTACGGCGGGGTGGGTTTCACCTGGGAATACGACGTGCACCTCTATTTCAAACGCGCGCGTGCCAGCGAGGCTTTTCTCGGCGCGCCTGCCTGGCACCGCGAGCGCATCGCGCAGGAGTTGGGCCTGTGAAACTGCAATTCAGCGAAGCAGACGAACACTTTCGCCACGAGATCGCGAGCTGGCTCGCAGATAATCTCGACGGTGAGTTCGCCCCGCTGCGGTTTCGCGGTGGGCCGGGCGACGAACACATGTTTCCCGAAGAGCGCAAGCACTGGGAACGGCGCATGGCCGCCGGTGGCTGGACCTGCATCGGTTGGCCCGAGGAGTTCGGTGGTCGCGCGGCCAGCATCGAGCAGCAGGTCATCTTCCACGAGGAGTACGCGCGCGCCGGCGGCCCCGGACGCATGGGCCATATCGGCGAGGGTCTGGCCGGCCCCACCATCATTGCCTTCGGCACCGACGAGCAGAAAGCGCGTCTGCTGCCCGGCATCCGCGCCGGCACCGAGCTCTGGTGCCAGGGGTATTCCGAACCGGCCGCCGGCTCCGATCTTGCCGCCGTCAAAACCCGCGCGCACCTCGATGCGGCCACTGGACGTTGGCTGATCAGCGGGCAGAAAGTCTGGACCTCGCTCGCGCACGAATCCGACTGGTGTTTCGTGATCGCGCGCACGGACCCGGATTCGGTCGGTCACGCGGGATTCGGGTTCTTTCTGGTGCGCCTGCGCCAGCCCGGCGTCACGGTGCGCCCCATCGAGCAGATGACGGGCACCTCGGAATTCAACGAGGTATTCTTTGACGAGGCTGTCTGCGAGCCGGGCGACATGCTTGGCAAACCGGGCGAGGGCTGGAAGATCGGTATGGCGCTGCTGGGCTTCGAGCGCGGCGTCTCCACGCTCGGCCAACAAATGCTGTTCCAGAACGAATTGGACGAGATCGTGCGCATCGCGCGCGCGAACGGCGCTGGCAAGGATCCGGATATCCGCCAGCGCATCGCGGACGCCTGGATCGGGCTTCGCGTCATGCGCTACAGCGCCATGCGCATGCTCTCGGGTGGGGCGGATGGTTCGCTGGCGCGCGAGGCCATGAGCTACAAGCTCTACTGGGCCATCTGGCACCGCAACCTCGGCAAGCTCGCCATGGATGTGCTCGGGCCCGAGGCCGAGATCGCCGAGAGCGCGCCCTACGGACTCAACCGCCTGCAGTCGCTTTTCCTGTTCACGCGTGCCGACACCATTTACGGCGGCACCAACCAGATCCAGCGCAACATCATCGCCGAGCGCGCGCTCGGCATGCCGAAGGAGCCGCGTCGCTGAAGCGTCGGTGTCGCCTTAGCGGAACACGATCGGATTGCCGGTGAAGACGTAGGTGCCGACGTGGTCCAGATGCGCCCACAAGGCGGCGTGGACCTTGATCCCCTGGCTGCGCGCCAGCTTGCAGAAGAAATAGTCCTCGGACAGCAACTGTCGTGTCTCGGGGTCGACGCTGACAGAGAAGAACTCGTGAACCTTGCCTTCGCGGATGTGCGTCAGTTCGTCGTCCAGATACACGGGGACCGCGTGTTCTGTCCGTTCGAAGACCTCGCGCCGTATGAGCATGAATCCGGTGCCTCCATGCCAGATCTCCAGGGGAACGTCCTTGTCGGCCGGGACCGCGTCGGCATGCTGGACCAGGTTCACGACGAAGTTGCCCGTGAACTGATCAAGTTGATCGTCGGGCACGCCATTGCGGGCGGCCTGGCCCACGGTGTGCCAGTTGATGCCCTTCTTCGGATACACCCCGCAGAGGATGTCCACGTCGGCATCTATCATGCGGATCAGGTCTTCCGGGCGGAAGTTGATGTCAGCATCGATAAACATGAGGTGAGTGGCCTGCGAGTCCAGAAAAAAGCTCGCCAAAGTATTGCGGGCCCGGGAAATCAGGGATTCGTTGTACAGCGAGTGGTAGGAGGCCTGTATGCCCCGTTGCGACAGCGCGAACAGCGTCATCATCAGCGAACTGCAGTAGTGACCCGTGCACATGCCGCCGTACATGGGAGTAGCAATGAATACGTGCGGGTTCTTCATGCGAGCAGGCCTCGATACCGGGAGATTAAGGATAATCCCCCATCATGCAGGCCCAATTTGACGATAATGCGACAGCCCTGAGCGACCCGCTCGCGCTTCACAGGAGATTTCCATGGCACTGCCTCCCCACTATGTCGAAGGACACAACCTCCTTGCCGGAAAATCCGTGCTGATCACTGCTGCGGCAGGTGCGGGCATCGGCTTTGCTGCGGCGAAAAAATGCGTTGAGGAAGGCTGCCGCGCGATCACCATCAGCGATATCCACGAGGGCCGCACCGCCAAGTCGGTGGAGGCGCTGAAGGCGCTCGGCGGCACGCAACAGGTATTCGGCCGTGTAGCGAACGTGGTGGTGGAGGAGCAGGTGCAGGCGCTGGTCGATGAGGCCGAGGCGCAGATGGGCGGCGTGGACGTGCTGATCAACAACGCGGGCCTCGGCGGCACTAGGGCGCTGGTCGACATGAGCGACGAGGAGTGGCACCGCGTGATGGACATCACGTTGAACGGCACCATGCGGATGCTGCGCGCCATGATGCGCAAGATGCTGCCCCGCAACGCGGGCGTGATCGTGAACAACGCCTCCGTGCTTGGCTGGCGCGCCCAGCCCGAGCAGTGCCACTACGCCGCCGCCAAGGCGGGCGTGATGGCGCTCACGCGCTGCGCCGCCATGGAAGCAGCGCCTTACGGTGTGCGCATCAATGCGGTCTCGCCCTCGCTTGCCATGCACGAGTTCCTGAAGAAGACCACGCCCGTCGATCTGCTGGCGGCACTCGAGGCCAAAGAAGCCTTCGGCCGAGCCGCCGAGGTTTGGGAGATCGCGAACGTGATGGTCTTCCTGGCCAGCGACTACGCGAGCTATATGACCGGTGAGATCGTTTCCGTGAGCAGTCAGCATGCTTGAGTGAGCGCTCGGTGACGCGGATTCCAGCGCCGCGCTCAGTCCGCGTTATCCCAGCCGATCGGTTCCACCCGCTGCACCACCACCCCGAACGCGAAGACGCCCGCCAGCGTCACCGCAGCGGCGATCAGGAAGGCCCACAGGAACTGCCCCGTGCTCTCGACCACGTAACCGGTGATCACCGGTGCGAGCACACCGGCCATGTTGGCGCAGAGATTCTGCACGCCCATCCACTGACCGGCAGCGCGCGGCCCGCCGATGGTCTGCGAGATCGCGCCCAGCGGCGCGCTCTGCATGCCGAAGAACAGGCCTGCCATGAGGATCAGGCCATCTGCGCCATGCTGAGCCCGTGCTCGCGCACCAGCAGCAGCGGCAGCCAGGTGAGGGTGAAGTAATACGCGTAGTTGCCGCAGAAATGCCCCAAGCTCGTGCCCCAGAGTGAGCGCTGCCTCAGCAGCATGGGGTAGGGCACGGGTCTCGCGCCCGCGGCCGAACCAGAGGTTTCGCCAGCGCGAGTGGCCAGATGCCACGGCCACAGCCAGAGCAGCGAGAGGATGCCGAACAGCAGGAAGGCCGGGCGCCAGCCGTAGCCTGCCATCAGCAAACCGCCGAGCAGCGTACCGGCCAGTGGGCCCAGCGCCTGCCCGGTGGCCACCAGGCCGTTGGCGCGTCCGCGTTCGTGCACGGCGGCACGCTGCGCGAGGAATTTGGCGTTGCAGGGGTAGAAGACGCTCTCGCCGATCCCGAGCAGTACGCGTAGCCCGAGGATCATCCAGAAGCCGGTGGCAAAGCCCGTGAGTGCCGTTGCGAGGCCCCACAACGCCAGGCCGCAGCCGAGCACCCGGCGCACATCGAAGCGTTGCGCCAGCCAACCCGCGAGCGGCTGCAGCGGCGCATAGGACCAGAAGAACGCCGAGAACAGGATGCCCATCTGCGCGGGCGAGAGTTGCAGTTCCTCCTGCACCAGCGGTGCAGCGATGGAGAGCGCGCCGCGGTCGAAATAATTCAGGAACACGGCTGCCGAGAGCAGCAGCACGACGCGCATCGGCAGCACTGCCTGCGGGTTGGCGGGTGATGGCATCGGGCGTGCTCTCGCGAATGCTTGCGCATCCTACACGCAGATCCCCGACAGCCGCGTGCGCGCAAGGCCGCGGGCCTCAGGCTATCATCGGCCGGGATGCCCGAACGCACAGGCGCCGGGCCCCGGAGCCGGAGATCCCGCGATGCCCAGAGCTGCCTTGTTTCGCCTCGCGTGCCTTGTGGTTCTCGCGAGCGCTGCCGTGCTCGTGTCCTACTCCGATAATCACCCGCTCACGGTGGAGGACGGACGTGCTGAACCGCGCTGAGGTGACGCCGGTGTCCCCGCCGATCGGGCTTTGCTACGGGAGTGTCGCGACGCTGGATGCTGATCAGCTGGTGGCGCTGGCCGGATCGCTGGGCTTCAGCAGCGTGATGCTGCCGCCGTTTCCGGTGAGCGCCTGCCTAAGCCGCTCCGACTTTCGCGCTCTCCTTGATCGCCATGGCATCCGCCGGGTGGTGCTGGACGGTGCGCTCGGCATGCTCCCGCGGTGTGGCTTTGCCGAGGAGCATGGGTTCACCGCCGCGCTCCATCTGCAAACCGCCGAGCGGTTTTGCGTCGACTGCTTCAACGTACCGCATTACGAGGGCGATCCGCGCGCCAGTGTCGCGGAGTTTGCCGATGCGCTCGCGCCCTTCTGCGCTAGTGCCGCAGCGCTGGGCGCAGATGTGGCGCTGGAATTCCTGCCCGGCACCGGCATACCCGATATCGCGCGAGCCTTGCGTATCTGCGAGCAAGTGGGTGCGGCGAATCTGGGTATCACACTCGATACCTGGCACTGGGCGCGCAGCCGGGCCACGCTCGCCGATGTGCGCGCGCTGCCGCCGGGCAGCATCAAGGAGTTCCAGCTGAGCGACCGCGCCGCCGACGAGAACAGCCGTGCGGATTCCGTGCAGTGGGGCAGGCTGGTGCCGGGTGAGGGCACGGCGCCGCTCGCGGAGTTGATCCGCGCCGTGCAGGCCAATGCCCCGGGACTCAGCCTGAACGCCGAGGTGTTCTCGCAGGAACTGCAGGCCCTGCCGCCGCAGGTGGCGGCGGGGCGCATCGCGGTCGGCCTTCGACGTATCATCGCGTTCATCTGAAAATCAGGCCGTTCGGAGGCGCTATGGATCTGGGGCTGCACGACAGGAGCGTGCTGATCACGGGGGCTGCGAGCGGTATCGGGCTTGCCTGCGTGAAGGCCTTCGCGGCCGAGGGCGCGCGCGTGCTGGCGGTGGATATTTCCGCTGCGGCTCTGCACGAGGCCGTTGCCGGGATTGGCAGCGACAACGTGAAGGCCCACGTCGCGGACGTCACCGATGCCGCGCAGATGCAGGCCGCCGTGGCGCGTGCAGTGGCGGAGTTCGGCCGGCTGGACGTGATGTTCCCCAACGCCGGCGGCGCGATCCCCACGCCCACCGAGCAGCAGGGGCTCGAGGACTACCGTCGCATCATGGCGCTCAATCTGGATGGCGTGTACTTCGCCATCCACGCCGCGCTGCCGGTAATGCTCGCCCAGGGCAAGGGCTGTTTCATCGTCACCTCCTCGGGCGCAGGCCTGAACGCGGCTCCCGGGCTTACCGCCTACGGCGCGGCCAAGGCCGGTGTCATCAATATGGTCCGTTCCATCGCCACCGAGTTCGGCGCGCGCGGCATCCGCGCCAATGTGATCGCGCCGGGCCCCATGCTCACGCCGCCGGTGCGTGAGTGGCTGGCCGGTATCCCGCAGGGTTACGAGCGCTTCTGCAAGCAAGTGCCGAGCGGTCGCATGGGCACGGCCGAAGACATCGCCGATGCGGCGCTTTTTCTCGCCAGCGACCGCGCCGATTTCGTGAACGGCGTGGTGCTGCCGGTAGACGGCGCGCTGCATGCACGGCTTTCTTCCCCCTCACTCGACTGAAGGACACGCACATGGATCTCGGGCTCGCCGGCAAGACGGTCATCATCACGGGTGGCAGCGGCGGCATCGGCCGTGGCTTGGTGCTGGAGTTCGCCCGCGAGGGCTGCAATGTGGTCAGCGCCTCGCGCGATGCCGAGACGGGCCGCAAGCTCGCCGACGAGGCGCAAGCCGCGGGCTTTGCCGGGCGCATCCTGCCGGTGGCCACCGACGTCACGCGGCGCGACTCGGTGGATGCCATGATCGAGGCCACGCACGCGGCTTTCGGTCCGGTGGATGTGCTGGTGAACAACGCCGGCGGTGTGGCGCATCCTTCTGCGTTCGAGGACTTCGACGAGGCCGGTCGGCGCTGGGAGATCGCGCTCAATATCGACGGCGTGGTGAACTGCTGCCAGGCGGTGGCCGCCGACATGCTGGGCCGTCAGAGTGGCAGCGTGATCAACATCTCCTCGAATTCCTCGCTGCTCGGCGAGGCCGCAGCCAGCGTGGCGCATTACGGTGGCACCAAGGGTTTCGTGAACAGCTTCAGCAAGGCGCTGGCGTGGGAATGGGCGCGCAAGGGCGTGCGGGTGAACAACATCGCGCCGGGCTGGATCGTGCCGCACCAAGCCGACGAAGTAGGGCAGGGGAGCTTCTGGAACCGCTTTGGTTTCGAGACCATGGGGCGGCCTGATGAGATGCAAGCCGCGTTGGAGGGTGGCTCGCTCTACAACATGAGCAGCCTGCCGATACCGCGGCTCGGCCGCCCCGAGGACATGGCCTGGCTTGCCATGTTTCTGGCGTCCGATCGTTCGAGTTACATCACCGGGCAACTGATCAGCGTGAGCGGCGGCGTGTATATGCCCTGAGCGCAGCGGCGTTTGCGGCGTGAGCAACGAGGGCTGTTACCCGAGCCCCTGGCCTGCCGAGGATGGCGGGCCGGCACGCCTGCAGGTGCCGCAGTCGCCATGCGTTCCGCTGCTGGGCGCCGGCAAGCGTTTGCAGATCACCCGCCGGCGCGTGCATTTCCCCACCATGACGGTGCTGCGTGAGCCGGGCGAGGTCTACCTGCTGCGCCACGAGATGCTGCGCCACCGTTTTTTCGGCCTGCCGACGCGGGCTTGGGTGGAGCGCTTGGACCCGCTGACGCTGCAGCCCCTGACCTGCTCGCCTGCCTTGCCCGGCGGCCCTGCCTGGCCGGGCGGGATGGCGGTGCACTCTAACGGTGATCTCTATGTGGTTTATGGGCGCTGGTGCCACCGGCTCGCGCCGGACTGCAGCTTGCGGGCCTCGCTGCAGTTGCCCCGCAAGCGGCCTTACAACTCCTTCGTGATCCTTGATGACGGCACGCTGGTCACCAAGGATTTCAGCGAGCGCGGCGATTCCGCGCTGGTCTGCATCGATCCCGACACGCTGCGAATCATCGGTGCGCCGTTGCCCTGCCCGGAGCCTTCCATCGCGCGACTCTCGGCCACGGGCAACGCGGTGTATGTGTTGGGTACGAAAACGGTGTTCCGCTACCGCTGGGACCCGGAGCGGCGCCGCCTGGCGCGTGATCCTGGCTGGACGTTCCCGTACATCGACAATCCCGCGCAGGGCTACGGCTGGGACCCGGTGATCGACGGAGAGGACTGCTGGTTCATGGACAACGGCCGGCACCGCTACTTCCTGAGCATGTTGGGCGCCGGTGTGGGCCGTGGTGTGGTGAATCTGTTGCGGGTCTCACTCGCGGACGCAAGCAACTGCGCTCGCTACCCGGTGAGCGGACTGCCCGGAGGCGCCATCACCAACCCGCCGTTGATCGATCGCAGCCGCGGTATTGCAGTGGCCTATGACTCGGCGCATGCCGTGCTGCGGGCCTGGCGCATCCTGCCCGGCTCGCGCGCGCTGGAGCCGCTGTGGGAGAAGCGCGGATTCGGTGCTGCGAGCCACCTCTTGTTGCTGCCGCAGTCAGGCGAGTTGCTGGTGAACGATTACCGTGCGCTTCGCGAGGATCTGGTGGTGCTGGATATCGCGACCGGCGAGGAGCTAGGCCGGGCCCGCACCGGAGGCCGCATGCAGGGCGTCGTGTTCCCCGGCGTGGGTTGGAACGCGGATCTGTACTACTGCAGTTTTGATTCGCTTGTTCGGCTCAGCGGGGAATAGGCGAGGCTGCACCCGTGCGGCAGCACCGATTCCGCTGCAGTAGCGCGCCATGCGCGCGACCAGAGCCTCTGGTGCGAGCACCGGTCGCGGGCGTGGCCCGCTCCTACGGAGGCGCTGTGCCCGGTTGTAGGAGCGCGCCATGCGCGCGACCAGAGCCTCTGGTGCGAGCACCGCACCGGTCGCGGGCGTGGCCCGCTCCTACGGGAGGCGCTGTGCCCGGTTGTAGGAGCGCGCCATGCGCGCGACCAGAGCCTCTGGTGCGGGCACCGGTCGCGGGGGTGGCCCGCTCCTACGGGAGGCGCTGTCAGGGCGCGAGTTCCCAGATGCCGCGTCCGAAGGTGGCTACGCGCAGCAGCTGCGAATTCTCCGACACATAGAGATCCGTGACGTTCACCAGCGGCAGGCCGGTGCCGAAGCGCACCCACGTGGCTCCCGCATCCGGCGAGCGATATACACCGAGGTGCGTGCCGGCATAGAGCGTGTTTGCATCCCCCGGATCAGAGGTGATGAGGTTCACCGGTACGCCGGTGGGCAGGCCGTTGCCGTCGATGGCGGTCCAGGTGACGCCGCTGTCTGTGGTTTTCCACAAGTGGGTTGCCGTTGACTGAGGCGCAACCGAGGAGACGTAGATCGTGGTCGGACTGACGCGATCGAAGTAGACCGATGACAGCGACAGCTCGTTGCCCGGCATGACGCCCGCAGAGGAGGTGTCCGGACTTGCCGACAACTGGGCACTCGAACTCTTCCCGATCTGCGTCCAGGCGGTGCCTCCATTGCTGGTGGCGAACACGCGCCCGCCGTTGGTTACCACACCTACCTGGCTGCCATTGGAATGGCTGGGCGACACGTTACGGATATAGACAGCGCCGCCCGAGGGTGTCGTGGCAAGACCCGTGGTCCCCAGCGCCGTCCAGCTGGTCGCGTAGTTGGTCGATTTGTACACCTTGGTGTTGGAGGTGGTGTAGACCGTGTTGCCGGTGGCATCGCCCGTAAACGTGGCGATCTGGGTGATGAAGGGCGCGGTGCCGCTGTTGTTGCTTTCGCTAATGCCCGTGCTGGCGGCCGCAAAGGTACTGCCGCTATTGGTGGATTTGTAGATCCGCGAGTAATACAGGCTCCCCAGCATCTTGGTCGCATCCGAGGCGTTGATATCGGAGCCGAAACCATCGCCGCCGATGGGTTGGTTGAAGACTGAAGTAGAGCCCGAACGCACCCGGGTGCCATTGTCCTGCAGGCCGGCAACTACGGCATTAACATTGCTCGTGGAGGAGCCCACCGAGTACATCAGGTGCGTGGTGATGCCTTCGTTCAGGTTGGTCCAGGTGGGGTTGGTAGCCGTTGGGTTGGCGCTGCGGAACAGGCCACCGTCGGAGCCCACGTACAGGGTAGTGCCTACGAATGCGGCCGCATGCATATCGGCGTGCACGTAGCCCAGGCTGAACTGTTTCAACCAGTTGCTGATCTGGGCGATTTTGGAAAAGCCATCGATGGTGCGCGCGGTGAGCAGCTGGCCGCCGGTGTAGACCGTCCTGTCGCTGGTCGGCGACACGATGATCATGTGGTTGTACCAGCCCTGGCCACCAAGGATGGTGTTGTAGCTGCGCGACTCGGTGTTGCCGTTACTGTACTTCTTGGTAGCAGCGCTTAGCGCGGTGAAGGAGGTGCCACCGTTGGTCGACTTGAAGATATCGGCCAGGTCCGTTGCGGTGGTGGCGAGTGGCTTCGCCGCCATCGCATAGACCACCGTGGTCGAGCCGTTGCTGCCCGTGCCAGTCGCTGCAGCTACGGTGATGCGTCCCACGCCGCCGCTCTTGGTCACGCCGGTGGACTTGGTCCAGGTGGCGCCGTTGTCGCTGCTTTTCCAGATCTGGCCGTCGGTGGTGGTGGTGCCGGCGGTGTTGGCCTCCAGCGAGAGCACGAAGCCCAGGCCACCCGTGGCGGCGATTGACCACACGTAGGGGTCGGGGGTCTGTCCGGTGGCGAGCGCTACCTTGGCGAAGCTGGCACCCGCATCAGTGGAGCGGTAGAGGCCCTTATCGGTGGCGGCCAGCACCACATTGGAGTCAGAACCCGCGACGATCACTTGCGGGATCACGCTGGAATTGCCCAGATAGACCGTTGGCAACCAGGTCGCACCGCCGTCGGTGGTCTTCACCAGGCCTATTCCGGTGCCGTCGAAGGGATCACCAAGCCCGAGATAGAGCGTGTCGGGGTTGTTGCGGTCGATGGCCAATGACCCTACCGACAGCGACCCCAGAGTTTCCGTGAGCGGGGTCCAGGTGGGCACCGTCAGTACAGCGTTGGTGGTTTTCCAGACGCCACCGCCGGAGAACGCCACGTAAAGCGTATTGAGGTCCGTCGGGTGCGGCACGATGGACCGCACACGCCCCGCATCAGTGATGCCGGTGAGGGTCCCGCCATTGGTGATGGAATCCGCCTTGGTGGGGCCGATTGGCGTCCAGGTGCTCCCGGTTGCTGCGGCCTGCGTGGTGAGGGCGCTGCCGACGATCTGCGAGGTCTCGGCGGTGGGCATCAGGCTGCTCCAGCGCAGCCGCTCCTGCTCGGCTGCCTTATTGAGGAAGCGCATGTATTCCCGGGAGAAGGGCCCGCCCAGCTTGCGCGGGCCCTTGGCCCGGCCACTGGTCTCGTTGTACCACTCGTCCATTGCGGCCCGGCGGGCGGTCGGCCGGTCCATTTCGGCCTTGCCGCCTTGTTCTGCTGCGTTCTGTGCGAGGACGGAGGGCGCAAGGCCGGCACCCAGCAAGGCGGCCAGGATTGCACAGATGACAAAGGATGAGCGAAACATGCGAACGCCTCCCAGGCAGGTGAATTGACCGGCTCCGTGCGGCGCAGCCACGCTGCGGGAATCCGATGTCGGTCAGGATATCCATCAGTGGAGCAAAAATAGCGCCAAACGTGGGAATACACAACGGATCAATCAGTTGTCATCAGAGCGGCTCAGGCTGCCGGTTCCGACTGTAAAAGAATCCGACACTTCGCGGCGCCCTGGCCAGTGCTCGGCTATGCTCCGCCCGCCACCCACAGGGCAACCCTACGCACATGGCCTATGTCTGTCTGAAATACGAATGCCGCGCGCCGGCCGAGACCACCGCCGAGTCCCTTGCCCATATCTACGACACCGCGCTCGCCCAGATTGCCTGGGTCGATTCGCTGGGCTTCCCCGTGACGGTGAACTTCTGCGAGCACCACGGCAGCGAGGACAGCTACGTCCCGAGCCCCATGCTGCTGGCCGCCGCCGCCGCGCGGGTGACGCGTAATCTGCGTCTGCAGGTGAATGCACTCGTGCCTTTCCTCGACCCTTTGCGCCTCGCCGAGGATCTGGCGGTGCTTGACCAGCTGAGCCACGGCCGCGCCGAGGTGCTGCTGCTGGGCGGCTACCTGCAGTCCGAGTTCACGATGTTCGGCGCGGATCCGGCCGAGCGCGGCCGCCTGATGGACGAGTGCGTCAGTACCTTGAAGCAGGCCTGGACCGGGGAGACCTTCAGTTTCCGTGGCCGCGCGGCGCGCGTGCGCCCCGTGCCGCTGCAGCAGCCACACCCCACGCTGGTGATGGGTGGCTCCTCGCCGGCCGCGGCCAGGCGCGCGGCGCGCGTGGGTGATGCCTTCGTGGGCGGCGTGCCCAGCCTGAACCCGATCTATGCCGAGGAATGCCGTCGGCTCGGACGCGACCCGCACTATCAGGCGGAGATGGCACACGGATTTCTGTTCGTGTCCGGGGAGCCGGCTGCTGACTGGTCGCGTATCGCGCCCTACTGCCTGTACGAGACCAACTGCTATGCCCGCTGGCACCAGAGCGCCAGTGTGGATGCGATTTTCAGCACCGCGCTGGATGCCGACACGCTGCGCGCCCAAGGCACCTACCGCGTGATGCGCCCCGAGGAGGTCATCGCAGCCGCGCCCGCGCTGGCGCCCAACGATGCCTACATCCTCCACCCGCTGGTCGGTGGCATGGACACCGACACGAGCTGGCGGCTGCTGCGCAATTTCTTTGAGCAGGTTGCGCCGCACGTGCCGTTGAACCCGCTCTGAGCGCAGGCACTCAGCCGAGGATTTTTTCTCGCCGGTAAAGGCGGCCCGCAACCCAGGCGAGTGCAAGCCCAATGCCCAGCGTGGCTGTCACCGAGATCGCCGCATAGCTCGCCGGCAGCGGCTCGCCACGCAGCAGTCCCTGCATCAGCAGGTGCTGCGAGAGGCTGGGCACCGCCATCAGCGCGGGGCTCGGGCTCACCTCCAGCACACCCGCCACCGCGATCGGCAGCGTGGGCACCAGCAGCACCATGCCGAGCCAGGTCTGCGCTTCCTTGTAGCTGCGCGTGAACGAGGCCACCACCGTGAGCAGTGCCGCTCCCACCAGCGTGAAGGGCAGCATCGCACCGAACACGGCGAGCGCCACGGCGGGCCCGAAGTTCACCGACATCCCGATCTCCTCCAGCGGCAGCCGACGCAGCATCACGGTGAGCACCGCGAGCATCAGCGCCAGCGCCAGCGCCATCATCACTACCGTGGCGAGCACCTTGCCCCAGATCAGGTGCTCGCGCGGCACTGGTAGCGCGAGCAGCGGTTCCAGCGAACCACGTTCGCGCTCGCCTGCGGTGGCGTCGATGGCGAGATACAGCCCGCCACTCAGCATCACCAGCAGCACCATGTAGGAGAGCACGCCCAGGATCAGCGTGGCGCGCGAGGAGGGTGTGCTGAGGTCCACGTCGTCGATCACCACGGGCTGCATCAGCGCAGGCGAAATGCCGCGCAATTGCAAGCGCGAGCTGGCGATGCGCGAGGCCCAGATCTGGATGCTCCGGCGCGCGCGTTCGGCGTGACGGTTGGCGGTAGTGCCGGAGCCGTCCGCATGCAGTGCGAGGCGCGCGGGCTCTCCCGCGAGCAGCGCCTTGCCGAAGCCTTCTTGCACTTCGAGCACCACGAGTTCCTTGTCCTTCGCCACCCACGCTGCGATGTCCTCTGGCGTGCCGTCGCGGGCGGTGATGCTGATGCCGCGCTCGCGCAGGAACCCGAGTAGCGCCGGCGCGTGCGCCGCGCCCGAGACCGTGAGCGGCACTTTCTCGTCGGCGGAATCCAGCGAGCGCTCGAGCGAGAGCTGCATCGCGCCTACCAGCAGCAGTGGCGCCAGCAAGGGCCCCATCAAGAGGCTGGAAACCAGCGTGCGCCGGTCGCGGAAGGTCTCGCGCAGCTCCTTGCGCAGCACCGTGAGCAGGGTGGCGATCATGCGAGTCCCTCCTGTTCGCCCAGCACGCGGACGAAGCTTTCTTCGAGCGTGGCGCCGCCGAAGCGCGCCTGCAGTTCGGCGGCTGTGCCTTCGGCCGCCACCACGCCGTGGTCGATGATCACGATGCGGTCGCAGAGTGCCGCCACTTCCTGCATCACGTGGCTGCTGAAGAGCACGCAGTGGCCCGCGGCCCGCAGCGAGCGGATCAGCTCGCGAAGCGCCCGCGTAGCCATCACGTCGAGGCCGTTGGTGGGCTCATCGAGCAGCAGATGGCGTGGCGAGTGCACCAGCGCGCGGGCGAGAGCCACCTTGGTGCGCTGCCCTTGCGAGAACCCGGCGGCACGACGGTCGGCGAATTCCGCCATGCCGAGTTGCTCCACCAGTTCCTGCACGCGTGATTCCAGCGCCGTTGCCCGCATCCCGTGCAGCTCGCCGAAATAGCGCACGTTCTCGCGGGCCGTGAGTTGCGGATAGATCCCCGCGCCGTGCGGCAGAACGCCCAGGCTGCGGCGTGCCGCGAGCGGATCGCGCGCCACGTCGATACCGTCGATCAGCGCCCGCCCGGCATCCGGCGCCAGCGTGGCGTAGAGCATCCTGAGCGTGGTGGACTTGCCGGCGCCGTTTGGCCCCAACAGCCCCGTGATCTGCCCGTCCGGGCACTCGAAACTCACGCCGCGTACGGCCTCAATGCCGCCGAAACGCTTGGCGAGCTGCTCCACCCGGATCATGACGCGCTCCCGTTGAAGTTGAGGAAAAACGGCGGTTGCCGCAACTGCGCCACGCAGCCGGTGTCCAGCCCCTCGATGCTCCCTGCCTGCAGGAAGCGCCGCAGGATGCCGAGCGCGCAGGGCTCGGCGAGTTGGGTGTGCCCCTGGCCTGTGAACACCAGGTTCAGGTGCTGCGAAAAACCGGTGGCTGCGGTGGCGGCATAGGCCGGCGGCGTGACCGGGTCGGCGCTGCCCGAAAACAGCAGCGCGGGAACGGTGGATGAAAGGGGCGCGCGCAGGTCGTCGTCCAGCACGCCGCGCGGCCAGACAGTACACATGGCCTGCAAGCCGTCCAGCATGGCGCTCCCCAGATAACTGCGCCCCAGCGCCGCACGATCCACCGTTGCGGGATCGATGAACGGAATGTCCTCGGTGCAGCTCACGGCATTGTGCATGCCGATGGCGAGCATGCCCTCGAACTGCCCGGCGATCATTGCGGCTTGGGCGGCGAGCGGTGCGAGGTTGCCGCCTGCGGCCTCGTGGAGCAGCAGTGGCAGCAGGGCGCGCGAGCTGGCGGCATAGCTCAGGATGCGCACCGCGAGCGCGAGTTCGCCGCGGCCGAACTGTTCCTCGCGCAGCTCGGCTGTTACCGGATCGGTGAAGCGCACTTGCTGCGGGCCTGCAGCGAGCGTGGCGCGCAAGGCGTCGAAGGCCGCGCCCAGATCGCCGAAGGCCTGCTTGCAATCCGGCGTCGCTGCGCAATCGGCAAACACCTGGCGCAGCGAGGCCTCGGCGTCGGTGGCGAGCGCGGGCCCCAGTGCGAGCCCCGGAGGCACCACGCCGTCCAGCACTACCGCGCGCACCCGTTCCGGATGACGGCGCACATAGTGCTGCGCCACCCGCGTGCCGTAGGAGGCGCCGTAGAGGTTGATGCGCGCATAGCCTAGCGCCTCGCGCACGGCGTCCAGATCCTGCACTGCCACGCTGGTGGTGTAGAAACGCGGATCACCGGGCAGCGCCGACAAGCACGTCCGTGCTAGCGCGGCGAGTTCCTCGGGCGGCGTATCCATATCGTCCAGTGTGTCCTCGGGCATGTCGCAGTTGAGGGGCTGCGAGTCACCGGTGCCGCGCTGGTCGAGCAGCACCACATCGCGCGTGTTGCGGATACTGCCGAGTGCGGCCAGCGCGGGCACAAAGCTCGCGCGCGCGCCCTGCCCGGGACCGCCAGCAATCATGAAGAGCGGATCGGGCTCGGCGCGCGTGCTGATAGCCGGCACCACTGCCACCGCGAGCGTGATCTGGCGGCCCGAGGGATCGGCAGGATTCTCCGCCACGCGGAGCTCCCCGCAGCGCGCCGCCACCGAACCCGTGCTGCGCGGGCCTTCGATGCGGCAGTCATGGAGCGCGAGTGTTGCGGTGGCGGGCGCTGGCGCTGGCGTCGCAGAGGCGTGCTGGCCGAGTACGAGCAGTACTGCAACTGCAGTGGTGAGTATCCGTGATCGATGCATGCGCTCGGCCTTCCGCTGCGACGGCTATGGTGAGGATCGGGGTCCGCGGATCAGTGTAGCTGCAGGCTGCTGAGTGGCGCCAAGCCCGGAGATGGATACACTCATCCGGTGCGTCCAGTCGCTAATGCCCGGGGTCACATGCAGAACAAGACCATGCACAGTCCGGATCCGCGCGAGGCCGTCCCGCCCTCTTCACGCGCCCCCGAGACCTACCCCGCACCCAGACAGGCCTGGTACCTGGTGGGTGTGCTGATGGTGCTCTACGTGTTCTCGTTCATCGACCGCCAGATCCTCGGCCTGCTGGTCGATCCCATCAAGCGCGAGTTCGGCGTGAGCGATACGCAGGTGGGTCTGCTGCAGGGCCTCACTTTTGCGGTCTTTTATTGCGTTCTGGGTATTCCCGCCGGCTGGCTGGTAGACCGCTTCAGCCGTCGCTGGATTGTCGCCATCGGCGTGTTCCTGTGGTCGATTGCCGCCACCGCTTGCGGGCTGGCTGCCGGTTTCTGGCAACTCGTGGCGGCGCGGATGGGCGTGGGCGTGGGGGAGGCGGCGCTGTCGCCTTCTGCGTATTCGCTGATCGGGGACGCCTTCCCCCGTGAGCGTCTTGGCCGCGCTCTCGGGGTCTACAACATGGGTATCCCGATCGGTTCAGGGCTGGCGCTCATTCTCGGCGGCCTCGTGGTGAACGCCGTGTCCACGAGTGATGCGGCATACGTGCTGCCGCTGGTGGGCGAGGTGCGCAGCTGGCAGATGGTGTTTATCGTTACGGGGCTGCCCGGCGTGCTGCTGTGTCTGCTGATGTTCACCGTGCGTGATCCGCCACGCCGCGGTCTGCTGATGGCCGGGGGAGATGCTCCGCGGCACGTCAGCATGCGTGAGACGCTGCGCTTCGTGTGGGACCGTGTCGATTTCTTCGGCCCCTTTTTCGTAGCCTTGGGGCTGCTTTCGATCATCGGCTACGGCTTCCTCGGCTGGCTCCCCACGGCACTGCATCGCCGCTTCGATGTGCCGGTGGGTGATGTGGCCATCGTGAACGGGGTGTTCACGCTGGTACTCAACACCACAGGGATTTTCCTCGCGGGTCGCATCGCCGATGCGCTCGCCGGACGCGGCGTCGGCGATGCCGCCATGCGTGTGTGCATGGTGATCGCCGTGTCGAACACGCTCTGGGGCACGCTGGGGCCGCTGATGCCCACGCTGGGCAGCGCCTATGTGCTGCTCGCGCTCCTTGCCTGCACCATGAGCGCGTATACCGCCATGGCGCCGCTCGCCATCAACATGATTACGCCCAACCAGATGCGCGGGCAGGTGGCGGCGCTGTATCTGCTGGTCAACAACCTGATCGGACTGGGGCTGGGCCCCACCTTGATGCCGCTGGTGAGCGATTACCTGCTGGAGGATCCGGCGAAGGTCTATCAAGCGATGGCCATCGTTACCGCAGTCTGTGGCGCGCTTGCGGCCGTGCTCTATGCGTGGATCTGCCCCCGCTATGCACGGCTGGTGAAGGAGGCTGCCGCGTGGAGCTGAGTCCGCGTGCTGTCGCGGCCGCGAAATCAGGTGCGCAACCGGCGTGGCATCATCCGCCCCAGCACCCCGAACGCACACCACCAATCACCGCGATTGCCGCCCGCAGGGGCCGCTCGCTACCATGTCGCTCGTCGTTGCCACAGGCCGTCCCCATACGATGAGTGCTCCTGCCCCTGTGGGGGTTTTCGATTCCGGTGTGGGCGGCATTTCGATCGTGCTCGAGATGCACGCACGCATGCCAGCGCTCGACATCCTGTATCTCTCCGATGCGCGTTTCCTGCCTTACGGAGACAAGGATGAGGCCTTCGTGCTCGCACGCTCGCTGGCGGCGGCGGGCTTTCTGGTCGCGCATGGCGCGCGCGCTCTGGTGGTGGCCTGCAATACCGCAACCGCCGCCGCAGTGCCTGCGCTCCGGGCCCGCTTCGCGGTGCCCGTGATCGGCGTCGAGCCCGCAGTTAAGCCCGCTGCGCTCGCCACGCGCAGCGGCATCGTAGGGATCCTCGCCACGGCGAGCACGCTGCAGAGCCGGCGTTATGCCGACCTGCTCGAGCGCTTCGGGGGCTTTGCGCGGGTCATCGGACAACCCTGCCCCGGACTCGTCGAGCAAGTGGAAGCCGGCGACTTCGACGGGCCCGATACCCGCGCGCTGCTGGAGCGTCATCTGGCACCCCTGCTCGCAGCCGACGCCGACACACTGGTGCTCGGCTGCACGCACTATCCCTTCCTGCGCCCGCTGATCGAGCAACTCGCAGGCCCCGAGGTGTGCGTGGTGGATCCTTCCGGCGCTGTCGCGCGTCGCGTGGAAGAGGTCCTGGGCGCCGACACCGCGGGCGAGGGCCTGTTTCAGGCCTTCACCACGGGGGACTCGCCGTCGCAGTCAGCACTGATGACGCGCTTGCTGGGCCGAGCGGTGCAGGTCCAGGCCGCCTATCTGGGGCCCGAGCCATGAAATTGGGGTCAGACCCCATTCATGAAATTGGGGTCAGACCCCATTTATCGCGTGAAATTGGATAATTGGGGTCAGACCCCATTTATTCGACGAGATGCCGGATTTACGGAGAGTGAGCGATGACTGAGCCTGTGACCACATGGTCCCTGCAGATGCTGGCTCCGGAGGAGCTGCTGGCAGCGTGCCGGCAGCCGGCGCTCGAGGCGCGCGAGTGCGAAATCCCGCAGTGGGAGTTGAATCGTTTCCTGTACCAGCTGGTCGGGGCGCCGTGGCAGTGGCACGCCAAACTCGACTGGAGCGACGAACAGTGGCGCAGCTGGGCGGAGAACCCCGATCTGCGCACCTGGATCGGCTGGCACAGCGGCACCATCGCCGGCTACTACGAACTCCACCGGCAGGCCGGCGGCGATGTCGAGATCGCCTACTTCGGGCTCGTGCCACGCTTCGTCGGCCAGGGTCTGGGCGGTGATCTGCTCGGACGCAGCATTACCGATGCCTGGGCCTGGGGCGCGCAGCGTGTCTGGGTGCACACCTGTTCGCTCGATCACCCATCGGCGTTGGCCAACTACAAGGCACGCGGCCTGAAGGTCTTCGCCGAAGAACGCAGCTGACGGGTGTCTGCCACCGATCTCGTGAGCCGCGTCACCCACTGCAACCGGGCTTTTGTAGAGCCTAGCGGCCACACACCCGAGGAACTCCTCGGCCAGACGCGGGGCAGTGCCTGCGCGGGCAGTGCCGTGTAGCACTAGAATCGATGACCGTATTCCGCCTGAAGCAGGGGGCCCCATGAGCAACCGTCCACGCCGTTCCGCGCTCTACATGCCGGGCTCGAATCCGCGCGCGCTGGACAAGGCACGTTCGCTGCCGGCTGATTGTCTGATTCTGGATCTTGAAGACGCGGTGGCTCCCGAGCGCAAGGTCGATGCCCGCGCCGAGGTAGTGGCGGCGATTGCCGCCGGCGGTTACGGTCCACGCGAAGTGCTGGTCCGCTGCAATGCACTCGACACACCCTGGGGCGCCGATGATCTGCGTGCGCTGGCGCGCTCGGGTGCCGATGGCATCGTGTTGTCAAAAGTGAACACGGCAGCGGACGTCCACGCCGCTGCAAGGCTGCTCGAGGACGCGGGCGCACCCGGCGATCCTTCGCTATGGATCATGGCCGAGACCGCGCGCTGCATCCTCGACATCGACGCCGTCGCCGGCTCCCACCGTCGGTTGCGCGGCATCCTGATGGGCACCTCGGATCTCGCGCGCGAGTGCCGGATCCCCCAGAGCTCCGATCGCCTCGGCCTCCTGCACGCGCTCGGGGCCTGCCTGCTCGCAGCACGGGCGCACGGACTGGAGATTCTTGACGGTGTCTGCCTCGAGCTTGAGGACGATGCCGCGCTGGCGCGCCAGTGCGCGCAAGGGCGGGATCTCGGTTTTGACGGCAAGACGCTCATACACCCCGAGCAACTCGCCGCTGCCAACACGGCCTTCGCACCCTCGCCCGAGGCGTTGGCGCGCGCGGTGCGGATCATCGCGGGCTGGCGTGAGGCCGCGGCTGCCGGCAAGGCAGTGGTGGTGGTGGACAGGCGGCTGGTCGAGAACCTCCACGTGCAGGAGGCCGAGCGCGAGCTCGACCTGGCGGGGCTTATCGCTGCAATGGGCTGGTGAGGCGCGGGCCTCAGGCCACCGGATCCTCGATGATCAGCGCCGGCGTGTTCTGGAGCAGCGTTTCGCCGCGAAAGAACGCGGCGTCGCGCAGGTAGCAGGCCAGCATGAAGGCCACGCCAAGCACGAGTATGCCCACGCCGATCGCGAACACCGTGCCCACGCCCATGATCGAACCGCCGCTGCCGTAGCCGGGGTCGAAGCTGCTCACGCTCAACTGCAGGAACATCGCCGCGAGCATCCCGCCGCCGGCGAGCGGCAACAGCCCCTTGGTCACGATCGGCGCCAGGCCCAGCCGGTATTCGTGGCGGAAGTACCACGCGCAGGCAAATGCCGTGAGCCCGTAGTAGAAGCAGATCATCAGCCCCAGCGATTCGACGGTGTCGCCGAGCACGTTTTCGCTCAGCAGGGTCATCACGCCGTAGAAGCCCGCGGTGAGCAGGCCGGCCATGAGGGTGGCGTTGCCCGGCACCTTGTGGGCGGGATGGATGTCGGCGAAGAACGCCGGCATCGCGCGATAGACACCCATCGCGAGCAGTGTGCGCGCGGCCGGTATGAAGGTGGTCTGCAGGCTGGAGGCCGCGCTCGCGAGCACGGCGCCGAACAGCAGTATGTCGAAGCGGTCACCCATGATGGGTGCGGCCAGTGCCGCAAAAACGTTGTCCTGGGTGGCATCGCTGCGCAGGCCGATTCCCGTCTCGCCCACACCGGCGTAGCGCTGCGTGGCGACGGCGACCAGCAGGTAAGTGCCCGCCAGCGAGATGATCGAGGCGATTGCAGCCACCGCAGGCGTGCGCTCGCTGCCGCTGGTTTCCTCGTTGGCGGCCAGGCTCACGTCCCAACCCCAATAAATGAAAATCGAGAGCGAGAGTCCCGCGGCCAGCGCCCCCGCGGAGGGGATGGCAAAGGGGTTCAGCCAGTTCCATTCGAAGGGGATCGACGTGGCAACGGTGCCGCTGCTCGCCTTGGCGAGCGCGAGTGCACAGAACAGGAACAGCACCGCCATCTGGAATCCGACCAGCACGTAGGTGATCCGCTTGGCCGTGGACATCCCCCTCCACGACACCCAGGTGGCCATCGCCACGAAGAGCGTGGTGGTGGTCACGTTGACGAGTTTCCCGTCGCCGAAATCGCTGATGGCGCTGTTGCTGAAGAGTTCGCTCAGGAACAGGTAGAAGTAGGTGGCGGCAACGCCTGCGGTGTTGGAGAGCACGATCACGTTGGCCACGATCAGCCCCCAGCCGCACATCCATCCCACCCACGGCCCGAAGGCCTTGACGGTCCAGGTGAAGGAGGTGCCCGCATCCGGCGCCATCCGGTTCAGCGCGCGGTAGGCGAAGGCGGTGAGCAGCATCGGGATGAAGCCCGCGAGGAACACGGCGGGAAGCTGCACGCCCACCTCGCGCACCGTGGGGCCCAGTGCAGCGGTGAGTGCATAGACGGGCGCGACGCAGGACACCGCCATGGCGATGCTGCCCATCAGGCCCACGGAATCGTGCTGCAATCCCTTGTCGACGAGGTCCGGCTCGGCGCGGTAGTGCGCGTCATGCGCCGCTATGTGCTCGTGCTGTTCGGGAGCGTTGCTCAAGGAGCTGGCCTGCTTGTGTCGGCTGACAATCGGATGATCGCGCTCCGGGGGCGATCGCCACAAGGGGCGGGCAGTCGCGGGCATGGCCCGCTCCTACTCGGGGATGGGCGTTGTGCGGGTCGGGCATGGCCTGGTGCGGCGCGGGGATGGGGGTCGCGGGCATGGCCTGGTCCTGCGCGGGGATGGGGGTCGCGGGCATGGCCCGCTCCTACTCGGGGATGGGCGTTGTATGGGTCGCGGGCATGGCCCGCTCCTACTCGGGGATGGG
>CAMAXE010000025.1 GCA_945862145.1 Klebsiella pneumoniae
GCCCGCGACAAACAAGCAGATGCAGGAACGCCCAACGCCCACGACAAAACAGCCGATGTAGGAGCGGGCCACGCCCGCGACAAACAAGCAGATGCAGGAACGCCCAACGCCCACGACAAAACAGCCGATGTAGGAGCGGGCCACGCCCGCGACAAACAAGCAGATGCAGGAACGCCCAACGCCCACGACAAAACAGCCGATGTAGGAGCGGGCCATGCCCGCGACGCTGCAGCGCCCGTGGCACCGCCACAGGCATCGCCCCGTGTTCACCTCGGCAGCGAGCCCGGCTGATGCAGCACACCAGCGAGAACTTCGAGCAGAACAGCCGTATCGCACTCGCCGATGCGCAGTTGAAACCCGTGCTGGGCGCCGTGACCCGCGTCCTGCCCGCGCTCCGGCAGGCGGCGATCGACGAGACGCCGGAGTTCGAAGCACTGCGGGATTACGCAGTAGCCATGAAAGACCACGTTCTGGAGCATCTCGACAGCTACCTCGCGGACTTCGAGCAATCCGTGTGCGCGCGCGGCGGCGTGGTTCATCACGCCGCGGGCGCAGCCGACCTGAACCGCATCGTGCTCGCCCTCTGTGAGGCTGCCGGGGCCCGGCAGATCATCAAGGGCAAGTCGATGGTGGGCGAGGAGACCAATCTGAACGAGGCGCTCGCGGGTGCCGGTCTCGAGGTCCTCGAGACCGATCTCGGCGAGTACATCATCCAGCAGGCCGGCGAGGCACCGAGTCATATCATCGGCCCCGCACTGCACAAATCGAAGACCCAGGTGGCGGCGCTGTTCCGCCAGAAGCACGATCTCGGCGAGCGCTGTCTGGACGATGTGCCGGACATGGTGCGCGAGGCACGCTCGGTACTGCGCCAGCGCTTCCTCGAGGCAGATGCCGGGATCATCGGCGCCAACGCGCTCATCGCCGAAAACGGCTCGATCATGCTGGTGACCAATGAGGGCAACGGCGATCTGTGCAGCACCCTGCCGCGCCTGCATATCGTGATTGCGGGCATCGAGAAACTGGTGCCCACACCCGAGGACGCCAGCGCCCTGCACCGCGTGCTCTGCCGCAGCGCCACCGGGCAGGTGACCAGCGCCTACACCACGTTCTACAGCGGCCCGCGCCGCGACGGAGAGCCGGATGGCCCTACCGAATTTCACGTGATACTGCTGGATAACGGCCGCCGCAGCATGCTCGCGGGGAAGTACCGCAGCATGCTGCGCTGCATACGCTGCGGCGCCTGTCTGAACCACTGCCCGGTCTACCGCCACGTGGGTGGTCATGCCTACGGCTGGGTGTATCCCGGCCCGATGGGCTCGGTGCTCACACCACTCACAACGGGGCTTGCGCGCGCGCTGGAACTGCCCAATGCCTGCACGGGCTGCGGACGCTGCGAGGAAACCTGCCCGATGCGGATCCCGCTGCCCGAGCACTTGCGGCAGTTGCGCGACGATGCGGCGCGCGCGGGACTCACGCCGCGCCGATGGCGCGTGGGGATGGGGGTGGCGATGGCGGCGTTGCGCTGGCCGTGGCTCTATCGCCTGGGCGCGGAGTTGGCCCGGGCATCGCTCAGATTTCTCGGCAGGCATCCGGCCTTGGTGCAGCGCATCCCGGGCTTGCGCGACTGGGTCGCCGGCCGTGCGCTGCCGGCACCACAGGCGGAGACTTTTCTCGCGCGCTGGCAACGCCGCGAGGCCGGCCGCAACGGAGCACACCGCCTGTGAGCACGCGCGACGCCGCGTATGCCACGATCGCCGCAACGCGACCCCGCGTGCAGGTGTCCGGTGACGTCGTGGAGCGCTTCATGGCGCGCCTGGGCAAACAGGGCGGGCAGTGCAACCGGGTGCGGGACGACGGCGCGGCGCGGGCATGGCTCGCAACCTTGGCGCGCCCGGACGAGACACTGATGCTGAGCACGGAGGATCCGTGGTTGCAGCGCGTGCTGGCGCTGCCGGGGCCCGCTTTGCCGCAACACGTGCCGGCGGGAAGCGGCCCGCTAACCGGCCTCGCGCTCACCACCGCCATCGCCGCCGTGGCCGAGACCGGCAGCCTGCTGCTGCACCCACGCGCAGGCGCGCCCATGGGGCTCAATTTCCTGAGTGACCGGCTGGTGGTGCTGGTCCGCGCAGCAGATGTACTGCGCAACCTGGAAGACCTGTGGGTCCGGGTCCGCGCGGAGTTCGGCGTGGACACGCCGCGTGCGCTCAGCCTGGTCTCGGGGCCTTCATCGAGCGGCGACATCGGCATGCAGTTCGCCGTCGGTGTGCACGGACCGATCGAACTGCACGCGCTTATTGTCGGCGACCACGACACTCAAGCGACGGGCTGAACCAGCCCGTCCTAGCGCGAGAACCGCTTCGCGCCCGGCAAACCAGCGCAGTAGCCATTCTTGTAACGCTGCCAGGCAGCATCGGCCCAGACATCCACGCGGTTGCGGAATGTAGCCGAGAACATCGCGCAGGCCTCCGGCGAATCGGGTTCCTGCTGCTCCATCAGCGCCAGCACCTGCTCGCGCGAGGCGGGCTCGTTCGCGGTGCGGATGCCGCCGTTATCGGGGATATCGAAAACCACGTAATCCGGCTCGGCGGCACCTGCGGGCCACGCGGGCCACTGCGGCAGCGTGCCATCGCGCCCCCGCCCCGGGTTGCCGTGCGCGGCGAACTCGGCCCAGTACGACATCATCGCCTCGCTCAACACCATCCGGGCCGGGCGGTTTTTCTCGGTGAACAGCACATCCTTGCCGGGCCAGCTGTCGAAGGACCCGAAGACGAAGGGAATCTCGAGCCCATGCGCCGCCCCGATCAGTCTGCCGGCGTCGATCACGCCAAACAACCGCCCTTCGTCGCGCCAGTCCCAGCGATAGGCAAACAAGGCAGCCCCCGCAGCCGACAGCGCCCGCGCCGGGCGATCGACACCGTTGGCACGCCAGAGCTCGGCGCGGTAATGCGCCTCGCGCTCGTAGGCATCGGTGTCGCGGATCCAGATCGGAGCGCCCGCCAGCTTGGTGACAAGACGCGGATCGAAGGCCATGAAGAGCTTGGGCTCGTCGCGGGTAACACCCAGCATGGTGGGCACGGAGAGATGCCGCGCCGGATCGGCGAGCAGTTCTTCAACCGGCCCCTGGCGCAGGACGGCGCCGTCCTGGATCACGGTGGGGAAGAGGTCTGTCTCGATGTTGGAGGGGTGATACAGGGCGTACAGGGCCCATGCATCCATCCCGCGCAGGAAAGTCGCGATCTCATCGGCGCTCAGGGTGTCTGCCAGAGTGCGTGCGGAAGCGCGGTCGCGGGCGCGACCCGCCTGCACCAGGGCTTTCAGCAGGATCTCAGCGCTGCTCCAGGGCCCGCCGGGCTGGGGATCGTCCGCGTAATGACTGACTCGGGGCATCTGCGCCAGCCCAAAACCGAGGCTCTGCACGATGACACGGTGAAGCAATCCCTCGCTCATCGGCGAGACCAGCAGCGCAAGCGCGTTGGTGCCTCCCGCCGACTGCCCGAACACCGTCACATTGGCGGGATCACCCCCGAAGGCCGCGATGTGCGCCTGCACCCAGCGCAGCGCCTCCAGCGCATCCAGCGTGCCCCAGTTACCCGAGCCCTCGAGCGGATCGGGCGCACCGGCGCTGGCGCCGCGCGGCAGCACAAACCAGCCGAAGGGCCCCAAGCGGTAATTGATGCTGACCATCACCACGTTCTGCGAGGCTGCCAGGCGGCTGCCGTCATAGCCGGCCGCGTGCCCCACGGTGTTGGCGCCGCCGTGGATCCACACCATCACGGGCAGGCGTGCCGCGGCAGCCTGCGCGGCGTCCATGCGCGGGGCGTCGATGTTCAGGAAGAGGCAATCCTCGCTGCCCTCGTGCGAGCCGTCGCTGCCCACACCGCCCATCGCCCAACCGTATTGGATGCAGGCGCTGCCGGGCTCCAACGCGTCACGCGTGCCCTGCCACGGCAGGAAGGGCTGCGGTGGTTTCCAACGCAATGCGCCCACCGGCGGCGTGGCATAGGGCAGGCCACGCCAGCTGTGTCCGCCCGCCTCGTTCAGCCAGCCGGCCACCTTGCCCTCCGCCACCGGGCGCAACGCATCACCTGCCGCAACTGCGGCCACCAAGGGCTCCGGTGCGGGTTTAGGCGCGCAGGCAGTCAGAGCACAGGCGACACAGAACAGGGCAAAAAAGCGGACCGGGGGCATAAACACGCGAAGACTCCGGGTGATTTGATGCGGGCTCACTCCCGCACCAAGAGGAACAGCGCCGCCGTCACACAGAGTATCCCTGGGAGCCGCGTGGCGAAAAGGCCCATCAGCGTGCCGAACAAGGCGAGCAACTACCCCCACAGGGGCAGACACGACCATACACGCGCCCGGAAAGCCTCGGGTATGATCCGGCCATATTGCACACAGGAATCACACCATGGCAGCGAACACGCCAGATGGGGCGCCGCGGGTCAACCGGGAGCGCCTGCTGCACAGTTTTGAGCTCTTCAACACCATCGGTGCCACCGGGCGCGGGGGCTGCAACCGCCAGGCCCTGACGGACGAAGACAAGGCCGGGCGCGATCTCTTCTGCCAGTGGGCACGCGAGGCCGGCTGCACGCTGCGCGTGGATGCGATCGGTAATCTCTTTGCCCGCCGCGAGGGCGAAGAGCCCAGCGCCGCACCCGTGCTGGCCTCGAGCCACCTCGACACCCAGGCCACAGGGGGGCGCTTCGACGGGCTCTACGGCGTGCTCGCGGGCCTTGAGGTTATCCGGGTGCTGAACGATCAAGGTATCCGCACACGACGCCCGATCGAGGTAGTCGCCTGGACCAACGAGGAAGGCTGCCGCTTCGTGCCGGCCATGCTGGGCTCGGGAACCTTTGCCGGCGAGCATGAACTTGATTTCGCACTCAGCCGCGCCGATGCCGCAGGCCTCACGGTGGGCGAGGAACTCGCGCGCATCGGCTACGGCGGCGAACACCCCGCCCGCCCCTTCCCCATACATGCCGCCTTCGAGGTCCACATCGAACAGGGGCCGATACTCGAGCAGGAACACACCACCATCGGCGTGGTAACCGGCATACAGGGGCTTTACTGGCTCGACGTGGTGCTGAGCGGCGTGTCCTGCCACGCCGGCCCCACGCCCATGGAGCAGCGCCGCGACCCGTGGCGCGCCGCCACGCGCATCATCGAGCGCGCCTTCGCGCTGGCAGAATCGTGCAGCCCCTGGGGCCGCTGCACCATCGGCAACGTGCAGTGCCAGCCCGGCGCGCGCAACACCGTACCCGAGACCGTGACCGTCGCCGTGGACATCCGCCATCCCGAGAAAACCGTGCTCGATGGCATGCTCGCGGAACTGCAGGCAATCGCCGCCGAAGAAGCTGCACAGGCGCGCGTGGACGTGCGCATAGAGCAGGTCTGGCATATGCCGCCCACCGCTTTTGCACCCGCGCTGGTGGATCTGGTGGAGAACACCGCGCAGGCGCTCGGCCTGAGCCACCGCCGCATCGTGAGCGGCGCGGGCCACGACTCGCTCTACCTCGCGCGCGTGGCGCCCACCACCATGATCTTTGTGCCCTGCGCCGATGGCCTGAGCCACAACGAGGCCGAAGATGCCGAACCCGGGCACCTTGCCGCCGGGGCAGACGTGCTGCTGCGAGCCATGCTCGCCTCGGCCAACCAATAACGGGAGGAACAGCAGCCATGATCCTGCGCACACGACTCGAGGGCGGCGGCACCGCACGCCCGGCGTACTGGGGCATCGACAGCGAATACGGCCGCCTCACCGACGTACTCGTGGGTCCGGTGGATAACTTTGCCTGGCGTGCCGGCAATGCCGTTGCCGAGCGCTCGGAGCGGGTCGGATTGAGCTTCGATTTCGAGGTAGCCAAACGCCAGCACGGCGAGATGATCCACGCCTACGAGCAATCCGGTGTCAAGGTGCATCGCCTGCCCGCGACAGACAACCTGCCCTACCAGATCTTCGCCCGCGACAGCAGCGTGATGACGCCCTGGGGCGTGATCGTCACGCAACTGCAGAAACCCTATCGCCGCGGCGAGTACGCAGCCGTGCTGCGCTATTACCTGGAGCACGAGATCCCCATCTTCGACATGGTGACGGCCGGCAATATCGAGGGCGGGGATTTCATGGTGCTGCAGCCCGGCGTGGCCGCCTGCGGCTTCTCGGGCGAGCGCTCCATCGAGCCCGCGGTGCAGCAGGTGAAAGCCTGGTTCGAGGCCGAGGGCTGGGAGCTCCGTCCCTATGCTTTCGATGCGCACTTCCTGCACCTCGACGTGCAATTCGGCATGCTGGCGCCAGGGCTTGCGGTAGCCTGCCTCGATGCGCTGGAAGCGGACTTCGTGCAGTGGCTGCGCGGCAAGGGCATCCGGCTGCTCGACGTCTCCTACGCCGATGCCATGCAGCTCGGCTGCAATGTGGTCGCACTCGGCAACGATAGCGTGCTGGTTCCGGCCTCCAGCAAACGGCTGATCGAGAAATGCCGTGCCGAGGGTCTTACGGTCTACGATCCGGACGTTTCCATGATCGGGGCGGGCGGCGGCGCGGTGCATTGCATGTGTCAGGCCTTGCGACGGGAGTCGGTCGATTGACATCACGTGCAGTGGGGTTTGTGGAACGCCCTCGGATTACCCGCCGGGCTGACGCTGGTGGCCGCCCTACTTTGGTCTGCAGAGGCCCGATGATATGTCGCTGCCAGTGCTGCTGCTGCACCCGCTGCGGCGCAACGCCTGAAGCAGGGCTGGATCCTGGCGCCCGCCCGTGACTCCGAACGCAGATCAAAAACGGTAGGCGTACTGCAGCCTGAACAGAGGGTCGCGATGGTTCCAGCTCATCGCATCCCCGTCGGGCGCGAGATCGTCGACGAGCACTTGCGCGCTGTGGTGCTTGTCGACGCTTTCCCAGTAAGCGCCCAGGCCGAATGACCAACCCGCGCTCACCACCAACGCGAGCGGTTCACTGTCCACGACACCCAGTTCGCCCTGCAGGCGCTCGCCGCGCCAGACTGCGTTTGCCGAAAGCAGCAGCCGCCACGGTGAATTCCACTGCGCACGCAGCAGCATCTGGTCCTTGGGCACATAGGGCACCCAGTCGCGACCTCCCGGTCCCGCCACCTCGTTGTCGCTGTCGCGTCGCAGGTACCGGGCCCGCAGCGCGAGGCGCTCGCTCGCCTGCAGGTCAACGGCAACGCCAAGCGTATCGACCGAGCCTCGCGGGAAGATCGGTACTTCCTCGAGTTCCTCACCCGGGGTGAAAAAGTCCCCCGTCTGACGCAACTCCGCCAGCGCCTCAATCTGGTAACTGAACCCAACGGTGCGCCGGCCTGCCAGTCCATTGTCCACACTCTCGTGGTCGGCAAAAACCTGCAGGAACCAGCGCTGACCAAGCTCGCCGTCGTACTGCAGGCGCACGCGCTGGTACGCACCGCCCGGCGCGCTCAGCCGATCATCGAGCGTAATCCCCAGCGTCTCGACAGGTGACAGGGTGCCGAAGGAGGCCGGGCGGTGCCACTGCTGCGACACCAATCGCAGGCGCTGTCCCGACGTCGGGCGCCACGAGAGCCCGGCGCGCAGATCGAGTTCGGTTCCTTGCGCATCCGTCACGTTCAGCGAGGGCAATGTGAGGGAGGACAGTTCGGGCGGCAGATACCACGGCAGCAGGTCGTCGTAGGCATAGACGCGCCACTCAGCATCGGCATCCTGTGCGTGCAATGCGAGTGCCGCATCCCAAGAGGCAGACAAGGGAAAATCCACGCCCGCCCACGCAACTTCCGTCTCGGTGCGGAGGGCCTCTGCGTAGTCGCTGCGCAGCGGGCGCAGCGTCACTCGGCTGCTCCCGGATTGCTCCTGCTGCGCGTGCTCGACACCCCACGACCAGCGCGCGTCGCCCACACTGAAAGCATGCCGGAATTGCAGGTCCTCGCCCTCGATGCGCAGCAGCGAGTCGATGCCGCCGCGCGCGCCGGGCAGGGGAATGTCACGCACGTAGCCGGGGATATAAGGCAGGAACCCGTTAAATTCGCGAATAAGCGGGCGTAGCTGCGCTGCAAGCTCGGGCAGCAACACGACGCCGCTGCGATCACTTCGCTGCCGACGATAGCCGCCCTTCAGCCAGAATTGATTTTCGGGCGAGCGCTTCCAGCGCAGCCCGAGGTCAGCGACGCGGTCGCTCTGCTGCAGATTCGCGTCCGGCGAGCCCGGGCCGTGAATGTCTGCGCGCAGCGTGTTATCGACAACAAAACCGAAGATGCCGAGATCTTCGCGCGGTGCGAGACCCAGACCTGCGGTAAGCGACACCTTGTCGCCCACCGAACGACCATGACGGGAATCGGCACGCTGCGCCTCGCTACGCAGGAAATAGGCGGCGCGCATCGGTGCCTCGACCTGCCCGTTTAATGTCGCGCTGGCACCGGGAGTCTCGTAGTCGTCACGCTCCCAGTCGAGGTCGATGCGCTGGTAATGCCCGGGCGTTTGGATCAGCGTCGCCCGGCGGTTCGAGGCCCCGAAGGCCAGCGGGTCGGCTAAAAAGCCCGTCATCAGCGCCGAATTTTTCGTAAACAGCCCCGTATAGCGGTCAGCCAGGAACAGCTGACTTCCGCCCCAATAGGGCGTGCTGGCAGCGTCAGCGTAATACTTGGCCCACTCCTCGAGCCCGAAGCCGGCCAGCGGAGCACCCACATTCGCGCTTCCCTTCTGGTCGTTCTGCAACTGGTTCAGCGATTTGAGGAACGGCATCTTGCGCCGGGCCTCCCGCGCCTCGCCGATGGCTCGCCCGTAATCGAGCGAGTCCGCTGCGACCTGGCTCTGCAGCATATGGCCCACGGGGTCTTTAGGATCGAGCGCCTCGGCCTTTGCGAAGGCCTGCTCCGCGCGGTAGAGCTCCCCCAATTGGTAGAACGCCACCCCCTGGTACAGCCAGGCACGTGCGTAGCGGGGCTCTATCAATCCTGCCTTCAGGAAGTCATCCAGCGCTGCCGCAGGATCCCCCTGCTTCAGCCGGTTGATTCCGCGCCCCGTGAGTGCCTGGTAATTGGCAGCGTTCTCGGCAAGCAACGCGTCATAGCGTTGCTTGGCCTCGCTCAGGTTCCCAGCGAAGGTGTCCACAGCAGCCAGTTCCGCAGCCGCCTTGCCGAGCCCCGGGTCCAGGCGCAGCGACTCAGCGAGCTCGCGTCGCGCCGCCCGCACGAACTCCCGCTCCGATGACACCAGGCCAAGCCCAAACCATCCTTCGGACCTCTGTGCCTGCTCTGCCAGCACGTCGGCCCCCGGGGTCCCATGCGCCACCGCACCATAGGCATCCCGCGCCAGCGTGGCATCCCCTTCCAAGACCGCGATCTCGCCCTGCGCCAGCAGAAGCTCCGCCGCGCCCGGATGCGCCACCAGGCCCGCGCCGAGCAGCTCGGTCGCCGCCGCCACCCGGTCGAGCCGCAGCAAGGCCCGCGCGAGCAGCGCCACCGCGCGCTCGTCGCCGCGCCCGGCGCGCGCATGGGGCTCCAACAGCACCACCGCCCGCTCGATCTCACCCTCGTAAATCAGCAGATCCGCCGCCAGCACGGCAGCACCAGTCTCATCGCGCGCCCGCACCAGAAGCAGATCCCGTGCCTGTCCGTAATCGCCCACTCCGATCAGGCGCAACTCGGCGGCATAACGCGGCGCCTCGGCGCCGATCCAACGTGCTCCGCGCGGCTCCCATGACGACACCCACTGAACCCGCGCCGCAGGATCCACGAGCTGAAGTTTTACCGGTGCCTTGCCCATCTCTGCACGAGCGGCCTCGCCCACCCCCACTGATACCGAACCTTGCGCGTTGCCTACGTCCACTCGGCCCGACAACACAACCACCTGCATGCCGCCCGTCTCTGATACCGCCACTTCCCAGTCTGTTCCGCGGATCGACAGCGTCGCAGAGGGGGTCTCCATCACGAGCGACGGCGCCGCCTTGGCCCCGGCGGCCGGGGCGCGGGGGCGCGCTTGGCTCCAGGCCCGCCCACGGAGCAACTTCAGGCGTGTGTTCAGGAACGCCGCCGCGTCCGCCGCGGTCTTGACCTGAAGCGTTGAATTCTGGTTCAGCCGGATCTGGCTGCGCTCCGGCAACGTGAGCCCCATCTGGCTGTTAGCCAGCGTGCGTACCCAATAGCCCCCCGCGATCCGGTCTCCCTGAGTCGCCGCCGCCCACAGCGTCGGCTCGGCGGACACGCTTTTCTCCCCTCTTCCCTGCACAAGCACAATCTCCGCCTCCAGCGCCCGAACAGCGAGAGGAAACACGCTGTACATCAGCACAAGGAGGGCAACGGCGCTGCGCAAGGGCATGGTGAAGCCGAACGGCGGAAGGTTTCGAGGAAGTTAGCACAAGATAGGTGTAATTCCGGATAGACTTTGTGGACATTTGCGCGCACGCGGAACGATCATCATGGCTGTCGTTGATCCTACCAAGGCTCTACTGGCTTCCGTCCAGGTAATGACCAGCCTCGTCGGCACGGAAAGTGACGACCGCCTGACAGGCGGCATCTCCGCAGACCACATCGAGGGTCGGGGCGGCAACGATCGGCTTGATGGCTCGTCGGGCAACGATTATCTCTACGGCGATTACCTCACCCAACCCGCGCAGCCCAACCCCGGTAACGACACGCTTGACGGCGACGCGGGCAACGACACCCTGGACGGGGGCGGCGGCGACGACGACCTGCAAGGAGGCAGGGGGGCCGACCGTCTGATCGGCGGGCTTGGCAACAACTCGCTCGACGGTGGCGGAGACACCGGGGACATCGCCGACTATGGGTGGACAACGGGTGGCGTCATCGCCGACCTGTTGCAAGGTTATGCCTCGGGCGAGGGCTTCGCCGATCTGTTGATCGGCATCCTCGGGCTGACCGGAGGCAACGGGAACGACACCTTGCTCGGATCGGATGAGGCAAACCGCCTGGCCGGCGGCCTCGGTGATGATCTGCTGCTGGGTAATGGCGCCAACGACTACCTCACGGGAGGCAGTGGGGTCGACAGCCTGGACGGCGGCTCTGGCAACGACACACTCGCAGGCGGCGCGCTCGGTGACTCCCTGCTGGGAGGGATCGGCATCGACCGGTTGATCGGGGGGGCCGGCAACAACACGTTGGACGGCGGAGGCGACAGCCCCTACGACACCGCAGACTATCGCTGGACGGGAAGCGCCACCAGCAGCGCAGGGATCTTCGTCGACCTCGGCGGCGGCCGGGCAACAGGCAGCGGCTTCAGCGACATCATCACCGGCATCCGCTCCACCGACGGTGGCGCCGGCAACGACACCCTGAACGGCAACGCGAGCATCAACGCTCTGCGTGGTATGGGCGGTGCGGACCTGCTGACGGGGCAAGCAGGCAACGACGCGCTGTTTGGCGACGACAACACGGCAAACGCGAGCGACGGCAACGATACCGTGCTTGGCGGCGACGGCGCCGACCGCCTCTGGGGCGGTGGCGGCGACGATCTGCTGCAAGGCGACACAGGCAACGACACGCTGCAGGGCGGTACCGGCAATAACGTGCTGGCAGGAGGAGGTAACCCGGGCGACACCGTCGATTACCGCTGGGCCGACTCGGAAATCGTGGCCTCGCTGGTCGGTGGCATAGCCACCGGCACCGGATTCGCAGACCAACTGAGTGGCCTGAGCTCAGTCATTGGCGGAGATTTCAGCGATTCCCTGACCGGCGACTCGCTCGCCAACAGCCTCTATGGCGGCGCCGGGAACGACACACTGCAGGGGCTAGCAGGCAACGACTATCTGGCCGGTGAGGCCGGCGATGACCGTCTGGACGGTGGCGCAGGCAACGACACCCTGGCCGGAGGTGCAGGCAACGATTTGCTGCTAGGCGGCGCAGGCAAGGACGAACTGGAGGGCGGCTCAGGTGAGAACACCCTGATCGGCGGTGCCGGCGACAAGGCGATATACGAATCAGACCAGGCCGGGGTGCTGGTCGATCTGGGCACGGGTATCGCGTCAGGCACCGGCTTCCTGGACACCCTCGTCGGCATAACGGAGGTCGAGGGTGGCATCGGCAACGACACGCTGCAGGGCGGCAGCGGCGACGACGATCTCGATGGCGGAGATGGCGATGACACGCTCGACGGCGGCACCGGTGACGACACGCTGACCGGTGGCACAGGCTTCAACGTGCTCGATGGTGGCGAGGGCTTTGACACCCTCGACTACTCCCACATCGACTCCGGCGTTTTCGTGAGCTTCGTCGAAAATCTCGTGCAAGGCGCGGGTATCCAGGACCAGATCAGCGGCTTCGAAGCTGTCGAGCTCGGCAAGGGTAACGACACCGTGGTTGGGGGCGGCGTCTCATACCGGGGGTCGCTCGGCGGCGTCACCTGCGACCTCGGAAAACAGGGGAGCCAGGACACCGGATCCTCGGGCCTCGACACCCTGCTGGACGTGATTTCGCTCGAGGGTTCCAGCTTCAGCGACGTGCTGAGTGGCAACGCCGGCGACAACATCATCGATGGCCTCGGCGGCAGCGACACCATGGCCGGAGGCGCCGGAAACGACTATTACTACGTCGATAGCGAGAGAGACGAGGTGGACGAGAGCGCGATAATCGGCGCGCTCTACGTCACAACCCGATCACCAGGCATTGACCCGGCCCAGACTCCCGGCAGCGGCATCGATACCGTCGAATCAACCGTGAGTTACCTGCTGAAAACCGGTATCGAGAACCTGATCCTCGCACTCGGCTCCGCCGCGCTGACGGGCGCCGGCAATGAACTGAGCAACCTCATCACGGGCAACGAACTGAAAAACACGCTGGTGGGGTTCGCCGGGAGCGACACCCTGATCGGCGGGCTCGGCAACGACACCCTGAGCGGAGGCGCGGGCGACGACTCCATGGTTGGGGGGATCGGAAACGATCTCTATGTAGTGGATTCGACCGTCGAGGCCAACGTTGCGAACCACATGTTGATCGAATTGCCCGGCGAGGGCACGGACACCGTGCAGAGCGCAAGGACACTCGCCCTGCCGGCCAGTTTCGAGAACCTGACCCTGACTGGCAGCACCAATATCAACGGTAGCGGCAATATCGCCGTCAATGTGATCACCGGCAACACCGGTGCAAACGTTGTGAAAGGTCTTGCAGGAAACGACACGCTGGACGGCGGTGCCGGCGCGGACACACTCTCCGGGGGCCTCGGCACCGATCGGCTAACGGGCGGCGCAGATGCCGACAGCTTCCTGTTCGATACTGCGCTGAACGCGGCCGGGAACATCGACACCATCCTCGATCTGGCGAGCGGCACGGACAAGATCCTGCTCGACGATGACATCTTCACGCGATTCAGTTCTGCCGTTGCAACGACAGTGCAGATAGGGCAATTCATAGCCGGGCCCGGGCTCTCGATCGCACGCGATGGCGATGACTTCCTGATTTACAACACCACTACTGGCGATCTGTACTACGACAGCGACGGCAACGGAGCGGCAACAGCGGTGAAGTTTGCCGTGCTGAGCGGCGCACCGTCCATCGCTCTCACGGATTTCCTGATCATAAACTGAAAGGCCGCATGCGCCGCCGGCAACGACACGGGCGAGCAACAGCGAACACAGGCCGCCAGCGAGCGCGCCAGCAAGGCGCGGGAAACCGCCGTATCAGGGGCTGTCATGGATTTGGCATCGCTGTCTGCAACGCCCGGCAGTTTCTGCCGTGCCATCTTGACGCGTACCCGCTCTCTAGTGCGCATGCGCTGCAACAGCGGGTGCCACACGGAGACAGCAAATCAGGTCACGAAACGCAGCGCCAGAAGATCGCCTTCGCTGCGGACGACCTCCATGCTGAATACTCCCGCCGAATCAGAGGAGTCGTCGTCTGAAATGATTCCTCTCAACATCACGTTCACGAGGGTCCCGGGCTGTATTGCCGGACCGTGATAGCCACGCAGCAGCAAGCCGCTTTCCGAAATATCCCGCGTGAAAGACTCGATCACGAGATTCTGATCGATCACCACCGAGACTGGAAGGGACACCTGTACCCGCGCAAGCCGGTTCGAGTGATCGCCCAGACCTGGTGACGTTGGCGGTAATGAACGTTTCGCGGTTTCGACGTCGCCCTTCAACGCGGTGAAATCGAGCGTAAGATGGCGCGGGTCCCGGTAGATGTCATTCATGGGATTTTCCTAAAATACACGCTCTTATTCGTCTTGTTCCCAGCGCCTGCCGCGCCTCGTCTCTGAAGGATATTACACTTGGCGATGCGCAGGAAATAGGCCATCTGCTCAGGTAATCTGCTCAGGCCATCTGCTCAGGCCATCTGCTCAGGAACCTGACGCGTGGGTCCCGTTCGAACATATAGATCGCAATTCTCCGGGACCGCATCATCATCCACGACGCCGCAACACCGCCACGAACTGGGGCTGGCGCACGCTCCACATGCCCGCGCGCGGACCCTCATCCTCGATGCGCAGATCGACCGACCCGGGCGCACTGCGCAGCAGTTCGCAGGCCACGTCGAATTTCGACAGGTCCTCGATCCCGGCCAGCTCCGCGATACTCGCGAGCGCTATGAGATCAGCCAGGCAATGCCCGTAGAGTCGAGTCGGCTGGCGCACCGTCTCCAGGCTGAATTCGCTCCCGGGCAGCTGCGTACGCAGCATTGAAAGCAACAGCCCATCGGGCGATGGCCCCAACAAATCCTGTCGCTGCGCGATGGCCGCGAGTTGCGCGGCGTGATCGCCACCCGCGCCATGGGAGGCTGCGAATGCGCGCAACACCATTCCCGTGTAGCCGGTGGTTTCGTCGGCGACCACGATGAACAGCGCGCCACCGGGGCGCACAAAGCGCGCCATCCGCAGTAGCCCGGCCGGGAGGTCTGCAAGGAAGTAGATCATGTGCAGCGCCATCACGAGATGCTGGCTGGCATCTGCCGGGACATCTGCGCCGACACCACCATGCGCCACGTCCAGCTCATCAAAAGGGGATGCGAGCGCTGCCCCCGGCCGCAGATGCGGAAAGCGCCCAAGACCCCTTTGATAATCCGCGAAGTACCCGGAATTGGGCTCCTCGAAAGATACCGTGGTTCCGGCGGGGAATGCGTCAGCGATCAGCGCGAAGGTCTGTCCGTCGCCGGCACCCAGATCGAGAACATTGCCGCCAGCAGGCACGGCCTCGCCCACCGCGGCCCGCAACGCCGGCACGAAAAGATCGCGCTGGTCGGTACCCATCATGAGCACACGCCCCAGTGGATCGGCTTTCAGCAGGCGCGCGAAGGCGTTTCGGTACTGACGGTCGCAATCCAAGCCCTCGAACTCGTTGTGCACGAGTTCGAGGGCCTCGTCGAAGCGCGCAGCGAGGCGCCCGAGCGCCGCTTTGTCGATCAGAACAGGCATCCGGGCGCCCTCCTGTACAGGCGGTCCTACATTCTCATTCTTGCCCCTTGCGGATCGAAAGGCGGCTGGTCCTGCAGTCGCGCCGGGCGACGTTCGCCGAGGATCTCGATTTCCAGAGTCAGATCGGGGCGCAGCAACCCGGTGGGGATATAACCCTGCGCGAGCGACTGTCCCACGCAGTGGCCGTAGCCGCCGGAGGTCACCCAGCCCACCACCTTGCCATCGACCCAGATGGGCTCATCGCCCAGCACATCGGCGTCGGTGGCCTCCACCGCCATGAAGATGCGCGTGCGCTTCGGGCCCTCGGCCTTCTCGCGAAGCGCTGCCTCGCGACCGATGAAATCAGGCTTGTCGAGCCGCACGAAGCGATCGAGACCCGCCTCGAAGGGACCGTAGATCGGGCGGAACTCGCGATACCAGGTGCCGAAGTGCTTTTCGAGACGCAGGCACAGCAGCGCGCGCATGCCGAAATTGCGGATACCGAACTCGACGCCGGCGCTCATGATGGCCTGGTAAAGACGCATCTGGTATTCCGGCGCCACCCAGATCTCATAGCCCAGATCGCCCGTGTAGCTGATGCGGTTCAGCTTGGCGCGGATGCCGGCGATATCCATTTCGCGGTAATCCATGAAGCGCAACGCCGTGTTCGACACGTCTTCGTCGGTGAGCCGCTCGAGCACCTGCCGCGATCGCGGGCCCGCGATCGAGAGCCCGACCATCCGCATGCCGAACGTCTCGATGCGCACCGAGCCGTCTGCGGGCAGCACGCTCTCGAACCAGCGCATGTGGTAGATCTGCGCCTGCGAGGAGCCCCACATCATGAAGCGGTTATCCGCGGCCTTGGCGATGGTGAAGTCGCCGATGATCCGGCCCTGATGGTTAAGCATGGGCGTGAGCACCAGGCGACCGATGCGCGGCATGGTGTTGGTCATCACGCGTGCAAGCCAGGCCTCGGCGCCGGCACCTGTGATCTCGTACTTGGCGAAGTTGGCGATCTCGGTGACACCCACCGCGTCACGCACGCCGCGGCACTCATCGCCCACGGGACCGAAATCGTTGGAGCGCCGGAACGACACGATGTCCTGCGCTTTCTCGCCGGGCCGCGCGAACCACAGCGGTGTCTCCATGCCCCAGGAGTCGCCCATCACCGCGCCCTGCGCGCGGAAGGTGTCGTAAAGCGTTGTGGTCTGCAGCGGGCGTGCAGCGGGGAGTTCTTCGTTGGGGAAGCGGATCGAGAAGCGCCGCGCATAGTTCTCGCGCACCTTGGCATTGGTGTAGCTGCGCGTGGCCCAGTCGCCGTAGCGCGCCACGTCCATGCCCCAGATATCGAAACCCGGATCGCCGTCGACCATCCAGTTCGACAGCGCAAGCCCCACGCCCCCGCCCTGGCTGAAACCCGCCATCACGCCGCAGGCCGACCAGAAATTGGTGCGTCCCGGCACTGGACCTACCAGCGGATTGCCATCGGGCGCGAAGGTGAAGGGGCCGTTGATAATGCGCTTGATGCCCGCGTTCTCCAGCGCCGGGAAGTGCTTGAATGCGATTTCGAGCGAGGGCGCGATGCGGTCGAGATCCGGCGCCAACAGCTCCTGCCCGAAGCTCCACGGCGTCTCGCGCGGGGACCACGGCACGCAGGCTTTCTCGTAGACGCCGATCACCATGCCGCGGCCTTCCTGGCGGAGGTAGCTCTCGGCGCCGAAGTCGATCAGGTGCCCGACCTCCTTGCCGCTGCGCTCATTGAATTCCACCACCGCGGGAATGTCATCGGTGACGAGGTACATATGTTCCATCGCGAGCACGGGCAACTCGATACCCACCATGCGGCCGACTTCGCGGGCCCACAGGCCGCCGCAGTTCACCACGTGCTCGGCGCGCACCTCGCCCTTGTCCGTGCGCACGATCCAGGTGCCATCGGCGGTCTGCTCCAACGCCGTGACGCGGGTGGAGAGTTCGATACTCGCGCCGTTGATACGGGCGGCCTTGGCATAGGCGTGCGTGGTGCCGCTGGGATCGAGGTGACCTTCGTTAGGATCGAGGAGTGCACCAAGGAAATACTTTTCCTCGATGAAGGGAAAATACTCTTTGGCCTCGGCCACCGAGATGATGCTGGTGTCCATGCCGAGGTAGCGCCCGCGCGCCACGGTCATCTTGAGGAACTCCATGCGCTCGGGCGTATCGGCCAACATGATCCCCGGGGATTTGTGCAAGCCGCAGGACTGGCCCGAGATCTCCTCGAGCTCCTTGTAGAGCCCGACGGTGTAACTCTGCAGCATCGCGACGTTGGGGTCCCCGTTCAGGGTGTGGAAGCCTCCGGCCGCGTGCCAGGTCGAACCGGACGTGAGCTGGTCGCGCTCGAGCAGCAGCACATCCGTCCAGCCCTTCTTGGTCAGGTGGTAGAGCACCGAACAGCCCACCACCCCACCACCGATCACCACGACTCGCGCCGTTGTCTTCATGCCCTGTTGTCTCCCTCGGTAGCCGCAATTGATACGCTGCGGATTATAGAGACAGCGCCCGAAGAAACGCAGCCTCAGGCTCCCCCGTGGCAACACGGATGCGCTAGAGTCAGCCTCGGCGCCATACACCGGAGCGCCGGGAGCACACCGTGAGACTGCCGATCACTCTCGCTATCTGCCTGCTCTGGGCAAGCACCGCGCTCGCGCACGAGCCGGCCTCCAAGACGCCGGTGAGCGGCGCCATCGGCAACATCGCTTTCCCCAATTCAGGGGCCGCGGCGGCGCAACCTGACTTCATCCGGGGCGTGTTGCTACTGCACAGTTTCGAGTACCTGCAGGCACGGGCTGCGTTCGTCGCCGCCCAGACCCACGACCCGCGCTTCGCACTCGCCTGGTGGGGGGAGGCGATGAGCTATAACCACACTATCTGGGGTGAGCAGGACATCACGGCGGCGCGAGCGGCCCTGCGGCGGCTGGCGCCGACCGAGACCGTGCGCGCAGCACTCGCGCCCACGCCGCGCGAGCGGGGCTACATGGCAGCGGTGGAGCGCCTCTACGGCGAGGGCAGCAAACAACAGCGCGACGCCGCTTACAGCGCCGCACTCGCCGAACTCGCGACCAAATACCCCGAGGATCTGAACGCCCGCACGTTCTACGCGCTCTCTCTGATCGGACTTACCGGCACGCGCCGCGACGAGGCCAATTACATGCGCGCCGCGGCAGAAGCCGAGGCCGTCTACGAGATCGACCGCCGCCATCCGGGCGCACTGCACTACCTGATCCACGCCTACGACGATCCGGTGCACGCACCGCTCGGCCTGCGCGCGGCAAGGCTCTACGGCGAGGTCGCACCCGCTGCATCGCACGCGCAGCACATGCCCTCCCACATTTTTTTCGCGCTGGGGCTGTGGGACGACGCCATCGAGGCAAACCTCGCCTCTCTCGCCACGGCACGCGCGCAGGGCGAAGGTGGCTATCACTCGCTGGTGTGGCTGGCCTACGCCTATTTCCAGCAGAACCGGCCCGCTGATGCGCTGCCGCTGATCGAATCCGTGGCGCACGATGTGGCCACCAACTCCACCAAAGACAACCGCCTGCGGCTCGCCTTCACACGGGCGATGTGGCTGGCGGAAGCCGGCAGCACGGCCGGCGCCGATGCAATGAGTCCGGTGGACGCGACTGCTATTCCCGCTAGCGGCTATTTTTCCATCCACGATTTCATGCGTGGTCTGGTCGCCGCGCGTGGCGGGCATCATGAAGAGGCACGTGCTGCGCTGGACACACTGCGCAGGCGTGCCGCCGCGCTCACAGTCACAGGAGACCCTGCCGCTGCGTGGTACGAGAACGTCACGGCGGGCGATATCGAGCAGGCGAGGCTGCTCGCAGAGGCGCTGGAGGCGACGATACGCTTCGAGGCGGGAGATCGCGCCGGGGCCATCGTCGCGCTGCGGGCCGCGATCACCGCCGCCGACACACTGGTCTTCGAGTACGGCCCGCCGTGGTCCGTGAAGCCATTCGATGAACTGCTTGGCGAAATGCTGCTTGCGGACGGCCAGCGCGATGAAGCCGCAGACGCTTTCCGCAAAACGCTCACAAGCTATCCGAAACGCCGGCTTGCGCTGGCAGGTCTCGCGGAGGCAACACGCTGATGAACAGCAACACGCACACCTCTCGCCTGCGCCGGGCGCTCGCCTGCCTGCAGCTTTACCTTGTTGCAACCTGCCTGTGGCTCCCCTGCCCCGCCACCCTGCAGGCAGCAGAGGCTACGCCCACCCGCCGCACGGATCTCGTGGGCGCCTGGCGTCTGCTGCGGATCGAGCGCGATGGGCCGGCCGGGATCGAGCCCGATGCCTTTTACGGCCCCGGCACATCGGGGCTTCTGATCTATGACGCCTCGGGCGCAATCAGCGTGCAGATAGCCGGGCAAAAACGCCCCACGCTAGAGGTACCCCTGACGCGACCCGTGCCGGCAGGCAGTGCTGCCGATATCGCCGCAGAGCGCGCCGCATTCCACAGCTACTACGCCTACACCGGCACATGGTCTTACGACGAATCCACATCGGTTTGCACCCACCATGTGGAGGTTGCCCTGCTCGCCGTCGAGCAGGGCCACAGCTACCAGCAGGAAGTGCGGCGCGAGGGAGATCATCTGGTGTTCATCCGACGCGGACAGCAAAACGGCTCGCCCGTGATCTACCGCAAGGTGTGGCAGAAGATCTGAACCCCCGCACGGACGCGGCCCTTCCCGTACACGGCAACCCGAGGCAGTCATGCGAATTCCGCTCTACACATCACGCCCCTATGGACCGTCCGCCGCCCGATTCGGCGGGGAAAGGATCAATGACTTCATCGTGATGTCCGAAGGCTGTTCGAACAGTTATCTGATCGAAACCACCGAGGGCAATATCCTGATCAATGCCGGCATGGGCTTCGAGGCGCCAGTGCATTTCAGCAACTACCAGTCGCTCGCCTCATCGTCTGCACCCATCCGCTACCTCATAACCACCCAGGGTCATGTCGATCACGTTGGCGGGGTGAAGTTCTTCCGGGACCGTAACCCCGGCCTGCAGTACATCGCCCAAGCAGGCAATAACGAGCACCAGAGCTATGACGCCCGCCTGCAGGCATTCCGCTTCCGGCGCACGGCCTTTCGTTTTCGCGACGCCTTCCAGCGGGACTTCGCCTACTACGCGGCAAACGCCTACACCGATATCAATCCCCAGGATCGCCCCGTCCCTGACCTGATATTCGATGAACGCCATGAGTTCAGCCTCGGCGGACTGCAGGTGGTGTTGCTGGCCGTCAAGGGCGCGGAAACCAACGACTCACTGGTGGTCTGGCTGCCGCAGCACGGCATCTGCCTCACGGGCAATCTCTTCGGCTGTCCGTTCGGGCACTTCCCCAACCTGGTGACCATCCGCGGCGATCGCTACCGCGATGCGCTCACCTGTGCGGCCGCGGCGCAGACCATCATGGATCTGGAGCCCGCGCTGATTCTTTATGGCCATCACGCGCCTGTCGCGGGAAAGGGTTTGATCAGGACAGAACTGGTGGCCTTGCGCGATGCCATCCTTCATGTGCACGACGAAACCGTAAAGGGCATGAACGAGGGCAAGGACCTGCACACGCTGATGCAGGAGATCGCCCTGCCCGCGAGCTGCGAGGTTGGCGAGGGTTACGGCAAGGTGTCGTGGAGCGTGCGCGCCATCTGGGAATACTACGCGGGCTGGTTCCAGCACCAATCCACCACCGAGCTCTACAGCGTCCCGCAGCGATCGGTACATGCCGATCTGGTCGAACTCGCGGGCGTTCAGGCCTTGCTCGAGCGTGCGCAACAGAAGCTCGACGCGGGCGAAACGGAACAGGCGCTTCATCTGCTCGACATCGTTCTGACGGCCGAACCCGCACAAGCCGACGCGGTGGCCTTGTCGCTGCGCATCCACGAAAAGCTCGCCACCGAAACAGATAATTTCTGGCTGGTGGGCTGGCTGGAAAACCAGATCAAACTGCTGAAGGGCGGCGTGACCGCGCCGTTGTCCCTCTAAGGAAACAGACCACAAGGCATGAGCGCGAAAATCCACATCAATGACCTCGCAAACCCTGTCTACACCGAGTCGCAGCGTGCCGCGCTGGACTATGGCGAGACGCTGACGCCAGACCTGACGCCTGCGTCCATCATGGCTGAAGCCGAACAGAAGACCGGACTGCACGATTGGGGCGCGATGGATTTCATGCCGCGTCTGGCCCTGCTCTGCGAGGAGTGGGGCAGCGACGCTGGGCTGGTGGGTCTGGCCCGCCTCACGCTGCGCAACAAACTGTTGCAGCATGCAACCAGCCGACTGCTGATCCGGGACCAGTTCAAACGGCATCCGGAAATCCACGCGCTTCGCATCGAGAGCCCGATCATCGTCTGCGGCCTGCCGCGCTCCGGCACCACGCATCTGCTGAACCTCATGGCCGCAGACTCGCGCCTGCGCTCGCTCCCGCTGTGGGAATCCTACGAGCCGGTTCCGCTTCCGGGCGAAGGGTTGCTGCCCGGCGGCATCGACCAGCGCTACCAACGCTGCGCCAGCGCGTGGGAAGCGGCGCAGACAATGACGCCCCACATGGCGGCGATGCACCCGATGCACCCGGACCACATCCACGAAGAACTCGAACTGATGGGCCCCAACTTCGGCTCCTACAACTACGAGTGGCTCTCGTATTCACCACGCTGGCGGGACAACTATTACGCCGAAGACCAGACATCCCAGTACGAGTACATGCGCGATGTGCTGAAGCTGCTCACCTGGCAGCAACGGGGCACGACCAGACCCACGCGCTGGGTTCTCAAATGCCCGCAACACCTGGAACAGCTGCCGGTCCTCAACAAGATCTTCCCGGATGCCACGATCGCCATCACGCATCGCGACCCCGTGGCCGTGATCCAGTCGTCCATCACGATGCTCGCCTACGTGCAGCGCATGACCCGCAGAGAGATTATGACCGGACAACTGCTGCACTACTGGACCGACCGGATTCGCCATCTGCTGCTCGCCTGCGCCCGCGATCGGAACAAACTGCCGCCGGAGCGCAGCATCGACATCGTCTTTCATGAGCTCATCAACGATGATGTGGCGACGGTAGAGCGGATATACCGCACATCCGGGCTGGGGATGACCGCACAGGCGCGTGCGGAACTCGGTCGTTTCGTTGCCGATCACAAGGATGATTACGGCCGCGTGGCCTACGATCTCAAAGGCCAGTTCGGGACGAGCGCGGAGGAATTGGGGAAACATTTCGAGTTCTATTACGACGCCTTTCCGGCCGTGCGCCGGGAGCGCTGAAGGAGAAAAAGCGATGAAATTCTGGCAAGCACTGACCTGGATCGAACCCGACCAACTGATCGAAACGGCACGCTTTGCCGAGGAAGTAGGCTTCGAGGGCTGCATGCTCGGGGACCACGGCGTGTATCCCCGTGACCTCGCAGCCGACTACCCCTACTCCGCTGATGGCCTACCGCCCATGCGCGCCGATGCCGACTACCCGGACTGCTGGGCCACGCTGGGCGCGATCGCCGCCGCTACAACGCGCCTGCGATTTACCGTTGGCGTCTACGTGCTGCCGCTGCGCAACGTCTTCGAGGTGGCGCGCGCCACCGGCACGCTCGCGATCCTGTCGGAGGGGCGTTTCGCGCTGGGTGCGGGCATCGGCTGGATGAAAGAGGAGTTCGACATCTACGGCGTCGACTTCAGGACCCGCGGCAAGCGCTGTGACGAAATGATCGCGGTGCTGCGCAAGCTCTGGGCGGGTGGCATGGTGGAACACCACGGGCGCTTCTTTGATTTCCCGGCGCTGCAGATTGCCCCTGCACCGAAGACGGTACCGATCTGGATGGGCGGCGGGAGTGATCCGGCACTGCGGCGCAGCGCCACTCTCTGCGACGGCTGGTTGGGCGGAGGCAACTCCCCCGCCGAGGCAGAGGAGATCCTCGCCAAGCTCACCGAACTGCGCGCCGAGGCCGGTCGCGCGGCACTTCCCTTCGAGACGCTGGTCCCCCTCACAACACCGCCCGATGTGGACACCTTCAGACAACTCGAGGAGCGCGGCATGACGGGAGGCATCAGCTACCCGTTCAAGTTCGCGTTAGGCGAGCGCTCGAGCCTCGACGACAAGAAACGCCACATGGAGAACTTTGCAGAGACAATCATGCGACAGGTGTGCTGATCGCGGAGTACGCGCAGGCGGGCTCATGCTTCAGCTGCCGTCCAGTCCGGCGGGGCCTCGCCGGCAAGGCCGCACGGCCCGCTTGTAATGTACTATCGACGCAACTACATTCCATCGACGCGACAGGCAGTGAGCTCGGAATCGTGATGGCTCGGCAAGCGGGCCTTGACCCTGAAATGTCTCCCCTTGTCGCCTGAGGAATGGAGCCAGGCCACCCCCATTCAAGTTGGGTGAGCAGGTCCACCTGACTGGAATGGCGATATCCTATGGTTCGGACAAAAAGGAGTCCCGAGAGATGACCCAAGCTGGCGGAATGCCCTGCCCCGTGTGCAAAGTACCTCTGGTGATGAGCGAGCGCCAAGGGGTCGAGATCGATTACTGCCCCCAATGCCGCGGCGTCTGGCTTGATCGCGGCGAGCTCGACAAGATCATCGAGCGCGGCGCCGCTGAGGCCGCGCCCGCTCCCGCTCGCAGCGCTCCGCCGCCCCCGCAACAACCGGCTTATCAGCCGCAAGCCCAGTACCAGCCCCAACAGGGCTATGACCCCAACTACTCCCACAAAAAGCGCCGGAAGTCGTTTCTGGAAGAACTGTTCGACTGAGCGTCGGCGCCGGAAGCGAGCGTCCCTTCGGTCACCAGCACCAACCCGTCATGACGTGCCGGATTGTGTACCTGCAGCCGATCCCCACCGTGTCATCTTTTCAGAGCCGGGTGAAACCCCGATAGCCCTCGTCGAGCGCTGCGTTGCAGAGCTCCGCAAAGCGCACGAAACCGCCGACATAGATCATGAACACATCCGCCTTGCCGTCGATATTGCTGCCGCGATACCAGGAATCGGCGTGGCGGTGAACCGTGGCAGAGGCCACCTGTGAGAGCTCGTCCTGCCACCAGCGCTCGGCCGTCTCGTCGGTCTGGATACGCGTTTTGCCGTCGCGCGTCATCTCCTCGATGATCCGCGCCGTCCAGTCGACCTGCCACTCGCCGGTGGTGATCATCTGCGCCTGCGCAGAAGGCGTCATGGGGCCGTGGATCATGAAAAGATTGGGAAAGCCCGCGACCATGGAGCCGAGGTAGGTAGTCGGGCCACCCTGCCACTTCTCGCGCAGGCGCATGCCGCCCTCGCCCTCGATGTCGATGCGCGTCATCGCTCCCGTCAAAGCATCGAAACCCGTCGCGAGCACGATCACATCAAGCGGCCAGGTGGTCTCCATGGTCCGCAGACCTTCCTCGCAGAACGCCGTGATCGGCGCCGCGCGTGCGTCGACCAGCGTGACGTTGTCGCGGTTGAACATCCCGTAGTAGCCGTTGTCGATGCAAAGCCGCTTGCCGCCGATCGGGTACGTGGTGGGGCAGAGCAGTTCTGCGGTGCGGGGGTCGTTCACGATCTGGCGGATCTTGCCGCGCACGAACTCGCAGACCACGTCGTTCGCGGCCATGTCGGTCAGCACATCCCTGAAGGCGACCAGCAACTGGAAGGCGCTGCGCGAATGCCAGGCTTCCTCGAGTATGCGGTCCTGCTCTTCCTTCCTGCATTCCAGCGCCGAGAGCGTGGGGTATTTCACCAGCGAGGCGCCGTAGGTCTGCAGCATCTGCTTGCGACGCTCGGGGTAGTTCGCCTTCCAGTCGCGCTCGTAGTCGGGATCGACCGGCCGGTTGCCCGAGGGCATGCTGAATGCGGGCGTACGCTGGAACACGAAGAGATGCTCGGCCTGTTCTGCGATGATCGGCGCCGCCTGCACGCCGGAGGAACCCGTGCCCACCAGACCCACGCGCTTGCCGCGGAAATCAACGCCCTCGCGCGGCCACTCGGTGGTGTGAAGCACCTGCCCGGCGAAGTTCTCCCGACCGGGCCAGGGCGGCGTGTTCGATGCGTTCAGGCTGCCGGTGGCGGCGATGACATAGCGGCAGACCAGGTAACCGCCGCGATCTGTCCAGACATGCCAGAGATTCGCGCTCTCATCGAAGCGCATCCGCGTGACACGCGTCGAGAGCCGGATGCGGTCGCGCAGGCCGAAGCGGTCCGCCACATGATTGGCGTAGCGCTCCAGATCAGGTTGCGCGGCAAAGAGTTCGGGCCAGCGCCACTCCTGCTGCAGCGCATCATCGAAACCGTAGGAATACTCCGCGCTCTCGATGTCCACCCGCGCACCCGGGTAGCGGTTCCAGTACCAGGTGCCGCCCACCCCGTCGCCTGCCTCGAGACAGACAACCCTGTAGTCTCCGCCCAGCCGGTGGAGCGCGTACATGCCGGAAAAGCCGGCGCCGATGACCACGATGTCGGCGGCTTCGGGAGACACGTCAGTCATGTTCGATACCGTTCGTCAGGGGCAGGTGCCCGCGGGAGGGCCTGCAGGATAAAGCCCCTTCCATCGCTAAGCCATTGCGCGCGAACGCGCCTGCCAACCCAGACCACCCGGCTCGGCCAGCCTGTGAGTGAGTCCAGGTCCACGTCCACGCCTGCCCGCGCGCGGGCACGCGTGCTTTCGGCAGGAACCGCGGATCGTGAGGATAGGTGCCTCTTTTGTTAAGCTCGCGACGCCTGCAAACCGACGCCTGCGGCAAACCATCCAGACAAAGCAATCCGGAGAACAGCCGCCATGAGCAACCGATTCCGCACTACCGGACGGGGTCTGAATGTGTTCGCCCTGGCGATTGCCTCCAGCGCAACGCAGGCATTGGCAGAGAACACCACCGTGCTCGAGGAAGTGATGGTCACCGCGCAACGCCGGGAGCAGAGCCTGCAGGACGTGCCGCTCTCGGTGAGCGCGCTCTCCGGGGAAACGCTCGCGACATTCCTGCAGGGCGGCGAGGATATCCGTGCGCTCTCAGGCCGCGTGCCCGGACTCTATGCCGAATCCTCCAACGGCCGGGTCGCTCCGCGCTTCTACATCCGCGGCCTCGGCAATATCGACTTTGACCTCGCGGCCTCGCAGCCGGTCTCGATCGTGGTCGACGAGGTGGCGCAGGAGAACGTGATCCTGAAAAGCTTCCCGCTGTTCGACATCGCGCACGTCGAGGTACTGCGCGGTCCGCAGGGCACGCTGTTCGGACGCAACACCCCGGCCGGTATCGTCAAGTTCGACACCGTCAAACCAAGCCATGTGCTGGATGGCCACCTGAGCGTGGCCTATGGCAGCAACCAGACCATCAACACCGACGCGGCGATCGGCGGCAGCCTGATCCCCAACACCCTCGCGGGTCGCGCCTCGATCCTTTACCAGAACAGCGAGGACTGGATCGACAACACCTTCAGCGACCAGGATGACGCGCTCGGCGGCTTCGAGGAATGGGCCGGCCGCGCGCAGCTGCTGTGGGATCCGACCGCGGACTTCAGCGCGCTCTTCAGCGTGCACGCGCGCGACCTCGACGGGACCTCGACGATCTTCCGCGCCAACATCCTCACTACCGGCGAAAGCGGGCTGAACGACAACTTCGAGCGCGACCAGGTGAGTCTGGACAGCGGCGCTAACAACCCGCAGGCAGCGCAGGGCAAGGGTGGCTCGATGCGCCTCGACTGGGGCCTCACAGAGGGGCTGACCCTCACCTCGATCACCGCCTACGAGACCGCGGACAACCGCAGTCGGGGCGATATCGACGGTGGCTTCGGCGCCGATTTCCTGCCCGTCGTCGGCCCGTGCCAGCCGAACGCGAATTCGCGCCCCTGCATCCCCTTCACGTCGGAGTCGCAGGACGGCATCGACGACCTCGACCAGTTCACGCAGGAACTGCGTCTCAGCGCCGGCGGACCCGGCGCGGTGTTCTGGCAGGCGGGGCTGTTCTACTTCGACTCTGATCTCAGGATCACCACTGAGCCGTTCTTTGTCTCACCGAGCACGCTGGAACACGGCAACGAGTCGTGGGCCGCTTTCGGCCAAGTGAGCGTGGACGTCTCCGAGCGCCTGACCCTCAGCGGCGGTCTGCGCTGGACCAAGGACGAAAAAGATCTGAAGGTACGCGCCTCGCCGCTGCCGGTGGCACCCGTCGATGTCAGCGACGACCAGCTGAGCTGGGACGCCAGCGCGTTGTACGCGCTCACCGAGCAATGGAATATCTACGCGCGTTTGGCGCAGGGCTTCCGCGCCCCGACCATACAGGGCCGCGACGTTGCCTTCCTCGGGCAGCCCTCGACCGCCGATTCGGAAACCATCACCTCCGGCGAACTCGGCTTCAAGGCTGATCTGCTCGACCAGCGCCTGCGTGTGAACGGCGCGGTGTTCCGTTACGAGATCGAGAATCAGCAGCTCTCCGCGGTGGGCGGTGCCGGCAACTTCATCCAGCTGGTCAACGCCGATGAAGGCACCGGCTTCGGTCTCGAGTTGGATATCGATTGGCTGCTTACCCAGAACCTCAGCATCAGCCTTGGCTACAGCTGGGCCGATACCGAGATCAACGACAAGCAACTGCGCGTCGAGGCCTGCGGCTCGGGACAGTGCACGGTGCAGGATCCGCGCGACGCCAACGGCTTCGCCTTTGTCGATGGCAACCCGTTCCCGCAGTCGCCAGACAACATGCTGTTTGTCTCCGTGGGCTACCGCTACCCGCTGGGCAACAGCGACGAGCTGTTCTTCTCGACCGACTGGTTCCGCCAGGGCAAGACCAACCTCTTCCTGTACCAGGCACCCGAGTTCCAGACCAACGGCGACTTCGAGGGCGGCGTGCGCGCGGGCTACGCGTGGTGCAGCGGCCGCTACGAGGTGGCTGCCTTCGGCCGCAACATCACCGATGAGGAGAACCTGAAGGGCGCGATCGACTTCAACAACAACGCCGGCTTCGTGAACGAGGGGCGGTTTCTCGGGCTCTCGTTCAAGGCGGCGTTAAACTGAGGCCGGGTAAGCGCAAACCCGCGAAATCCACCACCCACTTCCACGCCCCCGGCGCCAGATCGACGGGCAGGACCAGGCTGCCCACGGACTCGCGGTGTAGCGCCTCCACCCGATTGCCAGCGGCAGCGATCATCCGTTTGACCTGGTGGTACTTGCCCTCATCGATGGTTAAGCGCAGCGTCAGCGGACCCATCAGTTCACAGTTGATCGCAACACTGGGAGTGGGCTCGTCGCGCAGTTGCACGCCGCCCAGCAGACGCTCGCACAGCGTGGCATCGGCCGGGTGCTTCAGCGTTGCGCGATAGGTCTTGGGGACATGGTGTTTGGGCGCGGTCAGGCGGTGATTGAGCGCGCCGTCATCGGTGAGCAGCAGGAGCCCGGTGGTGTCCTGATCGAGTCGGCCAACCGGCTGCACGCCGCGCTCGCGCAGCGCGGGGGGCAATAACTCGAGCACGCTGGCGTGAAACTGCGGCGCGCGCGAGCACTCGTAACCCGCGGGCTTGTTCAGCATCACCGTGGCGTGTGCGGTAAAGGGCCAGTCCTGTCCGTCCACCGTGAAGACCAGTGCACCGGTATCGAATTCGGCGAAGGGGTCCTCGGTCAGCGTGCCCGCCACCGTCACGCGTCTGGCACGCACCAGCGCACGGCAGCTGCGGCGCGTTCCAAAACCCTGCGAGTGCAGGATGCGCTCAAGCGTTTGCATCAGATCAGCCTGCCATCGGGCGCATCTGCTGCAAGCAGGCGAGGCTTCCGCGCTGAAATCCTGGACACATCATCTTGATCCCGGCTACTGCCAGCTCTTGATCAGCGTGTCGTAGTCAATGGTCTCCGGCGCGGGCTCCTCATTGGCGAGCGCGGGCTTGGGCGCGCCGGGGCGATCGAACCAGATCTGCGGGTCTTCAGGGGTGTTCAGGCGCGGGCCGATATCGCCCTGCACCCCGGCGCGCTCCAGACGCGCCATAACGGCCTCCTGCGCGGCACAGAGCGCGTCCATGGCCTGCTGTGGCGTGCTCGTGCCGGCAACGGCCTCACCGATGTGCTGCCACCACAGTTGCGCGAGCTTGGGGTAATCGGGAACGTTGGTGCCGGTGGGCGACCATTGCACGCGCGCGGGGGAGCGGTAGAACTCCACCAGCCCACCGAGTTGCGGCGCGCGATCGGTGAAGCTCTGATGGCGGATGGTGCTCTCGCGGATGAAGGTGAGTCCGCTATGGGATTTCTTGACGTCGACGGTCTTGGACGTGACGAACTGCGCGTAAAGCCACGCCGCCCGCGCGCGATCGAGCGGCGTGGATTTCATCAGCGTCCATGCGCCTGCATCCTGATAACCGAGCTTCTGGCCCGGCTCCCAGTACGCACCGTGCGGCGAGGGCGCCATGCGCCATTTCGGCGTGCCGTCGGCGTTCATTACGGGCAGACCGGGCTTCACCATGTCGGCGGTGAAGGTCGTGTACCAGAACATCTGCTGCGCCACCTCGCCCTGCGCGGGCACCGGGCCTGATTCGGAGAAGGTCATGCCCTGCGCGGCCGGTGGCGCATAGGCCTTGATCCACTCGATGTACTTGCGGATCGAGTACACGGCCGCCGGGCCGTTGGTGTCGCCGCCGCGCGCCACGCAGGAGCCCACGGGGCGGGATTGTTCATCCACGCGGATGCCCCACTCATCCACCGGCAAACCGTTCGGCTCGCCCTTGTCGCCGCTGCCAGCCATCGAGAGCCAGGCGTCGGTGAAACGCCAGCCGAGCGAGGGATCTTTCTTGCCGTAGTCCATGTGGCCATAGACTTTCTTGCCGTCGATCACGCGCCCGGTAAAAAAGGCCGCGATATCCTGATACGCCGACCAGTTAACCGGCACGCCAAGCTCATAACCGTACTTCGCCTTGAAGTCCGCCTTGTTCGCCGGGTCGTTGAACCAGTCGTAGCGGAACCAGTACACATTGGCGAACTGCTGGTCGGGCAACTGGTAGAGCTTGCCGTCGGGCCCGGTGCTAAAGCGCGTGCCGATGAAATCCGCGAGATCGAGGGTGGGACTGGTAACCGCAGCGCCCTCGCCTGCCATCCAGTCCGTGAGGTTCCGTGCCTGCTGATAACGCCAGTGGGTGCCGATCAGATCGGAGTCATTCACGTAGGCGTCGTAGATGTTCTGGCCCGACTGCATCTGCGTCTGCAGCTTCTCGACCACATCGCCCTCGCCGATCAGGTCATGCGTCACCTTGATGCCGGTGATCGCGCTAAAGGCAGGCGCCAGCACCTTGCTCTCGTATTCGTGGGTGGCGATGGTCTCCGACACCACCTTGATCTCCATGCCCTGATAGGGCGCTGCGGCCCTCGCAAACCACGCCATTTCCGCTTCCTGAGCGGCGCGCGGGAGCGTCGACAACACGCCGATCTCGGTATCAAGAAACACTGTGGTGGCGGCAGCGGCGCCAGGGTTGGGTGCCGCAGGCGCGGCCGGGGCTGTCGGCTGCTCGGATGCCTTGTCTCCGCAGGCCACCACCAGCAGGGCGACCAGCGCTGCAGCGGCCAACAGAACTACCCGCTCACGCAATCCGGCTGCAAGTCTCATGGTGTTCTCCGATGGCAGGGAAACGCAGGCTGGCGCCTCCGCGCGCTCATACAAACCGAAAAACGCCCGCTGCGCAAACCACGGACAGCAGGAGTGCCCCCCACAGCGGCCATCCGCCCGCAAGTCCGATCCACGCCAGGTGGATGAAGGCCGCAGACAGCAGGGACAGGAACAGCCGATCGCCACGCTGGGTGGCGACGCCGAGAATTCCCTTGCGCGGCGCATTGCGCGGATCGATCAGGCCCCACAGGATCATCAGACCCAGCAGCAGCGCGATGGCTGCGAAAAACACCGCAGTTTCCGGGGTCCAGGCCATCCACGCCAGATCCGGCATCACACCCTCCCCAGCGCAAAGCCGGTGGCGATGTGATTGCGCACAAACCAGATCACGATCGCACCGGGAATGATCGTGAGCACGCCTGCGGCGGCCAGCACGCCCCAGTCCATGCCCGATGCCGACACCGTGCGCGTCATGATCGCTGCTATGGGCTTGGCCGCCGTGGTGGTGAGCGTGCGGGCGATCAGCAACTCAACCCACGAGAACATGAAGCAGAAAAACGCCGCCACACCGATGCCGCTCGCGATCAGCGGCATGAAAATCCGCACGAAAAATGCGCCGAAGGAATGACCGTCGATACTGGCCATCTCGTCGATCTCGCGCGGGACAGCCGACATGAAACCCTCCAGGATCCACACGGCCAGCGGCACGTTGAAGAGGCAGTGGGCCAATGCGACGGCGAGGTGGGTGTCGAGCAGTCCCACCGCGGAATACAGCTGGAAAAACGGCAGCGCGAACACCGCCGCCGGCGCCATGCGGTTACTCAGCAGCCAGAAGAACAGATGCTTGTCACCCAGAAACGTGTAGCGAGAAAACGCATAGGCAGCCGGCAGCGCTGCGCCGACCGAGATCAGCGTGTTCAGCAGCACATAGCCGAGCGAATTGATGTAGCCCTTGTACCAGCTCGGGTCGCTGAAGATCACGGCGTAGTTGCGCAACGTGGGCGCGGCCGGCCACAGCGTGAGGCCGGCGGTGATCTCGGCGTTGCTCTTGAAGCTCATGTTGACGAGCCAGTAGACCGGCAACAGAAGGAGCACGATGTAGATCGCGGGCACCAGGGCGCCGATGCGCCTCATGGCCGATCACCGTGGGAGTTGTGCCGCTGCGGGTGCCCGTCATTGCGGGTCATCACCGTGTAGAAAACCCATGAGAGCAGCAGGATCACCAGGAAGTAGATGATCGACATCGCGGCCGCAGGACCGAGATCGAACTGCCCCACGGCCATCTGCACGAGATCGATGGACAGAAACGTGGTGGCGTTGCCCGGGCCGCCGCCGGTCACCACGAAAGGCTCGGTATAGATCATGAAGCTGTCCATGAAGCGCAGCAGCACCGCGATGGTGAGCACGCGCGCGAGCTTGGGCAGCTGGATGTAGCGAAACACCGCAAGGCGCGTGGCGCCGTCAATGCTCGCCGCCTGGTAGTAGGCATCCGGGATCGACACCAGCCCCGCATAAGCGAGTAGCACCACCAGGCTGGTCCAGTGCCAGACATCCATCAGGACCAGCGTGAACCAGGCGTCCAGCGGATCCTGCACGTAGTTGTAGTCGATCCCGAGCGCCGCCAGCGTGTGACCGAGCAGCCCGATATCCACGCGCCCGAATACCTGCCAGATCGTGCCCACCACATTCCAGGGAATCAGCAGCGGCAGCGCCATCAGCACCAGGCAGGCTGCCACGCCGGGGCCGCGTCGTGGCATGTTGAGCGCGATGAACACGCCGAGCGGGATCTCGATGGCAAGAATGATCGCGGAGAACAGCAGGTTGCGGCCGAGTGCATCCCAGAAACGCGCCGAGTGCAGCACCTGCTCGTACCAGGTGGTTCCCGCCCAGAAAAAACGGTTGTTGCCGAAGGTGTCCTGCACCGAATAATTCACCACGGTCATCAGCGGAATGAGCGCGGAGAAGCCCACCAGCAGCAGCACAGGCAGCACCAGAAACCAGGCCTTCTGGTTGACGGTCTTCATGCCGCGCCGCCCGCGCCCACGCGCCAGCCATCGGCGTAGAGATGCATGCCATCAGGATCAAAACTCACACAGGGCTCCTGCGGCAGGAGATCACCCTCACGAAGCACCGCCGCGAGCAACTGCCCGCCAAGCTGCAGCCGCGCGACACGGAATCGGCCGAGCTCCTCGACGCCAAGCAGCCTGACCGGCATGCCCGACTCGGCAAGCCGCACATGCTCGGGCCGCACGCCCAGCTGAAGCACGCCTTCGGGCAGCGCAGGTGCCAGCCCCGGCAGGCCGAGCCGGTGCCCCTCCAACAGCAGTGCATCGCCATCGCGCGCGAGCGGCAGGATGTTCATGCCGGGCGAACCTATGAAGTAGCCCACAAAGGTGTGCTGTGGCCGCGCGAAGAGTTCCTCGGGAGTGCCCACCTGCAGGATCTGCCCTTCATGCATCACAACCACGGTATCGGCGAAGGTAAGCGCCTCGGTCTGGTCGTGCGTGACGTAGACCATGGTGTGGCCGAGGCGCCGGTGCAGGGCCTTCAGCTGCGCGCGCAGCTCCCACTTCATCTGCGGGTCGATCACGGTGAGCGGCTCGTCGAAGAGGATCGCGTTCACGTCCTCGCGCACCAGTGCGCGCCCCAGCGAGATCTTCTGTTTTTCATCAGCGCGCAGCCCGCGGGCGCGGCGCTCGGCCTGCCCCGATAGCCCTGTCAATTCGAGGACTTCATTCACCCGCGCGGTGATACGAGCGGCAGGCAAGCCGCGGTTACGCAGCGGAAACTCCAGGTTCTGCCGCACCGTGAGAGTGTCGTAGACGACCGGGAACTGGAACACCTGCGCGATGTTGCGCTGCGCGGTGGGGAGCGTCGTGACGTCCCTGCCGTCGAACAGCACGCGACCTGCGGTGGGCTGCAGAAGACCCGACACCAGATTGAGAAGCGTGGTCTTGCCGCAGCCCGAGGGACCGAGCAGCGCATAGGCGCCGCCATCCTCCCAGACGTGCTGCAGGTGCCGCAGTGCCGGTGACGCACCGGGGCTGTAGCTGTGACGGATATCCGCAAGCTCGATACGGGCCATGCTCAGGCTGCCTGCGCGGGCGCGAGCGCACGCCCCTGCGCATCGAAGACGAGGATGTCCGCCGGCTCGACGTAAGCGTCAAGCAACGTCCCCGCCGCGACGGGGTGAACACCGTGGACAAGCAACACCCAGCGCGCGGCACCGTATGCCACATGCACAAAACTCTCCGAGCCCGTGATGTCCGTGGCGAGCACCCGGACCCGAAAACGGATCGTTCCCGCAGCGCCAGGGCCAATACGCAAGTGGTGCGGCCGGAAACCCAGTGTCCAATCGCCATCCGGCAGGCGGGGCAATGTGCAGTCTGCCTCGGCATCCACGCCGCCCGCCGTACGCCCGTCGTGCGCGCGCACCGCCAGCACGTTGAGCGGCGGATCGGAGAATGCCTGCGCGCTCCGCAATTCGAGCGGCTCGCGCCAGACCCACTGCGTTGGCCCGAACTGTGTGATGCGGCCCTCGTGCAGCGTCGCGGTGTTACCGCCCAGCAGCAGTGCCTCGGCGGGCTCGGTGGTGGCGTAAACCACCACCGCCGCGCTGTCCGCAAACAGCCGCGGCAGTTCGGCGCGCAGGTCTTCGCGGAGTTTGTAGTCGAGGTTGGCGAGCGGCTCGTCGAGAAGCACCAGCCCCGCTTTTTTCACCAGCGCGCGCGCCAGCGCCACGCGCTGCTGCTGGCCACCGGAGAGCTCGAGTGGTTTGCGCTCGAGATACGGCCCAAGTCGAAGCAGTTCCGCCACCCGCGTCACCTCACGCGCAATAGCAAGCGTGTCCATGCGCATGACCCGCAGCGGCGAGGCGATGTTCTCGCGCACCGTCCAGCCCGGGTAATTAATGAACTGCTGATAGACCATGGCCACGTTGCGCCGCCGCACCGGGAGAGCCGTGACATCGCGACCTCCACACAGCACGCTGCCGCGATCCGGGCGGTCGAGTCCGGCCATCAGCCTCAGCAGGCTGGTCTTGCCGGAGAGCGTGGGGCCAAGGAGCACGTTCATCACGCCGGGTTCTAGACACAGCGATGCATCCTCGATATGGCACTCGGCGCCAACGCCCAGCCAGACCCCACGGAGTTCCAGCATCAGCGCGTTATCTCCCGGATCGCCTTTGCCGGCTCATTTGCCCAGCGCCGCTGTTTCGGTGAGCGCCACCGAGAGACGACCGCGCGGGGCGAAATCCCAGCCCCCGAGGTATTCGATGTCGTCGATCAGCCAGCCGGATCCATCCCGCACCAACAAGAAATTATCCGGCCAGGTCTCGATCACCTTGTGGGTTTCAGGATCGCTATAGCTGTATTTGACGCGCACCGTGGCATGACCATCCACTTCTTCGACGGTATCTACTTCGCCGCTAGAGGCGCCCTCGAAAAGGCTGGAAAAAATATCGCCGTCGATCATGGGCGGCTTGTCGGTGGGGTATCTGGCCTTGTAGGCCTGCTGGCCCGCGAGTGCATCGTGAAGCAGGCCGTTCAGGCGTGGGCTCAAATGCGGCGCGAGCGCTGCGGCCTGCGTTGCGTTAGGCAGGCCGCGGAAAAACTGCGCGTGATACTGGGCAAGAAACGCCAGCACGCGCTCGCCCTCGGCGGATGACGCTTTCGTTTCCGCAGGCGCAGGCGCAGGCGCAGGCGCCTCGGGCACCCCAGAGCAGGCACTGAGCAAGGCAAGCAGGGCAGACAGGAGCAGGGCTTTCACAGTGGGGTCCTCCGTGATTGGACGATACGCGCGAGAACCGCGGTATCTTTGGCATAGCGGGAACGCAATTCTTTCTGGTCCGTATCCAACTCGCGGCAGCGCAGGCTCGACACGGCCGCAGCCATCTGTGCACGACGCTCCTCGTTGTAGGGCTCTTCACCCGCCCAGTGGTTGCAGTTCACGGCGCGGCGGATGAAGTCCTGCACCTCCGGCGGCATACCTTCCTGCAGGGCCCTGACGCCGGGTGCCTCGTCATTGACCGGCTCCGGCTGTGCGGGAACCGCGATCAAGGGCGTATTTGGCGCGTCGGCCCCGGTAACGGGCGCGGAGGGTTCAGGGACGGGCGCCGAAAGCGTAGCGTGTGACTCCGTATTGGCGGGAGAAGCCAGAGGCACCGGACGCTGTTCGCACGCCGACAGACACAGCAGCCCAACGACAGCAGCTGCAGCGGCAAAAAAAGCTGATGCGCAACGCCTCATCACCGATGGACTCCGTATCAATAATTGTTGAGCGCCGTGACCTTGCCATCAGCGCCGAACCAGACCTGCCCACTGCCGAGCATCGCGCCCGCATCGCGGACAAACATGTTGCGGGGAAGACCCTTGGCGATTTCCTCCCGGAAACGTGGCGTAAAGATCAGGTCGTAGTCGGGAAGCAACTGCGCGACTGAGGTGTAGCGCTTGCGGCCAGCGGAGGTGTCGATGCGGATCGGGTAGCGGATCAGCGAGGCGGCGGCCTTGCGGTCCTCGCTCTTCACGGCACGCCAGAACGCCTGCGCATTACGGTGCAGGATCTCGGGGTCCTGCACTCCCAGCGCTGCGTAACGGTTATTGAGCGACCCGGCCGTCCCGCCCTCCATCGAGAGGTAGACCGGCAGGGCGGTGCCGGCGCCGGTCTTGGTCCAGGTGCCGCGGATCACCTCGCACTGAAGTTCGCTGTCACCGAACTTGCTCTTCGGGTCTTTTTCCGGGAACTCCGCCTCGAAGCGCGCGGTCGTGGCACCGCTGGCATCGAGTTCCTCGAGCAGCACATGCGTTGCGTCGATCATGCGGCCGCGCAGCTCGATATCTTTCAGCTGCGAGGCGTAGAAATACACGCCGGTCACATCCGTCTCTCCGAAGATCAGCGTCATGCGGATCCGCAACGTGTCCCCGAGCGTTCCCTCGTAGTTCCACATCCAGCCCGGCTGCGAGTTTTTGCAAACAGCGAATGCGGGCAGCGGCAGCGCGAGCAAAAACAGTCCGGCAAGCGCTAAACGACGCAGAATCATGAGACTGGCAACTCCCGGGTGCGTATAGCCGGAGTCTACCCCAGACACCGTCGCGCGGAGACATTGGCTCTCCGCGAGGCTGTCACGGCCTGTTAATGCGACCCGTCGAATGGCAAGCGCTGTACCATTCCTGAACCTGCTGCCGATCCGATCTGCCTTCGGAGTTCAGATCAGCAGGCCAGATAACGGAGTTGGCGCATCACGATGAATGACCAGCAATCAAACGACCCATTGCATGGCCTCACCCTGGAGACGGTGCTCACCGCTCTCGTCGATCGCTATGGCTGGGAGGGGCTGGCGGCGAAGATAAACGTCAATTGCTTCAAAACAGATCCCTCGATCAAATCGAGCCTGACGTTTCTGCGTAAAACACCCTGGGCCCGCGAAAAGGTCGAGACGCTGTATATCCGCACGTTTGCCAAGCGAGGCCGCCGCGATACGGAGTAATACGATTCCGGGTATGTCTCACAGGAATCACTGTCAGGCAGACGCGTACGACTACTGGCCTGAAGACGTGTAAGGCGACGACCCGGGAACAGCGCCTGAGCGCAGCCCCCGGGCCGGGGTCAGAACTCTACTTGGAGCTCTTCTTGGCTACCTTGGCAGCTTTTTTTTCCTTGGTGGTCTTGGCCGGCTTTTTCTTCACTTCCTTCTTCTTGTCCATACCTTTGCTCATGGCGCGCTCCTCTCGGTGGAAAACGGTTTAGGGAAACATGAGCTTAGGCGCATCTCCGCAATGCTGCCAGTACGCCCCACACGCTTACAGCACGCGGGTCATGAACACGCTGTGCGGATCGGGCTGGTAGTCGGCGAAGGGCTCGCAATAGACGAACCCGAAGCGTCCATAAAGCGCACGCGAGGGGAGAAAGGGCTCGGCCGAACCGGTCTCGAGGCTGAGGCGCCGATAGCCACGACGGCGCCCTTCCTCGAGAATAAAACCGAGCATCGCCACACCGGCACCCCGACGGCGGTGTGCCGATGCACTGCGCATTGATTTGATCTCTGCATGCTCCGTGGAGAGCTCCAACAGCGCGCCACAACCGAGCAGATCCTCGCCATCCCAGATGGTCCAGAAACTCACCGCCGGTGCTCGCAGTGCCTCGAGGTCCAGAGGATGTGCGCTCTCCAGCGGTGACCAGCTGTTCATGTCACGCAGATGCTCTTCAAGCACCGCGATCACCGCGGGCGATGACAGATCGCCGAGACGAACCTCCATGCTGAGCCCCTCCGGAACCCTGAACAGCCAGTTATCGTGTCTCGACAGCACAGATGCTGACCACGGAACCCGCGCCCCCTGCCCCAACCGGACACGCACCCACATTCAGCAGACGATGACGCTCACTGCCGCGCGCTGCAACGCGTATTTGCCGAAGGCGTCAGGCTCATATCAGCGAAGTTGAGAGTCGTCTCGGTTTCGAGTGCGGCCCCAAGACCACTCGCGCGCCAGCCCGCTGCCTGCGGGCAGTTGGCATCGGTGGCTTCACCGCTCTGCGCCCAGAAGCGCATGCCCGCTGCGTCGATGCTGTAGGGCGGGGAGTAGGTACCCGTGAACACCTTCTGGCGCTTCTCGAGATCCCACATGATCAGGCCGCGCGGCTCAGGGGCCGTGCCGCTGTCTAAGATCAGCAACGCCCCTTGCAGGCCAAGGAAGTACTCGGCCTTCTCGTTACGGATCTCGAAATCACCCTCGCGCACTACGTAGCGGCAAGCCGGGATGCTGCGGCCCCGACCCGTGTATTTGACGAGGAGGTCGGTTCCCACCGACTCGGTGGCTTTGGCCACCACACGGTAGCGGCCGCCGTCGTGGCAGACGGTTTTGCCAGCGGCGCTTGCCGCGAGTGGAATGGCTGCAAGGAGAAAAGCGGTGGCGAGGCGGGAAGGTCTCATGGGTACATCCGGGTAGCTTGGATTAAAAAACTCACCCCATCACGAACTGGCGGCGCAGCCGTGCTGAGAGTCAGTGGAATTTGCCGGAACGATACGTTGAGAGGCCCCGTCTCGCATCACTGCGCGGGTGGTCAAAAGACCGTTGATGCGATTACGGTTTGTTCACCAGGAACACACGCCGGCGCATCGATGCGCTCATGTTCCCGAGAGTGCGCGATCCGCCTCGAGGCCGCAGTTGTAACCCGGGAGGAACGTGACCCCGGGCCCCGGGTGACAGGCAGAACCGCAGAGATACAGGCCGTCGATGGGCGTGCGATGGGCCGAGCCGGGCACCATCGCGCGGGCGGCGAGCATGTTCTCGGGGTGGATCAGTCCGTGGGTGAAGTCGCCTTCCGTGGCGCCGTGCATGCTGGCGAAGTGGTCGGAGGAGAAAACCGCCTTGTCGATGATGCGGGCACGGAAGTCCGGCATGTAACCGCTGATGATATCGATGACCCGCTCTGCAGCCTGATCGCGGAGCTTGCCGCGCTCGCTCTTGGGGGCCTTGCAGGGGAAGCAGAATCCGTAGGCGCTGGCGATATGCTGCCCGGGCGGCGCCAACGAAGGGTCCATCACCGAGGGGATCTGGAAGGCAACGGGAAACCACGCGGGAAGTTCGCCTGCGTCGCAGGTCTCGAAGCTGCGCTGCAGTTCTTCAGGGCTCGCCACCATGGCACCACCGAAGCGGTTGTGCGGATCGCGATTCAGCCAGGCCCACTCGCCCCCGTAGGAGGGCAGCCCATCGAGCCGGAACAGCATATGCACCCACGCACCGCGGTGCTCGGCGCGCGCCACACTCGCGACAATGTCGGCGTCCAGATGCGACTCGCCAACCAAGCGCTGAAAGGTCGCCGGCCGATCCAGGTTAGAGAGCACAAGGCGCGCACGGATCTCGTCGCCGCCCTTCATCACCACACCCGTGGCGCGGCCGTGCTCCATAAGCACATGGTCTACCGTGGCGCTCAGACGGATCTCGCCGCCGGCTGCCGTGATGCTGCGTGCCAGCGCCTCGCTCAGCGAACCCATGCCGCCCTTCACGCGTCGCATCAATCCGCCGTCGCCGCTCTGGGCAAAGGTGTAGATGAGACATAACGCAGAGCCCGGCGTGTACGGCCCCTTGTAGGTCGACTGGATGGCAGCGAAGGCGAGCAATGCGCGGAAGGTGTGGTGTTTGATCCGGTCAGGGAAAAACCGGTCAATCACATCCATGGCCGAACCCGTGAAGGCAAGGCGCAACTGCTCACGATGCGCCTCGTCGGGAGCCTCGCGCAGCAACCGCTCGAGGCTGCGCGGCGCCGAGTCCGGCCGGAAACGGTCCATCACGCTCGCCGGGTAGGCAATGAAACGGGCGAGCCTCGCAAAACCCGCGAGCGCCGCGGGCCCGTGATGGCGCAGCAGATGCCAGAGCTGCCGCGCCCGTGAGGTGTAGAACATGAGCGGTCGCTGGCCGGCGCCGGCCAGGTTGATGGCCATCACCGGCAATTCGATGAACTCCGCGCCGTGTTTCTCGAAGGCGAAGAAATCGAGCAGTTCCCGGGCAATCGGGAAGAGCACGCTGGCACCCACCTCGTTGCGGCAGCCGGCGAACACCTGCCGGGTGCCGGCCATGCCGCCTACATAGTTGTTCTTCTCGAGCACCAGCACGGAGCGGCCGCGCCCGGCGAGTACCCGCGCCGCCGCCAGGCCGTTGTGGCCCGCGCCGATCACGATCGCGTCATATTGCCCTGCCATCGCGCGCCCTCAGGGCCTGAAAGCCCGCTTTGTGTTTTAGCCCGAAGCGCGTCAATGTTGCGATGTCACTCCCGCAGGACGCAAGCACCACGCATGTCCAGAGTCGCCGCCATCACCTCCCTTCTTGGCAGCAGCAGCAGGCTGCTGCTGGACGCCGCCCTCGACTGGCACCCCGCCACCCTGCCGATGCGCGCACCCACCGTGGAACAGCCCGCCTTCCTCAATCGCCTGCTGTCGCAGCACGGGGTAGATAGCACACGCCGTGCGGCAATCGCTCGCGCCGTGCGTGTACTGGAGCAGCGCCCGCCGAGCAGTAACTGCAGCAACCGCCTGCTCGAGGTGGACTGGGAGCGCGGCCGAGACATGCCGCGCACCCTCTTCCTCAAACTTCCTGGCGAACCACTGGGCACGCGCTTCTTCTGCAATGCCATTCGCGTGTGGGAGCTCGAGTGCATTTTCTTCCGGAATTTCGCCCATGACTTTCCGCTGCGACTGCCCGCGGTGCACGCCATCGCCACGCAGCGCAGCCGCTTTGCCCTGCTGCAGGAAAACCTCACTGCGGATCCGTCGGTAGAGCTCTTCACCAACCAGGCCATGCTGGACGGCGTGCCGCTCGAACTCGCCAGACGCTGCCTGAGCGCTTTTGCCCGGATGCACGCGCACTACCAGGGGCTGAGCGCCGCCGAGCGCGAACGCCGCCTGCCCATGTCGCGACACCCCTTTCTGTCACCGGCGATGTCAGCGATCTCGCAGTTTATCAACGTGGCCGCGATCGAGCCCTGCCAGCGCAAGGCATCGGGCGTCTTCACCGACATGCAGGCGGCGCGTTTTCGCGCAGCCATGCAAAAATGGCCACTCTTGCAGCAACAGTGGTACCGCGAGCCGCTCACGCTGGTGCATGGCGACAGTCATATCGGCAATGTGTTTGTCGATGGCGCGGGCATGGGCATGCTGGACTTCCAGGCCGCGCACTGGAGCAAAGGCATACGTGACGTGCAGTACTTCCTCGTCAATTCCATGCGCGCCGATGATCTCGCCCGGCACGAGCAGGACCTGCTGGGTTTTTACCGCGAGGAACTGGCCTCACACGGGATGATGCTGGGCGCCGATCAGCTCTGGTCACAGTACCGCGCCTTCAGTTTCCAGCCTCTGATGACCATCGTCACCTCGCTGGGGCTGGGGCCGCTCACCGAAAACGACGCGCTCATGACCGAGGTGCTGGCGCGCGCCGTGGCGGCCGTGGAGCGGACAGATTTTCACGGATGGCGGGAGAGCCTCTGAGGACTCAGACCCCGTCGCGCGGCTTGAGCAATCCGCGCAAGGCGAGCAGCGGCCATAGCACCAGATACGCGTTGGGTATCCACCAGGCCGGATCAAAGACTTTGCTGAGCCTCCACCGCAGGTAGGCCTGCCCGCAACGCCGCAGTCTCGGGGACGATAACCGACAGGCCCTCGGGCTCTCGCATGCTGCGAAGCAGCATCGCCAGATCCGTTATCGGTTGCATGCGAGGCCCCTCGCGCGAGCGTGCTGCCAGTGCATGCGCGAACCGATCATGCGCGCAAATCCCTGCGGCACCACGGGCTAGAGCGCACCCACCAGCGTTGCCGCCAACAGAACAAAGATCGGCAGGAAGCTCAGCATGAACCCAAGGCCACGACGCTCCGGCGCACTCACGTAGGCTTGCCGGTAAAGCACGCGGCCGACCAGATACACCGCTCCTGCGGCGGCGGGAAACATCGGGTTCCAGTAACGGGCAGCGAGATACATCGCCGGCACCAGGCAGACCATGAGTTCCAGCGTGTTCATCTGCACGCGGTAGGCGCGCTCGAACATCTCCGAGCCCGTGACGGCCGGCGCCTTGACGCCGTATTTGCCGCGGGCTTGCCCGACAAGAGCGCCAAAAACCAGGAATTGCAGCAGCACGAGCGCGGTGACGATATCGAGTACGTTCATTCAGGGGATCTCCCGGGTGTTGCGGCGCAATGACGGCCTCACCCGATTGTGGCGCAAGGAGGCGACGCCGTCACCGGGTACCGCAACCACACGACCCGCGACGAGACGCGGGCGGACGGGTTCGATTACCTCGAGCAGCACCACAATCCGCAAACCCTCTTGCGCCTTGCCCACGGCTGCGCGAAGGTGTGCCGCGTCAGTCACGCACTTGCGGGAGTAAAGATCATGCCTCTTAGAGCTAACTGGCCCCCTCTGCCCACTGCTCACGGTGCGGTTGTAGTGGCTGCGGTACGAGCGCTGTTACTGTTGCTGTTGCTGATGGTGGTAGCCGCCACCGCGTTCGCGCAGGGCGATGTGATCCCCAAGGTCAACGACTCTTGCCCATCGGGATACAGGAACGGCCCCGGCGCTTACTGCTACCAGAATTCTTACGGCACGCAGCGCGATGCCGTCGAGAAGGTGGGCGGCAAATGCCCCAGCGGCTACAGCAACGGGTCCGGTACCTACTGCTACGAGAACCGCAGCTCGCAACCGAAGGACGTAGTGGTGAAGGTGGACGGCCGCTGTCCCTCTGGCTACAGGGATGGGCCTGGGGCGTACTGCTATAGGTAGCTCATAGCCTACGGCTTGCGGTGTGCTGCCTCAGTCGGCAGCCGCCAGATAGCGATCTACATTCTCCTGCGTGATGACCTCGATGCCCGTATCGATGGCCTGCGGGATACGCACCCCGATCGATGCCTGCCACAGCATCAACACCGACATCGACCCCTGCATCACCGCAGCCGCCACAGCAACACGTCTAATCGGGACGCACCCCGGGACTCATCTCCCACGGCCCGGCGAGCAACTCCGCCTCCTCGGCTCCCGGCCAGGGCGGCATCGTGACGGCAAGCACGGACACGGAACTCGCGGGCAGTGCACGGAACTGAAAAGCGGTGCCGCAGGGAATGGTGGCACAGACACCCGCCTCGAGACGGACGATCTCTTCGATGCCATCCCGGGAGCGCCACAATTCGCCCGTACCGCCCAGCACATACCAGATCTCCTCTACCGTACGGTGGCGAACGGCGCGAGCGACCTGACCTGCCGCGAGCGCGAAGTGCGCCATGCTGCCGCCGGGCACGCCAAGGAGCACACGGACCTCGCAGCCATCGGGCGCGAGCGCCGTTGCGGCGGCGGGAAGGACCGTCGTGGCGAAGTGCGTCATGGTGTGTTCTGAGTCATTGATCTGGGCGAGCGAGCCAGTAGAACCAAATGCACGCGCACAGTGAATCCCCGCATGGCGTTATCCCCGCCTCCGGGCTCGATGGCAGCAGCGGCCCAGACCGCGATCACGCGCCACCTGCTCCCTCGGCACCAATCCCGGTGTGCTGTCGCACGTAGAGCTCTTCCCATAATTCCGCGGCGCGGCGATCCCGCCAGAGCAGTGACCCCAGGATCACGCAAAGAAAACCGAACGGGATCGAGTAAAGCCCGGGATTCCTTAACTCGATCAGCGGCGCTTCCAGACCCACCAGGCTTTCGCGTTGGCCCACGAACTTCTGCACGGTCGCCTGCGCGGCGGCGACGTTTGCATCCAGCGCTGCGCGCGCGGCCGGCAGTTTTTGCATGGCCGCAGCATCCTGCACTGCAACCGCCTCCAGTTTGGCCAGTGTGAGAGGAGCGGCTGCGATTACCTGCTCCGCCTTGCTGGTTTCGAGAAGCGGATAGCTCATGTTGGGCGATACCAGCACCAGCGCGATCGCCGAGACGGCGCCACCGATCATGCCGAGCACGATGCCACCGGTGTTGCAGCGCTTCCAGTAAAGCGTGAGCAGCACGCAGGGAAAATTGCCCGAGGCCGCTACCGCAAAGGCGAGCGCCACCAGGTGCGCGACATTCTGGTCACGCTCGAGGATGCCGATGGTGATGGCTGCCAGCCCCACAACGAGCGCGCTGATGCGCGCGGCGCGCACCTCATCCTCCGGCGTTACACGTTCGGCTTTCAGGACGCCCGCCCAGATGTCATGCGAGATCGCGCTGGCACTGGCGAGCACCAGTCCCGCAACAACCGCGACGATGGTGGCAAAGGCAACTGCTGCAATAAAAGCAAGAAACAGGTTGCCCAGCAGTGAATCCGGGCCGCCACCCACAAATTGAGCCAGCAAGGGCGCAGCCATATTGCCGCCCTTGTCCATCGCCGCGATGGTGGCGGCGCCCACGTTGAGCGCAGCACCGTTGCCGATGATCAAGGTCAAGAGATAGAAGCCGCCGATGATCCCCATTGCCCACAGCACGGACACCCGTGCCTGCCGCGCGTCCGGCACCGTAAAAAAACGCATCAGGATGTGCGGCATGCCGGCCGTACCCAGCACCAGCGCGAGCCCAAGTGAAACCTGATCTACCGGGTTCTTCAGGAACAGCCCGGGCTCCAGGAATCGCTGCCCGAGTTGCTCCGGGCTCATGGTGCTGGCGGCATCACCAAGCAGTTTGGCGACCTGCGCCTGCACCTTGGGATCTGCGGTGACTGCGCCCAGAAACCCGGGCAGGCTGAAGCCATGCGGTGCCCAGGTGAGCAGCACCAGCAGCAGCGATGCCGCCACCAGCAGCACGGCCTTGATGATTTGCACCCAGGTGGTTGCGACCATGCCGCCGAACACCACATAGGAGAGCATCAGCAGGCCAACCGCGATGACGGAGATCTCGTAGGGGATACCGATCAAGGTCTGCACCAGCACGCCGCCGCCCACCATCTGCGCGGTGAGATAAAAAATGGAGACCGTGATCGTGGAAAGCGCCGCCACGACGCGCACGCTGCGCGGATCGTTGCGGAAAGCGAGGATGTCGCCCAAGGTGAACTTGCCGATATTCCGGCAGGGCTCGGCGATCAGCAGCAGCACCGTGACGTACGCAACGAGCCAACCCACCGAGTACATGAACCCGTCGTAGCCGTAGAGCGAAATCAACCCTGCAATACCGAGGAACGATGCCGCGGAGAGATAATCACCAGCGATCGCCCAGCCGTTCTGCAGGCCCGAGATCGAGCGTCCCGCCGCATAGAACTGCTGCGTGCTGCTGACGCGCCGGGATGCGCGCCAGGTAACGTACATGGTGAGCGCGATGATCGCGGCAAACACGGCAAAGGCGAGCCACCTGAAGCGCTCGGGGACGGCACCAACAGCCAGCACCGGGTTCATGCGCGCCCCCCGATGACCGCCGCATCACGCAGCAACTCGGCCGCCATCGCATCGAAGCGGCGATTCGCGCGCCGTGCGTAGAGCATGGCCACACCCCCGGCCATCAGGAATTCCGACAGCGCACATACCAGCCCCACGTTCACCGGACCCCAGAGCCTGATGCGGAAAATCTCCGGGTACCACGCCGCACCCAGTGGCAGGAGCAGGTAGTACACGATCGACACGGCCATCAATATACCGAGAAAACGGCTTTTTTCTTGATGCAGCCTTTGGAAACGCGGATCGTCGTCGATCGCTTGCCAGTTCATGGTCTGCGCCCTCAATGTTAGGGGTGTTATCGCTGAGGCAGCCTACCAAGGCGACCGTGATTAACCAACCAGAGAGGACAATGCCATGAAAACTCCCGTCATCGCCGCCTGCTTTCTGGCTGCGGCACTGGCCTGCTGCGAGTCCCACGCCGGAGAATGCAGCGGATCGCCACGTCATGCGCTGCTGCTGCACGGGGGTTTCCTCGACTACGAGGAAGAGGTTGAGCCAGCGCATCGCGAACTCCTGAAACGCCTGCTCGCAGCAGGTAACGCGCGGCTCGCCGCGGGCGGCAGTGCGCTCGATGCCGTCACGGAGGCCATCGCTGCGATGGAGGATTCGGGGCTTCTGGATGCGGGCAAGGGTTCCATCGTGAACACCGAGGGCTTCACCGAAACCGACGCCTCGCTGATGGATGGCGTTGCGGGTCGCTCCGGCGCCGTGGCCGCCATGCAACGACTGAAAAATCCGATCCGCGCGGCACGCCTCGTGATGGATCGCAGCAAACACGTCTTGTTCGCCGGCACCACGGGCGAGGCTACGCTGCAGAAACTTGGCGCCGAGGTGATCGACCCCGCCACCTACTACCAGGAATACGTGCCACCGCCCAAACCTGCCGGACCCGAGCACGGCACCGTGGGCGCCGCGGCGCTGGATCGCTGCGGCCACCTTGCGGCCGGCACCTCCACCGGAGGCCGGCCCGGCAAACTGCCCGGGCGCGTGGGTGACAGCCCGATCATCGGCGCCAGCACCTATGCCGACGCCCGCGTGGCCCTGTCGGCCACTGGCGCGGGCGAGTACTTCATCAAACGGGCAGCCACACGGGATATCGCCATGCGTGTGCAGTACCTCGGCCAGCCGCTACAGGCTGCCACCGACCATGTGGTCAAGGACCTGATCGGGCGCGAGGACCACGCGGAGGGAGCGGTCATCGCGCTCGGCGCCGATGGCGAGATGGTGGTTAGCTCCAATGGCTACGGCATCCTGTGGGGCTGGGTGGGGGCCGGTCGACCAGCACGGGTAGACACCCGGGAGCCCCGCCCAACCGACGCTGGCGCCTAGTTTGATAACCTCGCCAAATAGTTTCTTTGAGTTACTTTATTTGCGGGTTATTTTTATAAGCACCTGAGCCAGTTGAGTATGTGCTCGCCCTGAGCTGAAACACTTGCGCTCTGGCGTCCACCCATTCAGGCTGAGCATGGCCCGTTTACCAACCCCCTGACGGTGGAGTCCATAGATGAGAATCTTCGTTAAAAGCTTTCTGTTCCTCTTGTTGGGTGCGCTGAACAGCAGCCTGGCCCGGGCAGACGATGCCTACGCCGATACCATCCGTGTCTTCAAAGGTGCCGGCGAGAGCAGCAAGTTCTTCGGCCGCTCCTATGGCTACGCGGTGTTCCCGACTATCGGCAAGGGTGGCATCGTCATCGGCGGCGCCCATGGCAAGGGCAAGGTCTATGCGCGCGGGGCCTACTTGGGCGATGCCACCATGACCCAACTCTCGGTGGGCTTTCAGCTCGGTGGTCAGGCCTTCAGCCAGATCGTGTTCTTCGAGGACAAGCGCGCTCTCGATGAATTCACCGTTACCGGCTTCGAATTCAGCGCACAGGCAAGCGCGGTGGCCATCACGGCCGGCGCATCGGCCTCGGCAGGCACGGCAGGCGCCTCGGCAGGCGCGAGCGGTGGCCAGCACGACGCCTCGACGGTATCGACGAATTTCTACAAGGGAATGGCGATTTTCACGGTGGCCAAGGGCGGCCTGATGTACGAGGCCTCGGTAGGCGGCCAGAAATTCACCTTCACGCCGGCGAGGCGTTGAATACCGGTTGATGCGCGCAGGGACTGCACCCGCTTAAGCCCCTCGCCTGCCCCCTCTCGAGGCGCAATGTCTCGAGAGGATTGAACCACGAGCCCGAACCTCTCCGCGCTCCTCAGGCCTGCGGCAATTCAGCGGATATGGCGCGCGCCAAGTCCGGATTCTCCGCATCCTCTTCGCGCAACTGCCCTTCCCACTTCGATACAACCGCCGTCGCCACGCTGTTGCCAACGACATTGGTGGCCGAGCGCGCCATATCAAGAAAGTGATCGACCCCGAGCAACAACAACAACCCGGCCTCGGGAATATTGAATTGCGACAGCGTGGCGGCAATCACCACCAGTGACGCGCGCGGCACACCCGCCATGCCCTTGGAGGTAACCATCAGCGTGAGCAGCATGGTGAGCTGCTGCGCCAACGTGAGTTCAATGCCATAGGCCTGTGCGATGAACATCACGGCGAAGGTGCAGTACATCATCGAGCCGTCGAGATTGAAGGAATAACCCAGCGGCAGCACGAAGGACGCCACGCGATTGCTGCAACCGAAGCGCTCGAGCTGTGCCAGCGTGCGCGGATACGCCGCCTCGCTGGAGGCCGTGGCAAAGGCGAGCACCACGGGCTCGCGTACGGCGCGGAACAAGGTGATCGCACGGCGGCCGATCACTGCCCAGGCTGCGGCGAACAAGACGAGCCACAGCACCAGGATGGCGAAATAGAACTCCATCATGAAGGTGCCATACACCGCCAGAATGCCGAGCCCGCTTTTCGCCACCGCCGCCGACACCGCCGCGAAAACCGCCAGCGGCGCGAACCACATCACCAGCATGGTCAGCTTGAGCATCACGTAGGAAAGCCCTTCCAGCGCCTCCACCAGCACAGCAGCGGGCTTGCCGACACCCGCGCAGGCGACGCCGAAAAACACCGAGAACACCACGATCTGGAGGATCTCGTTACGCGCCATGCCATCAACGATGCTGACCGGAACCAGGTGCAGGATGAACTCCTGCAAACCGAACTCCGTGGTGGCGATGCCACTGCTGGCGCCAGCATCCGGCAGGCTGATGCCCATGCTGATACCGGGTTGGAAGAAATTGACCAGCACCAGGCCGAGCGCAAGCGATGTCAGCGAGGCGCAGAGAAACCACAGAAAAGCCTTGAGCCCGATGCGCCCGACCGAACCGGTATCGCCCATCTTCGCGATCCCGACGACCAGGGTCGCAAAGACCAGCGGCGCGATCACCATCTTGATCAGCCGCAGAAACACCGTAGTGATCAGCGTGAAACCCTTCACCCAGCCCGTGGTGTCGGGCACGGTGGCGTGCAGCACGGCGCCGCATCCTAGCCCGAGCAAAAGCCCGCCAAGGATCCACACCGTGAGCGAGTTGCCGCTAGAGCTGTTCGCGGAAGATTCCATGCGCCGGATGTCCTGTGTCTGCAGACCGCGCAACGGTGTCACGATTCCCCACAACTGCCAAGTGTGGGTGATCCACTGCGACGATCGAACTCATGGTGCCGCCAGTTCAAGCCGCGCAACCAGGCGCTGCGCGGCCGCATGGGGATCGAGCGTCAGATCACGCACGGCCTCGATGAGTACCGCGGCATCAGGCCGCGCGAGGGCTGCGTCGAGCAGTCGCCGGGTGGCAGCGTCGCGCAACAGCTTGAGGAACACCGCATAGGCCCGCGCCGCGCGACGTCCCGGTAGCGCACCAGTATCGGCGAGCGCTTGTGCGTGCGCATCCAGCGCATCGACGACGGCCGCCGCACCCTCGCATTTCGATGCCACCGCGGGAATTACAGGGGGTATCCAGCCTCCCTCGGGCTGGTGCTGTGTGCGCAAGTGCAGAGCAAGTTCGAGCTGGCGCTGGGCTTGCGAGGCACCCTCGCGATCGGCCTTGTTCAACACAAAAATATCACCCGCCTCCATGAGACCCGCCTTGATGGCCTGCACCTCGTCGCCCAATCCGGGCACCGCGACGATCAGCGTGGTATCTGCAAGTGACACGATCTCGATTTCCTCCTGACCCACGCCGACGGTCTCGACGAGTATCGTGTCGTAGCCCATCGCATCCAGCACCAGCAGCGCATCGAAGCTCGCACGCGCGAGCCCGCCGTGCTGGCCACGGCTACCCATCGAGCGGATGAACACACCCGGATCGGCCGCGTGCTGCTGCATGCGCACGCGGTCACCGAGCACCGCGCCGCCCGTGAACGGGCTGGAGGGATCAATCGCCACCACCCCCACCGTGCGGCCGCGGCGGCGCAGTTCGCCGATCAGCATGCTCGCCAGCGTCGACTTGCCAGCCCCCGGCGAGCCGGTGATACCCACCACGCGCGCTCGCCCGGTATGCGGATACAACTGCGCGAGCGCCTCGGCGCCACGCGGGTCGCAGTCTTCGAGCCAGCGGATAAGACGCGCTCCCGCAGCAACCTCGCGCGCCAGCACGCGATCTGCCATTTCACGGGCCGTCATGCCGGACTCATCGTGGTTGCCATATGTATTGGATCTCGCGGAGGAACGTGGCCCCGAGCCTCATGGCAGGCAGGTGGCCGCATTGGGCCACTATCAGCAACGCGGAGTGCGCGGGTCGCGATGTGCGAGGCCTGCCTGTGAGACACGCCGCACAAGGCATTCGCGCTGGAACCATCAGACGGAGGCGGCAGCATCACGCTGCCTGCGCCAGTCGTTCAGGTAGTCGATGATCTCCTGCGTGCTGGCACCCATGATGAAAATCCGCGCCACACCGGCTTCGTGAAGCGAGGCCTGGTCTTCTTCGGGCACCACGCCACCGACGATGAGCAGCTTGTCAGCGCCGCCCTGCTCGCGCAGCAGCCGCGCGAGTTCGGGGATATGGCGCATATGCGCCGCCGACAGCGAGGACACACCCACCACGTCGACATCCTCCTGGATGGCCGTGGCAGCCACCGCGGCGGCAGTCTGCTTGAGACCCGTGAAGATCACCTCCATGCCCGCATCACGGAGCGCGTGGGCGATAACGGTGACGCCCACGGTGTGGGTGTCCAGGCCCAGCTTGGCCAGCAGCACGCGAAGCGGAGGCGTCATGTATTCGATCTCCCGGAGCATAAAAATCCCAAGCAACGGGCCGGAGTCTGCCCCAAGCCGGCACAGGACACCACACTCCCGGCATGGGCCTGCCCGCTCGGCGGGACCAAGCCTCATTTTGTGGTCTATGATCGGCCCGCACGATCGTGATGACGGCACAGAGTCCGGCACGATCGCGGCCGTCCGCCCCGGACATGCCGACACCACGAGGATCACGCATGACATTCCTGCGCTACGAACAGGACGGCCACGTCGTCACCCTGACGATGGACCAGCCCACCTCGCGCAACGCCCTCACCGGCAACACGGCGGTGGCGGAATTCGTTGCCGCAGCGCGCCGCATCGCCAGCGATACGAGTGTGCGGGTGGCGATCATCACCGGCGCAGGCCCGGTGTTCTCCTCCGGCGGCAATGTGAAGGACATGCAGCGTTTCTTTGGCGACGATGCCACGCCCGTGGCCATCGCCGAGGAATACCGTCAGGGCATCCAGCAATTGACGCTCGCGATCCACGACCTCGCCGTCCCCGCAATCGCAGCGGTGAACGGTCCGGCCGTGGGTGCCGGCTGCGATCTCGCCTGCATGTGCGATATACGCATCGCCTCAGAAAGCGCCACGTTTGCCGAGAGTTTCATCAAGGTTGGCCTCATTCCGGGCGACGGTGGAGCCTGGCTCCTGCCACGCATAGTCGGCCGCTCGCGAGCCGCCGAGATGGCCTTCACCGGCGAGGCCATCAGCGCGCAGGAGGCACTTGCCTGCGGCTTGGTCTCGCGCGTGGTACCGCCCGAACAGCTCCTTGGCGCAGCCCGCGAACTCGCCAACCGAATCGCCGCCAATCCCGGCCCCACGCTGCGCCTCACCAAGAAGCTGCAACGCGAAGGCGAGCATCTGCGGCTCGACTCGCTGCTCGAGCTATCCGCCGGCTACCAAGCGCTCGCCCACAAGACGCCCGAACATCGCGAAGCGGTGATGGCCTTTATCGAGAAGCGGAAACCGGTTTTCGACTGAGGCGTCCGCGAGCAGGGGTGGGCGTACGCGTCCAGCCTTGTGCAGATGGCAGCATCCGCGAGCCGGAAGCGGGGAGCGGTTCGCGGCTACCGGCGCTGGGTACATCCCTGTACCGCGCCTACCGGTATGTCCGGGATCGCTCCCGGCGATCCCGGACATATAGGCGCGCCGCAAATCGCTCCCCGCTCCCGACTCGCTCGAACGAACTTTTCGCCACTCCCAATCGAGCGCCTCGCTGTTCCTGGGTGTAGGAGCGCGCCATGCGCGCGACATGCGCTGCAGGCGTGGTTGTTCGCGGGCATGGCCCGCTCCTACGGGGGAATGCCTGCGTCGAGACGGCACGGCAAACGATCGAACGATGCGAGCGCTTCGGCAATCCCGCTCCGGGGCCTCGCTGTTCGTGGGTGTAGGAGCGCGCCATGCGCGCAACATGCGCTGCAGGCGTGGTTGTTCGCGGGCATGGCCCGCTCCTACCGGGGAATGCCTGCGTCGAGACGGCACGGCAAACGATCGAACGATGCGAGCGCTTCGGCAATCCCGCTCTGGGACCTCGCTGTTCCTGGGTGTAGGAGCGCGCCATGCGCGCGACATGCGTTGCAGGTGTGGGTGTTCGCGGGCGTGGCCCGCTCCTACCGGGGAATGACTGCGTCGAGACGGCACGGCAAACGATCGAACGATGCGAGCGCTTCGGCAATCCCGCTCTGGGACCTCGCTGTTCCTGGGTGTAGGAGCGCGCCATGCGCGCGACATGCGTTGCAGGTGTGGCTGATCGCGGGCATGGCCCGCTCCTAGGGGGGGTTTGCCTGCGTCGAGACGGCACGGCACGGCAAACAATCGAGCGATTCGGGATGTGGGTCTTCACCGTGAGCGCGCCTTCATCCGGGAAATCGCCGGGAGCGATTTCACGGATGCAGGTAGCCGGCGCACAGGGAGGTGCGGCGGCGTTAGCGAGCGGAGAGGACCCGCATCCCGAAGCGCGGGTGCTGCAATCTCGAGACTGTGCGACCCGGAGCGCTTGTGCTGCAATCGTAAAACCGCACAGCCCGAAGCGCGGCTGCCGCAACCGTAAGACCAGACGATCCGGCAGCAATCGCTCACTGCACCCGGCAAAACAGGCCTTTCTCAGAGCGAAACGTCGTAAGCCGTACGCAGATTTCGCTTCAATATCTTGCCGCTGGGATTGCGCGGCAGGGCAGCGGTGAAAATCACGCGCTTGGGACACTTGAAGTGCGCCAGATGCTCACGGCAATGGGCTATGACAGCAGCCTCGTCCAGCGTCATATCGGCTTTCACCACGATGACCGCAGTCACCGCCTCCACCCAGCGCGGATCGCTGAGCGCAATCACGGCGACTTCAGAAACGCCGGGCAGGCGGTAAATGCACTCCTCAACTTCGCGGCTCGCCACGTTCTCGCCGCCGGTCTTGATCATGTCCTTCTTGCGGTCGACGACCGTGAGGTAGCCCTCCTCGTCCATCACGCCGAGATCACCAGAGTGGAACCAGCCACCCGCGAAGGCTTCCTCGGTCTTCTTCGGGTCGTTCAGGTAACCGAGCAGCAGTTGCGGCGAGCGGTGCACGATCTCGCCCACCGTACCGCGCGGCACTTCCACGCAGTCCTCGTCCGCGATCATCGTCTCGACGTTCAGCACCGGGCGGCCCGCGGAACCGGCCTTGCGGATCTGGTCCTCGGGCCCCAGCACGGTGGCGGTGGGCGCGATCTCCGTTTGCCCGTAGATGTTCCAGAAGCGCGCGCCGGGCAGGCGCTGCTGCATTTCCTGCAGGATGGCCACCGGCATGATGGACGCGCCGTAATAACACTTGCGCAAGCTCGAGAGATCGTGATTCTCGAAGGCCGGCGAACGCAGCAGTGATATCCACACCGTAGGCGGCGCAAAGAAGGACGTGATGCGTCGCGACTCGATCAACGCCAACACCACGTCCGGCACGGGCGCCGGGATGATCACGTTCTGCGCGCCGTTGTAGAGCATGGGTCCGAAGAAGGTGTCGAGCTGCGCGCAGTGGAAGAGCGGCATCGCATGGAGCATGGTGTCGTCGGCCGAGAACTCCGCCGCCACCATCACGCTCACATACTGCGCGATCACCGACTCGTGCGAGAGCATCGCGCCCTTGGGCAGGGACTCGGTGCCGCTGGTGTAGAGAATCTGCGCCAGCATGCCGGCGTCCAGCGCAGGCTCCTGCCAGCGCGCTCCCGTTGGCGGGGAGCACAACTCGTCGAAAGAGATCATCCCCGCCACCGGCGCGCCTGTGGCGGCCGGCAGCCATACGAAACGCTCCACTTGCGTGTCCTGCGCGCTCGCCTCGCAGCCCACCGGGGCGTGCTCGCTGTCGACACACAGCATCCGTGCGCCGGAGTGACGCAGGACGAAGGCGATCTCTGCGGCATTCAGCATGAAATTCACCGGCACCAGCACGGCGCCGGCGCGAGCAAGCGCAAATCGCGTCGCGATAAAAGCATGCGAATTGCGCGACAGGATTGCCACCCGGTCGCCGGGGCTCACGCCACGCGCCTGCAGCGACAGCGCGAGGCGGTCTACCACCGCGTCGAGCTCTGCATAGCTCCAGCGCACATCCCCGAATTCGAGCGCCATGCGCGCGGGGAGACGCCGAGCGCTACGTCGCAGCAAATCCGCGATGGTCTGGCGTCTGGCCTCTACGATGCTCATCAGTGGCTCCACATGCATGTAACGACCAGGGGTTATTTTATTGCTAAGCTGATGCGATAGGCACGGGTTCCGGCGGTCCGGAGCTGGCAAGAATAACCAAACTGGAGCGGGCACATGGGCTTCACCACAGGCGCGATGCAGCGCGACTTCCTCGGCACATCCGACACGACCGTCATCGATATCGATGCCCATTTCGAGCCGGGGAACGACTGGCTCCATCCCTTCCCGGAACTCGCCCGGAGGCTACCCGTCCTCGACCCCGGGCTGATTGCGGTGGACTCGATCATCGGGGACCTGTTGCGCGACGTTCCTTCAGCTGAACGCCCTCCGCTGTCCGAGCTTCTCCCGCCCGGTTTGTCGACACTCTACGGCCTCGAAAAAGCCGGTGAATCCGTGCGACGCGCCGAATTCGAAGGAAAGCACCAATTCGAGGTGGCGAACGCGCACGCGCGGCTCAAATGGATGGATGAGCAGGGCATCCACCTGCAACACGTCATCTGCCTCTCGGGCATCGCCTACGGGCTACAGGTGGCGGACCCGGGCCTGCGGCGGGAAGTGATACAGGCAGCAAACACCTGGCTCGCCGACACCTGTGCGTCCGGAAACGGCAGGCTGTATCCGGTGACTGCCCTGGACTATTCGGACATCGACGGGGCCGTAACCGAATTGCGGCGCATGCGTCGGCTGGGCTCGCGTTTCGTGCTGATTCCCGCCTATCCTGTAAACGGCGTGCCGCCCGCGCACCCGAGCTGGGACGTATTCTGGAGCGCGGTGGTGGACTGCGGCATGGTGGCCATGCTCCACACGGGTTTTGAGCACATGCGCTTCGACCCCGGCTGGGCGAACCTCGGCGCCGACGTGACCACCCTGCGCATGGTGGGCAGCGGACAGCGGCAGGTCGCACCCAACACGCTGCTGAACGCGCTCTGCTACAGCGGCGTCTTCGAGCGCTTTCCGCTGCTAACCGTGGTGCTCGCCGAGGTGGGCACTGGTTGGCTGCCGTTCCTGTACCGCGAGATCGACGATCGCATCGCACCCACGGCGGAACTCTTTCTCGGCAAGTACACGCTGCCGATGAAGCCCAGCGAGTACCTCGCACGAAACGTCAAAGCCACGCCCCTCCGTGGCGGCAACGACACCCCGCTCGCACGGATCATGGAAGACCTGCCGCCTGGCATGCTGGTGTTCTCCAGCGATTTTCCGCACTTCGAGGGCTTCACGGAGCCCGCGCCCTACTTCGCCGGCGCGCTGTCCGGCCTCGACGCCGCGCAACGCAGTGCATTCGCGGGCGGCAGCATCGCGGACGTTTTTGCAAGAATGGGGCAGCCACTCTCCTGAGCGGCCGCACGGGAATCAGAGCAGGCGCAGGATCTCGGCGGCGTAGCGCGAATCGTTGTATTCCTTCGCGCAGCATATGCGCCCGTCACGGAACTGGAACAGGAAGTGGTAGGTGTTGTTGTAGGCGCGCCCGTCGTTCAGCTGGAAATGCGACTCGGCCTCGATGGCCACGCGATCCCCCTCCGCGGTGACCCCCTTCACCTCCATGCGACCGTCGCCTTTGTGCAAGCCGGCGAAGGCGTCCATCAGCGCCGAAAATTCCGCACGGGACATGTTGCCTTGCCCGGGCACCCACCAGTAAACGTCCTCCGTCACGAGTGCGTCATCGATAATGCCCTGCGAAATTCGCTCAAGCATGGTCAATGCGGTGCGGCGGTTCTTTTCAGTCTCAGTCATCGAGGTTTCCTCGTTCGCGACGATCGCCTCCCCCGAGCTTACACGGCTGCCGCGGCAGACGTCTGCAGGCCTGCCAGAAGCCGCGCCGCCGGTCGCGAATGAAACCCCGCGGGTTATTAATGTATTCGTAAGTTATGTGCTCCGGGCAGCTGCTAGAATCCGGCCATGACACCGGACTTAGACCTACGACGGAGACGCCATGGATAGTTTGCCTGCGACGCCCACCGACCCGCGCCGCGCCGCTCTTCCTGTCAGGGACCACGACTCCCTGCGCGCGGCGCTCACGCAAGGCGATGTACCCACCCTGCTGATGGTCCTCATGCATTTCGAGCGTGATGTCGCGCTACTGGCGCGTTTCGCTCCCTTCATCGGATCGATCTTCGAACCGCCACGCGAGATACCCCAAGACCTCATCGGCGAACTGAGAGAGCGTCTTTTCGCAGCACTGATAGAGGCCGCTCCCTCAATCGACACCGAGTTGCCGCCCGATCTGATGCGCCTGATGCTCGGCACGGACGTGGCTGAACCGGTCACGGAAGAGTTCATCCCCATGTTGATGGAACAGATGGGTTTCGAGCCGCCCGAGCGGCGCTCTCAGCGCAGCGGCAGGCATCCGCCCGCGCCGGACTTCAGGGTTCTTGTGATCGGCGCGGGCCTCACGGGAATCCTGGCTGCCATCAAGCTTGCCGAGGCAGGCTACAACTTCAGCGTGATCGAGAAAAATCCCGAAATCGGCGGCACCTGGTTCGAGAATATCTATCCCGGTGTTGCGGTGGACACGCCGAGCCATTTCTATTCCTACTCGTTCGAATTGAACCCTGACTGGAGCCACTACGCGCCCGAGGGCCCGGAGTTCCAGCAATACCTGTTGGGTGTCGTCGAAAAGTACGACGTTCGGCAAAACGTCATCTTCAATACTCGTGTCACAGCCTGCGAATTCGACGAGCAGGCCCGGGTTTGGCGTGTTCGACTCACGGATACCGAGGGCGAACGAGTGGTGATTGCCAACGCCATCATCAACGCGCAGGGACCCGTCAACCGATGGAAAATGCCTGATATCCCCGGTCTCGCCAGCTTCCGCGGCCCCAAGATGCATACTGCCGCATGGGATCCGGAAGTACGACTCGAGGGCAAGCGCGTCGCGATGATCGGTACCGCGGCCAGTGCTGCGCAACTCGGTACGCGCATCGCTCCGGACGTGGCTCACCTCACGGTCTTCCAGCGCTCACGCCACTGGGTAATGCCTAATCATCACCGGGCAGTCCCGGACGCGGTTCGTTGGGCCATGCGCCACATTCCTCACTACGCCGAGTGGTTCCGCTTCCGCGCATACTGGTTTGCCGCCGACGGCCTCTACGCAAACATCCAGGTGGATCCCGAGTGGACCGAGGAAGGATCTGTCTCGGCCTACAACAAGGGCGTGAAGGAATACTGCCTCCAGAATTACCGGAGCAAGCTCTCGCACCGACCTGATCTTCTCGAAAAATTGCTTCCGGACTACCCCGTTTTCGGCAAGCGGATAGTGATGGACATCGACTGGCTCGACACACTTGCCCGTGACAATGTGACACTGGAGGCGGACCCGATCGACCACATCAGCCCTGGCGCGATCGTGATGCGTGACGGCCGCAGCATCGAGGTTGATGCGATCCTGTGCGCAACCGGCTTCCACATCGCCGACATGACGGGCGGGCTTCACATCACGGGACGCGGCGGACGTGTATTGCGGGATGAATGGGGTGATGACGACCCCCGCGCCTACCTGGGCGTCACCATACCGGGATATCCAAATTTCTTTCTGACGGTGGGTCCGAACAGCGCACCCAATCATGCGGGAGGGCAGAACATCACCTCGGAAGTACAGGTCCACTACATCCTGGAGTGTCTGGAACTGTTGAACGCCGACCACGCGAAGACGATGGAGCCGACGGCCGAGGCTTTCCAACGCTGGAACGACGACGTCGACGACAAGCTCAAGGGACTGATCTGGATGCATCCCAAAGCGAAGAGTTACTACCGGAACAGCAAGGACCGTGTGTTCCTTTCCAGTCCATACCGGTTGGTCGAGTACTGGAACATGACCAGACGGCCTCGCACGGCGCACTACCATCTGTCCCCTCCCAGAATGGATCCGACAATTGCCGCGTTGCTCGCCAACGCGCCCCCTTGGCCTCCGACGCGCTCACAGCCCGTGGAGCAATTGCGTGCAGTGGTGCGTGCAAGTGCTGCGGCGTTCCCGCCTCTGGCACTGCCACTCGCGTCGGTAGAAGATCGTCGTATCCCGGGCCCTGCCGGCGAGATTCCTGTGCGCATCTACACACCCGAGGGCGAAGGTCCCTTCCCGCTGATCGTGTATTTCCATGGCGGCGGCTACGTGGTGGGTGACCTCGACTCGCAGGACGCGATCGCCCGCGCGCTCGCTCACGGAGCGAGTGCGGTCCTTGTATCCGTGGACTATCGCCTTGCCCCGGAGAACCCCTTTCCCGCCGGCGCTGACGATTGCTGGGCAGCCACCCGATGGGCGGCTGCACATGCGAGCGACCTTAACGGTGATGCATCGCGGCTCGCCGTGGCAGGGGACAGCGCTGGAGCCAATTTCGCGGCCGGCGTATGCATCCGGGCACGAGACGAGGGCGGCCCGCGCATCATGGCGCAATTGCTGTTCTACGGATCCTGCGATTACCCCTCGGAGCAGACGGCCTCATCCATCGAGTTCGCCGATGGCCCGCTTCTCAGCGCCGATGACGTGTCCTGGTTCTGGGAGCAGTACCTTCGGGATCCGATCCGCGAACAGCACAATCCGATTGCATCACCTGCACGCGCAGCAGACCATCGCGGGCTCCCTCCCGTGTTCATGGCCACCGCCGAGATCGACCCCTCTCGTGATCACGGCGAGGCGTTCGTCGGGAAACTGGCAGCCGCAGGGGTGGTAACGCAACTCAAGCGCTACCCGGGCATGATCCACGGATTCGTGTCGTGGCTTGGCGTTTTGCCGGCCGCACAAGAGGCGATCGATGATGCGTGCGGATTCCTCGCGACCCAGAGGGCCTGAGGTAGTCAGACCCGAGGCGGTCGGTCAAACCGCATCGGGAGGGATGTTCGTCGGGCCTCCGATGTCATAGACCTGCGCCAGCAATCGGACAAAACGTCGATCGTTCATCGGATCGGACGGCGTTTCGAACTCGATCCTGCGCGCTCGCATATCATCGACCAGCACGTTCAGTGCGGTATCGGCAGATATGTCATCGGAGTGGTCCATGTAGGTCCGCATCTCATCGAGGTCCTTGTACAGGCGGGCGCCCCAGTGGACCAGGAACCGCATTTCTGCTGCAGGAATACGCTGATTGACCACGTCACCGGTAACGATCCGCCAGCCATCCGCAACATCGGGGTCGGCCTCGAATTTCGAGCTGATATCGAGGCCCGGCACCTTGCGCTGCGAAACCGGTCCGCACGCCTGACCGTGGTGGAACATCATTTCGTTCTCCACTACCACTGCTCGACCCCACATCGGCGCCCTGATCCCCATCGGCTCTCCTGACGGCCCGTCAGGCCAGCAAGTAAAGCCTCCGCCTATTTGCCCTCTGTAGTACCAGGCTATGACCTGCCCTTTCTTTACCTGCCAATGACGAAACAGGCACGACTTCGCCATGGTCAGAAGCAACCACAGGGGCGTGTTTTCCATGGTCATGCCCCTGAAGACCGTCCCATCAAGGTGGGGTGGCCCTCCGATCGGCGAAGGACCCTGGATGTTGAACAGGAATGTCTCGGGTTCGGCGTACTTGGCGCCCCAGTAGTCACGCGCGAGAGAAAGGAACCTCGAGTTGTAATAACAATCCTCGATTTGCGGATAAAAACACGCTCCCTGCCGTGCAAGATAACCGCGGAACACGGGACTCAGGATCATGTCCCACGTGATGCTGACACCCTCGGGCAAGGCCCCGGAAGTCGTGGCGATGACCTCCTCGGGCGTCTTGAAATTCTCGGCCAGTATCAACTGCCAGGGACCATTCTCCCGGACAATGCCGAGAAGACGTCGATGCTGGTCTTCGGCGTAAGCCCCCTCGATCAGGCGTGGCGGGGAGACGGGCCGGAATCTTTCTGCATTAGAGCTGGTCATATTGCGTCCCTCAGTTCGCTCCGGGCAAATCGTTCAGATCGTGAGCATCGGCATGGGCAGATCTTCGGCTGGAGCGACATCCGCCCTGCGCGTTACCCGGAAATCCTCCTCACGAGGTGAGCGCAGATCATGCCAGATACGAGAATTGTGTCGGGGCACTGCAAGGATCACTTTCTTCCCCTCGTCACGGTAGTACCCGTGCGCATTGCCGCACTGCACCCAAGCGGTTTTTGCCAACTCCGCGTCTACCTCGCTGACAAAGGCCGCGGTTGCTGCCGCCGTCACGTCCACCGAAGCCAGGGCCTCGTCGATCATCCATTGCAGAAGTTCGATCGCGTAGTGCACCTGCTGCTCGCTGACCACCGCGTGATTCGCAACCAGATAGCTGTATGGCGCACCCATGAACACAAGATTCGGGAAATTCGGGATCAGAAGCCCCTCGTAGGAAAACGGATGCGGCTCGAATACCTGTCTGAGGCTCCGACCCCCGACTCCACGGATGTCAAACTGGCGCCCGAAGGACAGCTTGTACCCAGTGCACAGCACCACGGCATCACACTCGATGCGTGCACCATCGTGCAGGACGACCGCATCCGTCTCGAACGCTGCCAGTGCACCTGGAAGAATGCGCACATTCGGTTTTTTGAGCGTGTCGTAGAACCCGCAGTCAAGGATCGGGCGTTTCGCGAAGACGGGGAACGAGGGGCTCAAGAATTCCACCATCTCCGGATCGTCCGGAAAATGGCTTTTGAGGTACCCGTCGCACATCAAACGGATGCCATCGTTGATCGGACCGAAACCTCCCGTCCTTGCCGCATACTCCTCGTCCTTCATGACCATGCCATGCATGTCCATCATCGCGCTGGCGAGACTCTGCAGCCGCTTCCAGTGGACAACGAAGGGTATGTTCTCCATCGCCCACCTTTCGAGCGGCTCCACGAATTCGTGCGCTGCAGGATTGGGGATGATGTGCTCCGGTTGGCGCTGGATGACGATCAACTCGCCCACGGCGTCCGAAATGGCGTTGGCGACCTGCACGCCCGAACAACCGGTGCCAATCAGTACCACCTTCTTTCCCGACAGGTCCACGGAATGATCCCATTTGGCCGAATGTATGACCGGGCCAGAAAAAGCGGCCTGGTTCTGCACATCCGGATAATTCGGTGCATTGTTCGGACCAACAGCCATGACCAGTGCCTGCGCTTCGAGGCGAACCGTCTCCCCGTTGCGGGTTGCGTGCACGCTCCAGACAGCACGGGCTTCGTCCCATTCGGCACCCTCCACAAAGGTGTTGAACGCGATGCGCTCGCGCAGGTTGTACTTGTCCGTCACGCGTTCCAGGTAGGCCAGGAACTCGGGACCAACGGGATAGAACTTCGTCCACGACGCGTTGGGTTCAAACGAGAACGAGTAAACACGGCTGGGCGTATCCACAGCGGCACCCGGGTAGGTGTTTTCGAGCCAATTTCCACCTACCGCTTCAAGTTTCTCGATGACCTCGAATTCGAACCCGGCCTGCTGGAGCTTGATAGCCGCATTGATGCCCATCATGCCAGCGCCCACCACCAGCACCTTGAAACCGGCTGGCGGCACTCGTCGCGGCTTGCGGACGCGGGTGTCCTTGGTAAATCCGGCGTGCTGGTATGCGACATCCATGGACATTTCCGGCAACTCATGCCCCAAGGCGAGGCGAGCCATCTCCCGGAAGAGGGGCCTGTCCAGCGCGGCCAAAACGGGAGGGCGCCCGGTTGCGAGCGCCGCGCGCAACCGCGCACGCACATCAGACACGACCTCGCTGGACGCGGACGCGGTTTCAGGGGGGGCATCGAAGGCAACGAAAGCCTCCTTGACGAGGTGATTCAGACCCTCCAGGGACGCCCCGTACCGACGCAGCAATGGGACGTCACCGGTGAGCTGTACCAAAACCAGAAGGGCGATAACCGGGTCGAGCGCATCGATGGCGGCATCAAGATCGGATCCGACGTTCACGTCCGCGGCAGTCATCGGTTAATCCCTCCGTCGAGGAGTCAATTGAAATCTAAAAGATTTTACTACAACGTACGATGTATTATAAACGTACATACTCTTCTTCCGCTTTGCAATGCAGCTGACTGGAAGGCGAGATGACGTCATGCCAAGCCGGAAACCTGACGGGTCACATCCATGCTGAAGAACTACTTTCTCGATGCTGAGGAATCCCAGGAGCTAGGACTGTTCGAGGACTCGCTCATCCGCTTCTGCGACTCGGAGATCGAGCCGTTTTACCGCGACTGGGAGCGAGCCGGAATCGTGCCTGCCGAGCTCTTTCGCAAGATGGGCGAGAGTGGGTTCCTGTGTTGCGACGTTCCGGGGCGATACGGCGGGGCGTCCGCCAGCGTCTCGTTCAATTTCAAGGTTATCGAACTGATGTCCCGCCGGGGGTACGCAGGCTTGGTGGGGGGGCTGCAGGTCCACACGGATGTAATCCCGCCTTACCTCAAGCACTTCGCCACCGAGGGGCAGCGCGAACTCTGGCTGCCGAGGCTTGTGAGGGGAACCACCATAGCGGCCATCGGGATGTCCGAGCCGGGAGCCGGTAGTGACCTGAAGGCGATCCGCACACGCGCGGAACGCGACGGCGGCTCCTATGTGGTCAACGGGTCGAAGATTTTCATCTCCAACGGGCAGAATGCGGGCCTGATCGTTCTCGCGGCAAAGACTGATCCATCCGCAGGGGCGCGCGGTGTCAGCCTCTTTCTCGTGGACACGGCTTCGCCCGGCTTCGCGCGCGGCCGGAATCTCGAAAAGATCGGTCAGCATTCCGCTGACACATCGGAACTGTACTTCAACGACATGCGGATTCCAGCAGACGCGCTGCTCGGCGGCGTGGAGGGCTGCGGTTTCGAGCAGATGATGCACGCGCTCCCGCGCGAGCGGCTGATCATCGGGGTGCAGTGCGCAGGAGCCGCAAGGGGTGCGCTCGAACTCACGACACGATATGTCCTCGAACGCGAGGCGTTCGGCAAGCCGCTGGCGCAACTCCAGAACACGAGGTTCAAGCTTGCCGAGTGCGCGACGCAACTCGCTGCCGCCGAATCGATGCTCAATACCTGTTGCGAGGCCTACCGGCGAGGGGAACTCGGCGCGGATGCGGCATCGGCCTGCAAGCTGTACACGAGCGAGGTGTACGGCCGCATAGCCGACGAGTGCCTGCAGCTCTTCGGCGGCTACGGGTACATGGCGGAGTACCCCATATCGCGCTTCTACGCTGATGCACGCGTGATCCGGATTTATGGCGGAGCATCGGAAATCATGAAAGAACTCGTCGCGAGGTCTCTCCTCGGACGCTGACGGCGAAGCGAGCGCTGGTTGCGGGACTCCGTCCGCACTGGTTCAATGCGGGGATGCCCCAACCTGTGAAAGCTCAGCCTATGCACCGAAAGACACCCGCGAAGGCAAGACGTCGCGGGCGCCCCAGCGCTACCGAATCCGCGCAGAAATTCGAAACGGTTCTCGCAGTTGCGACACGGCAATTCGCGAGACAGGGATATCGGGGAGTGACGATGCGTGCCGTAGCGGACGAGGCACAGGTCTCCACCCGAACGCTGTACAACCGCTACGTGGACAAACTCGCCCTGTTCAAGGCATGCCTTGAGTCGGGTAGCGCTGGTTTCGGCGAGCGACCACTTGATCCCGACGAGCCTCCGGCCGAAGCCCTCAAGCGGTTCGCCTCCTCGGTTGTGGAGCACCTGAGCTACGAAAACAGTGCGAGCCTGGGCCTGCTCGTCTACCGCGAGGGGCGCGAGTTTCCCGAGCTGCTGGCCGCGGCAGATGCCAATCAAGATGCCTGGCTGGTACAGCCCCTTGCCCGCTACCTGCGGCAACACCGGCTGGAGCAGGCACGCGGGTGCGACAACGCGAAGCTGTTCATCGCGCTGGCTATTTCCGAGTACCAGCGACGCATCACATTTATGAAGCCGCTGCCGACGCCGAAAGAGCGCGAACGGCATGCAGCGCTTGCTACGGTGGTCTTTCTGGACGGGATCGAATGCACCATGCGGGCTCGCACAACCCAAACACGCAGCAGGCATATGCCACGCCCATCTTCGCGCTCCTGACGCAAGCCGCGCAGGGCGCTTCGCGTCCATGCCTGATTAACAACAACACCAAGGCACCGGGCAGGAAGCGGCCATCGTCGGGGCGTGCATAGCGTTGCTGCCGGAGGACTTCATTTCGGGCACACACCGGTCACATGGACACCCGATCGGCAAAGGGGCGGATGTAAAGCCCCTGCTCGCCGGGTCAGACGACCCCCAGTTGGACCACCTCGTTCACGTGACCTTCCGGGTCGAGTACGAACACCACTTTGATCTGGAACTCCGGGATATGCCTGATTGGATCGGGTACACGCCCGCCCGCGACCAACGCCCGCTGCACGAGTGCTTCCAGGTCAGTGCTTGTGAAGCCTTGGACAGATTCGCCCGCAAGGGGCCCGGTGGAATCCAGAAAACTGATGAGCGTGAGCGCGGGTCCGCCCGGAAAACTGGATTGGTGGGTGATCTCGTCGATAGAGCGGCCGAACATGGCATCTTGGTGCCGGTTGAACGGAATCAGCCCGAAAACGTCCTGGTAGAAAGCGGCCATCGCGTCGAGGTCGTGGACGAAAACCTTGCTGAAAACATAGAGGGAATCTCGGGTAGTTCCGGACGGACGGGGATCGGACACGGGCGCTTCCTCGCATTGATGAAATTATATGTAACACTCGTTGCACTTAACATGCCGGCAGTCAATGTGCGTCAGGCCGGACTCTCACGGCGTGACATGGTCGCGTTCGGGTGCCGTGGAAAACAGCCCCGGGGGAGACGCCCCCCGGGAAAGGTGATCATGCAGAGCCAGAGGATCAGCCGCCGCCGAATCCGTACCGTACGCTCAGCCCGATCTCGCGCTCCTGCTGCACCATCACTCCGCGGTACCCGGGATTGAATCCAGCGACTACGTTCTCCGAGAACTGGTCGAGCAGGGTGTCGTCATCGAGGGCGTTCTTGGCCCACAGCGTCACATCCCAGCGACCATCTGCGCTCCGGACACCGGCGTACACGTTGAGCAACGCATATGCATCCCGCTCGAAACCGGTCGTGAAGTTGTCGTTATCGGGCTGGTAGTTCAAAAGACCGCGCACGTAGTACTCAAGTGCGCCTGCGGGCACAACGTACTCGGACTGCAATGTCGCGTTCCACTGCGCCAGATTGGAGATCGGATCGCTACTCTGGCAGAACGCCACCGCGCCGGGTGCACCCCAGTTCGCTGCTGCAGGGTTGGGCCCGTTGTCGGGGCTCCCATCGAAGTCAGTGTCCCGGCATGGCACCTCGGCATCATCGAACTTTCCCGTCTGGGAAGACAGGGCAAGCTGGACGTTCCACTGCTCGTTCACCAGAAACAGCAGATCGGTCTCGAATCCGTAGGCCGTCGCATCCCCGTTATAGGTGAATCCGCCCACCGTCACGGCGCCAGTCGCCGCGTTCAGGTAGGGCACATCCTCGAAGCGGCCGATGTACCCATCGAATTCCTGATAGAAAATCGCGGCGTTGAAACGCAAGCGGCGATCCATCCACTCGGACTTTATGCCGAGTTCGAAGGCATCCGACTCTTCCGGCGGGCCGAACAACACGGAATCCGGCAGCGGCGCGGTGATGCCAACCGTGACGCCCGGCGGGCGCCACGAGTGTGCGGCAGTGAGATAGACCATCGCGTATTCGCTCAGTTCATACTTGAGCGAGAGGTCGTAGACCCACGTGTCCCACTCATCGGCAACCGGCTGGTAAAAAGACGATGACGCAAGCTGCAGATCGCATGTGCTGGGGTAGGTCTGGCCGACCCATGGCAAGCCTGTAAACGCAACGAGCACGCCGGGACAGAGAAAACCGGTAGTCGGCTCACCCAACCCCACATCTATCGCGATGAGAGAAAAGCCCAGATCCAATTGTTGCGAGCGCTTCGATTTCTCCTTCAGATAGCGCGCTCCCACACCAAGATCCAGTCGATCGGTGACGTGGAACTCGAGGTGCCCGAATACGGCCTTGTTCTCCGCATCGGTAGGGATATGGATGTCGACTCCGAGCACGAAATCGTCGTTGGCCGGACCTTGTGGTAACGGCGGGTACCCGAACGCGCCCGTCAGTTCCGAGACCTGATGCACTCGCGTATCAGTCTCGGTCTTGCTGTACCAGAGACCCACATCGTAATCCACCCGGTTCTCGCCAACCGATTCAAGCCGCAACTCATGCGTCTTGACCTTGAAACCGGTCGAAAAATCCTGAGACGACGAGTAATCAGCGACAGCGTTACCAGTGTCGAGATCACGGCCGACATCATTCTGCAGATCCTGGTATCCGCCCACATACACCAGCTGGTTGTCGCCTATCGTCCAATTGGCCTGCAAGGAAGAGATCTTGATCTTCTGATCCTGCGAATCGATGTCTTCGGCGACGCCACGACGTTGCTTGTGGTCGATCGCGGGACCGTTATAGCCGGCGCCCGGACCGCTCACGAGCGAAAACTGCTCGATCGAGCGATCCATGTAATGGTGCGTCAGCAGGAAGCGGAGGTCATCGGTCGGCTGGAACAGCAGCGTTGCCCGCAATGCCTCGTCATCGGTCTCCGGTTTGTCTCCATTGAGCAGCTTGCCACCTGCAGCCTCAGATATGTTCTTCAACCCCGCCAGCCGCAGTGCGAGTTTGTCCTTCACAACCGGAAAGTTAACGGCGCCTTGGTAGTTCGAGGCGTCCTGGTCGGACAGAGATGCCGACAGCGAGCCGCCCATCTCTTCGAGGTCCGGGCGGCGAGTCGTCATCGTCACAGCACCGGCGGGTGCCGGTCGGCCGCGCAGCGTTCCCTGGGGGCCCCTCAGCAATTCGATCTGCTCGAGATCGTAAATGCTGGTGAACGCATAGACCGCATTGACCGGCAACTCGTTCAGATAAACATCCACAGCGGGTGGTGCGGAGGAATTGGGCGCGTAGCCTATGCCCCTCACGGCGATCACACCGGGCTCCCTGGATGTGGAGGTCATCGAGAGGCCAGGCGTGGCTGCAGCCATGTCCTCGAAATCGAAGAATTTGAGGTTGTCGAGTTGCTCCCCGCTGAGTGCGCTGACCGAGACCGCAATGTCCTGGATGCTCTCCTCACGGCGGGTTGCGGTAACAACGACCTCTTCAAGCGCATCCGCGGCGCGACCGCCTTGTGCCAGAACAGGTTGCGCCATCGCGGCCACTCCTACAGCCACGCCCACGAAAAGCAGGTGACGGCGAGGGCGGGTTTGCCACAGCAGGGAGCGTTTTTCTGCAGGCTTCATGGAGTCATCTCCTTATCCGGCAGGGCCGGTATTTATGTTGGGGATCAATCACAGTCAAAACCGGGGGAGCCTTGACTGGTCAGACGGCCGAGCGACATACCTTATCATTAATTTAATTAGTCGAAATTAAAAGTACTTTTTGATGTATTTACCAGCCTGCTCTCAGCAGCGGACTGTCTCACCACCCACTCTCTGCGCCTTGATGCCACGGGATGGCAGCACCTTCCGCTGCAGGCCATGCATGCGGCGGCGTCATCGATCGCTCTCACGAAGTGAAGGGACCGCTTCAGGAAGGGCCCGAGGAGTTCCGGATCCAACGGCAGCAAACCCCGGGCTGCGAGTTGGTGGTCCGGTCAGTCGACAGGGCGGTTCCGGAGGTATGCCAGCGGATCGTGCCGCGCTGTTCCCGGCGGTTCATGCTGGCTATCGGCGCCCTGCCCCACACCGCAAGGCCTGCAGGACCGGGACGTATCTGAATTCGACCAGCGCGTACTCTGGTAGCGCTCCAGCGCATCAGGGCCCCAGAATGCCGTGCCACATGTGCTGCCGCACCGGGGCAGCGACGGCGAACCGAGAAACACGAGGAGCATTCCGATGGGGCGAATGACAGGACGCGCCGCGATCATCACCGGCGCCGGCGACGGTATCGGCCGCGCCATCGCGCGCCGCTATGCGCAGGAAGGCGCATCGGTATTGATCGCCGAACTAGAAGAATCCACAGGCATGGACGCCGCCCGCGCGATCGCCGCGGAAACGGGTGTCCGGGTGGAATTCCTGCGTACCGATGTCAAACGCAAGGAAGACGTGCTGGCGATGGTCAGCACCGCCGTGCAACACTTCGGACGGGTCGACATTCTGGTGAACAACGCCTGGGGCGGCGGCAGCACCTGCCGCGTGGAACTCAAAACCGACGCCGACCTGCAGCACGGCCTCGACATGAATCTCTGGGCCGGCTTCTGGGCGATGCAGGCCGCCTTCCCGCACATGCGCGCGCAGCAGTGGGGCCGCGTGATCAACATCTGCTCGCTGAACGGCGTGAACGCCCACATGGGCACGCTGGAATACAACGTGAGCAAGGAGGCCCTGCGCTCCCTCACCCGCACCGCTGCGCGCGAGTGGGCGCAGCACCAGATCTGCTGCAACGTGATCTGCCCGGGTGCCGCCACCGCGGCGTACAAGCGCTTCCGCGAGCGAGCACCGCAAATGGCCGATGCCATAGCCGCAGCGAACCCCATGGGGCGCGTGGGGGACCCGGACGCGGATATCGCAGGGGTTGCCCTGTTCCTGGCCTCGGAGGATTGCCGCTACGTGACCGGCAACACGCTGTACGCGGACGGCGGCGGGCACATCAACGGGGTGGCTTGGGCGCCGGAGTTGCCGGAAGCGCGCTGAGGCCTCACGCCCCCTTGGGGTTTCAACGCGCCAGAACTGCGGCCATCATGTGACCGTCAACGGACCCTGCCACGCGACGGCTTCTGGATACTGACCGAGGAACCGACCATATGCGCCCCTCCGAGGCCCTGAACCTGCATAGAGACCGTATCCGGCAGATTGCGCTGAGTCACCGCGTTACCAATCCGCGCGTGTTCGGCTCGGTGCTTCGGGGCGAGGATACCGAGGGAAGCGATCTGGACATTCTGGTGGGGCCGACCAGCGAAACGACGCACATGGATATCGGTGCCATCCAGTTCGAGCTATCAGAGGTGATGAATATCTCGATAGACGTTTTGACGCTGCTTGCGCTGCCTAAGACCTTTCGCCACATAGTCGAAAAAGAAGCGCAACCGATATGAACGCCGCACGGTTGCGACTCGTCGATTACCGCGGTCACATGATCGAGGCGATCGAGCGTTGCCACGAATACGTGGCCTCACCATGAGCAACTTCGCCTTCCTCCACCCGCGCGAATGGGCCTTCCTCTTCGAGCCCGCGAAGAAGGCAGAGGGACTGGCGAAAAGATTCGACTCCCTCTTCTCCTGCCTTCAGCACCGCGCCTTCCGGGGAGATCTGTAAGTGAGCCACTTCGCCCCGCGTTTTACCCTCACTCACACGATGACCACCGCGCTGGCAGCCATCGAACGGGCGCGGGGTTTTCTGGAAGCGGCGACACTTTCCGAGGCATGGCTGCAGCGCATGAGCCAGCAGGCTTTGCTGCGGGAAGCACATCACACCACGCACATTGAAGGTACGCAGTTGACACTGGCGCAAGCCGAGCGGCTCTGGTCTGGCGAGGTGGTGGCCGAGGCGCGAGACGACGATACCCGCGAGCTGTTGAACTATCGCGACGCCGGTTGGCTCGACTACTTTGTGACCGGCAGGCCGCCGTGTTGGCCGAAGTGCTGGCGGCAAGCCATGTGACCCTGGCGATGCTGGAACCGCTGTTCGCGACGGTAAGCCGTCGCTCTTTGCAGCGCGACCTGCATATGTTGCTGGTAAGGGGGCTGATTCGAGAGGTGGGCGGCAACCCGACCGACCCCAACAGGGGGTACACGGCACCATGATCAGAGCTATACAAGCTGTGACATCGAGCTATGACAAGCTGTGACACTCGACTATGACAACCCGGCCATGAGCATCCTCCGCGACGTTGCAATTACTGAGGTACTGGTCGCATGACGGCGGATTACCGCCTCTTTACAGCACGATCGCCAGCGCCACGGGCAAGGTGACCACCGCCGCCAGATTGCCGATCAGCACGATCGAGGCCACGCGAGCAGGGTCCTGCGCGTAGCGCTCCGCGAACAGGAAATTCATCACCGCCGGGGGCAGCGCGCCGAAGACGAGAAACATCGCCGCCTCGCGCTCGCCCAGCCCCACGAGACGGGCAAGACACCACGCCACCCCTGCGCCTGCGGCAGGGCGCAACAGCGCTACAAGAACCGGCATGCGCAGGTCCGTGAAACGCACCGCCGTCATGCGCACGCCGAGCGCGAAGAGCAGCAGCGGAATGGCGATATCACCCACCATGCGACAGGCCTCTAAGGAAACACTGATTTATTCGGCGAATCCGCGCACTTCAGCGTGGCGGTAGTCGATAATAGAGCAACGCGATACATGACGTGGTCCTCGATGAAACAGATCAGCTTTTCTGACGCGGAGTTCGCTGCAAAGCGTAAGGTCACGCGGCGCGAGCGGGTGTTGTCGGAGCTCGATGCGGCGGTTCCGTGGTCTGCAGTCGCTGCGGTGATTGAACCGCACTAT
>CAMAXE010000026.1 GCA_945862145.1 Klebsiella pneumoniae
CATAGAGCGTTATCGCCGAGATGCCGGTTTCCTCCGCCAGATCCGACACCGTCCGGTTCCCCGGAGGCATCATCTGCCGCAACACCCACTCCCTGCGTTCAACTGAATACCGTCCCACTTCGTGCTCTCATCCGCCCGCCGACCTGCTCTTTGATAAAATCAGCTGACACGACAACTATCCTGACGCGGCGGGGTCATTAAGTCCCATTACGAGCTGGACGAAGTCGCTGCACTGATTCCGGCGATCATAAAGACAGATGTAGATGTCTACGGCAACCACTTCTCACCTTATCGGGACGACCCGATGGGCGAGACGCTGAAGGCTATCGATGCCTTGGCGAGTGATCCCGTATACCCGCGTACCTATGCGGATTTCCAACGGAGAATGGTCTATGGCGAAAAGATTGAATACGGCGATGCCATACAGACATTGATAACAATATCGAGCAAAGTCGATCGGTGATGTGCCTCTTTCGAGCTGAATTACTCCGCTAGAGACTGGCTGGCGACCAGCCAACAATTATTGTTTTTTCAATCATTCACAACGGAGATGGCTTTCCATCCCCAGCGATTCTTTTTCTTGTTAAAACTCCAAAGAGCTGTGCCGGAGACTATTGTGTCATCTTCGATCTTGTGCCTGGCTACGAGCGGGGGGGCAATGAATATGTCGTTATGTGTGAATCCCATGCCGTTGGATACGCGTACCTCGGCGCAGAATGTTTTTTTGACTTCTTCTGTTGGCTGTTCGCTGGTTGCCTTGACTTGATGGCAGCGGTATCCGGGTCCGTGTTTTGATGTGAATTTCGATAGCTGTAACGAAATCGCATCTCCTTCAGCCAAAGCGCCGGACTGTTCCGAAAATGAGGCGACTCCATCAGTCGTCCGGTCGACGATGAAATGCAGAACTTTCTTCTCATGGTTTACGTGTTTGCCGCAGCCGTCGTCCGCCAGCAGGAACGGCCACCTCGAGCTCGATAGATTTCGGTCCCGCTCCAGCGCGACATCCAGTGCCGTCTCGGTCGTCAACGACCTGTTCGCCTGGAACTCCGCCAATTCCGCTGCAGCGGCGCGAAGCGTGCTGATTGCAGTGATTCAGGCTGCCTTGGTACGCGCCGCCCACAGATCGTGGTCGGCTTGCATCCTCACCCACATCTCGGCGCTGGTTCCCAGCACGCTTTCCAGTACCAGCGCAAAGTCAGGCGAGATACCGCGTTTGCCGTTGACGATCTCATTGATCTTCCTTGCCGCGCAGCCACAGCGAGCAGCCAGTGCGGATTGGTTCAATCCCATTTCCGCCATATAGACTTCGGCAAGAACTTTGCCGGGATGCAGAGGGGCGGGATTACGTATCATCGTTGGCCTCAGTGGTAGTTCTCGATCATTACTTCAGAGAATTCGCCTTTGCTGAACTTGAAAGTGATGCACCACGGCAGCCTGATGGTGACGCTCCAGTAACCGTGTCGATCGCCGGTCAACTTATGTAGCCGAATGTTCGGCGGCTCACCGCGGATACGCAGATCCTCCAGTGTCCGGGTCGCGTGCATGATCGTCAGGAGCGCTTTCGCTCGTATCCACAACGCACGCGGCAGGGACTTCGATTCATTGCATTCCCATATGTCCCTGGCGACCTTGCCCTGAAAACCGACGATCACAGGCTTTCTTGCTCTATTACACTTGCTGTAACAGTCTAGCCGCGGAGGTTTTTTTCGGCAAGCATTAACATTACAACCCCGGACAGATGATGGGCCAAACTCCGGCACCGGCGTGTGGTCCGTCCCCCGACCATCGAACCAACACCTCACATCGAGACACCATGATCATCCGCCCCGCCACCACCGCCGACTTTCCCGCGATCCTCGCGCTGAACGAGGCCTCGGTGCATTTTCTCGCTCCCATGGATCACTCGCGCCTGCTCGGCCTGAACGCAGGCTCCAGCTATCACCGCGTGGTGGAGCACGAGGGCCAGGTGCTCGCCTTCCTGCTGGTGTTCCGCGAGGGTGCGAGCTACGACAGCCCCAACTACCGGTGGTTCGCGGGACGCTATCCGCGGTTCCTGTACATCGACCGCATCGTGGTGGCGGCGGCTGCGCGCGGTCTCGGGCTGGGGCCGCGCCTGTATGAAGATCTGATCGTCTTCGCGGCGCAGGCCGAAATCGGGATGCTCTGCTGCGAGTACGATCTGGAACCCCCCAATCCGGGCTCGGCGCGCTTCCATGCCCGCTTCGGCTTCAGCGAAGTCGGCCAGCAACGGGTCGCAGACGGCACGAAGGCCGTGTCCTTGCAAGTTTTGCCGCTGCCGCGCTGATCCGGCGCGGACTACCATAGCGCTGCCTCGCCGCAATCCGGGAGCGGAACATGACCACTATCGCCAGCACCGGTTCACACATTGTCCAGGCTGCGTGTCCGCACGACTGCCCCGACACCTGCGCCATGCTGGTGAGCGTGGAAGACGGCCGTGTCACGCGCGTGCAGGGCCATCCCGATCATCCGCCCACCGCTGGTGTGCTCTGCACCAAGGTGAGCCGCTACGCCGAGCGCAGCTACCACCCCGAACGCTTGCTGCATCCGCTGCAGCGCGTGGGCCCCAAGGGCGGCGGGCAATGGGAACGGGTAAGCTGGGATGAGGCACTGGACGCCATAGCGCAGCGGCTTCAGGCCGTGGCCGCGCGCGGCGGCGAGCGCATCCTGCCCTACAGCTATGCCGGCACCATGGGGCTGGTGCAGGGCGAGAGCATGTCTTCGCGCGTTTTCCATGCGCTGGGCGCCTCGCGGCTGGACGGCACCATCTGCGCATCGGCTGGCGCCGAGGCACTCACCGCCACCTATGGCGGCAAGCTCGGCATGCACCTCGGCGACTTCGCCCACGCGCGACTCATCCTGATCTGGGGCAGTAACTCGGTGGCCTCCAACCTGCACTTCTGGCGCATCGCGCAGGAGGCCAAACGCGACGGTGCACGCTTGGTGTGCATCGATCCGCGCCGCAGCGAAACCGCCGAGAAATGCCATCAGCACATCGCCCTGCTGCCCGGCACCGACGGCGCGCTGGCGCTCGGCCTGATGCACGAACTGATCACCAACGACTGGCTCGACGCGGACTACATCGCGCGGCACGTGAACGGTTGGGAAAAGCTCCGCGTGCGCGCGCTCGCGTGGCCACCCGAACGCGCCGCTGCCGAGTGCGGCATCAGCGCAGATGAAGTACGGCAGCTCGCTCGCGACTACGCGCGGACCAGGCCCGCCGCGATACGCCTCAACTACGGCATGCAGCGCGTGGCCGGCGGGGGCAATGCGGTGCGGCTTATCGCGCTGTTACCTTGCCTCACGGGTGCGTGGCGCGATCAGGGCGGCGGCATGCTGCTGTCGGCCTCGGGGTGGTTCGCCGGCGCCGTGAACAGCGAGGCGCTGGAGCGCCCGGACCTGTTGCCCGGGCCGCTGCCGCGGATGATCAACATGAGCACCATTGGCGAGGCGCTGCTGAACCCCGGCGACGCCGAATTCGGCCCGCCGATCGAGGCGCTGGTGGTCTACAACAGTAACCCGGTGGCCATCGCGCCGCAGTCGCGGCAGGTGGTGGCGGGTTTTGCGCGGGAAGATCTCTTCACGGTGGTGCTCGAGCACTTCATGACCGACACCGCCGACTACGCCGACTACGTGCTGCCGGCCACCACGCAGCTAGAGCACCTCGACGTGCACACCAGCTACGGCCACACCTGGGCGCTGATAAACCACCCGGCGATCGCGCCGCTCGGCGAGTCGCGCAGCAACACCGAGATCTTCCGCGGCATCGCCGCGCATCTGGGCTTCACCGACCCCTGCTTCGCCGAGACCGACGACCAGCTCGCCCGCATGGCCTTCAATCCCGCGCTGGTGGACTACGACACCCTGCGGCGCGATGGCTGGCAGCGCCTGCCGGTGCCGGAGCGTCCCTTCGCCGAGGGGGAGTTCCCGACGCCTGACGGCAAGGTGATCGTGGACTCGCCCGCCTTCGGCGTTCCCGATTACGTGCCGAACCACGAAAGTGTGCGCTCCACGCCGGAACTGGCCGCCCGTTACCCGCTGGCGATGATCTCGCCCCCGGCGCGGCATTTCCTGAATTCCAGTTTCGTGAACGTGAAGAGCCTGCGCTCCATCGAGGGCGAACCGCTGCTCGAGATACACCCCGCGGACGCTGCGCCGCGCGGCATTGCCGATGGCGCGATGGTGCGGGTGTTCAATGACCGGGGCAGCTACCTCTGTCGCGCCGAGGTGGGTGAGCGCGCGCGTCCGGGCGTGGTGAACGGATTGGGCGTGTGGTGGCGCAAGCTCGGGCCCGACGGCACCAACGTGAACGAACTCACCAGCCAGAGACTCACCGACATCGGGCGCGCCGCGACCTTCTACGATTGCCTGGTAGAAGTCGCACCCGCGCGCTGAGTTCTGCACGCAATCCACGCGCCTCTGGCCATCCAGCGGCTCAGGCAGGCGCAACGCCGGGGCTCCCGCCCGCAGCGTGGACGCGCTGCCGCTCCAGCAGGTGGATTACCCGCCGCACCCGGCCCAAGGCAGCAAAGGCGCCCGGCAGATCGGCATCACGAGCCGCGCTCTCGAGCACCTGTGAGCGAACCCCGAGCTCACCCGTGGTGAAGAGCCGCGCGGCGCCCAGCATCTGGTGGGCGAGTTCGCGGGCCTCATCCGTGCGGCCCGCCCCGAGCGCTTGCGTGATGGCGCGCTCCAGCCGGCTGAGCTCTGCCAGCACCTCGTCCGGGGTAACGCCGGACGCGGCGCGCAGTTCGCAGGCGGGGTTGTCCTCATGCCGCGCGAACACCTCTCGCAGACGCTGCTCGTCGATCGGTTTGTACAGCACCTCGGCCACGCCAGCGGCCGCGAGCGCCTCCTCCTCGCTGCCGGTGACATTGGCGGTGAGTGCATAGAGCGGCAGGGCCAGGTCACGGCGACGAATCGCGCGCGCGAGGGTAACGCCATCCATATCGGGCATGTGCACATCGAGCAGCACGAGATCCGTGCTGTATTCGGCGAGACACGCCAGTGCCTGCGCGCCACCTGCCGCCTCGATCACCTGCAGACCGGCGTTGCCCAGACTCGTGACCAGCATGCGTCGGTTGAGCGCGTTGTCTTCGACGAGCAGGCAGCGCAGCGAAAAATGCGGCTGCGCTGCTGGCAATTCTGCGGCAGCGCCGGCGGCCATCGGCTCTTTCCTGCCGAGCAATTTCATGCAGGCGGCAAGAAGCTCGCGCCGGCGCAGCGGCAAGGGGAGACCCGTGGCAAGTTCGCCCACAGGCAGCCCACCCAGCCGCTCCACGCTCAGCAGGCGCAGCACGGGCAGACCGCTTGCCTCGGGTAGCTGCAGCGGGCGGTCTTCGATGCAGAGCAGCAGGTCGGCGGCAGGCCCTTCGGCGTCGACCCGCAGCAGCTCACAGCCGGCAGCCTCGAGGTAATCCTGCACCACGGGCAACTGCGGCGAACGGTCATCGGCAAGCACTGCCACGCGGACGCCGACAAGCGCGGGCAGCGGCACGCCTGGCGGGGCCAGCTCCAGCGGCAGCTCCACCACTGCACGGGTGCCGCGCCCCAGCTCGCTCTCCAGCCGGATGGAGCCCTGGAGCGTTGCCACGATCCGCGCCGAGATCGACAGCCCCAGCCCGCTACCGCCGAAACGCCGGGTAATGCTCTCATCGGCCTGGGTGAAGGGCTGGAACAGATTGCTCATGCGCCCTGCCGCCATGCCTTCGCCGGTATCCAGCACCTCGAGTTGCACGCGCACGCGGCCCGCGGCCTCCTCAAGCACCCGCGCCCGGACATGGATGCAGCCACGCTCCGTGAACTTCACAGCATTGCCGAGAAGATTTCCCAGCACCTGCGATACCCGAATCGAGTCACCCGTCACCCATATCGGCACGTCACGCCCGATATGACAGACGAGGTCGAGACCCTTGCTCTGCGCGGCCGGGGCGAACATCACCGCGGCATCCTCAATGCAGCAGCCGAGGTCGAAGACTCTGTGTTCAAGCGAGACGGCACCGCTGTCCAGACGCGCCAAGTCGAGGATGTCGTCGACGGTTCGCTTGAGAATATTGGAGGCCTGCTCGACGGGACGGTAGAAATCCGCGCGCTGTCCGGCGCTCTGCGCCTGCTGCATGAGACGGGCATAGCCGATCACCGTCGTGAGGGGCGTGCGCAGCTCATGACTCATCCGGGCAAGAAAGAGATCCTTGGCACGATTGCCTGCCTCCGCGCTGGCGAGCGCGGCATCGAGTTCGCGGTTCTGTCTGCCGAGTTCCAGGTTGGCGAGCGCCATGCCCGCAGTGGCCTCGTCAACCAGGCGGGCCTGCTCGGCCGCGCCCGACTCGACGCGCTCGGCCATGGCGTTCACGCCCTCCTCGAGTTCACGCAGCTCACCCGTACCGCCAGGCTCGGTGCGGGCCGCGAGATCACCGGCCTGGATCCGCGACACCACCTGCGAGAGCTGTTGCATGGGCGTGCTCAATCTGCGCGAGGCAAGCCCCGAGATGAAGGCCGCCACCAGCAGCGCCACGAGAGTGCTGCCAGCGGCGTTCAGGAACAGCCCGCGCTGCAGCGAGGCGAGGTCCTGCGGGTCGTAGGAGAGCACCACCTGCCCCAGCAGAGCGCCGCTGGGCTCGGCGGCGGCGTCGCGTCCGGTGCCGAAGGCGGGGTCGTCATCGCTCTCGGCACGCGAGCGCACTTCGCGCCCGAAGAGCCTGCGCTGTTCCCCACCAAGGCAGTCCGCCGCGCCGCGCCAGCAGTTCAGGGCGAGTCCTATTTCCCAAGAACTGCCCGCCGCGGCAAGCAGGCTGCCGCCGGTGTCGAGAAACAGCACCACCTTCGCGGCGCCGGGGGCGCGGACATTGCTGCGGGCAAGGCGCGCCAGCGCGGCATCATCGCCAACCAGCAGACCAAGCTCCGCGGCGCCGGCAAGGTAGGTGGCCTCGCGCTCGCCGCGCGACTGCAATTCGTCGCGCGCATCGGCGACGCGGCTCACGGTAAACCAGACGCTGAGCGCCAGCGCCGGCACAAGGGTTGGCAGCAGCACCATCAGGAAGGCGCTGCCGCGTATGCTGAGCTTCATGGCTGTCCTGGCCACACGCCGGCTCTGTACCCGCCGAAGACCGCTTCCTTCCGGCGGCGGGGCGCACGGTCCTGCTCAGCATAGCGCAGGAAATCACAACAATTGAAGCTGCACCGACGCCGCTTGTGAGCCCCGGAACTGCGAGGTATCCAGCGCAGGCCACTGGCTGCCATCAAGCCCCAACCGCCGCGCCTGCACCCTGAAGCGGGCGGCGATAACGTCGGCGAAAGGTCCGGCGCCACGCATCCGCGAACCAAAACGTGGATCGTTGTCACGGCCGCCGCGACTCTGCTGCACCAGGCTCATCACATGGGCGGCGCGCTCGGGGTACTGGACCTCGAGCCACTCTCGAAAGAGCGGCGCCACCTCGTGCGGGAGCCGCAGCAGGATCCAGTCCGCCTTGCGGGCACCGGCTGCAACGGCGTTCGCGAGGATGCGCTCGATCTCGGCATCGTTCAGCGCGGGAATGATGGGCGCCAGCAGCACACCCACCGGAATGCCGCGCCGGGCGAGCGCCGCCACGGTGCGCAGCCGCGCGCGGCCCGAGGCCGTACGCGGCTCGAGCCGGCGCTTGAGCTCGTCGTCCAGAGTGGTGACGCTCAGAAACACATTGCAGAGGCCGCGCGTGGCGAGTTCAGCGAGCAGATCGGCATCGCGCTCGATCAAGGTGGACTTGGTGATGATCGACACCGGCTGCCGGTGGTGAAGACAACCCTCCAGCAGTTTTCGCGTGATGCCGAGTTCGGCCTCGGCGGGTTGGTAGGGGTCGGTGTTGGCGCCAATGGTGATCGGCTCGCAGCGGTAGCGCGGGTCGCACAGCTCGCGCTCGAGGAGTTCGGCGGCGTTTGCCTTGAAGCGGATACGGCGCTCGAAATCGAGACCGGGGGACAGGTCGAGATAGGCGTGCGTGGGTCTTGCGAAGCAGTACACGCAACCGTGCTCGCAACCGCGATACGGGTTGATGGACAGCGAGAAGGGCAGATCCGGCGAGCTGTTGCGCGAAATGATCGATCGCGCGAGTTCCGGCAATAGCTCCTGGCGATCCGATGCGGCATCCGGAGCGGACTGCCCCCAGCCATCGGCCTCAGGCAGACGCGTGATCAGTTCGAAGCGACCGGCCAGGTTGCTGGTGGCGCCACGGCCCTTGATGGAACGAGCGATTGCATTCATCTGCAGACCCCCGGGGACTGATCTGCGAAGTACTGTATATCCAGACAGTCATGCTGTCGACCCCCCTGTCGACGCGCCCGCGGCGAGCCGCCGGCGCCGCGGCAGCACCCTCTGTTCACGCAGCCTGTTTGTGATTAACGTGCGACGCCTCCCCATCGAGTCCACTGCGTGCGCCCATACCTACTCGCCATCGCCCTGCTGCTCGCCCTGTCGGTGGGTATCGGCGGCTACCAGTACCTGCGCTTCACCAAGCTGGCAGGCATGGATTTCACGCCGCCGCCCGTGACCATCGGCATTGCCAGCGCGGCAACCGAGGAGTGGGCAACCCATATCGAATCCGTAGGCACATTGAAGGCCGTGCATGGGGTGAATCTCACCGCCGAGACCAGCGGCCAGATCACGTCCGTGGATATCGATTCTGGCCAGCAGGTGGCGGCGGGCCAGTTGCTGCTGGTCCTGAATGACGAGGTCGAACAGGCCGCCCGCAAACGCCAGCTCGCCACTCGCGAACTCGCCCGCGTGCTCTTCGAGCGCGATCTCAAGCTGATCGGCCAGAACTCGATCTCGCAATCCCGCTTCGACACCAGCAAGGCCGATCTCGCCCGCGCCGAGGCCGAGCTCGCCGAAACCGAGGCACGGATCAGGAACAAGCACATCGTCGCGCCATTCGCCGGCACCGTCGGTATCCGCCACGTCGACCGCGGGGATTACGTCGAGCCCGGAACGCTGATCGCCTCGCTGCAGGACGGCACGGATCTCGACATCGACTTCACCCTCCCCGCACGACACGTGCCTGCCCTGCGGCCCGGACTGCCGATGACGGTGCAAGTGGATGCCTGGCCGGGGCGCAGCTTCAGCGCCGAACTCCAGGCGCTGGACAGCAGCGTCGATGCAGGCACCCGTAACATCCTGCTGCGCGCGCGCATGCTGCAGCACGAGGGCCTGTTGCCGGGGATGTTCGCCACCCTGCGTATCGACCTCGGCCGGCGTGAGACCGTGGTGGTGGTGCCGGAGAGCGCCGTGACCTTCTCGCTCCAGGGCGACACGGTCTACGTGCTGGAGGACCTGCCGGGCGGGGGCCTGACCGCCGTGGCACGGATCGTGAAAGTGGGGGAAACCCGCGCGGGTCGGGTCGGGACGCGCGGCGGCCTGCGCGACGGCGACCGCGTGGTGATCAGCGGGCAGAACAAGCTTTTCCGTGGCGTGAAGGTGCTCGTCGGCGCCGGCGCGGCGCGCTGACACATGCGCTTCACCGATCTCTTCATCCGCAGGCCCGTCCTCGCGCTCGTCATCAGCAGCCTGCTGCTGGTGCTCGGGCTGCAGGCCGGCAGCCAGTTGCAGCTGCGCCAGTTCCCCGACGTCGACAAAAGCCTCATCGTGGTGCAGACCAACTACCCGGGCGCCAGTGCCCGCACGGTGCAGGGCTTCATCACCGAGCCCCTGCAGCGGCGCATCGCCGCAGCAGACGGCGTCGACTACATGACCTCGCGCAGCGACCCCGGCGTCTCCCGGATCGAAGTCCACGCCAGGCTGGGCGAGAACGCCGATGCGGTGATGACCTCCATTATCGCCAAGATCAACGAGGCGCGCTTCGAGCTGCCCCGCGAAGCCGAGGATCCGGTGGTCACGAACTCCCTCGGCGACGATGCCATGATGTATCTCGCGTTCTTGAGCGAGCAGATGTCGCTCGAGCAGATCGCCGACTACGTGACCCGCAGCATCCAGCCGGAGCTCAGCACGATCGAGGGCGTGGGTGAGGCAAAGGCCTACGGCCGGCACGGCTTTGCGATGCGCGTGTGGCTGGACCCCGACCGCATGGCCGCTCACGCGGTCACCGCAACCGACGTCAACGCGGCAATCCGCGCCCAGAACTATGTCTCCGCGGCCGGCAGCACCCGCGGCGAGACGGTGCGCACCAGCGTGGATGCCGAGACCGACGTGCAGACGCCGGACGAATTCGCGCAGATCGTGGTGCGCCAGGACGGCGACCGGCGCGTGCGACTGGGCGATGTCGCGCAACTCGCGCTCGCCAGCGAAGACGAGGAGTTCCTCGCGTTCTCCAGCGGCCGCGCCACGGTGTACATGTCGATCACGCCGGCCCCGGGCGCCAACCCGCTCGAGGTGGCAGAGCGGATCAAGGCCTCCGTGGCCGGGCTGCAGGGCCAGTTGCCTGCGGACCTGCGCATCCTGATCGACTCCGATTCCTCGATCTTCATCACCGAGGCGTTGCGGCAGGTAGGGGTGACCCTGCTCGAGGCCTCGGCCATCGTGATGGTGGTGATCCTGCTGTTCCTCGGCTCCCCGCGCGTGGTGCTGATCCCGCTGGTGGCGATCCCGCTATCCCTGGTGGGCGTGCTCTTCCTGATCTGGCTGATGGGATTCTCGATCAACCTGCTGACGCTGCTCGCGATGGTCATCGCCATCGGCCTGGTGGTTGACGACGCGATCGTGGTGGTGGAGAACATTGATCGCCACATCGAGACCGGCATGCGCCCCCTCGAGGCGGCACTGCATGGCGCCCGCGAGGTCGCAATGCCGGTGATTGCCATGACGCTCACGCTGGCGGCGGTGTACGCACCCATCGCCTTCATGGGCGGCCTGACGGGCGTGCTGTTCAGCGAATTTGCGCTCACCCTGGCAGGCGCGGTGCTGGTCTCGGGGATCATCGCACTCACCCTGAGCCCGATGATGTGCGCGCGACTGCTGCAGGACCACGAACACCAGGGTGCCCTCGCCTCCTGGCTCGACGCGCGCTTTGCCGCGCTTCACGCGGGCTACCGGCGAGCGCTCTCGCAGTGCCTCGGCAACCGCGGCGCGGTGCTGCTGTTTGCCGGCGGCATCGTGGCCAGCCTGCCGCTGCTGTTTTCCTTAACGCAGCGCGAGCTCGCACCTGAGGAGGACACCGCCAGTCTCTTCGTGATCGGCACGCCCCCGGATCACGTGAGCATCGATTACGTGAACAGTTTCGTCGAAGACATGGTCGCCGTCTGGCGTGCGGTGCCGGAGGTGGCGAGATCGTGGCAGGCGAACGAGGCCACGCAGGTGTTCGGCGGCCTGGAACTGCTCCCGTGGAGCCAGCGCGAACGCACCCAGCACGAGGTACAGGCCGAACTGCAGGCAGGCTTCGCGCGCGTGAGCGGGCTCGAGTTCTTCACCTTCGCGCCGCCGTCCCTGCCCGGTTCTGATGCCGGTTTGCCGGTGAACTTCGTGATCGCCTCCACGGCGGATTACGCCGAACTCGATCGCGTGTCCGAGGCGGTGATGGAAAAAGCGCGGGCCTCGGGGCTCTTCGTGTTCGTGAACAAGAGCCTGCGTTACACGCGCCCGGAGATGACCGTGTCGATCGATCGCGATCTCGCGGCGCGGCTCGGCATCTCCATGGCCACCATCGGCGAGACCCTGCAAACGATGCTGGGCGGGGTGGAGGTCAACCGCTTCAGCCTGGAGGGTCGCAGCTACAAGGTGATCCCGCAGGCCCATCGCGGGTTCCGTCTGAGCCGCGAGGCCCTCGAACGTTACTACGTGCGCACCGCCGGTGGCGAGCTGGTGCCACTGTCCACGGTGATTGCGCTCGATGCGCGGGTAGAGCCGAACACGCTGGGGCAGTATCAGCAACTCAACAGCGTGACGATCCAGGGAATAATGATGCCGCCGAACGCGCTCGGCACCGGGCTTGCCTTCCTCGATCGCAGCCTGCAAGAGGTGGCACCGACGGGCTTCCGCTCTGGCAACGAGGGTGAGTCGCGTCGGTTCATCCAGGAGAGCTCGCGCTTCGGCCCGCTCTTCGCCCTGTCGCTTGTTTTCATCTTCCTGGTGCTCTCGGCGCAGTTCAACAGCTTCCGCGATCCGCTGGTGGTACTGGTGGCGGTACCGCTGTCGATATTCGGTGCCGTGGTGCCGCTGTCGCTCGGGTGGGGCACCCTCAACATCTACACGCAGGTAGGGCTGCTGACGCTGATCGGCCTGATCAGCAAGCACGGGATACTCATCGTGGATTTCGCCAACCGCCAGGTGGCGGCGGGGCTCGATCGCCGGCAGGCCGTACTGGAAGCCGCCACGCTGCGGCTGCGGCCGATCCTGATGACCACCTTTGCCACAGTGCTCGGCGTGCTGCCCCTGCTGCTCGCCTCGGGCGCGGGCGCCAACAGCCGCTTCGCGATCGGACTGGTGATCACTTCTGGGATGCTGGTGGGTACGCTCTTCACGCTGTTCGTGCTGCCCACCCTGTACCTGCCGTTCGGGCGCAAGCCGATCGCGGCACAGGAGCCCTAGGGACCGGTCATGGCGCGCAAGATCGAAGCGACCATCGACCTCGACGCACTGCGGCATAACCTCGCCTGCGTGCGCTCGCTCGCGCCGCAGAGCCGCGTGCTCGCGGTGGTCAAGGCCGATGCCTACGGACACGGCGTGCGCCATGTGGCGCCAGCGCTGGCGGGCGCCGATGCGCTGGCGGTGGCCCATATCGACGAGGCGCTGGAACTGCGCACCTTCACCCGCCAGAGCGTGGTGGTGCTGGAGGGCTTTCTCGATATGACCGAATGGCGGGCCTGCCTGGCGGAGCAGGTCACCCCGGTGATCCATCAGGCCGAGCAACTGCGCAGCATCGAGGAGCTGCCGCCGCCCGCCGGATTTGGCGTGTGGATCAAGATCGACACCGGCATGCGCAGGCTCGGCTTTGCACCCGAGGAACTGGCACTGGTTCTTGCCCGGCTCCGTGCGGCCCAGCCCGCGCTGGACATCGTGCTGATGACTCACATGGCGCGGGCCGAAGACAGCACCCATCCCTTCACGGCAACGCAGATGGCCCGCTTCGATGCCGCCACGGCAGGCCTCAGCCTGCCCGCCAGCATCACCAACTCCGCCGGCCTGATCGGCTGGCCCGGGGCGCAACGCGAGTGGGTGCGGCCGGGGCTGATGCTCTATGGCGTAGAGCCCTCGCCGAGCGCACTCCCGCTGCGCCCGGTGATGACGCTGCGCTCGCGCGTGATCGCGCTGCGCCCGCTCGCCGCCGGTGAGGAAGTGGGTTATGGCGGCCGCTGGCGCAGCGCGCAGGACACCGTGATCGCTACCGTGAGCGCCGGTTATGCCGACGGTTATCCCGCGCAGGTTCCCGATGGCACGCCAGTGCTGATCAACGGGCAGCACGGGCGCATCGCGGGCAGACCCTCGATGGACATGATCAGCGTCGACGTGGGCGGCCTGCACGGGGTTCGCGTGGGCGACGAGGCAATACTCTGGGGTCAGGCACCGCCCGTGGCGCAGGTGGCAGAGCAGGCCGGCTTGCTCGTCTACCAGTTGCTCACTGGCGTGAGCAAGCGCGTCACGCGGGTTGCCACGGGGGCTTAGCGGCCCGTGCGGCTACCGTAGCTGTAGCGTGTACTGGGCATAAACACGGGCCGTATCCGCCGCAACAACGCCCGCTGAGCGCGCTCAGGGCAGCGCATAAACCACGCGCCCGCCCAACACCGTCTGCAGCACGCGAGCCCCGCGGAGTTCCGCCTCCGGCACGCTGAGTATGTCCCGGTCGAGCACCACGAAATCGGCCAGTTTCCCGACCGACAGCATGCCCTTCAGATCCTCTTCGAAGGTAGCGTAAGCGTTGTTGCGGGTATAGGACACCAGGGCTTCTTCACGCGTCATGACCTGCTCCGGGTAGAAGCGTGCACCGTCGGCCATCTCCCGGGTGACGGAGGCGCGAAAGCAGGCCAGCGGATCGATGTCCTCGACCGGCGTGTCGGTGCCGTTCACGATCATCGCACCCGCGTTCAGCAGGGAGCGCCACACATAGGTGCGCTCACGCGCATGCTGCTCGCCCAGCCGCTTGGCCACCCACGGACCATCGGCGGTGGCGTGAACTCCCTGCATCGAGGCGATCACGCCGAGCGTCGCGAAGCGCGGCACATCATCCGGGTGCAGATGCTGCGCGTGCTCGATCCGCCAGCGCAGCGCCTTGCCGTCGGGCACCTGCTTCAGCGCGCGCTCGTAGATATCGAGGATCTCGCGGTTGGCGCGATCGCCGATGGCATGGGTAGCAAGTTGATACCCGTTGGCGATCGCCAGTTGCGCTGTCCGGGCGATAACGGCCGGCGGGTCCACCATGAACCCCGAGCTGGAGGGGTCATCCGCATAGGGTTCCAGCAGCCAGGCGCTGTGCGAGCCCAGCGCACCATCGGCCATGCGTTTGATGGCACGCACGGTGAGAAAATTGCCGGCGTGACCGACCATCCGGTAGCGGGCGAGGTTCTTCTCCATCACCGCGTTGGTTTCCAGTCCGACCATCACATACAGGCGTAGCGGCAACTCTCCGGCATCGGCGAGCTCACGGAACACATCGATGGTGGCGAAGGGCGTGCCGGCGTCGTTGAAACTCGTGACCCCCTTGGAGAGTGCCTCCCGCCCCGCGAGCCGCACGCGATCGAGCAATTCCGCGCGCTGCTCGGCGGGGCTGCGCGCCGCGAGCGAGCGCTGCATCACTGCGGTAACGAGATCTGCCGCGGTATCCACCAGCCAGCCCGTGGCCTTGCCGCGCGCATCGCGCACGATGTCGCCGCCGGCAGGATCCGGAGTTCCCGCATCGATTCCCGCCAAGGCCAACGCCGCATCATTGACCAGCACACCGTGGCCGCTGCCGTGACCCAGCAACACGGGGTTGTGGGGCGCTGCGGCGTTCAGTGCCGCGTTTGTGGGCACTCCGCCAACGGCGTCCAGCGGGACACTGGCCCATTTCTCCTGATGCCAACCCGCGCCCTGGATCCAGGCGCCGGGTTTTGCGCTGGCTGCCGCCTTGCGTACGGTGCCAAGCACCGCCTCCCAACTGGCGATGCCACGCAGGTCGAGCACGCTCAACTGCTCGCCAAGTGCCATGAAGTGCCCGTGGCCCTCGATGAATCCCGGCACCACGCGCCGACCCGCCGCATCGATCACGCGTGTGCTTGGCCCGTGAAAGGCCGCGATATCGGAGTCTGAACCCACTGCCACGATGCGATCGCCCCGCACGGCGAGTGCGCTCGCCTCGGGACGGGCCGGGTCCAAGGTGGCGATGCGCGCGTGAAGCAGCACGAGATCGGCGGGTGTGACAGGCCCCGTGCTCGCCATCGCCGCGCCTGTACACAACACCAGAAAAGACCCGACCAGTAGCCTCGTTCGCACGGCAAACCCCCCTGCCCTGACGCTTTTATACCGATCGCGCATGGTGCGGCTGAATGCGCCGTGCCAATCCATCCCGACAGACTACCGGTCCACACGGGTGTGTGCCGACATAGTCTTGCCCAATGCCGTTTTCGTATACTCCCGCACTTATCGCGCCGCCTGCACCGGGCGCTGCGCAACGGTCATCTCCGGAGCACGAGTCCCATGGACGATTCCCTGCGCGAAAGCGCGATCCGCTACCACATGGAGCCCACTCCCGGGAAACTGGCCATCCAGCCCACCAAACCGCTGGCCACCAAGCGCGACCTTGCGCTCGCCTACTCGCCGGGCGTGGCCTATGCCTGCGAACTGATCGTGCAAGACCCCAACGCCGCCGCTGCGGTCACCTCGCGCGGTAATCTGGTGGCGGTGGTAACCAACGGCACAGCAGTGCTCGGTTTGGGCGACATCGGGCCGCTGGCAGGCAAGCCAGTGATGGAAGGCAAAGCCGTACTGTTCAAGAAATTCGCCAACATCGACGTCTTCGATATCGAGATCGACGAGAAAGACACCGACAAGCTGGTCGACATCATCGCCTCGCTGGAGCCCACCTTCGGCGGCATCAACCTCGAGGACATCAAGGCACCGGAGTGCTTCATCGTGGAGCAGAAACTCCGCGAGCGAATGAAGATCCCGGTATTCCACGACGACCAGCACGGCACCGCCATCGTGGCGGGGGCTGCGATCTTCAACGGCCTGCGCATCGTCGGCAAACGCATGGACGAGGTGAAGATGGTGGTCTCGGGCAGCGGCGCTGCCAGCATCGCCTGTGTCGACCTGCTGGTCACGATGGGCTTGCAGCCCGGCAACGTCACGCTGGTCGACCGCTCTGGCGTGGTGTACGCGGGCCGCAGCGAGGGCATGAATCCCTGGAAGCTCAAGTACGCGCGCGACACCACGCTGCGCACGCTCGACGAGGCGATGGACGGCGCCGACATCTTCATGGGACTGTCGGGCCCCGGCGTGCTGAAGGCCGAGTCCGTGAAGAAAATGGCCCGCGACCCGCTGATCCTCGCCATGGCAAACCCGACGCCTGAGATCATGCCCGAAGAAGCGCTGGCGGTGCGCCCCGACGCGATCCTCGCCACCGGCCGCTCCGATTATCCCAACCAGGTCAATAACGTCCTCTGCTTCCCGTTCATCTTCCGTGGCGCGCTCGACTGCGGCGCCACGATCATCAACGATGCGATGAAAGCGGCCTGTGTCGAGGCCATCGCGGGACTCGCCGAGAAGGAAATCCCCAGTGAGGTCGCCCAGGCTTATGCCGGCGAGACGCTGATATTCGGACGGCAATACCTGATTCCCAAGCCCTTTGATCCGCGCCTGATCGTGGACGTTCCGCTCGCCGTGGTGAAGGCCGCGATGGCAAGTGGCGTGGCCACCCGTCCGGTGGCGGACCTCGAGGCCTACCGCCTGAAACTGAGCGAATTCGTGAACCGCTCGGGGCTCTTCATGCAGCCCTTCATCGACGTTGCCCGCAAGCACCGCACCCGCATCGCCTTTGCCGAGGGCGAGAACGAGGACGTGCTGCTCGCCGTGCAGTCGGTGGTCGACGAGGGCGTGGCGCAACCGATCCTGATCGGCCGCGAATCCGAGATCCGCGAGCAGATGGCGCGCCTCAGCATGAAACTCGCCATCGGCACCGATGTGCTGGTGGTGGACCCGGAACAGGCCGATGCCACGCCGCGCTACTGGGAGTGCTACCACCGCAGCGTCGGACGACGCGGCGTGTCGGTGCCTGCCGCGCGTATGGCGATGCGCGGCAATGCCACGGCACTGGCAGCCACTCTGGTCGCCCTCGGCGAGGCTGACGGCATGATCTGCGGCAAGGTGGGCGTGTTCAGCGAGCACCTGAAAACCGTACGCGGCATGTTCGGCCCGGCCGACCCCGCGGCACACGTCTCATCGCTGTGCGCGCTGCTACTGCCCAGCGGGCCGCTGTTTCTAGCGGATGCCTTCCTCACGCCAGAGCCCACCGTGGAGCAACTCGTGGCGACCACGCGGGCGAGCATCGAGATGGTGCGGCACTTCGGCGTCACGCCCAAGGTGGCACTGCTCGCGCACTCGAATTTCGGCACCTCGATGCATCCCTCGGCCCTGCGCATGCGCGAGGCGGCGCGGATCCTGCGGGAAAGCCTGCCGGGCGTGGAGCTCGACGGCGAGATGCACGCCTACACGGCGATGAACGAGACGTTGCGCAAGACGATCTATCCGGGCGCCAACCTCACGGGCGCTGCCAACCTGCTGATCATGCCCGGGCTCGATGCTGCCAACATCGCGCTCGGCGTGATCCGGGCGCTCACCGACGCGCTGCTGATCGGGCCGCTGTTTTCCGGATTCTCGCGACCGGCGCACGTGGTCATTCCCTCGGTCACGCCGCGGGGAATCTTCAACATGAGCGCGTTCCTGTCGGCGGAAATCCACCGCACGCGGTGATTCGGGAAACACCCTGCGCCCGGCGTGCCGATAGTCCGTCAGCGCAGGGGACATTCCATGTAGTGATGGTCCACGACCCGCTCGTCCCAGCGTGACGGCAGCGCCGCGCGCCGGGTTGCGAGCACACGAAAGCCCAGTCCCTCGTAGAGCGCACGCGCGCGGGGGTTGCTGTCGGCAACATCCAGCGCGGCACGGGTGTAGCCATCCTCGCGAGCCCGGGCCAGAAGATGGCCGAGGATCGCACGCCCGATCCCGGTGCCGCGGCAATCCGGGTGCACCGTGAAATGCCCGATATAAGCCACGCCGGGCACCGCCGGTTGCACGATGCGTTCAAAGCGCAGGCCCCGCCAGATCACGGGCAGCGCGCCCAGCCCGAAGAAACTGCCAATGCTCCGCAGCGCATCCAGCGTGAACGTGGCGTTGAGCCTGGCATCCCACACGGCCACCACTGCAACAGTCTTGCCCTCGCGCTCGGCGAGCAGGTGGTTGCGAAAGCCGAACTGGCCGCTGCCCTGGCGAAACACGGCATCCAGGAACTCCAACGACTGCCCGTGATGACGCTGCGAGAGCACCCACCGGAAAGCGACCGGCCCGGAGTCGTGGATCAGGGGCACCACGGCGGCGGCGTCATCGGCGAGGCAGGGTCGCAGCTCCAGTTCCTCGTTCATGCCTGCGACAGGTGCGCGAGCTTGCCCGCTTCCTGCTCCCAGTTGCGCCCATCGAAGGCTTCGATCTCGACCGCCTCGAAACACCCCTCGTCGACACAATGCACGTTGACACTGATGCCATCGGGATTTGAGCGCGGCACGTAGAACGACTTGATGCCGCAGCGGCTGCAGAAGAGATGTCGCGCCACGCCCGTGCCGAAACGGTATTCAGCAAGCGCCTCGGTGCCTGCAAGCAGACGGAAACGCGTAGCGGGCACGATCAGGTGCAAGTAGCCGCTCTTGCTGCAGATGGAGCAATTGCACTCGTGGGCGGTGATCCGGGCCGGCGCCTCGAATGCGAAGCGGACGGCGCCGCAGTGGCAACCAGCAGTGTGGGTTTTCATGCAGCGGCAGGCCCGTCAGAGGAGGCCCCGGAGCATAGCAGCCTTGGTCCGCGCCTTCCTCGTAGACGCCCTCCAGAGGATCCTCGAACGCCTCGATCGTCCGGCGCGAATCGAATCCGGCCGCGAACGCGGGCACCCCTCGCAGCCCGCGTGCCTCGAGCGTCGCGCGGGCGCGGCGGCGCACAGCTCCTCCCGAGGCCCGCGCGATGGCGCGCGGGGATTGCGGGAAGCAAATCAGCACCCTAAGGTTGAGGTTCGCCCCCCCTGCAGACAGGCCGCCCTCAGCCATGCAACGCCCCCTTCCTCACGAGGCTTTCCGCCACGCCGAAACCTACGCCCGGACCCGGCTCCCGGTGGACCAGGCCTGGACCCTGATCCCGGATGCCTACACCACCCCCGAGTTCCATGCGCTGGAGCAGCAACAGGTGTTTGCACGCAGTTGGGTGCCGGTGTGCCTTGGCGAGGAAGTACGGGCGCCAGGGGATTTCCGCGTGGTGGAACTGGCGGGCCGTTCGATCATCGTGACCCGCAATGCCGCGGGCCAACTCCGCGCCCACCACAATGTCTGCCGCCACCGCGGTGCCCGCCTCTGCGATGGCGCCGGACACACGGGTCGATTTTTCACCTGCCCCTATCACGGCTGGGCCTATGACCTCGACGGCGCCTGCCGCGCGACACCTCACTTCGGACCTGCGGAGCCCGGCCTCGTGGCCTGCGATGGGCCGGGAGAGGTCTTTGACCGCAACGACATGGGGCTCTACCCCGTGCGTATCGCCGAGTGGGAGTTCCTGGTTTTTTTGTGCCTCGACCCCGCCACTCCGTGCCTCGAGCACGAACTCGGTGAGTTGCCCGCGCGGCTGTCGGGCTACCGGCTGAGCGAATACCGGATAGCCCGCCGCGTGGAGTACGGGATCGAGGCGAACTGGAAACTGGTGGCCGAGAACTTCATGGAGTACTACCACCTGCCCCTGATACACCCCACGCTGCTGGACGTCTCGCCGGTGGAGGCTCATTACCGCTGGCAGGGCGCCGGCAAATACGTGGGGCTGTGCACCTGGCCGGTGGGCGCGAATACCGGCGATGGGGGCTGGAAAGGGCTGCCACCGGTGAGCGGCATCGTGGGAGAGGACGCCGAGGCCGCGCGCTTTGCCTGGCTATTCCCCACCATCGGCATCAACGTGATGGCCAACCATGTGTTCCTGCTGCTGGCACGCCCCACGGCCGCCGGACACACGGCTGAAACCGCCTATCTGCTGACGCATCCGGAGTCGGTGGCGGCAAGCGGGGACCCTGAGCGCGATACCGACGAGGTGCTCCACTTCTGGGACACGATCAACCGCGAGGACATCGCCGTGGTCGAGCGGGTACAAGACGGTCTGCGCAACACGGCCTACGAAGGCGGCCGCATGTGCTCGCGCTTCGAGGAGTCGTGTCACCGTTTCCAGAACATGGTGGTAGACCACATCCTCGGCATCGCCCGCGTGCCGCCCGGCGACGATCCGGAGACGGCGCGGCGCTACGGTCCGCCATACCCCGGCAGCAAGGCCTGAAGGCGCGCCCGCCCACCCCACCACCGCCGCTGAGGACAAGCGCCATGCCCGTGCAATCACGCCTCGTCAATGCAGCAGCCATTGCCGCCTCCGAACTGGAAGACTGGGGCGCGGTAGCGGTACCGATCGGAACGCCGGTTTCACAGCTGCGCGGCCGGGTGATCAGCGCGAATGCCGACGGTTCGGAAGCAGGCGTGTGGGAGATCCGCGAGACTACGCGCAAGAGCTATCTCACCTACAAACCCGGTTGATACTGAATCAGAGCGTGGGGATATCCATCACCCGCGCGACCTAGAGCAGCAATCGTTCGACATCGATGGGTTTGCCGAGGCAACCCACCATGCCGGCCTCGCGACATCTGGCGGCCTCGCTCACCGGCCAAGCTCCCCAAGCGCATCACGGGTCTGGCGGATCAGCGTGCGTAATCCAGGGATGTCGGCAGTCTCGCCCTCGTGCTGGGCGATCATCACCCGCCGCACCGGCAGGTTGAGGTAACGCCGCATCAACTCGCGGTCTAGCGAGCCGCGGAACTGCCAGCTGCCGGGCCAGACCGTGAGCTCCACCGCGGCGGGATCTCGCCCCGCGTCACGCGCCGCGCTCTCGAGATCGCGCATCCGCTCGGCCAGATCTTCGGGGGATATGACGTAGGGATAGAAGCCATTGCCAAGGCGCCCGGCGCGGCGCGCAGCCGCGGCCGTGCTGCCACCCACGATGATCGGCACGCCGCCCGGCTGCACGGTTGCCACGTCGCAGAACACCCGATCGAAGCGCAGGAACTCTCCCGCGAAAGAGGCGGGCTGCTGCGTCCACAGCGCGCGCATGGCGCGGATGTTCTCGTCCATGCGACGGCCGCGCTCGGCGAAGGGGATGTTGAGCGCGGCGTACTCCTCCTCCTGCCAGCCCAGCCCCACACCGAGCATCACCCGCCCGCGTGTCAGCTGATCGAGCGTGGCGAGGCGCTTGGCGAGTTGCACCGGGCTGTACTGCGGCAGGATCAGCACGCCGGTGGCGATTTTCAGCCGTCGCGAATGCGCCACCGCGAAGGTGAGCCAGGCGAGGGGATCGGGCATGGAGGTCAGCTCGTCGGTGGGCATGCGGCCATCCGGCGAGTAGGGGTAATTGGGTTTGTAGTTTTCAGCCACCAGCACGTGCTCCACGCCCCACAGCGACTCGACCTCTTCCTCGTCGAGCATCGCCACGAGTTCCGCGACCCAGTCCGGGTCGCAGACCAGTCCGCGCCGGAAAAGTGGAATGACGCCAATGTTCATCATGGGTAACTCGTCGTGCGCGGAATCGACCGCCAGCATGCCAGCAATGAACGGGGCGGCGTCAATCCCGGCTCGACGCCCGCGCCAGCACGCCGCTATGCTCCGGGCGCCACCTGATCAACGGAGCCGCGCATGGCCAAAAACCCGGGCCACACCTACGCCATCCTGCCCGAATTCAGCAAGTTCCCCGCGCTGCCGGTGAAAAACAGCCCGTGGCTGCTGCGCCTGATCAGCCTGATCATCCGGCTGCAGCGCCTCACGCGGCGCTGGGATCCGGGCGTGCGGGCGCGCTCGCACACGGTGCTGAGCGCAACCGGCCTGCGGGTACCCGTCATCGAAGTGAGCGCGATCGGAGCCGCCGACCCGGCGCCCGCGCTGCTCTACTGCCACGGCGGGGCCTTCTTCCTCACCTACGCCGGGATCCATCTCGACAACGCCCAGCGCATCGCGCTGGAGACCGGCTGCAAGGTCTTCGTGGTCGACTATCGGCTTTCGACGCAGGCGCCCTTCCCCGCCCAGTTCGACGATTGCCTGGCCGCACTCCACTGGCTGCGCGCGGAGGCCGCAGAACTCGGCGTGGACACGGCACGCATCGGCGTGATGGGCGACAGCGCGGGCGGCGCACTGGCCGCGGGTCTCGCGCAGAAGTCACTCGACGAGGGCCAGCCGCTGCGCGCGCAGATCCTGCTGTATCCGGTGACGGATGCCTCCTGCAGCAGCGCCTCGGCGCAGGCCTTCACCGACACACCCTTGTGGACGGCCAGCGCCAACCGCGTCATGTGGGAGATTTACCTGCGTGGCAGCAGCACGAACCCGCCGCCGCCTTACGCCTCACCCGCGCACCGCACGAACCTCGCCGGCCTGCCAGCGGCCTACGTGGAGACCGCGGAATTCGATCCGCTGCGCGACGAGGCTCTCGACTACGCGCAGCGCCTCGAGGCCGCCGGCGTCACGGTACGCCTCAACCAGACACGCGGCACCATCCACGGGATCGACGCAGTGCCCACCTCACCCGCCACGAAGGCTGCCTTCAGCGAGCGCGTGCGGGCCGTGCGCGAACTGCTGTGCGAACCCGGAGAAAGCATGTCATGAGCATGAGCACGCACTACCGCGCCTGCCACCTCTGCGAGGCGATCTGCGGCCTCGAGATACGCGTCGAGGACGGCCGCGTGACGGACATCCGCGGCGACCGCGACGACCCCTTGAGCCACGGCTATATCTGCCCCAAGGCCACCGCGCTCGCCGACCTCCAGGAAGACCCGGACCGGCTGCGGCGCCCCATGCTGCGCGAGGGCAGCAGCTGGCGCGAGATAGGCTGGGAGGAAGCCTTTACGATAGCGGCAGAGCGGCTGCGTGCCGTGCGCGCCCAGTATGGCGCCGATGCCGTGGCCATCTACCGCGGCAATCCCAATGTGCACAACTGGGGACTGATGACCCACGCCAACCACTTTCTCAAACGCCTGGGCACGCGCAACCACTACTCCGCCACCTCCGCGGACCAACTGCCCCACCACCTCGTGTGCCTGTGGATGTACGGCCACCAGTTCCTGCAGCCGATCCCTGACATCGACCGCACGCAGCATCTGCTGGTGCTGGGCTACAACCCCATAGCCTCCAACGGCAGCATCATGACCGTGCCGGATTTCCGCGGCCGCCTGAAGGCGCTGCAGGCCCGTGGCGGCACGCTGGTGGTGATCGATCCGCGTCGTACCGAAACCGCCGAGGTCGCAAACGAGCACCATTTCGTGCGTCCCGGTAGCGATGCCTTCCTGCTGTTAGCGATGCTGCAGGTGATATTTGCCGAAAACCTGGCCCGCCCTGGCCCGTCCGGCGCGGCGCATCGGGGGCTCGCCGACATTCCGGCGCTGCTCGAGCGCTTCACACCGGAGCACGCCGCGGCACGCACCGGTATCCCTGCCGACACCATCCGCCGCCTCGCGCGGGAATTCGCCGCAGCACCCTCGGCCGCCTGTCACGGCCGCATGGGGGTATCCACCCAGCGCTTCGGTGCTCTCTGCCAGTGGGCGATACAGCTGCTGAACCTGGTCACGGGAAACCTCGACCGCGAAGGCGGCACGCTGCTCACCATGCCAGCCGTGGCGGCGGCAGGCCCCGCTGATCGCCAACGCGGCAGCTTCGGCAGACGGCACAGCCGCGTGCGCGCCTACCCCGATTTCAGCGGCGAGTTTCCGGTGGCGGCACTTGCGGAGGAAATGCTCACGCCGGGCGAGGGGCAAGTGCGCGCGCTGGTCACGGTGGCGGGAAACCCGGTACTCTCCACGCCCAACGGACGCCGGCTCGATGCGGCGCTCGCCGATCTGGATTTCATGCTCTGCATTGATTTCTATCTGAACGAAAGCACCCGCCACGCGACACTGATACTGCCGCCCACCACGGCGCTGGAGCACGATCACTACGACATCGCCTTCCACCGCTTCGCAGTACGCAATACCACACGCTACAACGAGGCCACGCTGCCCAAGCCCGACGGCGCACTCCACGACTGGGAGATTTTCGCGGGCCTCGCCGAGGCCGACGCGCGACTCGACACGAGCACGGCACCTGCGGTGGTCTCGCCCGCGCAGATGCTCGATCTGATGCTGCAATCCGGCCCCTACGGCGCAGCCGCAGGGCATGCGCGGGCGCTCGATCTTGCCACGCTACAGGCCGCGCCGCACGGCATCGACCTCGGACCGCTCAGGCCATCATTGCCGGAGCGCCTGTGTACCGACGGCGGACACATCGACTGCCTGCCGGCGCGAATTCCCCCTGAGCTCGAGCGGTTGTGGCAGGAGGCGGCGCCTGCGGCAGGACAACTGCTGCTGATCGGACGCCGCCACGTGCGCAGCAACAACTCGTGGATGCACAACAGCCGCCGCCTGGTCAAAGGACCTCGTCGCGATCAGTTGCTGATGCACCCGGAGGATCTCGCCGCGCGCGGCATTACAGACGGCAGCGAGGTGGTGCTGCGTTCGCGCGTCGGCGAACTGCGCATCGCAGTGACAGCGAGCACCGACATGATGCCGGGGAGTGTCTCCCTGCCCCACGGCTGGGGTCATGACCGGCCGGGCATCCGGCTCGGGGTAGCTAGCGCGCACCCCAGCGTGAGCGCCAATGACATCACCGACGAACTCTGGCTGGACGAGCTCTGTGGCAACGCCGCGCTGAACGGCGTACCGGTGACGATCACTCCGGCCTGAGCACCTGGCGCACTGCATCCACCTTGGTGAGCAACTGCTCCACCGCCGCGTGGTCGAGACCTGCGGCCTGGACCTGCGGCATGGCCGCGAGTGTCTGCGCCCGCGGCTGAGACTCCGCCAGCATGGCGAGGGCAAAGGCTCTGGCCGCAGAGACGCTCGCGACGAGCGCGCGCCGGTTGACCGCTACGCCCGCATCATGCACGTGAGCGATCGTCTCCGCGATCGGCTCGGGCAACTTCCAGCGCGACGCCACATCGAGCCCGGCGATCACACCGAAGCCCTGCAGCAGCGCATCGAGCTCGTCGCTGGAGAGCGTCTGCTGCGGTGCCGGACCGAGGATCTCCTGCACCGCCTGCAGCACCACCGGCAGTCCGATCTGGTGCAGCAGGCCGCACAGAAAGATCGCCTCCATCTCCTGTCCACGCGCCTGCGCCACCTCGTTGGCCCACAGGGCGGTGGCGAGCGACTCCTCCCAGATCCGTGCGATGTGGGCGTTGTAGAGTGGGGCCCTGAACAGCCGCGGCCCGATACAGGCCGCAAAGACCACATCGGCGACGATGCGGGTACCCAGCCTTGCGATGGCCTGATCGACCGACAGGATCACGGTGCCCGTGCGCAGGAGCGGGGCATTGGCGTACTTCAGGACATGCGCGGACAGCGACGGATCGCGGCTGATGACCTGCACCAGCGCCTGGATGCCCACGGCAGGATCATTGATCACGCCGAGCACCACGCGGGCCCCTACAGGCAGCACGGGAACGGTCAGCCGCCCTGTCGCGTGGCGGACGCCTATCTGCTCGGCGACATGGTGGTACTGCATCGGGTATCCGTGAGTGGGCCTGTGCAAAGCCTGTGCGGGCTCGTGCGCCAGATGATACGGATTGCACCGGCGCGCTGATTGCGGTATCTCACGTATTTTTACGCTGCCCCCGGAGCCCTGCTTGCCCACGCCTGCCACCGGCGCACCAAGACCGCCCATACGCTTGCAGACACCCGCACCGGAGGATGCATCGGCTTTTCTCGCGGCGGTGGCTGCGAGCCGCCGGCTGCACGCGGGCCGCGTATCCCCGCCCGACACGCGCGCGCTGTACCGGACCTGGCTCGAGCGCATCGACGATGGCAGCTACTTCGGGCATTTCCTCGTTGATGGAGCAGGCGAGCTTGCCGGCGTGGTCAACCTGAGCGAGGTGATCCGCGGGGCTTACCAGAGTGCGTTTCTCGGCTACTACGTCTTCGCCGGACACGCGTGTCAGGGCATCATGAGCCAGGGCCTGCGACTGGTGCTCCCCAGGGCGTTCGGGCAGTACCGGCTGCATCGGCTCGAAGCGGCTATCCAGCCCGGGAATATCGTGTCCCGGCGCCTGGTCGAGAACATCGGATTCCATCTGGAAGGCGTCGCACGCCGCAGCGTGAAGATCGGCGGACGCTGGCGCGACCACGAGCGCTGGGCCATCACGGCAGAGCAATGGCGCGGGCGCGTATCGCCTCGGCGCAAGGTATAGAAGGCTCAGGCATGGCACTCGGCGCAACGGTCCACCGGATCGAACTCGAGCTCGCCGACATCGATCGCAGCGTCTACGGCACGCACGCCCTGACGCTCGCCCGACACCCCTCGGAAACCGAGGAGCGTCTGATGTTGCGCCTGCTCGCCTGGGCGCTGTTTGCCGACCCGGCGCTCGAGTTCGGGCGCGGCCTATCCGCCGAAGAAGAGCCCGATCTCTGGCTGCGCGAGCTCGATGGAGCGCTGCGGCAGTGGATCGAACTCGGACTGCCCGAGGAAAAGCGACTGCGTCGCGCCGCCGGTCGGGCAAGCGAAGTGATCGTGATCGCCTACGGTGGCCGCTCCGTGCCACCGTGGTGGGATCGCCAGCGCGCGGGGCTGGAGCGCATCGCCGGCCTGCGCGTGCTGGAGATCGAGCAGGAGCAATCGAAAGCGCTGGCAGCCTTGTGTGCCCGGAGCATGCGCCTGCACTGCACCATCCAGGACGGGCAGGCGCTGCTGGGCGATGCATCCCAGACCGTGCTGATCACGCCGATCACCCGCCTGCCCCATTGATCAGCATGCATCCGGCGGGGGAAGATGCCGCGCCGCCACAGCCTTCGGAGCAGCACGCGTGGACAACCGATTCAGCCCGCAAGAACTCACTTTCCAGCAGGAAGTCCGCGACTTCCTGAGCACTGGTTGCCCCGCCGACATCCGCCACAAGGTCGAGCACGAGCTGCAGCTCGCACGCGAAGACCATATCCGCTGGCAGCAGTCGCTCGCGGCGCGCGGCTGGGCCGGCGTCAACTGGCCGGTCGAACATGGCGGCACGGGCTGGAGCCCGGTGCAGAAATACATTTTCTCCACCGAGTGCGCCCTGGCCCACACGCCCCGCATCGTGCCCTTCGGGCTCGGCATGGTCGGCCCCGTGATTTGCAATTTTGGCAACGACGCGCAAAAGCAGCGCTTCCTGCCCGACATCCTCGCCAGCCGCATCTGGTGGTGCCAAGGCTACTCGGAGCCCAACTCAGGCTCCGATCTCGCCTCGCTGCAGACACGCGCCGTGCGCGACGGCGACCACTATGTGGTGAACGGCACCAAGACGTGGACCACCATGGCGCAGTGGGCGGACTGGATCTTCTGCCTCGTGCGCACGGGTGGGCCGGAGCTGAAACCGCAGGCCGGTATCAGCTTCCTGCTGATCGACATGAAGACCCCAGGGGTGCGTGTCTCGCCGATCCGCTTGCTCGACGGCACACCCGAGGTGAACGAGGTGCTGTTGGACAACGTGCGGGTGCCGGTGGAAAACCGCGTCGGCGAGGAAAACCGCGGCTGGAGCTGCGCGAAGTACCTTCTCACGCACGAGCGCACGGGTATCGCGCAGGTGGCACGTTCGCGGGTACGCCTCGCGCGGCTGCGGCAACTGGCCGCCGGCACGGCCGCCGGCGCGCAAGGCACATTGCTCGAGGACGCGTTCTTCCTGCGCCGTCTCGCGGACCTCGAGACCGAACTGCTGGCACTCGAATACACGGAGCTGCGCACGCTCGCCAATCTGAGCGCGGGCAAGTCGCCCGGCCCGGCTTCATCGATCCTGAAAATCAAGGGCACAGAAGTAGCGCAGGGCATCGACGAACTCTTCGTCGAGTTGGCGGGTCACTACGCCCTACCCTTTGTGCCGGCGCAGTTCCAGCAGGGCTTTGACGGCAGCCCGGTGGGCCCGGGCGCGGCCATCGCGGCGGCGGGTACCTACCTCAATAACCGCAAGGCCTCGATTTACGGCGGCTCGAACGAGATCCAGCGCAACATCATCGTCAAGGAAGTGCTCGGGCTCTAACCGGGCGGCCTGGACCGAGCAGCACACCGCGCGCACAGCAGGACACCGCATATGGATTTCGATTTCAGCGACGAACAGCAACTCCTGCGCGACAGCGTCGCGCGTTTCGTGCGCGAGCAGTACAGCTTCGATGCGCGCAAAAAACTGATCGCCGGCGGGCACGCCTTCTCACCCGCGCACTGGGCGCTGTTCGCGGAGCTCGGATGGCTCGCAGTGCCGGTACCCGAGTCCTGCGGCGGGCTGGGCGCGAGCGCCGTCGACAACGCGATCATCCTCGAGGAGTTCGGTCACGGCTTGGTGCTGGAGCCCTGGCTGCCCACGCTGGTGCTCGGCGCCGGCGCGATCGCCGCACTGGGTTCCGAGGCCCAGCAGACCGCGCTGCTCGGGCGGGTGATCGCGGGCGATTTGCAGCTCGCGCTGGGGCATTTCGAGGCAGCATCGCGCTACGACGCCTCCGCGATTTCGAGCCGCGCCGCGCACCACGACGCCGGCTGGCAGCTCGACGGCGCCAAGTGCGTGGTGCTGAACGCACCGGCGGCCGATTTGCTGCTAGTAACCGCGCGCGAGCCGTCCGGCGGCATCGGGGTGTTTGTAGTCGCCCCCGATGCGCCGGGCCTCAGGCTGCAGGCCTATCGCACCGTGGATGGCGCTGCGGCCGCAGAACTTGCCTTCACCGGGCTCCTGCTGGCGCCCGAGGCACGCCTGGGCGAAGCACCTGATGCGCTGCCGGCGCTGCGCGAACTGTTCGACCGTGCCGCGCTCTTTGCCTGCGCCGAGGCCGTGGGCTCGATGTCCGTGCTGCTCCAGAAGACCGTCGAATACAGCAAGACGCGGCGCCAGTTCGGCGCGCCGATCGGCAGCTTCCAGGCCCTGCAGCACCGCATGGCCGACATGTTCATCGAGCTCGAGCAGTCACGCTCGATCCTGCTGATGGCCCTCCTCACGGCCGACGGTGGCGGTGACCTCCCGCGTGCGGTGTCCGCGGCCAAGAGTCGCATCGGTCGCGCGGCGCGGCGCGTGGGGCAGGAGGCGATCCAGCTGCACGGCGGCATCGGCGTGACCGACGAACTCGACATCGGCCACCATGTGAAGCGCCTCACGGCCATCGAGGCCTCATTCGGCAACACCGACTGGCACCTGCGGCGATTCGCGGAAAGCCGGCATGACAGCTGAGCCCGCTGATCCGGGAATCGCGGTGATAAAACCAATCACTATAGCGACTGTATATCTATTTTTTTCAACAGTTTATCTATCACTCCTAAACTACAATCTAGGAACAATAGGGCTCCTTCTCAAGCCGATTCCGATCCTGCTGCTCGCGTTTGCTGCCCGGCGCTGGGCGCACCCACGCTGGCGTCGCTCGCTGATACTTGCGCTGCTTTTCTCGGCGGTGGGAGATGTGCTGCTAGCCGCGCACGGCATGGTCGGCGGTCTGTTCACGGCGGGCCTCGCGAGCTTCTTGGTAGCGCAAGTGCTGTATGCGCAGTGCTTCTGGCGCCATCGCGGCCCGCAGCGCTGGCGGGTGGCAGCGGCCTTAGCCTTCCTGCCCGTGGCGGCACTGGCGGCGTGGCAGGTACTCCCCGGCGCGGGTGACATGGCAGTGCCCGTGGCGCTCTACAGTGTGGCCATCACGGCGATGGTCACGGGTGCAGCCATGGCGGACCGGCCGCTGTTGCTGCTTGCCGGAGCCCTGAGCTTCGCCCTCTCGGATGCCATCCTGGCGATCGATCATTTCATCAGCCCGGTGCCGGGCGCGGGCGTGCTCATCATGGGCTCGTACTACCTCGCGCAGGGGCTGCTCTGCGCCGGCGCCCTGCAAGCCCCCGGGAGAGCGACGGCATGAATCCACTGGTGAACGAGGCGCTCGAGTTCGCGGTCTCGCTGCTGCCCGAGGCAGGCCGCATCGCGCTGGCATCCTTCCGCCGCCCGCTGGCGGTAGAGGACAAGCGCAGCAAAGGCCGCTATGACCCGGTCACTCAGACCGACCGCGCCATCGAGGCATATCTGCGCGCGGCCATCCTCGCGCGCTACCCGGATCACGGCATCGTGGGCGAGGAACTCGGGACGCAGGCCGGCAGTTCGGACTGGAGCTGGATCATCGACCCCATCGACGGCACCCGCGCTTTCATCAGCGGCGTGCCGGCATGGGGAACGTTGATGGGCATCCGGGCACAGGGACGCCCGCTGGCCGGACTGGTCCACCAGCCCTACCTCGAGGAAACCTTCGCCGGTACCGCGGAGTCGGGTTGGTTCGAGCGCCGCGGCGAGCGCCGCCCGTTGCAGTCCCGGCAGGACGCCCGCCTCGCCGACGCCATCCTGTACTGCACCCACCCCTCGATGTTCCAAACGCCCACGGAGCGCGAAGCCTTCGAGCGCGTAGCCGCTAGCGTGCGCCTGTCGCGCTTCGGCGGCGATTGCTACTCCTACTGCCTGCTGGCGCTGGGGCTGATCGATCTGGTGGTCGAGTCCGATCTGCAGGCCTACGACATCCAGCCCCTGATCCCGATCATCCACGGCGCCGGCGGCGTGGTGAGCGGACCCCGCGGCGAGGATGCCAGCGACGGCGGCTTCGTGGTGGCCGCCGCCAACCCGACGCTGCACGCCCAGGTGCTCGCGCTGCTCGCGCCGGACTGAACCGTGAACGCGCCACGCTGGGAGTCGATGCGCGCCGAAGGGAGGCGGCTCACGCGCATGGCCGGCCCGCTGGTGATCGGGCAGTTCGCGGTGATGGGCATGGGCGTGACCGACGTCATGATCGCGGGCAATGCGGGCACCGCCGACCTCGCCGCCGTGACCATCGGCTACTACGTCTGGGATCTCGGCATGCTGCTGGTGTTCGGCATCCTGCTCGCCAACAGCGCGATCATCGGCCATCGCTATGGCGCGCAGGACGTCGATGGCATCCGCCGCCAGTTCCAGCAATGCCTGTGGCTGTCGGTGCCGCTCGCGCTCTTCTCGGGGCTCAGCATCTGGATCGCGATCCTGCTGCTGCCGCGGCTAGGGCTGGAGCCCGCGGTCACCGAGATCGCGATCGGCTACCTGTATCCCACCATCGGGACGGCAATGCTGGTGCCGCTGGCGCTCAGCTTCCGCACCACGGCCGAGGGGCTGGGCCTCATGCGCCCGGTGATGTGGCTGATGCTGGGGGCATTCCTGATCAACATACCAATGAACTACGTGCTGGTTCACGGACTCTTCGGGCTGCCGCGACTGGGCGGCGCCGGCTGTGGCTGGGCCACGCTGATTGCCTTCGTGCTGCTGATGCTCGCGTGGACCGCCTATACCCTGCGTGCCCGCGCGCTTGTCCCCTATCAGCTGTGGCGAGACTTCGCCGGACCGCGCCCGCGCGAGATGGCCGCCACGCTCTCGCTGGGACTGCCCATCGGGCTCTCGCTCCTCGCGGTGGGCGGCTTTTTTGCCGTGGTACCGCTGTTGATGTCGCGGCTCGGCACCACGGCCATCGCCGGGCATGCGGTGGCCATGACCTTCGACAGCCTGATGATCACCGTGCCGATCGGCGTGGGGCAGGCGATGTCGGTGCGCGTGGCCCACGAGATGGGCGGCAAGTATCCGCTTGCCGCGCGCGCCGTCTGCATAACGGGCATGCAGTTGCTGGTGGGTATAGCGCTGCTGCAGGGCATGCTGATCGTGCTGCTGCGCGCGCCTATCGCAGGACTTTTCACGGGCGACCCGGCCGTGCGGGAGCTGGGCGCGGCGCTGCTGGTCTACGCCGCGGCCTACCGGATTTTCGATTCGGTGCAGATAGGCGCGGGAATGGCACTGCGCGGCTACCGCGACACCCGTGTGAGCTCGCTGATCGACATACTGGCCTACTGGCTGTTCGGCCTTCCACTGTGTTACCTGCTTGCCTTTGGCTCACCGTGGCACCCGGCCATGGGCGTGGAAGGCTTCTGGCTCGGCATGGTGGTCGCCATCGGCGCCGCGGCGCTCGCCATCTCGGCACGCCTCTCGTGGCGCGTCACGCGGGAATCCCGCCTCGCCGTGGCGCCGGGCAAGCTGCGGGAGCAAGCCGCATGAAGGATTTCCACCGCCACGTACCGCCCAACCGTTTCGGTCGCGACTTCGTGATCAGTGACCTGCACGGCCACCTGCCGGCGCTGCGCGATGCACTGGCCGCACGCCACTTCATTCCCGGGCGCGACCGGCTCTTCAGCGTGGGCGATCTGATCGACCGCGGTCCGGACTCGCCCGGCGCCGTCGCTCTGATGCGCGAGACGTGGTTTCACGCAGTGCGCGGCAATCACGAAGACATGCTGCTGCGTACCGTCGCGGGCGAAGGCACGCGGATCGCCGATGTCTGGCGCCAGAATGGCGGCGAATGGGGTCTCGCGGGCTGGGTGCCCAACGCAGAGGCTCACGCGGCGGCCACGCTGCTCGAGGGGCTGCCATGGGCAATCACGCTGCACCACCGCAGCGGCTTGCGCGTGGGGATCTGCCACGCCGAGTGCCCCGTGAACGACTGGGGCCTGATCCCCGGACTCGGCGCCGATGCCGAGCGCTGCCGCGCGATGCTGTGGGCGCGCGAGCGCATCCGCCTGCCCGATCTGCCGCCGGTGGCAGGCATCGACCTCACGATTCACGGGCATACGGTGGTGCCACGCCCACTGCTTCTGGGCAATGCGCTGTTCCTCGAAACCGGCATTTATCTCGGCGCGGGACGCCTTAGCTTGCTGTGCCTGGACGACATCGAACGCGGCCCCCGCGGCATCACGCTGCCAACCGCCTGACCGCCCACCAGGCGAGCGCCATCTCCGCCACGAAGCCCGCGACCATCCCCAGCACCGCGGTGGACGCATTCAGGTTGTCCGTGACCAGCAGGAGCCAGCAGGTGGCCAGGATCGCAACCACGCGGGCTGCGCTGCCAGTGGCCATCGCCGCGGTGCGACGGCGCGCGATGAGAATCCCGTGATAGTAGTTGCGCACCATCAGCACACCGGGCACCACCAGCAGGATCAGGCACATGTGGTGCGCTGCGGCGTACAGTTCGGGCCCCAATCCGAGAGCGCCGACGAAGAAGGCATCGCTCAGCGGTGTGATCAGCAACACCAGCGCCATGGCGCCGATCAGCCCGCCGGCGACCAGCGCCATGAAGAGCCGCTTCTCCGCCAGATCCTCCAGCCCGAAGGTGGCGAAGAAATGGCGGAACTGGTTCACCACGCTCTGGTAGAGCAGCATGAAATCCATCGCCACCCGCATCGCCGCGATGATCACCACGGCACCGGGAACGCGCGCGACAAACACAAACACCAGCGGCCGACTGATGCCAAAGGTCATGCCGGAGATGCACACCGGCCAGAAGAACGCGAAGAGCTCGCGCCAGCGCGGCGGCTCCAGCGCGTGATGCGGATCAGGCCGTGTGGAGCGCAGCCCGCGCGAGACCGCGTACTGCGCCAGCAGTTTGAATGTTCCGCCCACCCACTCGGCCGCCGCCACGAGCTGCGCCGCGCGCCAGCCCTGCGACAGGCCACGCAGGGCAACCGCAACGCTGATGCCCACGGCCACCACGCCGATCACCGAGACCAGCGTGGTCCGCTCCTCGAGGATCAGCAGCCCGTTGTGATAGTGCTGCAGCGTGTGCAGGAGTATCAGACCCGACAGCAACACCAGATAGGACTGCACATCGGCCAGCATGCTCGCGTCGAGCGAGTACATCGCGCGGAGCATCGCCGCGCCCGTGGCGCTGGATCCGATGGCCAGCACGGGGAGCGTGAACAGCACACCCACGGTTGCGCAGAAGCGGAACACCCGGGCCCGGGCCTGCGCCGAGCGCGCGTAGACCGTAACCATGTTCGGCATGAAAGCCGTGCCGATGTCGAAGAAGAAAAAGATCCCCGCCGCACAGGCGTAGACGGCAAGCTCGCGCCCCGGATCGCCCGCGCGCGCCAGCACCCCGTTGTAGGCCTGCTGGCCCGCCAGCAGGAACAGAGCCCCGAGGGCGAGCGGCCAGAAAAACTGCCAGTAGCGGCCAAGGTTTGCGGCGGCGGAAGGCTGCATGCGCCGCTCAGGCGAAGGGCTGCGGCGCTGCCGGCAGACAGCGCAGCCACGTTGGCGCTTCGTGCAGCGGGCTGCGTGCGGCCGCTCCCACGGGGAAGTCTCCACCGAGCACGGCAGGGTTGCCCTCCGACCAGAGCGTGAGTCCCTGGCGGTGGCGGATCTTCCACTCGCCGTCGATGCGCTGGAACTGGTCTTCGTACCAGCCGCCGATGACCAGCGAGGATTGCGGCGCCAGCGCGTTCAGCACGTGCTGGGCGATGAAATAGGCTCGCGAGTGGGCGGTGTCTGCGCGCACCTCCACCAGGGGCGGCCCGATCAGGTGCTGGGTGGCGTCGAGGCGCGGCAGCACATCGGCACAAAGCGCGATGTATTCAGCCGGGGTATAGGAGCCCATGAAGGCGAAGTCGAGGCGCGCATCCTCCGTGAAGCACTCGGCGATCAGCTCCGGGCGGCGCGTGTCAACCGCGGTGCAGTAGCGCAGCAGCACCTGCGTGATGCAGTGCACGGCATAGAGTTCATCGGCAGGGGTTGCGTGCATGTGCGGGCTCCGTCAAAGGCATCCGGGACAGCGGTTGCGCGGCGGCCACCGTATCAGGCCATGATGTCGCCGCGCGCTGCGGGATGAAAGCCCGCCTGCCGCATTGCCCGGCCTCGCTGAACACCGGGTGCCGACGTGCCGTAACTCGGGTGTCAGGGGGCGCCGGTGGAATTCATGACGGCTGCTGCACCACCAGCACGCGTGGCGCCTCGGGCACGGCATCCGCGCCGAACCAGCGCCGCGACCGTAACGAGAACGCATGCAGGTAGGTGTAGAGCACCGGCACCACCACCAGCGTGAGCAGCGTCGAGGTGATCACGCCACCGATCACCGCGCGGGCCATCGGCGCGTTGATGCTGCCACCGCTGCCGGAACCGATGGCCATCGGCAGCATGCCGAAGATCATGGCGAGCGTGGTCATGAGAATCGGACGCAAGCGAATACGCCCCGCCGCCATCAAAGCCTCACGCAGCTCCATCCCCTCGCGCATGCCCTGGTTGGCAAAGTCGACCAGCAGGATCGCGTTCTTGGTCACCAGGCCCATCAGCAGGATCATGCCGATCATGGAGAGCATGTTCAGCGTAGTGCCGGTGATCAGCAACGCGAGGAACGCGCCCACGAAGGACAGCGGCAGCGAGGCCATGATCGCCACCGGCTGCACGAAGCTCGCAAACTGCGAGGCGAGGATCAGGTAAATGAAGATGATCGCGAGCCCCATCGCGGCCAGGGTCTCCATGAACGTTTCGTTCAGCTGCTCCTGCTGGCCTCCCACGCTGAAGCGGTAACCCCGCGGCAGTTGCGTCGCGTCAATCAGGGCCTGCACATCCTTGCCGACGTCGCCCGACGCCCGCCCGTCGGCGCGCAGGTAAACCGACACCCGGCGCTGCAGATCCAGGCGTTTCAGCTGGGGCGGAGCCGTAGTGTCGGCAAGCTCGGCCACCTGCCGCAACGGCACCAGCACGGGCAGTCCCTCGGGGTTCAGGCGGCCGCTCGCAAGATAAAGCCCGCCCAGATCCGCTGTCCCGCGACGCGACTCAGGCGGCAGGCGCACCAGCACGTCGTAGTTCTGGCCATCCGGTCCCAGCCAGTGGCTCACCTTGTCGCCGCCCACCAGCACGCGCAGGGCGCGGCCGATGCGCTCTACATCGAGCCCGAGGTCGTTCGCCAGTTCACGGTCGATACGCACGGCAACCGTGGGGCTGGTGCCCTGCTCGCTGCTGTTCAGATCCGCCGCACCGGGGATTTTCTCGAGCTTCTGCATGAGCTCGTTGGCAATCGCGGTGAGCCGCTCCTGATCGGGGCCGAGGATGGACACGGAGATCGAATCGCTCCAGCCCACCTGGAGCTTGACGCCGGCGACGCGCTGGATGCGCGCACGGACCACCGTCTCGAGCTCGAGCTGGGTGCGGCTGCGCTGATCACGCGGCACCAGCCGGACGTCGAGACGTGCGTGGTTGCGCCCCTGAAAGGTGCCTATCTGCGCGGATATCAGCTCGATCTCGGGGATCCCGTGCAGCGCCCTCTCGACCTGTGCGCTCTTGGCGTCGGTGTACTGGAGACTCGAGCCGATCGGCATCTCCAGGCGCAGCGGCAGGAATCCGTCATCGCTTGCGGGCATGAACTCCGTGCCCACGAAGGGCAGGATCATCAGGCTCGAGGCGAACACACCCGCCGCGCCCCACAGCACCATGCCGCGGTTCGAGAGCGTGCCCAGCACGCGCCAGTCGCGCTGCCGGAGTGCCCGCACCACACCGAATATGGGCAGGTAGACCCGGTGGCGGTCATCGCGCAGCGACCAGGCGAGCGCGCGGCCGTAGACGCGCTGGAGCGTCTCCACACCCAACTCCATGCCCTTCATCAACTGCTCCAGCCACGGCAGCCGCGCGAAGCGCCTGTCGACCGGATCGCGCCACACCGAGGAGAGCATCGGGTCGAGGGTGAAACTCACGAACAGCGACACCAGCACGGCCACGGTGATGGTGATCCCGAACTGGAAGAAGTAGCGCCCGATCATGCCCCCCATGAACGCCACGGGCACGAACACCGCCACGATGGCGAAGGTGGTGGCCATGACCGCGAGCCCGATCTCCTCGGTGCCCTCGCGCGCGGCCTGGAGGTGGCTCTTGCCCATGCCGAGGTGCCGCACGATGTTTTCGCGCACCACGATGGCGTCATCGATCAGCAGACCGATACACAGGCTCAACGCCATCAGCGTGATCATGTTCAGCGTGAAGCCGAGCGCGTAGATCGCGATGAAGGTGGCGATCACCGAGATCGGCAGTGTGAGCCCCGTGATGATGGTGGAACGCCACGAATGCAGGAACAGGAACACGATCAGCACGGTGAGCGCCCCACCCTCGAGGATGGTCACCTTCACGCCGGTGAGCTGGGCTTTGACGAAATCAGCGTTCGACTGCACGGTGACGATGTGGACATCGCGCGGCAGGCGGGCCTGCAGCTCTGCCACCGCCTTCTGCACGCCCTCGCCGATCTCCACCACGTTCGAGCCCTGCACCTTGAACACCGACAGCGCCAGTGCCGGCTTGCCGTCGATACGCGCCATCGATTCGGGCTCGGCCTCTCCGTCGATGATGTCCGCCACCTGATCCAAATGCACAGGCAAGCCGCCCTGCTGCAGATAAATCGCACCGCCGCGGGTCGTGACGATGATGCGTCCGAAATCGCGCGGGTTCTTGATGCGCCCCTCGACACGCACCATCTGCTCGGCGTCGCCGGTCTTGATGTTGCCCGCCGGCAGGTCGCGGTTGGCGCCCTGGATGGCGGCCACCACCTCGTCGACGCCCACGCCATAACTGCGCATCTGCTCGGGCTTCAACATCACCTGTATCTGGCGCGGAACCCCACCCGTCACGGTGACGTTGCCAACACCCTGGGCGGTCTGCAGCCGCTTGACGATCACCTGGTCAACAAGGCTCGAGATCTCGCGCAGCGGCCGCTCCGAGGAATAGACGGCCAGATCAACGATCGGTTGCTGGTTCTCGTCCTCCATCGAGCGCGTGACCCGCGGTGCCGGCACCTCGCGCGGGAAGGTGGGCATGATGTCGGCGATCTTGTCGCGGATCTCCTGTGTGGCCACTACCGGGTCTGCGGACATGCGGAACTCCACCCACATGTAGCCGCCGCCCTCGCGCGCGGTTGCATAGATGTGATCCACACCGCTCACGGTGTTGATGACGTTCTCGATGGGGCGGACCAGATCGTTCTCCACCGCGTCGGGGGAGGCACCGGGATACTCGAGCATCACCGAGACCATCGGCGGCGTGATATCGGGCATCTGCTCCACGGGCAGCCTGACGTAGGCGAAGATCCCGAGTACGAGAATGGCCACCATCACCATGGTGGCGAAGACGGGCTGACGGATACTGGTGCGGGTTATCCACATGGCGGTTACTCGTCCCTGAAGTTCAGTTGGAGGCCCCGACAGGTGCGGCGTCCGGCACCGTCACCGCGGTGCCCGGATCGAGGGAGCCGATGCGCACCGCGAGCAGGCGCTCGCCCTGCGCCAGACCCGAACGCACTTCCACCAGGCCATCCTGCGTGGCCACCATGCCGAGCGTGACCGGGCGCCGCTGCACGCGACCGTCATCGATGACCATCACGTAGTCGAAGCCCGCCTCGTTCAGCACTGCGGTAGCCGGAACGGCCAACACCGGATCGCTCTGCTCGATCAGCAAGGCGCCCTGCGCGAACATACCGTCGCGCAGCCGCGCATCCGAGTTGTCGATCGACAGATACAGCAGCACGAGCCGCGAACCGGGTTCGGCGCTGGGGTTTATGCGCTCCAGCGTGGCACCGAAATCCTCCGCACCGTAACCGTCGACACGCAGGCTGGCGCGCTGGCCCGCATGCACCGCGGGGATCTCGGCCGCGGGCGCTGCCGCCTGCAATTCCATGTGCGAGAGGTCGACCAGTTCGAACAGTGGCGTATCGGGTGAGACCTTGCCGCCGGGGTGCTGGAAGCGCCGGGCCACGACGGCATCGAAGGGCGCGTGCACCAGCGCATCCTCGAGGCTGATCTCAGCCAGACGCAGCTGCGCTGCCGCGAGCTTCTGTGAGGCTATGGCGACATCGAAAAGACTTTTGCGGGTATCGAGTTCGTTCTGCGGGAGCACTTTCTTGCCGAACAGACGCCGGCTGTTCTCGTAGTTGAGGCGGGCGATCTCCAGATCAGCGGCCGATTTCTCGCGCGCGGCCCGTGCGCTCGCCACCTGGGCCTCGAGGCTGCGGGTATCGATGCGCGCCAGCAGGTCGCCGGCGCGCACGCTCTCGCCTTCACGAACTCTCACCTCGAGGACCTCCCCCGGCACCCGCGAGCGCACAGTGGTCTTCAGCATCGAGGTGATGGTGCCGGATACCGGGAGGCGCCGGACCAGCACGTGGCGCGCCGCCGTGGTGAGCTCCGCGGGCGCAAGTTCCATCGGTGCCTGCGAGACCTCGGCCTCAGCCGCTGCGGGTGCGGTGGTCGATCGGGCGTTGTACCACCAGGCGGCAGCCGCAACGGCCGCGACGACCAGTGTGGCCATCACGACGCGAAAGGCTGCTGCCGGCCGCTTGCCGGAACTCATGGGCGTCTTCCTTGCTACTGCTGCTGCTGCGGAGGCGGCGAAGCCTCTCTCAGGGACTTGGACGCAGGGCCCGCTGAAATGGATTCAGGTTTTGCGCCCGAAACCACCTCGAATGTCGCAAGTGTGCCCGAAAACACCGGTGTCAGCCGAGCGCCGAGGCTGTGCACTCTGGCGCAAAGCGCGGGGTACGCCCGGTGAACCGGGATCTGCCCTGCGACGTAGGCCGCGCTCCCGGCTGGCGCTCAGGCCCCCGGGATGATGGCAAAGCCATCCATGATGGGGCGCAGTGCCTCGAAGTGCGGCCCGAGGGCGGCGTCGAGCTGTTCCACGCTCCAACGGCCGTCGTTCTCGAAGACATCGCCAAGACGCGGCCCGTCGACCACCGTGACCTGGTTGCCCCAGACCACAAAAACGTAGCCCGAGATGCGCGCCGCGCGCGCGCTGGCGAGATAACCCACGAAGGGGCCCACGTGTTCGGGATCGAACTGGTCGAAACCGCTCTCGGGCTTCTGGAACAGCACCGCCGTGCCACCCTGCATGGTCATGTCAGTCCGGGCGCGCGGCATGATCACGTTGGCGGTGACGCCGTACTTGATCAGTGCCTGGGCTGCACCCATGGTCATGGCGACGATGCCGGCCTTGGCGGCGGCGTAATTGGGCTGCCCCACCGAGCCGTAGAGAAAAGCCTCGGAGGAGGTGCTGATCAGGCGGCCGTAGACCTGCCCGCCAGTGGTCTTGGCCCGCTCGCGCCAGCAGGCAGCGGCGTGGCGCATGTTGACGAAGTGACCCTTGAGGTGCACGCGCACCACCGTGTCGAACTCCTCCTCCGTCATGGTGAAGATCATCTTGTCGCGGCAGAAGCCCGCGTTGTTCACCACGATGTTCACATCGCCCCAGGCGTCGATGGCGGCCTTGAAGAGCTGCTCGGAGTCGTTCCAGTCGGCGCAGTCACCGTAGACCGTCATGGCCTCGCCACCGAAGGCGAAAATCTCCTCGCGCGCGCTCTCGGCGGCCTCACGCGCCTCCGGCCGGCCGATTTCGTTGATCACCACACGAGCGCCCATGCGCGCCAGTGCGATCGCCTCGACCCGTCCGAGCCCCCGACCGGCGCCCGTGACGATCGCAACTTTGCCCTCGAGTTCGCGCATGCTCAGAGCCTCTCGATGATGGTGCCGGTGCCCACGGCGGCGCCGCAGCACATGGTGATCAGGGCGGTGCCCTTGCCGGTGCGCTCGAGTTCGTGGAGCGCGGTGGTGATCAGGCGCGCGCCGGTGGAGCCCACCGGGTGGCCGAGGGCGATGGCGCCGCCGTTCACGTTCACGCGACTCATGTCGGCGTTGTAGACGCTGGCCCAGGACAGCACCACGCCGGCGAAGGCCTCGTTGATCTCCACGAGGTCGATGTCGGCCATGGTCATGCCCGTCTTGCGGAACAGTGCCGCGGTGGCATCGACCGGGCCGTCGAGCAGGTAGTAGGGGTCGGTGCCCACGACGACATCGGCGAGTATCCGCGCGCGCGGCTTGAGACCACGACGTTCGGCGTCTTCGCGGCTCATCCACAGCACCGCGCAGGCGCCGTCGGAGACCTGCGAGGAATTGCCCGCCGTATGCACGCCGCCTTCCTTGACCGGTTTGAGGCCGGCGAGGCCCTCGAGCGTGGTGGCGCGCACGCCCTGGTCGCGGGTGATGCGCCGCGTGGCGCCATTGGGCTTGCCGTCTTCCCCGAAGGTAGGCGCGTCAATGGCGATCACCTCACGCTCGAAGTGGCCTGCGGCCCAGGCGGCGGCGGCACGGCGCTGCGACTCGTTGGCGAAGGCGTCCACATCGGCGCGGCTGATGCCGCGGCGCTGCACGATGCGCTCGACGGCGGCGAACTGGTCAGGGCTGCTGTCCCAGGGCCACTTCTGCGGCAGGAAATACCCGGGACCGTTGTAGACGTTGGCGCCCAGGCCCACGTGGCTCATCACCTCGACGCCGCAGGCGATGCCGACATCGATGGAGCCGGCCTTGATCAGCGCCGACACCAGGTGGTTGGCCTGCTGCGCGGAGCCACATTGCGCGTCGATGGTGGTGCCACCGGGCGCATAGGTCGTGCCCATCGACAGCCAGGCATTGCGGCACAGGTTGCCGGCCTGCTCGCCGGCCTGCGTGACGCAGCCGCCGATCAGTTGCTCGATGTCCTCGGGCTTGACGCCCGCCTTCTCGATCACGGCGCGCTGCGCAATGGCCAGCAACTCGGCGGGGTGAAAGCCGAAGAGCTCCCCCACCACCGGCTTACCCCGGGCAATGGGCGTACGCAGGGCTTCAACGATGACGGCTTCGCGCATGGGGACTCCCGAGGATGAGTGAGCAGGTGCGAGGCTATCCTAGGATTCTCGGCCGAAGCGCCGCAACGGGCAATGGCAAATCGATTCCGCCACCGTTGACATCCGGGCTCAGGGAGGCGCGAGTGCGCCACCGCGACTATCATCCCCCGGCCAACCCTTCCCCGAGCCAGACCGGAGCACCCCATGAAGCAGTATCGCTTCGACGATATCGACGCCCTGCAGGAACTTGTCGGCGAGCCCTTCGGCCCCTGGAGCAGCGAGGTCGAGATCACGCAGGAACTGATCAACGCCTTCGCGGAACTCGCGGGCGATCATTACTGGATTCACACCGATCCCGAGCGCGCCCGCACGCAGAGCCCCTTCGGCACGACCATCGCCCATGGCTTTCTCACACTGGTGCTGATGAGCCGCATGCGCAGCTCACCGGGCTGGGAAGTGACCGGCTACAACAACATCCTGAACTACGGCTCCGACAAGCTGCGCTTTTCCGGCGCGGTGCCGGTGGGCAGCCGCATCCACCTGCACAACCGCGTGAAAGCGGTGAGCAAGGAACCCAAGGGCACCAAGCTCACGCTGGAAACACATATCCACGTGGTGGGTCAGGAGCGCCCCGCGCTGATCTACGACCTGATGCTCATCTACATGTGAGCGGGATGTGTCCCGCACCCGCGCCGCGCGGCCTCAACTGTCGCGCGAGCGGCGCTTGGGCTGCCACTGCGGCACCAGGTTGTGCTTGACCGCATGTCGCTGCGCAAAGATGGTCTGCCCGTTCAATGCGCGGGCCTCGTCTGCGGTGGCAAGCCAGGCCACCGTCTCGGCGGGCACCTCCATGGGAGCGCCGCCGTAGAGCGCCGCGAAGGCCTCCATGTCCGGGCGCAGGCGCATGGTTTCGGTGATCACGAAACCGGGCTCCATGTTGAAAAACGACAGCGGCGTATCGGCATACTCCACTTTCATGACCCCCGCCATGCGGATGAAAGCGGCCTTGGAAGCCGAATAGGCAAAGCCCCAGCCGCCCTTTCCGATCGGCCCCGGCGGGTCGATCATCCCGGACTCCGACACCACGTTCACCACGGTGCCCTGCCCGCGCGCCAGCATATGCGGCAGGCAGCGCTGGATCAGGTGTACCTGCGAGAACACATTGCCCTGGAACAGCGCCTGCATCTGACCCTGCGTGAGTTCCTCGACCGGGCACATGATGCCGGGCCCCTGATAAATGCCGTTATTGACCAGCAGGTCGATGTGACCCCAGGCGGCGAGCGCGGCGTCGAATGCCGCGTCGATCGATACGAGATCAAGCAGGTCGAGACGGATCGGCAACGCCCTGCGGCCAAGCGCCTCGATGGCCTGTGCGGTCTCGCGCAGGCTGCCGGGCAGCGCCTTCACCTCGGAGTCGCGCGAGCCGTGCTCGAAAGCCTCGCCCGCCTCCAGCGTGCGCGCCGTTACCACCACGTCATAGCCCTTGCGTGCCAGCGCGAGCGCCGTCGCCCGCCCGATACCACGGCTCGCACCCGTGATGAAAGCCACCTTCGAATCAGCCATGACCGCGCCTCTGCCACCCGATAATCTGGCCCCAAAGGCTACCACGGCAGGCGCAGCTCTCGCGCCCGTCACGCGGCTTGCCTCGCCGCCGCACAACGCCGCAAAATGCACCGGTCAAGCTCACTGCAGAGGTTCAGCGGTCATGTGGCATCAAGGATTTACCGGGCTCCTGTGGTGGCAATCACTGCTGGTCAGCCTCGCCATGACACACGTCACCATCGTGTCGGTGACGGTCTATCTGCACCGCCACTCGGCGCATCGCGCACTCGAACTGCACCCGGGGCTCGCGCATTTTTTCCGGCTGTGGCTGTGGCTCAGCACCGGCATGAACACCCGGTCCTGGACGGCCATTCACCGCAAGCACCACGCCTTCTGCGAAACCGCCGAGGACCCTCACTCACCCGTGGTGCTCGGCCTCGGGCGGGTGCTGCGCGAAGGGGCGGAGCTCTACCAGCAGGCCGACACCGCAGAGATCCGCGACAAATACGGCAAGGGCACACCCGAAGACTGGATCGAGCGCAACATCTACCGCCACACCGGGCTGGGCATCACGCTCATGTTCGCGCTCGATGGCGTGCTCTTCGGGCTGGCCGGCATTGCCGTCTGGGCCATCCAGATGATCTGGATTCCCGTCTTCGCGGCGGGCATCATCAACGGCGTAGGGCACGCGCTCGGCTATCGCAACTTCGAGGTCCCGAATGCCGCCACCAACATCGTGCCATGGGGAATCCTGATCGGCGGCGAGGAACTGCACAACAACCACCACACCTTCCCCAACTCGCCCAAGCTCTCGGTAAAACCCTGGGAGTTCGACCTCGGGTGGCTGTGGATCTGCGTGTTCCGGGGGCTGGGGCTCGCGCGGGTGCCGCTGGTGCGCGCAGGCGTCACGCAGGTGCCTGGCAAGCACGCGATCGACCTCGACACCGCCTGGGCTGCCATCAGCGACCGCTTCGAGATCATGAGCCGCTACGCCGACCGCGTGATCGCGCCGCTGGTCGAACAGGAACGCGAGCGGGCGGGTGCTGCGGGCGCGCGGATGCTGGCCCGGGCACGCAAGCTACTGAGCCGCGATCAGACGCTGATCGACGCCAGCGCCCGGGATCAGCTGGAGCGCATCCTGCGCGAGCACCCCCGACTCGCGGCCGTCTACCAGATGCGCCTCGAACTGCAAGGCGTCTGGCAGCAGCGCAGTCGCGACGCCCAGGACATCCTCGTCGCGCTGCGTGACTGGTGCGAGCGCGCGGAGCGCAGCGGCGTGGACTCCCTGCAGGACTTCGCCGCGCACCTGCGCAGCTACACCCTCACCAGCGCTGCAAGCGCCTGAACCCCACTCAGAGAGATTTCGCATGACCACCCCGTTCTGGTGCCTGCTCGCCGCCGTCCTCATCCCCTACCCGCTTGCCTTTCTCGGCACCTACTACCGTCAACGTGAACTGGGCAGCATCGACAACCGCAACCCCCGCCAACAGGCGCTGCAACTCACCGGCGCCGGCGCGCGCTGCTACGCGGCGCAACACAACGCCTGGGAAGCGCTCGCCGTGTTCACGGCAGCCGTGACCGTGGCTCACCTCGCCGGCGCTGACCCGGCCCGATCGGCACAGGTCGCCCTTGTTTTCATCGCCGCCCGGGTAGTGCACGCCGTGAGCTATGTCGCCGATCTCGACAAGCTGCGGGGTCTGGCCTTCATCGCCGGGCTCGGTTGCTGCATCACATTGTTCGTACTGGCGGCACGATCGGCTTGAGCCCGGGGCGGGCCGGCATGGCCCTCTGGCCTGCCGAGCGGTTAAAGTGGGCAACCTCGGGCAGGCCTCCACGTTTGCCCTGTCTTGAGTAACGACCTGTGAGCAGGGCGCGCCACACCTCAGGTGGTTCCTGACTCCCAACCCGGCGAGCCAAAGGCAACGCGATGTCCCAGATGGGCGAAATCCCCACCTCGACCACTGATTGGGTGGAAATCCTGAACCGCCAGGAACTCGGCGTCGTGACCGCGACCGTGCAGCGCGTGCAGTCGGTGCTGGGTAACGACCGCAGTTCCCTGCAAGACCTCGCCAAAGCCCTGCAACATGACCCCGCCACCACGGCCAAGGTGCTCAAAGTTGCCAACAGCCCGGCCTACATGACCGGGCCGGAGCCCGTGACCAGCATCGTCCGCGCCTCGAGCCTCATGGGGCTCGACACCATCCGCAACATCTGCGTGACCAGTCGCCTGCTGGAGGTATTGCTCGCCGAAAGCGATATCCACGAGCGCATCCGCGAACGCCTCATGACCCGCGTCGCGGCCTCGCTGCATGCCGCCGTGCTGGCCCGCCAGATGATGAAAGGCGCAGATGTGATCGTCCGTGAGGGCGTGTTCATCGCTGCTCTCCTGGACGGCATCGGCGAATGCGCCTTCTGGAGCAGCAGGCTGCCCGAGGTGTTGACGCTAGACGCCACGATGAACGAGCCGGGCGCTGATCCGGAGGCTGCGGTGCGCGCCCTGATCGGCGGCAGCTTCCGCGACCTCAGCCGGGCGCTGGTGAGTTCCTGGGGGCTCAGTTCCGCGCTGAAACCTGCCAATGACGATGCCGGAAGCGCCACCGAATTCGCGCTGGTGGTCCGGCTCTCCAACGAAATCGCCGAGGCGGTGGCGAGCGAGGGCTGGCAGTCCTCCGCGGTCCGGCGCCGGCTTGGCGATATCGCTGAAATCCTGGGCGTCGAAACCGACGAGACTGCCATCCGCCTGAACGCCTGGAGCAAGACGGCCGAGGAACTTGCCAGCTGCTACGGCGTCGGCGCCCTCGCCCGCCGCATGGTGTACCGCCCCTTCGAGGAAGCGGCACGCCGGCGCGCACTCGCTGGCGGTGGCCCGCCGCGCGCGCTGGGCACCATCGCCAACCCCCCGCGGCAGGCACGGGCACTGCGCGAGATGAGCAGCCAGGCGAAGGAAGGCGCAGGCGCCTTCGTACTGATCCAGATGCTGGCCGAGGGCATCCACGAGGGACTCGGCATGGAACGCGTGGTCGCCGCGCTGCTCACGCCCGACCGCAAGGTCCTGCAGATGCGCTTTGCCCTTGGCGAAGGAAACGCTACCTGGGGCGCGGCGTTCCGCTTCGAGCTCGCCGGGCCGCGTGGCACGCTGCAGAAATGCCTGATCGATCACCGCTGCCTGCACATCGACGCCAAGACCATGCGCGCACCCAAGACTCCCGTGCCCACCGCGCTGATGCGCTTCGCCACGGCGCAGGACTTCCTGCTAGGCCCCATCCTGATTGGCGAGCGCTCTATCGGCGCGATCTACTGCGACCGGTCCCCCAGCGCCACCGCCATCGAGCCCGAAGACCTCACCGCGTTCACCGTCATGATCCAGCACCTTGGCACCTTGCTAGGCTCCCTGCAGCGCGCCGCCAGCTGACGCGCACACTACACATCCGTCCACACCCGCGCCTCGACACTCCCCGGCCACACTCTCCATGCGTCATTCCGTCAGCGACAGCCCCTCCGGATTCAACTGGAGTGCAGCCAAGCTGGTGCTGCCGTGGCTCGCCGAGTACCGGGAGCGGATCTGGCTCGCCATGCTCTGCCTGCTGCTGGCCAAAGTGGGCGCGATCGGGGCACCCTTCCTGCTGAAGCGTGTGGTCGATGCGCTTGACACCACAGCCCCGGAACTGCTCGCCACGGCGGCGGTGCTGGGGCTGGTGCTGGCCTACGGGATCGCGCGCTTCCTGAACGTGCTGCTCGGCGAGGTGCGCGACACGCTGTTCGGCCGCGTGACGGAGCGGGCCATGCGGCGCATCGGGCTGCGGGTGTTCGAGCACCTGCATTCACTCGATCTCGCGTTTCATCTGGAGCGGCGCACCGGGGGGCTGGCACGCGACATCGAGCGCGGCACCAACGGCGTGAGCTTCCTGATGCGCTTTCTGGTCTTCAACATCGTGCCCACGTTAATCGAGATCGGCGTAGTGGCCGTGCTGCTCGCGTGGCAGTACGGCATCGCGTTCGGCGCCCTCACCCTGCTGTCGGTGCTCTGCTACAGCCTGTTTTCGGGGCTGACCACCGAGTGGCGCACCGAGTTCGTGCGCGAGGTCAATCGCGCCGATTCGGCGAGCAACACCCGCGCCGTCGACAGCCTGCTCAACTACGAGACCGTCAAGTACTTCGGCAACGAGGCCTGGGAGGCGAGCCGCTACGACGCCGAGCTCGAGCGCTGGGAAACTGCCCGGCGGGAAAACCGGCTGTCACTGTTTGCGCTGAATGTCGGGCAGGCGCTGATCGTGGCCGTGGCCATGAGTGCCGCCATGGCGCTTGCCGCCGTGCGGGTGCGTGAGGGCACGATGAGCGTGGGCGATTTCGTGCTGGTGAACGCCTTCATGATGCAGATCTTCATGCCACTGAACTTCCTCGGCATGGTCTATCGGGAAATCAAAGGCTCGCTCGCCTCGATCGAGGAGATGTTCGCGCTGCTCGCCGTAGTGCCGCGCATCAGCGATGCACCCGATGCCCGGGTGCTGCAACCGGGCCCCGGGCGAGTGGAATTCCGCGACGTGGGATTCGGCTATGACCCCTCGCGCACCATCCTGAAGGGCGTCAATCTCACCGTGGAGCCAGGCGCGAAACTCGCGGTGGTGGGCGCGAGTGGCGCCGGAAAATCCACGCTGGTGAAGCTGCTTTACCGCTTCCATGATCCGGACGCTGGTTCGATTCTCATCGATGGCCAGGAGATCAGCAGCCTGACGCTCGCATCCCTGCGCTCGGCAATCGCCATCGTCCCGCAGGACACCGTGCTCTTCAACGACACGCTCCTCGAGAACCTGCGCTACGGCCGGCCCGGCGCTGACGATGAGGAAGTGCGAGAAGCAATCGCGCTCGCGCAGCTCAGCGATTTCGTGGCGCGCCTCCCCGAGGGCTGGCACACCCGCGTGGGTGAGCGCGGTCTCAAGCTCTCCGGCGGCGAGCGCCAGCGCGTGGCGATCGCGCGGGCCATTCTCAAGCGCGCGCCCATCTTAGTCTTCGACGAAGCCACCTCCTCGCTCGATAGCATCGCCGAGGCCTCGATCCTCGATGCCCTGCGCCGCGTAGCACGCGGCCACACCAGCCTCGTGATCGCGCACCGGCTCTCGACGGTGGTGGATGCCGACCGGATCGTGGTGCTCGCGCACGGATCCGTGGTCGAAGAAGGCACCCACGCGGAACTGCTCGCATCAGGCGGCGCCTATGCAGCGCTCTGGAACACGCAGCAGCGCGAATCGGGAGATACTGCCGCAGAGGCGTGTGGAGACGAGGCGAAAGCGCGGTTATCCTAGGCGATCGACTCCGGAGAGCGACGTGAAGCCCGAGCAGGACAAAGACCAGCTGCGCAGCCAGATCGAGGAGCAGGTCCGCGCCTTTCTCGAGACCGGTGGCGCGGTGAATGCCGTGGCTCGCGGAGCCAGCGGACGCGATGCCACGGAGCCCCAGCCATCGGGCTTCAGGAGCTTCACCCCGCGCCCGCGCGAGGAGCGCACCTACGTACCCGAGGTCGTGGCCGCCATCGAATCACGCCGGCGCAAGCCCAAGGCACCCAAACCCGGCCGCCGCGGCAAGCCCGATCTCGAGCGGCGCGCGGTCTACGATGATTTCGGCGAGCCCGTGCGCTGGGAATGGGTGGATCGCAAGCCGCGCTGAGTCCTCAGGCGCGCACCCGCAGCCGCTGGTAGAGCCGCAGCAGCATCGCGTAGACCATCAGCGTGAACAGCACCATGTGATCGGCCCTGGCGTCATGGCGCTGGATGCGCGCCAGGTAGCCGAGCGTGAAAATCGTCCACAGATAATACATACCCGCGCCGTGCAGCAATTGCCAACGCCGCTGACCCAGCCACGCCACGGCCCGATCGCGCGATGTGAGCGCCATGGCAAGCACCAGCAGATAGCCAAGCCCACCGCCCAGCACCGCCAGAGGCCCCGGCGGATCACCCGTCACGCTGCGGCCGATCACCGCCAGCAGGTGCACCATGAAGGCAGCACAGAACCCCAAACCCAGACCGCGTCGCTCGCGGCGCAGCCAGCGCGTGGCATCACTGCGCCAGAGCTGCGCAAGCGATGCGGCGCTGAAAGCCGCGAGGAAAAATGCCACCGATACATCGGCCGTAGACCGCGAGGCTGCATCCCAGCCTGCGGCACCGGGCGGGCCCATCAGCAACGCGGAGCCAAGCGCCAACAGCGCGAACCCAAGGCCCGCACCGAACAGAGCCCGGGTATGGCAACGCGCAGCACCCACGGCGGCCGTGGGTGCTGCGAACTCGGGCGCTGCCGCGCCGGCAGGCGCCTGTTCATCGTGCATCCGGATCTCCTCTGCCTGCCTTGTAGCCGCAACCGCCGCCCGCGTCCACCCGGTCCGGCGCTTGTGGCCCCGAACGGCGCGGGCGATGATCGGGCCCTACACAGGGCGGAGCCATTCCATGATTGATTTCAGCGGTCAGACGGCAGTGGTGAGCGGCGCGGGCGCAGGTATTGGCCGCGCCATCGCCGAGAGTTTTGCGCGACTTGGCGCGCAGGTGATCGGACTTGAAATAGACGCCGAACGCGCCGCCAGCGCGGGCGCCGCGATGCGGGCCGCGGGGCTTTCGGTGCGCATGGAAGTAGCCGATGCGCGCGACGCAGTACAGGTAAACGCGGTGTTCGGCCGTATCGGCTCCGAGCATGGCTCGGTCGACATCCTGGTGAACAACGTGGGGGATTTTCTCGGCATTGCCAAACCTTTCCACGAGACCAACGGCGAGGAGTGGGATGCGCTCTACGCGGTGAACCTGCGCCACGTCTTCGTGATGACGCAGGCGGCGCTGCCGCTGCTGCGCCAGGGCAGGCCGGGCGGCAGCATCATCAACGTCTCGACCATCGAGGCGTTCCGGGGCATACCGATGTGCCCGATCTACTCGGCCTTCAAGGCCGGCATCACCGGCTTCACCAAGAGCCTTGCGCTGGAACTCGCCCCCGAGGGCATACGGGTGAACGCCATCGCGCCCGAGACCACCGAGACCGAACAGGTGAAACCCTCGGTTTACCTCTCGGAGGCGCACCGCGACCATGTGCCGCGCTGGATCCCGTTGGGGCGGTTCGGCAAACCCGAGGATATGGCCGGCTGCGCGGTGTTCCTGGCGAGCGAACTCTCGGCGTGGGTGACCGGCACCACAATACACGCCGATGGCGGCGCACTCGCGGCGGGCGGCTTCTACCGCACGCCCTCGGGCCGCTGGACCAATGTGCCGGTGGTGACGGGCGACGGCTTTGGATTCAGCTGAACCGCACAAGCACGGAGCAACAACAATGAAACAAGCGATGATCCACGGACCGGGCGACCTGCGCCTGGACGAGGTGCCCGAACCCGAGGCCGGCGAGCACGACATCCTGGTGCGCGTGGCCGCCTGCGGCATCTGCGGCAGCGACCTCGGCTACGTGAAACAAGGCGGCATGCCCACGCGCAACGTGGTGCCGATGCCGCTGGGGCATGAATTCTCCGGCACCATCACGCACACCGGCGCGCGCGTGCGCGATCTGGCAGCCGGCATGCGGATCGTGGTCGACCCGATGAACGCCGACAACATTGGCAACGGCTCTCCGGAGGGCGCTTTTGCGCCCGTGCTCCGCGTGCGCGGGGCGAAGCTCGGGCACAACGTCCATACCATACCCGACAGCATGTCCTTCGAGCGTGCCGCGCTGGTCGAGCCGCTGGCGGTAGCCATGCACGCGGTGAACCTCGCGAACCCGGCGCCGGAAGACAAGGTGGTGATCTATGGCGCCGGCTGCATCGGCCTCGGCGTCATCGTGGCGCTGCGCCGGCGAGGCGTGACGGATATCGTGGCGGTGGATCTCTCCGACGAACGGCTCGCGAGAGCGCAGGCACTCGGCGCCCGTGCCGTTATCAACGCCGGGCAAACGAATGTCGCAGAGGCACTGGGGCGCGAGCACGGCACCGGGGATCTCTACGGCATTCCGGTGGTGCAGAGCGGGGTGTTCATCGAGGCAACCGGCGTCTCGTCGGTGTTCGAGGAGATCGTCCGCATCGCGCCGCACTCGGCACGCGTGGTGGTGGTGAGCCTGCACAAGAAACCCGCGCCACTCGATCTGCAGTTCCTGTTGATGAAAGAACTCGTAGTACGCGGCTCCATCGGATATCCGCGGGAATTTCCCGACGTGATCGCGATGCTTGCAGATCCTGCGGTGGACGTCACGCCGATCGTGAGCCACAGCTTCGCGTTCGAGGATTTCCTCACGGCCTGGCAAACAGCCTGCGACGCGCAGCGGGCCTCCAAGGTGATGGTGCGCTTCGCACCCTGAGCCGCGCCCGCGCCGCCCCGTACGAGCGGGCCATGCCCGCGACGCCGCGCACCCATCGCGCGCATGGCGCGCTCCTACAGAATTCCTCCCGCGTAGGAGCGGGCCCCCCGCGATAGCCAACACCGTCGCGCGCTACTGCTCTGATGAAAAATGGAAGACCTGACCCCGTATGCGGAAGTAGCCGATGCGCGCGACGCATCGCGCGCATGGCGCGCTCCTACACCAGACAACACACGCAACGCCCCGCGTAGGAGCGGGCCATGCCCGCGATACCCAACACCGTCGCGCGCTACTGCTCTGATGAAAAATGGAAGACCTGACCCCGTATTCCTGTGACCCCGTATTCCTGATGAAAAATGGAAGACCTGACCCCGTATTCCCGTATTCCCCGTGACCCCGTATTCCCTGCGCTCCTACAGAATTCCTCCCGCGTAGGAGCGGGCCATGCCCGCGACAATGCCTCCCCCATCACGCTGTCGCGCGCATGGCGCGCTCCTACAGCGTTCTTCCCGCGTAGGAGCGGGCCATGCCCGCGATAGCCAACACCGTCGCGCGCTACTGCCCGAATGTCCCCAACATTTTGTTAACCTCATCGCTTTCCAGTACTGGTGGCGCTGGGCTGAAGTTACGCTCCGCCAGGAACTTTCCGAACCCCCTCCCTATACCCTGAGCCTCTTTCCGGAGCAATCTGCTCACGGTGACCGGGAGGATTCTGTCCAGCGTCTGGTAGTCGTTCTCCTTCAGTACTTTCCGGAACAATTTTTCCGCGTCGCCGTTCATGTTCACCTCGAGAACTGTGTCTTTCGCTTCGACGGACTGGTCAAGGCCGCTATAGGGTTTGGCAATACGTTCGCTCAACCTGGCAACCGCATCGTTAACGCCCGTAGCGTCCTGGGCTAGCCGTGCACGCTGGTAATCACGTGCAGCAAGTGCAAACCCGAAGTTTTCGTCAGCGAACTTACCAAACACCGTGCTCGTTTCACGGATGCTCTCCTGCAACTGCGGGTTATCCCACGCGGCATAGAACTGGTCGCCGGGACTTGATGCGTTCTCGACGTTGTTCAACCCCGCCGCACCGTCCAGACGCGCTGCTGTCTCCCTGGCCGCGTTTTGGTCACGGAAATAACCCGGTGACAACGCGTTTTGCGCGCTCTTGCTCCGCACATTAGGGGACGCCGCCGCAAGACGATCCAGTGGTGATCGCAGCATGCTCGTGGTTTCAGCCGAAAGACGTGCGCGAAGACTCGCAACCTCCGGACTTTTCTGAGTGGCTCTGAACGCCGAATTCCGTTCCATCAAACGCAATATTTCGTCTTCCGTCTCGTCAAATATCTCATCCGTGGCTCCGAAGGACCCCTCCCTTATTTTGGCATCAAAGTTTTTTATCACGTTTTTCAAGGTGCTCGCTTGAAGGTTGATCTGTGTGGGCGCATTCGGCTTGATGAAAGTCGTCATTATCTCGCCAGCCAAATTGAGCTTTTGGGCAGGCGTCGCATCCCGAAACCCTTTGACGGCTCCGACGAAAAGCAAATTTTCGTCGTCAAACGCTTCTTGCGCTTTCCTGGTGAGGAGAGGACCCACTTCACTATCAGCAAGGATACGGCGCTTCACAGGAGACGAAAGCGCGGCTGCTTGATCGGAAAACATCTCGACATCCGCAGCCCTTTGAAGGAGCCGACTGCGAGTGGCCGCAGCCGCTGCCTTGTCTACAGCAGCCGCTGCTGCTTGTCTCGCAGTCGCCATCGCCGCATTTCCAGCTCTTTCGGCTACTACGGCTTCTTTATTGAGTTGCCTCAATCTTTTCGGAGAGAAAATGGCGTTCTTTTCAATAATCAGGGAGGGGTCCTTGAAATCAGCAGTTTGCGGGGAATTCAAGCCCAACAATCTGTCCAGCTTGCTGCCTCCAACCCCGTTAATGTTGTTTCCAACTGTGTCGACACCAAACCAGTTTTTCCCATTAGCTTTATAGATATTTTTTTCGATTTTTTGTTGTAAAACATCTCCGCCGCGCAGATCGTCCAGTTTCGCCAACTTGCCGTCAGCCCAGGTTTTCGCGGAATTTCCCAGTTTCCCGGTAGACAGAAGCCCAACAAGTCTCAATGCTTTGTCGCCTGCCTCGCCCGCATCCACCACATCGTCGATTTTCTTCGCCGCCATGGCGGCTACCTTGGCTGCTTTCGCCGACCTCGAGTAAACGTCCCCCACCCCACCCAGCAGACCGCCCGCACCGGCCGCACCTATCATCCAGGCATTTTCGGGATTGATGGTGCCGCGACCGGTTACGGCCTGGCCAGCGGCCTCGGCGCCCGCCTCGAGAGCTGCCACTGCAACAACCGCCACAATCTGCGCGGTTCTGCTGAGAACAGCGATCGTGCTCACCGCGCTACCAACACCCGCAGCAAGCCCCCCCAGGGCGCCCGCGACGAGGTCACCCTTGAACTGGTCAACGTCGAACTCTTTCTGGACCCCGAATCCGATCAGGGAGGCCTGGATCAGCGCAGAGGCGGCAGCCGCGATCACAACCCCGGCCACCACGCTGGCGGCAACGCCGACGGCAATGGCAGCAACCCCTGCGGCGGTGGACGCCACAACCACGCCAGCGATGACGCCACTACCGGTTCCTGCCGCAGCCGCCGCCCCCGCCGCAAACACCGGCGCGAGCGCACCGGCCGTGAGGATGGTTGCCGCAATCGCCGCGATCGCGATGACCACGATGAGCGTGATGATCGCGCCCTGCAGCAGGCAGCTGTCATCGGATGCGGTTTGCGCCGGCGGTATACCGGGAAGCACGCTGCCAACGATGTCGCCGGGCTTGTAAACCGAGTAATTCTCGGCGTTGCGGTAGTTGTTGTCGGTGGTGCCCGGCACCACCATACGCGCGCCGGCAGAGAGCATCTCGCTGCCGGTGAGGCCGTTTTCCTCGGCAATCACGAACCACAGATCAGGCGTGCCGTAGTACTGCGTTGCCAGCGAGCGCAGCGTCTCGCCCGCAATCACCGTGTGCTGGAGTTCGGAGGACTGCGGGTAGCTCGCATCGATGGGCTCGTGGGCCATGATGTCCCCGGACCCGGTATCCGCCCACGCAGACCAGTTAGTGATAACGACGCCCAAAGGGTTGCTACCGCTGCGGAAGCGCTCCGCCACCGGTTTGCCGGCAGCGCACAGGAAACGCGTCTGGTTCTCTACTGCGGAATAAGAAGTAATGACGTACTCGCGCTTCTGCACGATGTTCCCGCGGGCGTCGTACAGGAACTCCTTGGTCGGCTCCGTCACGTCGATGACTTTACGCGTCCTGCCGTCTGTCGTGATGCGTACGTCGGATGTGGCAACCCCCGTGCTGGCGCCCGACATGTAAATAGATAAATAGGTCGGACCCTGTTCGTACTGGTATCTGAGATTTGCAGTGACCGACCCGGTGGACATCGTGGTGACGACAACGCCTATTTCCCTGATGGCACCGGTCTCCCTCCACAAAAGAAAGCGGGTCTCGGTTTCCGTATCCGGGAAGGTGTCCAGAACCTTGGAATAGATCCTGGTGTTGCTGCTGTCATAAAGCGTGTACGTGAGAGTCGAGGTATACTCTCGGTAGTATCGAGTGATATTTCCCGCCTTGTCGTAGCTCCAAGATTCAAGCACGCCTCCGGTTGGACTGTCCCGCCTCGCCTCCTTCACTTTGCCATCGGCGTAATAGCCGTACACCAGGAGACCCGTCGCACTGGAGCTCATGCTGGCGCGGTTGCCATTGGCACCGTAGGTGAAGACCGCGCCATCGATGCTGCGTAGCAGCCGGTTGGCCCCATCGAAGCTTGCCGTATTCGTGTAGTTCGTAGGTTTGGTCTGGGTGTACCAGGTGATATGGCGCCCATTACCGTCGTAGCCGAAGATCTCCCAGTAGATGGAGTTACCGGCGCTGTCTAGTTCATCCCACCGCACGAGTTCGTTGTTCTTGTTGTAAGAGCTGAAGGTGCGGGTGAGCGAGGCGTAGCCCCCGGACTTGGGTGTGTAGAGGACTTGTCCGCTCGCGAGGACCGACGAGGTGGCGTTCGACACCATGTGTTCCGTAATCACGTTGCCGGCATAGTCGAGGCTGTACCCGTCGAGCGTGGATTGCGGGATATCCAGGGTCCAGATCAGCCGGCCGGCGGCGTCGTAGCCATAGGCCTGATCAAGCCCTGGCAATGCTGTCGAGCGCGTCACCCGACGTCCGAACCGGTCGTAGGTGTAGGTGACATCCACACCGCCCGCAAGCGTCTCTTCCAGTACCCGTCCGAAATCATCAAACACAAGATTCAGATTCGTGGGACTGGATCCGTTCGAGGGTCTCACCTCGATGAAGCCCAGGTAGTTCGTGGACCAGAACGCCTCCACCAGGTTCGGGTGGCCGCTCCTGACGGCCGCTAGCGCTGCCGCCAGTGTGGTGGGCTTGGCTTGCACGAAGGTCTCGGAGCCGTCTCCCGCCACCACGCCCCGGAAGGAGTACTCGACCTGCAACCCGGCGGCGTTGAACGCCCGCAGGAAGAAATGGCGATTCTCGTCCTGCACGCCCACCTGGTTGTCGAAGGTGTCGTAGAGGTATGTGGCAGTGGCATCGTCAAAACCACTCTCTGTCTCGCCCGCCGTGGTCTTGTTGAGCAGGCGGTCGTGTCGGTCGTATTTGTAGTAGGTGATGACACCGCCCCCTAAGTTGGCACTGCCCACATAGCTGTTGAGGCGACGACCGAAGCTGTCGACGGAATAGCTTTCGCGGGTACCGATAACCTCGGTGCCGTTGGCCTCGATGAAATACGTTCCCGAAAGTTCGTTGTCGTAAAAAGCGGTACCCGCGATGTCATAGACCCACACCTGCGCATTGCCTGCCGGCCAGGTCTTGCGGGTCATATTGCCCAGACGGTCATACCGGTATTGCGTGGTCCGTGACTCGGCGTCGGTTTCTGTCACCCGGTTTCCCGCGCCGTCATAGGCGTAGCGGGTGATCGACTGGTCGGTCTGCAGCCGCCCGGGCTCGATTTTGGTGATCAGTCTGCCTGCGTAGTCCCGCTCGCTCGCGTAGCGCGCACCTATCTCATCGATGTGCTTCGTCACCGAGCCTGTCTTGTCGAAGAAGTCGTAACTCAGCAGCGGCGCGTTTGCCGCAAGCCCCTGGTTGTTGAAGGCATCGAGGCTGCCATAGAGCCGCGTGCGCAACGCGCGGCCCATGGCGTCCACATCAAAGGCGCGCCAGAGCCCGTTGCCGGCATTGGTCGCCACCAGAAAGCCCGCATCGTTGTAGCGGTATTCCTCGACCTTGGTCTGCGCGGGAGACCCCTGGTACGCGGGCGTGTACCACGCCTTCACGATCTGGCCGGCCGTGTTGTAGGTGGTGAAGTGCTTCTGGTTGTAGTGCTTGGCCTCGCTCGCTACCGTCTGCCGGCCTGCCGCGTCGTACGTGTAAAAACTCTGGCGCAACGCCGGATTGCCCACGATCAGCGCCGTGCCGGCGGGCAGCAACGTGCCGTCTGCCGCCAGATCCCCTTCGCGCGCATAGCTGCGGTGGCCGGAGCGGTCGTAGCCATACACGCGCGTGATGTCGATGCCACCGGCGCTGGCGGCAAGCTCGGTCTCGCGGACCAGCAGATTCACTGCGTTGTAGAAGAAAGTCTTTAGCTGATCGGCCGCGGCAGAGGCCACGGGCAGTACGGTGCCCGCAGTTGCCGCCAGCGCGGGATCGGTCCGGGTGGCGAGCTGGGCTGCAGTCAGCGGGTTGAAGTAGCGCCGCTGCTCCTTGAGATTCCCGTTACGGTCGTAGGTGAATGTGGTCAACACGCGGTTGGTGGCAACCGAGGCCACCAGGCGGTTCAGCGCATCGTAGAAGTAGTATTCCTGGATCTGTTCTTTGTCCTGGGTGGTGATATCACCCACCCGCTTGGCGATCAGGTTGCCGGCTGCGTCGTAACTGAAATACGTGGTCATCCGACGCAGCCCGTTCACCGTCTGTACGGACGGGCCGGTCTCCTGCACTAAATTGTTCTCCGCGTCGTAGACGCGGTTGATCTGGTACCCGATATCGCTTGCAGACCCAGTGGGTTTCAGCACCGTGCTGAAACTGCCCGCAGCCAGTGCGGTTTTGTATTTCAGCTCGCGGACCAGATGGCCTTGGGAATCGTAGGCAAAGGACGTCAGGTAACCGGTCGCGTCCACCTGCGCCACCACGCGCCCGTTGATGTCGTAGTAGCTGTAAGTCGTGGCGCGGTTGGCGTCGGGCACTGACACCACATTGCCCCAGGCGTCGTAGGTGGTCCGGGTCGATAACTTTGAACTCGACTGGGATACGGTGGGCGCTCCCACAGCCGTTGCCGTATCGGTGTCGGTGAGTGTGGTGACCGTGACCTGCGGCCAGGTGGTCGTGGTGAGCCGCCCCTTGGCGTCATACTCGTAGCGCATGGTGATCGCATCGGCTACTGCCACCACGGGCAGGGGTGCCGCATCGGAGACATCAAGCGTGCTGCGCGCCGTGCGATCGAGCGTGGTGCTCGTCACGTCACCAAAGACGTTGTAGATAAAGGTACGCAGCGCCCCGTCGCCGTTGCGCTCCGCCACCTTGCGGCCCAACAGGTCATACCAGTTCCGGGTGACGAAGCCGCGCTCGTCGGTGATGCGGATCAGGTTGCCAACGGCGTCGTAGGTCTTGAAGACCAGCCCTTTCTCGAGTGCGTCGGGGCTGGCAAGGGAGACGGCCGAGACCGTCAGGGGAAGTGACCAGGTCTCGAAGGCTGGCCGCACCTCGAGCACCACACGGCCGTCGAGGTCGTACCAGAATTCTTTCACCGCCTCGGTCGTGACCGGCGACGAGCCCTCAGACACCCGCACATCGATCACGCGCGTGAGGTTGCCGAAAATATCGTAGGCGTAGCGCGTCTCCTTGCCGCTCGCGTCTACCGTGCTGATGGCACGGTTCATGAGATCGTAGCGCGTGGTGCTGGTGTTGTTGCGGGCGTCGGTCTTGCTGATGACGTTGCCGGCACGGTCGTAACCAAGCGTCTGCACATTGCGGCCGGTGGTCTGCGTGCGCAGCCAGCCGTTACTGAGGTAGGTGTAGGTGGTGAGGCGATCGGGATCGCTGTTCAAGGGTGCGGCAAGCCCGTTGGCGAGCAGCGCGGGGTTGTGCACCCGCTCCTCGATCTTGTTGCCCGCGGCATCGTAGCGGTAGCTCTCGACCACGCCGTCTGCGGCGGTGAAAGACCGGATGCGCCCGGTACGGTCGTAGCTCCAGCTCTGTACTTTCCCGGCACCACTGGCGGTGACGGTATTGATCAGACTGGTCGAGCTGCCGGCGGGCGTTTCCGTCAGGCGCAGCAGCAAGCCCGTCGAATCATAGAGCCAGGCTCGGGTAGTGCCGTTGCCGTAGTTGATGACCTGATTGGATGTCTCGGTAAGCACCCGGTTGTTGCCGTCGTAGGTGCGGAAGCTGCGCCGCTCCGTCGGGCCCTGGTTGCTTGTCGAGGGTGGAACAAGATCCAAGAGCGTGCCCGTGACTTTGTTCGGCCGGGCGTAGGTTTCGAGCTCATTGCCAAAGGCATCGCGCACATAGGTGGTGTAACCACCCTCGGCATCCACCTTGGCGATCAGCTGGTTGTATTCGTTGTAATAGAACCGCATGACGCCACCCTTGGCGTCTTCAGTTTTTATCAGGTTGCCCACTGCATCGTAGGCGTAGGTGGTGGCGCTGCCGGAAAAGCTGTAGAGGTTGCCGTAGCTGGCGTAGCCACCGCTCCCAGAACCTACCGCCCGATTACCAACGCTGCCACTGGACCACACCAGGCGGCCCATCAGGTCGTAGCGGTAACTGCGCGTTCGATCCAGATCCTCAGTCGACACAACTTCGCGGATCAGGTTACCCGCGGCGTCGTAATAGAACAGGGTGCCGAACGGGTTGTCGGCGGGGATTTCCTGAATGACACGGCCAGCCTTGTCATAGACGTAGCCCGTCTGCGTCCATGCCTCAACTCCTCCCGTTACCGATTGCAACGTGCGCACGGACGTCTGGCGGCCCAGCACATCGCGCGCGATCACCGTGCGCTCGCCGGCGTCGTTGCTCTGCTCCTTCAGCGTGCCGTCGGCATACCAGAGGTAGGTGGTGGTGAGGCGCAGTTCGGGGTAGTTCGCGGCGTTCGAATCCGCGATGCCCGTGATCTGCGTCCTGCGGTTGCCGAGCACATCGTAGGTGGAGCGGATCGCCCCGCCCTCGGCATCAACCGTGTAGATCAGGTTGTTGGCGGCGTCGTAGCTGAAGGTGGTGGTTTGCGGAGTGGAGCGGTCGAACTTGCTGCGCTGCTCAGGGGTGAGTGCACCCAGATTGGTCCAGTACTGCCCGAGGAACGTCCAGGTTGCGCCCGCGTAACTCCAGGTGTTGCCTTGCAGCGGCTGGGGGATGGGATCGCCGTCCGTCAAAGCCAACTTCTCCGATTCGGTTTTCAACACCTCTGGGGGCAGCACGTACTCGCCCACCGTTAGCCGAACGAGATTGCCGAAATCGTCGTAATCGAAGCTCGAGCTGAAACCCTCGGCATCGGTGATCGTCTTCTGACGGCCCAGCACATCGTAGGTGTAGCGTGTGGTGTGCATGGCGTTCAGCGGGGCTCCCGCGCTGACAAAACCGGTGGTCTCGGAGGCCACCAGTGCCGGGTTGGCGGCATCGTAGGTGTAGGTGGTGCGCACGCCGCCGTTGGCGCTGGTGATCACCGGCAAGCCGCCGGAGAGCACGGGATCACCGCCGGCCGTGAGGCTCGCCTTGCCAACCACGCGCTCGCTCACCAGGCCCTGCGCGTTCTTGCGCGTGATCGTCACCGTGCCCTTGGCGTCCAGGATCCACACCTGATCGCCCGCGGAGTCGTAGCCGTAACGGGTGCTCTTGCCCTCCGGGTCTGTGATCCGGATCAGGCGGCTCTGGGCGTCATAGGCATAGCGCGTGATGCGCTCCTGCCCGGCGATGCCTGCGGCCTGGACGGTGGCGGTCTTGTTGCCGTTGTCGTCGTACTCATAGCGCGTCGAAACCATCTGGCCCGAGAACAGCACGCCGCTGTCTTCCTGCACCAGGCGGTTCCGGGCGTCGTAGCTGTAGGTGACGGTGTAGGCGCTTGCGGTGCCCTCGGCATAGGTGATGCTTTTGGTGAGCCCACCTTCCCAGGTGTAGACGGCGCGCATGCCCACCGCGTTCACGTAGAGCTGCAATTCGCCGTTGGCGTAGTAGCTCCAGCGCTCCTCGCGCAGGATGGTGTGCGTAGCGTCGGCGGCGTCTTCGACCGTCTTGTGGGTCAGCCTGTCGCTGCCGCCTTCGTATTCGTAGCGCGTGAGGCGACCCGCGGCGGTGGTTTCCGAGCGCAGCCGCGTGCCGCCCTGGTCGTAGGTGTAGGTGCTGGTGCGTGCGTTGGCGGTGCCCACAGCCTCAACTTTGACCAGCACATTGCCCGCGGCGTTCAGCGTGAACGTGGTGACCACACCGGCGGCGTCTACCTGGCGGATCACCATGGCGTTGCTGTCGTAGCCCAGCGTTCCGCCGCTGCGATCAGCGGTGCTGACCGTGCGAGTCATGCTGCCGGCAAGGTTGCCGGCGGCGTCGTAGCTGTAGGTGATGATGAGACCGTCGCTGTCGGTGCGAGTGGCGAGCTGGTTCATGGCGTTCCAGGTCGACTGCCTCACCCGCGCGGTGTCGCCCGGTAGTACCAGCGGCACGCTCGCATCGGCGGCCAAGGTATACACGCCGTTGTACTCGCGCCTGACAGTTTCGTTGCCTGCGACGTCGTACTCGTACACGGTGAGATAGCCGGCCTCGCTCAGGCTGCGCACCAGGCGCTTGGCCGCGTCATAGGCAAAGTACCGCGTGCCGCCCTCGGGGCTGGTGATCGACAGCACATTGCCGGCGGCATCGTAGGTTTGGGTGGTGGCACCCAGACCCGATCCGTAGGATGCGCTGAGAAGACGATTGGAATCATCGTAGACAAAGGTGGTGGTGTTGCCGCGCGCATCTGTGCGTGAAATGACGTTGCCCGCAGCGTCGTAATCGCGTGTCTGGGTGTTGCCCACCTCGTCAACGGCAGTCACTACACGTCCGCGCAGATCGTAGCTGCGCGTGTTGACGAGGCCGTAAGCATCCTCTGAGGTCACATCCCCGAAAGCGTTGTAGCCGAACGATCGGTACTCGGCGTCGCCGCCCTGCTCCCGCGTGAGGTGGTCAAGCCTGTCATAGGTGTAGGTCGTAAGGTAGTTAGCCGGCACACCCGTGGCGCCGGGCACAGCAAGCTCTGTCTTGCTGATCTGGTTGTCGACCTTGTCGTAGCCGAAGTCGGTGCGACGGTTCTCGCCATCGAGCAGATAGCTCAGGCGGTTCAGCGCGTCATAGGTGTAGGTGGTCTTCGCGAGACGCTCGTCCGTGACCGTCTTCAGGTTCCCCACCTTGTCGTAGGTGTAGGTCACGAAGGTGGCATCGGCGTTGCTGCGCCTGCTCACGCGATTCAAGGGGCCGTAAGTGAAGTGCGTCCAGTTGCCGCGCGCATCGCGCTCGCCGGTGACATTGCCGAGCCTGTCGTATTCGAGTGTCTTCACCACGTTGCCGAGGGCGTCGGTAACGCTGGAGAGACGGTTCAGCCGATTGTAGGTGAGTGTGACTCGATTACCGTTGCGATCGGTGCTCGCGATCAGGTTGCCCAGCGCGTCGTACTCACGCGTCTCCTGGCTTGCGTCGGGATGGATGGTGCTGATGAGCCGGTTCTGCGCGTCGTAGCCGTATTCGGTACGGAATCCACGCGCATCAATCACTGCGGTACGGTTGGCCGCGGCGTCATATTCGTAGGCAACGATATCACCGACATCGTCACTGACGAGCAGCAGGCGGTTCTGCGCGTCGTACTGGTAACGGGTGAGCCGATCGCCACCCAGCGTGCCCGTGAGTATCGGCACGCCGATCTGGAACACGCCCCGGTCAATGGCATCGAAGGTGGCCAGCGGGGCCCCGATGCTCGCGGCATAGCGCTTTTCGGTGGCGCGGTTGCCGTTGGCGTCATAGCTGTAGTCGTTGACGTAGCCGAGCGCATCGATCTGCAAAATGAGCTCATTGGCCGCGTTGTAGCACCAGACCGTGTTGCGGCCCTCGGCGTCCTGCGTGAATGTGAGGTTGCCGTTGGCGTCGTAGGCGTAGCGCGTGGAGGTCGAGCTCGTCGCGCTCAACCAGCGCGTTTCGCTGATCAGGCGGTTCGCATCGTTGTAGGCGTAGGTGGTGCGCTCGTCCACCGTGCCGTTCTCCACCACTTTCGCGACCACGTTGTTGGCCGCATCGTAGGTGTAGGTGGTGGGGTTGTTGGCCGCGTCGTACGCGGTCTTCACATTGCCGAAGCTGTCGTACTCGAAACGGTCGGTCTGGGCCTTGCCCGCGACGTTGGCAGCCCGCGTGATGCTCGCCACCGCGCCGTGCACGTCGTAGCTGTAGTCCGTGCGCGTGCCCGTGGCATCGGTCTCGGACAACATGCGGTTAGTGGCGTCGTAGACCCAGCGCGTCTCGCGCACCACCGTGCCCGCGGCAACGCCGCCCGTGCCCGGCGCTGGCGCCTCGGTGCGGCGCAGCAGATTGCCGCTCGGGTCATAGGCAAAGGTGGTGCGGCTGCCCAGCGCATCTGTCAGCTCCACCGCGCGATCGAGCGCGTCGTAGCGGATCGTCTGGGTGTTGCCACGCGCGTCGGTCAGACGCGTCACGTTGTACATCCGGTCGAAGCCGGTTTCCGTGCGCTCCTCGACAGCACCGTTCAGCACTACCACCGCACGCAGGTTGTTCTCGGCGTCGTACTCGTAGCGCGTGATTTCCTCGCCTTGCGAGCCCACGCCGCCGGCTCCCACGGCGGTGATCTGTTCTACGCGGTTATCCAGCGCGTCGTAGCTGAAGCTCGTCACGCGACCGCGCGCATCCGTGAAACCGATCTGACGATTTCCCGCATCGAAGCGGAGCTGCACCGCACCGCCGCGCGGATCGATGATGCGGATCGTGTTGCCCACGCCGTCATAGCGCATCTGCGTCTCGAAGCCAAGCGCATCGCGCATGCTCACCACGCGGTTCAGCGCGTCGTAGCCCCAGTTGCTGGTCTTGCCGCGCGCATCGCGCAGGCTCATCCGGTTGCCCACGGCGTCGTAGCTGATTTCAGTGCGCTGGTCCCCCGAGGCCGAGCGCGCGATCTCCGCACTCAGCCGGTTCAGCAGGTCGTACTCGTAGTCCGTTACCCGCGCAACCGGGCTGCCGTCGGCGAGTGTTTTGCTCTTGAGGTTGCCGAACGCGTCGTAGCTGTAGCTGCTGCGTACGCCACGCGCATCCACACTGCCCTGCAGGCGGTTCTGCGCGTCGTAGGTGTATTCGCTGCGGTTGCCCCGCTCGTCGATCGACAGCACCCGGTTGCCGTTGCCGTCGTAGCGCAGGCTGCGCTGGTTGAAACCGGCGTTCACACCGGTGGCGTAATCCGCGGCCGTGCTCGCATTGGTCACGCGCACCAGACGATTGAAGGCATCGTACTCATAACCCGTGCTGCGCCCGAGGTGATCGGTCGCGGTCTTGCGGTTGCCGACCTTGTCGTAGGTGTAGCGCTCGGTGAAGGCCGCTAGCAGCGCGGTCTTTTCCGCGTCCGTGAGCTCGGCGACCAGTTTGCCGCGCGTGACGCCACTGACAGTGACCGTGTAGCCCAGCTCCTTGCGCAGGTTCTGGTACAGCGCGGTGTCACTTGCCACCAGCGCATTACCCACACCGTCGGTGGCTGCAATCAGCTGATCGAATTCGTCGTACTGGTAACTGCTCACCTGGCTGGGCGAGGTTGCTGCGGCCGCCGTGATGGTGATCGCGAGAATGTTGTCGTTGCCGTCGTAGGTGTAAGCCGTGGTGATGCCGTTGGCATCGGTCATGCTCGTGGTGCGGTTCACCGTGTCGAAGGCATAGAGCGTGCTCTTGCCGTTCTGGTCGATGGTCTCGATCTCGTTGCCATCGGCATCGAAGCGGTGCTCTACCGTGTAGCTCACCGTCTGCTGCAGCCCGGTGGCCGGGTCGATAACCGCAGCGCCCGTCGCCGCATCGAACACCCCCACCGCCGCAGACACCTCGAAGCGCAGCCGGTTGTTGCGGTCGTACTGCAGCCGCGAGACACGGCCCGCAGCGTCCGTCATCTCGGCCATGTTGCCGGGGGCGTCGTAGGCGTAAGCAGTCACGCCACCCTTGGCATCCGTGACGCGGATGATCTGGTTCTCGGCGTCGTAGGCGTAGGTCGTGGTCTGGCGCTTCGAGAGTTCGAGTTGCAGGCCGGCCACCACCGAGAGCAGGTTCTGGTTACGGTCGTAGCTGTACTGTGTGATCTGGCCGTCGGCCATCGTCTGCAGCCGCAGCAGCCCGTCGCGGGTGTACTGGTAGCCGGTGGCGTTGCCGCGCGCATCCGTAGCCCAGATCGTGTTGCCTTCAAAATCGTAGAAGAGCGTGCGCGTGTACTGCACCGCCGCCGTGGTCGCGTTGCCATCGTCATCGACCGCCGCGCTCTTGATCTCGATCAGCTCGCGCCGCGCGCTGTAGGTGTAAGTGGTGGTGCGACCCTCGGCATCCGTCACGCTGGTGCGGTTGCCCACGTCGTCGTAGCCCACCGTGGTGGTGCGCGTGCGCGCGGCGTTGGCGTCCTCGGCGGGGTGGATGGTCGAGATCAGCCGGTTGTTTTTATCAAACACCTGCGTGATGGTGTGGCCGTTCCAGTCCGTGGTGATCCCGATCCGGTTGCCCACCGCGTCGTAGGCAAACAGCGTCTTGCGGCCCGTAGGGTCCTGCAGCTGCACCAGGCGGTTGTCACCGTCGTAGGTGTAGAGCGTCTTGTTGCCGCGCCCGTCGGTGCTGCTGAGCAGGTTGCCGAAGTGGCCGTAGCTGCCGTAGGCGTTGACGCCCTCGGCATCCAGGGTGCGGATGTTGTTGCCGTGGAGGTCGTAGAAAAACGTGGTGACCTGCTTCTTGTCCGCCGCCACATCCGCAGGCGCCTTCGCCGCGTCCGCCCGATCCAGATAGACCTGCCGCGTCTTCAGGTTGCCGTAGATGTCGTAGGTGAAGCGCGTGACATCCCCGCCCGGATCGACCTGCTTCACCAGGTTCTGCTTGACGTTCGTGTCGTAGAAAAACTGCGTGACCCCGCCCTCGGCCGTGGTGATCGTCGCAACCTTGTTGAACGCGGTGTACGTGTAGGTGGTGGTGTTGCCGGCGTTGTCGGTGCTGGTGAGCACGTTGCCGCGCGCGTCGTAACTGAAACGCGCGGTGAACAGCGCCTTCAGCGCGGTCTTCTCCGCCGCCGTGAGATCGGCAATCAGCTTGCCCGCGCCCGTGGTGTCGGTGTAGCCCAGCTCCGCTCGCAGCGCCCGGTAGTAGTAGCTGTCGCTGCCCACCACCCCGAAACCGTTGCGGTCCGACACCGAGAGCAGGTTGCCCGCCGCGTCGTAGGCGTAGTCCGTCGCATTGTTCGACTGGTCCAGCACCTGCGTGATCGCCCCGTCGGCACGGTAGCTGTAGCGCATCGTCTTGCCGAGCGCATCCGTCACCGTCGTGGTACCCGCACCCGTACGTGCGCCACTCACATCCAGCGTAAAGGTGTAGCTGAAACTGGTCGCCTTGCCCTCGGCATCGACCATCCGGCTCAACACCCGCGCGCCCGCCGGCGGCACGCCCAACCCCGTCAGCGTCTGGTACTCGAAACTGATTACCCGCGCCGCAAAGCTCTGCGCCACGCCGCCGACTGTCTGCGCCGCCGGCAGCTCGATGCGCTGCAGGTAGCCATCCGTGTAGTAGAAGTACTTGGTGACATGGCCCATGCGGTCCGTCACGGTGGCCAGCCTGCCACCCGAATAGGCGTACCGGACCAGCACCACGCCGGCCTCGTCGGTCACGCTCGTGAGGCGACCGTTGGTGTTATAGGCGTAGGTGAGAACATGGCCCGCGTCGTCCGTTACCTGCGTGATTCCCGCGGTGCCGTAGGTGTAGCTCTGGAACACCCCGTTGGTGTCCTCCCAGCGCGTCAGGCGGCCCTGCGCATCAAAGCTGAGCCGCGTCTGGTCCGCGCGCACCACCGTGTAACCGAGCAGCGCTCCGGCGCCATCGCGCAGCACCTCCAGCGTCTCGTAGGCACCCGCGCCATCGGTGGAAATGTACTTGCCCGTTGCCGCATCCAGCGCGTACTCGAACACCGAGCCCTC
>CAMAXE010000027.1 GCA_945862145.1 Klebsiella pneumoniae
CGGCGCTATCGCGGGCATGGCCCGCTCCTACCACCAGGAATCACTGCGCCCTGCCGTAGGAGCGGGCCATGCCCGCGACAGCTCCTACCACCACGAATTACTGCGCCCTGCCGTAGGAGCGGGCCATGCCCGCGACACCTACGCCCCGGCGTCGCGCACCTGCGGCGGCAGGGTCTGGAGCACTGGCGCCAGTTCCTCGATCCAGAAACCGATCTCCTGCTCGTAGCGCCGCCACTTGCCGAGCGAGCCGGTGTAGAGCGGCTGCCGCACCTGTTCGGAACTCGCGGTCTTCACCGCACGCTCCGTCTCGTGGAAACGAAGACACTGCTCCTCGAAGGGGAGCCCGCAGTGCTCGAGGATGCGACGCACCTGCCACTCGAGCCGGGTCACGGTGTCCTCGTAATTCACCTCGAGAACCTTGCCGGGCATCACGCGCTGCCAGTGTTGCATCAAGCGGTGGTAGGAGAGGTAGTACTCGGCCAGTTCGGCCATGTCATAGCTGAAGTTCTGACCCTTGCCATAGAGCTGCTGGTAGTTGCCGAGAAGGCTGTCGAGCGGATGACGACGCGCATCGATGATCACGGCGTTCGGCAGGATCAGATGCAGCAGCCCCACGTGGGGGAAATTGTTCGGCAGCTTGTCGGTAAAGCGGGGGCGATCGCTAAAGCGGTAGGCTGCACTCTCCTCGATGTACTGCAGACCGTAGGCGCGCCAGTCCTTGCGACGAAAATCACGAAGCAATTCCGGGTACTCCCGGCGATCGGTGCGGTAGCGTCCCAGCGAGACCACGATCTTCCCCAACGTGGGCAGCTCAGCCGTGCCTTCGACCTGGCTGTGGCTGGCAAGAATCTGCTCGATCAGCGTAGACCCCGAGCGAGGCAAGCCGACGATGAAAATCGGCGCCTGCGAGTCACACCCGTTGCCCGCGTGCGCTGCGAGAAATTCCTCCGTGAATGTCTCGATGATCCGCGCGTGCCGCGCTTCCATGTCGACTCCGTCGTGTTTCACCAACATGCGTTGGCGGCGGTTGCCGGCGTCGTAGTGCTGCCACGCAGCCGGGTATTCCTTGCGGTCGTCGCAGGCCTTGCCCAGCGCGAAGCGGAAGTGGATCTCGGCGCTCTCGTCCAGGCCGGCTCGCGTGAGCTGCTCTTCCATGGCGGCCACCTCGGCGTCCTCGAAACGGAACACCTTGAGGTTTGCCATGCTCCAGTAGACCTCGCCAAAATCGGGCTTGGCACGAATGGCAGCGCGGTAGGCGCGGAGAGCCCCGGACTGATCTCCGATGGTCTTCAGGGCATGGGCGTAGCCCATTTGCACGCCAGGGATGCCGGGTTCGAGCGCTACGGCACGCGCATAGGCGGCGGCACCGCCCGCCGCATCGCCGGCGCGTGACAGCGCATTGCCAAGGCCCGCCCAGGCCTCGGTGCTGGTGTCATCCAGAGCGATGGCGCGGCGGTGGGTGGCGGCTGCATCCGCGAGCTTGACCCGCTCGATCTGCACCGAACCCAGCAACAGCCATGCGGCGAGGTAATCGGGCGCCAGTTGCAGCGCGCGGCGCAACAGCGCCTCGGCATCGCCAAGCTGTTGCTTCTGCCGGCGGTAGATGCCGGCCAGGAAACGCATGGCGTCAACGTTGTCGGGGTTGGCGCGGAGCGCGGTCCGGAAGGCGTCGGCCGCAGCAGTCTCGTCACCATCGCGCAGCAACTCCAGGGCAGCCGCGAGCCCCCCGCGATCTCGATCGAGTTCAAGGAACTCCGCATAGGCGAGGTCTGCGTCGGCACCCCGGCCCAGCGCCACCAGAGCCTTGCCAAGCTTGCGGTTGGCGCTGCCCGAGCGCGGATCGAGGCGGATCGCTGCGCGCAGGCAGCTGACGGCATCCTCAGCCCTGCCGAGCCCCATCATGAGGGAGCCGAGATCCTCGTGAATGCCCGCCACTGCAGGCTCGATATCGAGCGCGAAGCGCAGCGCTGCTTCTGCTTCAGCCTCCCGCTGTTGCGCGTGCAGGCTGTGCGCAAGCAGGCGCAGGTGAGAGGCGCAGCCCGGGTGCAGCAGCAGGAAATCCCGGCACAGGGACTCCGCGCCGGGGGCATCGCCCGCGCGCAGCACCCGCGTGGTCTCGCGGAGCCTCTCGGCACGCCAGGCCTCTTCCCGCTGCGCGTCAATCACCGCGGAATACCTCCCCGAATGCCGCTGCGATCAGGCTCCGTAACCCATGACCGCCTTGATCTCCATATAGTCATGGAAGCCCCACTCACCCCACTCCCGACCGTTACCCGACTGCTTGAAGCCGCCGAAGGGGGCCCGGATATCAGTGCCGGCGCCGTTCAGGTGCACCATCCCGGTACGCAGGCGAGTCGCCAGTTGGCGAGCCTCCTCCGGCTCACCGGATATGTAGCTCGACAGGCCGTAAGGCGTGTCATTGGCGATCTCCACGGCTTCATCCAGGCTGCCGTAGGGGAGAATAGACAGCACCGGCCCGAAGATCTCCTCGCGGGCGATGGTCATCTGGTTGTTCACGCCTCCAAAGACAGTGGGCTTCACGAAATAGCCTTTGCTGATGCCATCTGGCAGACCCGTGCCGCCAGCCACCAACTGCGCTCCCTCGGCGATGCCCTTTGCGATCAGGCCCTGAATCTTCCGCCACTGCACATCACTCACCACCGGCCCCACCGTCGTGCCTTCGGCGAATTGGGCACCCACCACCTCAGTGGCTGCCGCGCGTGCGGCGACCTCGAGCGCCTCGGCGTGACGGGCAGCCGGCACCAGCATGCGCGTGGGCGCGTTGCAGGACTGTCCGGTGTTGAAAAAGCAGGCGCGCGCGCCCGCGAACACCGCATCGGCGAAACCGGGGAAATCGAGAATGATATTGGGCGATTTGCCGCCCAGTTCCTGCGTGACCCGCTTCACGCTGTCGGCGGCCGCCTTCGCGATCAGCGCGCCCGCCCGGGTGGAACCGGTGAACGAGACCATGTCGATACCCGGGTGCGCGCTCAACGGCGCGCCTACGCCGGGTCCGTCACCGTTCACGAGGTTGAAGACGCCAGCCGGCACGCCGGCCTCGTGGAGGATCTCGGCAAACAGATACCCAGACAGCGGCGCGATCTCGCTCGGCTTGAGCACCATGGTGCAACCGGTGGCAAGCGCCGGCGCCACCTTGCAGGCGATCTGGTTGATCGGCCAGTTCCACGGGGTGATCAGGGCGCAGACGCCCACGGCTTCGTACACCACGCGCGTGCGACCACGCTGCTCCTCGAACACAAAGTTCTTCAGCACCTCCACCGCGGTGGCGAGGTGGCCCGTGCCGCAGCCGGCCTGCGAACCCTTGGCAAGCCACCATGGCGCACCCATCTCGTGGGCAATGGCACGACCGACTTCTTCGCTGCGGCGCATGTAGATCGCCAGCGCCCGCTCGAGGATCGCCAGACGTTCCTCACGGCTGGTTCTGGACCACGCCGGGAAGGCACGCTGTGCGGCGGCCACGGCGCGGTCGACATCGGCACCCGCGCCCAGCGATATCACACCTACGGCTTGCTCGGTGGCCGGATCGATCACGTCGAGATCACGCGGCACGGCGGGATCGACCCAGGCGCCATCGATATAGAATTTGCGGTAATCGAACATGGAGAACCTCCGTTTGCTGTGACCCGTTCGGCGGGAAGGACGCGAAGACGAGAGTGTGCCCCGACCGAGGCGCCCGAGGCCATACCCCCGGCGGGGGTGTGATCTGCATCGGACGTGATCTGCCGCAGGACGCGAGGGGCTACCGCGGGTTCAAATGCCACTCTGTTAGGCTGTTAACCTGTGCCTGCAACTGGCCCGGAATGAGATACGTTTATGAGCTAGACCGTTCGCGTGTGGGATCTGGTGGTGCGCTGCAACGCGGCGGTGACCTCACAGGCCGGGCGCGACTGAACACGCAGGCAAAAAAACAACACCCATGAGTACAACACTAAGAATTCTGTTCGCGCTGCTGCTGGGGATTGCAGCAGGCGCCCTGCTGCGGAGCGTGGGCGGCGATATGCTCCCTATTGCGCAGGGAATTGCCGATCCGCTCGGCGGACTGTGGCTGAGCGCGCTGCGCATGGGCATCGTACCGCTTGTCTTTGCGCTGGTGGTCACGGGCATCGCCGCGGCCTCGGATACCGCCAGCACCGGAGGCCTCGCAGCCCGCGCGCTGGGGCTGATGGTGGCGCTGCTGACGGCCTCGGCCGCGCTGGCCGCGCTGCTCTTCCCGCTGATACTCGAGGCCTGGCCGGTTACAGCAAGCGCGGCTGCTGCCCTGCGCAGTGTGAGCGCCGGCGAAGTGCCAGTGGCGAGCGCAGTAGCGCAGTGGTGGCAGGGCATCGTGCCGGTGAATCCGGTGCAGGCCGCCGCCGAGGGCGCGATGCTGCCGCTGGTGGTGTTCGCGGTGGCGTTCGGGTTTGCCGTCACGCGCATCGAACCCGAGGCCCGCGCGCGACTGGTGGGCTTCTTTCAGGCGATGGCAGACGCATTGCTCGTGATCGTGCACTGGGTGCTGCGCATCGCACCGATCGGCGTATTCGCGCTTGCCTTCCTGCTCGGCTCGCGCACCGGACTGGAGGCAGCAGGAGCCCTGCTGCACTACATCCTGATGCTGCTACTGCTGATGGCTGCGATGGGGCTGCTGGTGTACCCGGGAGCGATGCTCGGCGCCCGCGTGTCGCTGGCGCGCTTCGCACGCGCAGCGCTGCCGGCACAGGTGGTGGCGGCGAGCACGCAGTCCTCGCTTGCCTCGCTACCGGCGATGGTGCAGGGCTGCCGTGAGGGGCTGGGCGTCTCGGCGTCGGTAACCAGCCTGGTGCTGCCGCTCGCAGTGTCGGTGTTCCGGCTCTCGAGCCCCGGCGTGAACCTGGCGGTGGCGCTCTACGGCGCGCACCTGTACGGGGTGGAACCCACGCTGCTGCAACTGGCCACCGCGATCACGGTGGCGGTGCTGACCAGCATGGCTTCGGTGAGCCTGCCGGGACAGCTCACCTTCTACACCACGGCCACGCCGATCTGGCTGGTGCTAGGCCTGCCGCTTGACCTGCTGCCGCTGCTGCTCGCCGTGGAGAATATCCCGGACATCGCGCGCACCGTGGTGAATGTGACGGGGGATGTTGCGGTTACGGCGACGGTGGGGCGGTGGGCGGGGGATGAGAGCCGCAGCGAGGTTGCTTGACGACCTTGGTGACACCCATCACTCTCTGCCTATGGATACCAAACCCCCCGGTCGAAAACCCAGCAAGAGCGCACCCTTCTCCCCTCGTCGGGGTCCCGACTCGGCAAGAGAGCGAATCCTGCTCGCGCTCGAACTGGGCCGCCGCGGACAAATGCTCCGCAAACTCGGCGCAGAAGCGCTGGCACGCAGCAATGTCGACGAGCAACCCGGCGACGGCGCGCCCTGATCAGCCAAACATCCCCTCCTCCATCGCCATGACCGTCGCCGCCGGCGTCATCGCGACCGCCGCGTGCATGCCCGCCCGCGGCAGGATCTGCTCGCCGTAGAAGCGCGCTGTCACGAGCTTCGACTGCAGGAAGGCGGCATTGCCCTCGCCCGCAGCAAGTTTGCGCTGCGCGGCCAGCGCCGCCACACCCATCTGCCAGCCGCCAGCCACGGTGCCGGCCAGCATCATGAAGTGATAAGCGGAGGCGTTGGCCGTGCGGCCCTCGGCATCAGCATTGGCGCGCACCCAGGCGCCCGCCTTCTCGAGCGTGTCGATGGCGGCGCTCAGCGCGCGTGCGAGCGGCGCCTGTGTTGCGGAGAGCGCGTCTGCCACGCCACGCATTTCATCGATCAGTTCGGCCATCGCCTCGCCCCCGTCACGCAGGAACTTGCGCCCGATGAGGTCGATCGCCTGGATGCCGTTGGTGCCCTCGTAGATCGGCAGGATGCGCGCATCGCGCATGTACTGCGCAGCGCCGGTTTCCTCGATGAAGCCCATGCCGCCGTGCACCTGCACGCCGATGGAGGTGATCTCCATGGAGTTCTCGGTGCACCAGCCCTTGACGATCGGCGTGAGCAGCGCAAGACGCGCCTCGTGGAAGGCGTTGCTGCCCTCGTCGGTGGCATTGTGGGTGCGATCGTAGCCGCCCATGGCCAGATAGGTGAGCGCGCGACCGGCCTCGGTGAGCGCTTTCATGGTGAGCAGCATGCGCCGCACATCGGGGTGGTTGATGATCGTCACCCGTGCCGCCGAACCGCCGGCCGCACCCTGGACGCGCTCGCGTGCGTAGTGCGCGGCGTGCTGCAGCGCACGCTCCGAGACCGCCACGCCCTGCAGGCCCACCGAGAGCCGCGCGTGATTCATCATGGTGAACATGCAGGCAAGGCCGTTGTTCTCGCGACCGACCAGCCAGCCGGTGGCACCGCCGTTCTCGCCGAAACTCATCACGCAGGTGGGGCTCGCGTTGATGCCGAGCTTGTGCTCGACCGAGACGGGGTACAGGTCGTTGCGTGCGCCAATGCTGCCATCCGCATTCACCAGGTACTTGGGCACCAGGAAGAGCGAAATGCCCTTCACACCGGGCGGTGCGTCAGGGAGTCGGGCGAGCACCAGGTGGATGACGTTGTCGGTCATCGCGTGATCGCCCCAGGTGATGTAGATCTTGGTGCCGAAAACGCGGTAGGCCTCACCATCACGCTCGGCGCGTGCGGTCACCACCGAGAGATCGGAGCCGGCCTGCGGCTCGGTGAGATTCATGGTGCCGGTCCACTCGCCCGAGATGAGCTTCGGCAGGTAGGTGTCCTTCAGCGCGTCGCTGGCGTGCGCAAGGATGGCGTCGATCGAGCCCTGCGTAAGCAGCGGGCAGAGGCTGAGCGAAAGGTTGGCCGACTGCACCATCTCCTGCACCGCGGTGGCCAACGTCACCGGCAGGGCCTGCCCCCCGTACTGCGCGGGAAACGGCACGCTGTTCCAGCCACCCTCGACGTACTGCCAGTAGGCCTCCTTGAAGCCGTCGGCCTGCTGCACCTGCCGCTCATGCACGCGCGTGCCTTGGCGATCGCCGGGCCAGTTGAGCGGTGCCATGGCCTCGGCAGTGAGGCTGGCCGCGCCCTCGAGGATGGCCTGCACCAGATCGGGAGTGGCCTCGTCAAAGCCCAACGCGACCAGCTCCGCCATGCGGGCGTGCTCCTCGAGCACGAAAGCAATCTCGTTGACGGGGGGTGTGTAGTCGCTCATGCCTCTACTCCTGCAAGGGCTCGGTGATCATGTGTCGGGGGGCGCGCGGTACGCGCGGACTCAGGTCCCCGGGAAGCGGTAATCTTTCAGGCGGTCGCGCAGGTCCTTCTTGCTCAACTTGCCAGTGGCGGTGTGGGGCAGTTCATCTACGAACACCACGTCGTCGGGGATCCACCATTTGGCGACCCTGCCGTCGAAAAAGGCGAGCAGTTCCTCCCGGCTCACGGCGGTATCCGGCTTGCGCACCACGCAAAGCAGCGGACGCTCGGACCACTTCGGGTGCGCCGCACCGATCACCGCGGCCTCGGCCACGCCGGGGTGGGCCATGGCGGTGTTCTCGAGGTCGATGGAGCTGATCCACTCGCCGCCGGACTTGATGACGTCCTTGATGCGGTCGGTGATGGCCACGAAGCCGCGCGCGTCGATGGTGGCGACGTCGCCAGTCTCGAACCAGCCGTCCTCGGCATGGGCATCGCTCTTGTCGATGCGGAAATACTCGCTGCAGATCCACGGCCCGCGCACCTTGAGCGAGCCGAAGGACTCGCCGTCCCACGGCAGCTCACCCCCCTCAGGATCGACGATCTTCACATCGACGCCGAACACCGGGCGGCCGACCTTCAAGCGCAGCGCCCACTGCGCGTCAGCGCTCAGGGTGTCCCAGTCCGCCGTGGGGGAATTCAAGGTGCCCATGGGGCTCATCTCGGTCATGCCCCACGCATGCTGCACATGCACGCCGTGGCGCTGCTCGAAGGCCTCCATGATCGAGCGTGGACAGGCCGCGCCGCCCACGATCACGCGCTTCAGCGATGGGACGCGCTTGCCCGTCTTCTCGAGATAGCCGAGCACCGCGAGCCACACCGTGGGCACCGCCGCCGACAGCGTGACGGACTCGGATTCGATCAGCCGCTGCAGCGCCTCGCCATCACCCATGCGCGGCCCCGGAAAAACCAGCTTGGCGCCAACCACCGCGGCACCGTAGGGGATGCTCCAGGCATTGACGTGGAACATCGGCACCACCGGCATCAGCACCTCGCGGCAGGAGATGTTCATGGCGTCGGGCATCACTGCCCCGTAGGTGTGCAGCACCAGCGCACGGTGGCTGTAGAGCACGCCCTTGGGGTTGCCGGTAGTGCCCGAGGTGTAGCAGAGCGAGCAGGCCGTGTTCTCGCCGAGATCGGGCCATACGATGGACTCCGGCTCGGCGGCGATCAGGCTCTCGTAGGAGACGGCATCGCGCAGGCCGCAGCCCTCGGCGCTGGCAGCAGGCCCCAGGATCACGAAGCGCTCGACCGTGGGTAGACGCTCCTGCAACGCGCGCAACTGGGGCAGGAACGCCGGGTCTACGAACAGCCAGCGATCCTCGGCGTGATTGACGATGAAGTCGATCTGCTCGGCGAACAGGCGCGGGTTGATGGTGTGACAGACCAGCCCCTCGCAGGCGGCGCCGAAGTACACCTCGAGGTGGCGGTAGTCGTTCCAGGCCAGCGTGCCTGCGCGGTCGCCGGGGCGGGCGCCCAGCCGGCGCAGTGCGTTGGCGAGCCGCGCGGCGCGGGCAAAGCAGTCGCGGTAGCGGTAACGGTGCAGCGGTTCATCGGCGGTGACCGACACGATCTGCGCATCGCCATGAAATTTACGCGCATGTTCCATGATCGCGGTGAGCGTGAGCTGCGAATTCATCATCAGACCGAGCATCGGAGTCTCTCAGCGGCGGGGCACCGCAGGGCGATTGAGTTGTGGTGCGGAATGCGTTGGCAGTGTAGCTGGAGGCACGCCGGATTTCAGCAAACTACCCGGGTCCGGCGGCATTTCAGCCGCGTATACTGGGCCTGACCCGGCACGCTGCGCCGGCCTCCCGCAACCACCGCCGGGCTGCATCCATGACTGCCGACGACCCCAACACCGGCGACTTCCGCGACCTGCTGGGCGAGGACGTGATCCCCCTGACAGGCGACACGCCGCTGCTGCTGAAGCGGCTGCCCGAGCTTACGCCCGGAACGCTTGAGCGCCGGCGCGCCGCCCAGGCGCTGCTCCAGCGCGACCCCAACTTCCTCAGCACGAACGACATCCCCTTGCTCGATCCGCATGCGGAACTGAGCTTCCTGCGCCCGGGAGTCCAGTACGGCGTATTCAAGCGCCTGCGCCACGGCGAGTACCGTGTGGACACGCGTCTCGACCTGCACGGCCTTACCGTGGAGCAGGCGCTGCTCGGCGTCTTCCAACTGGTGCGCGACTGCCTGAAGCACGACCTCCGGGTCTGCCTCGTGAGCCACGGCCGGGGAGTGGGGCGCAAGACGCCAGCGCTGCTGAAGAGCTGCGTCGCCTTCTGGCTGCCCCAGCTGCCCGAGGTGCTCGCCATGCACTCCGCACCGCAACACCTCGGAGGCACCGGCGCGACCGTGGTACTGTTGCGCAAAAGCGAGCGGGCACGGCAGGAGAACTTCGAGAAGTTCAGCCGCCGACCCGGCTGAGGCCGCCATCCAAGAGCCGGGACAGCCCATGTCTGACACCGAACGTCCGCTGCGGATCGCCACTGAGGTCACCATCCGGCTCGGGTCGTTGGCTCTGCTGATCGGCTGGTGCGGGGTGATCCTGTTTCCTTTCCTGCTCCCCCTCGCGTGGGGCGTGATCCTCGCCATCGCGCTCCACGGGCCCTGCCAGCTCCTGAGCGAGCGGCTCGGCAACCGTCCGGCTCTGGCGGCTACCGTGGTGGTACTGGCGATGCTCGGCATGATCATCGTGCCGGCCGTACTGCTCGGTAATTCGCTCGTTGCCGAGACACAGTTGTTGGTCGATTCATGGCAGCAGGGCAGGCTCGCCGTGCCGGAGCCTCCGGCACGGGTGGCGGAGTGGCCCGTGGTGGGCAAGAGCGTGCATGCCTTCTGGCTGCTCGCCTCGCACAACCTCGATGCCGCGCTCGCCAAGTTCCAGCCCTACATCAAGGACGTCGTGGGCTGGCTGGTAGCCGGCGCCGCCAGGATAGGCATGGCGCTGCTCGAATTCGTGCTCGCGATCCTGATCGGCGGCGCGCTGCTCGCCACGGCGGGTCGCTCCGGGGCGGGTGCGCTGGCCTTTGCGGGGCGCATCGGCGGCAGCCGCGGTCATTACCTCGCGGAACTTGCGCTGGCCACGATCCGGGGCGTCACGCGCGGGATCCTCGGGGTGGCACTGATCCAGTCGCTGATGGCGGGGCTTGGCCTGCTCGTGGCCGGCGTGCCCGCGGCAGGCCTGCTGACGGTGCTGATGCTGGTGATGTGCGTGGTGCAGATCGGAGTGGCTCTGGTGATGATCCCCACCGCCGTCTGGCTCTTCGCCAATGCCGACATGAGCACGGCGGTGCTGTTCAGTGTCTGGACCGTCGTGCTGCTGCCTCTGGACAACGTGCTCAAACCACTCCTGATGGGGCGTGGACTGGACGTACCCATCCTGGTGATCTTCCTCGGTGCGATCGGCGGCTTTCTCAGCCAGGGCATCATCGGGCTCTTCGTGGGGGCGGTGGTGCTGGTGCTGGGTTACGAACTCTTCGTGCAGTGGCTGCGCGAGGACAAGCTCGCGGATCAGACGGCCCCTGCCGGCAGCCAGGCCATCCTGTAAGAAGGGGTTGTAAGACAGGAGCCAAGCCCGGCAAAAGCCACGGCACCGCCAGAACCCGCCACGTCCATCACCGGATGCACCGCCAGAGACCGCCATGACAGACGACATAACCGCCCTGTACTCCAGCGCCGCCCGAAGCGGACCGCCGCTCTTTTTCCCCGACCCCGCGGTGCCGGTCAGTTTCAATTTCGACCAGGGACTGGCAGCCCCCGAGACCTTCCCGCAACAGCAGCTCCTGCGGCTCGCGCAGAAGATCCTCGAGCGCGACGGCGCCGAGGCGCTGGAATACTTCGACGCCGCAACCGGCTACGAAGAGCTGGTGTTCGGGTACAAGGGCCTGCGTACGCAACTCGCCGCCCGCTATCTCGAGACCGAGGGTCGCACCCTAGATCCACGCGGCATCATCCTTACTTCGGGATCGGTACAGGCCATTGCGCTGGCCGTGAACGGCTACGTGGATCGCGGCGATGTGGTGATCGTCGAGGCGGCGTCGTTTCCGTATGCCCTGCGCTTCATGGAGATGGCCGGCGCCGACGTGCGCAGCGTGCCAGTGGATGCCGACGGACTGGACACCGACGCGCTGGAGCAGTTGCTGATCGCCCTTGCTGGCGAGGGACGGCGCGTCAAGATGGTCTACACCATCGCCACCTTCCAGTTGCCCACGGGGGTGGAACTCTCACTGCCGCGCCGGCACCGGCTGCTCGAACTCGCCGAGCGCTTCAATTTCATGATTCTCGAGGACAACGTCTACGGCGAACTCCGTTTTGCCGGCGAGCCGCTGCCCTCCTTGCTCGGTCTCGACACCAGCGGCCGCGTGATGCAATGCAACGCCTTCAGCAAGACCGTGGCGCCGGGGCTTCGCCTGGGCTGGATGGCCGGCAGCACACAAGGCATCGGCGCACTGGCTGGCGTGCGGCAGGATCTGGGCGTCAGTCAGTGGCTGTCACGCCTCATGGCCGAGTTTCTCGCCGAGGGACTCTTCGGGCCTCACGTAGCGCGCGCCGCGGAGGTCTACGGTCGCAAGTGCCACGCCGCAGCCAGCGCCGTGCGCGAGCACTGCGGTGATTACGTGCGGTTCCGCGAGCCGAACGGCTCGTTCTATCTGTGGCTCGAGATCGACGAGCGGGTTGACTGGCAGCGCGTGGCGGAACTCGCGGGCAAGCAGGGCCTTTTTTTCCGTCCGGGCGAACGGTTCATGGGCGAGAGCGACGGACGGCAATACCTGCGACTTGCCTACAGCCACGTGAGCGAAGCGGTGATCACGACGGGTATCGCCCGGCTGGGCGCGATACTCCACGAATGCGCGAGGCGCTGAACAGCATGGTCACCGCAGTTAGCTGTTTTTCGCGCGGCTACGCCTTCCCCGAAGGACCACGGTGGCATGGAGGCTCACTGTGGTTTTCGGACCAACACGATGGCCTGGTGCGCCGACTGGGCCCGGCGGGCGAGGTGCTCGAGGAATTTCGCGTACCCGGCGACCCCTCTGGACTCGGCTGGATGCCCAACGGCGACTTGCTGGTGGTGTCGATGCACGAGCGCCAGGTCTATCGTCGACACGAGGGTGCACTGCAGGTATGGGCGGATCTGCGCGCGCTTCACCCGGGGCCCAGCAACGACATGGTGGTGGATGCCGAGGGGCGGGCCTATGTGGGCAACATCGGCTTTGATTTCGTTAATGGCGAGACCCCTTGCACCACGGCGGTGGCACTGGTGCAGGCGGACGGCAGCGTTGAGCTCGCCTGTGACGGTCTCTTGTGCCCCAACGGCAGCGTCATCTCAGCCGATGGCCGCACCCTGATCATCGCCGAATCGCTGGCCTTCCGGCTGCACGCCTGGACCCGCGACGCCGACGGGCGACTTGGCAACCACCGCGTGTTCGCGGAATTCACCGACGGCTCCATACCCGATGGTATCTGCCTCGACGCAGAAGGCTGCGTGTGGGTGGCAACCGCAGGCCCGAGTGTGCTGCGCGTGCGCGAGGGCGGCGAGATCCTCGAGCGTATCGACATCGAGAACGGCAAGGCCTATGCCTGCATGCTCGGTGGCGCGGATCGTCGTGACCTCTTCATATGCGTGGCGCCCGACCACCAGCATGCCGTCACGCTGCGGGCGCGCGGCGGGCGCATCGATCTGGCGCGCGTGCGCGTGCCAGGCAGCGGACTGCCCTGAGAACACACCAGCGTCTTCGCCGCGCATCCGCCGGCGAGCTCGGTGGTGATCGTGAAGGAATTGCTGCTGCCGGAACTGCTGATGGACATCGAGGCAATCGCAAAAACCGCCTGAGAGCGGTCTTCCCGAGCACCGCCGGGGCCTATACTCCCCCTCGGCGTAACTCTCGGCGGCACAGAATAAGGACACTGAGATGAAACTGCGCACCAAGATCATGCTCTCCAGCGGGCTGCCGCTCCTCGTGGCCACGGTCGTCGCCAGCAGCTACCAGCTGTTCCAGTTCTACCAAGCCAGGGTCGAACTGCAGTTAAGCCACCTGCGCGATGCCAACATCAAAGTTGCCCAGCGTGTCGATGCGACCAATTCACAGGCCCTCGACGCCGCCCGGATCATGGCGCTGGCGCAGCAAAGCGGGATGTTCGGCAATCGCAGTGCCTCGCTCGCATTCGCGAAAGATGTTCTGGAGCGTTTCCCGGCTTTTACCGCGGCATACGTCGGCTACGACCCCGATGCAGACGGGCAGGATGCCAAACCCCATCCCGACCTCAATCCGCGGGCCATGGATGCCGCCGGTCGATTCATACCCTACTGGTTCCGCGACCTGGCAGACCCGACCCGGATCATGCTGAATCCGCAGATAGATATGGATACCAGCTACTACTACCGCGGCCTGCGCAATCGAATGATGGGCAAGCCGGAGGCAGAGGGCATCGTGCTCCCCGGCGGGATAAGCAAATTGTACGTGCCGTCCGACACACAAACGCTGAAAGCCTTGGGATACATTATCACCGAGCCCTATCCGTATGAGGGCAAGTACATGGTGGAGCAGACGGCGCCGATAATGATCAACGGCGAGTTCGCCGGCTGGACCGGGGTCGACCGCTCGCTAGAGGACGTGGACGATTTCCTCAAGAAAACCGCTACATTCAAGTCGGAGCAATACCTGCTGGTCAGTCGACGTGGACGTGTCATCAGCGCCACCATGGACCCGACAATGCGGACACGTCTGATCGAAGACACGCCTTATCTCGAATATCTGAAGCCGCTCTACACCCGGGCCGTAAACGAAAGCATGATTCTCTTTACTGACCCGGTCACGGGCGAACAGCGCTACCTGGCGGGCACCCGGATTCCCACGGGCGAGTGGTCGTTATGGATATCGGTAACCCGCGAGGAGGTGCTGGCTCCGGTGTGGAACAGCTTCCGGAAGGTTCTCTCGATCGTGGTGCTGGGCGCATTGCTCGCACTGGCCATATCGTTCCGGCTCGTGCGCAGTCCCATAGAGCGCGTGGAGCGGGCCGCGGCTGCCGCGGCGCGGGTGACCGCGGGCGATCTCACGACCGCAGCGAGCTCGGAGGTGCAGGACGAATCGGGCGTGCTGCTGCGCGGCCTTGGCGCCATGGTGACAGCGCTCTCCGGGCTGATCGGCAAGATCAAGGCCTCCGGCGTGCAGCTCACCTCCGCTGCCAACGACATCGCCGCGGCCGCCAACAGGCAGCGCGAGATCACCGCCGGATTCGGCGCCTCCACCAGCCAGATAGCCGCCTCCATCACCGAAATCAGCGCCACCTCGCGGGAACTGCTGCAGACCATGCACGAGGTGGCGAGCGCGAGCAACGACACCGCTGCCGTGGCCAACCGCGGGCGTGGGGATCTCGAACGCATGGAATCGACCATGCAGGCGCTGGCCAGTGCTACGGCCTCGATCTCGTCCAAGCTCGCCGTGATCGCCGAACGGGCGAACAACATCGGCGCCGTCGTGACCACAATCAGCAAGGTGGCCGAGCAGACCAACCTGTTATCGCTGAACGCCGCCATCGAGGCGGAGAAAGCGGGCGAGTACGGACTTGGATTCTCCGTGGTGGCGCGTGAAATCCGCCGTCTGGCAGACCAGACCGATGTCGCCACGCTCGATATCGGGCGCATCGTCACCGAGATGCGCAGCGCCGTGTCCAGCGGCGTCATGGAGATGGACCGCTTCGGCGAGCAAGTGCGCCGCGGTGTGTCCGAGGCCACCGAACTGGGCGTGCAACTCGCGGAGATTATCGAGGGCGTGGAGCGCCTCAAGCCCCGTTTCGAATCCGCGCACCAGGGCATGCAGGCCCAGGTCGCCGGCGCGGGCCAGATCAGCGACGCCATGCTGCAGCTTCGCGAGGTGGCGGTGATCTCCGGGGAGTCCTCGCAGGCCCTTGCCGATACTTCCGGGCAACTGCTCCAGGCGGTAGATGCATTACGCGACGAAATCGTCCGCTTCCACACGGCCTGAACCCGACACAATGCTTGCACTGCTCTTTCGTATCGGTACCGAGCGCTACGCCATCAGGGCGCGGGGGGTGCTGGCCGTGGTGCCTGATGTAGCCCTGCGCGCCGCACCCGGCACGCCGCGCGGAGTGGCAGGGATACTCGCCTACGGCGGACAGCTGGTACCGGTGGTCGACCTGGCGCAGATGCTTGCCGCGGAGTCGGCGCGAGCGCGACTCAGCACGCGGATCGTGGTGGCGCACTACGAATCAGGGCCCGACGGCGCACTGATCGGTCTGCGCGTCGAGCAGGCAGGCGATGCCGAGGACATCCCGGAGAGCGCCATGGTCGATCCCCTGCTCCACGCCCGCGACGCGCCCTGGCTGGGCGCACTGGCCAGGCATCAGGGCGAATTGCTCCAGATCGTTGAGATCGCGCACCTGCTGAGCACGGAGCTGCGTGCCGCGCTCTATCCGACCGCAGGCAAACCATGAGAAGCCTCCTGCAGATCGCCCGCAGCCTCTGCGACGAAGCGGGCTTCGATCACCAGGTGGTGAACGATCTCCAGCTGCAGGCCGCCGTGCGGCGCTGCTACGGAAATTCCCCCGCTACCGGGGACGATGCACAACGCCTCGAGAACGATGCCGCGGCCCGCACGGCACTGCTCGAGGAATTGCTGGTCCGCGAGAGCTGGTTCTACCGCGACCAGCGCCCCTTCGAAATGCTCGAGCGAATGGTGCCCGGGGAGTGGCGGCAGCGCAGCTCACCTCTGCACATCCTGAGCGCCCCCTGCGCCGCAGGGGAGGAGCCCTATTCCATCGGCATGGCCCTGATGCTGGGTGGAATGCCCCCGCAGGGATTCCGGATCGAGGCGGTGGATCTCAGCGTGCAGGGGCTGGCCACGGCACGCGCAGGGCGCTATCGGTCCGGCGCCCTGCGCGCCGTGCCGGCCCGTGCCGAGGGGATCTGCTTCCGCCGCACACCCGAGGGCGACTGCGTGGTGGAAGAAGCATTGCGCGAACGCGTCTGGTTCCACCGCGGCAACCTGCTAGAACCCGGCATGCTGTCGGGCGAGCCGCGCTTTGACATCATTTTCTGCCGCAACCTTTTCATTTACCTGCACACCGCTGCACGTCAGGCGCTGCTCGACGCCCTTGAGCGCGTCCTGGCGCCCGAAGGATTGCTGGTCGTGGGCCATGCGGAGGCTGCCCTGCTGCGCGATCGCGCCTTCGAGCGGCAGGGGTCCGCTGGATGCTTCGCGTTCCGGCGCATACCGGCTGGATCACGACCGGTCTATGACACCCCCCCCGCAGCCCCGACGCCACGGCGCGTGAGCCCGAAGAAACCTGCGCGCAGTCCGGCACAGGTAGAACGGCCAGCCATGCCGAGGCACCCGGCGCCAGCGCGCGATACGGGCCCGCAGCTCGCGCAGGCGCGCGCGCTGGCCGATCACGGCAACTACGCCGAGGCTTGCCTGCTCACGCAGGCGCTGCTCGCGGTGAACCCGGCATTAGTGGAGGCACAGCACCTGATGGGGCTCCTGAACGCGGCCGAAGGCGCCCTCGCCGAGGCGCGGCGCTGCCTCGAGCGCGCCCTCTACCTCGACCCGGCCCACGTGCCCAGTCTCGAGCATCTCGCGTTACTGGCCGAATCGGCCGGCGATGGACCGGGCGCAGCGCGCCTGCGTGAGCGCGCCGCGCGTGCCGGAGCCATGGCATGAACTCCGGGATCAAGGACACGGCAGCGTGCCGCAACACCATTGGCGTCTGGGGCGACCGCAGCTGCACGGAGCTCGCATTGCACGGCCACTGCCGTAATTGCCCGGTGTTCGCGCGGGCAGGGCGTGCCCTGCTCGAGCGCACGGCGCCCGCGGGTTATCTCGAGGAGTGGCACGAGCGCATCGCCACACCGCGCAGCGTCGAGGAGCGCGGCGCCAGGCTCTCGCTCATCATTTTCCGTCTCGGCTCGGAGTGGTATGCACTGCCCACCGCGCGGGTCCGCGAAGTACTGGATCCGCTGCAGCCGCACCGGGTGCCGCATCGCAACCACCCGGCGTTCCGAGGGCTGGTGAACGTGCGCAGCGAGCTCCTGCCCTGCGTCGACCTGCAGCGCCTGATCGGCGCCGGCGAGGCGCCCGCTGATGCGGCCCGCGCCTGGTCCCGCACCCTTGTACTCGAGCGCGATGGGGCGGCCTGGTGTTTCGAAACCGCCGAGATCGAGCGCATCGAGCAGGTGGCGGAGTCGGCGCTGGTAGTTCCCCCCGTGTCGCTGGAGCTGGCGACGCCCGCCTTCACGGCGCGCCTCTTCGCGGGACCGCGCGGCGACACCGGTCTGCTCGATGACGAACTGCTCTTCCATGCCCTGAGGGAGCTCTGCCGGTGAGCACGGACGACTTCGACACCACCATGCTCGAGCTCTTCCGCGAAGAGGCGGATACGCAGCTCGGCGCACTCTCCGAGGCGCTGGTGGCGCTGGAAACCGCAGCCGAACCACGCGCCTTGCTTGATGACCTGATGCGCGCCGCGCACTCCATGAAGGGCGCTGCACGCATCGTCGGACTGGATCCCGTGGTCAAGCTGGCGCACTCGGCGGAGGACATCTTCGTTGCCGCGCTGCGCGGCGAACTGCAGATCGGGGCGGGCGCCGTGGATGTGCTGCTCACCACCTCCGATCTGATCGGGGCCATCGCGCGCGGCGAAGGCGAGCCACTGGGGGCGCGCGGCGCCGAGATCACCGCTTTGCTGGAGCAGCTCGCCGCCGTGCGGCGCGGCGAATCGTCGGCCAGCAGGCAGGTACCGCAGGCGGCCGGAGAGGCATCCGTGGCGGCGGCATCGGAGCCGCCCGCAACCGCGATCGCCCTGACACCTGCACCCGAGGCCGCCGCGGAAACGGCTCCGTCCGTGGTCGAGCCGCAGGGGCCGGCCGAGGCGCGGGCACCGGTAGAAGCAGCGGCCGGCGGCTCGACCCGCGTGGGCGCTACCAACTCGGTGCGCATGAGCACCGAAACCCTCGCTCGTCTCACCGCGCTCGGCGCCGAGGCCTTCGTGGAGGGAGCCCGCATCGAGCAGATCGTCGACGACGCGCCGCAGCTGCGCGAGCGCCAGCGTGTGCTCCAGGACACCCTGGAGAGGATGCGACGCGAGCTGCGCAGCGATGCCGATACAGCACGCTTCACCGACACGCTCGAAGAAGCCATCGTCCAGATGGATGCCTGCAAGAACCTCCTTGGCGAGCGCGAGGCACGCATCGAGCAGTACGCCCGGCGCGCGGTCAGCCTGGCGAGTCGCCTCTCGCGCGAGACGCTGGCGAGCCGGATGCTGCCCTTCGGCTCGATCCTGCGCGGCTACCCGCGGCTGGTGCGCGATCTGGCTCGTGAACTGGGCAAGCGCTGCCGGCTGGAATTGAAAGGCGAGCACACCCAGATCGATCGTGAAATCCTCGATCGCCTCGACACCGCACTCAACCACATCGTCCGCAATGCACTTGACCACGGGCTGGAGGATCCGCAGCAGCGGGAATCCGTGGGCAAGATCCCCGAGGGCCGGCTCGCCATTGAGGCACACCACCGTGCCGGCAGATTGCATGTGACGGTGCAGGACGATGGCCGCGGCATAAATGCCGAGAAGCTCCGCGAGGCTGTAGTGGCACGCGGACTCGAAAACGCGCAGAACGCCGCCGCGCTGTCGGCTGAAGAGCTGCACGAGTTCCTGTTCCTGCCCGGTTTCTCGACGGCGGCGCGACTGACCGAAATCTCGGGGCGCGGCGTGGGCCTGGACGCCGTGCGCACCATGGTGCAGGAGGCCGGCGGCAGCATCACTCTGACCAGCACGCCGGGCAAGGGAACCCGCTTCGACCTCGAGCTGCCCGTCACGCGCTCGGTGGCGCGGGTGCTGCTGGTGCGCATCGCGGGAGACGCCTACGCACTGCCGATCGCACGCATCGAGCGGGCGCTGGCGCTGGGACACGATGGCCTGAAGAGCCTCGAGGGACGCAGCTATTTCGAGTCCGCCGGCGAACGCGTGGCGCTGGTGCCCGCCGCCGAGATCCTCGACCTCGGCGAGGCGCAGTGGAACCCGGAGTCCCTGCGCGTGGTGGTGTTGCGTGAAGGCAGCCGCTGCTACGGTCTGGTGGTCGACGCCTTCACGGGAGAGCGCGAATTGCTGGTGCGCCCGGTCGATCCGCGCTTCGGCGAGATCCCGGACGTGGCTGCACTTTCTACCGACGAGAACGGCGCCATCGTGGTGATCCTGGATGTCGATCAGCTGCTGCGCTCGATGGACGGGCTGATCACGGGGGGCCGGCTGCAGCGCCGCGGCAATGCCGGTGGCGCCGCGGAGCGTGCAACCAAGCGGATCCTGGTGGTCGATGACTCGCTCACGGTGCGCCAGGCAGAGCGCCAGCTGCTGGAAAACCGCGGCTACAGCGTGGACGTGGCGGTTGACGGGCTGGAGGGCTGGAGCGCGGTGCGCCTCGCCGAATACGACCTGGTGGTGACCGATGTGGACATGCCACGCATGAACGGCATCGAGCTGGTGCGCAAGATCCGCCAGGAAGGCCGCAACCGCGAAATCCCCATCGTCATCGTCTCCTACAAGGACCGCGAGGAAGACCGCCTGCGGGGCCTCGAGGCCGGCGCCAACCATTACCTTGCCAAGGGCGGTTTCCGGGACACCGCCCTGATCGAGGTGGTGCAGGATCTGATAGGTGGGCCGGAGCGCGAGCCTTGAGTCTGCGCGTGGGCATCGTGAACGATATGCGGCTGGCCGCCGAAGTGTTGCGCCTCGCCGTGACCGCGGACCCGGGGCTCGCGGTGGCCTGGATCGCCGCCAACGGCAACGAAGCCGTCGCGCGCTGTGCCGAGAACCTACCCGATGTCGTGCTGATGGATCTCGTCATGCCGGTGCTGAACGGCGTCGAAGCCACACGCCGCATCATGCGCGAGACGCCCTGCCCGATCCTGATCGTCACATCCACAATCGACGGCCACCTCGACATGGTCTACGAGGCGATGGGCTGCGGCGCGCTGGACGTAGTTACCACGCCGGTGGTGGGCGACAGCCGCGCCTCCGACGATGGCTCGATGCTGCGGCGCAAGATCCACGCCCTTTGCAGTACGGGCCCGGCGGGGCGTCGCGCGACGCCGGCCGCGACGCCGGCAAACGGCAGCGCACAACAGCGCACCGGAGCCGGGCTGCCGCCCCTGCTCGCCGTGGGTGCCTCCACCGGCGGGCCCGCCGCGCTGGCGGCCATACTCGCCGCGCTGCCGGCAGACTTCCCCGCCGCCGTGGTGATCGCGCAGCACATCGATGCCGCCTTCGTGGGCGGACTCGCCGACTGGCTCGGCACCCGGAGCAAGCTGCCCGTGGCACTGGCGCGGGCCGGGGACCGGCTGCGTATCGGGCACGTGCTGGTGGCCGATTCATCCGCCCACCTGGTGCTGCGACATGGCGGCCTGCTCGATTACAGCACCGAGCCGCGCGAGTCCTTCCACCATCCCTCGATCGATACATTCTTCGACAGTGCCGCACGCAACGCGCCCCCCGGGAGCCTCGCGATGCTGCTGACCGGCATGGGCCGTGACGGCGCCGAGGGCTTGCTGGCAATGCGCCGGGCCGGTTTCCGCACGATCGCGCAGGACGCGGCCAGCTCGGTGGTGTACGGTATGCCCCGCGCCGCAGCCGAACTGGATGCGGCCATGACGGTGGCCCCGCTCGAGACCATTCCGGCGCTTCTCCAGCAGGCATTCACCAGAGGTGCAAGCACATGATTGATACCCCCCCGGGCGTCGCTGCCAGCTATGCCATCCGGGTGCTGCTGATCGATGACCAGCGCATGGTGGGCGAGGCCGTTCGTCGCATGCTGGTGGACGAGCCCGGGCTTGTCTTCGAGTACTGCCAGAAGCCCGAGGACGCTGTGGCTACCGCCGAGCGCTTCGGGCCCACCGTGATCCTGCAGGATCTGGTGATGCCCGCCATCGACGGGCTCACGCTGGTCGACCGTTACCGCGCTAATCCGCAGTTGCGCGAGGTGCCCACCATCGTGCTCTCGAGTCAGGAGGAGCCACTGGTGAAGGCCGAAGCATTCGCGCGTGGCGCCAACGACTACCTGGTGAAACTCCCCGATCGCATCGAGTTGCTGGCGCGTATCCGGCACCACTCCAAGGGCTACATCCACCTGCTAGAGCGCAACGAGGCCTTTGCGGCGCTCGCCGAGAGCCAGCGCGCGCTGGCAGCGGAGCTTGCCGAGGCGGCCGAATACGTGCGCTCGCTGCTGCCCGCCCCGATGAGCGGTGCGCTCGCAGTGCGCTGGGACTTCGAGTCCTGTTCCTCCGTGGGCGGGGATTCCTTCGGTTACCACTGGATCGACGACGACCACTTCGCCGCGTACCTGCTGGATGTCTGCGGTCACGGCGTGGGCGCCGCACTGCTGTCGGTGTCGGCGATGAACACGCTCTCCGGTCGGACCCTGCGCAATGTGGATTTCCGCGACCCCGACACGGTGCTGGCGCGCCTGAACGAGGTGTTCGCGATGGAGCGCCACAACAACATGTACTTCACGATCTGGTACGGCGTGTATCACCGCGGCACGCGGAAACTCCGCTATGCCACCGCCGGCCATCCGCCCTCGCTGCTCTATACGGCCTCCGGGGACGGCGAGGCCGAGCGCCTCATCACACCCGCACTGCCGATAGGCTTCGTGCCGGACGTGGACTACACGGTGGCCGAAACGCATATACCGCCCGGCAGTCGGCTCTACTTGCTGAGCGATGGCGTCTACGAAGTGCAGCTGCCCAACGGCGAGGAGATGCGCTTCGACGACTTCGTGCCGCTGCTGCAGAGTCCGCCACCGGCAGGCCCCGAGGGTCTGCGTGGCATCCGCGCGGCCGTCGCCGCGCTGCAAGGACGCGAGCGCTTCGACGATGACTTCTCACTGGTCGAGATCATCTTTGCCTGAGCCTACCGCCTTATTGCGCCGCCGCGCATTCCGGTGCCATATTTCAGAGCCAAAGCATCCCCCCACCCACCGGAGCCCCCCCGAATGACCGAGCCTCGCAAGGTATTCACGGCCGCTGATGCGCGCGCGATCGTCGAGGCACGAGGCCTCAGCCACGTGAAGGTGGGTGCCTTCGACATCGACGGCATCCTGCGCGGCAAGTACATGTCGGCCGCGAAATTTCTCTCCTCGCTCGAGTCCGGCTTCGGCTTCTGTGACGTGGTGCTCGGCTGGGACAGCAAGGACCAGCTCTACGACAACGTGCAACTCACGGGCTGGCACACGGGCTACCCCGACACCGAGGCGCGCATCGTGCCCGAGTCCTGCCGCGCGCTGCCCTGGGAAGACCCGGTGCTGTTCTTCTTGGCGGAATTCGCGGGCCCTGCGGCCGCCGTATGCCCGCGCACGCTGTTACGTCGCGTGCTGGACCGCGCTGCGGGCATGGGCTACGAGGTCTTCTCCGGCTTCGAGTACGAGTTCTTCGTGTTCGAAGAAACGCCTGATTCCGTCCGCGACAAGCACTACCGCAACCTGAAGCCCATCGCACCGGACATGTTCGGCTACTCCGTGATCCGCAACAGCGTGTGGAGCGATCTCTACCGCGATCTCCTTGCCAACTGCGAAGCCATGGACCTGCCGATCGAAGGCCTTCACGAGGAGACCGGACCGGGCGTGCTCGAAGTGGCAATCGCCGTCGATACCGCCCTCGCCGCCGCCGACAAGGCCGCGCTCTTCAAGACCTTTGCCAAGGTGATCGCGCAGCGTCGCGGCCTGATGGCCACATTCATGGCCAAGTGGTCCAAGGACTATCCCGGACAGAGCGGGCACATCCACATATCGCTGCGCGACGCTGCGGGCAAACCGGTTTTCCATGACGCCGACAAAGCGCACGGCATGAGCGACGCCATGCGCTGGTTCGTGGGCGGACAGCAAAAACTGATGCCCGAACTGCTCGCGATGATCTCGCCGACGGTGAACTCCTACACGCGGCTCATCCCCGGGTTCTGGGCGCCCACCGATGCCACCTGGTCGGTGGACAACCGCACCTGCGCGCTGCGCGTGATCAGCGGCAGCGCCAAGGCGCAGCGCGTGGAATATCGGGTGGCCGCGGCCGATGCCAACCCCTATCTCGCGCTCGCAGCGGCGGTGGCCTCGGGCCTGTGGGGCATCGAGAACCGCATCGAGCCCAACGCGCCGGTGAAGGGCAACAGTTACGCGGTCAAGCACCCGAAACGTCTCGCTCTGCCACGGACACTCTGGGACTCGGCCCAGCGCCTGCGCGCCTCGGGCATGGCGCGCGACTGGTTCGGCGCAGCCTTCGTGGAGCACTTCGCCGCGTCCCGCGAATGGGAGGAGCGCGAGTACCGTCGTCACATCAGCGACTGGGAGCTCGCACGCTACTTCGAGATCATCTGAGATTGCGGGCCTGGCGCAGCATCAGTCCGGCCGACGACGGCTGCGACACCCCCACTGTAGTGGCGGCACACGCCGTGCCCTTCCCACATCATGTCTGCCAGCATGAGGCAACCCGTGACACTGTGTTCACAACGTCAAGGGGTAAGGCCCCGCCGAGTGTGATGCCAAGGGCACGGCCGGCAAAAGGCCCTAGCCAGGGCTGTGCGTGGCCAGGGTGCCCGCCTAGAATCACAAGACAATCCTAGACGACGTCCCCTCCTACATGACCTCGCACAATGATCTCGGCTCGCAAATCCAGCACCTCGAATCACGGTTCGCCTGGCAGGACGACACCATTGATCAGTTGAATGCCGTCATCCGCGAACAGTGGGGCTTGATCGACCGCCTGAGCCAGCGGCTCGACGCGCTGGAAGAGCGGGTGCGGGAGTTGGAGGTAGACGAGGGTGGGCCGCCGGTCACCCCACCGCCGCATTACTGAGCCACGGAGCTCAGCGTGACGCGAGTATCAGTCCTCGCTCTTGCAGCGAATCACGAGAACGAGATCCGCGTCCGGGTCGCGCAGCATGCGCACGCCTGCCGGGCGCACCTCGTCGAACCCGGCGGAGCCGCAGAGATCGCCCGCCCGCTTGGCACAGGCGAGATCGTTGTCGCCGCAATTGATGCTGTAACCCTCGGTGCCGTCCTGAAGGTACAGGGTCTCCACCTGCGGACGATGCGCCCGGTACGCGGTGCAGCCTCCAAGCAGGACTAGCGAAAGCGGCAACAGCCATCTGCGGGGCATCGGGTGCATCCTTTCAACATGAGGAACAATCGGCATTCAAGCACGCAGGCCACGGCTGTTCAATCCAACAGAGCGGCTAGACTAGCAGTCAGGAGGACTCACTATGCGCCACAGGCTGTTTGCTTTCTCATTGCTTGCGACCGGAACCTTCGCTCTCCCCGCGGCAATCGCGGCGGACGCTCCGCTGGCTCGCCTGCCCTACACGCCAAGCCTGGACCGCAGCGCCATGGACACGGCAGCCGCACCCTGCGAGGACTTCTACCAGTACGTCTGTGGCGGCTGGATGCAACGCAACCCGATCCCCGCAGACCAGGCGAGCTGGAGCGTCTACGGCAAACTCGCCACCGAGAACCAGCGCTTCCTGTGGGGCTTGCTGGAACAGGCGAGCCAACCAACCGCCACGCGCAGCACCGCAGAAGGCAAAATCGGCGACTATTTCTCCGCCTGCATGAACGAGTCGGCGATCGAGCAGGCCGGTGCAGATCCCCTTGCGCCCGAACTGGCCGCGATCGACGCCCTCCGATCGTCGGCGGATCTCGCCCGTTATCTGGGGCGTACGCATCCGGGCATTCCGGGAGATGGCCTCGTATTCGGTTTCGGATCGAACATGGACTTCGAGGACTCGAGCCGCGTGATCGCCTTTGCAGGCGCCGGCGGGCTCGGGCTTCCTGAGCGCGATTACTACACCCGGACCGACACCAAGTCCGTGGAAATCCGGCGGCAATACCACTCGCATGTGCAGCGCATGCTGCAGCTCACGGGACAGGACGCGACAGTCGCAGCACGGGGCGCGGAGGCCGTGATGGCGCTGGAGACGGATCTCGCCAAGGCATCGCTCACACCCGTTGAGAAGCGCGACCCCTACAAGCTGCTGCACCGTATGACCCGGGCCGAACTCCAGTCGCTCACACCGGCCTTTGACTGGAACGCCTATCTTGCCGGCATGGGCCTCAACGCGGTCGACGAAATCAACGTGATGGAGCCCGCGTTCTACCGCGAGCTCGACCGGCTGATCCGCCAGCGGGCTCTCGCCGACTGGCAGAGTTATCTGCGCTGGCAGCTCACCAATGCGCGCGCACCCGGACTCTCAAGCGCGTTCGTCGCGGCGGACTTCGACTTCTACCGTCGTACCCTGCGCGGCGTTCCCACCGATATGCCCCGTTGGAAAAAATGCGTGCGCGGCGTGGACCGCGATCTCGGCGAGGCGCTCGGACAGGTCTTCGTGGCACGGACTTTTTCGGCTGACACGCGGGCCCGGACGGTGGAGATGACGCACCGCATCGAGGTGGCCATGGAGCAGGAGATCAACGCGCTGCCGTGGATGAGCGCGGAAACCAAGGCGCGCGCGCTGGAGAAACTCCACACCATCGTGAACAAGGTGGGCTACCCCGACACTTGGCGCGACTACTCAGCGCTTGAAGTGAAACCCGGGGATTTCGCCGGCAATCTGCGCCGCGCCGCAGTTTTCGAGTCGCGGCGTCAGTTGGCCAAAATCGGCAAGCCCGTGGACCGCGGTGAGTGGGGCATGACACCTCCCACCGTCAACGCCTACTACAACCCGCAGATGAACGACATCAACTTTCCTGCCGGCGTGCTGCAACCGCCACTCTACGACCCCGCGATGGACGACGCTCCCAACTACGGCAACACAGGATCGACCATCGGCCACGAACTCACGCACGGCTTCGACGACGAGGGGCGGCAGTTCGACGCCCGCGGCAACCTGAAGGACTGGTGGAAAAAAGCCGATGCGCAGGGCTTCGACGAACGCCTGCAATGCGTGCAGGAACAGTATGCAGAGTACGTGGTGGTCGACGACATCCGCATCAACAGCAAGCTCACCTCCGGTGAGGACGTGGCCGATCTCGGCGGCACCCTGCTTGCGTATATCGCCTGGCAGGCCGCCACGAGCGAGATGAAACTCGCACCCATCGAGGGCTTCTCGCCGGAGCAACGGTTCTTCATCGGCCTCGGACAGTGGGCCTGCGAGAACGACCGCCCCGAAAACCTGCGGGTAAGTGCGTCAACCGACCCCCACTCGCCGGGGCGTTTCCGGATCAACGGCGTGGTCGCAAACATGCCCGAGTTCCAGAAAGCCTTTGCCTGCAAGGCCGGCCAGCCGATGGTGCGCGAAAAACCCTGCCGCATATGGTGAGGGTGCTTGGCGCGCCCTCAGCTCGCGGCCTCGAAGGCAAGTAGCTGCGCGCCACCGCCGACCAGTTCACCGGGCTGGTAGAAAAACTGCAGCACCCGCCCGGCCGCCGGCGCCCGGATCGCGTGCTCCATTTTCATGGCCTCCATGACCATCAAAGCATCTCCCTTGGCCACGAGCTGCCCCGGCTCGACCAGCAGCAAGACCACCGCGCCATTCATCGGCGCGCTGAAGCCCTGCTCGGCAGTGCTGCCGCCGGTATCACCCCAATCCGGCGGTGCCAGCGCACAGTGAATCATGGCGCCGTCCACGAACAGGCTGAGTCCATCGCCCACGGGCGCTACCCGGAGCGTGCGCCAGTGACCGTCGATCGCGGCATGCAGGCTATTACCATCGAGGTGTCCGGCGAGCACCAGAGGGCGCCCGTCTTGCGCGAGCAGCCATCGACGCGCGCTGCCCTCGCCGCTCTCCTCGAGTTCCACCCGGTGCGTGGCTCCCTCGAGCAGGATGTCCAATCGCTGCAAGCGCGCCGCTCCCTGGCGCCAACCACTCGCGAGTTGCCACGGTGAGCCGACATCCGCTCGCGCTGCCGCACTGACAGCTCCACGCGCTTCACGCTGCAGCAACAAGGCAAGCGCCGCCACCGGGAGCCATTGCGCCGTCTCGTCGGGGCGCGCATGGAAAATCAGCTCGCGATGCTCCTCGATGAACCCGGTGTGCACGCGTTCCTCACCGAAAGCCGGCACACTGACCAGACCATGCAGGAAGGCAAGGTTGGTGGTGAGCCCCGCAATACGGTATTCGCTGAGCGCCTTTTTCAATCGCGCCAACGCGCGCGGGCGTGACTCGTCCCACACCACGAGCTTGGCGATCATCGGGTCGTAGTGAATACCGATCGCGTCCCCCTGCACCACGCCGGTGTCCACGCGGACATGCGGGCTTTCGGGCGGGGGTTCGAGGAATGCGAGGGTGCCGGTCACTGGCAGGAAATCGTTGGCGGGATCCTCCGCGTAAACGCGCACCTCGATGGCGTGGCCATGGATGGCGAGCTGCTCCTGCCTGCAGGGCAAGGGCTCGCCGGCCGCCACGCGGAGTTGCCACTCCACCAGATCCTGCCGCGTAATCATCTCCGTGACCGGGTGCTCGACCTGCAGGCGCGTGTTCATCTCCATGAAATAGAACGCGCCGTCTGTCGCGAGCAGGAATTCCACGGTGCCGGCACCGCGATAGCCGATCGCCTGCGCGGCGCGCAGCCCGGCTTGGCCCATGGCGGCGCGCAACGCGGCACTGAGCCCGGGCGCCGGCGCCTCTTCCACCACTTTCTGGTGACGACGTTGCAGCGAGCAGTCGCGCTCGAAGAGATAGACCCCGTTGCCGTGGTTATCGCAGAAGACCTGTATCTCGACGTGGCGTGGGTGGATCAGGCATTTCTCGACCAGCATGCGGGAATCGCCAAAAGCCTTGTCGGATTCGCGTTTCGCGCCCGCCAACGCCTCGGCAAACTGCGCCGGTGCATCGACGCGGCGCATGCCCTTGCCGCCGCCGCCGGCAGCGGCTTTCAGCAACACCGGATAACCAATGAGATCGGCCTCGCGCTGCAACAGCGCGGCGTCCTGATCCTCGCCGTGATAGCCAGGCACCAGAGGCACCCCGGCGGCTTCCATCAGGCGCTTGGCCGCACTCTTCGAGCCCATCGCCACGATTGCCTGCGCAGGCGGGCCGATGAACACCACACCACTCGCTGCGCAGAGCTCGGCAAAGCCCGCGTTTTCCGAGAGGAACCCGTAGCCAGGGTGGATGGCCTGCGCGCCGGTGGCGAGTGCCGCCTCGACGATGCGGGCGCCACGCAGGTAGGAATCCCGCGGCGCCGGCCCGCCGATGTTCACCGCCTCATCGGCCATGCTGACATGCAGCGCGTGACGATCCGCCTCGGAGTACACCGCCACCGTGCGGATGCCGAGGCCGCGGGCCGTGCGAATCACACGGCAGGCGATTTCACCGCGGTTGGCGACAAGGATCTTGTGGAACATGGGGAAAGCCCTCGGCGTATCCGCGTGGTCTCGTGACGGGTAAGCGCTTACATCCGGAACACGCCGAAGCGTGTCTCCGGGATGGGGGCGTTGAGCGAGGCGGAAATGGCAAGGCCCAGCACATCGCGGGTTTCCGCCGGATCGATCACGCCGTCATCCCACAGCCGGGCGGAGGCGTAGTAGGGGTGGCCCTGGCGCTCGTAGCTGTCGATGACGGGTTGCTTGAAAGCGGCTTCCTCGTCGGCGCTCCAGTCTGTGCCCTCGCGCTCTTTCTGGTCGCGCTTCACCTGCGCCAGCACGGCGGCTGCCTGCTCGCCGCCCATCACCGACACGCGCGCATTCGGCCACATGAAGAGAAACCGCGGGTCGTAGGCACGGCCGCACATGCCGTAATTGCCGGCGCCGAAGGAGCCGCCGATCAGCACCGTGAATTTCGGCACCGCAGCGCAGGCGACAGCCGTGACCATCTTGGCGCCGTGGCGTGCGATGCCGCCCGCCTCGTACTGCTTGCCCACCATGAAGCCCGTGATGTTCTGCAGGAAAACCAGCGGAATGCCGCGCTGCGCGCAGAGCTCTATGAAGTGCGCACCCTTCTGCGCCGATTCGCTGAACAGGATGCCGTTGTTGGCAACGATGCCCACCGGATAACCCCAGATGCGTGCGAAACCGCAGACCAGTGTGGTGCCGTACAGGGCCTTGAATTCATCGAAACCCGAGCCATCTGCCACGCGCGCGATCACCTCGCGCACGTCGTAGGGCTTGCGCTTGTCACGGGGGATCACGCCGTAGATCTCCGCCGGATCGCAGGCCGGCGGCTCCGGCAGCGCGAGGTCCAGACCGATACGCTTGACGCGATTAAGGCGCGCCACCGCACGCCGCGCGAGTTCCAGCGCATGGCGGTCGTTCTGCGCGTAATGATCGGCCACGCCTGAGGTGCGACAGTGCACATCGGCGCCACCCAGTTCTTCGGCGCTCACGATCTCGCCGGTGGCGGCACGCACCAGCGGCGGACCGCCGAGAAAAATAGTGCCCTGCTCGCGCACGATGATCGCCTCGTCGGCCATGGCCGGCACGTAGGCACCGCCCGCGGTGCAGGAGCCCATCACCACCGCGATCTGCGGGATGTTGCGCGCCGACATATTCGCCTGGTTGAAGAAAATGCGTCCGAAGTGCTCGCGATCCGGAAACACCTCGTCCTGTCGCGGCAGGTTCGCGCCGCCGGAGTCAACCAAGTAGACGCAGGGCAGGTTGTTCTCGGCGGCTATCGCCTGGGCGCGCAGGTGTTTCTTCACGGTGAGCGGATAGTAACTGCCGCCCTTCACCGTGGCGTCGTTGGCGAGCACCATGCACTCCTGCCCGCTCACGCGCCCGATACCGGTGACGATGCCTGCCGCCGGCACGTGCTCGCCGTAGACGTCCATGGCCGCTAGCGCCGAGAGCTCAAGGAAGGGCGAGCCCGGATCGAGCAGCGCATCGATGCGATCGCGCGCCAGCAGCTTGCCGCGCCCCGTGTGCAGGGCGCGCGCCTTCTCGCTGCCGCCAGCGCGCACCGCCGCCAGCGTATCGCGCAGGTGCATCACCTGCGCTTGCAGATGCGCGCGGTTCTCCTCGAACTCGGTGCTACGGGTATTCAGTGCGCTGTCGATGCGGTTCATCCAGGTCTCCCGCGCTCAGCGCGTCTCGTTGAAGAGTTCACGACCGATCAGCATGCGGCGGATTTCGGAGGTGCCCGCACCAATCTCGTAGAGCTTGGCATCGCGCAACAGCCGACCCGTGGGGTAGTCGTTGATGTAGCCGTTGCCGCCGAGAAGCTGGATCGCATCGAGCGCCATCTTGGTGGCTGCCTCGGCGGTGTAGAGAATCACGGCGGCGGCGTCCTTGCGCGTGGACTCGCCGCGATCACAGGCGCGCGCCACGGTGTAGAGGTAGGCCCGGCTCGCGTTAAGCACGGCATAGGCATCGGCGAGCTTGCCCTGCACCAACTGAAACTCGCCGATCGACTGGCCGAACTGCCGGCGCTCGTGCACATAGGGCAGCATCACATCCAGACAGGCCTGCATGATTCCCACCGGCCCGCCGGAGAGCACAACGCGCTCGTAGTCGAGGCCCGACATCAGCACGCCCACGCCGCAGCCCTCGCCACCGATCACGTTATCTGCCGGGACCTCGCACTCCTGGAACACCAGCTCGCAGGTGTTGGAGCCACGCATCCCGAGCTTGTCGAGTTTCTGCGCGCGGGAAAAGCCAGGGAAATCGCGCTCCACGATGAACGCCGTGATGCCCTTGGAGCCGGCGTGCACGTCGGTCTTGGCGTAGATCACGTAGACGTGGGCATCCGGCCCGTTGGTGATCCACATCTTGTTGCCGTTCAGCACATAGCGGTCACCGCGACGATCGGCGCGCAGCCGCATGCTGACCACATCTGAGCCCGCGCCGGACTCGCTCATGGCGAGCGCGCCGATATGCTCGCCGCTCAGGAGTTTCGGCAGGTAGCGCGCTTTCTGCTCCGCGCTGCCCATGCGGTGGATCTGGTTCACGCAGAGGTTGGAGTGCGCACCGTAGGAGAGCCCCACCGAGGCAGACGCCCGCGATATCTCCTCCATTGCCACCGCGTGCGCGAGATAGCCCATGGAGCTGCCGCCGTAGTGCTCGTCGACGGTGATGCCGAGCAGCCCCAGATCCCCGAGCCGGCGCCAGAGGTCCATCGGGAACTGGTTGTCACGATCAATCGAGGCCGCGCGCGGAGCGATCTCGGCCTGCGCGAAGGCGTGCACCGTGTCGCGCAGCATGTTGATGTCTTCACCCAGACCGAAGTCGAGGTTCCGGTAGATCGTGCTCATCGGACACTCCTTTTGCGTGTACTGGCGGCAGGGCGAACGGCCCGGGCCTGCTGTTGTTCGAGTGCCGCCAGGCAGCCGACCTCGGCGTCCTCGAGTTCGCGCAGCATCGCGTCGAGGTCGCGGCGTCGCGCGAGCAGGGCATCGCGTTGCTCGCGCAGGCGCGCGAGCAGACGCTCGAGCTGCGGACGGTTGCCCGCGGCGGGGTCGTACATCTGGATGATCTGGCGGCTCTCTTCCAGCGAGAACCCGAGGCGCTTGCCCCGCAGGATGAGCTTCAGCCGCGTGAAATCGGCCGGGGAATACACGCGCGTCTGGCCACGGCGTTCAGGACTGAGGAGACCGATCTCCTCGTAATGACGGATCGTCCGGGCGGTGACGCCGAACTCTCGCGTGAGATCGCGGATACCAAAACTGCCCATCGCCGCCCGCCAGTGAGTCGACCTGCACTGACCATAGTTCAAAGTTTACGTTAACGTCAACGTAAAGCTCAGGCCTGCCAACCGAGTGCCTCGCGCACGAAGGGGATGCTGAGCCGCCGGCCGGCTTCGAGCGAGCGGGCATCGAGCTGATCGAGCACCGCGAGCAGCGCGCCCATGCTGCGCGGTGCGCGCGCCAGAATGTAGCTTGCGACCTCAGGGTCCAGCGTGATTCCCCGACCGCGTGCACGCAGCACGAGGGCGGCGAGCATGGCCTCGTCATCGGGCAGTGCGAGCGGCAACACCAGCAGCGCCTGCAGGCGCGAGCGCAGATCGGGCAGGGTCACGGCAAGCAGCGAGGGCGGCAGCCGCGCGGCCACCAGCAGGGAGCCCTGCCGCTCCATCACGCCGTTGTAGAGGTGAAACAGCGCTTCCTCCCAGCCACGTGTTCCGAGCACGGCGTCGATATCGTCCAGGCAGAGCAGCGCGCAGGCCTCGAGCCCCGCGAGCACCTCGCCGGGGGGCGCCTCACGAAGCTCTGCGAGCGGCAAGTAAACAAAACTGCGCCCTGCGGATTCGGCCGCCTGCGCGCAGGCCTGCAGCAGGTGCGTGCGCCCCGAGCCCGCGGGCCCGTGGAGAAAAGCAGCAAGCGGGGGTTCGGCGAGTCCGCGCTGCAGTTCACTCACCGAGGCTGCCACACCGGCGTGGGCGAGAAAACTGGCTAACGAGACGTCGTCATGCAGGCGGACCGCCAGCGGGATCTGCATCAGCACTCCGGCCCGGTATCCCCGGGAGCCCCAGCGGAGGGCGCTGTGTCCGGGCGCGGGCGCTCGAGGCCGTAGACGCTGCTCTGGCGGTAACGGTCATGCAGGTGGCGCAACACCACCATGATCATGGCCGAGACCGGCAGCGCGAGCAGGACGCCCGTGAAACCAAAAAGCTGGCCGCCGGCCATCACGGCGAAAATCACCGCCACCGGATGCAGCCCGATGCGATCACCGACCAGCTTGGGTGTCAGGTACATCCCCTCGAGCATCTGCGCGGCCACGAACACGGCCGCCACCCACAGCAGCACATGCCAGTCACCGAACTGCAGCAGCGCCGCCGCCGAGGCCGCCGCAATGCCGAGCACCAGCCCGAGGTAGGGGACGATGCTGGCAAGCCCCGCGATCATGCCGATCAGCAGCGCAAGATCCAGCCCGAGCAACATCAACCCCGTGGTGTAACAGGCACCCAGCGCCAGCATCACCAGGAACTGTCCGCGCAGAAAGGCGCTCACTACCTCGTTACATTCGCGCGCAAGCCCGGAGACGGTGGGCTCCCACGGGCGTGGCAACGTCTCGCGGACCCAGCGCACCATGTGGTCCCAGTCGCGGAGCAGGTAAAAAGTCACCACCGGTATGAGCACCATATTGGCGAGCCAGCCGAGCACCGCCAGCGAGGACGAGGTGGCCGACACCAGCAGTCCCTGCGCCATGCCACCGGCGCTCTGCCAGTTGGCGACCAGCGCCTCCCTGATGCGCTCTAACGGTAGGTCGGCCTCGGAAATCTGGAACTCGCTCTTCAGCCACGGCAACAGGGCCGTGCGGAACCACTCCACGGCAACCGGCACCTTGCCGGCGACCACGTGCATCTGGCGACCGAGCAGGGGCACCAGCACCAGCAACAGCACCAGCAGCACGAGACCCGACACCAGAAACACCGCACATACGCCCAGTGTGCGCGAGAGACCCAGCCTCTCCAGGCGATCGACCACCGGATCCCAGAGGTAGGCAAGCAGCAGCGCGACCAGAAAGGGCATCAGGATCGGTGACAGGAAGTGCAGCAGCACGCCGGATGCCAGCAGCGTTCCGATGAGTGTCAGACGGCGCAGACCGCTATCGTCCATGGCAAGGCTCCTATTGCGCGGCCCAGCGATAGCGACGCTCGGCGGGCTCACCCTCCAGGCGCAACTGCGGCACCAGGGCGAGCTCCTGCAGCACGCTGTCGATCCCGCTGTCTGTGAGCAAGTCGAAGTACACCGTGTCGCGCTCGATCAGACCCGGAAGCGCCTGCCGTACGGAGCCGAGCTTCCCCAGTTGATCGGCCAGCGCGCGGTAGATCGCGAGCGAGGCGATATTGTCAATGCGGATGCGCAGCTGCTCGGCATTCTCCAGCCCCGAGCGCACCGCGAAGTGCGCGGAAAGCGACTCCGCCACGGCGTCCACCAGCTGCCCGGACAAGGCGGCGAGACTGGGAGCCCTGCCCTGCCCGTATACGATCTCCTCGCCGATACGCTGCCTCCATTCTCCCACCCATTCGCCGGTGCCGCTGCGCACGAAGCGGGCCACCACCAGATTGCCCGCCGCGTAGCGCGCGGAGGCCTGCAGCAGCCCGGCGTCGTCCAACGACGCGACCCGCTCCACCGGCACAGCCGCCCGCTCCTCGAGATCCAGCGACGGCAAGCGCAGCGGCACCGCGCGCGCCGCCGCGTGATAGTCGAGCCAACCCACTGCCGCCGCATCGCCATCACGGCTCGCGAGCCGCGGGCCACTGCCATCATCGAGGGCGAGCCACACGAGGGATGCCGGCCGGTTGGCCGAGAGCCGCGGCTCGCCGGCCCGGCGCAGGAGGTCGTCGATGGCGGCAGGCTGGAAGCTGGCATGAAGATGCAGTTCGGTGAGCGCCGCACCGGTCTCGTCGGGCGGCAGGGATGCGCTGCGAAAGTAGAACTGCACGACGCGTGAGGAAGCGCCACGGACCGCCTCTGCGAGTTGCGGATTCTCCAGCACACGTTGCGAACCCGAAGCCTTGACCAGCACCGCCTGCAAGGCCCGGCGGATGCCGGCATCCCGCTCGCTGTTGTCTTGCGAGGCAACGGCGACGTCTGCCTCGTAGAGGCTCGCGGCACGGGCGGTCCCACCGGGCAGGGTGAAGAGCAGGGCCCACAGGAGGGCTGGAAGGAGCAAGAATCGCCGCATCGCAATCGCGCCGTGGCAGGGAGGGCGCGAGCATTCTAGCAAGATGACAGCGATTAGCGTGGCTGCAGGTACACCGGAACCCGATCGCTGCCGGACCACCCGGGATCGCCTGCAGAAAGCCCCCTAGGCATGCCCTGCGGCCGCGATTAGTGTTGCGCTTGTGTTGGCACGCAGACGGCACCAGACGGCAGGAGATAGACGCATGACAGGACCCGACACATCGCTGCGGGAGCTTTCCGGAACGCCGGACCCCGCCACCCGCGATTTCGTCTTCAACCAGACCATGCTGCGTGTGAAGGATCCCGCGATCGCGGTGGACTTCTACACCCGCGTGCTCGGCATGACGCTGGTGAGGCAGCTCGATTTTCCCGAGATGCGTTTCTCGCTGTACTTTCTTTGCCACCTGCGCGGCGACGATCCCGCGGTGCCCACCGACCCCACGGAGCGCACCGCCTGGGCCTTTACCCGCAACGCCATGCTGGAACTCACCCACAACTGGGGCAGCGAGAGCGACCCCGCATTCGGGGGCTACCACAACGGCAACAGCGAGCCTCGCGGTTTCGGGCATATCGGCATCAGCGTGCCCGACGTAAGCCTCGCCTGCGCGCGCTTCGAGGAACTGGGCGTCGATTTCGTGAAACGTCCGGCAGACGGCAAGATGCGCGAAGTGGCCTTCATCAGGGATCCCGACGGCTACTGGATCGAGATTCTCTCGGCGGCCAGCGCAGGGGCCATTCGCGAGCACCTCGGGTAGCATGGGCCGGGGCCGGGAAGGCCGTTTCACCGTGCTAGACTCCGCGCTCCCTGCCCGTCCCGAGACGCACTTCGCATGAGCGATTCCGCCCCGCAATCCCTGTCCTACAAGGACGCCGGTGTCGACATCGACGCGGGCAACGCGCTGGTCGCCAACATCAAGGGCATCGCCCGGCGCACGCGGCGCCCCGAGGTGATGGGCGGTATCGGCGGCTTCGGCGCGCTTTGCCGCATTCCGGAAGGCTACCGCAAGCCCGTATTGGTCTCGGGCACCGATGGCGTGGGCACCAAGCTCCGGCTCGCGATGCAACTTGGCATCCACGACACCATCGGCATCGATCTGGTCGCCATGTGCGTGAACGATCTGGTGGTCGCCGGGGCCGAGCCGCTGTTCTTCCTCGACTACTACGCCACCGGCAAGCTAGACGTTGCCATCGCCACGCAGGTGGTGAGCGGCATAGGCGCGGGCTGCGAGCAGGCGGGCTGCGCGCTGGTGGGTGGCGAGACCGCCGAGATGCCCGGCATGTACGAGGGCGATGACTACGATCTGGCCGGTTTTTGCGTGGGTGTGGTGGAAGAAGATCGCATCATCGACGGCAGCCACGTGCAGCCGGGCGACGCGCTGATCGGGCTCGCCTCGAGCGGCGCGCACTCGAACGGCTATTCGCTGATCCGCAAGATCCTGCAGGTCTCCGGCGCCGATACCACCCAAGCCTTCGACGGCCGCACGCTGGGCGAGGCGCTGCTCGCGCCCACCCGCATCTACGTAAAACCTCTGCTCGCGCTGATGCAGCACTGCGAGGTGCGCGCGCTGGCGCATATCACCGGTGGCGGATTGCTCGAAAATATCCCCCGCGTTCTTCCCGACAACTGCCGCGCCACGCTGGATACCGCGAGCTGGGAGGAGCCCGCGCTCTTCGGCTGGCTGGCACGCGCCGGCAACGTCGAGCGGCGCGAGATGTACCGCACCTTCAACTGCGGCATCGGCATGGTGGTGTGTGTGCCGCAGCACGACTGCGAGCGTGCCATCGCCTTCCTGCGCGAGCAGGGCGAGACAGCCTGGCGACTGGGCCGGGTAGACGCCCTCGAAGCCGGCGGCGAACAGGTGCATCTGGCAGCGGGGGCCTCCGACTGATGAGCCTCGCACCACGCCGCCGCCTCGTGGTGCTGATCTCCGGAGGCGGCAGCAACCTGCAGGCATTCCTCGACGCCGCACGCGACCCCCGCTACCCCTGCGAGGTGGTCGCCGTCATCAGCAACAAGGCAGGCGTGTTCGGGCTGGAACGTGCGGCCCGCGCCGACATCCCGGCAGAGGTGCTTGACCACACCGCCTTCCCCACCCGCGAGGCCTTCGATGCCGCGTTGGCAGAACGCGTCGATGCCCACGCGCCGGATCTGGTGATCCTGGCGGGCTTCATGCGTATCCTCACGCCGGCTTTCGTACAGCGTTATGCCGGCCGACTTCTCAACATCCACCCTTCACTGCTGCCGAAGTACCCGGGGCTGCACACCCACCAGCGCGCCATCGACGCGGGCGACACCGAGGCGGGCGCCACGGTGCACCTGGTCACCGAGGAACTGGACGGCGGCCCGCACATCCTGCAGGCGCGCGTCCCGGTACTGCCGGGCGATACGGCGGCAACGCTTGCAGCACGGGTGCTGGTGGAGGAGCACCGGCTCTACCCCGAGGCCGCAAAATTGCTGGCGCTCGGAGGAGCGGACGAGCCGGGCGCGTGAAACGACTGCTCTCGCTTGCCACCGGCAGCCTGCCTGAATTCAGTCCGGTGGAGGTCGTGGAAGCAGCCGCCGCCGCAGGCTGGGAAGCCTGCGGCATCTGGTTCGACGCCGCGACCTGGACCGCAAAAACCACCCGCGACACCCGCGAGGCCTTTGTTAGCAGCGGCCTGATCGCACTGGATATCGAGGTGGTATGGATCCACCCCGGCGCCGCCGACCCCAACCACGAACGACTGCTGGAAGCCGGCGCGGAGATCGGTGCGCGCAACGCGCTGGTGGTGAGCTCAGACCCCGATATCGAGGCCACCAAGCGGCGTTTCGAGGGGATCTGCCGCATCGCCGAGCGCTGCGGACTCGATGCCTGTTTCGAGTTCCTGCCGATCACCGCCGTGAAAAGCCTGCCGGCCGCGCTGGAGGTGATTCACGCCGTGGCTCATCCGCGCGCGAGATTGCTGGTCGATGCCCTGCACCTCGCCCGTTCGGGCGGCAACCCGGAGCAACTGCGCGACTTGCCCGCAGAGCTCTTCAGCTATGCCCAGATCTGCGACGCACCCGCGCAGCTCACGCCAATGAATCACGAGACCCTGCTGCACGAGGCCATCGACGCCCGCCTGTTGCCGGGCGAGGGCGAACTGCCCCTGCAGCGGCTCCTGGCCGCGCTGCCGGCGGGGCTGGCGCTGGCACCCGAGCAACGCTCCCGCGCGCTTCGCGAGCGCTACCCGGACGCGGCGGCACGCGCCGGCGCGATACTCCGGGCCACGCGGAGCTTCTTGCAGACCGTGGGCGAGACGGCCTGAATCCGCCCGGGATGCGTCGGTTTTCTTTACATCTGCCGAATGGCGGGGCCAGTGGACCTGCTCAGGCCTTGGGCAAGGTAACGCCAGTCTGGCCCTGATACTTGCCGCCGCGATCGCGGTAGGAGGTTTCGCACACCTCGTCGCTCTCGAAGAAGAGCATCTGCGCCACGCCCTCGTTGGCGTAGATTTTCGCGGGCAGGGTGGTGGTGTTGGAGAATTCCAGCGTCACGTGACCTTCCCATTCGGGCTCGAGCGGCGTGACGTTCACGATGATCCCGCAGCGCGCGTAGGTGGATTTGCCGAGGCAGATGGTGAGCACGTTGCGGGGGATGCGGAAGTACTCCACGGTGCGAGCAAGCGCGAAGGAATTGGGCGGGATGATGCAGCTGTCGGCGGTGAAGTCGACAAAGCTGTTGGGATCGAAGTTTTTGGGATCCACCGTGGCGGAGTGGACGTTGGTGAAGATCTTGAACTCCTCGGAGCAGCGCACGTCGTAGCCGTAACTCGAGGTGCCGAAGGAGATCACCTTGCCTGCAGCAGTGTGGCGCACCTGGTCGGGCTCGAAGGGGCTGATCATGCCGTGCTCCTGCGCCATGCGCCGGATCCAGCGGTCGGATTTGATCGACATCCTCTGCCTCTCTTTTCTTCTGTCAGTCGTTGCTGAAGGAAATGACCGGCCCGCGCACCGGTGCCGTAATCTGCAATCGCGCGAGTTGCAGGGCCGTGCGCCGGGCGATGTCGCGGTAGATGGCAGCGATTGCACCGGAGGGCTCGGCAACCACCGTGGGTGTGCCGCCGTCAGTCTGCTCCCGGATGCGGATATCCAGCGGCAACGCACCCAGCAGCGGCACGCCATAGGCCTGCGCGATGCGCTCGCCCCCACCGGCGCCGAACAGGTGCTCGGCGTGCCCGCAGGCCGAACAGATGTGCACCGCCATGTTCTCCACCACGCCAAGCACGGGGATCTCGACCTTGCGGAACATCTCGATGCCCTTGCGGCAATCGAGCAGCGCGATGTCCTGCGGTGTGGTGACGATGACCGCTCCGCTCACCGGCACTTTCTGCGCCAGCGTGAGCTGGATATCGCCCGTGCCCGGCGGCATGTCGACGATCAGGTAGTCGAGGTCGTGCCAAAGCGTCTGCTGCAGCATCTGCTGGAGCGCGCCGCTCGCCATGGGGCCGCGCCAGACCATGGGCGTGTTGGCCGTGACGAGGTAGCCCATCGACATGGTCTGCAGGCCGTGCGCCATGATCGGCTCGAAGAACTTGCCATCACGCACGGTGGGCTGACGGTCGCCCGCAATACCGAGCATGACTTGCTGGCTCGGGCCGTAAATGTCGGCATCGAGAAGGCCAACGCGAGCGCCTTCGGCAGCCAGCGCGAGCGCGAGGTTCACCGCCGTGGTGGATTTGCCCACGCCACCCTTGCCCGAGGCCACAGCGATCACGTTGCCCACGCGATCCAGGGCCTCGACGCCCTGCTTGCGGGCTCCAGCAGCGATGTGCGGCTCCAGTTCCACCATCACGCCATCGAGGCCCGGCAAGGCAGCGCTCAGGGCACTGGCAATAGCGCCCGCGAGCCCGGCCATGGGTACGGTGCTGCGCAGACGCAGACGCGGCCCGGTAGCGCCGGGCTGGAGTTCGAGGAAGCTCGCCACCTCGCCGAGTGGTGCCTCGAGGCCCGTAACGCGGCAGGTAGCCAGCGCGGCCGTGATCGCAGCGGTCGAAGGTTGGCTCATCGGGCGCACCAAGTAACGGAATCGGAACGCATGGTAATGCCCACACCCCGGGCGCGGAAGCGCGGTCGGTACTTTCCACGGTGCGTGGCCTACGGCAGGACGGTTATAGTCCGGCGACATCCCTGCACACACCGCCCTGCGGCACACACGCGAGACCCCATGGCCCCACGCCGCATACTCGTCACCAGCGCCCTGCCCTACGCAAACGGACCGCTGCACCTCGGCCACATGGTCGAGCAGATCCAGACCGACATCTGGGTGCGCTTCCAGAAGCTCCGCGGCAACGAGTGCCACTATGTCTGCGCGAGCGACGCCCACGGCACGCCGATCATGCTGAAGGCCGAGCAGGAGGGCATCAGCCCGGAATCACTTATCGCGCGGATCCAGACCTCGCACCAGGCAGACTCCGCGGGCTTTCTGGTGGAATTCGACAACTTCCACACCACGCACTCCCCCGAGAACCGTCACTACACCGAGCTTTTCTACAAACGCCTGCTGGCCGCGGGCCATATCGCGCGCCGCCCCATCCAGCAGGCCTTCGACCCGGTGAAAAATCTTTTCCTGCCCGACCGCTACATCAAGGGCGGCTGCCCGCGCTGCAGCGCGCCCGACCAGTACGGGGATTCCTGTGAGGCCTGCGGCGCGACCTATGGTCCAACGGATCTCAAGAATCCGGTCTCGGTACTCTCCGGTGCCACGCCGGTCACCCGCGAGTCCGAGCACTTTTTCTTCCGCCTCGGCGACTTCGAGCAGATGCTGCGGGAATGGACCGCCGGCGCCTCGGTGCAGCCCGAGATCGCCAACAAACTGAATGAGTGGTTCGAGCAGGGCCTGCAGGACTGGGACATCTCGCGCGATGCGCCGTACTTCGGCTTCGAAATCCCGCGCGAACCCGGTAAATATTTCTACGTGTGGCTGGAAGCACCGATCGGCTACATGGCGAGCGCGCAGGAGTACTGCAACCGCACGGGGCTCGCATTCGAGGATTTCTGGGGCGTAGACAGCAGCGCCGAACTGCACCACTTCATCGGCAAGGACATCGCCTACTTCCACACGCTCTTCTGGCCTGCGATGCTCCACGGCGCGGGCTATCGCCGCCCCACCGCCGTGCACTGCCATGGTTTCCTCACGGTGAATGGCCAGAAGATGTCGAAATCGCGCGGCACTTTCGTGATGGCGCGCAGCTACCTCGAGCACCTCGACCCCGAATACTTCCGCTACTACATCGCCGGCAAACTGGGCCCGGCAGTGGAGGACATCGACTTCAGCCTAGAGGATTTCGTGCAGCGCGTGAATTCCGACCTGGTGGGCAAGGTGGTCAATATCGCCAGCCGCTGCGCGGGGTTCATCGGCAAGCGCTTCGACGGGAAACTGGGCGGCGCTGACACCGCGCTCATCGCGGAATTGACAGCAGCCGCCGACACCGTGGCCGCGCACTACGAGCAGCTCGAGTACGCCAAGGCGATGCGCGTGGTGATGGGGCTGGCGGACCGCGCCAACCAGTACATCGACCAGGAGAAACCCTGGCAACTGGCGAAGGACCCCGCGCAGGAACAGCGGGTGCAGGCGGTGTGCTCGACGGGGATAGAACTCTTCAGGGTGCTGATGACCTACCTGAAGCCCGTTTTGCCCGCGATGGCCGGGCGCTCCGAGGCGTTCCTGCAGACCACGCTTACGTGGGATGGCCTGACGGCACCCCTCGGGGCACACACGGTGGCGACTTTCACGCCACTCATGAATCGCGTGGACATGGACAAGGTGAACGCCATGATCGAATCCGGCAAAGGCACTGCCGAAGCGGCTGCAGTCGTCGCGCCCGTGGCGGCCACTGCGCCGGCGCAGGCACCGCAGACACTGCCCGTTGGCCCCGAAATCACCATCGACGATTTCGCCAAAATCGACCTGCGCGTGGCGCGCGTCGCGGCGGCAGCGCACGTCGAAGGCGCGGACAAACTGATCCAGCTGACGCTCGACCTGGGCGACGGCGAGCGCAATGTGTTTGCCGGCATCAAGAGCGCCTACGCGCCGGAATCACTGGTCGGGCGACTGGTCGTCGTGGTGGCGAACCTGGCGCCACGGAAAATGCGCTTCGGGCTCTCGCAGGGCATGGTGCTGGCAGCCGGTCCCGGCGGGAAGGAGATCTTCCTGCTCTCGCCCGACAGCGGCGCCGTGCCCGGCATGCAGGTGAAGTAGCCATCGACCCGCTCGCCGTAGAGCGCATCCAGGACTGCCTGCCGCAGACGCAGTGTGCGCGCTGTGGGCATCCCGGCTGCCGCCCTTACGCCGAGGCCATTGCCGCCGGCGCGCCGATCAACCGCTGCCCGCCCGGCGGCGAGGCAACCATCCGCGCACTCGCGCAACTCCTGGATCTGCCGGTGCTCCCGCTCGATCCCGAACTCGGTGCCGCTCCGGCGCCGGCCGTGGCGTTCATCCGCGAGTCCGAGTGCATCGGCTGCTTCAAGTGCGTGCAAGCTTGCCCGGTGGACGCGATCCTCGGGGCGCCGCAATGGATGCACACGGTGATCGCCGCCGAGTGCACGGGCTGCGGGCTGTGTCTGCCGCCCTGCCCGGTCGATTGCATCGACCTGCGTGAATTGCCGGTGGCAAGCACTCCCGTCTGGTCGGCCCCCGTGGCGCGGCGACGCGCGGACGCCCGACGCGAGCGGCTCACGCTTGAGCAACTGCAGGCGCGCCTGGCACGCGAATCGCGCCGTGCGGCCGCCGCAGCGCGCGCGCGCCGCGTCCAGACCGTGCGCGAAGCCATCGAACGCGTGCAGGCAAGACGCGCCACGATCATCACCCGCAGCGGCGGCGATGACAGCGCGGGCTGAGGGGCGCCCGTCACCGGCGCTGCAACCGGTCGATGCGGTGCTGCTGGCGCTCGCGCCCGGCACATGCGCACTGCTCGCGGGCTTCGGCGCGGGGGTGCTCGCGAATCTGCTGTGGGCGGCACCCGCAGCACTGCTCGCGGAGTCAGTGGCGCGACGCGTCGCGGGCCAGGATGTCCACGCAGCGCTGCGGGATCGATCGGCGCTGCTGGTGGCCCTGCTGCTCAGCGTATCGCTGCCGCCGGCCAGCCCCTGGTGGCTCGCAGCGGGAGCGGCGCTGGTGGCGGTGGGTGTGGCGCGCCGGCTTCCCGACGGCAGCGGCGGCACGCTCTTCAATCCGACCATGCTCGCTTATGCGCTGCTGCTGATCTGCTTCCCACGGGAGATGTCGCGCTGGCTCGTGCCGGATGGCGCCGCGGCCGCCGCGCCCGTGGGGCTCTGGGACGCGCTGCGCACAGCGCTCGGCATGATGCCCGCCGCCACGCTGGACGGTTTCACCATGGCCACCCCGCTGGAGGTGATCCGCCAGGACACCACCCACACGGTGGCAGAGCTTCGCGCGATGCAGCCACAGTTCGGCAGCCTCGCGGGCCGCGGCTGGGAGTGGGCAAACGCGGGCTTTCTGGCCGGCGGACTCTGGCTGGTGCAGCGCGGCACCATCGACTGGCGCGCCCCGGCAGGCCTGCTGCTCAGCGTGGGCACGCTCGCGCTACTGAACGACGACGGCAGCTCCGCGAGTGGTGGGCCGCTGCTGTTTCACCTGTTCGGTGGCGGCATGATGCTGGCCGGGTTTTTCATCCTCACCGATCCGGGCAGCAGCGCACGCAGCCCGCAGGGCAGGATGCTGGGCGGGATTTTCACAGGAGTGCTGGTGTACCTGATGCGAAGCAGCGGCGGCTGGCCCGACGGCATCGCCTTTGCGGTGCTCGCGACCAATGCGCTGACACCAGTGCTAGACCGCCTTTTCCTGCCGCCTGTGCCGCGGGATGCCGTGGCTCCCGGGCGACTGTCGCAAGCGCGGCACCTGTGCACCGCAGCGCGTATTGCCATGCTGGCAGCACTGCTCACCCTCGACTGGCGTGGACTGGAACCGGGTCGCCTCGAGCCCGACGCGGTCACGACAGCGCTGCTCGCTGAACTCGGCGACAGCGGTTACACGCGCATCACGACGTTCAGCGTGCAGGATGCGGCGCTGCTCGGGCTTCCCGCCGCACGGACCGCCTGGCGCCTTGGCGGGGATGGCCGGCCTGCAGCGGTGGTGCTGCCACTGGTTGCTCACGAGGGCTATGGCGGCCCACTGGATCTGCTGCTGGCTGTTGATGAAGCCGGCCACTTGCTCGCGGTGCGCGTCATCCAGCACGCGGAATCTCCGGGCTTTTCTGATCCGCTGGATGCCCCCGGGCTCGCGTGGCTGCGCGCGTTCGCAGGACACACGCTTGCCGGCACGCGCTGGGCGCTGCGCCGCGATGCGGGAGATTTCGATGCCTTCACCGGCGCCACCGTGACACCGCGAGCGGTCGTTGCGGCGGTGAGGAGCGGCTTGCAATACTTCGCCGAGCATCGGACCGAATTGCTCGCGGCGCCCCAGGAAACACCGGACGACAACTGAACCATGAACCCCGACAAGCGCCGCGAGATCTTCCGCCGTCTGGCCAACGCCAACCCCACACCCACCACGGAACTCGAGTCCAGCTCGGCCTTCGAGTTACTGGTTGCGGTGATTCTCTCGGCACAGTCCACCGATGCCGGCGTGAACAAGGCAACCCGCAGACTCTTCCCGGTAGCGAACACGCCGCAGGCCATCGCCGCGCTTGGTGAGGACGGTGTGAAGCGCTACATCAAGACAATCGGGCTGTTCAACGCGAAGGCAAAGAACGTGGCTGCCATGGCGCGCTTGCTGGTGGAGCGCCACGATGCCGAGGTACCGCGTGATCGCGCAGCGCTCGAGGCACTGCCCGGCGTGGGCCGTAAAACCGCGAACGTGATCCTGAACACTGCCTTCGGCGAAGCCACGATGGCGGTGGACACGCATATCTTCCGGCTCGCAAACCGCATCCGCCTCGCGCCGGGAAAAACCGTGCGTCAGGTAGAAGACCGGCTGCTGAAGCTAACGCCGCCCGAGTACCTGCAGGACGCCCACCACTGGCTGATCCTGCACGGCCGCTACGTCTGCAAGGCACGTTCGCCGGACTGCGCGCGCTGCGTGATCAGCGAGCTCTGCGAATACCCGGGCCGGAAAAAGATCATCGCGGCGGCGCAGGCGACCTGAGCCGCAGAGCGCGGGCCGATCAGGATCCGCGCGGCTCGAGCGTCGCCACGATCTCGTCTACGGCGGCGTCGTCCATGCCGGCGTGCTCCAGCAGGCAGTGACAGGCCACCTGCACGAAGCAGGCACCCTGCCGCAGGAACCATTCGCGCCAGTGATGCTCTTCGTCATCGTGCTCGAAGAGTTCGCCGTGCCAGCCGCCCACTTGCACCCGCTGACCGGGAATCCCCGCCTCGCGCAGTTCTTCGGTCAGCTCGGCCATATCGGCCTCGGTCACCTCGCCCTCCTCGACGATGACCGGCGGAAACACCTCGATACAGCTCACGCCGTCCTCGTCCTCGATGACGATGACGTCGTCCTCGTCCTGCGAGAACTCCCACTCGTCGGGGAGTTCCAGCGTGCACCAGTCGATCTCGTGAAGAGCCATGCTGTCTCCGTGGTTTACAGGTCGCAGGACATGAGGAGCGCGTCTTCGCGTCCCTCGGGCGTACGGTAATAGGACTTGCGCCGGCCGTCGACCACGAAACCCGCTCCCGCGTAGAGAGCGCGCGCGGCCGTGTTGGAATCGCGCACCTCGAGCAGGCAGCGTCGCGCCCCCTCGCTGACGGCATCGGTGATGGCGGCATCGAGAAGCCTGCGCGCGATGCCGCGGCGGCGGGCACTCACGGTGACGGCCAGTTCGAGGATCTCGCAGGCACCGGCCACGGCGGTGTAGACGACGAAACCGAGCACCACGCCCGCGTCGTCACGCACCGCAAAGCCGCGGGAACGGCCGAGCGATTCGCGGAAAGCCTCTTCGCTCCAGGGCGACGGGTTGGTCTCCGCATCGATGGCGGCGAAGCGGGCGGCGTCGGCAAGCCGGGCGAGACTCAAGGACTCAGGCATCGCCGCGAGGCACCAACTGCAGGTTCTGCCACGCAAGGCGTTTGGCGTCCGGGCTCTGCAACATAGTTGCGGACCCGGGCAGCAGCGACACCACGCAGTCGAGGCCGTCGATGCGCTGGAGTCCGGGTGCGCGCGCAGCCCACTGCGGCGCGTCCCAGCCAAGCAGCAGACAGGCCGCACCCTCGCCCATCAGCACCAGTCTCTTCAGCCCGGCGCCACCGAATTTATCGATCCGCGCCATCACCGCATCACGAGCCTCGGCAGCCACAAGCGGCGCGCCGCGGGGCGGCCAACTGAAATCCTGCGATTCAACAGGCTGCCGGCGGCGCTCAAGCACGAAAGCAACGGCCCCGGCCAATTCCGCTCCTGCCCGGCCGAGGGGCTGCTCATCGATCAGCAACGTGGACCCGGAGCGAGCAAAACCCAGGCTAAAACCCGGAGCCGCCGCCGCAGCCGGGCGCGCTGCAGGTGTATCACGGGGCGCTGCCGCCGCCGGTCGTCCAGGTAACTCGGCGCCACCCAGCAAGGCTTGTCCGCGACCCGGACGCCGCGACTCGACAGAGTTGGCTGATGCGTGACCTGCCGCGGCTGCCTGAGTGACCCGCTCGACCAGCTGCGCCGCCTCGGGCGCCGCGCGGGCAATCACACGCTCGTCAACTGACTCCTCCACCAGAACGGGCTCTAACTCGCCGCGCGGAAGCCACAACGGGATATCCATCGCAGCGAGGTAGGCGCGGCGCAGCGCTTCGTCCATGGCGATCGACACCGCGCCTCAGATGCCGCTGGTCTGCGGGTGCGCGCGGGGTGCGGCACCCAGCGTATTCAGCGCGTCGAGGTAGGACTTGGCCGAGGCCACGATGATGTCGGTATCGGCGCCAGCCCCGTTCACGATGCGCCCATCACGCTCGAGCCGCACCATCACCTCGGCCTGGGAATCGGTGCCGGTGGTGATGGCGTTGATCGAGAACAGCAGCAGCCGGGCACCGCTCGCCGCCTCATGCTCGATGGCACGGAAGACGGCATCAACCGGCCCGTCACCCTCGGAGAAACTGCTCCGCTCGTGACCGTCGATGCTGAGCACCACGGTGGCGCGGGGCTTCTCGCCGGTATGGGAGATCGCCTCCAGCGCCACCAGCCGGAACCGTTCCTCGATCTCGCCGCTGGCGACATTACCGGCGATCGCCTGCAGGTCTTCGTCGAAGATCTCGTGCTTCTTGTCAGCGAGTTCCTTGAAACGCTGGAAGGCAAGTTCCATTTCGTCCGGTGTGTCGAAGCGCACGCCGAGTTCCTCGAAACGCGCCTTCACCGCCGCGCGTCCCGAGTGCTTGCCGAGCACCAGTCGGTTGTTGCTCCAGCCCACGTCCTGCGCGCGCATGATCTCGTAGGTTTCGCGGTGCTTCAGGATCCCGTCCTGGTGGATGCCGGCCTCGTGCGCGAAGGCATTGGCGCCGACGATGGCCTTGTTGGGCTGCACCGGAAACCCGGTGATGCCCGAGACCAGCCGCGATGCGGGCACGATTTCCTCGGTGATGATGCGCGTCTCGACCGGGAAGATGTCCGATCGCGTGCGGATCGCCATCACGATCTCCTCGAGCGAGGCGTTGCCGGCGCGCTCGCCAAGGCCGTTGATGGTGCACTCGACCTGGCGGGCGCCGTGGAGCACCGCCGAGAGCGAATTGGCAACCGCAAGCCCGAGATCGTTGTGGCAGTGCACCGAGAAGATCGCCTTGTCGGCATTGGGCACGGTGTTCATCAGGCGGGAGACGCGCGAGCCGTACTCGCCGGGTTCGCCGTAACCTACCGTGTCGGGCAGATTGATGGTGGTTGCGCCAGCGGCAATCACCGCCTCGACGACGCGGCACAGGAAGTCGAACTCGGAGCGGCTCGCGTCCTCGCAGGAAAACTCCACGTCGCCGACATGCGAGCAGGCCTGGCGCACCGAACGCACCGCCTGATCGAGAACCTGATCGGGCGTCATCTGCAGCTTGTACTGCATGTGGATGGGCGAGGTGGCGATGAAGGTATGGATGCGCGGCCGCACCGCGCCCTTCAGCGCCGCCGCTGCCTGCTCGATGTCCTTGTAGGCCGCCCGCGCCAGACTGGCAACGATGCACTCGCGGATGGTGTCGGCAACGGCCTTCACGGCCTCGAAGTCACCCCGGCTCGCGATGGCGAAACCGGCCTCGATGACATCGACATTCAGTCGTTCGAGCTGTCGCGCTATCCGCAGTTTTTCGTCCTTGGTCATGGACGCGCCGGGGCTTTGCTCGCCATCGCGCAACGTGGTGTCGAAAATGATCAACCTGTCCTTGCTCATGGGACGTCCTCGATGTCTGACGGGCACGATTGTCCCGCTTAAGGTGACTGGGAGAAAGGCGAATTGTGGGTGAAAGCGTGTATGTGCCCCTCAGGGCAGCAGAAGAAGCTCGGGCAGCAGGCACGGTGCCGCCGGAGGGCGGGTGACGTGCTGAAGAGTGGCGGTTGAGCGGATCATGACGGCTGCGGGGAACGTTCAGGCAGAGGGTGGACAGATACTAGGCAGATCGGGGTTGGGTTGCCAAGCCCTGAGGCGGCGGCGCTTGGAGGTACGTGAGCGACGGCGGTCCGGCACCTACGGCGCGACGCCGGGCCAGAAGTCCTCGGGCTTGCCGTAGTGCGTGAGGAACTGACGGGCATCCTCGCCCAGTCGCTCCCGCAGGCGGGACAACAATTCCGGCGGCCAGGCAAGAGGTCCAATTGGACGGCGCAGCCGGGCGCCCATCAGGAAAGCCTCGCGTCGTCCAGGCTTCATCGCACGGAGCCACCGGGCAATGACCCGCTGGCGCTTAAGCAGGCGCAGGAGGCGCGTATCGCGGAGTTTGCTCTCCCCCAGGTTCAGGTGGAGACCGGCCTCAGGCAACTGCACATGCGCCGGCTCGACGCCGATGTGGAGACAGGCCTGTTTGAGCGTAGCCATGGGATCTCTGCGCATATCCTCGAAAAACAGAACACGGATCTGCTCCGGCGCAAAGAGTGCCCTGTAGGGGGCGCTGCGCTGCCAATACAGTGAGTCGGCGAAGAGCCGAGGCATGGCATCCAAGGCCTGCGAGAGAGAAAACGGGCACTCGAGCCCGAAGAGATGCCCACTGTGGTGCATCTCGCGATAGCTCGAGAGCAGCCGCTCCACGGGATCCCGCGCGAGGATCAGCACGCGGCACTCCGGGTAGTGCCGGGCCAGCGCTTGCGCTGCCGCCTCGCCTTCCTCGAGCGCCAGATACGCCGTGCTGCCCTCGCCGAGCTTTTGACCCGGTTGGGCGTGCCGGAAGTGGGCGCTGAACTGGGGCCAACCATCACGGTAGTTTGACAAACTGAAGAACCACAACTCCTTGGCAGCGGGAATGAACACCCGCGGATGCAACGCCAACATCGCGCAGAGGCTGGTCGTACCGCATTTGCCAAACCCCGGCACCACGAAATCGAGCCGCGGTACGCCCTCGGGCACGGGTTCGCGCGGATCAGCCATCAACCGCTCCGCCCGGCTTACGGGCAACAATCAGCTGCGTACGTGGCCAGGCGTCGTCGAAGGCGCGTTTCACCTCGCGACCGCGAGGATGGTCGAGCAGCGCGGTCCAGGTGTGCGCCCAGTGCTCCACCACCGGAGCCCATGGCGGATGTATCCAGCCGCCGCTCATGTAATTCACCACCCAGAGGAACGCCCAGTAGGCATCGAGGCCTTGTCTCCGGTCAATCTGCAGCCCTGCTCCCTGCACTAGAGCGGCGAAGTCGTCGCGCTCGATGATGCGAATGTGATTGGGCGCCCTGAAATATTCGTCAGGCGCGGTGACGCTGATCAGCCGCTCGCACTCCGGATCCGGTACCGTGAGCACATACACCGCCCCGGGACGTCCGATCCGGAACAGTTCGCCCATGAGCGCGACCGGGTCGTCGACGTGCTCCAACACCTCGGTGCAGATCACGATGTCGGCACATCCCTCGGGCAGCGGAATCGGAGCGCAGTCCGTCACCAGCGACTCGGGGTCGGGCCCTCCGCGCGCGCGCACGCTCGCCATGGCACCCTTGAGGCGTTCGGCGTCTTTATCGACGAGAATCACTCGCGCACCATGCTGCGCGCAGAAGCCCGCGTTGCCCCCATCGCCGCATCCCACGTCCACGACGAGCTGACCCCGCACGACGGGCACGCCACCCAGCAGCTCGGCGGTGGCGTTCTGAAACCAGCCGGCCATCACGCGATCACGCAGACCGACGTCGAAAGGCGAGGGATCACGCAGGCGTGGTGGCGCAGCCACGGCGAGTACCGGGACAGGTGGTGACGCAGCAGGCTCCTCGCGGAAGGCGCGGAAGGCGCGGCGGCAGCGCGTAATAAAGTCAGACATGAATCCTGCTCTCCTTGGGGGATGGCGCAGGTGGCGGGGACGAGGTAATTCGCCGCCCCCACTCGCGCATGGGCACTTCCACAGCACGCCACGTTAACGAGGCCGCGCACAGGAGTAGCACGGCAAAGACAATTAGGGTGACGATCGGATGCTCGCCCGTACCGATTCCTCTTCGCGCCGCGGCCTCTCGCAACACGAACATCAGAGGTATGTGGCAAAGATAGACAGCATAGGAATGCGCGCCCAGCCAACGCCCCGCATCACGGGCCGTGCCGGGGAGTCGGTTGCCAAACGCGGCCGTGCCTGTCGCCGCCACGGCAACCACCACGGCCACGAGCAGGGCGATGAGATTGGTGCGCAACGCCAGACCTGCAGCCTGCGGCCCACCGAGAACCACGCTAGCGCCTATCGCCGCCAGCGCCAGCAGGGCCGCGCAGCGCCCATACCGGCCAACTAGCCACACCCACTTCGCCCAGCTACCGCGCTCCGCGGCGAGCGCGAGCAGCACGCCCCAGGCGAGGGCATCGGTGCGGAAGGACATGCCGTAGATGTCACGCTCAGCCACGCAGAGGAACGCGATCCACGTCAGCAGGAAAACCGCCAGCCATCCTCGCATCAACCATGCGAGCGGTGGCAGCACCAGATAGAACTGCCACTCGAGCGCGAGACTCCAGTACACGAAGCTCGCGCCGTAGAACTCGACACCGAAAACACGGGCGAAACGCAGATTGGCGTACTGCAGCGCACCGGCAAGGCCCGCGTCGACATTGGCCTCAACGGTGCCGAACACGCCGCTGCTGTTCCAGCGCCACGCGAGGAGAAGCACCAGCACCAGCCAGAGCCATGCCGCAGGCAACAGGCGGAAGGCCCGCCGCAACCAGAAGACCGCCGTGACAGACAGAAACCCCGCAACACTGCGCGTACGCCGAAGTCCAGGCAACAGGCTGCGTGCGATGACAAAGCCCGAGATGCAGAAGAACAGGTCCACGCCGATCCAGCCGCCGACGTGAGCAAACAATCCGGGCAGGAACATGCCCGCCGGAAAGAGATTACCGTTGATGTGATGCACCACCACGGCGAGCACGGCGGCGGCGCGCAGGATCTCGATGTCCTCGATACGGGCTGCGTCCATGGGGTGCACGGAATCAGTCCCCGTCCAGCGCGCGCCGCAGCGCTTCGACGGTGGGCTCCACGCTGAAATCCCGTGCGATGTCCTCTGCTGCCGAGCGCGACAGGAGACGATATTGCGCCGGACGCTCGCGCGCGCAGGCATCCGCATCGAGAAAGGCCTGCCGCAGGGCATCCCAGTCGATGCGCCAGCGGAATGTCCTGAGCACGTGGCTCGCATCCTCCGGCCAGCTCGCAGGCTCGCGAGAGGAACGCACCACGAAGGTGTTGCCGGGGTTCACGTAATCGCGCATCGCCGAGTGGTCGGGTGCCACTGCCGGCACGCCGGCCCGCATGAACTCCATCAGCGGCAGGCACTGTCCTTCGCAAAACGCGCTGTTCACGACATAGCTGCTGGCATCGACCAGCGCCGCGTACTCGGCCTCATCAAGAAATCCGTGCAGAGCCACCACCCGGCATCTGAAAGGGTGCAACCGCGACCACAGCACCATCAATCTCCCGTAAAAGGTGGCGGGGTTGCGGTGACTCATCTTCAGGAGGAGCGTGACATCCTCACGATCACGGAAAGCCCAGCAGAAGGCCGTAACCATGTCCTCCCAGTTCTTGCGCCCGTCCTCGGGGTTGAAGACCGAGGTGAACACCACGCCGTCTAGGCGGAGTTCACGTTGCGCCACCTGCGTGGCAGAGGGCGTGGATTCACGCGCCGCAACGGAGCCGACGGATTCGATCCGAATAGATGCAAGACCCAACCCGAGCGTGCGCGGATCACTCGCGCTCGCGACATGCGTGGCATCGATGCCGGAGAAACGCAGACAGAAAGCATCTTCGACGGGGTTGAAGTCGAACCACACGGTGTCGAACCCCTCGCCCAGGCGGATCCGGTGGCTGTGCCCTCCGAGTTCAACGCCGATCTCCCGGCCAACGTTGGCACCGATGCCGCGCAGCGTGAGCCGCACGCGGCAGGGACGGTCCACGCGCCAAGGCAACTCCAACCAAGGCGCTGTGATACGTGACCACGCGCCCCATACATCCGCGTCATAGAAGCCGATGAGCGCAGGCACCACACGAGGGTTCTCGCGGCGGAAGCTCCACTCGCAGGGTGCGCCGTCCCATGCCGGCGTGCCCGACATCTCGCGACGATCGAAGCGCTCCACCACCTCGTGCGTGATGCGGCACGCGCGGCTGTCATGGATCTCGCCGCGGATGCGGATCGTTTTCCTATGGCGCACGCCCGTCCATCGACCGAACCGGCCGGCGAGACTCGCTCGCCATCCGTTCACCAGCGCGATGGGCGAAGCGATGGTGTGCACTGGCAGTCCGGGCAGCGCTTCGCGCACGGCATCGGCCGCCAGCGTGGAAAGCGTGATCACTCGCCACGCGCGCGCGAGCGGTGGGCGCCAATCCTCCACGCTGTGGTCCTGCGGGCCACGCACGGTGGGAATACTCGAGAACTCCCACGCCACCACGATCACCAGCGGCACCGAAGACGACGCGGGCGCACGTTGCGGCGGCCCGAAGAAGAACAGCACTGCGCGCCCGTCCGCCACCGGCCGCGCGTGCGCGGGATCGTCGACCTCCACCACACGGGCGATACGCGCCAGCGCCGGCAGGAACTTCGCCCGCACGAAGTAATAGCTGTACTCGGCTTTACCCAGCTGGTTACGCACATTCTCCGCGTTGGTCTCGGAGTAGACGTAGGCCGTCAGACTCATGTCAGAAGCTCCTGACGGGACACACGCTCCAGCAACTCCGCGAGGGGACCGGTCAGGCTGTCGGCGGAGCAATAACGGCGCTGCGCCTCGACGGCTCCAGTGGCGAGCGCCGCGTAAAGGGCCGGCTCGTCACGGTAGACACGGAAACTCTCGCTGAACGCGGATGACAAGGACTCCCAGTCCAGCCGCTCGCGCAAGGTGGTGAAGCACTGGCGGGCATCGTGCGGCCAGAAGGTGGGCTCCGGGCTCGAACGCACGACGAACCCCGACCGCGCATCGTGGTAATCACGCATCGCGGTGTTGCGGGGCGCGATCGCGGGGACACCCGCGGACATGTACTCCATCAGAGGCAGGCACTGGCCCTCTCCGCGCGAGGCGCTGACGACATAATCCGCAACGTCAATCAGCCGCGCATAGTCCGCGTGATCCAGATACCCGTGCACCACGATCACGCGGCAACGGAAGGGCGCCAGCTGCAAGAGCAGGCTGTGGAGCTGCTTGACGTAAGTCTGGACCTGCGTGTGAACCGCCTTCACCACAAGGGTTGCGTCGGGTTCATCGGCGAAGGTGATGCAGAAGGCAGAGAGGATGTCTTTCCAGTTCTTGCGGCCATCGCCGGGGTTCAGCACCGCGACGTAAACGCAGCCTTCGAGCAGCGGCGCCTGCAATTGCCGCACGACCGGGACATCAGGGTCAGCCCGTTCAGCGAGGAGTTCCAGTCGCAGCGATTCCAGCCCGATGCCGAGCACGCGCGGGTCAAGCCCGCCCTCCGGTTGCTCCGGAACCATGCCCTCGATCCGAAGCGTGTCCGTCGCATCCTCCAGCACCCCCTCGAGAACGTGGAGCGAGAAGCTCTCTCCCGGCGTCCACTCAGTGCTCGCGGCACCCACGCTGCCACGGAGGACACGCCCTGCATTGCCGCCGAAACCCCTCAGGCTTGCCTGCAGCCTGAAGCCGCGCCCTATCTCCACCGGAAAGCGCATGTTGACGGCAGTGTCCCTCGACCATACGCCCCAGTCTTCCGGCAGTTGGAACCCCTCGACATTGGGAGATCCTGCATCCGCGCTGAACCTGAAATCGAAGGCGAGCGCAGGTACCTCGGGAAGGTCGACATCAGGCAGACGCTCGACGCGCATTTCCCAGAGCGCAATGCCCAGGGTTCGCGCGGTGTCCATGCCGTCCGGGCGCTCGGGAATCACGCCCGAAAATGCCAGTACCGAGGCTGGCTCGGGGAGCCACGCCTCGAAGACGTGTTCGACAGGTGCCGAACACAGCCGCAGCGCAAGATCGGCATCACCCAGCGAGAGCCTTACGAAGCGACCATCGTTGCGGCCGAAAGCGCTGATGCGCAGCGACACGCGCAGCCGACCCTGCACCGCACGCGGCAGCACCACCCAGGGCCGCGTGTTGGCGGACCAGACACCCCAGGATTCGCATTCGTGGAATCCAACGAGGAGGGCCTCGCAAATGCCGGCGGTGAAGGCGACATGCAGCGGTTCTCCATTCCAGCGGGGAGCAACGGCTGCAGACACACTCCCGGGCGGCGGATCGGCGCACGGAGCGAGACCGTCCGACAGGAACTCGTGAGCGCGACTGTCGAGGACCAGCGCGTCCATGACGAGCGCACGGGATGTGCGGGCATCTGCGTGCGGTTCTTGCGACAGTGCGTTGAATACATCGAACACCGGCGCAGGCAGCACCATCACCGGAAACGCCTCGCCAAGCGCGGCGCGCACGACATCGGCCGCAAAACTGGAGTGCGTGATGGCAGCGCCACAGCGGCGCAGCACGTCGGCCCAGTCGGCGCCCACGCCCGAGCCGTCGCCCAACTCGGGCAACGTAGAGAATTCCCACGCAAACACCGGCACCACCGGGCAGGGCAAGTCCACGCAGGTCGCATGAGGGGGCGTAAAAGAGAGGAATACTGGCCAGACACCGGTGGCGAGCAGCGCCTCGATACGTGCGGGCACTTCCCGCCCGGGATCGCGGATGCGCTCGACCTGCCCGAAACGCTCGAGCAACGGGACGAAGGACTCGAGCACGAAGTGGTAACTGTAATCAGGCGTGCCCAGACCGGTGCGGACACTGCCCGCATCGTGCAGCGCATGGACCAGAAAGTGCGGCCTTTCGATGCTCATGCGGCGGGAGCCTGGAGGGCCGGCAGGCTCACGTGCCGCTTCCCGTGCCCACCAGTTCGATGCTCGCCTCGGGACGCAACCATGCGCGGCCCACGAACTTGGGGTGTGCCGTGTTGAGAACATGGAAGATCAGTGCGCGGTCACGCCATTCGTAGGTGCGATCGAGATGAGAATCGGAGCGCGTAAGGGCAACCGTGACCGCGTAATGAGCCTCTCCGAGGCGGATCTCGAAGGCGAGACGAAAGACACCCTCCTCGCCCGCCGCCAACGGCCCTATGGGCATGCCGAGCCGATGGCTGTTGATACCGTAGATTTCATGCCCGAAGCGGTCACGCAACAGCACGCCCACGACCAGTGAAGGCAACGGCTCGTGCACGCGGAAACGCACACAGAGACAAACCTGCTCACCTACACGCACCGCGTCCACGGCCTGCCCCGCGGGGTTCTCGATCCACACTTCGGACAAGGTGGCTTCGCCGGTGCCGGAACTGGTCTGCGTGACGCCCTGAGCGCCCAATTGCTGGCGTATGAGTGCAGCGGTGCGATCCGCCATGAGAGCGTGGTAGTAATCGAGCACGTCCTCGGTGCTACCCCTGCGCAGGAGTCGACCCTCATGGAGAAGGATCGCGTAGTCGCAGAGCGTCTGCACTGCCAGCCTGTCGTGGGAGACGATCAGCAGGGTGGTCCCCTGCTCGCGGAACTCGCGGATACGCCCGAAGCTCTTGTGCTGGAAATAAGCGTCTCCCACCGACAGCGCCTCATCGATGATCAGCACCTCCGGGCGTTGGGCGGTGGCCACGCTGAAGGCCAACCTCACAGCCATACCGCTCGAATAGGTGCGAAGGGGCTCGTCGAAGTAACTGCCTATCTCGGCAAAGGCCTCGATGGAGGGCATGAGTTCGTCTATCTCTTCGCGGCTCATGCCACGCAACTGTCCGACCACATAGACGTTCTGCCGGCCCGTGAATTCCGGGTGGAACCCCATGCCCAGTTCAAGGAGCGCCGATACGCGCCCCGCGACACGCACCTCCCCTTCGGTAGCGACGGTGGTACCGGTGATGATTTTAAGCAGCGTACTCTTGCCTGCACCGTTGAAGCCCACGATGCCGACGGCCTCGCCCGGCTCCACGGAGAAATCGATATCGCGCAGGGCCCAGCCTTGACGGTGACGGGGCTTCGCAAAGGGCATCAACCACTCGGCCAGCCGGCCCCAGCGGCTGGGGTAATGGCGGTACGCCTTGCCTACTCCCTTGACCTCGATCGAGGGGCTCATAGTTCGTCCACGATCTCGTGCGCATGGCGACGGAACAATGCAAAGGCCAATGCGCTCGCGAACAGGGCTACGACGGTGGGTGCGAGCAACTGATCCCATTGCGGCCAGCCAGCGCCCAGTGCCAGACGCTGCATCGCAGAGACGACCGGTGTGACGGGATTGGCGAGCACAACGGGTTCAATGGCGCGTGGCAAAATCGACACCGGATACACCACTGGCGTCATCCAGAACCACACCTGCAGGATCACTCCGAGCGCCTGCCCGACGTCGCGGAAGAACACGTTCAGCATCCCCATCACCGTGCCCAAACTGCAGGCAAATGCACCGAGGATCAGCATCAGTGCCGGCAGCGCCAGCACGTAGCGGCCCGGAAAATGTCCGGTGAGCAGGAGCAGGGCGAGAAACAGCAGGAACACGATCGTAAAGTTCATCGACGCGTTCACGACCACGATCACGGGAAGACAGACGCGCGGAAAATTCATTTTCTTCAGCAAACCGGCGTTGTCGAGGAACATCGTGGTGCTGCGGTTCAGTATCTCGGCAAAGAAGCCCCAGACGAGCACTCCCGCGCAAAGATAAATGCCGTAATCCATGGCACCCGTGCGGCCTGGCAAGCGTGCCTGCATGACCTGCGAGAACACGAGCAGGTACACCAGCACCATCGCGAGCGGCGTGATGATCGCCCACCCGGCGCCGAGCAAAGAACTTTGGTACCGCCCCGAAAACTCGCGCTGCACGCTCCCCGCGATGAATCCGCGGGCTCGCCACAGGGCATGCAGGTGCTGCATCAGGGGTCTACCCGGGAAGAAATCGATGAGAAAACCAGTATAAGGCAATTCGTCGCATGCAAGCCCGGAGCGAGCATCTCAGTGCGGCACATCGAGGAGCTCCCGGTAGAGCTGCCGGTAGGCATCGACCATGGTGTCCGCCTGCAGATCCGACAACACGCGGCAGCGGGAGGCCTCGCCCAGCTGCGCGCGCAAGGGCGCGTCGGCATGGAGACGATCGAGCGCAACGCGCATCTCGCCATGATCTCCGGGTGCGACCTTCAGTCCGGTTTCACCCTCCCGGTTGACGAAGTCCACACCCGTTGCGATGCGCGACGTGACCAGCGGCAGACCGGAACACATTGCCTCAAGCAGGGATACGCCATACGCCTCGGCGGGCAGGGCGGAGGGCAGCACGAACGCCTGCGCCAACGCCAGCAGAGCCCACTTGTCTGCATCCGGCACATAGCCCGTGAAATGCACGTTCGGCGCACCGAGTTCGCGTGCAAGCTGACGCAAGCGCTCCCCCTCCGGCCCCTCGCCCGCAATCACGGCCTGCCAGCGCGCTCCGACCGCCGCACGGATCAGAACATCCAGCGACTTGTAGTACCGGAGAACACCGACGAAAAGGAAGAAATCCCCCCCGAACCGCGCACGCCAGGACTGCACACGCCGCGGGTCGGCGAGCGGTATCCGCGCGGCGTCTATGCCGATCGGGATGACACGCACGCTGGCGGCATGACGGCGCAGTACTGCACTGCGCAAGGTGTACTCCGGCGATGTCGCGACCACAGCATCAGCCCGGCGGAGGAAACGGTGCATCAATGGCGCATAGGGAACCGCGAGCAGGCGCTGGCGCACGATGTCGGAATGGTAGGTGACCACACGCGGCGCAGAGCCGGCGCCTGAAAACAGGTCTAACACGTCGCCCCAAGGCCAGGGAAAGTGGTAGTGGAGCACGTCGGCTGCGGCCGCCAACCGACGGAACGCCGGGATGCCGCGAAACGAGACATTGCAGGACGCAATCTCGAATGACTGGGGCAGCCGGCAGACCCGTACACCCTGATCCATGTGTTCGCCGGCGACACGCACCTGCGCAGAAGGGAACACGACGGTGACGTCCTCTCCGCGCGCCACGAGGCCCCGCGCGAGCGTGCGTATGACCTCCTCCGAGCCGCCCTGGGAATCCGGGAAGCCCGTGCGGTAGACCTGAAGGATGTGCACCTTGATCAGCGCGAGCGGCAGTTCGCGCCGGGATGGCGCGGGGTGCACACACAGGCAAGGATCACTGGCGATGCCATGCCGCACGCAAGGATTTGGCCCAGACAGCCCATGGCTGGTACAGCCACCATTTGGGAGGGACCGATCCGTTGTGCCTGCGCACCACCTCGATGGCCTCACGGTAATGCCGGGCACGGAAACGACGCGTCTTGGTGCCAGCGTGCTCGCGGTTCACCGCGACCTGCACGGGCACGTGAATCAGGGGCCCGCATTGCCGGTACATCCGCCACCAGAGGTCGTAGTCCATGGCCATCTGAAGGCTCTCGTCCAGACCGCCCACGGCCTCCCACGCGCTGCGCCGCATGAGAGTGGCGGGTTGTGAAACGATGCAACGCAGCGCGAGGCGCGCGGGATCGAAAGGCTCGACCCGGACGGGAGTGCGATTACCCGAGACGGACTGGTTCCATGCGAGCCCGTAGGCGGCCGGCGCCCGCGGCTCGGCATCGAGCGCCTCGCAAAGCACGCGCAGCGCTCCGGGTAAAAGCATGTCGTCACTGTTCAGCCAGCAGACATACGGTGCACCGCCATATCCGATGCACTCGTTGATGGCTGCGGCCTGACCGCCATCAGGATGACTGCGCCAGCCTGCGAGATACGGTTCGCGCGCGCGAATGATCTCGACCGACCCGTCGGTAGAGCCTCCGTCGGCCACAAAAACCTCCAGCGGAACCTCTTGTGCGAGAACGGAATCCAGCGCTTCGCCGAGGAATGCCGCCTGCCCGAAGGACGGCACGGCAACCGTGACGCGTGGCCCCGGTGCATTCAGCACGGATGGCGGCTCCGGAAATCGGCATAGGCGGTACCAATACCCGTCTCGAGCGGGGTACTGGCACGCCACCCTATGTCCGCAAGGCGACTGACGTCGAGAAGTTTGCGCGGCGTGCCGTCGGGCCGTGTCGCATCGAAAACGAGTTCGCCCTCGAAACCCACCACGCGCATCACGGTACGCGCGAGTTCTGCAATGCTGAGATCGTGCCCGCAACCGACGTTGAAGACGCCCTCCCCGATGCCGTTCTCCATCAGGAACACGCTGGCATCAGCGAGATCGTCCACGAAGAGGAACTCGCGCAAGGGGCGGCCACTGCCCCAGACGGAGAGCGTGCGCGCACCCGCCTGCTTTGCCTCATGGGCCTTGCGCAGCAGCGCCGGCAGCACGTGACTGGAGGCGAGGTCGTAGTTGTCGCCGGGGCCATAGAGGTTGGTCGGCATCACCGACAGGAAGTTGCTGCCGTACTGGCGGTTATAGCTTTCGCACATTTTGAGACCCGCGATCTTGGCGATCGCGTAGGGCTCATTGGTAGGCTCCAATGGCCCTGTCAGCAGGTATTCCTCGCGTATCGGCTGCGGGCAATCGCGCGGATAGATGCAACTCGAACCAAGGAACAGCAGCCAGCGCACGCCACTGCGCCAAGCGGCATGGATCACGTTTACGGCTATCTGGAGATTCTCGTGTATGAACTCGGCACGACGCGTGTCGTTGGCAAGTATCCCGCCCACCCGCGCGGCGGCGAGATAAACAGCCTCCGGCCTGTGTTCATCGAAAAACCGCTGCACGGAACACTGGTCCAACAGGTCCAGTTCCTGATGCGTACGCAAGAGAAGGTTCCGGTATCCACCGCCCTGCAATCGTCTCACGATCGCGGAGCCCACCATCCCCCGGTGGCCCACGACAAAGATCGGCGCATCCCGCGCCACCGGATCAGTCGTCTTCGCCATGGTCGTGATATCCGTGGTTGCGCACGAGTTGCTCGCGCTCCGCAGCGCGCAGATCTTCCCGCACCATTTCGCTCACCAGATCCCCGAAACTATGGCGCGGACGCCAACCGAGACGCGCGTGCGCCTTGGTGGCGTCGCCAAGCAAGGTGTCGACTTCCGCTGGCCGGAAATAGCGGGGATCCACCCGAACGATCTCGCGGCCCGACGCATTCACGCCCACTTCCTCCACCCCGCTGCCCTTCCAGTCAAGCGAAATGCCCAGCCCTGCAGCGGCAGCGTTCACGAAATCGCGGACGCTGTGTTGTTCACCGGTGGCGATCACGTAGTCCTCAGGCGTGTCCTGCTGGAGCATCAGCCACTGCATCTCGACGTAATCCTGCGCGTGCCCCCAATCGCGGCGCGCATCGAGATTGCCGAGGAAAAGGCAGTCCTGCAACCCGAGGTGGATGCGCGCGAGAGCACGGGTGATCTTGCGCGTAACGAAGGTCTCGCCGCGGATCGGAGACTCGTGATTGAACAGGATCCCGTTGCAGGCATACATGCCGTAGGACTCTCGGTAATTCACGGTTATCCAGTAGGCGTAGAGCTTGGCCACCGCGTAGGGACTGCGGGGATAAAAAGGGGTGGTCTCGGACTGCGGCACCTGTTGCACCAGCCCGTAGAGTTCGGAGCTGGAGGCCTGGTAGAAGCGCGTTTTCTTCTCGAGACCGAGGATGCGCAGCGCCTCGAGGAGACGCAAGGTGCCGAGAGCGTTGGCATCGGCGGTGTACTCAGGGACTTCAAAACTCACCTGCACATGACTCATGGCGCCGAGGTTGTAGATCTCGTCGGGCTGCACTTGCTGCACGATCCGGATGAGATTGGTTGCGTCGGTGAGATCACCATAGTGCAGGTGCATCCGCACGCCGCTCTCGTGCGGATCCTGGTAGAGATGATCGATGCGTGCGGTGTTCAGCAGGGATGCGCGGCGCTTGATGCCGTGAACCTCATAGCCCTTGCTGAGCAGAAACTCAGCAAGATAGGCGCCGTCCTGCCCCGTAACCCCCGTGATGAGCGCTTTCTTCATGTCTTGCCTTCCCGTGTCTTCGAGCCAGTGCCCATGCGGTTGAGTCTCGCCACCTGCGCATCCACCATGCGGCGAACCATCTCCTCGAAGCCGGTGGAGGGCTGCCAGCCGAGCGTATCCCTCGCCCGCCGCGGGTCTGCGACAGAGCACGTGGTTTCCATCGGCCGCACCAGGGCCGCATCGATGCTGACGTGTTCCTGCCAGTCGAGGCCGACGTGCGTGTAGGCAGCGGCGCAAAGGTCACGCAGCGAATGCGCCTTGCCGGTGCCCACCACAAAATCGGACGGGGCGGGCGCTTGGAGGATAAGCCACATCGCCTGCACGAAGTCCGGGGCGTAACCCCAGTCACGCGACACAGCCAGATTGCCGAGCCTCAGCAGTCCGTCCTCCACAATCGGGCGACCCACTTCGTTCAGATCAGCGGAGATGCGTACGCGCAAGCTGGCACAGGCTGCCCCATAGGCGATTTTCTGGGTAACGAAATGCAGCGGACGGCGCTCACTTTCATGATTGAAGAGAATGCCCGTAGCAATGTGCAGCCCGTAGCTTTCGCGGTAGATGCGCGCCATGTGGTGGGCGTACAGCTTCGCAGCCGCGTAGGGGTTCCGGGGATTGAAAGCAGCGCCCTCGGCCTGCGGTTGTCCGTCGGAGGGGCCGAACATCTCGGAGGATGAGGCGTGGTAGACGCGACACGCCGGCAGGGTGTTTCGCACCAGTTCGAAGAGGCGGATGGCTGCCATGCCATTGACCTCGAGCGTATCTGCGGTGCGGGCCCAAGACTCGCCGGGGCGAGACTGCGAGGCGAGGTTGTATATCTCGTGCGGACGCGACTCCTGAACCGCTGATGCAAGATCGACTCCTTCCGTGATTTCCCCGGTCAGAATGCGTAGATCTCCCGCGAGATGGCTTGCGTTATTCGGCCTGAGCCAGCTTTCACGTCGCGCAAACCCCCAGACCTCATAGCCTTTACCCAAGAGGAACTCGGCCAGATAGGACCCATCCTGGCCGGTGATGCCAGTGATCAGCGCACGGCGCATGGAACGCTCCTCTTGGGCGACGCAGCCGCTTCGCGGTAGAGGTCGAGCAAGGCGCAAGCCGATCGTCGCCAGTCGAAATAGGCGGATCGCAGTCTTGCGCGCTGCCGGAGTTCCTCCATTCGCGAAGGATCGGAGGACAACATCAGCATCGCCTCGGTCCACGCTGCGCGATCGTGAGGATCCAGCAGTATCGCGTCATCACCCGCCACTTCAGGCAATGAGCTATTCGAGGACGCGATGCTGGCGGCACCGAACTGCATGCCTTCCAGCAAAGGCAGGCCGAAGCCCTCAAAGAGCGACGGATACACGTTCGCGTAGCAGTTGCGGTAAAGCCAGACGAGTTCGTCGTCACGCACATAACCAGTCAACCGCACGAGCGAGCCCAGCCCGGCATCACGCACTTCCTCGGGAAATCCCTGCATGCGCCAACCTTCGCCACCCGCCAGCACGAGGGGCATCGGTCGCCCGCCGGCGCTGATGTATTCCTTGAAAGCCTGCAGCAGCATCCTCTGGTTCTTGCGGGGTTCGATGGTGCCCACCGAAAGCCAGTACTCACCGGGAACGAGCCCACGGACCACATCTGGGAATGACCCCTCAAGGCTGTCGTCGGTGAAACGCGAGCACGGGTGGATCACACGTATCCGCTCGGAGGGGAAATGGGGGAAAACCTCGAGGAAGTGGAGCATCGATGATTGCGATATGGCAACGATCCAGTCTGCGGTGATGGAGGCCCGGAAGACGCCATTGAAGCAACCGATACGATTTTCTTCCGTAGTCCATTCGGGCTCGAAAGCGAACGCCATGTCGTACAAAGTGTAGACAAGGCGGGTGGCCGCAAGCCGTGCCGGGCACCAGAAGTTGTTCGCATGCAGGATGTCCGGCGTGCCGAGGCGTCGCTCCAGATCCGGGCCGTTCCAGAAGGCAGCAGCGCCAGACCGCCCCAGGTGTCGTGGTCCGTAAGAGCTGTTGGGCGCCGGGAAAGGGCTGCCAAGCGGCATGGTCAGGTCGTAGTAGAAGTCGCCGAAATCCGGGTGGAAATTGAAGTGCATTTCAGGCGCGAGTGATGGCATCACGCTGGCGAGTGCATGTGCATAAAACCCGCAACCGGCTTTCGCGCGGCCGGTCTGGGATACGTCGAAATTGATATTCAGACTCAATGCGTACCCCTCCGGACAAAGGCCTGACGGGCCCACGTCGACAATACCGAGCGCATTTCCGCTCCTAGGCCGCGGTTCCATCGGAGCGCAGACACCACCGATGCGGACACCAGTGCCAGGGTGAAAAGTCGGGGGCTATCGTCTCGCCGGAGCTTCGCTTCCACCACCGCGTGCGCATGGTTGAAAATCCATCGATCAGGCACACGGCCGAAACGGCTGCGGAGCATGTCGTTTATCTCAGTGTGCACGCGTACCCGGGCGCCGAGCGTCTTGTTCTCGGCATACATGCGCGAAGCTGCAAGCTTTTTAGGCAAGTAGTGGAAGCGTGCGCCGCCTGCGGCAAGACGCAACCAGTACTCGTAGTCCATGCAGAACTGGAGTTTCTCGTCCGGCAAACCGAATCGCTCCAGCACACTGCGACGCATGAACAAGGCGGGCTGGCAAATGAAGCAGGTTTCGCGAAGACGCATCGGATCCCAAGGTTCGGTTGGGTAGCTTTCGAAGGGCTGATCATTGACATCGATATGATCTGCCATGCCGTAGACGACATCGACTTCGGGAAACTGCGCGAATGCCTCACGTACACTGGCCAATGCACCCGGGTAATAGACATCATCCGAATTCAACCATCCCAGCAACTCACCTCCGGAACGTCGGAATCCCTTGTTGAGAGCGTCCGTCTGGCCGCGGTCCGGCTCCGAAACCCACTGTACGGATGGAATAGCCGTCGCCAGAACCGACACGGTCTCGTCCCGACTGCCGCCATCCATCACGATATGTTCAAGGCCTGGTATCTCCTGCTGTGCAACACTCGCGAGGGTGCGTGCTATGAACCGGCCCTGGTTGAACGAGGGGGTGATCACACTAAAGCTCACAGACCGTCCTCGGGCCAGAGCGGGAGCGTCCATCCCTTACCCTGAAGTTCGCATCGGTGGAGACGTAGCGTCAGGACCCTGCTATCAGTGGAAACACCATCGTCACTCGGCACGAATCCCGGATTGATCGTGACACGGAGTGTACCCGGGCGCACTTTCATGCTGAGCTCCCTACGAGTTCCCTTTTTGATATCTGCCTTAACGACACGGCGGCGATTGAGGTTCCCTCTCACTTTGACTGTATTGCTGAGGAGCCAACTCGGTGCTTCGACATCAAGAAGCAGTTCGGCATCCGCCTCCGTAGCAGAAAGATTCATCTCCACCATGAGGCTCTGTGACAGCCATCCATCCTTAAAGACTCCAGAAACCCGGGTGCTGCGAGATCTCTCGCCGACAGCTTCTTGGAACACTTCCCAGTACTCCCTCGCCATGCGATCCCCATCCCGATAGGGGCTGACGTGTGCCAAACCCGCTGCGACGAGGCGTGATCTCTCGGCTTCGTTCACCGAGATCGCAAGGATCGCCCGAGCTATGTCCATCGGCACCCTCGGATCGAAAAGCAATGCGGCATCCCCTGCGACTTCAGGGAGAGCTGCGCGGTTGCTGCACGCGACGGGGATCCCGAGCGCCATCGCTTCCAACACGGGCAAGCCGAAGCCTTCATACAGAGAGGGGAATATCAACGCAGTGGCGTTGCGCATCAGCACCGAGAGAACCGTGTCCGGGACATACCCAGGCATGCATATTCTGTCGTTCAGCCCCATGCACAAGGCCGCGTTCTCCAACTCCTCCATCCGCGCATCAGGGGCCCCCGTGCAAACCAGCACCAGTTCGTCAGGCAAACCGGTGGAGGCCGCCATCCCCCATGCGGCGAAGAGCATCTCGTGATTTTTGTGGAGCCAGAAATTGGACGGGTAAAGAAGATACGGGCGTCCACCGGTCAAAGAGTGCACATGCGCGATGCCTTCAGCGTTAGTTCGCGCGTCCAATCGGGAGGCTAAACGGTGGTGTACGGTGACGATCCGCTCCGGGTCGATGCACCCCGTCGCTAACGCGGAACGCCGGGCGAAATCCGATATCGCAATGACCTTCGTTGCGTCCCTGCAAGCGTGTCGGAACACGGAATCCCGATGGGCACTGTCCTCCGGTTCGAAAAACTGCGGATAGGCAAGATACTGAAGGTCGTGCAGCGTGACAACGGACGGCACGGCCGGCTCGGCTAGCGTCGTCGATCCGAAAGGACTGAACATTAGCTCCGCATCGAACTGCCGATCGGGGGTAAGCAAGCAGATTCTGTTGAACACTCGCGCCAATCCGAGGCGGACGCGCGCCATCGAGCGTCTTGGCACTGCCGGCAAGGCTGCTAGAACGCGCTTGCCTAAGGTCGGCCAAAACGAGGGTTTTTCGCTCCCGCCGGAAAGCTGTCCTCTGACGCACAAACGCCTGACGTTGGCCCTGTCGAGCAGCGCGAGATCGTTGTGTGATGCAGCGGATGTCAGCAAGACAAAGTGCGTCCGCGGATTGAGGCGTGACAGCGATTCGATTAACTGTCGCGCGAATATCCGCGCTCCACCGTTGTCTCCTCCGGGGAGAACGGGGGTGAGATCTATCGCAATGACGTTGATGCGAGCAGATCTGTTTACAGCATCCACGACGTCCATACCCCTCGCTCGAAGTGCTCGCACGCGGCATTAACCTGTCCCAACACACCGGTTGATGGTGCCTGCACTCGCCCCGAAACGGTCGATGATTGGATCATAGAGTGGCCCCAAAAAAAACGGGCTCATCGAATCCGATGAGCCCGCACGTAATTAAATGCCTGGCGATGACC
>CAMAXE010000028.1 GCA_945862145.1 Klebsiella pneumoniae
GGCAAGTATCGCGCGCAGATCTGGCAGATCGTCACCCATGTAGGCCACTTCCTCGAGGCTGATGCCCAGCGGTGCGATCAGTGCCCGCAGGGCATCGAGTTTATCCTCGCAGCCTTGCAGGCAGTGCGCGATGCCGAGTTCCACGACGCGCCGATCGACCATCGGCGAGCGCCGCGCCGTGATTACGGCCACCTGTATCCCGGCGCGCAGCAGCAGCTTGATGCCCAGCCCGTCCAGGATGGAGAAGGATTTCAGCTCCTCACCTGAAGTACCGTAGTGGATGCGGCCGTCGGTCAGCACGCCGTCGACGTCGAGCGCCAGCAGGCGAATGCGGCGGGCGCGTGTCTCGGCCTCGGCGGGCGACAGCTTCACGGGCGCACTCAGGCAATGCCCGCGCGCAGCAGGTCATGCAGGTGGATCAGTCCGGTGGGCCGTGTCAGGTCATCGACTATCACCAGCGAACTGATCTTGCGCTCCTCCATGATATGCAGTGCTGCGGCGGCGAGCACGCTGCGGGTGACCGTCTTGCAGCGGGTAGTCATGTATTCGCCGATCGCCGCCTGGTGGAAATCGACGCCGTGATCAAGGGCGCGGCGCAAGTCGCCGTCGGTGAATACGCCGAGCAGGCGGCCCTCGGGGTCCGTTACGGTGGTCATGCCGAAACCTTTGGCGGTCATCTCGAGCAGGGCTTCGCGGATCCGTTTCTCCGGCGGCACCCGGGGCACTTCGAGGCCCTGATGCATGATGTCGCCGACGGTCATCAGGAGCTTGCGACCCAGTGCTCCGCCCGGATGCGAAAAGGCGAAGTCCTCGGCGGAAAAGCCCCTGGCCTCAAGGAGGGCGATGGCGAGCGCATCGCCCAGCACCAGTGCAACGGTGGTGCTGGAGGTTGGCGCTAGATCAAGCGGGCAGGCCTCAGTCTCGACGCCGGCGTCCAGATTCAGGTCGGCAAGGCACGCGAGCGTTGATTCGGGCTTGCCGGTCATGGCGATGAGGCCGGCTCCCATCCGTTTGATCAGGGGCACGATGGTGAGGATTTCCGGCGTGGTGCCCGAGTTTGAGAGCGCCAGCACCACGTCCTTTCCCGTGATCATCCCCAGATCACCGTGACTCGCCTCACCCGGGTGAACATAAAAGGCAGGTGTTCCGGTGCTTGCCAGGGTGGCGGCGATCTTGTTCGCGATGTGTCCGGACTTGCCCATGCCGGTCACCACAACGCGACCCTCGCAGGCGAGCATCATGGCGCAGGCCCGCTCGAAGCCCTCGCCGATGCGCTCGCGCAATCGCTCTACTGCCTCGATCTCGAGACTCACGGTGCGCAGTGCGGATTCGAGGAAGGCCGTTGTCGTCATGTGGTCCGGCGTTGGTGTCGGTGTCGGGCGCCTGCCCGAAGCTCGGGCTTAAGTCATGCGCGGAGGTATTCACCCGGCTCTGACGGCGTGGTTATCATAGCCAGTATTCATAATTGTTGTCTCGACAGGCGCAGTCCGGCGCGCTGCGGGGCCCTTTCTTTGCCGGCGAATTCCCGGAGATACCCGCCATGGGATCAGTGACGACCATGACCGCGCAGCAGATCTGTGATCTTGTGCGCACCGCGATCTCGGGCGCCCGCGTCAGCGTGGGTGGTGACGGCTATCATGTGGACGTTGCCGTGGTGAGCGATGCCTTCACGGGATTGCGCCCGGTGCAGCGGCAGCAAAAGGTCTATGGCGCGCTCGGCGAGGCTATCCGCAGCGGCGCGCTGCATGCGGTGAACATCAGCGCTCTCACCGAGGCCGAGGCCGGCGCTGCCGGTCCCGGCAACTGAGACGGCAGCCCGTCGTGGACAGGCTCGCCATCCGCGGAGGCGTCGCGCTTCGAGGTGAACTGCGCATCTCCGGCTCCAAGAACGCCGCCCTGCCGATCCTGGCGGCCACGCTCCTCAGCGATCAACTCCTGCGCATCGAAAACGTCCCGCATCTGCGCGATATCGCCACGATGCTCCGCCTCCTCTCCAGCATGGGCGTTCGCGTCAGCCACGATGCGGGGGGGCGGGTGGAGATCCGCTCTGATGCCATCACCGAATTCAGTGCTCCCTACGATCTGGTGCGGACGATGCGCGCCTCGATTCTGGTGCTCGGTCCGCTGCTTGCCCGCTTTGGCCGCGCACATGTCTCCTTCCCCGGTGGTTGCGCCATCGGCAGCCGCCCGATCGACCTCCACCTGCATGGCCTTCAGGCCATGGGTGCCGAGATCGAGATCGACGGCGGCTACATCAACGCCCGCTGCGACGGCCGCCTGCGCGGCGCGCATATCCTCTTCGACAAGGTCACCGTGGGTGGTACCGAGAACCTGTTGATGGCGGCCACCCTGGCCCGTGGGCGCACGGTGCTCGAGAACGCGGCGCGTGAGCCCGAGATTGTCGATCTGGCTCACTGCCTCTGCGCTATGGGCGCCGACATCAGCGGGATCGGGTCCGACACGCTGGTGGTGGAGGGCGCCGAGAGCCTCTCCGGGTGCGAGCACACGGTGATCCCCGATCGTATCGAGACCGGCACCTTCCTGGTGGCCGCGGCCGCGACGCGCGGGCAGGTCCGGCTCGAGGGCACTCGTGGCGACCTGCTGGAGGCGGTATTGGTGAAGCTTGCCGAGGCGGGCGCCCGTATCGAGCAGGGCGACGACTGGATCTCGCTGGACATGGAGGGCCGTCGTCCCCGCGCCGTCAGCTTGCGTACCGCCCCCTATCCGGGCTTTCCTACCGACATGCAGGCCCAGTTCACGGCCATGAACGCCGTGGCTGAGGGCACGTGCACCATGACCGAGACCATCTTCGAGAACCGGCTGATGCAGGTCCAGGAGATGCAGCGCATGGGTGCGCGCATTTCCATCGAGGGGCACACGGCGATCATCGAAGGGCAGCCTGGCCTCAAGGGCGCACCGGTGATGGCCTCTGATCTGCGTGCCTCAGCCGCGCTCGTGATCGCCGGACTGGTGGCATCGGGCGAGACGGAAGTCGATCGGATTTATCACATCGATCGTGGCTATGAGCGCATCGAGGAAAAATTCCGCCAGCTCGGTGCGGATATCCGCCGGGTGAAGTCATGAGCGAGCCGAGCCCACCGGTCACGCTGGCACTTACGCGCGGGCGCATCCTCGATGACTGCCTGCCGCTGCTTGCGCGGGCCGGCATCGTGCCCGAGGAAGATCCTGCCCGTAGCCGCAAGCTGGTCTTCCGCACCAGCGAGCCGGGCATCCGCCTGCTGGTGCTGCGTGGCTCGGACGTACCCGTTTATGTCCGCCATGGTGCGGCAGATGCGGGCGTGGTGGGGCGCGACGTTCTGATGGAGGCGGGCAGCGATGGTCTCTACGAGCCGCTTGATCTGGGTATCGCGCGCTGCCGTCTGATGACCGCGGGGATGGTTGGCAGCCCGGAGCCCGGATCGCGGGTGCGGGTCGCTACCAAGTTCGTGAACATCGCCCGGCGCTTCTACGCAGCCAAAGGTATACAGGCCGACATCATCGAGCTATCGGGTGCCATGGAACTCGCGCCCGTGCTGGGTCTCGCCGAGCGGATCGTCGATATCGTCGATACCGGCAACACGCTCCGTGCGAACGGCCTCGAGGCGCTGGAAACCATCGCCGAGGTGAGCGCGCGCCTCATCGTCAACAAGGCCGCTATGAAGCTGCGCTCGGAGGCTCTCAAGGCTCTCGTGGCGCGCGTCGCAGCAGTAATGGACAGGGCGCCGTGATCCGTCGACTCGACGCCAATGCGGCCGGCTTCGAAGCGGCATTCGCCGCTTTGCGCGCCGCTGATGCGGGCGCCGATCCGGAGCTCGTGCGGGGCGTCACCGGCATCATTGCCGATGTTCGCGCACGCGGTGATGCGGCGCTGCTGGAATACACCAACCGATTTGACCGACGCAGCGTCACCGAGGCCGCACTCCTCGAGGTGCCGGCATCGGAACTGGCCGCGGCGCCTAACCGGTTGCCCCTGCGGCTTCGCGAGGCACTGGAGGCGGCGGCCCGGCGCATCGAGAGCTATCACAGGCGCCAGCGCCAGGAATCCTGGGAATATCTGGACGAGCACGGCACCCTGCTTGGTCAACGCATCACGCCAATCGATCGCGCGGGCGTGTACGTGCCCGGCGGCAAGGCGAGCTATCCCTCGTCGGTACTGATGAACTGCTTGCCCGCGCGGGTTGCGGGCGTCGGCGAGTTGGTGATGACCGTGCCTGCTGCGGGTGGAGAGTTGAGCGATGCAGTCCTTGCCGCGGCCCATATTGCCGGCGTGGACCGCGTGTTCACGGTGGGTGGCGCGCAGGCCATTGCCGCCCTTGCCTTTGGCACCACCTGCATTCCGCAAGTAGACAAGATCGTAGGCCCTGGCAACGCCTGGGTGGCTGAGGCCAAGCGCCAGGTCTTCGGGCAGGTGGGGATCGATATGATCGCCGGCCCCTCGGAGATCGTCGTGGTTTGCGACGGCGCGACCGATCCCCGCTGGATCACGCTCGACCTCTTTTCGCAGGCCGAGCATGACGAGGCTGCCCAAGCTGTCCTGATCAGCCCGGACGGCGCTTTTCTGGATAAAGTTGCCGATGCCATAGAGCGTTTGCTGCCCACGATGCAGCGGCGCGCCATCATCGGGCAATCGTTGGCTGGGCGGGGTGCGCTGGTGCAGGTGCGCGACCTCGAGCAGGCGGCCGAGCTCTGCAACCGGCTGGCACCGGAGCACCTCGAGTTGTCCGTCGAGGATCCCGGACCCTTGCTCGCGCGTATTCGGCATGCCGGGGCGGTGTTCCTCGGGCGTCACACGGCTGAAGCCATCGGGGATTACTGCGCGGGCCCCAGTCATGTGCTGCCCACCTCTGGTACAGCGCGATTTTCCTCACCGTTAGGCGTGGCTGATTTCCAGAAGCGCACGTCCCTGATTGGCTGCTCGCCCGGCGGTGCGGCGGTGTTGGGAGCCATCGCACACGAACTCGCGATGGCCGAGGGCCTGCAGGCACACGCGGAGTCCGCGGCCGCGCGCCATGAGCGGCCAGAGGAGTCGTCGTGAGTCGCGATGCCGGCGAACTGGTGCAGCGGCTGGTGCGTGAGGATATCCGCCGTGCTCCGGCCTATCACGTGCAGGACTCCCGCGGGCTCGTGCGGCTCGATCAGATGGAGAGCCCCTACGGCTGGACGCCCGAGCTGCGGGAGGCGCTTTTCGCGCGCCTTGCTGCGGTCGAGGTCAACCGCTACCCCGACCCGCGCGCTGGCGCGACCCAGCAGCAAATCCGCGAGGCTTTCGGTATTCCCGGGCGCTGGAGCCTGATGCTCGGCAACGGCTCCGATGAGCTGATCCAGATTCTGATGATGGCCATCGCTGCGCCGGGTGGCGCCGTGCTGGCGCCAGGGCCCACGTTCGTGATGTTCCGTAATATTGCCGGATGGTTGGGTCTGCCTTACCACGAAGTACCGCTTGGCCCGGCCTTCGAGCTTGATCTCGCGGCGATGTCCAGCGCCATCGAAGCCCACCGGCCGCGGCTGGTTTTTCTCGCCTGTCCGAACAATCCCACCGGCAACCTTTTTGATAAAGCTGCGCTGGAGGGCGTGCTGGAGGCGGCCCGTGATGCCGTGGTCGTGGTCGACGAGGCTTACTGGGCGTTCAGTTCTCGCGACCACCTCGACTGGCTCGATCGGCACCCCAACCTCCTGATCATGCGCACGCTCTCGAAGCTGGGGCTCGCGGGGATCAGGCTCGGTTTTCTGATCGGCCACCCGGCGTGGATCGATCAGCTCGACAAGCTGCGCCTTCCCTACAACATTGGAGTACTGCACCAGGCGGCAGCTGAGGTAGCGCTGCAGCACTTCGATGTTTTGCGCGGGCAGACCGGGAAGATTGCGGCCGAACGCGCACGTCTCGCCGCTCGTTTGAGTGGCGATGCGAGGCTGCACCTGTGGCCGGGCGAGGCCAATTTCCTGCTGGTGCGCCTGCTGAACGGGCGGGCCAGGGATGTCCACGCCGGCATGATCCGTCGCGGTGTGTTGGTCAAGTGCCTGGATGGTGGACACCCGCGGGTTGCCGGTTGCCTGCGCCTTGGCGTGGGAACGGTTGCCGAGAACGCGTTGATGCTCGAGGCGCTGGACAGCGCCTTGGACGAATGCTCTGCTTAGGTATCTTCAGTGGGTCGGACGTTGTCCGACCACGCCTTTCAGTTCGAGCCGCCCTTCGCCGCGCAGCACGTCGAGGCTGAAGGCGTCGCCCGGCGCCATGAGCCCAATACGTAACATCGCGCTGCGTCCCTCGTCCGCGGGCTGGCCGTTTATCCCGATCAGCAGGTCTCCGGGCTGCAGGCCGGCCTTGGCGGCGGGGCTGCCGACGTCGACATCGCTTACCACCAGCCCCGCTCGCTGGCCTTCCGGGAGGCTTACTCGGGCGGGCATGCCTTGCACGGACACGCCTAGCCAGCCGCGTATCACTTCCCCGTGCTGGACTATGTCCTGCAGTACCTTGGTGGCAGAGTCGGCGGGAATTGCCAGTCCGATACCCTGCGAGCCTCCCGAGCGGGAGTAGATTGCCGTGTTGATGCCCAGCAGATTCCCCGCAGCATCGATCAGCGCACCTCCCGAGTTGCCCGGGTTGATGGCGGCGTCGGTCTGGATGAAATTTTCGTAGGCGTTCAGTTGCAGCCCGAAGCGGCCCAGGGCACTGACAATGCCCTGCGACACGCTCTGTTCGAAGCCGTAGGGATTGCCTATCGCCAGCACCACGTCGCCGACCCGCGCTGCTGCGGGATCTCCAACCGGGATCGGCTGCAGATCAGGCAGCTCTATGCGTAGCACTGCAAGATCGGTTTCGGGGTCCGAGCCGATCACCTTTGCCAGCGACTCTCGCCCGTCCGCCAGCAGCACGAGGATCTCGGTGGCGCCGGAAATGACGTGGTTGTTGGTGAGCAGGTAGCCATCGGCGGACATGATCACGCCCGAGCCCAGGCTGCGTTGGATGCGTTCGCGCTGGGGGGCGGGGCTGCGCCGGAAGAACTGCTGGAACAGAGGGTCGTCCATCAGTGGGTGGTAGGGGCTGCGCACCACCTTGCTGGTGTAGATGTTCACAACGGCCGGCGAGGCGCGGCTTACGGCCTCGGCCCATGATGATGTAGCTGGTGGGCGGCTGCCTGGTGGTGTCACATGGAGTACCAGCAACGCTGCCAGCAAGCCTGCTGCGATCGCCCAGCCCAGAGATTGCCAGCGCATGGTCAGACGTCGTGGTCCCGATCGATGCCGTCCGTCGGGTCGCCAGGAACCGGACGCGCATAGTCAAGCGGGGGATTGACCGATGCTGCGAGGGTATTCCTGGCGCCGGAGCCAGACAGGCTGGTGAGCAGCGGAGCATCCCCCGCAGCCGGGGTGCAGAGTGACATTGCGCCCTGCGCCAGATGGCTGTGCAGATCGCGGTAGTCCTCGGTGAGGCGGTTGACGCGATCTGCAGTGCCGCGAAAGTGCTCGGTGATCTGGCGGCGATACGCCTCGCGTGTTGCCTCGCTCGCGGTCAGTTGCGCCTCAGCCTCGCGCAGTCTCCGCTCGGAGGGGTCGAGGGCGATACGCAGCAGCCAGCCGGCGGCGGCGCCTGCCACGACGCAGCCAGCGGCGGTGAGCCAGAAAGCGAGTGCGCTGAACACCGGAGACTCCTTGTCGGAAGACCAGCCAAAGTATAACCACGCGCATCCTGGCATCGTTAGCGGGTCGCAGCCCACTGCGGCATATTGCGGTTGCGAGCGTGGCGGGGCGCTGGCTACAGTTCCGCGCCGTTGCCCTAAGGTCCCCCCAGATGCAGAGAAGCCCTCTCGAACGCTACCGCGCGGAGCTCGAGCGGCCGGGCTTCGTTCATGATCCTGCTCAGGAGAGCGCGGTGCTGGCGTTGCAACGTTTGTGGGAGGCGCTGGTGGATCGCCCCGGACCGGGCCCTTTGCGCCGCCTTTTCGCCGCTTTGGGCGGTGACCCGGCCGCAGGGCGGGAGCCGGTGCGCGGGCTCTACCTGTGGGGCGGTGTCGGTCGCGGCAAGACCCACCTCATGGATCTCTTTTTCGAGAGCCTGCCTTTCGAGGCGAAACAGCGCACGCACTTTCACCGTTTCATGCAGCAGGTCCACCACCAGTTGCGTGAGCTCACGGGGCAGAAAAACCCCCTCCAGATCGTTGGCGAACGCATCGCTGCCACGACCCGCGTGCTCTGCTTCGACGAATTTTTCGTGGCCGACATCACCGACGCCATGCTGCTCGCGGGTTTGCTGCAGGAGTTGTTTGCCCGCGGCGTGACACTGGTGGCGACCTCTAACGTGGAGCCGGCCAAGCTGTATCGGGACGGACTCCAGCGGCAGCGCTTTCTGCCCGCGATCGCACTGCTGGAGCGCCACACCACAGTTTTGAACGTCGACGGAGGGATCGACCACCGGCTGCGCCTGCTGGAGCAGGCGGAGTTGTACCACTGCCCTCTCGATGCCGGCGCCGATGCCAGTCTTGCGAGGAGCTTCGCCAGCCTTGCCCCCGAGCCCGGACGCGAAAACGTCGCCATCGAAGTCGAGGGCAGGCCGATCCGTGTGCGCAGGCTCGCCGAAAACGTGGCGTGGTTCGACTTTGCCGAGCTGTGCGAGGGGCCGCGCAGCCAGAACGATTACATCTGGCTCGCCCGGGAGTTCCCGGCGGTCCTGCTGGGTGGCGTGCCGGTGCTCGATTCATCGCGCGACGATGCAGCCAGGCGGCTGGTCAATCTGGTCGACGAGTTCTATGATCGCAGCGTGAAGCTGGTGGTGTCGGCAGCGGCGCCACCTTCTGGGCTCTACACCGGGACGCGGCTTGGCTTCGAGTTCCAGCGCACCTCGAGCAGACTGATAGAAATGCAGTCGCACGAGTACCTGGCCAGAGCACATCGGCCATGAAGCGTGAATTTTGCCGGCGCGCGATTGCCGCGTGGAAAATCCATGGTGTAACATTCGCACCCTTTTACGGGGTCATCCCCCTTCAGGCTGGCTGGGCAACATGAAGACGATTTCTACAAGACCTGCCGACGTAGACCACCAGTGGTTCGTCGTCGATGCAAGCGGCAAGACCCTTGGCCGTATGGCCACCGTCATCGCGGCTCGCCTGCGAGGCAAGCACAAACCCGAGTTCACCCCCCACGTAGACACCGGCGATTTCATCGTCGTGGTGAACGCCGATAAAGTCCACGTCACGGGTAACAAGGGGCGCGACAAGATTTATCACCACCACACCGGCTTCCCGGGTGGCCTTCGCAGCATCACCTTCGATAAGCTTATGGCCCGGGCTCCGACCCGCGCCGTCGAAAGCGCGGTGAAGGGCATGCTCCCCAAGAATTCGCTCGGCCGCGCGATGGCGCGCAAGCTGAAGGTTTACGCAGGCGCCGAACATCCGCATGCGGCGCAACAGCCGCAAGCACTCGAGATCTGAAGGAAACCACATGGCTGCCACGCAGTATTACGGAACCGGACGCCGCAAGACCGCCACCGCGCGCGTTTTTATTAGTCAGGGGCGCGGAGCCATCTCCGTGAATCACAAGCCCCTCGACAAGTACTTCGGGCGAGAGGTAGCACGGATGATCGTCCGCCAGCCGCTTGAGCTGGTTGGTTTGGGCGAGAAATTCGATATCAACGTGTCCGTGAAAGGCGGCGGCAGTTTTGGTCAGGCAGGCGACATTCGCCACGGGATTACCCGTGCCCTCATCGAATACGACGAGACACTCAAGGGCCGCCTGCGCCAGGCAGGCTATGTCACCCGCGACGCACGTGAGGTGGAGCGTAAAAAGGTTGGTCTGCGCAAGGCACGCAAGCGTCCGCAATACTCCAAGCGCTGATCGAGCGCGGTCGCGCCAGTCGCGATGCCGCCACCAAGACGCCCGGCCCTCCTAGCGGAGCGCCGGGCGTCTCATTTGAGGGCTTGCGCGAGTCCGCGCAGAGAGTCCGATTTCCTTGTCAGTTCGTAGTAAATTCTTTAGCATTCGCAGCGCTCCAAGGAGTGCGTCAAGCCTGTGCCCGAGCCCTCAACACTCTGGAGAATATCCCGCGTGAGCAATCAAATCGTGAACAAGGGCAGGCGGCAATTTCTGACCGCCGCAACCGCGACCGTGGGTGCGGCCGGTGCTGTCGGCATCGCCACTCCCTTTCTCGGATCCTGGAATCCCAGCGCCAGGGCAAAAGCTGCCGGCGCGCCCGTGAAAGCCGATATCAGCAAGCTCGAGCCCGGCCAGATGGTTGTGGTCGAGTGGCGTGGCAAGCCGGTGTATGTGGTGCGTCGTACCCCCGAGACGCTCGAGGCTCTTGCCGGTCACGACGCCATACTTCGTGACCCGCAATCCACCCAGTCCGTTCAGCCGAAGTACGTCGATAGCCGGAACCGCGCCATCAAGGCAGAGATTCTCGTGCTTCTCGGGCTGTGCACCCACCTCGGATGCGCGCCGACGTTCCGCCCCGAAGTCGGTGCGGCAGATCTCGGCGGTGCTGCCTGGTTAGGAGGCTTTTTTTGCCCTTGTCACGGCTCCAAGTTCGATCTGGCGGGTCGCGTGCTTCTCGGTGTGCCCGCGCCCTATAACCTCGAGGTTCCCCCGTATTCGTTCGAGGGCGATAACGTGATCGTGATCGGCGTCGACCAGGAGGCAGCGTAATGAGCAGGCTTGTCGCACTGAGGGACTGGGTTGATGCGCGCCTGCCGATCATGCGCGCGTGGGATACCCACATGGGCAAGTACTACGCGCCCAAGAATTTCAACGTCTGGTACTTCTTCGGCGTGCTCTCGCTGTTGGTGCTGGTCAACCAGCTGCTGACAGGCCTCTGGCTCACGATGAGTTTCGAGCCTTCGGCGGAGCGTGCATTCGCCTCCGTCGAGTACATCATGCGTGATGTGGAATACGGGTGGCTCATCCGCTACATGCATTCCACGGGCGCCTCGGCCTTTTTCATCGTCGTTTATCTGCACATGTTCCGGGGGCTTATCTACGGCTCCTACCGCAAGCCGCGCGAGTTGATCTGGGTTTTCGGTTGTGCCATCTACCTCGCCTTGATGGCGGAAGGTTTCCTCGGGTATGTGCTTCCGTGGGGCCAGATGTCCTATTGGGGCGCCCAGGTGATCATCTCGCTGTTCGGCGCGATCCCGGTGGTAGGCGAGGACATCGTGCAGTGGATCCGTGGTGATTACCTGATTTCGGGTATCACGTTAAACCGGTTCTTTGCACTTCATGTGGTGGCTGTTCCGCTGATACTGATCGGTCTGGTGGTGCTCCACCTCCTCGCGTTGCATGAAGTCGGCTCCAACAATCCCGACGGCGTCGACATCAAGAAAAAGAAAGACGCCAACGGCGTGCCGTTAGATGGCGTGGCATTTCACCCCTACTACACCGTTCACGACCTCATGGGCATTTCGGTGTTCCTGTTCGTGTTCTGTACGATCATCTTTTTCCTGCCCGAGATGGGAGGCTACTTCCTCGAGTACGCCAATTTTGAGGAGGCCAATGGTCTGAAGACCCCGTTGCACATCGCACCCGTGTGGTACTACACGCCTTTCTATTCGATGCTTCGCGCGGTCACCGTTGATATCGGTCCCCTTACGGCCAAGTTCCTCGGTTTCATCACGATGGGTTCGGCTATCGCGATCCTCTTCGTGCTGCCGTGGCTGGATCGCAGCCCGGTCAGGTCGATGCGGTACAAGGGCAGCATCAGCCGGGTCGCCATTCTTGTTTTCGTCGCAGCTTTCGTGATCCTCGGCGTGCTGGGCGTCAGACCGCCAACGCCCGAACGCACCGCGCTCGCGCAGTTCTGCACCCTGATTTATTTCTCGTTCTTCCTGCTGATGCCCTTCTACACATCAATGGAGAAGACCAAGCCTGAACCCGCGCGCGTCACGATGGATGGCGGGATGGGATTCTGGAAGACCCTCGGGGCCGTGCTGGTGGTCGCTCTTCTCATCGTGGTGCCGCTGAAAGCAGTGGGTTCCGAGGCAGAGAAGTCATGCGGTACCGTCGAGTGTGATCACTTCGTGCCGGCGCTGAGTGATCAGGCGTCGCTGCAGCGCGGCGCCAAGTACTTCGTCAGCTATTGCATGGGCTGCCATTCGATGAAGTACGCCCGGTATGAGCGCACCGCCACTGATCTCGGTATCCCGCTCCCGCTGGCTCAGGAAAATCTGATCTTTGATGACGCCAAGATAGGCGATCTGATGTACAACGCCATGCCTGCCAAACTCGGCAAGACCTGGTTTGGCGCAACCCCACCGGATCTCACGCTGATCTCGCGCGCCCGCTCGCCGGAGTACATCTACACCTATCTGCGCAATTTCTATCGCGACGACTCACCGTCGCGGGCCTGGGGCGTCAACAATCGCGTATTCAAAGACGTGGCCATGCCCCACGCGCTACTCGAACTTCAAGGGCTGCCCGAGTGCGCGCCTGGGCCTGTCCTCAGCCACAATGGTGGCGTCAAGCGTGATCCCCTCACGGGTGAGGATCTTCTTGATGACCCCTGCGGGCGTCTGGTGGTCAAGAAGGCTGGCATGATGAGCCCGGTTGAATTTGACGCGGCGGTGGGAGATCTCACGAACTTCCTGGCCTATGTCGCAGAGCCCATGGCGCTGCAGCGCCAACGCCTCGGCGGCTACGTGTTGCTGTTCATCGTCGTATTTGGTGTGTTCAGCTTCCTGCTCAATCGGGAGTACTGGAAAGACGTACACTGAGCCGCGCCTGGAGCGCAGCGGGGATAGTAAATGCCAGATCGCCGGGAAGTTCGCGCCGTCCTCGCCAAGCGCTCGGTGATGACGCTTTTTTCGGATGCGAGCGATCACTACAGTCACCGGCTGCGCATTGTCCTCGCAGAGAAAGGCGTCACCGTCGATCTGTTCGATGTCGACCCCCGCGAATACCCTGCCGAACTCGCCGAGTTGAACCCGTATTGCAGCCTGCCGGTGCTGGTGGATCGCGAACTCGTCCTCTACGAGTCCCGGGTCATCATGGAGTATCTGGACGAGCGCTATCCCCATCCGCCCCTGATGCCGGTCTATCCGGTGGCCCGCTCCGGGAGCCGTCAACTCCTGTACCGCGTTGAAAGGGACTGGTGCAGCAGGGCAGACAAGATCGCCAACGCACGCAGCACCGACAAGATTGCGTCCGCGGCGCGCACGGAGCTTGCGGAAGAACTTATTTCAGTGGCGCCTGTGTTTGGCGACCGACCGTTTTTCATGAGCGACGATTTTTCGCTGCTCGACTGCTCGATTGCGGCCCTGCTCTGGCGACTTCCCATCCTCGGGATCAACATTCCCCTGACGCGACAGACCAAACCCCTTCATGACTACATGGACAGGATGTTCGCGCGCGCCTCGTTCCTTGAGAGCCTGAGCCAGTCTGAACGGGAGATGCGTCGCCGTTGAGCCCTTGCCGGCTGCGACCTCAACCGCCATGAAATCCAGTCGTCCCTACCTTGTGCGAGCCCTCTACGAGTGGATTGTCGACAACGGATGCACGCCTTTCGTGCTGGTTGATGCCCATTGGAGCGGTGTTGAGGTGCCCCAGCAGTACGTCAAGAACGGGGAGATTGTTTTGAACGTCTCGCCCGGCGCGGTGGCGAACCTGCTGATGTCGAATGACGATGTGCGCTTTCGGGGACGCTTCGGTGGTGTGCCCGTGGAGATCGTCGCGCCGATGGCTGCCATCCTTGGCATCTACGCACGCGAGAATGGTCAGGGCATGGTTTTCGAGCCCGAGACGCCTGCCTCGCCGCCGCCTGGCGATGGTCCCGAGTCTACGTCTCCCCCTGGCAGGCCTGGCCTGCGCGTTGTGAAATAGGGCTATCTCCCTCAGCCGCTGCCGAAGATCCCCTGCTCTAGCAGTTCCGCCAGACAGTTCAGCACGAGCAGTTGGCACTCGGTGGCTCGCGTGGGCTCCTCGGCAGGGATGCGTATTTCTATGTCCCCTTCACCGGGCAACGGGGCCTGCTCCTGTCCTGACATGCTTGTCAGCAGGATCACCCGTGCCCGACGTCCGTGCGCTGCACGCACCGCGCCGGCGAGACTCGTCCCTGAGGCTCCGGCAACCAGCAGCACCGTGTCCCCGGGCGCGGTCAGTGCCTGCACCTGGCGGGCAAGTGCCTCGGCATGCCCGTAGCCCTCGGCGATTGCCCCCAGAGTTGCCGCATCGTTGCCGATCAGGATCACGGGAAGTGCTGGTCGCTCCATGCTCAGTCGGCTGAGCAACGCGGCGCAAAACAGCTGCGCCAACGCACACCCTGTGCCGGTGCCGCCCGCGATCAGCTTTTTATCGCCGAGCAGGGTGTCCTGCATTGCCGCTGCCGCCGCCCTGAGTGCCGGCTGCAGCACATCGAGTGAGCGATACACCGTGTCCACGTGCCCCGTGAACCAGAGCTGCACGGGATCCTCAAGGTCATCCATCCGGTCACTCCTGCGTGTCTGCGCTACGGATCCAGCGAATCATCGGGTCATCCGCGAGTCCGCCATCGAGCGTCACGACATCGATGCGTGCGCGGCTGTTGCAGCGCGATCGTCGCAGCCACAGTTCCGCCGCTGCCCGGACGCGGCGCAATTTACTCGCGCTCACGCTCTCGGCAGCACTACCGAAGCGGCTGCTTCGGCGCTGCCGTACTTCAACGAACACGACCGTTGTGCCATCTCGCATCACGAGGTCTATCTCTCCGAGACGACAGCGGAAGTTGCGCTCAAGCAGCCTGAGGCCCGCCTGCTCCAGCAGGACTAGGGCTCTGTCTTCGGCAGCGCGTCCGATCTCTGCGGGGCTGGCGCCCCCTCCGGTTTCCATGTCGTCTCTCCGTCCGTGGATGAGGGTTGTGGTGGGCCGGTGCGCGGCAGTTCGCTGCTCGCGTGCCCTGAGTTGAAGATGTACCAAGTGCCCTTGCGATGCAGGCGCCCTTGGGCGTCGACGCTCAGTTCGCCGGTGGCTCCGCCGAGCCCTCCCGCCTGCGCACGCGCCAGAAGCCCCACGCGTGACTGCAAGCGGCATGCGTCTGCCCCCAGCGCCATCAACCTCTCCGCGGGACCGTGCTGGATGGCTGTGGTCGTGCGCAGCGCTTGCTCCGCATCAGAGAACCAGGGCATATCGACAAAACGCAGGTTCTCAAGGTCGAGATCATTGTCGCGAGTTGCTCCGCCGCCATTGCTCAGGCTTATGCCTTCGACCGGGATGTCTCCTGCATACAGGAACGGCAGCATCGTCCGTATCGAGCGTGCTGCAGCAGGCTCCGCCACCATGACGATCAGCTCCACGTCGGCGCGCCGACGCGGCTCGATCTCAAGTTCCAGCCCCAGCAGGCGCCCCAGCGCCTCCGAGCGCTCCCGGCTGCTGTCTAGCAGCATGGTGCGCTCCAGTGTCAGGCGGTAGTCATTCAGGTCGCCCAGATAAAGCGTGTCTATCACCACGCCTCCCGACGCGCGCCACGTCTGGGCGAAGTCCTCTGCCAGATGGCGCGAACGCGGCGCTGCATCGGCCAGGATCACGGCCCGCGTTCGTCCGGCGTGGTGTGCATCGCTTGCGAGTTGGCGGATCTCGTCGGCTGGGTCGATACCGAACTGGAACACCTGCGGAATGGACGCCGTGGATGTCTCGAGAAAATTGAGCGCAAGCGTGGGGACTGAGGCGGGCACGCTACCCTGCAGAACGGCCAGTTCTTCCTTCAACAGCGGGCCAATCACGAGGTCGACACCGTCGGCAGTGATTTGTCGGTAAGCGGCTGCGAAGCCCTCTGGCGTACCGCCGGTATCGAGTACTGCCACCGATGGCGATTTTTCGCCTGCGGCTACCTGGAGGTAGTGTTCTGCGAGGTAGCCGTGGAGCACGGCCTGCCCGCTCCCTGCCGCGCGCCCACTGAGCGGCAGCAACAGGGCGACGCGCTCCGGCGTTGCGATATCAGCAGCGAACTCGCCCGCAAGCTGCGCGGCGCTGTCTGTAAACGCGGCGATCCGCGAATAGCGTTGCTTCCACGTCTCGAGCCGTTGGCGCTGCTCGCCGGGCGAGAGGCGGATGTCGCGCAGGATGCCCGAGAGTTCCAGCCAGCCGCGCCAGTCATCACTCGCCGCGTGTGCGGTCTCGCGTTCGAGTTCTCCCAAGCCCACATCGGACAGGCTGCGGAGGAGGTTTCCGGCATTGGCCACGCGGTCCGTGTCCGCTGCAAGCCAGGGTTGCAGGTCCGCCCACTGGCGCGCCGCATCCAGCGGTCTGTCGAGTGTCTGCAGGGTCTGCGCCCGCGATTGCAGCAACTGCACCTGCAGCGTGTGTGGCAACGCCGAATCTGCATTGCCCGGGTTTGCCTGATCCAGCAGCGCGAGCGCTCCTGCGTTGTTGCCCGTGCCGCGCAGGATGCGCGCCATCAGGATCGCCCGCCTGGCGCGCTGCTCTGGCCCAAGCCCTACGGCGGGCAGGGCATCGAGCGTAGTGCGGGCACGTGCGCTGTCGCCGCGATCGAGTAGTACCTCGGCGGCCTCCAGCATTAGATCGTCACGGGTACCCGCCCCGGAGCCTGCTGCGCGCGCCAGCAATGCATCCACGCGGTCTGCTGGCTCGGTGACGGGACTCACCGCGACAGGCGCACTGCCCTGCTGCGCGGAGGTATCGGTCTGCGGCGAGGAGCACCCGCCGAGCGCCAATAGCACCAGCAAGGGAAGAAGCGGGGCGGCTGAACGTTCCATGGATCGTATACTAGCGCCAGAGCCGCCCCGCAGCACGCGGGCGATCAGGTTCACGGAGGATGCATGCTGCATATCGTTGCCACTCCGATTGGCAATCTCGGCGACATCTCGCGTCGTGCCATCGAGGTCTTGGCCGGGGCGGATATCGTGGCCGCAGAGGACACGCGCCGCTGCCGTGCTCTCCTCACTCACCTCGGTCTTTCCCGGCCGGTACTCGCCTACCACGATCACAGCGATGAGCACCGTGAGCGCGAGTTGATCGCAGAATTACAGCGCGGACGCAGCGTGGCGTTGGTGGCCGATGCCGGCACGCCGCTGGTTTCAGACCCTGGATTCCGCCTCGTGCGTGCCGCCCGCATAGCCGGTATCGAAGTGGTCTGCGTGCCAGGTCCTTGTGCTGCCATCGCCGCGCTCAGCATTGCTGGTCTCCCGTCTGACCGCTTTGTCTTCGAGGGATTTCTGCCCGCGCGCGAGGCGGCGCGCAGGGCCCGACTCGAGTTGCTCGTCGATGAGACGCGAACCCTCATTTTTTATGAGTCGCCGCGCCGCGTCTGCGGGCTTCTGGAGGATTTGCGAGCGGTATTCGGCGGTGAGCGCACTGCCGTGGTCGCACGCGAACTCACCAAGCTGCATGAGACCGTGCTGTCAGGCAGCATCGACGCATTGCTGGAGCGCGTCCTTGCCGATGCGCAACAGCAGCTGGGTGAGATTGTGGTTCTGGTGCACGGTGCGGCCGCGTCGCTCGATGCGGCCACGGTGAACAGCGAAAAGCTGCTGCGCGTGCTGCTCGCACGGTTGCCGCTCAGTGAAGCGGTCGATTGTGCGGTAGAGATCAGCGGACTGGCCCGCAATGGACTTTACCGACAGGCACTGTCGCTTCGCGATGCGCATGCCGGGGACTGATATACTCCCCGAGCAGAGTCGGCCGGGCAGTCGCTCCGTGTTTTGCACGGGGAGGAAAGTCCGGGCTCCACAGGGCAGGGTGCCAGGTAATGCCTGGGGGGCGCGAGCCCACGGAAAGTGCAACAGAAAGCAAACCGCCGATGTCGGCTTTGGCCGGCAGGTAAGGGTGAAAGGGTGCGGTAAGAGCGCACCGCGCGGCTGGCAACAGGCGTGGCACGGCAAACCCCACCCGGAGCAAGACCAAATAGGAACCCGTTGGTGCGGCCCGCACTGGGTTCGGGTAGGTCGCTCGAGGCGCTCGGTGACGGGCGTCCCAGATGAATGACTGTCCTCGACAGAACCCGGCTTACAGGCCGGCTCTGCACTTTTTATGCGTTATTAGAATAACCATCGTCACTTCAGAAGATAAATATTCTAGATAGTGACAACTCACTTTAAGTTCTGATCCCAGCGATCTGTTCTTCACCACCATGTCTCGAGGCGAGGGTTCCGAGTCCCTCGTTAGATTCTCTAATCGTTTGTTCTATAAAGAAAAAAATGAGCTCCTCGTGACTTGACCCTCCCTTACTCCGTCCATATAGTGTCGAAAAGTGGGGCAAAGTGGCTCAAAGTGGGCCAAAAGGGTTTCCGCAGCCCATCACAGAGGAAGGATTCATCGTGTTTCGGGGTGTGCACCATCTGAGCATCGACGCCAAAGGGCGGCTTGCCATGCCGACGCGCCAGCGCGAACGGCTGCAGGCGCTCGGCGATGGTCAGCTGGTGGCCACCATAGACACCCAGAGTCGCTGCCTCCTGCTCTACCCATTGCCCGTGTGGGAGGAGCTTCAGAGCCAGATCCAGCAGCTCCCTACGCTTGATCCGGTGGTTCGCCGGTTTCAGCGCCTGCTGATTGGTTATGCCAGTGATCTCGAGTGTGATGCGAGCGGCCGGATGCTCGTGCCGCCTGCGCTGCGCGAGTACGCAAATCTCGATAAGCGTGCGGTGCTGGTGGGGCAGGGCAACAAGATGGAGCTGTGGGACGAGGACACCTGGATTTCCGAGCGTGACAAGTGGCTCGGGATGGCGGCAGAGGAAGGCGCGATGCCCGAGGAGATGCGGCGGCTCGCGCTCTGAGCGCATGCCGTTTCAGGGTGAATTGATATGCACAAGCCGGTTTTGCTGCAGGAGGCCATGGAACACCTCGTGACTGATCCCGCGGGCCACTACGTTGACGCCACCTTTGGTCGAGGCGGCCATTCCGGCGCCCTGCTGCAGCGCCTTGACCCCGGCGCCAGTCTGCTCGCCATCGACCGTGACCCCGAGGCCATCGCTTTCGGCGAGCAAGCGCTCGGTCACGATCCCCGCATCTGCTTCGAGCATGCAAGGTTCGACCACTTTGCGGAACTGCTGGCGAGGCACGACCTTGCGGCCGGTGTCCATGGGGTATTGCTGGACCTCGGTGTTTCCTCGCCGCAGCTTGATGACCCCGCGCGCGGCTTCAGTTTCCTGCGTGACGGGCCGCTCGACATGCGCATGGACCCCGGCAGCGGGCAAAGTGCGGCGCAATGGATCGCGCGCGCACGGGAAGGCGACATCGAACAGGTGTTGCGGGAATACGGAGAGGAGCGTTTCGCCCGACGCATGGCAGCCGCCATTGTCGAGGAGCGGAAAATCTCCCCGATCGACACCACCGCACGCCTGGCCGAGATCGTGACCAAGGCCAACCCGGCCTGGGAGCGTGACAAACACCCCGCCACCCGTTGTTTCCAGGCGATCCGTATCTTCGTTAATGCGGAACTCGATGCGATTGCTTCCGTGTTGCGGCAGGCATGCGACGCGCTGTTGCCGGGTGGACGGCTCGTTGTCATCAGCTTCCACTCCCTCGAAGACCGGATCGTGAAGCGATTCATCCGCGACAATGCCCGCGACCCGGGGGCGCCGGGTCTCCCCGCTGCAATGCAACCCACGCTCCGTGCCATCGGGCGAGCGATTCGTGCCGGAGATGCCGAGCTCCGTGAAAACCCCCGTGCGCGTAGCGCCGTGATGAGGGTGGCCGAGCGCGTGCATCCCGCGGGGGCCGGTCATGGCTGAGCGCAGGACGGAAACCGCCGCCGTCCCTGCCAGCCGGCGCATGCCGTTGCTAGCACTCTGCCTGCTCCTTGCGGTCGTCGTTTCCGCCATCGGCGTCGTCTACACCGCCCATCGCTCGCGGGAGCTGTTTCGCTCGTTGGAGCAGGCGCGGCGGGACCAGAACGAGATCCAGATCGAGTGGCGGCAACTCCTGCTCGAACGCAGCACGCTTGCCTCGCATGCCCGCGTCGAAGCCATCGCCGACAAGCAACTGCAGATGAAGCTGCCTGAGAGCGAAATCAACATGGTGGTGATCGAGTGAAGCCACGTGATGAGCCTTCGTTCGGAGGGTGGCGGTTCACGCTGCTGGTGGTGCTCCTCGCTGCAATGGCGTTACTGCTCGTGTGGCGGCTCGTATCACTGCAATTGCTCGACACCGAGCGCGGCTACCGTTTCCTGCAGGATCAGGGCGACGCGCGTGCCCTGCGCGATGAAGCCATCCCCGTTCACCGTGGCATCATCCGCGACCGAAACGGCGAGCCACTTGCCGTCAGCACGCCCGTGCAGGTTCTGTGGGCGAACCCGCAGGAGCTGGTCGCCGACGGCGATGACTGGGCGAGTCTGGCGCAGGCGCTGGGCCAGCAGCCCGATGACCTGCGCCAGCGGATGGCGACCGTGGCCTCACGCAAGTTCACCTATCTGCGTCGTCAGATGAACCCCACCGACGCCCAGCGCGTGATGGACCTCAAGATTCCCGGGATCCACAGCCGACGCGAATACCAGCGCTTCTACCCGTCAGGCAGCGTCGCCGCCCATGTCGTGGGTGCCACTGATGTGGACGAGCGCGGGCAGGAGGGCGTCGAGCTTGCCTACGACAATTGGTTGACCGGAGTCCCGGGGTCCAAGCGCGTGGTCAAGGACAGGAATGGAGATCTCATCCGTGATGTGGAGGAACTCGCCCCTGCGCGTCCGGGACAAGCGCTCGACCTCAGCCTGGACCTGCGTATCCAGTACCTCGCTCACCGCGAGCTGAAGAAGGCGGTCGAAGCCGCAGGCGCTGAATCCGGAAGCATCATCCTGCTCGATGTGCGCACCAGCGAAGTCCTGGCCATGGCCAATTACCCGTCCTACAACCCCAACAACAGGGCTTCAGCCGGCAGCTCGGCGCGTCGTAACCGGGCCGTCACCGACCTTACCGAGCCGGGATCGACCGTAAAGCCGTTCACCGTGTTGACGGCGCTCGAAAGCGGCAAATACAACCCCGACACGCTCATCGATACCGCGCCGGGTTACATCCGCGTCGGTCGCAAGACCTTCCGCGATCATCACAATCTCGGTGTGATCCCGCTCACCACAGTCATCACAAAATCGAGCCAGGTGGGAACCACTAAGGTGGCGCTTTCTCTCGATCCGACCACGATCCGCACGGCTTTCCAGCGCGCCGGTTTCGGTGAGCTCGCCGGCACGCATTTTCCGGGCGAAAGCGTGGGGAAGTTTCCAAACCCGCACAGATGGGATGATGTAAGACGAGCCAATTTCGCATTCGGCTACGGGCTCTCGGTCACGCCGCTGCAGTTGTCGCGCGCCTACCTGATGCTGGCTAATGGTGGCAGGAGCAGGCCGGTCACGCTACTCAAGGCCGGCGAGTTGCCAGAGCCAACCCAGGTTTTTCCGCCCGAGCATGTGCGCGAACTGGTGGCCATGATGGAGACCGTGACCCAGGCGGGCGGGACAGCCAAGCTCGCGGGAATTCAGGGCTACCGGGTCGCCGGTAAGACGGGCACGGTCCACCGCACAGGCGCGAACGGCTACGAGGCCGATCACTACCAATCGCTCTTCGCGGGATTCGCGCCCGCCAGCGACCCACGTATCGTCTGCGTTGTTGTCGTCACGGATCCGCGCGGTGGCGTGTATTACGGCGGAGCAATCGCCGCGCCGGTGTTTTCCGCTGTCGTACGTGGGGCGCTGCGGCTGCTGAACGTAGCTCCTGACAATGTGCCTCAAACGCAGGCGCCAATGCAGGTCGCCGGGCGCAACGCCCCGAAGGCGCCCGCATGAACGCACGCGCGGCCCCTGCCGCCGCCCCCCTGAGGCTCGGTGAACTCGTACCCGGGTGCGCGGCGCACGCTGATATCGCCGTGTCCGGCGTTTGCGCGGACAGCCGGGCGGTGATGCCGGGGGATGTATTCATTGCATTGCTGGGCGAGCGCTACGACGGGCTTTCGCATATCACGCAGGCCGCCTCCCGCGGCGCTGTTGCAGTTCTTGTCGAGGCAGGCCGCAACCTGCCGTCCGAGGCCCCGCTTCCTGTGGTCAGCGTCGAGGGGCTCCCCGCAAATCTTGGTGCAATCGCCGCACGTTTCTACGGTCAACCGTCGCGCAACATCGATGTCATAGGCGTCACCGGTACCAACGGCAAGACCACCTGCACGCAGCTGCTCGCCCAGGCGCTGTCGGTGGCAAAGCGGTCGTGCGGAGTGATCGGCACCCTCGGTTCAGGCTTTGCCGGGCAACTGCGAGACACCACCCACACCACGCCGGACGCCGTGACACTCCAGCGACTGCTTGCCGAATTGCGCAGTGGCGGCGCCGAGGCGGTGGCCATGGAGGTTTCCTCCCATGCACTCGCCCAGGGTCGGGTAGCCGCGGTGCAGTTCGCCACCGCGGTGTTCACTAACCTGACGCATGATCACCTGGATTTTCACGGCAGCATCGCGGCCTACGCAGCGGCCAAGGCAGAGCTCTTCAGGCACCCGGGCCTGCGAAACGCGGTGTTGAACCTCGACGATCCATTCGGCCGACACATCCTCGCATCCCTTCCCGACGCCGTAACGCGAATGGGCTTCACGCTGGGAGCCGCGGCAGCGGACTTGCGGGTCCTGTCTGCCGATTACCGCGCCGACGGCATTCGCGCACGCGTGGCGACACCCCAGGGAGATGCTGATCTCGTCCTGCCACTGATCGGGCGATTCAATCTCCAGAACGCCCTTGCGGTGCTCGGCGTGCTGCTGCTGCACGGCGTCAGCCTGCAGAGCTCGCTTGCAGCGCTCGCGGCGGTGTCTCCGGTTCCCGGGCGGATGGAGCGCGTAGACGCCGCTGCCGGGCCGCTCGTTATTGTCGACTACGCGCACACCCCGGATGCCTTGGAGCAGGCGTTGCGAGCCCTGCGCCAGCATTGCCGTGGGCGCCTGTGGTGTGTGTTCGGTTGCGGCGGAGACCGTGATCGCAGCAAGCGGCCGCTGATGGGGCGTCTTGCTCGCGAGCACGCCGACGAGATCGTCGTCACCAGCGACAACCCCCGGAGCGAGTCGCCCCAGTCGATCATCAGCGAGATCTGCGCCGGGATCCCCGATCCGGGTGTGATCTGCGAAGCCGATCGCCGCACGGCCATATTCCGTGCCTTGCGCGCTGCGGGTCCGCTCGATTGCGTGCTGATTGCAGGCAAGGGTCACGAGAATTACCAAGAGACACAGGCAGTCCGTACCCCGTTCAGCGATGTGCTGACGGCGCGTGAGGCGCTCGCGGCACGCGGGGGTGACGCATGATCCGACCCCTCGCGCTCGCCGAGATCGCGCATGCCCTGGATCTGGAGCCACCGGCGGGTGGCGAGTCGCTGCAGGTTACAGCGGTCTCTATTGACTCGCGCACCGTGCAACCGGGCCAGATTTTCGTCGCGTTGCGCGGCGAGCGTTTTGACGCGCACGACTTCGCCGACGAGGTGGTGCGTCGTGGCGCGGCCGCTCTCGTGTGCTCACGCGATGTGAATGTCCCGGTGCCGGTGTTGAAGGTTTCCGATACCGAAATCGCGCTCGGCAGGATCGGCGCCTATCACCGCAGCCTTTTTGGCGGCACGGTCGTGGCTCTAACGGGCAGCGCGGGCAAGACCACGACCAAAGACATGATCGCGGCACTCCTTGCCGCCGTTGGACCAGTCCTGGCGACGCGCGGGAACCTCAACAACGAGATCGGCGTACCGCTCACGCTGCTTAGCCTGGAAGCGAACCGCCAATTCGCCGTTATCGAAATGGGCGCCGGGAAACCCGGTGATATCGAGTACCTCGCGCAAATGGCCCGCCCGCAGGTCGCCTTGCTCACCAACGCCCTCCCTGCCCACCTCGAACGCTTGGGCTCACTCGAGGAAGTCGCCCGCACCAAGGGCGCGATTTACGCAGCCCTCCCGGTCGATGGCATCGCGGTGCTGAATGCCGATGACCCGTTTGCAGCCTATTGGGCTGGCGTCATAGGAGCGCGACGCACGCTCCGTTTCAGCGCTCTCGGCGCTGCGGGCGCGGAGCTTCGGGCGAGCAGCATCCGTATGCAGGATGGCTGCGCGCGTTTTTGCCTCGAACTCCCCGGCGAGCAGGTGGCGGTGCGGCTTGCAGTCCTCGGTGTCCAGCAGGTGGCCAATGCACTGGCAGCAGCGGCGGTGGGACATGCCCTCGGATTGCCCGGCGAGACAATCGCCCGCGCACTGGAGAGCCTGCAGGGCACTGCGGGGCGTATGCGGCGGCTCCACGGTGACGCGGGCGCGCTCCTCATCGACGACACCTACAACGCGAATCCGGGTTCGGTGCGTGCTGCGATAGACACACTGGCGGGGCTCGATGGAACACGGGTTCTCGTGCTGGGAAACATGGCCGAACTGGGCCCCGATGCGCCGGCGTTGCACCGCGCCTGCGGCGTCCATGCTCGCGAGCGCGGTATCGATCACTTGCTTGCTACCGGTCAGCACGCAGCGGATGTGGCAGCCGGATTCGGATCGGGCGCCGCGATCTTCGGCGATCGGGAGGAGCTCATTGCCGCCGCACGGACATTCGACCGGCTTGGCAGCGCGATACTCGTGAAGGGTTCGCGCTCGGCCGGCATGGAGAGCGTGATTACCGCGTTGAGCACCCGAACATCGGCCCCGACCCTTACAGGAACGCACTGATGCTGCTATGGCTTGCCGACTGGCTAACGGGTTACGAGAGCGCCTTCGGGGTGTTCCGTTACCTCACGCTCCGCGGCATTCTGAGCGTGCTCACCGCACTTGCGATCACGCTGCTCGTCGGCCCCTTCATGATCCGGTTGCTGGTCGACAACCAGATCGGGCAATCGGTGCGCGACGATGGGCCCAAGTCGCATCTGAGCAAGGCGGGCACCCCCACGATGGGTGGCGCCCTCATCCTCGTGGGGATCATCGCCAGCACCCTGCTTTGGGGTGATTTGTCCAATCGCTATACCTGGGTCGTGATACTCGTAACCGTGGCCTTTGGCGCCATTGGCTGGGTCGACGACTACCGCAAGGTCATCGAAAAGAACCCGCGCGGCCTGCCCGCACGCTGGAAGTATTTCTGGCAGTCGGTAGCCGGGTTGAGCGCGGCGCTGTATCTGTATCTCGCGTCGGTTACCCCCGCGGAGACGCAACTGATTGTGCCTTTCATGAAGAATGTGGCACTGCCGCTCGGCGTCCTGTACGTGCCGCTTGCCTACTTCGTGATCGTAGGCTCGAGCAACGCCGTCAACCTGACCGACGGACTCGACGGCCTGGCGATCATGCCGAGCGTGCTCGTGGCCGGGGCCCTCGCCGTGATTGCCTACCTCGCCGGCAATGCCGGGTTCGCGCGGTACCTGCACATCCCCTACATACCCGGTGCCGGCGAGCTCGTGGTTTTCTGCGGCGCGCTGGCCGGAGCGGGTCTGGGGTTCCTGTGGTTCAACACCTATCCGGCCATGGTGTTCATGGGTGATGTCGGAGCGCTCGCCCTGGGTGCGGCCCTTGGCGTGATCGCGCTCATCGTGCGGCACGAGATCGTGTTTTTCATCATGTGCGGCGTGTTCGTCATGGAGACGCTGTCGGTGGTCTTGCAGGTCGCCTCCTTCAAGATCACCGGGAAACGCATTTTCCGCATGGCGCCCATTCATCACCATTTCGAGCTGAAAGGTTGGCCCGAGCCGCGCGTGATCGTGCGCTTCTGGATCATCACGGTGGTGCTGGTGTTGTTCGGCCTAGCCACCCTGAAGCTGCGCTGAGGGTGGGTAGATGGCTGCAGCGGCAATGACAAAACAGGAGGGCGATGCGACTGTGCACAGGCTTGTGGTGGGCATGGGCAAAACCGGTTTCTCGCTGGCCATGTGGCTGGCGCGCAACGGTCACGCCTTTGCCGCAGTCGACAGCCGCGTCGAGCCCCCACTCGCCGAGAGATTTCACCGCGAACTGCCCGGCCACATGCTGCACACAGGCGGCTTCGATGCGGCGTTGCTGGCCGGTGCCGACGAACTCCTGCTGAGTCCCGGGGTGGATCCGGCCGAACCTGCCATCGCTGCCGCAGCGGCACATGGCGCGCGCGTGTTCGGCGATATCGAGCTCTTCTGGCGCGAGGCCCGCGCACCCATCGCGGCAATCACGGGCACGAATGCCAAGAGCACGGTGACAACTCTTGTCGGCCTCATGGCCCGCGAAGCCGGTATCCCGGGCGGATGCGGCGGTAACCTTGGCACGCCCGCCCTTGAGCTCCTCGATCCGCAGGCGCGGCTCTATGTGCTCGAGTTATCGAGTTTCCAGCTCGATACCGTGCTCGATTTCCAGGCCGATGTGGCCGCCGTACTCAACGTGGCACCGGATCATCTCGACCGCTACCTCGACATGGCCCGTTACGCGGCCTCCAAGCAGCGTATTTTCCGGGGCGCCCGCGTCGCGGTGTGTAATCGCGATGACCCCCTGACCACGCCCCCTGTCGGCACCGGGCGCAGCGTGTCCTTTGGTCTCGATGCGCCGCGTGAGGGTCACTATGGCCTCGTGTGGCACGACGGCGAAGAATGGCTCGCGTATGGGGCGGAGCCAGTACTGCCAGCACGCGCGCTGGGTCTGCGTGGACGCCACAACACAGCCAACGCCCTTGCAGCACTCGCCATCGCCGAGGCGGCGGGCGTGCCGCGCGATGCTGCGGTGCGGGTGCTGAGCACTTACACGGGATTGCCCCATCGCTGCCAGATCGTCGCGCGCGCAGGCGGTGTCGACTACATCGATGACTCCAAGGGCACCAACGTTGCCGCTGCGGTCGCTGCGCTGCGGGGCCTTGCGCCCGCGTCGCCCGGCCGTGTGCTGCTCATCGCCGGCGGTATCGCCAAGGAACACGATTTTTCTGCTCTTGCGGCAGAGCTTGGCCGCTGCGCCCGCGCGCTGCTGCTGCTTGGCCGCGATGCGCAGGCGATCGCCGATGGTGTCGGTAACGCCACGCCGATCAGCCGCTGTGTGGATCTCGAATCGGCAGTCCGCGCCGCAGCGGATCTCGCCCAGCCCGGCGATGTCGTACTGCTGTCGCCGGCGTGCGCCAGCTTCGACATGTTCCGCAACTACGAGCATCGGGGGGCGACGTTCACCGCTGCCGCCCGCGCGCTCCCTGGCGCGGAGGCGGTCTAGCATGCAGGCCCTGCGGCTCGCTACCGATGTCAATCAACCCCGCTTCGCGCTCGACGAGATCATGCTGGTGCTGGTGCTGGTGCTGTCAGCCTGCGGCGTGGTCATGATGGGTTCGGCATCGATGGATTTCGCCGCCGAAAAATTCGGCAATCCCTTTTATCACCTGATCCGCCACGGCATCTATCTTGCGATGGGTCTGGTCGTCATGGCCATCACCGTGCACATTCCCCTTAGCTTGTGGAATCGCGCCGGCCCCGCGCTGCTCGTCGCCGGTATCCTCCTGCTCCTGCTTGTACTGGTGCCCGGGATCGGCCGGAAAATAAACGGTGCGGCGCGATGGATCGAATTGCCGTTCTTCAACGTCCAGCCTTCAGAGCTGGTGAAGTTGTTTTTCGTCATTTACCTGGCGGGTTATATACAGCGTCGGCAGCGGGAGATATCGGGGACGCTCGGCGGCATGCTGAAGCCCGTAGGCCTGCTGGGCCTGGCGGCTGCGCTCCTCCTCGCCGAGCCTGATTTCGGCGCTACCGTCGTGATCGGTGGCACCGTGGTGGGCATGCTGTTCGTTGCCGGGGCGCGCCTTTTTCCCTTCGGTGTGCTGTTCGGACTGGTGGGATCAGGCGTTGCCGCCCTCGCGGTGTTTTCTCCCTACCGCCTGAAGCGCCTCGTGACTTTTCTGGACCCTTGGCAGGACCAGTTCGCCAGCGGGTACCAACTGGTGCAGGCCCTTATCGCCTTCGGCCGCGGACAGGTAGCCGGAGTGGGCCTGGGCAACAGCGTGCAGAAGCTCTTTTACCTGCCAGAGGCACATACCGATTTTGTTTTCGCCATCATCGCCGAGGAACTGGGGCTGATCGGTGGGGTGTTCTTCATCGGTCTCTTCTCCACATTGGTCGGCCGCATCCTGTGGATCGGCAGGACTGCGGCTGCGCGCCAACAGATTTTTGCCGCCAACGTCTGCCTCGGGATTGCGCTGGTTATCGCCGGGCAGGTGTTCATCAACATTGGCGTGAATGCGGGTCTGCTTCCAACCAAGGGGCTCACGCTGCCCTTCCTGAGCTATGGCGGCAGCAGCTTGCTGATCCTGTTCGCGATGATGGGGCTGGTGCTGCGCGTCGAGTATGAACTGCGCACCGGAAACAGCGGCTCCGCCCCGCCATGGCTTGGCTGGAGGGTGCGCAATGTCTGAGCATGGCGCACTCGTGCTGATCACCGGAGGCGGTACCGGCGGACATGTGTTCCCGGGGTTGGCTGCGGCCTCGGCGCTCGTGGAGCGCGGCGCGCGGGTGCACTGGCTCGGCACGCGCGCCGGCATGGAATCGCGACTGGTGCCTGCCGCGGGCATCTCCATTTCCTATCTCCGGGTTAGCGGGCTGCGAGGCAAGCGGGCGCTGCAGATGCTGCTGGCGCCCTTCCTGCTGGCGGGGGCAATCATCCAGGCACTGGCGATCATGCTGCGCCTGCGTCCGCGCTGCGTGCTGGGTACCGGAGGATTCGTCGCAGGACCCGGTGGGCTTGCGGCGCGGCTTCTCGGCGTGCCGGTGGTGCTTCATGAGCAAAATGCGGTTGCCGGTACCACCAACCGGATACTCGCGCGCTTCGCCAGGACAATACTGCTCGGCCTTCCTGGCCCTTTCGCGGGCAATGCCAAGGCGCGGTTGGTGGGTAACCCGGTGCGCGCCGCAATCGCGGCGCTCGATGCGCCGGAGAGGCGTCTCTCTGGCCGCGCCGGCGCACCGCTTCGCCTCCTTGTACTGGGCGGCAGCCAGGGCGCGCGCGTGCTGAACGACGTCTTGCCGGAGGCGCTCGCCCGACTCAAGCCCTCATGCCGGCCAGAGGTGCTGCATCAGTGCGGCGTTCGCGAACGGGATTCCTGTAAAGCGCGCTATGCGCAACAGGGTGTCGATGCGCGTACCGAGGTCTTCCTCGAGGACATGGCGGCGGCCTACGCCTGGGCTGATCTGGTGGTTTGCCGGGCGGGCGCGCTTACGCTGAGCGAGATCGCTGTCGCTGGCCTCGCCGCCATCCTCGTGCCCCTTCCGGGTGCGATTGACGACCATCAGAACGCCAACGCACGCTGGCTCGAGGCGGCGGGCGCTGCGCTGCGTTGCCAGCAATCGCAATTCACGCCTGAGTGGCTCGCGGGCGAGCTCCGGCGCTTTTCCGGAGCGCGCGACCAGCTCGTCGCAATGGCATGTCGGGCGCGCGCAATCGCCCGCCCTTGCGCGGCCGATGACGTCGCACGGGCTTGTCTGGAGGCGTCTCGATGAGCGCCAGTGACATGATGGCAAATGGCGTTCCCGGGATGCGGCGTATCACGCGCATTCACTTCGTCGGCATCGGCGGCGCTGGCATGTGTGGTATCGCCGAAGTGCTCTGCAACCAGGGCTACCTGGTCTCAGGCTCCGACGCGGCTGATTCACCCACGCTCCTGCGCCTTCGCGAGGCCGGTGTTGCGGTATACATCGGACACGCGGCGGCACAGGTTGTCGGTGCTGATGTGGTGGTGAGTTCCACCGCCGTGCGCGAGGACAACGTCGAGATCGTGACAGCACGCGCCCATCGCATCCCGGTTGTGCCGCGCGCCGAGATGTTGGCCGAACTCATGCGCTACCGTCATGGCATCGCGGTGGCCGGCACGCACGGCAAGACCACCACAACCAGCATCATCGCTTCGATTTTCGCCGAGGCGGGCCTTGATCCCACGTTTGTGATTGGCGGCCGGCTGACCAGCGCCAAGGCAAACGCGCGCCTTGGTATCAGCCGTTACCTGATCGCCGAAGCCGACGAGAGCGATGCTTCTTTTCTCCATCTGCAGCCCATGGTTGCGGTGGTGACGAATATCGACGCCGATCACATGGGAACCTACGGTGGTGATTTCGAGCGGCTCAAGCGGACCTTCGTCGAATTTCTGCACAACCTGCCTTTCTATGGGCTTTGCGTGCTTTGCAGCGACGACGCTGCCGTCGCCTCGATCATCGGGCAGGTAGCGCGACAGGTCGTGACCTATGGCACGGGCGCTGCGGCTGACTTCCGTCTGCGCGACTTCCGCCAGGAGGGCGCGCGCTCGCACTTCCGCGTGGACCGTCCAGGTGGCAAGGCGGCGCTGGAGCTCACGCTCGCGCTGCCCGGCGCGCACTACGCGCTCAATGCCACCGCCGCAGTTGCCGTGGCCACCGACGAGAACATTCCTGACGAGGCCATCGTGCGGGGTATCGCGGCGTTCCAGGGTGTGGGTCGACGCTTCGAGATGCATGGCGAATTACCTCTTCCCGGCGGCGGCAGCGTGCTGTTGGTCGATGACTACGGCCACCATCCGACCGAGGTTGCCGCCAACCTTGCCGCGGTGCGCGCCGGGTGGCCGGACCGCCGTCTGGTGATGGTCTACCAGCCTCACCGCTACACCCGTACCCAGGAGCTCTACGAGGATTTCGTGCGCGTGCTCTCGCAGGTTGATGCGCTGGTGCTGCTGGAGGTGTATGCCGCGGGCGAAGACCCGATTCCCGGTGCAGATTCGCGCAGCCTTTGCCGCAGCATCCGCCAGCGTGGCCGGCTTGATCCAATCTATGTGGCTGGACCACAGGCAGTGCTCGAGGTGCTACCGGGGCTGCTCCACGCGGGTGATCTGCTTCTGGTGCAGGGCGCGGGCAGCGTGGGGCGTGTAGTCGCCGGGGTGCTCGATTGGGCAGGCGTTGCGGAGGCCACGGCATGAGGCGCTTCGAGATTGATCGTGCGCGTATCCGCGGTCCCGTGGCGGTGTTGCTGGGCGGTGTGTCGGCCGAGCGCGAGGTGTCTCTGGACAGCGGGGGCGCGATACACGCGGCGCTGTCCCTGCACCTGCCCGACGTACTCGCCATCGATGCACAGGCCGATGTCCTGCAGCAGCTGCTGGCGGCCAAAGTACGGCACGCGTTCATTGCCCTCCATGGCGGCAACGGCGAGGACGGCACCCTCCAGGGTGCGCTCGAGACACTCGGCATCAGCTACACGGGCAGTGGTGTGCTCGCCTGCGCGCTTGCCATGGACAAGCTCCGCTGCAAGCGGTTCTGGCAGGCCGAGGGAATTCCCACGCCTGCGTTTGCCGTAGCAGAACCGGGCGCAGTTTCCTGGGAGGCACTGAGCCGCGACCTCGGCAATGTACTCATCGTGAAACCCGCCAGCGAAGGCTCCAGTCTCGGCGTCACCCCGGTAGACGATGCCGCCTCGCTGATACAGGCCGTTGCGCACGCTGCCGAATACGACGCCTGCGTGCTGGTCGAGCAGCGCATCATCGGCCCGGAGTACACGGTGGCCGTCGTCGATGGAGAGGTGCTGCCGTCCATCCGGCTCGAGACGCCGCACAGCTTTTATGATTACGCAGCGAAGTACCGCGCCGAGACGACACGCTACCTGTGCCCGTCAGGACTCGACGCCACGGACGAACGGCGTATCGCCGAGCTCTCGCTGCACGCTTTCGAGAGTCTTGGTTGTCGCGGATGGGGTCGCGTTGACCTGATGCGCGATGCCGTAACGGGCGAGTTCCTCGTGCTCGAGGTGAACACATCCCCCGGCATGACCAGCCACAGTCTGGTGCCTATGGCGGCCGCTGCGACTGGCATGGATTTCGCGAGTCTGGTGATCCGGATCCTGAACGCGAGTCTCCCCGGAGACCGGGCATGAACGCGCAACAGCAGCCACATACCCCGGTGAACCGCCCGCGACGCGGCGCCAGCCGCGCGGGTGAGCGGGTCCCTGGCATTCTTGCGACACACCGCTGGTTGGTGCCGTTGCTGTTCGTCGCGCTGATATGCGCCGCGGTGGAGATGGGGGTGTCCGCCTTCGGCGAAGTGGCCAATGTTCCCATCCGTCAGGTGAGCGTCAACGGTGATTTCCGCTTCCTCGACAAGGCCCGCATCGAGAAGAGCATGCTGCCGCACCTCGGGACCGGTTTTTTCATGGTTAACCTGCCGCAGATCCGCGCCGAGCTGCAGCGCATGCCGTTGGTCCACGAGGTCACAGTGCGGCGCGCGTGGCCGGATCACCTGCTCGTTTTCATCACCGAGCAGGTGCCGGTGCTGCGATTCGGCGCCGATGGATACCTCAATCCCTACGCCGACGTGTTTCGGCCCGACGAGCCGCTTGCCGCCCCTGGCCTGCCGATGGTCGACGGGCCTCCCGGCAGCGAGAAACTGCTGCTTGAGGCATTCGACAGATACACCGAAATCCTCGAGCCCGCGGGCGTGCGCATCGTCAGCATCGTGCTCGATGGCAAGCACGCGTGTCGTATCACGCTGACGAACGATACCGAAGTGCTGCTGGGGCGTCGTGAAATCGACCACAAGGTCCAGTTGCTTTCGCGGCTGCTGCAAACAACGTGGGCCGGACAGCGCGACCGGCTGGCGCGGATAGACATGAGATACAGCAACGGCGTTGCCGTGGCCTGGCGCGATGCGGCGCCGACGCCGGTCGCCGCGCGCTGAACGGCAGGAACAGGGAGAAGACGCGTATGGCAGGCATGACAGGCGGAAAGCTCATCGTCGGACTCGACATCGGCACCTCCAAGGTGGTGGCGATCGTGGGCGAGGCGGGAGCTGACGGCGAGCTGAAGGTGGTGGGCCTCGGCTCGCATCCCTCGCGTGGACTGAAGAAAGGCATGGTGGTGGATATCGAGTCGACGGTGCAGTCGATACAGCGTGCCGTCGAGGAGGCCGAGCGCATGGCCGGCTGCCAAGTGCACTCGGTCTATGCGGGTATCGCCGGAAGTCACATCCGCAGCCTGAACTCCCACGGCATCGTGGCCATCCGCGACCGCGAGGTGTTCCAGCATGACCTCGAGCGCGTGATCGACGCGGCGCGCGCCGTAGCCATACCCGCGGACCAGAAGATCCTGCACATCCTGCCTCAGGAATACGTGATCGACAGCCAGGAGGGTATCAAGGAGCCACTCGGGATGTCGGGCGTACGTCTCGAGGCCAAGGTCCATCTGGTCACCTGCGCGGTGAACGCCGCGCAGAACATCGAGAAGTGCATCCGCCGCTGCGGTCTGGATGTCGACGACATCATCCTCGAGCAACTTGCCTCGAGCTACTCCGTGCTCACCGACGACGAGCGCGAACTCGGGGTGTGCATCGTCGACATCGGCGGCGGCACCACCGACATCGCAATCTTCACCGAGGGCGCCATCCGCCACACCGGTGTGATCCCGATCGCCGGCGACCAGGTGACCAATGACATCGCCATGGCTTTGCGCACGCCCACGCAGTACGCCGAGGAAATCAAGATCAAGTACGCCTGCGCGCTCGCGCAGCTCGCCGGCGCGGACCAGACGATACGGGTGCCGGGCGTCGGCGAGCGCAGTTCGCGCGAGCTCTCGCGGCAGGCCCTCGCCGAGGTGGTAGAGCCGCGCTATGACGAGCTCTTCACGCTGGTGCAGGCGGAGATCCGCAGGAGCGGTTTCGAGGAGTCGCTGGGCGCGGGGATCGTGCTGACGGGCGGCACCTCGCGTATGGAGGGCGCCGTCGAGCTTGCCGAGGAGATCTTTCACATGCCGGTGCGGCTCGGCGTTCCCGCCGGCGTACAGGGGATGCTCGATATCGTGAAAAACCCGATTTACGCGACGGCCGTAGGGCTGCTGCTGTTTGGCCAGAAGCAGCACGCGGGTGGCGCGGAGCGTGACGGCGGGAGCCGCGGGCTCCTCAGGAAGTTGAAGCAGTGGATGCAGGGCAATTTTTGAGTTTCATTTTCGTCAATCACACCTCTATGGGGGGATCTCGTATGTTCGAACTCGTGGACAACGTACCGCAGAGTGCAGTCATCAAAGTAGTCGGTGTGGGCGGCGGCGGTGGGAACGCCGTGCGACACATGATCGAGGCGGGCGTGGAGGGCGTGGACTTCATCTGCGCCAACACTGACGCCCAGGCACTGGCGGGGATTCCGACACGCACCGTGCTGCAGTTGGGTGCCGGCATCACCAAGGGCCTTGGCGCTGGCGCCAACCCCGAGATCGGCCGGCAGGCCGCACTCGAGGACAAGGCGCGCATCGCAGAGGTCCTCGCCGGGGCCGACATGGTGTTCATTACCGCCGGTATGGGCGGGGGCACGGGCACCGGGGCTGCGCCGGTGGTGGCCGAGGTCGCCCGCGAAATGGGGATTCTCACCGTCGCGGTGGTCACCCGTCCCTTCCGGTTCGAGGGCAAGAAGCGTTCCGCGGTGGCCGACGAGGGGCTCGGCGAGCTCCAGCAGCATGTCGACTCGCTGATCACCATTCCCAACGAGAAGCTGCTTGCCGTGCTCGGCAAGAACACCAGCCTGCTCGACGCCTTCCAGGCCGCCAACGATGTCTTGCTGGGTGCCGTACAAGGCATCGCCGATCTCATCATCCGTCCCGGTACGATCAACGTGGATTTCGCGGATGTGCGCACGGTGATGTCCGAAATGGGCATGGCGATGATGGGCACCGGTACCGCGCGTGGCGAAAACCGCGCCCGCGAGGCCGCCGAGGCAGCCATCCGCAGCCCGCTGTTGGAGGACATCAACCTGCAGGGCGCGCGCGGCATCCTGGTCAATATCACGGCGGGCCCGAACCTCTCGCTGGGCGAGTTTGCCGAGGTGGGCGAAACCGTGCACGAGTTCGCGGCTGACAATGCCACCGTGGTGGTGGGCACCGCGATTGATCCCAACATGGGCGACGAGATCAAGGTGACCGTGGTCGCCACGGGCTTGGGCGAGCTGCGCCGTGATACGCCGGTGCCCGTGACGCTGGTGCGTCAGAGCCAGGTGGGCGGCGCGCAGCCCAACTACAAGGAGTTCGATAGCCCGGCCATCCGTCGCAGTGTCGGTGTTGCTCGTCGCGAGGTTCCGGTGCCTCCACGTGCCGCCCATCAGTTGGCCGTGGGTGCCGAGCCGATCTACGACGAGTCCCAGTTCGATATACCCGCTTTCCTGCGCCGTCAGGCCGACTGAGGGGGCACCTGCCCGTAGCGTCCCGCCCCTGGGGGCGTGGGCGCCTTGTCGCCATCAGGATGTGGTCTGTGGGGGATCCTGAGAGCGGGTCCGGCGCGGGTAGCGCCCGTTCCAGCCGCCTTCGTTCCAAGTCACAGCGGCGCCTTCAAGTGGGCAGTCTGGGTAGTGGGGCGATTCGAGGGCTGCCCCGGCAGCCTCCGCGCCACGGTATGACAGGTGGATTGCCCGGCTGCGCCCCCACCCCACGGCCCGGGAATGCGGGTTGGCACTTAGCGGGGGCTGTGGCATAGTCGGGTCCATACGTTGTCCAAGAGCCCCCTGCGCGTCGGCATCCCGGCTGCAGAAAGGAGTGGCATGCGCCTCATTGTCCTCGGTGACAGACCCGATACCAGCCGGAGCGTGGCACTGCCTCGCGCCGTGCTGTGGGCCGTCCCGGCGCTGCTGGCGCTCTGCCTGTTGCTGGCGGGTTTGGCGGGCTACCGGTTGGCAATCGCACAGGCCGGCGAGCTTCCCGGGGATCTGGTCAGTGCGTGGGATAACGCGCTTACGACCCTGGATGTCCGCGCCAGCGACCTCAAAAAAACCAGCGCCCTCGAGGGCCGGGCCTACGCCTCCCGCCTGGCTGCACTGCAGGCGAGGCTCCTGCGAATGGAGGCCGTGGGGCAGCGTTTGGCCACGGCCGCCAAACTTGATGGCGGAGAATTCGATTTTGATCAGGAGCCCGCTTTTGGCGGCCCCTACACCACCGAGAACGCCACCGAGAGCGCTCCCACTGAATTCAGCATCGCGCTCGACCACCTTGCAGCACAGATCGAGGACCGCGAGACGCAGCTTGATGTCATGGAGCGGCTTCTGGTCAACCGCAGTCTCGCCCTCGAGGTCGCCGTTGATGGCTGGCCGGTCGCCAGTGGCTACGTGTCATCGGTTTTTGGTCGGCGCACGGATCCCTTCTCGGGACGACAGGCCTTCCACAAGGGACTCGACTTCACCGCGCGTGCCGGTACGGTGGTCATGGCCGTGGCGTCCGGGGTGGTCACGTGGGCTGGCTGGGACAAGGATTACGGCCGCCTGATCGAGATCCGCCACAGCGATGGCTACCGTAGCCGCTACGCGCACAACAGCGCGATCCTCGTGAAGCCCGGGCAAGTGGTCATGAAAGGTGAGAAGATCGCCAAGGTCGGGGCGACGGGTCGCGCAAGCGGCACGCACCTTCACCTCGAAGTCCTGGCTGGCGGTCAACTCGTCGATCCCCGTCAGTACATCGGTACCCGCCGCGCCGCGCGCTGATCGCATCCCTTGGTATTTCTGTCCGCCAGCCGTCATAGACCCGGGTTATAATCCCGTGCGCCGGCTGCGCTCCCCGAGTCGGAAATTGTCCGTTCATAACATCCCGGCCTCCCGGCCGCGCTGGAACAACGCAGCCCATGGTTCTCTCGTTTATCCGCAAGCTGATCGGCACCAAGAACGATCGCGAAATCAAACGCATGGGCCGTACGGTGGCCGTCATCAACGCGCTGGAGCCCCGCTTCGAGGCGATGAGCGACGATGAACTGCGCGCGCAGACGCCGCGTTTCCGTGATCGCCTTGCCGCCGGCGAAACACTGGACCAGTTGCTTCCCGAGGCATTCGCCGTGGTCCGCGAGGCCTCGCGGCGCACCTTGGGCCTGCGCCACTTCGACATGCAGCTGGTCGGCGGCATGACGCTGCACGAGGGCCGCATCGCGGAGATGCGCACCGGGGAGGGCAAGACGCTGGTAGCCACCCTGCCCGTGTACCTGAACGCGCTCACGGGCGATGGCGTGCACGTGGTCACGGTGAACGACTACCTCGCCCGCCGCGACGCCCAGTGGATGAGTCCCGTCTACGAGTTCATGGGCATGCAGGTGGGCGTGATCCTGCCGCAGCAGGACCACGAGTCGAAGCGGCAGGGTTATGCAGCCGATATCACCTACGGCACCAACAACGAGTTCGGCTTCGATTACCTGCGCGACAACATGGTCTTCAGCCTCGATGACAAGATGCAGCGCAAGCTCGCCTTCGCGATCGTCGACGAGGTCGACTCCATCCTGATTGACGAGGCCCGCACGCCGCTCATCATTTCTGGCGCAGCCGAGGACAGTTCCCGGCTCTACAAGCACATCAACACACTCGTGCCGCGCATGCGCAAGGCGCCACCCCTGCCTGAGGGGGATACCGAATCCATCCCTGACGGGCACTTTCTGGTCGATGAAAAGCAGCGGCAGGTCGAGCTGACGGAAGAGGGTCACCTGTTCATCGAGCAGTGCCTGATATCCGAAGGCCTGCTGCCCGAGGGCGAGAGCCTCTACCACGCGATGAACCTCGGCCTGCTGCATCACGTCAATACCGCCTTGCGTGCGCATCACCTCTTCGCACGGGATGTCGAGTACATCGTGCAGGGCGGGCAGGTGGTGCTGATTGATGAGCACACCGGGCGCACCATGCAGGGTCGCCGCCTCTCCGAGGGCCTGCACCAGGCCATCGAAGCCAAGGAGGGCGCCAAGATCCAGGCCGAGAGCCAGACGCTCGCCTCGACGACATTCCAGAACTACTTCAGGCTGTACGGCAAGCTCGCGGGCATGACCGGCACCGCCGACACCGAGGCCTTCGAGTTCCGCCAGATATACGGTCTCGACGTGGTGGTCATTCCCACCAACCGTCCCGCGATCCGCAAGGACCTGAACGATCTCGTCTACCTCAGCAAGGAAGAGAAGTTCGAGGCGGTCGTCGCCGATATCCGCGAGTGCACCGCCAAAGGCGCGCCGGTACTGGTCGGCACCGCCTCCATCGAGACCTCCGAGGAGCTGTCGGGATTCCTGAAGAAAAACGCCATCCCGCACGAGGTATTGAACGCCAAGTACCACGAGCGCGAGGCCGAGATCATCGCCCAGGCCGGTCGCCCCTCGGCGATCACCATCGCTACCAACATGGCGGGCCGCGGCACTGACATCGTGCTGGGCGGCAACGTCGAGACGGAGATCGCCCGGCTCGAGAACCCCGATCCCGCGCTGGTCGAGCAGCTGCGCGGGGAGTGGCGCGAGCGCCATACGCAGGTGCTCGCCGCCGGTGGCCTGCACATCATCGGTACCGAGCGTCACGAGTCGCGACGCATCGACAACCAGTTGCGCGGGCGCTCGGGTCGTCAGGGCGATCCCGGCATGTCGCGCTTCTATCTGTCCCTTGAGGACAGCCTGATGCGCATCTTCGCCTCCGAGCGGGTGAAAGGCTTCATGCAAGCGCTTGGCATGGAGCGCGGCGAGGCCATCGAGCACCGTATGGTCACCAACGCCATCGAGAAGGCGCAGCGCAAGGTCGAGGGACGCAACTTCGACATCCGCAAGCAGCTGCTGGAATATGACGACGTTGCCAATGACCAGCGCCGCGTGATCTACCAGCAGCGCAATGATCTGCTGTCCGATACCGATGACGTGAGCGAGACCATCGGCCGCATCCGCGCCGACGTGGTCAATGGCGTGATCGATGGATTCATTCCGCCGCAAACGCTCGAGGAGCAGTGGAACGTCTCCGGTCTGGAGCAGCATCTGCAGGCTGAATTCGGTGTCACGCTGCCGATCTTGCAGTGGCTGGAGGCCGAGACGGGTCTCGATGAAGCCCATATACGCGAGCGTGTGGTTGCTGCCGTCGCCGAGGACTACGCCCGCCGCATGACACCGCTCGGCGCGGAGAAGCACAAGCTCGAGCGCCACATCATGCTGCAGGTGCTCGACACGCTCTGGAAGGAGCACCTGCAGGCGATGGATGCGCTGCGTCAGGGCATACACCTGCGTGCCTACGCCAACCGTAATCCCAAGCAGGAGTACAAGCGCGAGGCCTTCAAGCTCTTCGAGACCCTGCTCACCAACATCAAGTACGAGGTCACGCGTTTCCTGTCCAAGGTGCAGGTCCGCACCGAGCAGGAGGTCGATGCGCTCGAACGCGCCCAGCGTGAGGCGCAGGAGCGTGAGCAGGCCAAGGCGAAGTTCACGCACGCCGCGGCAAGCGCGCTCGCACCCGGGCCGGATGAAGATGTGCCGCCGGCAGCCGAACCCGTGGCCACTTTCGTCCGCGAGACCCGCAAGGTCGGGCGCAACGAGCCCTGTCCCTGCGGCTCGGGCAAGAAATACAAGCAGTGCCATGGAACGCTCGCTTAGGAATTCCCCGGCGCATTTTTGATGCCCGGTTGTCCGGGCGCTGGCAGGGATGTTCCGCTCCGTGACCTAAGCACACTCGAGGCCAGCTGATCTCCGCGGGGACCGAGTCCACGCACTACCGGCGGAGAATCCTTTCCCGCGTGGCCGCCTTTTTCGAGGATCCATCATGGCCGTGGGCGCTGCGTCCCGTTTTCCCCTGCTTCCGGTGGCGGGTGTAAGGCTTGGTACCGCGCATGCGGGCATCCGCAAGCCGGGACGGCGCGATGTGGTGATCCTCGAACTCGCCCAGGGTTCGCGCGTAGCAGGGTCGTTCACGCGCAACGCTTTTTGTGCTGCTCCGGTGACGGTGGCGCGGGAGCATCTCGGCGTAGCGGGGGGCGAGCCGCGCTTCCTGCTGGTGAACACGGGCAACGCCAATGCCGGTACCGGTGAGCAGGGCCTCCGCGCTGCGCGCGAATCCTGCGCCGCGCTCGCTGCCTTGGCCGGCGTGCCGGCTTCGGCGGTGTTGCCGTTTTCCACTGGCGTGATCGGCGAGCCGCTGCCGGTCGAGCGTCTGGTGGCAGGCCTGCCGGAGGCCTTGGCCACGCTGGATATTGCCGGTTGGGACCTCGCCGCCGAAGGCATCATGACCACCGACACTCGCCCCAAGGGAGCCAGCCGCAGGCTCATGCTCGATGGTGTGGCAGTCACGATCTCCGGCATCGCCAAGGGTGCAGGCATGATCAAGCCCGATATGGCGACGATGCTCTGCTTCGTGGCAACGGATGCTTTGATCGCCCAGCCGTTGCTGGATGCAGCGCTCGGCCGTGCGATTGATGCGAGCTTCAACGCCGTCACTGTCGATGGCGATACATCCACCAACGACGCCTGCATGCTCGTGGCCACCGGCCAGGCGGCCCATGCGCAGATCAGTGACCCGACGGATCCACGCCTTGCCGTTTACGAGTCTGTGCTCAGTGATCTCTTCATAGAACTTGCACAGGCGATCATCCGTGATGCCGAGGGTGCCACCAAATTTGTTGCGGTCGCCGTGAGCGGTGGGCGTGACCGCGCCGAGTGCCGTCGCGTTGCCTACGCCGTGGCTGAGTCGCCGCTGGTGAAGACGGCCCTTTTCGCGAGTGATCCGAACTGGGGCCGCATCCTCGCGGCTACCGGTCGCGCCAGCGTTGATGGCCTGGATGTCGCGGGGGTCTCGGTCACGCTGAACGGTGTGCGTATTGCCAGCGGTGGCGCGCGGGATCCCGGGTACACAGAAGAGGCCGGGCAGCGTGCAATGGCGGCCGAGGAAATCGAGATCGCCATCGCCCTCGGTCGCGGTGATGCCGCCGCGACGGTCTGGACCTCGGATCTTTCGCACGACTACGTGCGCATCAACGCGGAGTATCGCAGCTGAGCGCGCCTGCCGACGTGCCGGTGCTTCGTGTTGCCGTCGGGGTGATCCTGAACGACAGGCGCGAGGTGCTGGTCAGTCGTCGCCACGACCACCTGCACCAGGGAGGGCTCTGGGAGTTCCCCGGCGGCAAGATCCACCCCGGCGAAACCCTTTTTGAGGCGCTGCAGCGTGAGTTGCGGGAGGAACTGGCGATCACGCTCCTCGCTGCCGAACCCCTGATCGATATCGAACACAGCTACCCTGACCGCCGTGTGCGTTTAGAGGTCTGCACCGTGCGCGACTACCGTGGCACGCCGGTCCAGCAGGAAGGCCAGCCGCTCGCGTGGGTCTCGCTCGATGCGCTGGATCCTGCCGTGTTTCCGGCAGCGAACAGGCCGATCATCGACTCGCTTGCGGGCCTGTACTCGCGCTGAGAGCGGGCGGGCGCGACCATGGCGCGCTGGCGCGTCCCGCGGTAGTCTTTTGCGGCAAATCGCCAACCATTTCCTGCCGATTACCTGAGGCCTGTCTCGCATGCACCATCCGATCCGATGCCTCTGCCGCCTCGCTGTTTTTTGTTTGATGGTGTCTTTCGCCGGGTTCCTGCACGCAGCCCCCCGAGATCCCGTGACCGTTTCCCGGCCTGCGGAAGGGGCAGGACCCGCGTTCGTGCCGGGCACCCGGTTGGTAAGCGGGTTGCCCGGACAGGAGTATGTCGAGGAAGAATTCTTCGTTGAGGGAAAGGCCGATCTTTTCAACTACGCCCACAATCCGCCGCTGAGCCACACCGACATCGAGGCCGTCCAAAAAGCTGTTCCCTATAAAACGCGACTGATCGTAAGACGCCCGGCCGATCCCGCGGGTTTCGATGGCAATGTCATAGTCGAATGGTGGAATTCCACCGCAGGCTTCGACACCGCACCGGCTTGGGATCCCTCGGCCCGGTTTCTCGCCCGGCGGGGCGCCATCTATGTCGGTGTCACCAACAGCACGACTTCGATCGACTTCCTCGTGAAGGGATGTCGAGTATTCGGCATCCTGCCGCCGGTTTGCGGGACGCGCTACACGACGCTCTCGCTGCCGGAAAACGGTCTCGCCTATGAAATGATGAGCCAGATCGCCTATCTGCTGCGGGTCGGCGGCACGCGAAGCCCGCTTCCCTCCATCTATCGTGTGCAGCGCCTCTTCCATGTCGGCGAGTCCCAGCAGGCGGGCTCGGTGATCACCTACGCGAGCGCATTCCACCTGCCGGGCGTGAACAGCGGCTACTTCATTCAGTCCGGCATTGCCGCCCGCCCCATCAATTTCGGCCCGCGCTGCGGCGATGCCGATGTCCCGGGTTTCCCCGCCTGCACACCGAGGCTGCAACTGCCCCAAGCACGCGTGCGCACTGATCTCCCGGTGCCGGTCTACCAGCTGGTGACGCAGACCGACTTCGAGACGCTGGCGTTTGGCACCGCCGGCCGTCAGAGCGACACGGCACGCTTCCGCTACTACGAGGTGACCGGCGGAGCCCACAACACCGTGCACAAGGATGTGCAGATAGTTCCGGCGGGTTTGCTGGGGCCGAAGCCCTTTTACCTCGACGATTTCTGCGCCAGCGAGCTGAATACGACGGCTGATGGTCCCGTTTATGTCTCCTACGTCATGAACGCCCTCTGGCTGCGCATGATTCGCCAGGCGACCAACGCTAACCCGCCGCCGGCAGGGCAGGTGATGGAGCAAGTCAACGGCACCTTGCGCCGCGATGCCCGGGGGAATGTGCTCGGTGGCGTGCGGCTTCCTGCACTGGAGGTGCCTACGGCCACGTATGTGTCCACCAATGTTGCCGATCCTGCGCTGCCTGCGGGTCTTACCGGAATCGGCAATCTGGCATGTCGTCTGAGCGGCTCTGTAGTCCCCTTTGACCCCATGACACTGGCGGAGCTCTACCCATCGGGAAGAGCGTACCTCGACAAAGTGAGAGCCAGTGTCCGCGCGCTGGAGCAGCAGGGATTATTGTTGCGTTCGGATTCCGCAACGGTGATCCGCGATGCTGAGCGCTTTGCTGCTGAGCTTTGATTCCGGGCGATAAAAACGCGGGGTGTCGTGCGCTGCATGGCCCCCGATGCGCGAGGTAGCACCGTGAGCTGGGACTTTTCCACTGACCCGGAATTGCAGGCACAGCTCGACTGGACGCGATGCTATGTCGACGCGGTGATACTGCCCCTTGAGGTGGCGGGCGAGGGCCTGAACCAGCGCCAGCTCGACGCGCTGTGGCAGCCCTGCAAGGACGAAGTGAAGGCGCGCGGCTTCTGGGCGCCGCACCTGCCGCCGGAGCATGGCGGTGGCGGCAAGGGTCAGATGGCGCTCGCGCTGATCCACGAGATTCTCGGTCGCAGCGTGCTCGCGCCCGAGATTTTCGGCTGCCAGGCGCCCGATTCCGGCAATGCGGAACTCCTTGCCGTGGGTGCCACGCCCGCACAGCGCGAGCGCTGGCTCTACCCGCTTCTTGCCGGCACCGTGCGCAGCACCTTCGCGCTCACCGAGCCGCACAACAGTGGTTCGGATCCCACGGGTATCACCACGCGCTGCGTGCGCGATGGCGATGAATGGGTGATCGACGGTCACAAGTGGTTCGCGTCCAACGCGAGCGTGAGCGATTTCATGATCGTGATGGCAGTGACGGATCCCGAGGCAGCGCCGCACCGTCGCGCCGCGATGCTGGTGGTGCCGTGCCGGCATCCGGGTGTGCGACTGCTGCGCGATGTCGGCACCATGCATCACCCCGAGGCGACGCAGGAGGGCGTGCTGATGGACCGCATCGGCGGTCACACGGAGATTCTCTTCGAGAACTGCCGGGTGCCACTCGATCACATGATCGGCCAGCCCGGTGAGGGCTTCGTGCTCGCGCAGAAGCGTCTTGGCGGCGGGCGTATCCATCACGCCATGCGCTGTATCGGCCAGGCAAACCGCGCCTTCGAGATGTTGCTCGAGCGTGCCGTCTCGCGCAGCACGCGGGGCAAGCCCCTCGGGCAGCAGCAGCTGGTGCAGGATATGATCGCGGAGTCCTGCGCCGAGCTCGAGATGGCGCGCCTGCTGGTGCTGCGCGCAGCCTGGACGATCGACCGCGAGGGCGCGCACGGGCATGCCGCGCGGCGCGATATCGCGCTGGTCAAATTCGTGGTGCCGCGGACGCTGCTTGCCATCATCGATCGGGCGATACAGGTGCACGGTGCGCTTGGCTACACCACCGACATGCCGCTCGAGGAGATGTACCGCATGGCCCGCGCCCTGCGCATCGCCGATGGCGCCGACGAAGTCCACAAACAGACCGTTGCCCGCGAGCTGCTTGCCGGGCGCCAGCCGGTGGAGGAGCCCACCGATTACCTCCCGTCTCTGCGCCGGCGCGCGCGCGAGCTCTTTGGCGAGCGGGTGGCGCAGATCCGGCAGGGCGTGCGGTGATGGGCGATCAGCAAGTATTGCGCGGCATCGAGCGTCCGCGTATCGACGAGTGGCTGGCGGCGCATGTTGGCGGTGCCGAGCCGCCCTTCGACTTCAGGCTGATCGCGGCGGGGGGATCCAACCTCAGCTACCGTGTGCAGGATGCGCGGGGAGGCGTGTTCGTGCTGCGGCGTCCTCCCGCGCAGAGCGGTCTTGCCACGGCGCATGACATGCAGCGCGAATGGCGCATTTTGCGCGCGCTGGGCGAGCATCCCACAGGGGTGCCTGTGCCGCGCGTGCTGGCAAGTTGCGAGGACGAGTCGATCACGGGCGCGCCCTTTTACGTGATGGAATTCGTCGACGGACTGATCCTCCGGGATGCCGCCTGTGCTGCTGTGCTGGATGTTGGCGCCGCGCGTACGGCGATGCAGTCGCTGGTTGCCACGCAGGTGGCATTTCATACCCTCGATCCCGCTGCCATCGGTCTCGCCGATCTGGGTCGCCCCGGTGGCTACGTGCAGCGACAGCTCGCCCGCTGGATGAAACAGGTGCAGGCTGCGGCCGTACGCGACCTGCCCTTGCTGGATCGCCTGCACGCAGCGCTGTGCGCGGATGTGCCCCCCGAGACCGCGTGCCCGGGTCTGGCACACGGCGACTACCGTTTCGACAACACGGTTCTGGGTGCTGACTACAGGATCCGCGCGGTGCTCGACTGGGAACTGTGCACCATCGGGGATCCCGTGGCGGATTTCTTCTGGTCGCTGCTCTACTGGGCGCAGGCTGGTGATGAGCTCTGCGTGCTACCCGACCCGCCCACGCGCCTCGCGCAGTTCCCGCATCGCGCGGAGGTCGAGGCCCATTACGCCGTGCTCACCGGCTTTGATCTCTCGCGACGCGATTTCTACGTCGCCTTTGGCTGGTGGAAGCAGGCCTGCATCGTCGAGGGGGTCTACGCGCGATTGCTGAAGGGCGCAGGCGGCGGGATGCGCGGCGCCGTTCCGGAAAAAGCCGCCGCGCTGGTCGAGCGCTATCTCGCGCGCGCCGCGGCGCTGGTGCTCTGATCGGCTTGCAGCCGTTGGCGGTTTCCAAGGCAAGTAGCACAAGCCTATAGTTGCCCCAGCGCTGCCTGTGGCGGCGCACGTTTTCGCAAGGAGGATCGTATGAGCACCTGGATAATTCTTGGGCTGCTGGTCGCCCTCGCGGCGTGGGCCATCGGCATCTACAACACGCTGGTGCAGCTCGCCAACCGCTACAAGAACGCCTTCGCGCAGATCGACGTGCAGCTCAAGCGTCGCAATGACCTCATTCCCAATCTCGTAGAGACCGCCAAGGCCTATATGGCACATGAACGCGGCACCCTTGATGCCGTGACCTCAGCCCGGGCGGCTGCGGTCTCCGGGCTGCAGCGTGCGGCAGCCAACCCGGGCGACCCCGAGGCGCTTAAGGCCTTGGGGGCTGCCGAGGGCGCGATGAGCGGCGCCTTGGCGAGGCTGAATGTTGCCGTCGAGGCTTATCCGGATCTCAAGGCCAGCCAGAACATGATGCAGCTCTCCGAGGAACTTGCCTCCACCGAGAACCGCGTCGCCTTCGCCCGGCAGGCTTTCAACGACGCCGTACTCGCCTACAACACCTGCCGCCAGAGTTTCCCGAACAACCTGCTGGCGACGCGTTTCGGCCACGCTAGCGATGCGGCGATGCTCGAGTTCGCGGAGCCTCGCGAGCAATTGGAGGCGGCGCCCAAGGTCGCGTTCTAGGTTTCCGGACCGGCCATGGATTTTTTCGGCGCGCAGGATCGCGCGCGGCGTAATACCAGCCGACTGCTGTTCCTGTTCGGAGCGGCGGTCATCGCCCTGGTGATACTGACCGATCTGGCCGTTGCGGTGGCCTTCGGTTTTCTCGGCGCCAATGCCAGCATCGATCCCGAGCGTCTGCTGATGGTCTCGGGTGTGGTGTGTGCGGGGATCGGGCTCGCTTGTCTGTTCAAGCACCTGCAGCTTGCGCGCGGCGGCAAGGTAGTCGCAGAGATGCTAGGCGGGCGACTGCTCGATCCTGCCAGCACCGAGCCCGCGGAGCGCAGGCTCCTCAATATCGTTGAGGAAATGGCGCTGGCTGCCGGGTTGCCGGTGCCTCCTGTGTACGTTCTCCCCGAGACGAGCATCAACGCCTTTGCCGCAGGCCATGCCAGCGCCGATGCCGTCATCGGCGTTACCGAGGGCTCGATGCGGCTTCTGGCGCGAGACGAGCTGCAGGGTGTGGTGGCGCACGAGTTCAGCCACGTGCTGAACGGCGACATGCGTCTCAACCTGCGACTGATCGCGGCGCTGCACGGGATTCTCTTCATCGCGCTTAGCGGCCGGCTGCTGCTGGAGGGCGTGGGCCGCTCGTCCCGCCGCTCTGGCTCGCGCGACAACAGCGGCTTGCTGCTGCTGGGCTTGGGCGTGTCGTTCTTGGTGATTGGCTGGGTGGGCGTTTTTTTCGGGCGCCTCATCAAGGCCGGCGTCTCGCGGGAGCGCGAGTACCTCGCGGATGCTTCGGCCGTGCAGTTCACCCGCAATCCCCTCGGTCTCGCGGATGCGCTGCGCAAGATCGGCGGCCCCGGTGCCCATGGTCTCATTGCCAACCCGCGTGCTGAGACGGCGAGTCACCTGTTTTTTGCCCAGGCGCTGAACACGCGTCTGCTGTCGCTTTTTGCTACCCATCCGCCGCTCGATGAGCGGATTCGTCTGCTCGATCCCGCGTGGAACGGCGAATTGCCCGCAGAGGATCCTCAGCCGATATCGATAGAGACAGAGGACGAGCAGGCCGCGTTGATGGCTGCTCCGGGGAGTGGTCCTGCGGCAGTCAAGGGCTTCGATGGCCATCAGGCGCCGAGCGCGCCCTCGCCCGCGGGCGCCTTGAGTCAGGCCGTCCTGGACGGCTGCAGGCACCCCGAACTTGCCGTGGCCTTGGCCCTCAATGCACTCACCGATCCGGGCATCGCGCTTACGCCGGCGCAGACCGCGCTGCTCCTTGCCCGCGGTGCCCTGCTACCCGAACAGTTGCGTGCAGAGATGGCGGCCACGCGCGCCACAGCCGTGATCGCACTCGCCATGCCCGCCTTGAAACGGCTCGACGCGGCCGCGCGCCATGAGCTGCTCGTGACGGTCGCCGCGCTGGCAGCGCTGGATGGGCATCTTGATCTGCGTGAATTCGCCGTCGCCACCTTGCTCGAACATCACCTGAGCGACGAGGCTGGTCGTGCCCGTGCCGCCCGGGCGCGTTACTCGCGCATCGGGCAGGTGTCGGCGTCGCTCAGTGTCATTCTTTCCGCGCTTTCCGCGGGTGATGCCGCGCGCTTTGCCGCTGCCGCCGCCCTTGCCGGGCTGCCGGAACTCCGGCCGGTGGCGCTCGGTGATATCGACTGGCCGTCGGTGCGCGCCGCGCTCGGTACCCTGCGCGGCTTGTACCCGCTGCTGAAACCCCGCGTGCTCAAGGCCTGTCGCAGTGCGCTCGGTGCCACGGGGCCCGGCGGGGAGGGGCTGCTTGAGCCCCTCGCACTTGCGCTGGACTGCGCATCCGTGGATCACGCCGCGTGAAGGCCCCGTAACTTGCCTCCGCGCCGGGCGCCCGAGATAGTGCGGCTGCCCCAACGCAGGAGCGAGTCATGATCACGTCTTTCGACGATTACTGCATTCACCAGACCCACGAGCCCATCGCCCAGCCCGCGCAGAGTGATCGTAACTTCTACGATCGCTACTGGTTCAACGGTTTCGATCGCGAGGGCGCGTTCCTCTTCGAGATCGGCTTCGGTCTCTACCCTAACCGCCGCGTCATGGACGCCCACTTCAGCGTGGTGATCGACGGCGTACAGCACAGTTTTCACGGCTCGCGGCGTGCGCCGCATGATCGCGCCGATACCGTGGTCGGGCCGCTGTCGGTGCAGATCCTAGAGCCGCTGCGACGCGTGCGCGTGCGCCTTGCGCCCAACGAAACCGGCATCGAGTGCGATCTCGTTTTCTCGGCCCGCTCGGCGGCTGCTGAGGAGCCGCGCAGTGTGCTGCACGACGATGGCCGGCTCATCATGCACACCAGCCGCTTCACGCAGTTTGGTTGCTGGGACGGGCATTTCACGGTGCAGGGGCGGCGACAGGACGTACTAGGCGCATGCACCGCGGGCGCACGCGACAAGTCCTGGGGCGTGCGCCCGGTCGGTGAGCCCGAGGGCGGCGCGCCCGGCCTCACCAACGGCGACCCCGGCGTGTACTGGGTGTGGGCGCCCATCGACTTCGGTGACGTCTGCACCCAGTTCAATACGTTTCAGGGGCGCAACGGCGAGACCCAGCAGCTGGGCGCCTGCCTGATGCCTGCCTACGCCGATCCGGCCGCCATACCGCAGGTGGAGACCGGTTTGGTCGAGATGCAGACGGCGCGTCACCGCGTCCACTGGAAGAGTGGCACGCGCCGTGCGGCTGGCGCCTCGATCGAACTGGTCGAGCGCGATGGCGCGGTCCACGAGATCAGGCTCGAGCCCGTGCTCGATTTCCTGATGAAGGGCATTGGCTACAGCCACCCGCAATGGGGGCATGGGTTCTGGAAAGGCGAGCTCGTGATCGCCGGCGAGTCATGGCGGGTGGACGAGCAACACCCGCTCGATCCTGCGCATATCCATGTCCACCAGTTGGTGCGGGCACGGATGGGTGACCGGATCGGCGTGGGTACCTTGGAGACGATCTGTTTCGGACGTCATGCCCCCAGTGGCTTCCACGGCATTCTCGACGGCGCGGCCTGAATCGGGACTCACAACACGTGGACCATCGCATGCGGTCGGGCCGATAATCCGCGCTCGAACAGCGTGCCCACCGCCACGGAGCCTTGGTCCATGAGTACCTCAATGCCCGTCCCCGATTTCCGCTTCCGCCGTATGCGTCGTACCGAAGGCCTGCGTGGTCTCGTGCGTGAGACACGCCTTGCGGTCACCGACCTGATCCTGCCGATTTTCGTCGAGGAAGGCATCGCCGTCGCGGTGCCCATCGCCAGCATGCCGGGTGTGTTGCGCCATACCGAACAGGGCTTGGGCGATGCCGTGGCGCGGGCGTGGGATGCCGGCATCCGTGCCGTGATCCTCTTCGGCGTCTCACGCAATAAAGACGCGGTCGGTAGCGACACCTGGAACCCGGACGGCCTGCTGGCACGCATGGTGCGCAGCGCGCGCGCCGCGGCCCCCGACATGGTGGTGATCAGCGACAACTGTTTTTGTGAGTACACCGACCACGGTCACTGCGGCGTGGTGCACGGTGATGAGGTGCTGAATGACCCGACGCTGGCAAACCTGCAGCGCCAGGCGGTCACGGCCGCGCGTGCCGGTGCCGACATGCTCGCGCCGTCGGGAATGATGGACGGCATGATCCGCGCCATGCGCGCAGGCCTCGATGCCGAGGGCTTCACGCACATTCCGATCATGTCCTACTCGACCAAGTTCGCCTCGGCTTTCTACGGACCTTTCCGCGATGCCGTGGACAGCAGCTTCAAGGGCACGCGTTCGGCCTATCAGATGGACTTCTGCAACGCGCGCGAGGCGCTCGCCGAATCCCTGCAGGACGAGGCCGAGGGCGCCGATATCCTGATGGTGAAGCCGGGTCTCGCCTACCTCGATGTGATCGCCTCGGTGCGCGCCCACAGCGAGCGCCCGCTTGCCGTCTACCAGGTGAGCGGGGAGTACGCGATGATGAAAGCGGCCGTTGCCGCGGGCGTCATGGAAGAGCGCGCGCTGGTCATGGAAACCCTGATGGCCTTCCGGCGCGCCGGAGCGGATCTGATCCTCACCTATTTTGCCGAGGACGCCGCGCGCTGGCTGCGCGAGGGCTGATTATTCGCGCTGATACGCTCCTGCAGGAAGGCGAGGATCCCGGTGGCAGGGACCTCGGCGCGCTCGGTGCCGGCGCGGTGCTTGTACTCGAGCAGGCCGTTGGCCAAAGAGCGGTCGCCGATCACCACGTGATGGGGAATGCCAAGCAGCTCCATGTCGGCGAACTTCACGCCGGGCCGCTCGTCACGGTCATCTAGCAGCGTGTCGATGCCGGCCGCCTCGAGGCTTGTGTAGAGCGCGTCTGCGGCCTCCCGCACGGCGACCGACTTCTGGTAGTTGAGCGGCACGATCGTCACCGTGAAGGGCGCGATGGCATCGGGGAAAATGATTCCGCGATCATCGTTGTTCTGCTCGATGGCCGCCGCTGCGATACGCGATACGCCGATGCCGTAACAGCCCATCACCATCACGCGCTCGGCGCCCGTCTCGTCCAGCACGGTTGCGCGCATCGCGGCGCTGTACTTGGTGCCCAGCTTGAAGATGTGGCCCACCTCGATCCCGCGGCGCACCACGATTTCTCCCGCGCCGTCGGGGCTGGGGTCGCCATCGACCACGTTACGCAGGTCGCAGATTTCCGTGGGCTGGCAGCCCGCGCCCCAGTTGACGTTCAGCAGGTGGTGGTCGTCCTCGTTGGCGCCGCAAACGAAATCCGCCATCGCTGCGGCCGCACGGTCTACCAGCACCGGGATGGCAAGGTTCACCGGTCCCAGCGAGCCGGGTCTTGCGCCCAGTGCGGCGCTGATCTCGGCATCGGTTGCCATGCGCAGCGGATCGGCTACCAGTGGATGCAGCTGTGCCTTGATCGCGTTCAACTGATGGTCGCCACGCACTACCAGCGCGACCAGACCGTCGGTGCCGGCCACCACCAGCGTTTTCACGACGCGACGGGGCTCGACGCCAAGGAATTCCGCCACGGCGGCAATGGTGTGCTTGCCCGGCGTTGCCACCACGCTCTGCGCGGCACCCGAGGGTGTTTCGCGTACTGCGGGCGCCAGTGCCTCGGCCTTCTCGACGTTGGCCGCGTAGCTGCTGGCAGTGCTGAAAGCGATCGCGTCCTCGCCCGAATCGGCGAGCACATGGAACTCGTGCGAGCCGCTGCCGCCGATGCTGCCGGTGTCGGCGATGACCGCTCGGTAGTCGAGGCCAATGCGGTCGAAGACCCGTGAGTAGGCGCGGTACATCTCCTGATAGGTCTGGTCCAGCGATTCGGCGTCGACATGGAAGGAGTAGGCATCCTTCATGATGAATTCGCGCGCCCGCATCACGCCGAAGCGCGGCCTGATCTCGTCGCGGAACTTGGTTTGTATCTGGTAGAAATTCACCGGGAGCTGGCGGTAGCTGCGGAGCTCGTTGCGCGCGATATCGGTGATCACCTCCTCGTGCGTGGGCCCGAGGCAGAACGCTCTGTCATGGCGATCGGCAATGCGCAGCAGTTCCGGTCCGTACTGCTCCCAGCGCGTGGATTCCTGCCAGAGCTCGGCCGGCTGCACCACCGGCATCAGGACCTCCTGGGCGCCGCTGCGGTTCATTTCCTGGCGGACGATCGCCTCGATCTTGCGCAGCACCCTGAGCCCCACCGGCAGCCAGGTGTACAGGCCCGAGGCAAGCCGCCGGATCAGGCCCGCGCGGAGCATCAGCTGGTGGCTGATCACCTCGGCGTCCGAGGGTGTTTGCTTCAGGGTGGCAATGAAAGTCTGACTCGCGCGCATGCTGCTTGTGTCCGCCGTAAATCGGGCCTACTGTCGCCCGGATTCTACGGCCCCGCCCGCGCGGGCGTACAGGAAAACGGCGAGTGGAGAGCGTGACGATGTCGCAGGCGGAATCAGGATTCGAATTGCACCCCCAACTGGCGAAAGACTGCCTGCTTGTAGGTGATCTGCCGCTAGACCGGGTGCTGCTGATGAACGACGCCACGTATCCGTGGTTGGTGCTGGTGCCGCGCCGTGCCGGCGTCCGTGAGTTGTACGAGCTCGAGAATGAGGACCTTGCCTGCTTCTGGCAGGAGTCGTCGCTGGTGGGCCGCCGGATCATGGCGCATTTCGGCGGTGGCAAATTGAACGTGGCGGCCTTGGGCAACCAGGTGGCGCAGTTACATGTGCACCATGTGGTGCGCACCACGACCGATGCCGCTTGGCCACGACCGATCTGGGGTGTGCTGCCAGCAAGTGCCTACGAGGCGCCTGCTGCGGAGCGGCTGCTGGCCGGGCTGCGGGCTTTGCTGGCAGACGCGGAGCTCGTGATACCGGCCTGAATCAGGCCCAAACAAAAATCCCCCGGATTTCTCGCGGGGGGTTCTTGTCGAGGCAGCTGGAACTCAGTTGGCGAGGTCCTTCAGCTTCTTCAGAGCGCGGACGCGCACGGTGACGGATGCGGGCTTGGCTTTGCCCATGATCATCTCTTTGGTGATCGGATGCTTGCGCATGCCGGCCTTGACCGCGGGCTTTTTCTTGGTGCTGACCTTCAGCATGCCGGGCAGCACGAACATGCCGGGGCCATTCTTGCCGATATGGCGACCAATGATCCCACCCAGTTCCTCGATGGCGGAGGATGCCTGCTTGCGCGTGATGCCCGCGAGCACGGACAGCTCGTTCAGGATCTGCGACTTGCCCCAACGCTCTTTGACGGGCGTGGGCTTTGCGGCAGCGGCTGCTTTCTTGGGGGCAGCTTTTGCAGCCGCGGCTTTCGCTGGGGCAGCTTTTGCAGCGGCTTTCTTGGGAGCGGCCTTGGATGCGGCCTTGGGAGCGGCTTTCTTGGGGGTGGCCTTGGCGGCAGCCTTGGGTGCTGCTTTCTTCGGCGCTGCCTTCGTGGCGGGTTTCTTGGCCATGTCTGTTCCTTCTCTGTTCCGGGGGGTTTTAGAAGCGGGCCTCGGGCTTGGCGAAACCCGGTTTAGTGCCGTAAATGCCGCTCTTTCCTGCATCTGCGGACACGGCACGCACATATATAATCGATTCGTTACAGCGCGGCAACCGACTTTGCGCGAAATCTTCCGCGGCCCGGGCGATACGCGCTGCGCCGCTGCCCCGCTGCCCCGCTGCGATAGCGCCCCGTGTCGTTCCCTGAGGTGATGCAATGCCCATCTACGAATACCAGTGCCAGTCTTGCAGCCATGAACTCGAAAAGCTGCAGAAACTCTCCGATGCCTCGCTCACCCTCTGCCCGCAGTGCGGCAAGGAAGAGTTGCGACGCAAGATCAGTGCAGCGGGTTTCCGCCTGAAAGGTGCCGGCTGGTACGAGACGGATTTCAAGAAAAGCGGTAAGAAGAATCTTGCTGGTGACGCCGGGGCTTCGTCGGATTCTCCGTCTTCGTCCTCGTCTCCGTCTCCGTCTCCGTCATCTAGCCCCACCCCGCCGGCAGCATCGACTGGCACCACCTGAACACTCGGACCTACGGAATCCCCATACCATGCGCACTAACTACTGCGGCGACATTCGCGCCGCGCACGTCGGCCAGGAAATCACTCTTTGCGGCTGGGCCGATCGGCGTCGCGATCACGGCGGCGTGATCTTCATCGACCTTCGCGACCGCCAGGGGCTCGTCCAGGTGGTTTTCGACCCGGACTCGGGCGATCACTTCCAGATGGCAGACCGCGTGCGAAACGAATACGTGCTGCGCGTGCGCGGGCGCGTGCGGGCCCGTTCGGAGTCCACCGTCAATCCGGGCATGGGGACCGGCGAGGTTGAGATCTATGGTCTCGAGCTGGAGATCCTGAATACCTCCGACACCCCGCCCTTCCAGCTCGATGAGCACGCGCGGGTAGGCGAGGAAACGCGTCTGCGTTACCGCTACCTGGACTTGCGCCGCCCCGAAATGCTGAGCAACCTGCGGTTGCGCTCGGAGATCACCCTCGCGATCCGCAACTTCCTGGGCGCCGACGGTTTCATGGAGGTCGAGACCCCGATCCTCACCCGTGCCACGCCCGAAGGCGCCCGCGACTACCTGGTGCCGAGCCGGACGCAGCCGGGCCGGTTTTTCGCCCTGCCGCAGTCCCCGCAGCTGTTCAAGCAGCTGTTGATGGTCGCCGGCGTGGATCGCTACTACCAGATCGCCAAGTGTTTTCGCGACGAGGATCTGCGCGCGGACCGTCAGCCCGAATTCACGCAGGTGGACATCGAGTTCTCGTTTGCTGACCAGCACGCCATCACTGCTACTGCAGAGGAGATGGTGCGCCAGCTGTTCAGCAGTGTATTGAAAGTCGAACTCGGTGAGTTCCCGCGTATGACGTGGGCGCAGGCCATGGACCGCTACGGCAGCGACAAGCCGGACCTGCGTATCCCGCTCGAACTGGTGGAGCTGCGGGACTTGATGGGTGAGGTCGAGTTCAAGGTTTTCTCGGGTCCTGCCAAAGACCCCGAGGGACGTGTGGCGGCGCTGCGCGTGCCCAACGGCAGTAACCTGCTGAGCCGCAAGCAGATCGACGACTACACGCAATTTGTTGCCATCTACGGCGCTCGCGGCCTGGCCTACATCAAGGTCAATGACGTGAACGACCTCGAGGAAGGCCTGCAATCGCCCATCGTGAAGTTCCTGCCGCTGCCGGTGCGCCGTGCGGTGCTTGAACGCACGGGTGCGCAGAACGGCGACCTGGTGTTCTTCGGTGCGGACAAAACGAAGGTGGTGAACGAGGCGTTGGGTGCGCTGCGCTGTCGTCTGGGCGCAGACCTCAATCTCTACACCTGCCGCTGGGCGCCGCTCTGGGTCGTGGATTTCCCGATGTTCGAGAAAGACGACAAGGGACGCTGGACGCCGCTGCACCATCCCTTCACGCGTCCGGCCTGTACGCCCGAAGAGCTGGGCGAGAAACCCGGTGAAGCCGTCTCGCTTGCCTACGACATGGTGCTGAATGGCACCGAGCTGGGCGGCGGTTCCATCCGGATCCATACCCGTGAAATGCAGCAGCAGGTGTTTCGCATTCTCGGGATCGGCGAGGACGAGGCCCGCGAGAAATTCGGCTTCCTGCTCGATGCGCTGCGTTTCGGTGCCCCTCCCCACGGCGGGCTTGCCTTCGGTCTCGACCGTCTGGTGATGTTGATGACTGGTTCGGATTCCATCCGCGACGTCATCGCATTCCCCAAGACGCAGACCGCAAGCTGCCTCCTCACCGAGGCCCCCGGCGTGGTCGAGGACGCGCAATTGAAGGACCTGCATATCCGCCTGCGCGGAGCCTGAGATGCGGGTGATCCTGGGTATCGATCCGGGATCGCGACTGACCGGCTTCGGCGTGGTGCGCGCCGTGGCCGGCAAGACGAGCTATCTCGCCAGCGGCTGCATCCGCCTCTCGGCGTCGGAGTCGCTGGCGACGCGGCTGCAGAAAATATACGAGGGTGTGTGCAGCATCATCGACGAACACGCGCCCACCGAGCTTGCGATAGAAGAGGTGTTCATGGCGAAGAGCGCGGGATCAGCGCTCAAGCTAGGGCAGGCGCGCGGCGCGGCGATCGTGGCGGCCGCGGTGCGGGGTCTCACGGTGTTCGAGTATTCCCCGAGCAGCATCAAGCAGGCCGTGGTGGGTACCGGCAGAGCGGAGAAGACTCAGGTGCAGCACATGGTGCGCACGCTGCTCGCCTTGCCCGGCGTGCCGCAGGCCGATGCCGCCGATGCGCTGGCTGCCGCCCTGTGCCATGCTCACACCTCCGAGAGCATGGCGCGCATCCCGCTGGTGCGGGCCTCGCGCCGGGCGGGCACGCGCTGGCGCAGCATCGGGAGAGTCAAGGCATGATCGGACGCATCCGCGGCATCCTGCTCGAAAAGCAGGCCCCCGAACTGGTGCTCGATGTCCACGGCGTCGGCTACGAGATCCAGGCACCGCTTGGCACGATCGTGCGTCTGCCCGCATTGGGGCAAGAGGTAGTGCTCTACACGCATTTCGCCGTGCGCGAGGACGCGCAGCAACTTTTCGGTTTCTGGAGTCGTGAGGAGCGCGATCTCTTCCGCGCCTTGGTGCGCGTGAGCGGCGTCGGGCCGAAGATGGCGCTGGCGATCCTCTCGGGTATAGAGGCAGACGATTTCGTGCTTTGCATCCAGCGCAACGACACGGCCGCCCTGGTGCGCGTGCCGGGCGTCGGCAAGAAGACCGCCGAGCGGTTGATCGTGGAGATGCGTGACCGTCTGCGCGAGTGGCGGCCGGATCTCGCGGCGGTGCGGGGTGCGGGGCCCGCGCCCGATATCGCCGCTGCAAAGCGCGGCCGCACGCTGGCTGATGCCGAGAGCGCCCTGATTGCGCTGGGCTACAAGCCACAGGAGGCGGCACGCGCGATTTCCGCCGCCCAGACCGACCCGGACGACACCAGCGAAGAGCTGATCCGCCGCGCGTTGAAAAGCATGGGCGCCAGGTGAGGAAGAGCCGATGATAGAAAGCGATCGTCTCGTCGCGCCCCAAGGGGCCGGCAACGAGGACGGGCTGGACCGCGCCATCCGCCCGCGCCTGCTCGCCGATTACGTCGGCCAGCCCGCGGTGCGCGAGCAGATGGAGATTTTCGTGGCGGCTGCCCGCGCCCGTCGCGAGGCGCTCGATCACACCCTGATATTCGGACCGCCCGGCCTCGGCAAGACTACGCTGGCATACATCATCGCCAACGAGATGGGCGTTGCGGTCAAGAGCACCTCGGGCCCGGTGTTGGAGCGCGCCGGCGACCTGGCCGCGCTGCTTACCAACCTCGAACCCCGCGATGTGCTGTTCATCGACGAGATACACCGTCTGAGTCCCAACGTCGAGGAAGTGCTCTATCCGGCCATGGAGGACTTCCAGCTCGACATCATGATCGGCGAGGGCCCGGCGGCACGTTCGATCAAGCTCGATCTGCCACCCTTCACGCTGGTGGGCGCCACCACGCGCGCGGGCTTGCTCACCTCGCCGCTGCGCGACCGCTTCGGCATCGTGCAGCGGCTGGAGTTCTACTCGGTCGAGGACTTGAGCACGATCGTGGCCCGCTCGGGCCGCATATCGGGCGTAGAGTTGGAGGCGGCCGGCGCCTGCGAGATTGCCCGCCGGGCCCGCGGCACGCCCCGTATCGCCAACCGCCTGCTGCGGCGCGTGCGTGATTTCGCCGAGGTGCGCCATCAGGGGCGCGTGAGCCTCGCCATCGCTGATGAGGCCTTGAACCTTCTCGCGGTCGACCAGCAGGGCTTTGATCACATGGATCGCCGGCTGCTGCTCGCGTTGATCGAGAAATTCGACGGCGGCCCGGTCGGCGTGGACAGCCTTGCCGCGGCCATCGGCGAGGAGCGCGGCACCATCGAAGACGTACTGGAACCCTATCTGATCCAGCAGGGGTACATGTTGCGCACGCCGCGCGGACGTCTGGCCACGCGTGCGGCATACCTGCATTTTGGCCTGCAGCCGCCGCGCCCGGCCGCGACGCTGGACTTGCTGGAGCAGGCGGGGGGCGAGCCCTGATGCAAGGTCACGCTCTTGGCCTTGCGTTGCGCGTCTACATCGAGGACACCGACGCCGGTGGTATCGTGTATTACGTGAACTATCTGAAGTACTTCGAGCGCGCGCGCACCGAACTCATGCGTGCGCTGGGTTTTGCCCGGGCGGCACTGCCGGAAGCCGGCTGCCAGTTCGTGGTGCACTCCATGGAGGTCGAGTACCTGCGGCCAGCGCTGCTCGACGACCAGCTTGTGGCGGAGGCGCGCATCGCCAACACGGGTCGTGCGCGCATCGATTTCGTACAGCGTGTACTGCGCGGTGCCGAGGAGTTGTGCCGCGCCCGCATAGGCATCGCCTGCATCGATCCGGTCACGCGCCGTCCGCGCGCCCTGCCTGCCGCATTGAGAGAGCGCCTCGCCAGTACCGCTGGCGTGGACCACACCCCAACCCTCACGGAGATTCCCACTTGAACCAGGACATGTCGCTCTGGTCCCTCGTCGCCAACGCCAGTTTCGTGGTGCAGCTCGTCATGCTGCTGCTTTTCATGGTCTCGGTGGCTTCATGGGGCATGATCATTCAGCGTGCGCTGCTGCTGAGTCGCGCCAAGAAGCAGTTCCTTGCCTTCGAGCAGACGTTCTGGTCCGGCATCGACCTGGGGCAGCTCTACCGCGACGGCACCGTGCGGCTTGAGCAGAGCGGTGCGGTCGAGGGCGTCGAAAACCTTTTCCGGGCGGGCTTCAAGGAGTTCACCCGGCTGCGCCAGCAGGCGGGGATCGAGTCCGATGCGATCATGGAAGGCGCGCTGCGCGCGATGCGCGTGGCGCTCTCGCGTGAGGAGGAGCACCTCGAGAAACACCTCTCGTTTCTCGCCACGGTCGGATCGACCAGCCCCTATGTCGGTCTGTTCGGCACCGTATGGGGGATCATGCATTCGTTCCGCGGTCTGGCAACCATGCATCAGGCCACGCTCGCCACCGTGGCGCCCGGTATTTCGGAGGCGCTGGTGGCCACGGCCATGGGGCTCTTTGCGGCCATTCCGGCGGTAATCGCCTACAACCGCTTCTCGACGCGCGTTGACAGCCTGGTGGGTAATTACGACACCTTCTCGGAGGAGTTCTCCAGCATCCTGCACCGTCAGGCGCACGCCGTGCGCAAATCCGGCTGATCCCGGCAAACGCGGCGGAGGAAGCCCATAACGATGCGCAAGCAGAAAAGAAAACCCGTTTCCGAGATCAACGTCGTTCCCTACATCGACGTGATGCTGGTGCTGCTGATCATTTTCATGATCACGGCGCCCATGCTGATGCAGGGCGTCGAGGTCGAACTTCCGCAGTCGCCGTCGGAACCTATCGACAGCCAGGACGAGGAGCCGCTGATCGTATCCATCAAGGCCGACGGCAGCTATTTCATCAACCTGGGTGGCACACCCGAACAGCCCGAGAAGCTTGAGGTGATCAAGGACAAGGTGAGCAAGATCCTCAAGCAGAAGCCCAAAACCCCCGTGCTGGTCTGGGGCGACCAGAAAGTGTCCTATGGCACGGTGGTGGTGCTGATGGCCAGTCTGCAGGAAGCCGGCGCCAAGAGCGTGGGCCTGGTCACCGAGAACCCCTGAACCCATGACCCGCAGGCTAGAGGGTTTCATTCTCCCCGCGCTGATCAGCGTGGTGCTACACGGTTTGTTGCTGTTCCTGCTCACCGCAAATTGGGAGCCGGAGCGCGACCGCACCATCCGCAAGGTGCCCCGTCACGTCAACGCCAAACTGGTGACGCTGGACCAGGCTGCGGCCAAGCCCAAACAGGCCAAGCCGCGTCCTGCCGAACTCACGCCTCAACCCCCGAAGCCCAAGGTCGAACCGCCCAAACCCAAGGTCGAGCCCCCGAAGCCGAAGCCGGCACCGACCCTCAAGCCCGCTCCCAAAAAAGAGCCGCCCAAGCCCGACCCCAAAAAGCTCGAGGAAGCCCGCAAGCGCGAACAGCAGAAAAAGGCCGAGGAAGAACGCCGCCAGCGCGAAAAGGAGATGACGCTCGCGATGGCTACGGAAGAGGATATGCAGGCGGCCGAGAGTGACACCGACCTCGCCATGGCCTATACGGATTCCATACGCGCCGCCATCGAGGACAACTGGAGCCGCCCGCCCAGCGCGCGTCGCGATATGGAGGTCGTGTTGCGTCTACAATTGATTCCAACCGGTGAGGTGGTGTCGGTGAGTGTGATGAAAAGCAGCGGTAACGAGGCCTTCGACACCTCCGCCATCAATGCGGTCAAGAAGGCCGAGCGCTTCCCCGAGGTTGCTGATGCCTCCCCGCAGGTCTTCGAGCGCCATCTGCGCAGTTTCCAACTCGTGTTCCGACCAGAGGACCTTCGCCTGTGATCATGCGCGCCTTCTTTCTGATGTTTTGCCTGGTGAGCGGCGTCGCCGTGCAGGCGGCCGAATTGATGATCGAGATCACTCAGGGCAGTGACGATCCGACCAAGATCGCGGTGGTGCCGTTCGGGGCTACGCCGGGGGTTCTGCCTTCCGCGGCTATCGACGGCATCGTCTCCGCTGATCTGCAGCGCAGTGGTCTCTTCGAGGCGATGGCGGTCTCCGACATGATTGCCCAGCCCCATGAGAAATCGCAGGTTTTCTTCAACGAATGGCGGCTGCAGGGCACCGACTACGTGACCGTGGGCCGCATGACCCGCGACCCCGCGGGTCTCTACCGCGTGACCTACGAGCTCCACGACGTGCTCCGGCAGAGCCAGGTCTTGCAGGAGACGGTGAACGGCTCCGAGGCGCAGTTGCGCGATATCGCGCACTACATCGCGGACAAGATCTACGAGAAGATCACCGGCATCAAGGGCGCTTTCAGCACCAAGATCGCCTACGTGTCGGTCAACTCTGACAGGCGCAATTTCCGCTTGATCAAGGCCGATGCCGACGGCGAGCGTGCCCAGACCATCCTCGAGTCCAACGAGCCAATCCTGTCGCCCACATGGGCGCCCGATGGCAAGCAGCTCGCCTATGTGTCCTTTGAGGATCGCCGTCCGCGTATCTGGCGTCAGGTGATCGCCACCGGCCAGCGTGAGGCTCTTACCAACTTCCCGGGTTTGAACAGCGCTCCGGCCTGGTCGCCCGACGGACGCCGGATGGCGCTGGTGCTCTCCAAGGATGGCAATCCCGAGATTTATGTGATGGATCTCGCGACTCGCCAGTTCACGCGGCTCACCAATCATTTCGCGATAGACACCGAGCCCACCTGGCTGCCCGACGGCCGCGCGATCGTTTTCACTTCCGACCGCGGCGGTAAACCGCAGATCTATCAGGTTAACGCGAGCACGGGCGAACTCAAGCGGCTGACCTTTGAGGGGACCTACAACGCCCGCGCCAGGCCTATGCCCGATGGGTCTGGCATCGTCTACACGCACCGCGCTGATCCGGGCGGACCGTTCCATATTGCGCTGCAGAATTTCCAGCGCAATACGGTGCGTATCCTCACCGAGACGATCTATGACGAGTCGCCCAGCATCGCGCCCAATGGCAGCATGATTATTTACGCGACGAAGCGAATGAGCAAAGGTATACTCGCGGTCGTCTCGGTGGATGCAAACGTCAAGTATTTCCTGCCCGCAGCGGCCCGGGAAGTGCGTGAGCCGGCATGGTCCCCGTATATACGCTAAACACGGTTATTCACACTCCAGAGAGGATTGCGCGGTGAGTCAAAAGACTGGCAAGTGGTTGCGTCTGGCAGCGGTTGCAGTGCTCGTGACCTTGGTCGCGGCCTGCAGCGGCAACAAGAACAAGAACGGCGGCGCAGGCGCTGATGGCGCGGACGGCTCTGGCATGGGAGCTGACGGCACTACCTCGGTAGGCACGGGCTCTGATGGCGGCTTGTCCCCCGAAGAAATGGCCGCCCGTACCGGTCTGCAGTATGTGTTTTATTTCGATTTCGACCAGTCTCAGCTCAATCCCGAGACCCGCGCTGCTCTGGACGCGCAGGCCGCGGTGATGCGCAACCAGACTGGCCCCTTGCGCCTCGAGGGTCATTGCGATGAGCGTGGCACCCCTGAGTACAACCTTGCGCTCGGCGAGCGCCGCGCCAAGGCAATCACCAATTACCTGATTCTTCAGGGCATCGATCGCAGCCGCATCGAGACGGTGAGCTACGGTGAGGAGCGTCCTGCGGCCCTTGGCCAGGACGAAGACTCTTACCAGCGTAACCGTCGCGTCGAACTGAAGCCCTGATCGTACCCGTGCGAGTACTCTTTCTAGCGGCCATGGCGGCGCTGCTGGCGCTGCCGGCCGCCGCCCAGATCGAGGTGATGGAGCCGGGGGGTTACAGCTCCCCGGGCCAACAGCAGCCTTCACGCCGCTCTGATCCGGCTCCGCAGGCACAGGCTGGAGACGCCGACCTCTACAACCAGGTGCTGCAGCTTCAAGACGAGGTCATGAAGCTGAACGGTATCGTCGAAGAACAGGCCGAGCAGATTCGGCAGATCAAGCAGCAGCGCCTCGACGATTACATCGGCCTGGACAAGCGACTTACCGCGTTGGGCGGTGCAGCGGCGCCTCCGGCCACGTCAGGCCCGTCCCAAGGCGCGGTGAGTGCGTCAGATGGCCTGAGGCCCGATGAGCAGTCTTATGCTCCTGTCCGCGCGGATGTGGCTCCAATGGCGCCGGTCGCTACAGCCCCCGTTGCAGGCGAGCAGCCTGCCTACCAGGCTGCGTTCGATCTCCTGCGCAACAAGCAGTACCCGGAGGCCGAGGGAGCGTTCAAGGCTTTCCTCGAGCAGTATCCTAACGGTGTACTTGCGGGCAACGCGCACTTCTGGTTGGGCGAGTTCTACGCCATCGTCAACGGTGACAACGAATCCGCGAGGCCGCAGTACGAGTCACTGGTGTACCAGTACCCGGGCAGCACCAAGATGCCTGATGCCCTGTTCAAGCTGGGCCGGATTTACATGCAGGAGGGCGATGCCGTACGGGGCCGCGAGCTGCTGCAGCGCGTGCAGGAGGAGTACGGCAGCTCCGACAGCGCAGCCAAAGCCCGCGATTATCTTGAGCAGAACCCGTAGACGCTCATTTTTGCCTTGTCTTTTCGAGCCCAATCCGTACCATACGCCGCGTCTCAGGGTCGTTAGCTCAGTTGGTAGAGCAGTTGGCTTTTAACCAATTGGTCGCTGGTTCGAATCCAGCACGACCCACCATTTATTCCTCCCAAGCCGTCCCAGAACATCGCTAAAGCTCTGATAAATGGGCTTTTGTTTGCCTTTACTGTCCGCAGTCTCCCGCCACATACCCAGCCGTACCGTCAAAATTGGCGGTACATCTGGCGGTACATTGGCGCTGCCAAAACGGGTACCGCCAACTGGTACCGGCGGGAGGGCCAGGATGGCACTGTTGGAAGGACGAATTCGCGCGGTAAAACCGCTAGAACAAACCTACCCGATGGCGGAAAGCCACGGCCTGTATCTCGGGGTTGCGCCGCGTTGCGGCAAGTACTGGCGGATCGCATCCGCGTCCTCGCGCTAGAAGCGGTAATTAACGCCGATGCGCAGCACGTCTTCGCTGTACTCCTGACGTTCGCGGGCGCCGGGAAAGATCGGGCTGGTGTCGACCAGTTTGGTGCCGAAGTCTGCGTGGTGATAGTCAACGACCAGACTGGCGTGCGCGCCTACCCGGTGTTCTACGCCCAGACCCAACGCCCAGCCGGTCTGCCAGTCCGTCTGGGTAACGGACGTGACCTGATCAGGCGCAAAGTTGCAGCCGCCGGTGCAACCAAAGCTGCGCGAAACCCGCGCTACCGAAAGGCCGGTGCTGGTGTAGACCAGCGTGGCGCCATCGTT
>CAMAXE010000029.1 GCA_945862145.1 Klebsiella pneumoniae
TCGCTCTACACTTTGCTACAGATTCTGTCGGTCAGCGTTTTCGAGAAAATCCCGCTAAACAGGGCATTTCTCGAGACCGACGACACTGCCGATCAGGATACCGATTGCAACCAGCTGAATTTGTTCAGCTTTTAACCGGACACTAGTGAAAAATCATATAGAACAAGGCGTTACTTAGGTTGGCAAGGATCGTGCTGGGTAGTGTTCAAGGGTTGTAAGCCCGAGGCCCTCTCAGGGCCGATCTTCAACGTTAAAACGAGTTGATACATATGAAAACTTGGGTAAAGCAGCTTGCTCCTTCCATACTGGTCTGCATGATGGCCGCTCATGCAAATGCGGCTTCGTTCAACACCGAACTGCTGATCAACGGCGGTGCGGAAGCGGGAGATACTTCGGGGTGGCTCACCACCGGAATTGACGCGGTCAGTTCGGCACTTGCACTCAGTTCGCCGCCCGGCGTTTCCATCGGCAGCTTTTCGTTCACAGGCGGAACCGGCGCGACCTCGCAGTCGCTCACCCAGACAGTCAACGTTGCAGATCTGGCGTCGATAATAGATGCGGGACATGCAGTTTCCAGCTTCAACGTGCTTGCGCAGGCAAGAAGACTGGGCGGTGCTTTCGATTCAGCGACCGGCACGCTGAGGTTCCTCAATGCTTCCAACGTCGCGATACAGTCACATGCATTTTTGGATACGCTCGCAACATCCGGCATCTACGACTGGGAAGTGATTTCCCTGCTGCACACCCTGCCGACGGGCACACGGGCCATCGAAATATTCCTGAACACCACGCGCGATGCAGGCGAATACAACGACGGCTTCTTCGACAATGCATCGTTGAAACTTGCCAACGTCGCTCCCGTTCCGGTGCCGGGGACTTATTCGATGATGCTGGCAGGACTGGGCCTGCTCGGGCTGACCATGCGCAGACGGCGTACGAATAACGCCTGACACAGCGCGTCTTCCCGCCCGGTGCGGTGCCATGCGCCGAGCTCCCTGCAGGCTACACCTTCTACGTCCCGGGCTTGCGCTGAGCGAAGATGTGCGGCCCTACCTCCGCCACGCTGCGCACGCCCGCATACGTCGAGCTACAGGTAGAGGCTCATTAGCCCCGGGGGTTGCGCTAGCCGGTCCCTATGGGGGAAGGCCGCTTGCAGGTCCACGTAGCCAAATGCAGACACGGCCCCCTCCGGTTTCCCGGGCGAGTCAAACCGGCGTGTGTGCCTGTCGAGCTAGCGATAATCCGCTTGTAGGTGCCCGGAGAATTGCCGCCGGAAACTATGGGTGAACGGCAGCAAAGTGGCCGACGCCGGACGGAGACCGGTTTTAGCCATCAGGCAGTTCATCGCCGGAACCTGACACTCGTTTGCAAGCCATCATCGAGAGGCAGATTTGACACTTTGCCAGTGGCGTGGTTTGGCTCATTTTTTACGATGAGCGGAAAGACGATCGGTCAGAACCGATGACGTGAAGGATAGGCCGAGAAGCACGCCAAGGATATCAAGCGACAGACGCGGCGGAGGCTTTCTGCGCATGAGACAATCCATTGCCATGCGGGCAATCGTCGGCATTCTCTGGCTGACTTGATCGGGGACCCTAATGAAAAGCGTGAAGCTAACTTTCAGTGCGCTGGCGCTCGGATTTGCAGCGTTGGCGCCGCAGGCGAGCGCGCAGGCAGCAGTATTCGACTGGCGCCCCTCTGAAGGCCCACCCGGCGGCAAGGCAGCGTGGGCCGTGAAGACTGAGGGCGGAGCAAACGAGCTGCCGCGAACGGGTGGGGTCAGGTCTTCCATTGTGCAACATGAACGCAGGGGGCTCTGGCAGATCGGAAGGCGGCGGCCACCGGAACACCAGGCGCCATTGATCATTGATCCGGGCCGAACGGAATCCGCTCCATTCTCCCTTCAGTTTCTCCAGTCGATTGGGCGTGGCCGCGCCCTCGGGCGAGGCGAGGAAGAGATAACCGCCCTCGCGAAGCGCGATATCCGGCGCCTCGCCATCGACCGAGAGGTGCTCCGCAACTAACACAACTGACCACACGAGAGCGTACGCCGATACCGCTGGAAAATATTGTCAGCAGCATGGGCAGGCGAGAGACTGTTCTCTACTCTAGCTGTGTTGGCTGCTGTGTTGTCTGTGCAAATAAAGAAATTGCGCGAAAAGGCAAAGTGGTATCGCGCTAAAGTTCCTGAACATCGTTGAGCGAAACGATCTCGACGTATTGGTGCCTCTATCCCCTCTCCCTTTGGGGGAGGGTTAGGGAGCGGCAGTTCATTATCTAAGACGAGGGCTGGCGAGAAGCTTGCCATTTTGTTTGCATCATGTAAACTAACCGCTATTAGTTTACCCTGAGGTCGCCATGATTACTGTCAACATACACGATGCCAAAACCCAGCTCTCCAAGTTGGTCGAGCAGGCTGCGCAAGGCGAGTCATTCATCATCGCCAAGGCCGGTAAGCCGATGGTCAAGGTTGTAGCTCTGGAGCCTGCAGAAACAGGAACTGCCTGCCGTTTGGGCTTTATGGAAGGTGAATTTTCCGTGCCGGACGATTTTGATCAAATGGGTAGTAGCGAGATCGAAAGCCTGTTTACGGGGCGCAAGGCTTGAACCTGCTGCTCGACACCCATCTGTTGTTGTGGGCGGCGAGCGAGCCGCAGCGGCTGACGGCAAAGGCGCGCACCTTGCTGCTTGACCCGGCCAATCATCTCTTGTTCAGTGCTGCCAGCCTGTGGGAAATCACTATCAAAAATGGACTTGAACGCTCGGATTTCAATGTTGATCCGCGCCGCCTGTGGCGCATGTTAGTGATCAATGGTTACCGTGAACTGCCCGTTACCAGCGAACATACGGTCGCTGTGAATGGTTTACCGCATCTGCACAAAGACCCATTCGACCGCATCCTTGTTGCGCAAGCTCGCGTAGAAGGCTTGACGCTGCTTACAGCGGATAAATTGGTAGCCAAGTATGGGGATGGGGTGAAGAAGGTATGAATATTTCAAATGTAAGGCCTGACCCTTGCGGCTTCTTGTGTGCGGTGGTTTTCAAGATAGTTGGCACCCTATTCATTACGCGGTCTGAGACATTTCCGACTCGGCCTTCTTCACGGGATTGAGCCACACGCTCACCGGCAGTGACCACTCCCGTATCCCTTTACTCCAGCGGCGCGGATGGCGCTCACGGGCTTCTTCATACACCTTCTCGCGTTGGCGCAGAATCGCTGGCGCCTCGCGGCGATGGCGTTGCTGCGGCGTGACGAATTTCAGCCTGCTGTGCCGGTGCTCCGTGTTGTACCACTCCACAAACCGCCATACCCAACTGCGTGCCTCGTCAGCTCCGGCAGATCGGAAGGCGGCGGCCACCGGAACACCAAGCGCCATTGATCATTGATCCGCGCCGAATGGAATCCGCTCCATTCTCCCTTCAGTTTTCTCAGTCGATTGACCCGCGGATATCCTCTCGGGTTTCCTCGGTGATGGTCTTGCACTCGCCTATGAGGGGAATGCCGAGACCGGACAGGAGGTTCACTGCCCCGCCCGCTTGTTGAAGCTGATGAACAGATCCGCCACGTTCACACCGAACTTGCTGATCTGTGCGTGGTTCAGCATGTTGCGTTCGTCGATCAGATACAGCCAGTCGTCGAACTGAACCTCGTAGCGCGTATCGCCCACGGGTAGGTCAAAGGTGTAGCGGAAGTTGAAGGTATTGCCCGAGAGCGTGCCCCTGGCCTCACCGACCACGCCGGCCGCCTTGCCAGACCAGCTGCCGTCGGGCCGGCGCTGGATCGTCCAGACGCGATTTTCCGTCTTGCCGTCGCTCCAGACGAAGTCCTCGTTCAGCGTCAACACCTCGCCGGCCCAGCTCGCCTGGACGATGACCACGAAGCGGCGGGTCACCTCGCCCGAGCGGTTGCGCACCATGCCGTAACCGTCGAGGGTGCCGTTGAAGTATTCCCGCATATCCAGCACCGGCGTTTCGGCGGCGTACCGGCCCGGGTCGATGCCGGCGCAGCCCGAAAGGATCACCAGCCCGAGCGTCATGCAGCATGCGCGCAGGAGTCGAAAGCGTGAGGCCATGGGCGGGATCCCTCCAGAGTCGGCAGGCTCGGGGAGTCTACGTTAACGCTGCATCAGCGAGTTCATTGCGAGAGAGCAGATGGCAGCAGATGGGGTCAGGTCTTACATTTTGCAACGTGAACGCAGGGGCTATGGCAGACCGGAAGGCGGCGGCAGGCAGTGATCAAAGGCACGGGCGAAATGTCGCAGGCGAGACCATGAAAAATGGAAGACCTGACCCCGCCTTCCGCGCCTTCCCGCCTTCCGCGGCCGGCCTGCAGGGACCCGCCCGCCACGCTCAGCGCGTCGCGGGCGCGGCGTCGGCGGCGAAGGGATCGACCTCACTGCTCGCGTTCCACAGGTATTCCGCATCGCGCGCGACACGCTCGGCGGTGGCACGGCCGAAATGGCGCGCGATCAGCGCGAGCGCGAGGTCGGTGCCCGCCGACACGCCCGAGGAGGTGGCGAAGCGGCCGTCTTCGACCCAGCGCGCCGAGCGCACCCACGCGGTGTTCGCGCCCTGGCTCTGCACCCACGCGAAGGCCTGCTTGTTGGTGGTGGCGCGGCGCCCGTCCAACAGGCCGGCGCGCGCGAGCAGCGCGGCGCCCGTGCAGACGGAGGCGACCTGCGGCGCCTGCCCGCCGAGCCGCGCGATGGCATAGACGAAAGCGGCATCATCGACCGCACGCCGCGTGCCGAATCCGCCCGGCACCAGCAGCAGATCGAGCGCGCCGGCATCCGCCAGCGCGCGCTCCGCGATTACCGCCGGCCCGTTGCGCGAGCGCACCGGCCCCGGCGTGGCCGCGAGCGTGACAATGCGCACGCGCTCGTCGAGCAGCGAGAACATCTCCAGCGGGCCGAACACGTCGAGCATCTCGAAATCGGCGAACAGCACCACGCCGACCACCAGCGGCCGCGCGGCGGTATAGGTGGTCTCGCCGGCGCGCACGCCCGGCGCGAACAGCAGGAAGAGCCAGAGCAGACGGACGATCATCGGTGCATTCTCCGGTTGGGCGGGCGCCCGGGGCAGCGTAGCGGCGCGCCTTTCACACTGGCCGGGCTCCACCCCGCCAACCCCGGAGGCCTCGCCGTGTTCCACATCGAGGCGAGTGTCTGCCCGAACTCGCGAGCAGATGCATGACGGCGTTCCATAAAACGCGGATGGCCAAAGGCGGGGCCTTGCTCGTCACGCAGCGCTACGTGCTTTGGCTGCCTTGTCGAGATCGTAGGTTGCCTGCAGGTTCATCCAGAGTTTCGCGGATGTACCCAAGGCGGCCGCAAGGTCGAGTGCTGCCTCCGCAGTCACGCCACGCTTGCCTCGAACGAATTCATTGAGACGAGCGCGCGTCCAACCAATGCGGTCTGCGAATGCAGTCTGGGTCAGGCCTGCGGGCAGGAGGAATTCCTCGAGCAGCATCATGCCGGGATGAACCGGGTTGGCAGGTTGTCGTGTCATGGCTATTGCTCCGTCAGTGATAGTCCACGATTTGCACATCGCTGGCGTTCCCCGCGGTCCATCGGAACACCAGGCGCCATTGGTCATTGATCCGCACCGAATGGAATCCGCTCCATTCTCCCTTCAGTTTCTCCAGTCGATTGGCCGGCGGAATACGCATATCGCTCAAATCAGCAGCATCGTGCAGGTACTGCAACTTGCGGCGGGCGATGCGACGCAACTCGGCGGGGAAAGAACGCACGGCCCGACTGTTCCTGTCATCGAACAGGTCTTCTGCAAGTGCATTTCCAAACGTTCGGATCATGGCTTCATGTTATCGGGTATCGATAACTACGTACAGTGGTGCGGCGGCGGTGGATAGGAGAGCAGTTGGGGTCAGGTCTTAGCTTTTGCAAGGTGAACACAGGGGCTCTGGCAGATCGGAAGCCGGCTGCGGGCAATGATCAAAGGCGCTGGCCAAACGCGGCAGGCGCAACGATGAAAAATGGAAGACCTGACCCCGCCTTCCGTTGAGGCGGCAGACAGAACGTTGCGCATCCACACACGCCCCGCCCCTGATTCAGTGATACCGGGCACTCATGTGGCGCGCCGCGGACTGCACGGTATTGTGGATCAGCATGGTGACGGTCATGGGGCCCACGCCGCCGGGCACCGGGGTGATGTAGGAGGCCTTCTGGCGCACGCCCTCGAAGTCCACGTCACCCACCAGGCGGCCGTCTGGCAGGCGGTTGATGCCCACGTCGATCACCACCGCGCCGGTGCGCACCATCTGCGGAAGGATGAGGTTAGGACGACCAGCCGCCACCACGAGTATGTCGGCCAGAATGGTGAACTGTGCGAGGTCGCGGGTCTTGGCGTGGCAGATGCAAACCGTCGCGTCACGTTGCATCAGCATGAGCGCCATGGGCTTGCCGACGATATTGCTCGCACCCACCACCACCACGTTCTGTCCCTCGATGGGGATGTTCTCGTGCTCCAGCATTTTCTGAACGCCGAAGGGCGTGCAGGGAGGGAACACCGTGTCGCCCATCACGAGGCCGCCCACGTTGTAGAGGTGGAAGCCATCGACGTCCTTGTTCCTCGAAATGGCACCCAGCACGCGACGGACATCGAAGGCGGGAGGCAGCGGCAACTGCACGAGGATGCCGTGCACTGCGGGGTCGTCGTTCAGGGCGCGGATACGTGCTTCGATGATGGCGTCTTCGGTATCGGCAGGGAAGGCGTGCACGGTGGAGGCGATGCCTACCTCGCTGCAGGCCTTCACCTTGTTGGTCACGTAGACCCGGGACGCCGCGTTATCACCGACGATGATCACGGCGAGCCCCGGCCGCTGACCCCGCTCAACCAGGGACTCCACCTGCTCGCGCAGCTCCCCGCGGACCTTGAGCGCCACGGCTTTTCCGTCGATGACCTTTGCAACCATGACTCACGCGTCTCTTGTGATGTTGTGCGGGGCTCTGGCAGATCGCAAAGGAACGATGCGCGTCGTCTTGGAGCCGCCAAGGAAGCGAACCACGACGAGACTGCGCATGGACATGGACTTATCGGTTCGGCGGCTTGTTGGGGTAACGCTTTTCCCAATGATCAAGGAAGCGGTTGACGTGCGTCATCGCCCCACGAAGAGCTTTGGGAGGATTGCCCTGGCGCCATTTTTCCACCCGGTCGCGATTGCCCGGCCAGAGGGCAAAAACGCCCATCAACAGAAAGGGAGTTCCCGGCACACCGGGAATCGCCAATCCCACCGCGCCGGCGGAGATCAACACCCAGGCCACGTTTTTGGGCAAAGGCGCCACCGGATCCACCAGTTCTCCTTCGATGCCTTTTTCTACCGGGTCGATGACGGGATCCGGGGTCTCTATCGGTTGTTCCACGGGTGATTCCCGCCGAACGGCAGGCTTGCGTGCCGCCGGTGTAAGACGGCTGCGGCTTTTGGGCTTTTCTGGTTCGCTCATGTTCTTAACCTCAAAGGCCTGTCCGGACCTTGAATTTCACGCAGAGAGTTCGATGTTTTTGGCTAAGCCCGACGGACTCCCATAGTAGCCAGAATACGGGATGTGATGCTGTTCAACAGGCCCGCACAGCCGCCGACGATGCAGCCTCAACTCCCTAATAAGGCTTGCGGCTCGAGCGGGGTTGAAGCCGCGACTGACGTTGACTGGTCCCGGTCATTGCAGAACACGGCGGTCCGGTTGAGAAACCGGCCTCGAATTCCTCGTCCTCTGGGAGCAGGTCAAAAGAGTAAGTCTTAATCCCGTCGACTTCGACGGGATTGGAAGGCAGACCGGTCTGATAAGTTTAGCCCTCAGCCCGAAGCGGCAGGGCTCTCCATCGAGATCAAGCAGAGATCGGAAGCCAGCTGCAGGCAATGATCAAAGGCACTGGCGAGACGCGGCAGGCAAGACTATGAAAAATGGAAGACCTGACCCCGTTCGTACCGGGAGTGCGCCAGATACCCGCAAGCAGTTACTTCAAGGGCTCTCGGAGCGGGGCTTTGGCCATGCCCAGCTCACGGAGATGCAGCGCATCATCGAAGCCGAGGCGAGTGATCTGTTCGACGTGCTGGCCCACGTGGCCTATGCGAAAGCACCCGTAACGCGGGAGGTGCGAGCCAATAGTGCCCGTGCTCAGTTCGGACTGGCTTTTAACTACAAGCAGCAGCAGTTTCTGGATTTTGTGCTGCAGCACTACGTAGCCGTGGGTGTGGAAGAGCTGGATCCGGACAAGCTCACGCCGCTGCTACAGCTCCGGTATCACAACTCCATCTCCGACGCCTTGGCAGAGCTAGGGCAAGCTGCACAGGTACGTGAGCTCTTTGCGGGATTTCAGAAGTACCTTTACATGCAGTCGGCGTGAGGGTGTTTGGGCCCGGTTGGCGTCTTGGTATGTCTTCAGTGCCCCGTGTAGGACAGCAGATCCTTGGCGTCATGCGCCCGACTCTCGCCAAAGCGCGATCTGAACTCACGCTCGACGAAGGGCATAAGCCCAACCTTGAGCTGCTCCAGACCTTTGCCGACCCGTTCATCATTGCTGATTGCCATGGCGTTCCTCGCCGCTAACCGGCGTTACCCTCCGCCAGCTCCTGCAAGATCGCCTGTGCCCAGGGGTTGATCTCGCCATAGCGTTTGAACACGAGGCCATCGCGCAAGCGGAACAGCAGTCTTGCGGGCTGGTCGTCGACGGAGTTGTCGTAGACATAGGCCCGATCGACGCTGCGCACGACTACCGCACAGTTTGCGATCGACCGCGCATAGCGGGAAATGATCTTGCCTATGGGCACCTCATGCCCGCCCTCGAGAATTCGCATCGCAACGCGCTTGGCATTTATCGATGGGTCATCGGTACCGATGAAGAAGAGGCGCACGAAGTAGCCGAGCGACCTGGCGCGTTCGATGAAGTCGATTTTGTCCGGCATCGACAAAACCGTCTCGAATGCCAGGCTGCGCCCTGCACTCAAACACGCCTCGCGGCGCTCTTGGGCAAGACGGGCCGCCCTACCGACAGCGTCGGCCGAGTTCCAATCCCCGAACTCGTCGCGGGCAATGTAGTCGGGATTGATGTACTCGCATCCTTCCATCCACCGATGCCGCAGCAGCTGCTCGGTGATCGAGGTCTTGCCCGTACCATTGGGCCCGGCAACGACAATAAGTCGCGGCCTTTCTGGCGTACTCACAGCTCGGGCCTGCGCTTGCGCGCGGCTGTGATTTCCTCGCGAACGCGCAGCATCACGGCTTGGCGTGCCGTCGCGGACCGTTCCTTTGCCTCCTTGACGACGTCGGCCATCAGCAACGAGAGATCCTCGTCTGTCGGTTCCTTCTCGATGTCATTCAAGTCGAAGCGGCGATTGCTCATCGGTGTTCCCCTCCTGTCGATACCGTTCTCGTGAAGTCTACTCGGCCGTGAACAGATCGCCGCCGCACCTTCGCCACCGCTTTCAGGCACCCATTTAAACCCAGGCGTTAGCGCAGAAGAATGAATGTCTTGGGGTATCAGGGAGGGAATGGAGCGGGTGGAGGGAATCGAACCCTCGCTATCAGCTTGGGAAGCTGAAGTTCTGCCATTGAACTACACCCGCGTACATCGACATTGCGTCACGGCCGCCGGGCCACAACGCGGAGGCATCATACTTCAGGGCCACGCCCGGTAAAACCGCGGCGGCGGCTCAGTTGTCTTCCTCGCCCTTGTGCATCATCTCGCGCTGCAGCTCGAAACAGGCCGCCTGCAGGTGCTGCCGGTCGGTTGCGCGCACGTCCAGGAACTCGAAGCTCACCAGAACGCTCTCGTCTCGCTGGTGCACGCGGCGCACGATGGCATCGAGCGCCAGACTGTGTCGCCCCAGATCAATGACGCCCTCGATGCGATCGTCTTTCCTGGGTAGTGGCCGCCCGAAGCGCCACGTGATCTCGGCGCCCGCGACGCTCAGGTTGGAGACGGGGCGAACCGAGCCCTCGGGAAGATAGCGATCACCGCAGCGGCTCAGTTCATACGTAATGCCGTTGTCGGAGGGCACATCCACGCGAAAATCCCGACGCATCTGGGCGCGGTAGATGGGCGTGCCGATGTGAAACACCAGCCCCAGCGACGAAGCCTCCTCGAACACGCCGGTCATGCGGTAGCGCCCGTCGGGCAGGGTGCAGCGGATCTCCACCGTGGTGCCCGGGGGCGGCGGATCGCCCATGCCCGGCGTCCACTCCACACGGATACGCCGGTCGCCCGCGTCCACTACCTTGAAAGAGGCCTGCTCGGTCTGCCACGCGGGTGAGGACATGAGCACGGTGGAGGCCATCATCATGTCGATGATGCCCGCCTGCAGCACGGGCGAGTTGACCGCTTCGTTGGGTTCGGCAAGGCCTGCTGCTGTGGACATGGATATCGGGTGCACGAATTATTTGGGACGATTAAGGCGGTAAAGCGGCTGCGGGTCAATTGCCCGAACGTGCTACGCCGGCCGCCCGAAACGCCGGTAGCCGCCGCCAACCAGCCCATCCACCCAGGCCTCGCAGATCTGCATGCCCTGCTCGCGGCTGAAGCTGCTCGAGCTCAGGCTGTACTCGAGCCAGAGGCCGTCGAGCATCGCCGCCAGGGCAACCGCCGCCAGGTCCCCGTCGAAGCGCTCCCAGCCCTGCTCTTGGGCAAGCTGCATCAGCGCCTGCGCGAGGGTGGCGCGGTAGTCGCCATAGGATTGTTCGTGCGCGCGTACCATCGGCTCGGCGCTCTTGGTGGCGCCCCAGAAGGCGAGGTAGGCGTCGAGCAACCCGGCATCGAAGATGTCATCGGCAAAGGATGCGCGGATGAACGCGCTGAGCCGCGAGCGGCCGTCGTTGGCGGCGGTATCGATGGCGTGGCGCAGCTGCCCGGTTACCCGTTGCGTGAGCCACAGGTAGGTCTCGGTGACGAGGTCGTCCTTGCTGCGGTAGTGGTGGTTGATCAGGCCGATCGACACCCCGGCCTCGGCGCATATCCGGCGTATCGAGGTGCCCTCGAAACCGTGTTTCTGCAGGCAGCGAAACGTGGCCTCGACGAGCAGTGCGCGGCGCTGGGCCGGCTCCATGCGGTTGAATCGTGCCTCGCGCTTGCCTGCCACGGCTGGCGATGTGGGCATGGGCGTCAGTTGTCGTAACCGTAGGAGGAGTTGGCGAGGTTCTCGAAGCGCGTGAACTCACGCACGAAGGCAAGCCGCACCGTGCCGATGGGGCCGTTTCGCTGTTTGCCGATGATGATCTCGGCCACGCCCTTGTCGGGGGTTTCCTCGTGGTAGACCTCGTCGCGGTAGATGAACGCGATGAGGTCGGCGTCCTGCTCGATGGAGCCCGATTCGCGCAGGTCCGACATCACCGGGCGCTTGTTGGGGCGCTGCTCCAGCGAGCGGTTCAACTGCGAGAGCGCCACCACCGGACAGTTGAATTCCTTGGCGATGGCCTTGAGGCTCCGGGAGATCTCCGAGACCTCGTTCACCCGGCCCTCGTCGGAGCCGGGCACCTGCATGAGCTGCAGGTAATCGACCATGATCATGGCGAGATCCCCGTGCTCGCGGCGCAACCGCCGGGCGCGGGAACGCAATTCGGCGGGTGAGATCGCGGCGGTGTCGTCGATGAAGAGCTTGCGATCGCGCAGTGCTGCCACCGCCGAGGCAAGGCGCGTCCAGTCATCTTGTACCAGTTGTCCGTTGCGCAGACGCTGCTGGTCGATGCGACCCATCGAGGCGAGCATCCGCACGATCAGCGATTCGGCGGGCATTTCCAGGCTGAACACCACCACGGGTTTGTCCTGCCGCAGCAGTGCGTGCTCCACGAGGTTCATGGCAAAGGCTGTCTTGCCCATCGACGGGCGGCCCGCCACGATCACCAAATCCGCGCGCTGCAGGCCCGAGGTGCGGTTGTCGAGGTCGATATAACCCGTGCTGAGACCGGTGATGGCGCTCTTTGCCTCGAAAAGCTCGTCGATGCGCTCCATGGCCCGCGTGAGGAGCTCCTGCACGGGCTGTGGGCCCGCACCGCGGGAGCGGCCCTCGCCGATTTCCATCAGGCGACGCTCGGCTTCTTCGAGTACCTCGGCGCCGGTGCGTCCCTCGGGGTTGAAGGCGCGGGTGGCGATCTCGTTGGAGGCGGAGATGAGGCGGCGCAACGTGGCACGCTCGCGCACGATCTGCGCGTAAGCCTGGACGTTGGCGGCGCTGGGGGTGTTGCGTGCGAGATCACCCAGGTAGGGCAGGCCGCCGGCCTGCTCGAGATCGCCGCCGGAATGCAGGCGCTCCGAGAGGGTGATGACGTCGAAGGGCTGGCTCTCGGCGGAGAGCTTGGACATGGCGCCGAAGATCAGGCGGTGTTCGTTACGGTAGAAGTCGGTTTCGTCGACGAGATCGATCACCCGATCCCAGGTGTCGTTCACCAGCATGAGACCACCGAGCAGCGATTGCTCGGCCTCGATGGAATGCGGGGGGACCTTGAGTGCGCTCACATCGAGCGCCGGGCCTCTCGCCTGCTGGCTCAGCGAATCGGCCATGGTGAATGCCGTGTCTTATGGGGAAGTGATAGTCCCACCGGCCAAAAACAGCTGTCAACCGGGCTACCGTCCACGCGCATGAGGCGCCTGAACGGCGCCTGTATGCCCGGGCTGGCTGGAGCAGCGGGTCGGGCCGGAGCCCGACCCCCGCACATCAGCCTACAACCACCGAAACGGTGACGGTGGCGGTGACGTCGGAGTGCAGTTGCACGTCGATCTGGTAATCGCCGATGGCGCGGATCACGCCGTTGGGCATGCGCACTTCGCTCTTGCCCACTTCGTTGCCCGTGGCGGTGATGGCATCCGCGACGTCGCGGGTGCCAATCGAGCCGAAGAGCTTGCCTTCATCGCCGGCGTTGGCCGCGATGATGACCTTGAGACCGGAGAGCTTATCGGCACGGGCCTGGGCCGCTGCCAGGCGCTCCATGGCTCCCTTCTCGAGCTCCACGCGCTTTGCCTCGAAGCGGGCCACGTTGCCGGTGGTAGCCGACACAGCCTTGCCGTAGGGGATCAGGAAGTTGCGGCCGAAACCGCCCTTGACCCGCACCTTGTCACCGAGGTTGCCGAGCCCGCCGACTTTCTCGAGCAGAATGATATCCATCACACGTGTCCTCGTTCTGAACCTAGTCCTTGCCTGCGGGTGGCGACGCCATCCTCAGGAGCCGGCGGAGGTCTGCCAGAGCGTCTACCGCCGCCAGACCCACCACCATGTACTTTGCCGGAGACACCAGCAGCAGCGCCGCGTAGTAAAACCCCAGCATCCCGCCTGCACGCCGCTTCGACATCAGCGCGTGCAGCAGGCTAGTCCCGGCCACCAGCAGCGGCATCAGGAAGAGCCATGCCCAGACTTGCGTCTCGGGCGCCTGCAAGTGGAGCGAAGCCCCTGCTCCCAGCAACGCGAGTCCCGGCACACTCCGGAACCGGATCGCGTGGAATTCCTCGCGGAACCCACCCAGGTTGTAGAGCGTCGCCTGCCACCAGCGGGCGATCACCATGCAGAGCGCCATCGTCAGCGCATGCATCACCGCAAAAATGCCCGCAATCTGCGGGACTCCCGGCACCTTCAGCTGCGCGGCGGCGGCCGGATCGGCCTGCTTCGCAACTTCGCTGAAGAACGCCTCAACCACCTTCTGGGTCATGGCCAGGTAATCATTGCCCAGCCAGAGCAGACCCATTCCGAGCAGCAAGCCCATTGCGCTTGCTGCGGCAAGGGTAGAGGGCCACGATTGCGTGCCTCTCAGCACCAGTGCGGCCACCCATATCCCGGCTACCGCGGCGGCCGGGATGATCTCCCCTGCCCAGGCAAGCACCATGCACGGCAGCATTGCCCAGAGCGCGACCAGCCCACCCTCGATCGCGCCGCGCCGCAAGGTGACGAGCCCGATCACGGCGGCTCCCACCCAGAAAAACATCGGTACCATAGACGCGACCACTGCCACCAGCAGGGCTTGCCTGCGGCCGCACATCACGAATTCGGCCAATGCACGCATGGTGCGGTACCAAAACGGCTGCAGCCCTTGCGGGCGCAGCCAACGACTCAGCGATGCTGGTCGGTGTAGGGAATCAGGGCCAGAAAACGCGCACGCTTGATGGCGGTCGAGAGTTGGCGCTGGTAGTTGGCCTTGGTGCCCGTGATGCGGCTCGGCACGATGGTGCCGGTCTCGCTGATGTACTCACGGAGCACGTCGAGGTCTTTGTAGTCGATTTCCTTCACGCCTTCGGCGGTGAAGCGGCAAAACTTGCGGCGGCGGAAAAAACGGGCCATGGCTCATTACTCCTGAATTTTTCGGGGGTCCACGTGCATCGGAAAGCTGCCTTAGTCGGCAGACATTCCCATGCCCTCGCCCTCTTCATCGCCCTGCTCCGAGGAGCGCTCCTGACGGGGCCGGCGGCGTCCATCGTCATCGCCACGCCCACGGCGGTCGCGACCCTCACGCTCTTGGCGCATGATCGGTGACTCGATGGTGACGGGCTCGTCGCGGCGCAGAATAAGATGCCGCAGGATCGCGTCGTTGTAGCGGAACGTGGTCTCGAGTTCGCCGATGACGGCGTCGGTGGCTTCGACGTTCATCAGAACGTAGTGCGCCTTGTGGACCTTGTTGATCAGGAATGCCAGCTGGCGGCGGCCCCAGTCTTCGAGGCGGTGAACCATGCCACCGTCTTTCTGGACGGCTTGGGTGTAGCGCTCGATCATGCCCGGGACTTGCTCGCTTTGATCCGGGTGGACCAGAAAGACGATTTCATAGTGTCGCATTGTCTCTCCCCGTGGTTTGGAAGCCTCCCGACGGAGCGGTGAGGCAAGGAGGTTCCCCGCAGGGTACCGCAGGGAGGGCGAATTCTAGAGAGGCAGGCGGGGCTGAGGCAACCCGGATTGTGCGGATTTTGCACACCAGTGCTGCATAGCGATGCAGGCAGCGGCGCAATCGGTGCTCAACGAGCCCGGCGCTGGCGTGCGGCCTCGTACAGAAACACCCCGGTCGCCACCGACACGTTCAGGCTCCCGACGGATCCCGACATCGGGATGGCGGCGAGATAATCGCAGTGCTCGCGGGTGAGGCGGCGCAGACCCGTGCCCTCGGCGCCCAGCACCAGGGCAACCGGGCCGCAGAGATCGACGGTCCGGAGCTCGCTGGCGGACTCACCGGCCGCCCCAACCACCCAGATGCCCGCCTCCTGCAGCATGCGCAGCGCGCGGGCCAGATTGGTGACGCTGATCAGGGGCACCACGTCGGCAGCCCCGGAGGCTACCTTGCGTGCGGTGGCGTTCAGTGGCGCCGAGTGGTCCTTGGGCACGATCACCGCGTGGGCACCGAAGGCGTCCGCACTGCGTAGGCACGCACCCAGGTTGTGCGGGTCGGTCACGCTATCTAACACCAGCAGCAGCGCAGGGCCCGAAAGCCCGGGCAGCAGGGTGTCGAAGAGGAAGTCCTCGGTGAGCGCAGCAGACGGGCGCACCCGCGCCAGCACACCCTGGTGCACGCCGTCGCCCGCGTGACGCTCGAAATCATCCTTGCGCGCATCCCGGCAGACGATGCCTGCGGCAACCGCGCTCTCGCGCAGGCGCAAGAGGCGCTGGTCACGGCGACCGGGGGTAAGCAGCAGCTCCTCGATGCGTTCGGGCGAGCGGGCGATCAAGGCCTCGACCGCATGCAGCCCGTGGATCCACTCGCTCGCGCTCATCGGCGGCGGCGCCGCTTCTCGCCACCGGGGCTACGCGGGCCCTTGGCTCCCTTGCGGGGCGCCGCCGGAGCTTGCGCCGGTGCGCGACGCTTGCCGGTCGACGCCGGCGCGCCAGTCGCGTCGTCAATGATCTGCAGATCGATCTTGCGCTCATCGAGATCCACCCGCATCACCTGCACCCGTACGCGGTCGCCAAGGCGGTAGACGTTGCGGGTGCGCTCGCCGATCAGGCGCTGGCCGGAGGGGTCGAAGGTGTAGTAATCGTTCTGCAGGCTGCTCACATGCACCAGCCCGTCGGCAAAGACCTCGCCGATCTCGATGAAAAGCCCGAAGCCGGTCACGCCGCTGATCACGCCAGGGAACTCCTCGCCCACACGATCCTGCAGGTACTCGCACTTGAGCCACGCCATGACGTCGCGCACGGCGTCATCGGCACGGCGCTCGGCGATGGAGCAGTGCTCGCCCAGCTCGCCCACCGCGCGCAGATCGTAGGGGTACAGATCAGCGCGTGAGCCCGGTTTCATGCGGGGATCGCGACGGACCATGGCGCTGCGCTCATCGGAGCGGATGATGGCGCGGATCGCACGGTGGACCATGAGGTCGGGATAGCGACGGATGGGCGAGGTGAAGTGCGCGTAGCCCTCGTAATTCAGACCGAAGTGGCCGTTGTTGTCGGGCTGGTAACGCGCCTGGCTGAGCGAACGCAGCATCACGGTCTCGATCACGTGGCGGTCGGGACGCTCGGTCACCGAGGAGAGCAGCTGCTGGTAGTCGCCGGGCTGGGGGGTGTCGCCGCCGCGCAGCGATAGCCCGAGCTCGCCGAGGAACTTGCGCACGTTCTTCAACTTCTCGCCCGAGGGCCCCTCGTGCACACGGTAGAGGCCGGGCAGCTTGTGCTTGTCGAGGAAGCGCGCCGCCGCCACGTTGGCGCTCAGCATGCACTCCTCGATCAGCTTGTGGGCATCGTTGCGCTCGACCGGCACCACCTCTTCGATCTTGCGGTCGAGACCAAAGACGATACGCGTCTCGCTGCTCTCGAAATCAATGGCGCCGCGCGCCTCGCGCGCCTTGCGCAGCACCGCGTAGAGCGCGTAGAGCTCCTGCAGCGAGGGCACGAGCGCGGTATCGATGCCCACGTCATCGCCAGCCAGTGTGGCGGCCACGCGGTTGTAGGTGAGGCGCGCGGCCGAGCGGATCACGGCCTCGTAGAATTCGAATCGCCCGAGCTCGCCCGTGCGCGAGATTTCCATCTCGCAGACCAGCGCGAGGCGGTCGACCTGGGGCTTCAGCGAACACAGCCCGTTGGAGAGCTGCTCCGGCAGCATGGGCACGACCCGACCGGGGAAATACACCGAGGTGCCGCGGTTGCGCGCTTCCTGGTCGAGTGGTGTGCCGGGTTTCACGTAGTGCGAGACATCGGCAATCGCGACCATCAGGCGCCAGCCGTTGCGGGCACGCCGCTCGCAGAACACCGCATCGTCGAAGTCCTTCGCGTCCTCGCCGTCGATGGTGACGAACGAGGTGTCGCGCAGGTCGAAACGCCGCGCTTTGTCGGCCGTGCTGGGCTCGGGGGCAAAGTCACGCGCCTCGGCCTCGACGGCCTCGGGCCAGGCCCAGGGGATGCCGTGCATACGCAGCGACACATCTATCTCCATGCCGGGGGCCATGTGCTCGCCCAGCACCTCGACCACGCGACCGGTGGGCGGCGACTGCAGGGTCGGCGGCGAGAGGATCTCGACGGTGACGTATTCGCCCTCGGCGGCGTCCATGCAGTCGGCGTCGGCGACCATCACCTCGTGCTGGATGCGGGGGTTCTCGGCCAGCACGAAGTTCAGTCCACGACCGCGGCGAATACGGCCCACCATGCGCGGGGTGTTGCGCTTCAGGACCTCGACGATGGTGGCCTCGGGCCGGCCGCGCTGGTCGGTACCCACCACCTGACCGAGCACCTCGTCACCGTGGAAGACCTGCCGCATCTGGCGGCCGTGGAGGTAGAGGTCATCGCCACCTTCCGCAGGCACCAGGAATCCGTAACCGTCCCGCGTGGCCTGGACCTTGCCACGCACCAACGCGAGCCGCTCCACCAGGCACCAGGCACCACGGCGGTTAAGCATGATCTGGCCGTCGCGCTCCATCGCGCGGAGCCGGCGCCGCAAGGCTTCGAGCCGATCCTCGGCTTCCAGCTCCAGCCGTTCCGCGAGTTCCTCCAAGGTGAGCGGAACCGCTGCCTTGCCGAGCGTCATGAGGATGAATTCACGGCTGGCGATGGGGTTGTCGTAGCGGGTCGCTTCCTCCGCCTGATGCGGATCGCGCTCGTGTTGGATGCCGGGCGGCTTGCGGGTTGGGGTCAATGGAGTCTCCGGGCGCATGTGGCTGCTCGAGCAGAAGGCTCGGCTGGGGTGCGCGGCTGGTGGCAATCATTATAGCCGCAGGGATTGACAGTTCCCGCGCGCGATAAGTACATTGCCGCCCCTTGTCTTTGGGGCAATGCCCCTACCCACCGTGCCCAGGTGGCGGAATGGTAGACGCGCTAGTTTCAGGTACTAGTTGTAGTAATACAGTGGAGGTTCAAGTCCTCTCCTGGGCACCATCTCTTTTCTCTCCGTGATGAACGCTGATGCCAGCCCCTGCGGCGGCTCAGCCGGTCACGGAGGACTCCCGGCCCGGTCTCACGCCCGGGCGTTCGCCGCGCACGACGCGATGCGTCGTATACAGCGCGCGGCTCACCCTCTCCTGGGCACCATCTCTTTTCTCTCCGTGATGAACGCTGATACCAGCCCCTGCGGCGGCTCAGCCGGTCACGGAGGACTCCCGGCCCGGTCTCGCGACCGGGCGTTCGCCGCGAGACAGCGGCCGTGGAGAGCAGTTGGGGACTCGAGACTGCCCTGCGTACTCAGGCTGCCCGTGGTGACACATCCCGGACGATGGCCGCTGCGGTGCTCCGCTCGGCGATCTGCAGATCGTACATAGCCTGCAGATTCATCCAGCTCTGAGCGTCGCCGCCGAAGTATCTTGCAAGGCGCAGTGCCGTGTCCGCACTGATTGAGCGGCGCTCCTTCAGGATCTCGTGCAGGCGGGTCGCCGGCACGCGCAGGGCGCTGGCGAGCGCATGGACGCTCATGCCGAGCGGCACGAGATAGTCCTCACGCAGCACTTCTCCCGGGTGTACCGGACGCATACCGTTACGCGCCATGGCCTGGCCCTCCTCAGTGGTAATCCACTATTTCCACGTTGAACACATCACCCTCGCGCCATACGAAACAGATCCGCCATTGATCGTTGAGGCGGACACTGTGCTGGCCTGCGCGATCTCCTCGCAGCAGCTCCAGCCGATTGCCCGGTGGCGAGCGAAGGAACTCGATCGTAGCGGCCGCATGCAGTTGCGTGAGCTTGCGCTCCGCCACTGCGCGAATCGCCCGGAATCTGCGCCCGGTCTTGCCGGCAAACAGAGCCTCGGTTTCCTTGCAGCGAAAGCTCTTGATCATGGTCGGATCGTATTACGTGAGGCGTTATACGGCAATGGTTATGCACGTTGGATTCCTGCTCGCGCTCCCTGCTGAACGTGGCGTTCGCGCCATGACTGGTGATACGGTCACGGCGCACGCGCTCAGACGCCAAGTGCGACTGATCCGCGCGGTACCCCCCACCCCACGCAAGGAGCAGCACATGAATCCGAACAAGGCGCTCTGGGAAAAAGGTGATTTCACTCGCATCGCGGCCACCATGCGCGAGAGCGGCGAGGCATTCGCAAAGACCTTGGGCATCATCCCGGGGATCAAGGTGCTCGATGTGGGCTGCGGGGATGGAACGACCGCCCTGCCACAGGCGCAACTCGGCGCGGAGGTGCTGGGCGTCGACATCGCATCCAACCTCGTGGTGGCCGGGCGCGAGCGGGCGCGGGCCGCAGGTCTCGCGAATATCCGTTTTCAGGAGGGGGATGCGTCCCAGCTGAGCGACCTGTCGGACCAGAGCTTCGACCTCGTGGTCAGCGTCTTCGGCGCCATGTTCGCGCCGCGGCCATTCGATGTCGCGAGCGAACTGGTCCGTGTGACCCGCCCCGGTGGCCGCATCGTGATGGGCAACTGGATCCCGGGCGACCCCACGCTGGTGGCGCAGATCCTGAAGATCAGCGCCGCCTATTCGCCGCCACCGCCGGAGGGCTTCATCAGTCCCGTGACCTGGGGCGTCGAGGCCAACGTGGTCGAACGTTTCACCGCGGCGGGGGTCGCGGCGCTCAACATTTCATGCACCCGCGAGACCTACACCTTCCGGTGCGCGTATCCGCCGGCGTCATTCCTGTGCGACTTCCGGAACTTCTACGGGCCGACCATGAACGCCTTCGCCGCCGCGGAGGCCAACGGCCGGGCGGCAGACCTCCACCGGGAACTGGAGGCACTGTTCATCGCGCAGAACACGAGCGGAGACCCCGAGACGACCTCGATCCCGGCGACGTTCCTGCGCGTGACCGTCACGCGCTGACGGCGCCACGCCTCCGCCATGCTGAAAAAACTCCGCGCGCTCGGGCGAAGAGACCGGCTGCCGCTCCTGCTGTCGGCGGGCATCCTCGCCATTGGCGTGTCGGTCATGACCGCCAGACTCCCGCTGCTCTACGACGTACAGCAACGGCTCGAATGGCTCGCCTACGACCTGCGGATGCGCCTCACGCTCCCTGAGCAGAAGGGCTTCGACCCCCAGGTCGTGGTGGTGGATATCGATGAGAAAAGCCTTGCTGCCGAGGGGCACTGGCCGTGGCCGCGGCGGCGTATCACCGATCTGGTGCAAGTGCTGGGCGACGCTGGAGCGGCGGTCATCGCCTTCGACAGCACCTACCCCGAGGCCGAGCGAAACCCCGCCGAGGAAGTGCTGGCCGCGCGCGGCTCCTCGCTGGACCCGGCCCTGCGCGCTGCGCTCTCCGCGGAGACCACAGCGCTGGATCCCGACCGCATTCTGGCCGCCGCACTCGCCGCCAATCCGGTGGTTCTCGGCTTCACGTTTACCGGCGCCAATGTTCCCGGCAAGGGCAGCCTGCCCGCTTCAACCGTGCACTACGAGGGTGACATAGACCGCGTGAGCTTCCTGCGGATGCAGACGCCGGTCGGCAACATTCAAGTGCTGCAGGAGGCGGCTATAGCCGGTGGCTTTTTCACCGTCCTGCCCGACCGCGATGGCGTGATACGGCGCATTCCAATGGTTATACGCAGCGGCGACAGGCTGTACGCGTCGCTCGCGCTGGAATCCATGCGTCTCGTACTCGGTGCCGACGCCGTCACGGTGGTCACACGGCCGGTGGGCGACAGCGAGCGCATCGATCACATCTCGATCGGCGATATGCTGGATCTGCCGACCGATGGCGAGGGGCAGGTGGTCATACCCTTCCGCGGGCCTTCGCCGCAGTTCCTGTACCTGAGCGCCACCGATGTCCTTCACGGCACATTCGATCCGGGACTGCTCGAAGGCGCCGTCGTGCTGGTCGGCACAACCGCCGAAGGCATGAAAGACCTCCGCGCCACACCGGTGCAGGCCGTCTACCCGGGCGTTGAGGTGCATGCCACGGCCATATCCTCGCTGTTCGGCGCCGGCTTCCCGGTGCGCCCCGCATGGGGTCTGGGCGCTGATGTGGCGATCCTCGCGATCAGCGGGCTGGCGGCAATGACGCTCTTCTCCAGGCTGGGGCCGTTGGCCGCCATCATGGCCGCCTTGCTGCTGCTCGGCGGGGTAACGGGCCTCAACGTCTGGCTATGGTCGGCGAAGCAACTGGTGCTATCGCTCGCAGCCCCGATCATCAGCCTGGTGGGGATTGCTTTCGTGCACCTCAGCTTTCGCTTCCTCGCCGAGGCGCGCTCGCGTCGCGGTCTGAAGGAAGCCTTCGGGCAGTACGTGCCGGTCACGCTGGTCGAGGAGATGTACCGGGATCCCGAAAAGGATTTCGGCTTCGAGGGCGAGAGCCGTGACATGAGCGTGCTCTTCGCGGACATCCGCAGCTTCACGGCGATATCGGAGGCCCTCGAGCCCCCGGCCCTGAAGCAATTCCTGAACGCCTATTTCACCCCGATCACCGAGATCATCTTTCGCCATCAAGGCACGATCGACAAATATGTGGGCGATATGGTGATGGCGTTCTGGGGGGCTCCGGTCCGGGATCCGGAGCACCAGCAACACGCCGTGGAGGCCGCACTCGACATGCTGCGCGCCCTGCCCGCACTGAGCGAGCAGTTTGAGCGGCGTGGCTGGCCGGCTGTGCGGATCGGGATCGGCCTGCACTCGGGCCCGATGAACGTGGGCGACATGGGATCATCGTTCCGGCGCGCCTACACCGTCATCGGCGATGCCGTGAACGTCAGCTCCCGACTGGAGTCCCTGACCAAGTACTACGGCGTCAGCATGCTGGTCAGCAACACGACCCGCGAGGCGGTGAAAGGCATCACGTTCCGCCGCCTGGACCGGGTGCGGGTAGTGGGCAAGATGGAGTCCACGGACATCTACGAGCCCGTCTGCACAGAGGCCGAACTGCAACCCGCACGTGCTGCGGAACTGGCCGCTCACGAAGCAGCCATGCGGGCCTACTTCGAGGCCGACTGGGACGCAGCCTCGGCGGCTTTTGCCAGACTGGCGGCAACCCACCCGCAAACACCCGTGTACCGGATCTTCATCGAGCGCATCGCGGCATTACGCGATCAGCAGGGGCCGGGCTGGAGCGGCGTCTACGAGCACACCTCGAAGTGAGGAGCGGTGGAGGCGTTATTTAACCCCGTGCATGAGTCGGTTGATGAAGGGCGCTCCCAGAAAGAACACCCCGCCAATCACCAGCGCCAGCCACCAGAGCTGGATGAAGGTTCCGGCGTACTGCCCGACCGAGCTCGCCTCGCCATGCGCCCCACCACCCGAGGCGACCGCCGCGATCAAGCCGGCCAGATAATTGGCCATGGCGGTGGAGAGGAACCAGCCGCCCATCGCCAGACCAACCTCTTTCTTTGCCGCCAGCTTGGTCACCATCGAGAGGCCGATAGGCGACAGGCAGAGCTCGGACATGGTGTGCAGCATGTAAGTGAGCCCAAGGAACAGCCAGAACACTTTGACGCCCTCGGGCGTGTTGTTGATAGCCGTTGCCAGGATCAGGAATCCGAGTCCCGCACCGATCAGGGCGATGGCGAATTTTCGGGGAATCGAAGGGTTGATGCCGCGCGCCTCCAGCGCGGGCCACAGCAGGGCAAACAGCGGCGCGTAGATCAGGATGAACAGCGGATTGGCAGACTGAAACAGCGTGAAGTGGAACGGGGCATCCACAAAGTCGCGCGCGAAGAAATTGAGTGAGGAACCCGCCTGCTCGAACAACGCCCAGAAAAGGCAGTTGGCCATGAATAGCGTCAGCATGGCGATGTAGCGCTGCAGCTGGATACGATCCCCGGAACGCAGGCCACTTACCACGAAATAAGCCACCAGCAAGAGCATCAGCCCCACCATCACGTAGCCAAGCACCGCGCTCTTGCTCAGCAGGAAGTAGATGAAGGGCACCATCAACACCGCGCCGGCCAGCACAATCAGCACGGGCTTCAAGCTCTGGCGGTCTGCGGGGGGCCTGCCAATATGGCCCAGCATGCCAGCGCGAATCTGGAACACCAGAATCCCGAGGATCATGCCAATGCCGGCCGCGAGGAAGCCATACTGATTGCCGAATCGCGCCCCGATGATGGAGGCGCAGACAATGGGCGCAAAAAAGGCACCGGCATTGATGCCCATATAGAAAATGGTGAATCCGGAATCGCGACGCGCATCGCCCGGCCGGTAAAGAGCGCCCACCATGGTCGAGATGTTGGGCTTGAAGAGACCGTTGCCCGCCACGATCACCGCGAGACCCACCAGGAACCACTGCAGGTCCGGGATCAGCAGCATGAACATACCCGCCGCCATCAAGGCACCACCCAGCAGTATGGAGCGCTGGTACCCGAGATAGCGATCGGCAATGAAGCCGCCCAGAATGCCGGTGGCATAGACCATGGCGGTGTAACCGCCGTAGGTGAGACTCGCCTGCTCGTTAGCCTCGCCCTCCGGGAGATGGCTGAAAAAAGTATCGGCCACATAAACCGCCAGCAGGGCGCGCATGCCGTAGAAGCAGAAGCGCTCCCAGAACTCGGCGCTGAAGAGCATCCAGAGCGACCGGGGGTGACCAAGGATCTCCCCGGGGGGAGGCGCCACCCACTCAGAGGCATCATCACGCTCGAGCGCAGCAGACATGGGCATTCCTCGATTGATCCGGGATCAGATCATGCTGCGGAGTTCTACCGTGCCGGCGAGGCGGCGTCAAATCAGGAAGGCGCTGCGATCGGGCAATACCAGAGAGCCCGGATACAGATGCTGCACCCGGGTGGCCGCAAGCGGGCTTCAGGCAACCCGCAAAAAGAGCATCAAGCGCGCCGCAGTGGGCGCGGCGCTACCAGCGACGCGGACGACGTTCGCCGCCGTTGCCGCCGTTGTCACCGTTGCCGCCATTGCCACCGCCGCCGCCGCCATAGCCACCCCCACCGCCGCTACGCGGGCGCTCTTCACGGGGACGCGCCTCGTTCACGCGCAGCGCACGGCCGGCAAACTCGGATTCGTTCAGCTTGTTGATCGCGTTGCTGCCTTCTTCATTGGAGGGCATCTCCACGAAACCAAAGCCCTTGGAACGGTCCGTCTCGCGGTCGATGACTACTTTGGCCGAGGAGACGCTGCCGTACTGCGAGAACAGCGTCATCAGATCCTGGTCATTAACCGAGTACGGGAGGTTTCCGACATATATATTCATTGAACATGCTCGCAAGGTATCGGGCTTTATCAGCGGCACCACGACCCCGATACCAGTATCGCCGTGGCACCAGCCAACACGCTTCGCCACGCAGAGCACGTCCGAAGCTGATTAATCATAGCCCCAAATTCGCGCAATGGAACCGCGACTGAAACCGCTCCGCAGAGGAGCGTCTGCGCTCAGGTCGTGAACGGATCACGCAGGATGATGGTCTCGTTGCGGTCCGGACCCGTGGAGATGATATCGATGCCCACATCCACCATCTCGGCGATGCGCTCGATGTAACGGCGAGCATTCAGCGGGAGTTGATCCCAGTGCTGCACGCCGAGGGTAGACTCCTCCCAGCCATCGACGGTCTCGTAGATGGGAATCAGGCTCTCGAAGTCGGCCGCATCGCGGGGGGTGCCCACGAGTTGCCCGGAACTGTCCTCGTAGCCCACGCACATATTGATGGTCTCGAGGCCATCGAGTACATCCAGCTTGGTGACGCACAGGCCGCTCACGCTGTTGATGCGCACCACTTCGCGCAGCGACACCGCGTCGAACCAGCCACAGCGCCGGGCCCGTCCGGTGGTGGAACCGAACTCGTGACCACGACGGGCGATACGGGCGCCCACCTCGTCGAAAAGCTCGGTCGGGAACGGACCCGAGCCAACACGTGTGGTGTAGGCCTTGGTGATGCCGAGCACATAGTCGAGGTACAAGGGGCCGAAACCACTGCCCGTGGCGGTACCGCCGGCGGTCGTGTTTGACGAGGTGACGTAGGGATAGGTGCCGTGGTCGATGTCGAGCAGCGCGCCCTGTGCACCCTCGAACAGGATGCACTTACCCTCCATGCGGTACTGATGCAACATGGCGGGCACGTCGGCCATCATGGGCTTCAGTGTCTCGCCCATGCGCAGGCTGTCTTCGAGCGTCTGCGCCACATCGATGGCGCTCTGGTGGTAATACTGGGTGAGCACGAAGTTGTGGTATTCCATCACTTCGCGAAGGCGCGCCTCGAAACGGGCCGGGTCACGCAGGTCGCCGAGCCGCAGACCGCGCCTCGCCACCTTGTCTTCGTAGGCCGGGCCGATGCCGCGTCCAGTCGTGCCGATCTTGCGGTCGCCCCGGGCATTCTCGCGGGCGATATCGAGTGCCGCGTGATAGGGCAGGATCAGCGCGCAGGCCGGACTGATGCGCAGCCGCTCACGGACCGGAACACCGCGGGACTCGAGCGCCCCCATTTCCTTCAGAAGGGCCTCGGGTGACAGCACCACCCCGTTGCCAATCAGGCACAGCACGCCCTCGCGGAGCACGCCCGAGGGAATGAGGTGCAGCACCGTTTTTTCGCCACCGATCACCAGGGTATGGCCGGCGTTGTGACCGCCCTGGAAGCGGACCACGGCAGCCACGTTCTCGGTGAGCAGGTCGACGATCTTGCCCTTGCCCTCGTCGCCCCACTGGGTGCCCAGCACCACTACGTTTTTGGCCATGAAAATCGCCTACTCCAGAATCCCGAGTTGCCATTGACCATCGGCCGCGGCACGCAATTGCCGGTCGCAAGCCGCGGACGGCCGCTCGCCGGGGAGGCCCAGCACCACGCGCTCGCCATTGCTGCGCAGGCGCTGGATTTCGCTCCAGGCGGAGAGCCCCAGCGCATGCGGCACGAACACACCGCACCTTGCTGCCGGCTCAGACCCACGCGTGAGTCGAAGCAGCGCCTTCAAGTCGGTATTGAATCCTGTAGCCGGGCGCGCACGGCCGAACACCTGACCGATGTCATCGTAACGCCCGCCGTTGGCGAGCGCCTCCCCCTGGCCGGGGGCATAAGCCGCAAACACCAGGCCGGTGTGGTAGTGGTAGCCGTGCAGTTCGCACAGATCAAAGTGCAGAGCCACCCCGGGCGCCCGCGCCGCGACCGCATCTGCGACCTCGGCGAGCGCCTGCAGCGCCGCTCCCACGCCGTTCGGGGCATCGGCAAAGAGCACCGCGGCCTCGGCGAGCACTTCAGGGCCACCGTTAAGCCCGGCGAGCCGACTCAATAGTGCCTTCTGATGGTCCGGCAATCCGGCCTCGGCCAGCAGCTCATGAATCGCGGGCTCGGACTTGTGCTGCAAGGCCTCGAACAGGGCCTGCGCCAGCCGATCGGGCAATGCAAGGTGCTCCATCAACGAACGGAAGATACCCACATGCCCCAGGTCCAGCGTCACGCGCTCGACCCCGGCAACGCGGAGCATCTCGAGCATGAGGCTCACCACCTCAATATCTGCCGCGAGGCTTGCATCTCCATATAGCTCGGCACCCAACTGGATCGGCGAGCGGGAGGCAAGCGGGGAGCGGGCGCGCGTATGGAGCACGCTACCCGCATAGCACAGGCGCGACGGGCCCTCGCGATGCAGGCTGTGGGCATCAATACGCGCCACTTGGGGCGTGATATCGGGTCGAACACCGAGCGTGCGGCCCGAGAGCTGATCGGTAAGTTTGAAGGTTTGGAGATCGAGATCTGGGCCGAGGCCGATCAGCAGCGATTCGGTGTACTCGACCAGTGGCGGCACGACGAGTTCATAACCCCAGCCATCGCAGAGATCGAGCAATTGCCGGCGCATGCGTTCCACCACCCGCGCCTCGGCAGGGAGCAGCTCTTCGATTCCCTCGGGAAGCAGCCAGCGGCCATCGCCGGGCATCGAGGCGCCGTTGCCGCCCATCGCCATCACCTCGCTCACGCCCGCGGGTACCCGGGCAGGGGATTCAGTTCACCAGGTAGAGAAGCGCCGTACCGGCCAGCATGGAGCAGAGCCCTGCCACGCGCAGGTTACGGTCATCCATGCGGGCCGCCGTTGCAATCATGCCTCGCCAGACGCTTGGCGCCACGAACGGCAGCACCCCTTCGATCACCAGCACGAGGCACATCGCGATCGCGAACTCCTGCCACACAGAGCTGATCTACCGGGTGCCGTTGCTGCGGTCGAGGTAACGGAAGAAATCGCTCTTCGGATCGATGACCAGCAAGTTGCCCGTACCGGAGAAAGCCTGCTCGTAGCCGCGGAGGCTGCGGGTGAAGGCGTAGAACTCAGGGTCCTTGCTGAAGGCATCGGCGTAGATGGCCGAGGCGCTGGCATCGCCATCGCCGCGCATCAGCTCGGCGTCACGGTAGGCTTCGGCCTCGATGATCGTCACCTGCCGATCGGCGTCGGCGCGGATCTTCTCGCCTTCTTCCTTACCGCGCGAGCGGTATTCGCGGGCGAGCTTCCCGCGTTCGGCTGACATACGGTCGAAGACCGACTGGCTGACTTCCTCGGGAAGGTCGATCTTCTTCACGCGCACATCGATAACGCGGATGCCAAGCGGGGCCTGCACGGCATCGTTCAGCTCCCGCGTGAGTTCCTCCATCAGCTGCTCGCGCTGGCCGGAGACCACCTCATTCAGCCGCCGCTTGCCGAACTGGTTGCGCAGTCCGTCGTTGGTGCGCGCTGCGAGCCGGTTGCGGGCGATGGTTTCGTCACCGCCGGTGGCACGGTAGTAGGTCTCCACGTCCTCGATACGCCACTTGGCGTAGGAATCGACGATCAGGCGCTTCTTCTCGAGCGTGTAGAAGTTTTCCGGTTGCGCCTCAAGCGTGAGCACACGGGCATCGAAAATGCGGACCGCGTCGATACCGGGCACCTTCACATGCAGCCCGGGCACGGTACTGGCTTCGAGAAGCCGGCCGAAGCGCAGCACCACGGCGCGCTCGGTCTCGCGGATCACGAACAGGCTGTTGTAGGCGACCAGCAGCAAGGCCAGCGCGAGGAACAGGTAACGGGACAGGCGGGCGTCCATCAGCGACTCTCCCTGGAGCGGGCTGCGGCTGCTTCGCGGCGCAGGCGGTCTACGACTTCATCTGCCACCTGCTGGGCGGACGAGCCTGGCGCGGATGTCCGGGTGGACGAGGCCTCGGCCGGCCCGGTGGCGGCCGCTTCAACGCGGCTGCCAAGCCGGTCGATAGGTAGGTACAGCAAGTTGTTACCACCCTCGACGTTGACCATCACTTTCTGGCTGCCGGAGAGCCAGCGCTGCATCGAATCGATGTACAGGCGCTCGCGCATCACGGTGGGCGCTTTCTTGTACTCGGCAAGCAATTTCTGGAATCGCTGCGCCTCGCCCTCGGCATCGGCTACCACCTTGGCGCGATAACCTGCGGCTTCCTCGAGCGCGCGCTGGGCGCGACCGCGTGCCTCGGGCACGACGCCATTGGCGTAGGCGCTCGCCTCGTTCTTGGTGCGCTCCTCGTCTTCCTTGGCCTTGATGACGTCATCGAAGGCCGCTTTCACCTCACGCGGCGGCTTGGCTTCCTGAATAGTCACACCCACGATCTGGATGCCGGCGCCGTAGAGATCGAGATAGCTCTGCAACTTGACGCGTGTCTCGTCGGCGATCTGTGCGCGCCCCTCGGAGAGCACTTGCTCGAGTTTGCTTGACCCCACCACGTGCCGCAGTGCGCTGTCGGCAGCGTGGCCAAGGCTGATCTCGGGATTCTGTACGTTGAGTACAAAGGATTTCACGTCGGCGATGTTGTACTGCACCTTGATCGGCAGATCGACGATGTTTTCGTCCTGGGTGAGCATCATGCCGCTCGACTCGTACTGGCGTTCGCGGGTCACGTTGACCGGGATCACGGTATCGACCAGCGAGGGGTTCCAGTTCAAGCCGGGATCCAGGATCTCGCTGAAGCGGCCAAATCGCAGCACCACCGCGCGCTCCTGCTCGTCGATGATGTGCACCCCGAGGTAGAACCAGATGGCTCCGACCAAGGCGAGGATGAGGGCCAACACGGCACCGGCCTGCGCAGCTTCGTTACCACCGCCAGAAGACGAACCACCGCGGCCGCCAAAGGCGGCACCCAGCTTTTCGCGGAACTTGCGGAAGGCCTCGTCCAGATCCGGAGGGCCCTGATCGCCGCCGCCCCACGGGTCTCGCTGCTTGCCGTTACCTGGTTCGTTCCAGGCCATAGACGCTGCTCCCGGGAAGTTGCTGGAATAAAGAGAGTCGTAATTCTAGCAGCACAGTCGCGCCAACAGCGACAGATTACTGCGCTCAATATGCACTCTGGCGGGCACCGAGAAGCTGCTCCAGATCGCGACGCGGCAGGCGCACCTCAAGGCTGATGCCGCCGTCATCATCCACGCGCTCGCCCACGACCGCGCCTTTTTCGTAAAGCCGGGCACGCAGACGTCCCTCGGCAGGGGCAAGACTCAACCACTCATGCGCCATCTCGCCGCCCACCAGCTCGGCTATTGCCTGACGCAGCAGTTCCATCCCGGCACCGCTTTTGGCCGACACCCACACGCGGTTCGGGCGTCCCGCTGCATCCCGATCGAGACGGGGTACGGACTCAAGCAGATCAATCTTGTTGAAAACGTCGAGCCGTGGCACCTCGGCGGCACCAATCTCGGCCAGCACATGCTCGACTTCGAGGGTGGTCTGGTCGCGGTCCTCGGCGCTGACATCGATCACGTGCAACAGCAGATCCGCAAGCTGGGCTTCTTCCAGCGTGGCGCGGAAAGCCTCGACCAGTTGGTGCGGCAGATGACGGACAAAACCCACGGTATCGGCAAGCACCATGGCGAGCGAGTCGGGAAGCGGAACGCGGCGCATGGTCGGGTCCAGCGTCGCGAACAGCTGGTCAGCGACATAGACCCCGGCCCCGGTCAGGGCATTGAAGAGCGTGGACTTGCCGGCGTTGGTGTAGCCCACCAGCGATACCGCCGGCACCTCGGCACGACGGCGAGCGCGACGGCCCTGCTCGCGCTGTAGATGCACTTTCTCAAGGCGCTGGCCGAGCAGACGGATGCGGTCACGGATCAGGCGGCGGTCGGTCTCGAGCTGGGTTTCGCCCGGTCCGCGCAGACCGATACCACCCTTCTGCCGCTCGAGGTGTGTCCAGCCCCGCACCAGGCGGGTCGACATGTGCCGCAGCTGGGCGAGTTCTACCTGGAGCTTGCCCACGTGGGAGCGCGCGCGCTGGGCGAAAATATCGAGAATGAGACCGGTGCGATCGATGACACGGCACTCGAGGCTGCGCTCGAGGTTGCGCTCCTGCGAAGGACTCAGGGCATGGTTGAAGATGACGATCGCAGCCTCGTGCTCGCGCACGACCTGGCCGATCTCCTCGAGCTTACCGCTGCCCGCGAAGCTGCGCGGATCGGGGCGGCGACGGTGGCCAAACACAAAAGCCACGGGGTCACCACCCGCCGAAAGCACCAGCTCCTCCAGCTCGCGGGGATCTTCGCGGTCTTCGACCTCATCGAGCTCGAGGTGGACGAGTACCGCGCGCTCCCCGGTGCCAGGGCGCTCGAAAAACACGATTACTCGATCACCTCGTCGTCCTCATCGCCCTCGACACCGTCGACGTCACCGGGCGGGGCGAGGCGAACCGGTCGCGAGGGCACGACCGTGGACACGGCGTGCTTATAGACCATCTGGCTCACGGTGTTCTTGAGAAGGATGACGAACTGGTCGAAGGACTCGATCTGACCCTGCAGCTTGATGCCGTTCACCAGATAGATCGAGACGGGGATCCGCTCCTTGCGCAGTACGTTCAGGAAAGGGTCTTGTAGGCTCTGCCCCTTTGACATGCTGGAAACTCCTTTGCCCAAATCGGGCCAATGACAACTGTGTGTGCCTGCCATCAATCATGCGGCAGGCGCCTTCTTCGGCCATGGCACCCGAGGTGCAGCGATGGCTTGCGGTGATGGTCTACGCCCAGCGCCCTACATGCGGGCTGAGGCGAGCCGTTTCAAGGCCTCCTGCAGGATATCGCTTCCGGAGGGGGAGCCCGTGCGCCCCTCTTGGTCAACGCCGATCCACTGGAGTTCCTTCCAGGAGCGCAACCAGGTGATTTGACGCTTGGCGAGCTGACGCGTGGCAATGATAGCCCGTTCAACCATGTCGGCGTAGCCCGTTCGACCCTCCAGATGCTCCCACGCCTGCCGGTAACCGGCCGACCGGATCGAGGGCAGCGCCGGATGCAGATCACCGCGCCGGTGCAGGGCGCGCACCTCCTCCAGAAAACCGTCTTGCAGCATGTTGTGGAAGCGCACCGCGATGCGTCGGTGGAGCTCGGCTCGGTCCGCGGGCGCGATGGCGAGCCAGCGCAGCCGGCAGGGCAGCGGCGCGGGCGGCTGCTGTGCCTGATAAAAACTGCTGAGCGTTCGCCCGGTGAGGACATGCACCTCGAGCGCCCGCTGCAGGCGCTGCGGATCGGTGCGGTGAATGCGCGCGGCCGCCTCAGGATCGATCGCGGCGAGGCGCCGATGGACGCTTGCCCAGCCATCCACGCTCGCCTGCGCCTCGATCGCGGCGCGAACGGCCGGGTCGGCGGGAGGCAGATCGGCCATGCCGTTCAGCAGCACACGGAAGTAGAGCATCGAGCCACCCACGAGGAGCGGCGTGCGCCCGGCTGCCACCGATTCGCGCATCGCCGCGATGGCATCGTCGCGGAATTCGGCGGCGGAATAGGCTTGGGCAGGGTCACGGATATCGATCAATCGATGCGGATGGAGCGCCAGCACCTCGGCCGTGGGCTTGGCGGTACCGATGTCCATCCCGCGGTAAATCTGCGCCGAGTCCACGCTGATAATGTCTGCGCCAAGGGTATCGGCGAGACCAAGCGCAAGCGCGGTCTTGCCGGCTGCCGTAGGGCCCATCAGGCAAATCGCCTCCGGGCGATCGTCTTGAAGGGCCACGGACTCAGCGCCCGCGCAGGAACAGGCGATCGAGCTCGGCGAAGCTCTGCAACGCCCAGGTCGGCCGACCGTGATTGCACTGGCCGCTGCGCTCGGTGCGCTCCATGTCCCGGAGCAGGGCGTTCATCTCGGCGATGGTGAGCTGACGGTTGGCACGCACGGCAGCGTGACAGGCCATGCCGGCCAGGATCTCGTCGGAGCGCGCCTCGATGCGCGCGCTGCGGCCAAATTCGAGCAGATCGGCCACCACGTCGCGCACCAGCGCCGCGAGGTCCGCGTTCGCCAGCACCACGGGCACGGCGCGCACCAGCACCGACTCCTCGCCGCTGCGCTCCAGTACCAACCCGAGCGGCTCGAGCGCTGCGGCGTGCTCCTCGACGCAGTCTGCCTCGCGCTGACTTAAGGCCACCCGTGCGGGCACCAGCAAGGGCTGCGATAGCACCTCTCCCGCATCACGCGCGGTCTTCATGCGCTCGTAGGTGATGCGCTCATGGGCGGCATGCATGTCGATCAGCACCAGGCCCTCGCGGTTCTCGGCGAGGATGTAGGTGCTTTTTAATTGGGCGATGGCAAAACCGAGCGGCGGCACGTCATCCCCGGCGCTGAAGTCGATCGCCGCGGCTGGCCGGGCGAGCTCGCGATAGGCAGCGAGAGTTTCCGCGACCGCACGCGGATCGCTGCCCCAGCCAAATGGCTGCTGCGCAAAACTTCCGCCAGCAGGCGCCGCACCAGCCCCAGCCGAGGGCCACGCGAGCGCCTGCTCAAGCGGCGGGGGCGACACCCCGGGCTGGGGCGACGCGACAGCGCCGGCGCGCGTTTCGGCCAGCACCCGGTGCAGGGCCTGGAAAAGAAAGTCGTGGATCAGGCGCGAATCACGGAAACGCACCTCGTGCTTGGTCGGGTGCACGTTGACGTCGACCAGCGCGGGGTCGATCTCGAGGTAGAGCACATAGGCCGGATGACGGTCGTGGTACATCACGTCGCGGTAGGCCTGCCGCACCGCGTGGGTCACCAGGCGATCGCGCACCACGCGGCCGTTCACGAAAAAATACTGCAGGTCGGCCTGGCTGCGCGAGAACGCGGGCTGCGCCACCCAGCCGCGCAGCAGGAGCCCCGCAGCCTCGAACTCGATGGCCAGCGACTGCTCGAGAAACGGCGCGCCACAGAGCGTGGCTACCCGCTGCTCACGCTCGCCGATGCCGGTGCAGGGGCGCATCGCGAACACCCCTTTGCCGTTGTGCCGAAGCTGGAATCCGGCCTCGAAGCGCGCCAGCGCAAGGCGCCTGACAACCTCTTCGCAATGGCTGTACTCGGTGCGTTCGGCGCGCAGGAACTTGCGCCGCGCCGGCGTGTTGAAGAAGAGTTCCCGGACCTCGATGGTCGTGCCACGTGGGTGCGCGGCCGGCGCGATCACGGGGCTGCCCGTGGCGTCGAACTCGAGCCGGCTGCCGTGCGCGGAAACGGCCGTGCTGCTGCTGATAGACAGGCGCGAGACCGAGCCGATGCTGGCCAGCGCCTCGCCACGGAAACCGAGGCTCCGCACGTGCTCGAGATCCTCGAGGGAGTCGATCTTGCTGGTGGCGTGGCGCGCCACGGCAAGCGGCAGATCCGCAGCCTCGATGCCGTCGCCGTCATCACGCACGCGAACCAGGCGGGTGCCGCCTGCCTCGAGGTCGATGTCCAGACGCGTGGCGCCGGCATCGAGGCTGTTCTCGAGGAGTTCCTTGACCACAGACGCGGGGCGCTCGACCACTTCGCCGGCGGCGATCTGGTTGGCGAGGCTGCTGCTCAGATGATGGATACGGCCCATGGCTGCCCTGCGGATAGGCCGGGCTGGACGCGCGGACTCAGCTCTCGGGAATCAGGATTCGCTGACCTGCCTGGATGCCGCCCGCGCCGCCCAGTCGGTTGGTCCTGACGATCTCGGAGACACTAACACGGTAGCGCTCGGCGATTCCAGAGAGCGTGTCGCCGCGGGCGATCACATACTCCGAGGGTCGCGCGCCCGAGCGTACCAGCGCCGCCACCCGGGTATCAGGCGGTGGCGTGTTCAGGAAGTAGTTGCCGAGGCCTTCGAATATCGCCTTCGCCATTCTCTGCTGGTAGGCGCGCGTGTTCAGGCGCTCGGCCTCGGTAGGGTTGGAGATAAACCCCGTCTCGACCAGGATCGAGGGCATGTCGGGGGATTTCAGCACGGCAAACCCGGCCTGCTCGACGCGCTTCTTGTGCAGTGTCGACACGCGCCCCATAGCGCCCAGCACCCGCGCGCCCACACCCAGACTGGCGTCCATGGTCGCAGTCATGGACAGGTCCGTGAGCACGCCGGCCAGCATGTCGTCCTTCTCGCCGAGGTTCACGTTTCCTATGAGGTCGGCGCCGTTCTCGCGCTCGGCGAGGAAGGCCGCGGAGACGCTGGTAGCGCCGCGCGATGACAGCGCATACACGCTGGAGCCACGCGCCCGGGAGTGGGTGAAGGCGTCGGCATGTATCGACACGAAGAGATCAGCACCCGCGGCACGTGCGATGTCGCGGCGCTTCCTCAGCGGAATGAAGTAATCGCCCTTGCGCACCAGCATCGCCCGATAGCCCGGCTGCTGGTTGACGCGTCCCGCGAGTTCGCGGGCGATAGCCAAGACCACGTCCTTCTCGCGGACGCGACGAGGTCCGAGCGCCCCGGGATCGTCGCCGCCGTGACCCGCATCGATGGCAATCAGGATGTCACGTCCAGAAGCCATCCGCGGGGGCAGCGGTGCCATGAGCGGCGCCGTCTCGAGCGGCTGTGGCGAGCTTGGCTTTGCTCCCTTCGCGACGGCCGCAACCGCTGCGGCAGTGGGCGCACTGGCGGCGACAGGCGTGGGCGGAACGGCAACGGCGGGCCCGTCCGGCGAGGCGGCGACGACCGGCTTGACCAGGTCGGCAGGCGGCGAGGGCATTGCGGAGGGCTGGCCAGCGGTGACTGCAGGCGACGACCGGGGATACACATCAAGCACCAGCCGGTGACCGAAACCGTCGCCCGGCGGTAAGAGGAAACTTTTGGCCTCGGCAGCCACGGCGAGGTCGAAGACCACCCGGAGATCGGTCGCGTTGAACATGCCGCTGCGGATGCGCTGCACGGGCGAGCCGGCAAGGTCCAGCAGCTGCAGCGAACCGGCGAGACGGCTGTCGCCCAAGTCGAGGATCAGGCGGTCGGGAGACGCCGCGCGACTCAGCGTCTGGGGGGACGGGCCGCTAAGATCAAGCACGAAACGCGTGTGATCGCCCGCTTGGGACATCCGCAGCCCCCGGACACTGCTTGCGGCGAGTGCCGCGTCGCAGGCGAGCGCGAGCAGCGCGCCGAGGAGCGCGCCGCCAATCCTCATGAATGATCGCGCAGCAACCACGCCCTACGTCCGCCAGAGTGTTATGCCTCAACTATAGACAAGGGCAGTGATTACGCACGCCCGGCATGGCGGGCGAGCCGGGCAACTATTACCTCGCCGCGACTGCTTGACGCCGAGCAGCGAGCCACACGACCTGCGGGAGCATCGTCCAGTTCCACCAGCAGGTCGGCCGGCGGGGTGTACATCGCGCCTTGTTCGGGCCACTCGATCAGCAGCACCGCGTCGGGCTGGAGGTAATCGCGAATACCGATGTCCTCGAGTTCCCGGGGGTCGGCGAGCCGGTACAGATCGAAATGAAACACCGGCTGCCCGTCCGGCGCGTAGGGCTCAACCAGCGTGTAGGTGGGGCTCTTCACCGCGCCGGAGTGGCCCCGAGCCCGCAGGAACCCGCGGCAAAGCGTGGTCTTACCCGCCCCCAGCGCGCCGCGCAGATGCAGCACCGCGGGCCCGTCGATGGCCCGGGCCAGCACAGCACCCAAGGCCTCGGTCGCGGATTCATCGGGAAGATCGATGCAGAGATCGCTCACGACAGCGCCCTGCCATTCAGCAACCGTCGCAGTTCTGGCAGCAGATCCGAGGCAAGCATGCCGCGCTCGCCATCGCGCGCAGCCGCCAGGTCCCCGGCGCGCGCATGGACGCAAACCGCCAGCCGAGCCGCGATCCCCGGAGCGAGCCCCTGTGCAAGCAGCGCGCCCAGCACGCCGCTCAGGATATCGCCCATCCCGCCACTGGCCATGCCGGGGTTGCCTTCGGCGCAGACCCCGGTCGCGAGGCCGGAGGCCGTATCGCCCACCAGCGAGCCGGCACCCTTCAGAACCACCGTGCCCGGGTATAGCGCGAGCAAGCGCTCGAGAGCGGCGAAACGGTCAGCGCCAATGCTGGCCGCGTCGGTGCCCAACAGCCGGGCCGCCTCACCCGGGTGGGGCGTGAGTACCCATTGCCCGCGGTTCGCACCACGCACCTCGATGCTGCCATCGGCCAGCGCGTTCAGGGCATCGGCATCGATGACCACCGGTTTGCCTGCGTTCAGCGCCGCCGTGAGCATCTGCCCGGACCACGCGTCACGGCCCAGGCCAGGACCGATGACCAGCACGCTTGCGCGGGCCAGCAGGGGTTCGAGTTCGGCCACGAAAGCGACACCCCGGACCATGATCTCGGGACACCGGGAAAGCACGGCGGCTTCGTTGCCCGACCGAACCGCCGCAGAAACCAGACCGGCACCGGTACGCGCCGCGGCCATGGCCGCCAGCGCGGCCGCACCGGCCATGCCGCGGTTGCCGCCGATCACCAGTACATGCCCGAAGCGACCCTTGTGTGCCGCGCGCCCGCGTGGTGGCAGCACAGCAGCAAGATCTGCGAAACGCAGCAGACGGGCGGCAGGCGGCACGCCGGCGAGTATCGCGGGCGGCACGCCGAGGGCGTGAAAGTGCCGTCGACCGGTGTACTCGGGCGCCACTGCAGTAAAGAGCCCACGCTTGCGTGCGATGAAAGAGATCGTGTGGTCAGCGCAGACCGCAGCGCCCAGCACGGAGCCGGTATCGCTGCAAAGCCCCGAGGGGACGTCCACCGCCAACACTGGCAGGCCACTCGCGTTGATCCAGCGGATTGCCCGCGCCTGCTCTGGACGCACCTCGGCGGCGAGACCAGTGCCGAGCAACGCGTCGATGAGTACATCGCCCGCCGCGGCGTGGCCTTCATCGAAAGCCTCGACCGCCAAGCCCGCCGCAAGCGCCTCATCGAGCATTACGCGGGCATCGCCGCCGATGCGCGCAAGCTCACCCACCACGCGTAACCGGACTTCCCAGCCACGCTCACGCGCCAGGCGCGCGACAACGAAACCGTCGCCGCCGTTGTTACCGGTGCCGCAGACCACCTCGATCGCCCGGGCAGCAGGCCATTCCTCTTGCAGTAACTCGAAGCAGGCACGCCCCGCGCGCGCCATCAGCACGCCACCTGGAATGCCGCCGGTCTCGATAGCCGCGCGATCGAGCGCGCGCACCTGTGCGCCCGTGCACAGAGGCTCTCCGAGGTCACTGAACGCGCTCATCCGTTGCCTCACTTCCGCATCCGTCCGGCGATTTTCATTGTATCCGAAGGCTTCCGCTATGCTGCGTCCCGGTAAAGCGCGGCCTTCGCCGTGCGGGGGCGGACTCCTGATGGACCCGGGCGCAACAGCGGCAGAGACGGAGACAAACGCGCTGGCGGCGCTCGCCGCGGACATACGCCGTTGGTCGGGTGAGCTGCATCTGCAGGCGACGGGAATAGCCTCCATCGACCTCGCGCCCCACGACACACACTTCCGGGACTGGCTGGCGGCCGGGCGTCATGGCGAAATGGAGTACATGGAGCGACACGGCGCCGCACGCTGGCGCCCCGAGGCATTGATCCCCGGCACCGTGCGGGTGATCGCAGCGCGCATGGACTACTGGCCCGAAGCAGCCGCCGACGCGCACTCCGTGCTCGAGGACGACACCCGCGGGTACATCGCGCGCTACGCGCTGGGCAGGGACTATCACCGGGTATTCCGTAATCGCCTGGCCGAACTGGCCCGTCGCATCCGCGCCGCTCGCCCGGACGCGGCAACGCGCCCCTTCGTCGACAGCGCACCGGTACTCGAGCGCGGCATCGCACAAAAAGCAGGCCTCGGCTGGATCGGCAAGAACACGCTGTTGATACACCCCAAGGCAGGCTCGTGGTTCTTTCTGGGCGAGATCTACACCGACCTCGCCTTGCCGGTCGATCCGCCTTTCGACGCCACGCACTGCGGCAGTTGCAGCGCCTGCCTTGAGGTCTGCCCGACGCAGGCTTTCACCGGACCCTGGCAGCTCGATGCGCGCCGCTGCATCTCCTACCTCACCATAGAGCTGAAGGGCCCGATCCCGGAGGAAATGCGCGCGCCAATCGGCAACCGCGTGTTCGGCTGCGACGACTGCCAGTTGGTGTGCCCGTGGAACCGCTTTGCGCAGCCGAGCCGCGAGGCGGACTTCGTACCGCGTCACCGGCTCGATGACAGCGCGCTGGTGGAACTGTTCGGCTGGAACGAGGAAGACTTCGGCTCACGTGCGGCCGGCTCCCCGCTGAACCGCCTGGGCCACGCCCGCTGGCTGCGGAATCTAGCGGTGGCGCTGGGCAACGGCCCGGCCACGGACGACGCGCTGGAGGCGCTCTCACGGCGGCTGGAACACCCGGAGGAACTGGTGCGCGAACACGTACGCTGGGCGTGGGAAAGGCTTCAGGAATCGAGGCGGAAAAACGCGTCGCGGTAGTGGCGCAACTCAGCGATGGACTCGCGGATATCGTCCAGCGCGAGGTGGGCGCCTTCTTTTTTCACGCCGGCGAGTACGTCCGGGCGCCAGCGCCGCGCGAGCTCCTTGACGGTGCTGACATCGATATTGCGGTAGTGGAAGAAAACCTCCAACGCGCGCATGTGGCGCGCAAGGAAGCGGCGGTCCTGACCGATGCTGTTGCCGCACATCGGCGAGCTGCCGGGCTCGGACCACTCGGCGAGGAACGCCAGTGTCTGGCGCTCGGCTTCCGCCTCGTCGACACCACTGGCACGCACGCGCCCGACGAGCCCCGAGCTGCCGTGGTGGGAACGGTTCCATTCGTCCATAAGGCCCAACACCGGTTCAGGCTGGTGAATGGCGAACACCGGTCCCTCGGCGAGCACGTTGAGCGCGCTGTCGGTGACGATGGTGGCAATTTCGATAATGCGGTCGCGATCGGGATCGAGACCTGTCATCTCGAGATCGATCCAGACCAGGGTATCCCGCAGTGCCATGCTAGACTCCTCGCACACCGGGGCTTGATGCTCCCTGCCGCAGTCTAGCAAAGCCCCGAGCACGTGCCGAAAAAACCCGCCGATTCCCTGCCGACGTCCGCGCCATGTCCGGCCGCCGCCTGAGCCAGAACCAGGCTCGTCGCGTAAACCGCCTGCAGCGGCAGCGGGTGGATGATGCACTTGCCGGCGATGGTCACGAGGGTAGTGAAGCGCGTGCTGGCCTGGTCATATCGCGCTTCGGCAAACAGGCCGATGTCGAGGACCAGATCGAACCCGGTCTGATTACACGCTGCCATATCCGCGCCAATATCGACTCCTTGGTGGCCGGTGACCGGATCGCCTGGCGGGTAGAGGGCGACGGCGGCGTGGTGCTGGCGCGGCAGGAGCGCACGAGCGCGCTGCAACGACCCGACGCCCTGGGCCGCATGCGCGCCGTTGCCGCCAATCTCGACCGCCTCGTGGTGGTACTCGCCGTGGAGCCGCCGCCACACCCGAATCTGCTCGACCGCTACCTTGCCGCGGCAGAGGATGCGGGCATCGAGGCGATCATCCTGCTGAACAAGACCGATCTGGGTGGACACGCAGTCGACATACGCGCGTTGCTGCTCGGTTACGAGAGAATCGGCTACCCCATCCTGCTCGCCTCAGCACGTGATGCCGGGGGGCTCGAGGCGCTGCGTGAGGCACTGGCAGGGCACACCACCGCGTTCGTCGGGCAGTCGGGTGTGGGCAAGTCCTCGCTGATCGCGGCCCTGCTGCCGCACGAGAAGTTGCGCATCGGCGAGCTATCCGAGGCGGCCTCCAAAGGACGCCACACCACGACCGCGGCCTGCCTCTATCACTTGCCGCAGGGTGGCGAGTTGATCGACTCGCCGGGAATCCGCGAGTTCAGCCTCGCGTTCCTCGAGCCCACGCGGCTCGCTGCGGGATTCCGCGAATTCCGTCCCTTTCTCGGTCGTTGCCGCTTCAGCGACTGCCGCCATGGCGAGGAGCCTGACTGCGAACTGCGCGCGGCGGTTACAGCCGGCCAGGTGGGCGAGGCACGCTACCGCAGCTATCTGCAGATACTCGGAGAACCCGAATGAGCCCGGCGCGCGACAAAGCCTTTGTACTGCTCCAGTACCTGCTTCCGCAGCACACACTCTCGCGACTGACGGGTGTGCTGGCCAGCAGCCGCCTCACTTTCCTGAAGAACTGGCTGATCATGCGGTTCATCGCGGCATTCGGGGTCGATATGCGCGAGGCGGCAGAGCCCGATCCACGCGCCTACGCCAATTTCAATGCCTTCTTCACGCGGGCACTGCGCGAGGGCGCCCGGCCGGTGGACATGGCAGCGGAGGCCATCGTCTCGCCCGCAGACGGTGCCGTGAGCCAGGCAGGCAGCATCAGCGCCGGCCGCATCCTGCAAGCCAAGGGTCGCTCCTACAGCGTTGCCGAACTACTGGCCGATGACGCCGAGGCCGCGGGCTTCGAGGGTGGCAGTTTTGCCACCATCTATCTGTCACCGCGGGATTACCACCGCGTGCACATGCCCTGCCACGGGCGCCTCACCGGCCTGCGCTACGTCCCCGGCCGCTTGTTTTCGGTGAACGGTGTAACGGCTGAATCGGTGCCGGGGTTGTTCGCGCGGAACGAGCGCCTGGTGTGCCGCTTCGAGACGGCTCACGGTCCCATAGCGATGGTGCTGGTGGGTGCGATGGTGGTGGCAGGCATAGAGACGGTCTGGACCGGACCCGTCACACCCGCGGGCCGCACCGTGCTGTCGATCGATCTGGAGTCCGACGCAGCGGCACGCACGCTGGCCAAGGGCGCGGAGATGGGCCGTTTCCAGCTGGGATCAACCGTGATTTTGCTGCTGCCGCGGGGCGTATCAGCCTGGGACGATCAGGTGGTGGCTGCCGCGCCGCTGCGCATGGGGCAGCGCATCGGGGGCTGGAAATCCGCCTGAAAACAGGCGGGGCGCGCCCTCAAGCCCGCTCCGCCGTGAAGGCGATGACCTCGTCAATCCGTGTCTTTCCGAGAGCCACCATCAGCAGACGATCGACGCCGAGCGCCACGCCAGCGCAGTCGGGGAGTCCCTGCGTCATGGCCGCCAGCAAGCGCTCGTCGGGCGGCACGTGCAGCAGGCCGCGACGCACGCGCTCGGTGTTGTCAGCCGCAAACCGCCGGCGCAGTTCCTGCGGATCGCAGAGTTCATCGTAGCCATTGGCAATCTCCAGACCCCGCATGAACACCTCGAAACGCGCCGCCACGAGATCGCCCTGCGGATCGAGGCGCGTACGGGCAAGCGCGGCCTGACTGGCAGGAAAATCTGTCACCACATGCAGGCAACCCTCGCCAAGATGCGGCTCCACCTGCGCCGCGAACAACAGATCGAGCAGCGCGTCACGGTCCCAGTCCGCCGCATCCGGCGCGAGGCTCGCGGCTGATTCGCGCAGGCGCGAATCGGAATCGCGAAAGGGATCGATGCCTGCATGCCGCGCGAACAGCGCACGGTAGCTGTCACGGCGCAGCGGCAGTCCGGGCACAGCAACGGCAATCAACTCCTCCACCTCGGCAATCAGGGCCTCGAGATCAAAGCCGGGGCGGTACCACTCGAGCATGGTGAATTCCGGGTTATGTCGCGGGCCTTCCTCGCCGCGCCTGAAGCATTTGCCCAGTTGATAGATAGGCCCGCTGCCGGCCGCCAGCAGGCGTTTCATGGCAAATTCGGGGCTGGTCTGCAGGAACCAGTCGCGGCCGTCCCGGAAGGGCTGGGCAGGCACGCTGTCCAGCAGGGGATCGGTGGCGGTTACAGGGGCGAGTTGGGGTGTCTCGACCTCGAGCACTCCGCGGGCCGCCAGGAAAGCCCGGATGCGGGCAATGAGGCCCGCACGGGCACTGAGCGTCTCGATGGAGGCCGAGGGGGCCCAGTGTTCTGCCCGACGGTGCACGGGGCGAAAGGTCGGGGTGGCCGCTGGAGGCGTCCCGCTCAGTTACGCACGCGGTTCATGTACTCGCCGGTGCGCGTGTCCACACGGACCACGTCGCCGACATCGAGAAACAGGGGAACGCGCACCATCGCACCGGTGGAGAGCTTGGCCGGCTTGGTGCCGCCGGTGGCGGTGTCGCCACGCAGCCCTGGATCGGTCTCGGCGATCTCGAGCTCGACGAAGTTGGGCGGGTTCACCGTGATGGGGACATCGTTCCACAGGGTGATGGTGCAGCTCTCGTTCTCTCTAAGCCACTGGCCGGCATTGCCCACCACGTCATTGTCGGTCTGGTACTGCTCGAAGGTTTCCGGGTCCATGAAGTGCCAGAATTGCCCGTCGTTGTAGAGGTACTGGAGTTCTTTGTCGACGGCATCGGCCCCCTCGAGGGAGTCGCCCGACTTGAAGGTGCGGTCCCACACACGGCCGGTCTTCAGGTTGCGCAGCTTCACGCGGTTGAAGGCCTGGCCCTTGCCGGGCTTTACGTACTCGTTCTCCAGGATGGAGCAGGGATCACCCTCGAGGATGACCTTGAGACCGGATTTCCATTCGTTGGAAGAGTAGGTAGCCATTGGTGTCCCTGCGTGGGGCCGCTGAAGGGGCCCGAATGATACCCGAAGCCTTGGGGATTGGCAGCCTCACAGGTGGCCAAGCCGCACGGGCCTCTTCTACAATGGATCGGCGTGCCCTCCCCCGGGCGCATCAAGGCGAAACGGATGCGGCTACCCGAGAATCTCAACCTGCTGGTGAGCTGCGAGTCCCAAACCGGGCTCGAAGCCGTGCTGGGTTTGTTCCGGGAAGCGGGTCACGCGACGCGGGCGCACCGGGTGAGCTCGCTGCGGGATCTGGGCGAACTGCTGCGCGATGCGCAGTGGGACGTGCTGATCGCCGATGATCGCCACCCGGAGCTTACGCCCGCCGAGGCACTGACACTGCTTGCCGAGCGTGCAAGCGATCTCCCCTGCCTGGTGTGCGCCGCCGACACCCGCAGCGATGCAGCCCTTGCCTGCCTGCGTCAGGGCGCCCGCGAAGTCATGGGGCACGACGAACCCGAGCGCCTGCTGCGTGCAGCCCTCCGGGAGGCAACGGGGCTGCGCGAGCACCGCGAACTGGCGAGGCTGCGGGTGCAGTACGCCGAGACCGCAAGGCGGGCAGAACTCCTTCTCGCCGCCTCGCAAGACGCCATCGCCTACGTCGTCGACGGCATGCACGTGCAGGCCAACGCGCTCTATGCACGCTTCTTCGGCTTCGCTGATGCTGAAGAGCTCACCTCGGTCCCGCTGATCGATCTGATCGCGGGCTCCCGGCAAAAGGATTTCAAGGCTGCGCTCAAACGCTACGGCAAGCACCCTGAGGAGCAGACCGCCATCGATTTCACCGGCCTGCGCACCGACGGCCACGAGTTCGCCGGGCAGCTGGCGCTGTCGACAGCACACTTCGAGGGCGAGCCCTGCATGCAGGTGCTGGTTCGGGCAAGCACCCCGGCGGTAGTTGGCAGCACGGGCCCCGGAGGCATCGAGGCACTGCTGGGCGTCGTCTCGGCCCAGGACCGCGGCTTCCTGCTGCTGGTCGGCATCGACGGCTACGCCCCGCATTGCCGCACGCTGGGTGTCAATGCCGCCAACCGCCTGATCGAGGGTCTGGGCGCGCTCTTGCAATCGTCTAACGGGCTGCCTTCGGCTCCGCTCAGAATAGGCGATGCCGTACTGGCGATGACCGGACCAGCGCTGGAGCGCTCGCAGGCGGCCGACCTGGCGAGCCAGATCATCCTGCAGGTATCCGAGGGCGTGCATGCAGTGGGCAGCCAGAGTGTGCGTTGCACGGCATGTACCGTGGCGCTTCCCCTCGAGCTCGTGGCACGCGACGGCGCCCAGGCCGCGATCGACCGCGGCTGGTCGGCGCTCGCCGCCGTCATGGAGCGTGCGAGCTCGTTGCGTGGCAGCGATCCCGAGCGCGTGCAGATCATCGCGGCGCCAAGCGCTGCCGCAGCGCCTTCAGATACCTCGCTGGCGCCAGAAATTCACGAGGGCGGCTTCCGCATCCTGTTCCAGCCCCTCGTCAGCTTGCGCGGCGACAGCACCGAACACTACGAGGTGCAGGTCCGCCGCACCCAGGACAACCAGGGCGCCAATGACTGGCTCGCAGCAGCGGGTTTGGCGGAGACCTCGCTGGAGCTCGACAAGTGGGTGTTCAACGAAGCCCTGAAAGAGCTTGCGCCGCAGCTGGAACGCCACCCGCAGACGCGGCTTCTGGTGCCCGTCGGCGTGCAGGCGCTGCGTGATCCCGAATTTTCACAATGGTTGGCGCTCGCGCTGCACGGCGCCGGCCTGTCGGCCGAAACGCTGGTCGTACAAGTGTCACACCGGGACATTGCAGCCAACCTCGGCGAGGCGCGGCATCTGGCGGAACGGGTGCGTGCGCTGGGCTCGCAACTGTGCGTGAGCGAGGTGCATATCGCCAACAACCCGGTGGCGGATCTTATTCACCTCAAACCGCAGCTGGCACGCCTCGATGGCGCGATGGCGGCGGCACTGCAGGACCCCGATAGCACGAACACGCTGCTGAAACCGCTGGTGGAAGCCATGCATCACGAGCAGATCGCCTCGATCATGCCCGAGGTCGAGAGCGCGGGCATGCTGGCCGTGCTGTGGCAGGTCGGGGTGAACTACATCCAGGGCAGCTACCTGCAGCCGCCGCAACCGGACATGCGCTACGACTTCACCGACCTCGCCTGATTCACCAGCCGATCCGGGAAGCGCTCAAAGGGTGGCCAGCTCGCGGTCACTTATTCCCAGCAAATAGAGAATTCCGTCCAGCCCGAGCGTGCTGATGGCGTGCTGCGCCGAGGCTTTCACAATGGGCTTGGCGCGGAAGGCGATGCCAAGTCCTGCGATGGAGAGCATCGGCAGATCGTTGGCGCCATCGCCCACTGCGATCACCTGCTCGAGCGAGATGCCCTCGCGTTGCGCGAGCTCGCGCAGCAACTCGGCCTTACGGGCACCGTCGACGACGCGGCCATGCACACGCCCGGTGACGCGCCCATCCTCGATATCGAGTTCGTTGGCAAAGACGTAGTCGATGCCGAGCCGCTGCTGCACCTTGCGCCCGAAGTACCCGAAGCCTCCGGAAATGATCGCCGTGCGCAGGCCCATGCGGCGCAGCGCCGCGAGCAATTTCTCCGCGCCCTCGGTGAGACGCAGCGCCTGCGCCACTTCCTCCAGCACCCCCTCGTCCAGTCCCTCCAGCAAGGCAACTCGCCTGCGGAAGCTCTGGGCGAAGTCGATCTCCCCGCGCATCGCGCTCTCGGTGATAGCCGCCACCTCAGTGCCCACGCCCGCGTGGCGCGCCAGCTCGTCGATGACCTCGGCCTCTATCAGCGTGGAGTCCATGTCGAAGGCAACCAGCCGGCGGTTGCGGCGGAACATGCTGTCGCGCTGGCAGGCGATGTCCACGCCCAGCGATGCCGCCAGCGCCAGAAACTCCCGCCGGGCAGCCTCGGGATCAGGAAACTCGCCACGCACCGAGAGCTCGACGCAGGCCTTGTCGGTGGCATCAGCCGCATCGAGCGAGACACGCCCGGAGAGCCGCGTGATTTTGTCGATCGAAAGCCCGTGACGAGCCACCACTTCGCTCAGGCGCGCGATCTCCTCACCGCGGATGCGTCGCGACAGCAATGTGACGATGTGACGTGTGCTGCCCTGCCCCGCGGCCCACTCGCGGTAACTCTGCGCGCCAACGGGGCTCAAGCGCACCGCGAGGCCCATGGCCGAGGCCCGCTCGCGGATCTCGGCAAGCGCGAGCGAGTTCTCGTGGCGGTCGGGAAGTTCGACCAGCAACCCGAGGGTGAGCTGCTCGTGGATCACGGCCTGCCCGATATCGAGCACGTTGCTGCTGTGGCGAGCCAGCACGCCCGTGACCATGGCGGTAATGCCGGGGCGATCCTGTCCGCTGATGGTGATCAGCGTGATGGCGCTCATCGACGCCCTCAGCCCTGCACCGGCTCTAGCCGGTCGACCTTCTGGAATCCGCGCGGCAGCTTGTTGCCGCGACGGCCGCGCTCGCCGAGGTAGTGCTCGAGGTCGCCGCGCTTCAGCCGCAGGAAGCGCTTGCCGCTGTGGATCAGGAGCTCATCCTTCAGCCCCAACACCGCTGCGTCCAGCATGAATTCCTCGCGGGTCTTCAGCTGTGCGGCCGGGATACCGAGAATCTTGTTGCCCTTGCCACGGGAGAGCTGCGGCAGCTCGGCGACGGGGAACACCAGCATCCGGCCTTCGTTGCTCACCGCCACCAGCCAGTCGACGGCCGGATCGGCGATACGCACCGGCGCGAGCACCTGTGCGCCCTCGGGCACCGACAACACCACCTTGCCCGCGCGATTCTTGGCGTGGAGGTCTTCGAACCTGGCGACGAAGCCATAGCCCGCATCGGTCGAGAGCAGGCAGCAGGCGCTGTCCTCGCCCATCAAGGCACCGACGAACGTCGCACCCGAGGGGGGGTTGATGCGCCCGGTAAGCGGCTCGCCCTGGCCACGGGCCGAGGGCAGCGCATGCGCCGCCAGCGAGTAGGTGCGGCCGGTCGAGTCGAGCAGGATCACGGACTGATTGGAGCGCCCCTGAACGGCGCAGAGGAAGGCGTCGCCGGCCTTGTAGCCAAGCTTCTCGGGATCGATATCGAGACCCTTGGCCGCGCGTATCCAGCCCTTGCCGGAAAGCACCACTGTCACGGGTTCTGCGCTCACCAGTTCAGTCTCGCTGTAGGCGCGGGCTTCCGGTCGGCTCACGATCGGGGAACGTCGCTGGTCGCCGAACTCCTCGGCGGCGGCAAGCAATTCCTTGCGCAGCAGGGTCTTCATGCGGGCCTCGGAACCCAGCGTCTGCTCGAGGGCGTCACGCTCTTTGGCGAGTTCTTCCTGCTCGCCGCGGATCTTCATTTCCTCGAGCTTGGCGAGGTGGCGGAGCTTCAGTTCGAGAATGGCCTCGGCCTGGTCGTCGGAGAGCGTGAAGCGCGCGATCAGCACGGCCTTCGGCTTGTCCTCGTAGCGGATGATCGCGATCACATCATCGATGTTGAGGAAGGCGATCAGCAGTGCATCGAGGATATGCAGGCGTTTCTGCACCTGCTCGAGCCGGTGCTGCAGGCGGCGGCGGACGGTGTCACGGCGAAAACGCAGCCACTCGCCGAGCATCCGTGCGAGATCGCGCACGCCCGGGCGACCGTCGAGCCCGATCACGTTCATGTTGACGCGGTAGGTCCGCTCGAGGTCGGTGCTCGCGAAGAGGTGCGACATCAACGCCTCGGCGTCGATGCGGTTGGAGCGCATCTCGATCACGAGCCGGGTGGGGTTTTCGTGGTCGGACTCATCGCGCAGATCCGCCACCATAGGGAGTTTTTTCGCCTGCATCTGCAGGGCGATCTGCTCCAGCACCCGCGCCCCCGAAACCTGAAACGGCAGCGCCGTCACCACCAGGGAGTCGGGTTGCTCCCGCTGCCAGACAGCGCGCGCGCGCAGGCTGCCGCGACCGGTGGCATACATGTCGCAAAGATCTTTCTCCGAGGTGATCACCTCGGCTTCGGTCGGGAAATCGGGGCCCCGCACGAAAGCGGTGAGATCAGCCGAGCTTGCATCGGGATGCTCGAGGAGATGCAGGCAGGCGGCAACGATTTCGCGCAGGTTATGCGGCGGAATGTCGGTGGCCATGCCCACTGCGATACCGGTGGTGCCGTTCAGCAGCACATGAGGCACGCGCGCGGGGAGGATCTCGGGCTCCGACATGGTGCCGTCGAAGTTGGGCAACCAGGAGACCGTGCCCTGCCCGATCTCCGCGAGCAGCAGCTCCGCGAAGCCGGCGAGCCGGGACTCGGTGTAGCGCATGGCAGCGAAGGACTTCGGATCGTCGGGCGAGCCCCAGTTCCCCTGCCCGTCAATCAGCGGATAGCGGTACGAGAAGGCCTGCGCCATCAGGACCATCGCCTCGTAGGCGGCGCTGTCTCCGTGCGGGTGGAACTTGCCGATCACATCACCCACGGTGCGCGCTGATTTCTTGTACTTGGCGCTGGCGCGCAGCCCGAGCTCGTGCATCGCGTAGATGATGCGGCGCTGCACCGGCTTCAATCCGTCGCCCACGTGCGGCAGCGCGCGGTCGAGGATCACGTACATCGAATAATTGAGATAGGCGCGTTCGGTGTAGTCGCGCAGCTTGACGCGCTCGTTCTCGACGTTGCCCGAAAACATGTCCTGGGCCATGAAATGCTCCGTGGAAGGCGGCGCGTATGCTAGTCGGAAGCCGGCGCCACGTCATCCGCCGCGGGAGTGGTGAGGTCAGCGGCGATCTGCCGGGCGAGCTCGCCTAACAGCGCGCTGTAATCGGCGGCCACCGACTCCGCACCCGCACCCGAGCGAGGCCGGCTGAGACGCCCGAGCCGGTCGCGCGCGGGTCGCGTTCGCGCGCCATCCTGCACCGACCACGTGGCCACGAGCTCGACCTCGGCGGGTCCGGCATCGAGCCGCTCGATGCGCACCATGAGCTCACGCTCCGGCACCCAGTCGCGCGGCCACGGCGCGAGCCGCACACGCTCGGTTCCAGCGACCGCCGCAAGGTCGAGCAACAGCACCCGCGCCACGCCCTGGTCGAGCGGCTCGGCCCAGCGGGCGAAGTCCGCGCGACGCACGGTGTTCGGTCCAGGGCGCGTCTGCACCTGGGGTGCGAGCAGGTAATCGGCAACCTCCAGCCTTGCGATGCCGATACTGGGCCCGCCAGCGGCAGCGAGCGGGGTCGCCGTTGCCTCCAGCAGGTACCAGTCGGTAGGCGGCGTGGAGCCGCAGCCTGCAAGCGGAAGGATCAGTGCAAGCAGGCGCGAGGCGAGCAGCAGCGGCAGGCGATGCGTCATGGTTGGTCCTCGGCTGCGGGTTTGCGCCCACGGATCAGCGACTCGGGCTCGCGCGCGAGCGTGTCGGCCAGCACCTCCATGGCACGCGCGGCGCGACCGATACCGGCAGCAGCCTCGGTGAGGTCGTGCAACGCGGGCGAGCGATCGGAGACCGCGTAGTTCACTTCATCGGAGGTGCGCTGGAGGCTGGCGAGCGTGGCGTCGAGTTGCACCAGGCTGTGGTCGAGTCGTGCGCTGATGCGCTGCACCTCGGCGCGTGTTGCGGTCAGCTCAGCGCTGGCCGTGTCAGAGAGATGGCCGACCTTGCCGCCGAGGACGACCAGCTCACGATCGGCATCGACCGCAAGTGCGCGCACATCGGCGAGGGTGGCATTCAGGCTGGCGGGCAAACGTTTCATCTCGGGGTCGGCAAGCAGGGCCTCGAGGGCACGCACCGTGTTGTCGGCCCGCTGCATGAAAGACTGAATATCGATCTCACTCACGCGCTCGAGAATGGCCTCGATTTCCGTGGGCGCGGTGGGAATCTGCTGAACGCCGGTGTCGTAGTCCACGTAGCGGGCAGGCGACTCGGGCATGAAGTCGAGATCGATATAGAGGAGCCCCGTGAGGACGCTCTGCATACGCAGTTGCGCGCGCAGACCTCGCGAGACCAAGGGTTCCAGGGGCACTTTGCGCGCCACGTCGTGGCCGATCCCCAGATCAGCGACATTCACCGAAATGAACACCGGCGTCACGAACTGCTCGTGCTGGCTGTCGTAACGCAGGACAATCTCGCGCACGTCGCCGATCTTGACCCCGCGCAGCGTGACCGGCGCACCCACGTTCAGCCCCTTCACGGAGCCGGTGAAGATCACCGCTGCGCTGCGCAACTCCTTGCTGCCGCCGAAAAGCGCGGTGCCGAAGAAGGCGAGCGAGCCCACCACCAGCACGATCGCGCCAACCACGAACAAGCCGATGGCGGTGGAACTCGGGCGGGCGCTCATGGGCTCGCCGTTGCCGCGGCATCGCCACGGGCGAGAAAGCGCCGCACAGCGGCATGCGGACTGGAGCGCAGCAGCTCGCGGGGGGAGCCGGTATCGAGCATGGTGCGGGTCTCCGCGTCGAGGTATACGGAATTGCTGGCGATGGCAAAGATGCTGGCAAGCTCGTGCGTCACGATAACAACCGTAACGCCCAGCACATCGCGCATCTGCATGATCAGTTCGTCGAGAAGGCGGGAGCTCACCGGATCAAGCCCCGCCGAAGGCTCGTCGAAAAACAGGATCTCGGGATCCAGCGCGATCGCCCGGGCAAGCCCGGCGCGCTTCTGCATGCCACCGCTAATCTCGGAGGGATAATACTCCTCGAAACCAGCCAGCCCCACCAGCGCGAGCTTGTAGGACACCAGCTCGCGCACGCTGGCGGTATCCAGCGCCGTGTACTGCGTGAGCGGCAGCGCCACGTTCTCGGCCAGCGTCATGGCGCTGAACAGTCCACCCGCCTGGTAGGTGATGCCCCAGCGCCGACGCATGGCCGCGCGCGCCTCCACGCTGCTCTGCTGGTAGCTCACCCCGTTGTAGAAAACCTCGCCCGCAGCCGGCTCGTAGAGACCGATCATGTGTTTCAGCAGGGTTGATTTGCCACAGCCACTGCCGCCCATGATGACGAAGATGTCGCCACGCTCCACCGTGAAATCGAGCCCGCTCTGGATGACACGCACGCCGTAACGCATCTCCAGCCCCGCCACGCGGATGTGCTCGCGCGCGCGGTCCACGCTCATATACCCAGCCGCTGATAGACGATATTGAACGCCGCATCGGCGATCACCAGCCACACGATGGCCCTCACAACCGCGGTCGTGGTGGCCTGACCCACCGCCTCGGAGCTGCGCCCGCAACGGATACCGGCACGGCAGCCCGTGGCGCCGATCAGCAATCCGAAGGCAAGGCTCTTGGCCACGCCGGTCGCGATGTGCGTGACCGTCACGGCCTCCTGCGCGCCCGCCAGATACTGCCCCCAGCTCACATCCATCGCCATCGCTACAGGTGCGCCGCCAAGTATCCCCAGCACGTCGCTGTACATGCACAGCATCGGCATCACCAGCACCAGCGCCAGCATCCGCGGCAGCACGAGAAACTCGATGGGTGAGATGCCGAGCGTCTCGATGGCGTCGATTTCCTCGCGCGTCTGCATGGTGCCCAACTGCGCAGCGTAGGCGGCCCCGGTGCGTCCGGCCATGATGACGCCGGTCATCAGCGGCGCCATTTCGCGCACCATGCCGAGCGCCACCAGATCGGCCACGTAGACCTGGGCGCCGAGTTGCTGCAGCTGCACCGATCCGAGATACGCGAGGATCATGCCGACCAGGACGCTGATCAGGGTGACAATCCCGAGTGCCTGGGGCCCTGCCTGCTGCACGAACCACAGCAGATCGACCATGCGCATCCGCGCCCGACCGCAAACGAGCCGGCCACAGGCGAGCACCACGTCACCGGCGAAATTGCAGGCGAGCAGCAGCTCGGCACCAAAGGCAAGCAAGGGTTCTCCCGCGAGCAGCCGGCTGATCGCGCCGGGCCGCGCGCTGACCGGGCGGCGGTGCGGAGCCACGGCGTCTGCCAGCGCGAGCAGGCGGAGCGCGCCATCGGGTGCATCGCCCGGATCGAAGTTCATGGCCGAGTCGAGGCACGCAGCCCGGCAGGCGCGCAACGTGCTGACCAGCACGGAGTCCCACTGCCCGAGCGCGGCACAGTCGACCCGGAGCGTGCGGCCTGCACACTGGCGCAGGCTGGCCGTCACGTCATCGATGCCGGGCGGGGTCTCGCGCGCCAGCCAGTCACCCAGCAGCCGCAGCACGACGCCGGAGTCGCCGTCGGCGACCTCGAAGCGGGGCTGCGTGGCCACGATCAGACGATCTCCGCGAGATTCCCGCTGCGCTCCAGCCAGTCGCGGCGGTCGGCGGAGCGCTTCTTGGCGAGCAGCATGTCGAGAATTTCCTCGGCGCGATCCTCCTCGGCGATGGTGAGCTCCACAAGACGGCGCGTATCGGGGCACATCACGGTCTCGCGCAACTGCAGCGGGTTCATTTCGCCGAGCCCCTTGAAGCGCTGCACGTTCACCTTGCCACGTTTCTTCTCGGCCTCGATCAGGGCGAGAACACCCTGCTTTTCCCCCTCATCGAGTGCGTAGTAGACGTCGTTGCCCACATCGATGCGGTAGAGCGGCGGCATGGCCACGAAGACGCGTCCGGCGTTGACCAGCGGGCGGAAATGGCGCACGAACAGCGCGCAGAGCAGGGTGGCGATGTGCAGCCCGTCGCTGTCGGCATCGGCGAGGATGCAGACCTTGCCGTAGCGCAGGCCCTCGAGGTCCGACGAGCCCGGGTCCACGCCCAGCGCAACGGCGATGTTGTGGATCTCCTCGGAGGCAAGGATCTCGCGGCTGTCGAGTTCCCAGGAGTTCAGGATCTTGCCCTTCAGCGGCATGATCGCCTGGAAGACGCGATCGCGCGCCTGCTTGGCGGAACCACCGGCGGAATCGCCCTCGACCAGGAAGAGCTCCGTGCGGTCGAGGTCCTGCGCGGTGCAGTCGGCGAGCTTGCCCGGAAGTGCGGGCCCGGAGGTCACTTTCTTGCGCTCGACCTGCCGGCTCTTGCGCAGGCGGCTACCCGCGGCGCTCACCGCCATCTCGGCCAGCCGGTCGCCCTCCCCGGTGTGCTGGCCGAGCCACAGACCGAAGGCATCGCGTGCGACACCCGAGATGAAGGCCGCCGCCTCACGCGAGGACAGTCGCTCCTTGGTCTGGCCGCTGAACTGCGGCTCGCGGAGCTTAGCCGAAAGCACGTAGGCGCAGCGGTCCCAGAGATCCTCGGGGGCGAGTCGGATACCGCGGGGCAAAAGGTTGCGGAACTCGCAGTACTCACGCAGTGCCTCGAGCAGCCCCGTACGCAGACCGTTGACGTGCGTGCCGCCCTGCGTGGTGGGAATGAGGTTCACGTAACTCTCGGTCACGAGATCGCCACCCTCGGGCAACCACTGCACCGCCCAGTCCACGGCCTCGGAACTGCCGCTGAAACTGCCCACGAAGGGCTCCGCCGGCAGCGTGACGAAACCGTCAGTGGCGGCGCGCATGTAGTCGGGCAAACCGTTCTCGTAGTACC
>CAMAXE010000030.1 GCA_945862145.1 Klebsiella pneumoniae
CGGTTTCTCCCACGCTTGCCGGCACGTTCACTGGCGAGGTCTACACCACGCCATCGACCGTGACGGCCATCACCTGTGCCACTGCATGTGCACAGACGGCCATCACGACGACGGTCTCGTGGAGCGTCACCTTCAGCCGCAGCGTCACCGGCGTGAGCGCCAGCGCATTCAGTCTGGTGCCGAGCGGCCTTACGGGCTCCGCCATCACGACCGTCACCGGCAGCGGCACGAGTTGGGTGGTCACCGCCAGCGTGGGTACGGGAGTGGGTACGCTGGGCTTGAACCAAAGCGCGGCGGGTGCGGTTTCTCCCACGCTTGCCGGCACGTTCACTGGCGAGGTCTACACCACACCATCTACTGTCACGGCTATCACCTGTGCCACGGCATGTACACAGACGGCGATCACCAGCACGGTGTCGTGGAACGTGACGTTCAATCGCAGCGTCACGGGTGTGGACGCCAGTGCGTTCAGCCTCGTGGCGAGCGGTCTTACGGGCTCCGCGATCACCACGGTCACCGGCAGCGGCACCAGTTGGGTGGTCACCGCCAGCGTGGGTACTGGAGCGGGTACGCTCGGATTGAACCAGAGCGCGGCGGGTGCGGTTTCTCCCACGCTTGCGGGCACGTTCACTGGCGAGGTCTACACCACGCCTTCGACGGTGGTGACGGCCATCACCTGCGCCACTGCATGTGCACAGACGGCGATCACCAGCACGGTATCGTGGAGCGTGACGTTCAATCGCAGCGTCACAGGTGTGGACGCTAGCGCTTTCAGTCTGGTGGCGAGCGGTCTTACGGGCTCCGCGATCACGACGGTCACCGGTAGCGGCACCGGTTGGGTGGTCACCGCCAGCGTAGGCACGGGAGGCGGCACGCTGGGCTTGAACCAGAGCGGGGCGGGCAGTGTCTCTCCCGCGCTTGCGGGTACGTTCACCGGCGAGGTCTACACCACACCATCTACTGTCACGGCCATCACCTGCGCCACGGCATGTACACAGACGGCGATCACCAGCACGGTGTCGTGGAACGTGACGTTCAATCGCAGCGTCACGGGTGTGGACGCCAGTGCGTTCAGCCTGGTGGCGAGCGGCCTTACGGGCTCCGCGATCACCACGGTCACCGGCAGCGGCACCAGTTGGGTTGTCACCGCCAGCGTGGGTACGGGAGCGGGTACGCTCGGCTTAGATCAAAGCGCGGCGGGTGCAGTTTCTCCCACGCTTGCGGGCACGTTCACTGGCGAGGTCTACACCACCCCTGGCACGGTGGTGACCGCCATCGCCTGCGCCACCGCCTGCACTCAGACTGCTGTTACCACCACGGTCTCATGGAACATCACCTTCAACCGTAGCGTGACGAGCGTGACGTCTGCGGCCTTCGGTCTGGTGGCGAGTGGGCTCACGGGCTCCGCCATAACTACTGTCACGGGCAGCGGCACCAGTTGGGTGGTCACCGCCAACGTGGGTACCGGGGCGGGCACGCTCGGCCTGAACCAGACGGGCGCAGGCACCGTGTCACCCACGCTCTCGGGGACCTTTAGCGGGCAGGTCTACACCACGCCCCCGACGGTGGTGACGGCCATCACCTGCGCCAGCACCTGCACGCAGGCCACAACCGCTTCTTCGGTCTCCTGGAGCGTCACTTTCAATCGCAGCGTGACGGGCGTGAGCAGCAGCGCCTTCGCGCTGGCGTCCAGTGGGCTCACGGGCGCGTTCATCGCCACCGTGACGGGCAGTGGCACCGCGTGGACGGTGACCGCAAACCTCGGCGTGGGCAGCGGCACCTTGGGGCTGAACCAGACCGGTGCGGGTGCTGTCTCGCCGGCACTCACGGGCACCTTCACGGGGCAGGTCTACACGCTGCTCACGGCCTCGTCTCTGGCCATTTACAAGTTCGACGAAACCAGCTGGAACGGCGCGGTGGCGCAGGTGCTGGACAGTTCCGGCAACGGCAACCATGCGCAGGCGATCAACGGCGCCACCACTGCCATCACCAATCCCGCGCCCGCCATCCCGGAAAGTCCGGGCACCTGCAGGTACGGCGTGATGACGAGCAGCTCCGTCACCAATGGCAACGTCAAGACACCTCTGCCCAATCTCACCACGGACTTCACCGCGGCGGCGTGGATCTATTCCACGAACGCCGCAACCGCGGGCCAGCGCATATTCACCGATGACGCCGCAGGCACCACCGGCTACGGCTTCAGTCTGGGTGATGGGGCCAGCGGCAAGTTGCGCTTCTTCAGCCGGGGTGTGGTCCCCGTGATTCTCGACTCGACCTACAGCATATCGAGCAACACCTGGTACTTCGTGGCGGCGGTGGCCGATATCACCAACCGTACGCGGACGATCTATGTCTTCAGTTCGGCGGGTGCACTGCTGGCAAGCACCTCGATTGCCCACACCGGCACCTGGGGAACCGACGCGGGCGCTGTGCAGATTGGCACCTCGCAGAGCGGTTATTACTTCAAGGGTTATATCGACGAGGCGCAGGTCTATCCGCGCGCCCTGAGCCAGTCGGCTCTCACTGCCCTCGCCACGCAGACCCACGTCTGCCCCACGGCTGTTGGCCCCGACCACTTCCAGTTGTCGCATGGCGGAACGGGCGTCACCTGCACGGCTACGGCGGTTACGCTTGCGGCTCACAGCAACGATCACAGCGTCTTCAGCACGTATACGGGCACCGTGACGCTGGGCACCTCGGTGGGGCGCGGCGACTGGACCCTGGTGACGGGCAGCGGCACGCTGAGCAACGGCGCCGCGAACGATGGCGCTGCCACCTATGGCTTTACCGCTTCCGACAACGGCAGCGTCACGCTGGGCTTCCAGGACACCACCGCAGAAACCCTCAGCCTGACCGCAGCCGATGACAGCGTGACCGAGGCGAGCGGTAATGCGGTTGCCGCCACTGACGATCCCAGCATCACCTTCTCGACCTCCGGTTTCGAGTTCCAGGCCAACAGCGTGGTCAATGCCATCGGCACGCAGATCGCCGGCAAGTCATCGGCCACTGCCCCGGGCGCGCAGACGCTGCAGATTCGTGCCATCAAAACCAGCGATTCCAGCACTGCGTGCGTGGCGGCGCTGCAAGGAAGCAAGACCGTGCAGTTCGGTTACGAATGCGTCTCGCCCGCCACCTGCAGCGCCTCCACCTTGAGCGTTAACGGCGGCAGCAGCACTGCCATCGCGGGAAATAGCTCGGGCAGCGTGAGCGCGTACACCAATGCCTCGATGACCTTCGACAACGCCGGCAAGGCGAGTTTCAGCATCAACTGGAACGATGCCGGCAGCACGCGCCTATACGCACGTTACGTGCTGCCGGTCGCCGGCGGCGCGGCATCGGGCAGTTACATGGCAGGCTCCAGCAATACCTTCGTGTCGAGGCCCTTTGCATACGCTCTCTCCATCACCGGCAACCCGGCTGCCAGCAGCGCAAGCGGCACGAAATTCATCACGGCCGGCTCCACCTTCAACGCCAGCGCGCGCGCTGTGGCCTGGAGTTCTGCGGCAGACGCGAACAACGACGGCATTGCCGATGGCATGGAGTCCAGCGATACCAGCGCCACCAATAACGCGAGCCTCGCGGGCAACGCCACCACGCCGAACTTCGCGCCCGTGTCCTCGCTCACACTCACGTCCAACCTGATCCTGCCCGCGGACGGCGCGCATCCGGGTATCACCGGTTCGGCCTCCGCGGTTTTCAGCAACGGTGTCGCGGCCATCAGCGGCATGCGCTACGACGAGGTCGGTGTTATCGAAGTCAGCGCGGCGCAGGGCGGCAGTTATCTGGGCCTCAGCACCACGGAGACGGCGAAAATCCGCGGCAGCTCCGGCTACGTGGGGCGTTTCTATCCCAAGCGCTTCAGCGTGGCTGCGAACGCGCCGTTGTTCACCAACCGTTGCAGTGCAGGCGCTTTCACCTACCAGGATCAGCCGTTTTATTTCACCACGGCGCCGGTACTCGGCGTGACCGCGCTGAGCGCGCAGGGTGGCACCACCAGCAACTACACCACGACGGGTTTCTTCAAGTTGTCGTCAACGCTGTCGGGGCGCAGCTACGTCAGCGCCGCGAGCGGCGCGCACCCGCTTACTGTGGTCAACGCCAGTGTGGCCACGCTCGCGGGCAGCACGGGGGGCACGGGCACGGCCACGCTGTCCCTGGTGTCGGGGAGCAGCGGGGATGCCTTCACCTACACCCGCGACGCGCCCGAGGCGCCCTTTGCCGCCAGCGTCACGGCCAACTACACGGCTGCAGACCTCACTGACAGCGACGGCGTGTGCCTTGATGCCGCCAACGATGGCAGCTGCGACACCTACAGCATTACGCCGATCAGCGGCGCCAACCTGCGCTACGGTCGACTGGTGACGGATAACGCCATGGGCTCGGAACTCGGCCTGCTGGGCTTGCCGCTCTACACGCAGTACTACAACGGCAGCGGTTTCATGCTGAACACCGCCGATTCCTGTTCCACGCTGAGTACGACGGCGCTGGATTTCGGGGCGGGTACACCCGCGGGCCTGCCGGCGGCCGGCGTCATGAGTGTTGGCATAGGTGGCGGCACCTCCACTGGCACCTTCAGCGCTACCACAGCCAGTGGCGGACGCTTCGGGCTTTCCTTGAGCGCGCCCGGTGCCGGCAACACGGGCGAGATCAGCTGGCAGGTCAACCTTGGTACGGTTGAAGCGCCGTGGCTGCAGTACGACTGGGACGGCAACGGCACGCGTACCGATGACCCCTCCGCGCGCGCCACTTTCGGTACCTTCCAGGGCCCCAAACGCATCGTCTTCAAACGTGAGGTCTGGTAGCGGCATGACTAATGCGGCGGCGGAAGCGCCCGAATACAGCGATACCATGATTGAACTTCTGGCGCTGGTCTGGGGTGAGGGTTTTCTCTCGCCGGGTGGCCCCGCCGAAGTGGCGGAGCTGCTGCAGGGCATCGATGTTGCGGGCAAGCGGGTGCTTGATGTGGGCTGCGGCGCCGGCGGCATCGAGTTGCTGCTGGCACGCGACTACGGCGCGGCGCAGGTGCTCGGCATCGATGTCGAGGCGCCGGTGCTGGAGCACGCGCGGCGCCTGATCGCGCGTCGCGGGCTTGCCGATCGCGTGCGCTTCGAGCAGGTGAGCCCCGGTCCGCTGCCTTTTGCGGACCAGAGCTTCGATGTGGTCTTCAGCAAGGATGCGGTGATCCACATCCCCGACAAGGAGGCCTGGTGCCGGGACATGTTCCGGCTGCTGCGTCCGGGCGGCATTCTGGTGGCGAGTGACTGGATGCGGATCGACGAGGCGCCGCCCTCAGCCGCGATGCTCGCCTACATGGACATCGAAGGCCTGTCGTTCAGCATGAGCGCGTTGCCGCGCTACGGTGCGGCGCTCGCGGCGGCGGGGTTTCAGCAGGTGCAGCTGCGCGACCGCAACGACTGGTACTGCGGGGTCGTGCAGTCCGAGTTCGAGCGGATCCGCGGCCCCCTGCGCGAGGCGCTCGTTGCCGCCGTGGGGCTGGCCGAGACTGAGCGCAACATCGAGCTCTGGCGCAGGCTTTGCGGGGTGGTCGGGAGTGGTGAACTGCGGCCCGGACATTTTGTGGGTATCAAACCTGCGCATGGGGCCTGACGCAGGCTTCTCAGAAGTTGCCAAGATAATCTAGAATCCTAGTCAATGGCGTTGAGCGCCGATAAAAAGAGCCCGATGCGGTGAAGCACATCGACATCCTGCGCAAGCTGAACCAACGTAGCCCCGAGGTTACGGAGGAAGTCATCGCGCGCTGGGGTTCGAAGGAGCTTTTCGAGTTCGTCCACAACCTGCCTCGCCATCTCCCGCCCTCGGGTATGGAGCAACTTATCGAGTTGCTGTCGATCACCGAGGAGCTCCGCAATGGACACATCGAGGAATTCCCGGCTATTGCCTGCGAGCCCACCCCGGAAGAGCTCGAGGTGTGCGCTATCCCCGAGTACGTGCAGATCAACGAGCGATTCCCGCATATCGGGCGGCGTCTGATCCAGACCTGGGGCAGTTACGCGTTCTACATGTACTGCGGCACACTGTTCACCGATACGCGTGGAGGCACCCGGCGTGGCTTTCCCCCCGAGATCCTGATGGCGCTCACGCGCCTGGCCAAGGTCCATGAGCAGAACCATCCCCGCGTCGATGCGCGTCGCGTGGATATCTGGGCCGATGTATTCCACGACCCCAGCAAGCTCTGACTGTTTGCGACAGGTGTAACCGGGGATCAGAACCCGGAGAGTGCTGCCATAACATGTCGCGACTCGCCACGCTGGCTGCAATGACTGGAGGATCCATGTACCCGCGTACCCGTCGGATGTTCTGCCTGCTGTTCGCGCTGCTGGCCCTTGGGGAGCCCGCATGGGCGGTGGATCGCGGCGACGACATTGTCATGCAGGAATCATGGATCCCGATGCGCGATGGGGTGAGGCTCGCCGCCGACATCTACTACCCCAAGGGGCACGAACCGGGCGCCGGGGGCGCGCCACTGCCGGTGCTGCTCGAGTATCTGCCCTACCGCAAGACCGAAGACCGCGCCTCGCGCCTGGCGCTGTTCTCGTATTTCATCCGTCAGGGCTACGCGGTAGCACGGGTGGATATCCGCGGCACCGGCAGTAGCGAAGGGCATCTCGTCCCGTACGAGTACAGCGAGCAGGAGCAGCAGGACGGCGATGAAATTATCGCCTGGCTGGCGCTGCAGCCCTGGTCCACCGGCAAACTCGGGATGTTCGGGCTGTCGTGGGGCGGCTTCAACGCGTTGCACATGGCGATGCGCAACCCGCCCGCGCTGAGGGCGGTAGTGGCCATTCAGGCCGCGGATGATCTCTACGAGGACGACGCGCATTTCATCGACGGCGGCATGCATGTCGATTCCTACGAGATGCAGCTCGATCTGGCCAATGCCATGCCGGGCGCGCCCGATTACCGCATCGATGAGGCCTACTTCCGTGATCGTTTCGACACGCCGCCCTGGTTGCCGCTCTACAAGCAACAGTCCCGCGCCGGCCCCTTCTGGGACCGCACCGCGCCGATCAGCCATCTCGACAGCATCCGCATTCCCACCTTCCTGATCGGAGGGCTCTTGGACGGTTACCGTGACAGCGTGCCGCGCATGCTGGCCGGCGTGAAGAACGCGCCGGTTAAAGCCATCATGGGGCCGTGGTCGCATGCCTGGCCTAACGACACCTACCCGGGGCCCTCGATCGAGTGGCGCCACGAGGCGGTGCGCTGGCTCGATCACTGGCTGAAGGGCGTCGACAAGGGCATCATGCGCGAGCCGCGCTTTGCGCTCTACGTGCGCCATTCCCACCCGCCGCTGCAGGACATCGCCGCGGTGCCTGGAGCGTGGCGCTTTGAAGAGGGCTGGCCGATCGCGCGGGCGCGCACGCAGACGCTCTATCCGCGTGCCGATCGCACGCTGGCCGCGCGCAAGCCCTCCCCGCGTGCCGCGCTTCACAACCTCGACTACGTGCCGACAGCGGGCGTGGAGGCCGGCGGCCCGGTGATGTGGTGGGGCGATCCCACGCCGGATCAGCGCGGCTCGGATGCCTTCGGTCTGGTCTACGAAACGGCCCCGCTGGAGCAGGATCTCGAGGTCACCGGTTTTCCCGCGGCGCATCTCAACGTGAGCGCCAGCGCCCCGGTAGCCAACTGGTTTGTGCGTTTGTCGGACGTAGCCCCTGGAGGCGCGGTCAGCCTGGTGGCGGGTGCGGGTTTCAACGGTACGCACCGCGTGTCATCGCGCGCGCCGCAGCCGCTGGTGCCGGGCGAGGAAGTGGCGCTCGACATCGAGATGCACTTCACCACCTGGGTGTTCCCCAAGGGCCATCGCCTGCGCTTTGTGGTGAGCAATGCGCAGTGGCCGATGTTCTGGCCGTCACCGCAGCCCATGAGCACCACGCTGCGTCTTGGCGGCACCGCGGCCACGCGACTCGATCTGCCTGTTATTCCACACGCCGAGCGCCCGGTGCCTGCCTTCCTGCCGCCGGCGGAGGATCCCGTGCTTGCGGGGTTCGGGCCACTGGAGTCGGGCACGTCCTCGGGTTATGGCGAGGTGAATCTGGTCGAGCGGTTGCCGCTAACGCGCACGACACGGGTCACGGCCAGCGCGGGCGGCGGTTACCGCTACCCCTGGGGCACCTCACGTTCGACCGAGCGCATCGTGCACGAGACCAGCGACACGCGGCCGGACAACAGCTCGGCCATCGGCAGTTACGGGACCACGGTTGAATTGCCGGGCAGGGTGCTGCGCTGGGAGGGAGACGTTCGTTTCTGGAGCGACGCCACTACGTTCCACTACCGCTTCACGCGGCGTTTGCTGGAAAACGGTAAATTGCTGCGCGAGAAGTCTTGGGACCAGAGCTTCCAGCGCGATTACCAGTGAGGCCTCAGCGCGGGCGCTCCAGCGCCCGCAGCAGCGGCGCGTCGCGCTCGTAGATGTCGGGCTTGAAGAGCACGTCGCCGTCGTCCTCCAGGGCGACAGTCCAGTAGTAGAGCATCACGGGCACCTTTGTGCTGAGGCTGATGCGCCTGGTCTGCCCCGAGGCGATCGCCTGATCGGCCAGTGCCGCGTCCTTGCCGTCTGCCGAGAGCAGTGCGCGCGCGAGTTCCTCGACCTTCTCCACCCGAATGCAGCCCGAGCTCAGGCTGCGCTCGCTTTTCGCGAAGAGCTCCCGCGATGGCGTGTCATGCAGGTACACGTGGTGCGCGTTGGGGAACATCAGCTTCACCACGCCGAGCGCGTTCTCTGGCCCCGGATCCTGGCGAAGCATAAAAAGGAAACCCTTGCCGCTCTGGCCCGACCAGTCGACGCGTGATGCATCCACCGGCTTGCCCTGCAGGTCCAGCACGCGGATGTTCCGTTTCGCGAGATAGCCCGGGTCCTTGCGCACCGTGGGAATCATGTCGTTGCGCAGGATTGTCGGCGGCACAGTCCAGGTGGGGTTGAACTCCAGGTAGCTGATCGCGGCGCGGAAGATAGGCGTGCGCCTGAAGGGCTTGCCCACCACTGCACGGCTCTGCAGCACCTGCTTGCGGTCACGCACGTAGTGCACGCTAAAGCCGGCGATATCCACTAGCACATAGGTGGGCGGGAGGTCTCGCAGCAACCAGCGTGCACGCTCGAGGTTCACGCGGATCTGCGCGATCCGCGCCTCCACCGGCACGTTCAGCGCGGTCATGCTCTTGGCTCCCACCACGCCGTCCGAGTCGAGCTGGTGGCGTTGCTGGAAGTGGCGCATCGCCTGCACGGTGGGCTCGTCGTAGAGCTCGGCTTCACCGGGCGCATAGGCCTGTTTCAGGTCGCCGCTGGCAAGCAGCCGCGTCCGCAGCGCGCTGACGCGTGGGCTGCGCTCGCCGGGGCGCAGGGTAGGCCCCGGCGGCACGCTGCCCCAGCCGCCGGCCGCGGCAATCCTGCGATGGGCTGCGAGTCCATCCCGCAGGGTTTCGTAAAGCCGCGAGCGTGGTTGCAGCTGCGCGAGCAACCCCGGGATGTCGGGCGTGGCGATCGCCTTGCGCAGGGTTTCTCCCACGGTGGCGGGATCGAGTTCTGCGCGTGGCAGATCCACTTCCGGCACGAAGTCGCGCGGGTCGAGCGCGCCGCGGTAGATGTCGCCGGCAAGGCGCAAGAGTGCGCTGCTGCGCAGCAGTTCGGCATCTGCTGGCGTTGCCGCGTCGGGCTCGCGATCCAGATGTTCCAGCGCGGCCAGTGCGTAGTCCACCGGGTGGAGACCGTCTGTATCTGCGCCGCGCACTGCTGCCAGCAACTGCGCGGCGGCTGCAGGCGTCCACAGCGCCCGACCGTCGGCGTGCAGGGCCTGCAGCACAGGATTGGCGGCAACACGCGCACCGACCACGGTGAGCGCCTGTTCCGGGCGCAGTGCGGCGAGGCGCTGCGCGAGGGCTGCGTCTGCCTGCGCGAGCGCAGGGGCGAGCCCCAGCAGCGCGAGCAGCAGTGCAGCGGTGCGAAAGGCTGAGTGATTCATTGCGGTGCTCCTTCCTGCCAGCCGCGCAGCCAGTCGCGCCTGCGTGGCTCGGGCAAGAGTTCCGACACGGTGTCGCCGGCGTAAAGCACGCCGTTCTTCATCACGTAGCGGATGGTGTTGGTGTTGCGGATATCGGCGATCGGGTCGGCATCGAGCACCACCAGATCGGCGAGCTTGCCGGCCTCGATGCTGCCCAGATCCTTGTCGAGACCGATGATGCGCGCGCCGAGCAGCGTGGCGCAACGCAGCACCTCGTGGTTGGGCATGCCGCGGGCCAGACTCCACATTTCCCAGTGATAGCCCATGCCCTGGCGTTGGCCGTGCGCGCCCACGCCCACCAGCCCGCCGGCCTTCACCACCTCGCCTGCGGCAGCGGCAAAACGGGGAAAGGCCCATTCGTCCTCGTGCAGCCACTGCAGCCAGATGTCTTCGCGGCGGCGTGTCTGGCGATCGAGGAACGGGTGAGGCGTGAGGCCTGCGAGCTTGGCGTCATCGTGCACGGGCATGCGCGGGTACCAGTACTCCTCGGCCCCTTGCGCACCGTGCGTGATCTGCAGGGTCGGGACGTAACCCGCGCCCGAGCCGGCAAGCAACTGCACCACATCGCGGTAGAGCGGCGCGATGGTGAAGTAGTGCTGGTGCGTGTTGTAGCCGTCGATGATTTCAGTGAGGCCGGGTTTATTCTCGCCGTTGCCCTCGGTGTGGGTGGGGATCCCGGCCACGGTGGCCGCCATCTGCAGCAACTGCCGCTTGCGGCGGTCGCCGAAGGCGTATTCCTTTACGCCGTCGAGCCCGTAAGCGCCAACGTAGCGGGCGATCAGGGCGCGTGCATCGTCGATATCGTGCAGCTCTGCGGCGCTATCGGTCTGGAATATGCCGCCCGTGCCGAAGAAGCGCGGCCCTACCAGTTCTCCGGTGTCGATCAGATCGGCGTAGTCGACCAGTGAAGCGCCGGCAGCACCGGTGTCGTAGCCGGTGGTGACGCCGTAGGCGAGGCTCGAGATGAACTCCCAGGGCTGGATCAGGCGGAGGTCTTGTGGCGTGCCCTGGTGGTTGTGCAGGTCGAGGAACCCGGGCAGTACGGTCTTGCCGCGCAGATCCATCCGCCGGGTGCCTGCGGGCACCTCAAGCGAGCCATGAGAGCCCACGGCCGCGATGCGATTGCGATCGATCAGGATGTCGGCTGAAGGCAGCACCTCGTCGCCGCGCATCGTGATCAGACGCGCACCTTCGAGCAGTATCCGGCCGGCGGGAATGCTGCGTGGCTGCTCGATGTGCACCACAGACTCCTGCAGTTTCTCAGTGGCGAGTTCGTAACGGAATATCGAGCGGCCCAGTGAAAAACCGATGCTGCGTCCGTCTGCGCTCCAAGCGGGGAACTCGCCGCCTGGCCCGCCCAGAGGGCGCAGCGAGGCGTCGGTGAGCGAGAGGCTTGCAGGCGCATCTGCCGCAGGAAGATCGGCGAGCCAGAGTTGTCGCTGACGTTGCAGCAACAGATGCCTGCCGTCGGGCGAGATGAGCGGCGCGTTCATCGGCCCGCCACGTTCCGCACCCGGCCACTCATCGGCCACGAGTTCGCCGCGGACGTGCACGCGCAGATCACTGCCGTCCATCCGCACCGACACCAGCCCGTTGTGCCCGGCCGGATCCGGCTCCACGTGCTGGAACACGAACACACGCTCCGGATCCTGCGTGAAGTGCGGCTGGCCGAGGCCGTGCAGCGGCATCACGCTGTGCAAGGCGCCGCCCGTGGTGGGCAGCCAGACGAGATCGGCGCGTGTGCCGGCGCGAGGCGCAAGGTCCTCACCGTAGGTGAGCAGATCATCGACCCAGGCCTGCCGCGACATGCGCAGGGCCGCGATGCGCTTGCCATCCGGCGCGATGGCCGGCGAGCCGTAGAAGGCAGCCTCGCTCGTGAGGCGTTTGCGCTTGCCCTTCAGGTCCGATCGCCACAGATGGCCACCTTCGGCCATGCCCGCCCAGCTCGCATAAACGATGCTCGTGCCATCGGGCGTCCACGCGGGCTGGAACTCGCCATCGTTGCCATCGGTGAGGCGGCGGGGTGTTCCTTGGGGCAACGCCATCAGCCAGATTCTCGCGAGCGCGGAGAACGCCACGTGACGGCCGTCGGGCGAGAGCACGGGCGAGGATACGCGCCGCGCCGTGACCGCCGCATCCGTGATACGTCGGCTCGCATCGATGTGGGGTCCCAAAGGCTGCGCTACATCGACCGCGAAGGGGATCGCTGTTTTCTCTCCTGACGCAATCGCCACCGACCAGAGCTTGCCGCCCTGTGTCGTGACGAGCGCGCGGGAATCCGGCGTGAAACTCGCGCCAGGCATGAGGTCCCAGCTCGCGTGCTGGGCGGTCTGGTCGTCGGATTCAGCCGGGTAAAGCAACCACCGCTCCGCGCCGCTGGCGAGATCGCGCAGACGCCAGCCCGTGCCGGCGTGAAAGCGGCTCGCGTAGGCGAGCCAGCGTCCGTCCGGCGAGAGCACCGGTCGTAGGCCGCCGCCCTGGGTGTTGGTTTGCGGATGCAGTTCGCCGCTCGCGCGGTCGAGCACCGCGATCTGGTACTGCCCGATCTGCGGATAGTAGTTTTGCTGGGACTTCGGTTTCTGGGCGAAATACACCTTTTGCGAGCCGGCGCCGAACGCCGCGCCCACGGCCGTGATGCCCTCGCGCGTGCCGTTCACCAGGCTCTGCGGAGCGCTGCCGTCCAACGGATAGAGCAGCAACTCCATCCGGCGGTGGCGCATAACGCCGGTGCGGGAAGCGACGATGCCGCTGCCGTCGGGAGCCCATTCGGGGGAGACGAAAACCGTGTCTTCGCCGTGGCTCAGCTGCCGGGCTTCGCCCTTGCCGTTCACGGGCATCAGCCAGAGATTCTCGGTGCCGCTGCGGTCGCTCACGAAGACAATGCTCTGCCCGTCCGGAGAGAAGCGCGGCTGGGTATCGAAGGCCATGCCACGGGTGAGCGCGCTTGCCTTACCTCCGGCAATGGGCAGCCGGTAGAGATCGCCCAGCAGGTCGAAGACCAGCGCCTTGCCGTCTGGCGCCACGTCCACCGACATCCAAGTGCCCTCGTCGGTGCTGAAGTGCAGCTCGCGTGTTGGCGCTAGCGGTAATCCCTCGTCCTGCGCGGCGCTGCACGAGAGTGCCGCGACGAGAAAGAACAGTGGCGCAATCAGGTGGCAGAAGAGAGTTCGCATGGCGACGGCCTCGACGGCGTGGGGTTGGCGTGTGGCTCAGGCCTCCCCGCCGCACAAGGATGCGGCGGTGCCGAGCAGGGCGTGGTGGAAGCCTGCAGCATGGCTCCGTGGCAACGCAAGCACGAAGGCGGGCTCGGGGCATGCAGCGATGACATGGGCACAACGGCTGAAGCGGGTCTTTGGCATCGACGTGGAGAGCTGCGTGCGCTGCGGCAAGAGCGTGAAAGTGATTGCCTGCAGCGAGGGCGCAGGCACTGGTCGAACGGATCCTGGCGCATGTGAGAGGGAAAGGAAAATGCAGCACGGCATCGCTCGGCCCGCCGTCGACGGGGCCGCCCGTGAGTGCGTGAGTGGGGCCAAGGAAGGCGCACGAGTCGGGGAGCAGAGCGACGCTGCGATCGGGGATCGGCAGGGGGCGGTGCGGCGCCAAGGTGCGGTGCGGAGCGAACCGGGGGATTGCTCGGGCTGCGAGGGACTCTGCGCGTCTCCCGTATGAATCGGCAGGCCGGAGCAATTCTCGGGTTGGAAAGCAGTCTCGGGTTGGAAAGTAGTCCGCAACCCGAGGGTGCAGGGCCCGGTCGCGCTGGCCTTGGTCTGGGAGAGGCTTTATCCTTTCTATGCTTTGCGATGACGTTGTGGGATGGCCAGCGAGCGAGCGGAGAAGGTGCAAAGAACCGAGCACACCGCGAGCTCTTTTGATGGGGGCAGAAATGTTTGACTGGATCTATGATCTATCGACGCAGAAGATCGTCATTGTTTTCTGCGCCTTTTTCATAGGCTTCGCCTGGATGGGCACTGTCTTCGTCCGGCCGATCATCCGGCTGTTCGTTCGCGGGCAGCCGGGACTGAACGACATCCTGTCAAGCTTCCTGTCGATGTATGGCGTTCTGTTTGGCATTCTTCTCGGCCTGATCGCGGCGGGAGCCTTCGAGGACAGGCAGGAGGTCGATCAATCGATCACATCCGAGGCGACAGCCGTTTTTGCCCTGTTCCATACCGTGTCCTCTTACCCGCCGTCGGAGTCGACCGAACTCGAGGCGGCGATCGGGGACTACCTTAAGTTCGTGATCGAGACCGAGTGGCCGGCGTTGCGCAAAGGGGTCGCCACGCCCACGATCGATGGCTCGATCCTCGAACTCAAGCAGAGGCTGATCTCCTTCGAGCCGAAGACTGCGGGACAGGAGGCGCTTCATGGGGAAGGCATTTCGCAGTTCTTCAGCTTCCTCGAACTCCGCAACCAGCGCCTCTACAACGCCACCGACGGGATCCCCGATATCGTCTGGTACCTGGTCATTCTCGGTGCCCTCCTCAATATCAGCATCCTCTGGTTGTTTGAGGTCCGGCTGTCGGTCCAGTTCGTGCTCGGCGGCATTCTCGCTTTATCCCTCGCCTTGGAGATTGCGCTCATCGCCATCCTCGACAAGCCACTCCGCGGTAACGCCGGACTCTCGCCGGAAGTGTTCGAACATCTCTACCAACTCGTCACCACTTCGCTCGCGCAATAGGAGGGCAGCCATGGCGTCGTTCGAAGTGATCGAGGACGAGGGGATGCGCTGCGTCCGCGCCACCCTCGACAACGAAACGATCCACGCCGGGCGTGGTGCCCTTTGCTATATGTTCGGCAAGATCAAAGTCGATGCCAGGCTTCCGTCGGCAGGCTGGATGATCAAGTCCATGCTCTCGGAAGAGTCGCTGATCAGGCCGACATTCACCGGTACCGGCTTGGTGTATCTGGAGTCTTCGTTTGGCGGCTTCCACGTCATCGATCTGGGCGCCGAGCCCTGGATTCTCGAAAGCGGATCCTACTGGGCCTCCGAGGAGTCTGTCCGGCTCAGTGTCTTCCGGGAAAGCATGGTGACGTCGTTTTGGGCGGGCGATGGCGTTTTCGACTTCCAGACCGAGGCGGCAGGCCCGGGTAAGGTCGTCGTCACCTGTGCGGGCCCGATCGAGGAGATCGTGCTCAACGACGAACAGCTCTCGACCAACGGCAAGTTCGTGGTCGCGCGCACCAAGGGCATCTCGTATTCGATCAGGCGGACGGCCAAGACCCGTTTCGGGAGCCGCCTGGCGGGCGACCGCTGGGTACGTCTCTACCAGGGCACGGGGACGATCCTCATGTCGTCCTATCCCTACTGGAGGCTGAAGCTTCGGCAGCAGGCCGGTAGCGACTGAACCCGAGCGATCCCCTCAGACGCAATAAGGGCCACGCCCGTTTCCGGACGCGGCCCTCTGCGTTTCAAGATCAGGTGGCAGAAGAGAGTTCGCATGTCGGCGGCCTCGGCGGCGTGGGATTGGCGTGTGGCTCAGGCCTCCCCGCCGCACAAGGATGCGGCGGTGCCGAGCAGCGAGTGGTGGAAGCCTTCCGCATGGCTCCGTGGCACCGCAAGCACGAAGGCGGGCTCGGGGCCGCTCTGCCAGATCTGCAGCGAGACGTAGTTGGCGCGGCACAGCGCTGCGTGGCCGGGTCCGAAGGCGCGGGGATGCAAATCGACAGGCAGGCTTCTTGCGAGAAGCTCGCGCGCTCTGCTGCCGGCCACTTCAATCAGCACCCGGCTGCCGCTCTGATCGGCCACGCTTGCCGTGTTTGAAAAAACGGGCTCCAGCAGCGCCTCGATGCCGCCACTGGCTGTGGCGCGCTCCCCCGGCATCAGCACCAGCCAGCGCTCCGGGCCGCACCACACGAGCGCGACCTCGTTGCCGTACACGATGCGGGGCTGTGACGGCAGCGCAGCGCCGAAGGCCTGCGCAGCCGCTGCGCGCGCCGTCGCTGTCTGCCCCTTGCGCGCCATGACCAGAGCGATAGCGGGCGGCGGCAGGATGCGTACGCTGCACTCAGACACGCAGACGTTCTCCCTCGGGGTCGAAGAATACGGGGTCACAGACCTCCACCCGGGTTTCTCGGCCGCGCAGCGGATCACAGGCCCGCAGCTGTTCACCGTGCCGCGTCGGCCCGCGGGCGAGCAAGCCCAAGCCGATCCAGTGCCCCAGCGCAGGCGAGAAGGCCACACCCGTGACGTAGCCTTCGTCGTGTGCCGCCGTGGCGGTGGCGCCCGCAGCGATGAAGTGCGCCCCGGCGTAGAGTCGCTCGCCGCGATCCACCGGTTTCACGCCGACCAGCCGTGCACGTGATGTGGCTGTGAGGGCAGGGCGCTGCGCGAGCACTGCACCGATGTAATCCTTGCTCGGCGCGAGCAGTCGCCCGAGACCGAGGTCGTGCGCGGTGGTCTGGCCGCTCAGTTCGCCGCCCGCGGGGTGGCCCTTTTCGATGCGCAGCACGCCGAGCGTCTCGGTGCCGTAGGGCGTGACGCCGAGATCTGCACCGGCCTGAAACAGCGCCTCTACCAGCGCTTCGCCGTGCTGGGCGGGCACCGCGATCTCATAGGCGAGCTCGCCGGAAAACGACAGGCGGTACAAACGCCCCCGCACGCCGCCCAGTACGCTGCAGGCGCCCGCTGCGAGATAGGGGAATGCGCCGTTCGAGATGTCCTGTCCGGGGTCTGCGATGCGTTCCAACAATGTGCGAGCACGTGGACCTGCCACGGCGAACTGCGCCCATTGCTCGGTGACGGAGCACAGTTGCGCGTCGAGTTCGGGCCACAGCACCTGGTGGCAGTACTGCAGGTGCTGCCACACGGCGCCCGCGTTGGCGGTGGTGGTGGTGATGAAGTAGCGATCGGGCGCGATGCGTGCAACTGTGCCGTCGTCCATCACGATGCCGTCCTCGCGCAGCATGAGCGCGTAGCGCGCGCGGCCCACAGCGAGGGTATCGAGGCGGTTGGCGTAGAGGCGTTCGAGCAGAGCGAGTGCATCCGGACCCTGCACATCGATCTTGCCGAGCGTGGAGACATCGCACACGCCCACGGCGTTGCGCACCGCAGTGGCCTCGCGCGTCACGCTCTCCAGCCAGTCTTTTTCGCCCGGCAGCGGGAAGTACTGCGCGCGCAGCCACTCACCCGCTTCCACGAAGACCGCGCCGCGTCGCTCGGCCCAGGCGTGTGAAGGCGTGAGCCTTGTGGGCCGGAACTCGCGGCCACGGTGCGGGCCGGCGAGTGCACCCAGCGCCACCGGGGTGTAGGGCGGGCGGAACGTGGTGGTGCCGGTGGCTGCAATGCTGCGGCCCGTGCTGGCCGCGAGCAGTGCGATACCCGAGACGCCCGAGGTCTTGCCTTGATCGGTGGCCATGCCGAGCGTGGTGTAGCGCTTCAGGTGCTCCACCGACGTGAAGCCTTCCTGCCGCGCGAGCTCGATGTCTGTGGCGGTGACGTCGTTCTGCAGGTCCACGAAGCACGTGCCTCGCGCGCCGGGCGAGATCCACAACGCCTCCCGTGCGGAGGATTCCGGGCCTGTCAGGGGCAGTGCGCTCAGGGTCCCGCGGAACCCGAGCGCGAGCGCGGCATCGCTGCCGGCGCGCTGGCCGCTGCGCAGCGCCGCAGCGAGCGTGAATTCAGCGGTGGCTGCCCCCGCCACTGTCATGTCCACCGGGAGGGAGTCGGGCAGGAAGATGCCCCGGGACTCATCAAAGCGCGGACGGTGGCCGCGATGCGAGCCCAGATGCAGCGCCGGCATCCAGCCGCCGGATACGGCGAGCAGATCACAGCCTAAGAGCAGAGAGCGTCCGTCCACGGCCACGTCAACGCCCCGGAGTGCGCGCCCGCCGTGCGCCCGCGTGATGACACCACGCAGGTGGCGCAGCCCCGGCAGCGCCGGCGTGTTCGCACGCGGATCGACCACAGCATCCACCGCTGCGCCGGCACGCTGCAGGTCCGCCGCACTGCGCCAGCCATCGTCGTTGTCGGTGAAGACCACCGCGTGCTTGCCAGGTAGCACGCCGAAGCGGTTGACGTAACTGCGCACGGCACCCGCCAGCATCACGCCGGGGAGATCGTTGTTGCCGAAGACCGGCGCGCGCTCTATCGCGCCTGTTGCCAGTACCACGCGGCTTGCCGCTATGCGCCACAGACGCTGGCGGGGCAAGTTGGCGGGCGGCAGGGGCAGGTGATCGCTCACGCGCTCCACGGCGCCATAGACGCCGTCGTCGAAACAGCCGAAGACCGTGCAGCGATTGAGCACCTGTACCTCGGGCATCGAGCGCAGTTCCGCGAGGACGCCCGAGACCCACTGCGCCCCGCTCATGCCCTCGATCGCTGCGTGCTCGGAGAGGCAGCGCCCGCCCGGCAAGAAATCCTCGTCGGCCAGTATCACGCGCGCGCCGGCCCGGCCCGCGGTGAGGGCTGCCATCAGCCCGGCAGGGCCAGCGCCCACCACCAGCACGTCGCAGAAATTCCAGCACTTCTCGTAGCTGTCGGGGTCTGGTTGCGCCGAGGCGCGCCCGAGGCCTGCGGCACGTCGAATCACGGGCTCGTAGAGTTTTTCCCAGAGCGCCGGCGGCCACATAAAGGTCTTGTAGTAAAAGCCCGCGCCGAAGAGCGGCGCGAAGAGTCCGTTCACCGCCTGCAGGTCAAAGGCGAGCGAGGGCCAGCGGTTCTGGCTGTGCGCTTCCAGCCCGTCGTAGAGCTCGACTACAGTGGCCCGCGTGTTGGGTTCGCGCCGGGCGCCGGTGCGCAATTCCACCAGCGCGTTGGGTTCTTCGGGGCCGGCGCTGAAGAGTCCGCGCGGGCGGTGATACTTGAATGATCTGCCGAAGAGCGTCACGCCAGAGGCGAGCAGCGCTGAGGCGAGCGTGTCGCCGGCAAAGCCCGCGTAAGCCTGCCCGTCGAAGCGGAAACGCAGCGGCTTGCTGCGGTCGGGCAAACCCCCGGCGGCGAGGCGGTTGGGCTGCAGGCTCACGCGTTGTGCTCCGCGGTGCTGCGCACGTCACGGCAGCCGTGGATTTCGTGCGTGCGCGTGTTGCGCTCGACTTCCAGCCACGATTGACAGCCGCCCGTGTGGAACCAGAGTTCGCGCATTCGCCCGGCAGGGTTGTCGCGCAGGTACACGTAGTCGGCGAATGCCGCCTCGCGTGCGGCGTGGTCGGGGTTGTCGAATGCAGGGCGCTCGGGTGCGGCATCGCCTAAGTAGCTGAATTCCTCGTAGGGACGCAGGCCGCAGTGGGGGCAGGGTATGCGCATGGGCGTCAGTGCCGGTTGGGAAAAGGCCCCTGGGCCTTTTCGTCGAGGAGTGCGCCGCGAGCGAAGCGGTCGAGGCGGTAGGCGGCAGCGGCGGGGTGCGCTTCGTCCTGCGCCAGCAGATGCGCGAAGCACCAGCCAGAGGCGGGCGTGGCCTTGAAGCCGCCGTAGCACCAGCCGGCATTGAGGTAGAGCCCCTCGCGCGGCGTGCGATCGATAATGGGCGAGCCGTCCATCGACATGTCCATGATGCCGCCCCAACTGCGCAGCAGTCGCAGCCTGCCGAGCGCGGGCATCATCGCCATGCCGGCCTCGCAGACGTCCTCGACGGTGGCCAGATTGCCGCGCTGCGCGTAGGTGTTGTAGCCATCAATGTCGCCGCCGAAGACCAGCCCGCCCTTGTCGGACTGGCTCACGTAGAAGTGCCCGGCGCCGAAGGTGATCACCCCGGGGACCAGCGGCTTCAGGCCCTCCGAGACGAAAGCCTGCAGCACGTGGCTCTCGATGGGAAGCCGCAGCCCCGCGAGCGCTGCCACCTGCGAGGAATGCCCGGCGCAGGCGAGCCCGATGCGCGTGGCGCGCATCTCGCCGCGCGTACTCTGCACGCCGGTGATACGGCCGCCTTCCTCCAGAAAGCCGGTGACTTCGCAGTTCTGGATGATGTCCACGCCAAGTCTGTCTGCCGCGCGCGCATAACCCCAGGCCACCGCATCGTGGCGCACCGTGCCGCCGCGGCGTTGCAACAGGCCGCCGCGCACCGGAAAGCGCGGGCCGTCGGTATCGATCAGTGGCTCGAACTGCCGCACCTCGCGGGCATCCAGCAGCTCGGCATCCACGCCGTGCAGTCGCATCGCATTGCCACGCCGCACGGCCGCGTCGCGCTGGGCGTCGGTGTGGAAGAGGTTCAGCACGCCGCGCTGGCTCACCATCGCGTTGTAGTTCAGTTCCTGCTCCAGTCCTTCCCAGAGTTTCATCGACCACTCGTAAAAAGGAATGTTGCCCGGCAGCAGGTAATTCGAGCGCACGATGGTGGTGTTGCGGCCCACGTTGCCGCTGCCGATCCAGCCTTTTTCCAGCACTGCCACGCGGCGGATACCCTGCACTTTGGCGAGGTAGAACGCGGTAGCGAGGCCATGGCCGCCACCGCCCACCACGATCACGTCGTACTCCGCGCGCGGGCTCGCATCCCGCCAGGCCGGTTGCCAGTGGCGGTTGCCGCGAACGGCCTCGGTGAGGAGGCGCAGTATCGAGTAGCCCGATGCCATGTGTTTCCTCAGCCGCGTTGGCAGCGCCCGTCGGCATCGAAGAGCGGGCTCGTCTGCAGCCGCGCCGGGCAGCGATTGCCGAGTATCTCGATGCTCCAGCCCGTGTCCAGATCGGCGAGTTCGCGCTCCACGTAGCCTATCGCCACCGAGACCTCGCTCGCGTGCGCATAACCACCCGAGGTGACCCAGCCCACCACCCGTTCGCCGTGCCATACGGGCTCGTCACCGATCACGTCGGTGCGCTCGGTCTCGACGATGAACGTGCGCAACCGGCGCACGCCGCCGGTCTCGCGCTCCGCGATCGCGCCCGCCTTGCCGATAAATTCCACGGGCTTATCCAGTGCCACGAAACGCTCCAAGCCGGCCTCGAGCGGACCGTAGAGCGGGCGATACTCGCGCGCCCACGAGCCGTAGCCTTTTTCCAGACGTAGCGCGTTCAGCGCGCGCGAGCCGAAGAGCCGCAGCCCCAGATCCTTGCCTGCCTCCTGCAGCAGCATGAAGAGATGGCGCTGGGTATCTGCGCTGCACCAGATCTCGTAGCCCAGATCTCCGGTGTAGCTCACGCGCCCGACGAGTGCGTCGGCAAGGCCGAGCGGCAGGCTGCGGATATCCATGAAGCGCATGCTCGCGCCGTCTACCGGGGCACGCGTGATGCGCGCGAGGAGTTCCCGCGAGCGCGGCCCCGAGATGGCGAGCCCGGCGAGTTCCCGCGTGCGCGAGACGATCTGCACGGAGCCGTCGGCGGGCAGGTGGTCGTGGAACCAGCGCAGGTGATATTCCTCTGCCACACCCGAGCCGATCAACAGCCAGCCTTCCTCGCCGAGATTCGCGAGCGTGAAGTCCCCGATCAGCTTGCCGTCTTCTTTCAACATGGGCGCCATCGTCATGCGGCCTGCTGCGGGCAATTTACAGGGCAGCAGATGGTCCAGCCACGCGGCAGCACCCGCGCCCGTGACGCTGTACTTGGCGAAGCCCGAGCTGTCCATCAGGCCCACGCCCGCGCGCACGGCGCGTGCTTCCTCGCCCACCGTGGCGAAGTCCGTGGAGCGGTGCCAGCTGAAGCTGTCGGTCACACCTGGCGGCGCGAACCAGAGTGGCACCTCAAGCCCGGCGGCGGCGCCGAACTGCGCGCCGGCGGCAGCGAGCAGATCGTGGATGGGCGTGGTCCGCAGCGGGCGCCCGGCCGTGAGTTCTTCGTTGGGAAAGCGTATGGAAAAGCGGCGCGAGTAGTTCTCGCGCACGCGGGCGTTGGTGAAGGCCTTGCTCGCCCAGTCGCCGAAACGCGCCACATCCATGGCCCACACATCGAATCCCGGATCGCCGTTCAGAATCCACTGCGCGAGCGCGAGTCCCACGCCGCCGCCCTGGCTGAATCCCGCCATCACGCCGCAGGCACACCAGTAGCCGCGCAGCCCCCGCACGGGCCCGATCAGCGGATTACCGTCGGGCGCGAAGGTGAAGGGGCCGTTGATGATCTGGCGGATACCGGCGTTCTGGAAGGCGGGGAAGTGCTTGAAGCCCACCTCGAGTGAAGGCGCGATACGGTCGAGATCCGGTGCGAGCAGTTCGTGGCCGAAATTCCACGGCGTGGTGTCCTCCGACCACGGCTTGCAGGCTTTCTCGTAAGTGCCCATCAGCATGCCGCCGCGCTCCTGGCGCAGATACAGCTCGCCATCGAAGTCGATGGCGTGGATCACCTCGCGGCCGGTGGCGGCATTCACTGCGGCTACCTCGGGCATGTCGGCGGTGAGCAGGTACATATGCTCCATCGCGAGGATCGGGTGCTCGCGGCCCACCATCCGGCCCACTTCGCGCGCCCACAGCCCACCGGCATTGACCACGTGCTCGGCGCGTACTTCGCCTTTGTTGGTGATCACGCGCCAGGTGCCGTCGGCGCACTGGATGAGTTCCTCCACCTTGGTGAAGCGCTCAACCTGTGCGCCGAGCTTGCGCGCGGCCTTGGCGTAGGCGTGCGTGGTGCCGGAGGGGTCGAGGTGGCCGTCGACGATAGTCTCCAGCGCCCCCACGAAACACGCAGGATCGAGCAAGGGCATCAATTCATGCGCGCGTTCGGGCGTGATCACATGGGTCTCGATGCCCAGATACCGACCCTTCGCGGCGAGAGATTTCAGCCACTCGAAGCGTGCTTCGGTGGCGGCGAGCATCACGCCGCCGGTGAGGTGCATGCCAGTGGCCTGACCGGACAGTTCCTCGATCTCCTTGTACAGATCGATGGTGTATTTCTGCAGCTTGGCGACGTTCGGGTCGCCGTTCACCGTGTGCATGCCGCCGGCGGCGTGCCACGTGGAGCCCGAGGTGAGCTCATCGCGCTCGATCAGCAGCGCATCGGTGCAGCCGAAGCGCGCGAGGTGGTAGAGCACGGAGCAGCCGACGACGCCTCCGCCGATCACGACGACACGGGCATGGGATTGCATGTTCTGTTGGTCTCCTCGGCTCTGTGTTGTGTGCTTCGCTCAGGGTTCGCCATCACCGATCGCGGCGCGACGTGTGCTCACGTAGGCCTCGAGCTCTTCGCGCACGGACGCATCCATGGGCGGCTGCTCGTATTCGGTGAGCGCGCGCTTCCACACCTGCGTGGCGCGGGCGGTGGCGTCCTGGCTGCCGGCCAGCTGCCAGCTCTCGAAATTCTGCCAGTTGGCGAGCAGTGGGCGGTAAAAAGCGGTTTCGTAGCGTGCCAGCGTGTGCGCATCGCCGAAGAAATGTCCGCCACTCGGTACCCGGGCGATGGCGTCCAGCCCGAGCTCGGCCTCATCGACCACGATCGGTTTCAGGAACTCCGCCATCATCTGCAGCATCTCGACGTCCATCACGAGTTTTTCGTAAGACGCCGTGAGCCCGCCTTCCTGCCAACCGGCCGCATGGTAGACGAGGTTGGCGCCGCCCAGCACCGCGCCCCAGAGCGACATCTGCGTCTCCCAGGCACCTTGGGCGTCGGCACAGTTCGAGGCGCTCGCGTTGGAGCTGCGGTAGGGCAGGCGGTAGCGCCGCGCGAGCTGCCCGCTCGCCACGTTCGCCTTGGCGTTCTCGGGCGTGCCGAAGGCCGGTGCGCCGCTGCGCATATCGACGTTGGAGGTGAAAGCGCCGTACATCACCGGCGTGCCGGGCCGCACCGCCTGCGCCAGTACCACGCCGAACAACGCCTCGGCATTCTGCTGCGCGAGCGCCGCCGCAAGACTCACCGGCGTCATGGCGCCCATCAGCGTGAAGGGTGTGATCACTACCGGCTGGCCGTGCGTGGCCATGGCCATCAGGCCCTCGGCCATCGACTCGTCGAAACGCCGCGGGCTGTTCACCGAGATGATGGTGATTACCCCGGGACTCTGCGCCATCTGCTCCAGCGTGATACCGCGCGAGATCGCCATCATCCGGATGCCGTCGATGGCGCGCCCGGCGCCGATCGCGGTGCAGTGGTAGGCGCGGTCGGTGTACACGAGGTTGGCAAGGTAGGCGTCGAGGTGGCGCGAGTTGGCAGGGAGTTCGACCGGCGCGCAGACCTGATTGCCCAGTATGTGGATCACGTTGAAGTGCTGTGCGAGGCGGATGAAGTCGCAGTAGTCCTGGTAATTGCCGGCGCGTCGGCCGCGCTCGCAGTCGTGCACGTTCGGTGGTCCCGCCACCAGCCCGAAGACCAGACTGTCGCCCCCCAGCGTAACGCGGTGGGCCGGGTTACGCGGTGTCAGCGTGAAGGAGGCGGGCGCGGTGGCGAGTGCGCGGTTTACCACTTCTTGGTCCATGCGTACGAGGCCGCTTTTTTCATCGACTTCCGCGCCTGCCGCGCGCAGCAGGGCACACGCCGGCGCCGACATCAGTTCGATCCCGATCTCGCGCAGGATGCGCAGCGAGGCCTCGTGGATCGCCTCTACCTGATCTGCCGAGAGGATCTCCATCGGCGCGTAGGGTTGGCGCAGATCCGCCCACGGCAACTGCGGGATGCCGCCTGCCTGCCGGCGAGGGCGAGCCGATTCGCGTCGGCGCGAGGTGTCGATGCTCATGAATCGGTCCTCACAGCGGCGCGAGACGGTCGACCGCACGCGCGGTGGCGAGCGGGTCATCGCCATGAACCACGGGGCCGCCTTCCCATGTCACCGCTTTAGCGGCGCGAATGGCGATGGTTCGCCCGGGGAAGATGATCACCTCGTTGTCACCGAAGCCTGACATCGTGGGCAATTGCAGCAGCTTGCCCGAGAGGCTGCCGGTCCATGCCGTGTAGTGGTAACCCATGCGGTAGAGCCTGGGCGGTGGCGCACCGGCTGCACGATCCGTGGGGCGAGCGGCATCGCCGTCCTTATCGAGGGCACCGCGGGCCGCGAGCAGGTCTTCGGTGAGGCCGCGATGGAGAATCTGCACGCCCGCGTGCTCGCCCTTGTCTGCCATCAGCAGCGCGATTTTTGCCAGATCGTCCAGCGTCGGGTAGTAGCCCGCGTTGAACCATGCCAGCCCCTCGTGTCCGTCGGCTTCGCGGCTACGCACGATAGGCGCGTGGGCGATGCCGATGGGCTTGAAGACTTCTTCTTCGAGCATATGCCAGGCATCGGCCTGCGGCCCGCGCACGGATTTGAGGAAGGCGTCCACCGCGGCACCGAGCAGGTAGAAATCCTGATCGCGGTAGCGCATCACGGTGCCCGGCTCCCACGGGTAGTGTGTGAGGTGCGTGTTGATGTGCGCGAGTTTCTGCGCGTGCGAGGGCGCGGTGTACCAGCCGTCGTAGTCGGCGAGCAGGTAGCCTTCGTTATCGTCGTTGGGGTTCGTCACGAAACTGCCCACGCCACCGAATCCGCTCGCCATGTTCGCGGCATCGATGAAGCGGATGCGGCTCCATTTGGAGTCAAGGCCGGGCACGTAGTCGCCGATGCGCAGATCGAGCACGTAGGGGCCGTAGACCTGCGCCAGCCGCAGCAGCGACAGCGGCGCGCCCACGCTCTTCGTCACCGAGCGCACGCCGAAGCGCATCTCGAGCGGGTAGGGGTAATCGCCCTGCGGCGTGGCTGCGCCCTCGTAGTACAGGGTGCCCTTGTGAAACAGCCCGAGCGCTACTTGCCACTGCTGCAGCACCGGGCCGCCCAGGCCATCGAGCGTGCCGCGTGGCAGCGTCTTGCGCAGTGTTGCGAGCGGTTGTGCCGGCAGGCGCGCGGCAAGTTCCGCGCGGGCAATGCGGGCAGCAGTAGCTTGCGCTGCGGCATCTGCGGACGATGCGCGGAATTCCGTGCGCGCCGCCCCCCAGAACTGGCAATAGGGACTGAGCAGATAGGGCGCGTTCTGCTGCACGAACTGGAACTGCAGCGCGCTCACTTCCGTGCCCCGGTAGAGGAAGGTCGCGAGTCCCTGGTGCGCGTGGTTCTCCGTGTCGTTCACCAGCATCAGCGGGAAGGCTGCGCGGGACCAGTCGCCGTCGTCTTTTTCGCGCCAGACGCGCCCGAACTGCGGGATCAGGTTCCAGTAACTCGATGTTTTCCCGGCGGCTGTCTCGGCCACCATGGTGCCGCGCTCGAGCGGCACCAGAGTGCCGTCATCCAGCGTGATGAACCCGAGCGAAACACCGGGGAAAGCCTGCGCATCGCGGCCGTCGACGATCCGTTTAGCAAGCGCTGGCGAGACGGCCAGTTCTGCCGCTGAGATACGCAGGACTCCCGCGAAGGGCGGTGCCGCGCGAGCGTCATTGCCGGGTGCGAAGGCTGCGTTGCGCACCGGGCCCGCGGGGCCGGTGGTCGATTGCATCTGCGCGCGTGGAAGAAGCCCGGATGCGGGGCCGGCCTGCGCCGTCGCGTCCACGAGGAGGGCCGCGCAGAGTGCGGCCAGCAGTCGTGTATTCATGCCGCAGTGCTCCTTTTTACAGGGTGTAGCCGACGGCGTTCGTCGCTGGGGCGACAGCCGTGCAGGCGTTTGTAGGCTTGCGAAAAATGCGAGGCGGAATCGAAGCCGCAGTCCTCGGCGATGGCGCGTACGGGGGCTGCGGTCTCCCGGAGCAGGTGGCGTCCGCGCGCGAGCCGCAGCCCGAGGTGGAATTGTCTGGGCGTGGTGCCGAGTTGCTGGGCGAACAGCCGCTCGATCTGGCGAGGTGAGAGCCCGACGCGCGTCGCGATGCCCGTGAGCCCGAGTGGCTCGCCCAGCGCCGACTCCATCATGCGTACGGCGTCCGCCAGCCGTGGGTGCGTGATGCGGTAGCGCAGCCCCGAGTCCATGCGCTGGTCATCGCTTTGCTCGCGGATACGCGGGTGGATGAACTGCTCGGCCACGGCATTGGCGAGTTCCCCACCGTGGTGCTCGCGGATGAAGTGGAGCATGAGATCGAGCGCCGCCGTGCCGCCCGAGCAGGTGAATACGCCTTCATCCACCACGAAGAGATCCGGCGCGAGCCGCGCCCGTGTATAGCGCTGGGCGAAGAGTTCCGCGTACTCCCAATGCACGGTGCAGCGCCGCCCGTCCAGCAATCCTGCCTCCGCGAGCAGAAAGGAGCCGCCGCTCACGCCACCCACCTGGCAGCCGTGCGCAGCCAACTGGCGTAACTGCCCCTTGAGGCGCGGATGTGCGAGCGTGAGTTGCAGGGCATCGAGTCCCACGCAGACCAGCAGCATGGCAGGGTGACCAAGTGCGCCGAGCGCGCCCTGCACGCCAATGCTGATGCCGTTGCTGGCGACCACCGCGTTGCCATCGACCGAGGCGAGGTTCCATTCGTAGAGCGGTTTGCCGCGCAGGCGGTTGGCGGCGCGCAGCGGCTCGATTGCCGCCGAAAAGGCCATCATCGAGAACTGCGGCAGCAGCAGGAAGCCGAGGCGTCTGGTCCCCGCGGCGGCCTCGGGGCTCGCGCCAGCACAACGGCGCTGCGCCGCGCCCTGGCGCCGGGTGGGCGGGCTCGAGCTTGCGGGTTTCACCGCTGCTGCACTCCCGGTGTCCAGTGTCGATGTAATGATCGCACGGGCCACCGTTGAGTGATGACGCTGTTGCGACGATTTATTTCATTTTCGCGACATCGTGCCAGGCCAGCTCCACGCCGTACTTCCCAGCCGGCTTCGGTGTCAGAATGCTGCGCTTTGCGAGAAGCCGAGCGGACAGTGCATGCGCGAGAACAACCTGAGGGCCATCGGCACCATGCTCGTGGGGGTAGCGTTGTTCGCGTTCCTCGACGCCGCCCTGAAGCGCCTCACCGCGGACTATCCCGCGATGCAGGTAGTGACACTGCGCTGCTGGGCGTCGATACCTTTTCTGCTGTTGCCGCTGATCCTGCAGGGCCGCCTGCGCGAACTGCGTATCGCCGATCCCAAGCCCCACATTGTGCGCGCGGCACTGGGGCTGGGGATGATCTGGGGGTACATCTACGCGCTCTCGGTGCAATCGCTCAGCATGACCTACGCCACCTACATGAGCGCGCCGCTGCTGGTGGCGGCCCTGGCGGTGCCTTTCCTGCGCGAGCCCGTGCCCCTGCGGCGTTGGATGGCGATCGCGGTGGGTTTCGTGGGCGTGCTGGTGGCGCTGGATCCCTCGGGCGATGTGAACGTGGCCGGTGCGCTCGCGGTGCTCTTCAGTACGGTGTGCTATGCCTTCACTGTGATTGCGGTGCGCTTCATCGGCAAGGTTGATTCGACAGCCGCCATCGTGTTCTGGTTTCTGGTGATGGTGGGCACCGTTGCCGGGTTGCTCGCAGTGCCGCAATGGCGTCCGCTGCGCTTCGAGGACTTGGGCCTGATTGCGTTTTGCGGCCTTACGGGCGCGCTCGCGCAGTACTGTTTCACCTCGGCGTTCCGTGCCGCGCGTGCCGCGGCGATCGTGCCCTTCGAATACTCGGCGATCATCTGGGGCATCGCGATGGACTGGGTGTTCTTCGACGTCGATCCCGCGGCCCACGTGCTGAACGGCGCGTTGATCGTGATCGTCGCCGGTCTCTACGTCATGTGGGACGAGTCGCGCTCCGGTCGCGCGCTTGATCTGAGGTCTGATTAGGGGTTGTTGTTGGGTTGCAGCGTACGTGCTTCGGAGCGCTGGTCGGGTTTGGATTGCAGCACCCGCGAGCCGTGATGCTCGTCGGGTATGGATTGCAGCACCCGCGAGCCGTGATGCTCGTCGGGTATGGAAGGCAGCACCCGCGATCCGCTCCCCGCTCACGGCTCGCTCGAACGAACTTTCCGCGAGTTTCATGTTTGCGCTTCGGCATGCTGCGTGGTTTGGCCATTGCCCGATCGAGAACGTGGGTTGCGGGCATGGCCTGATCGCAGTTGTAGGAGCGCGCCATGCGCGCGATGCGGGGCTGCCGGCGTGGTTGTTCGCGGGCACGGCCCGCTCCTACGCGGGGATGGTGTTTTCGCATTCGCGCACAGCAGGCGATAACGAAGATCGCGGGCATGGCCTGTTCGCAGTTGTAGGAGCGCGCCATGCGCGCGATGCGGGGCTGCCGGCGTGGTTGTTCGCGGGCACGGCCCGCTCCTACGCGGGGATGGTGTTTTCGCATTCGCGCACAGCAGGCGAGAACAAAGATTGCGGGCATGGTCTGTTCGCAGTTGTAGGAGCGCGCCATGCGCGCGATGCGGGGCTGCCGGCGTGGTTGTTCGCGGGCACGGCCCGCTCCTACGCGGGATGGTGTTTTCGCGTTCACGCACAGCAGACGATCGAGCGATTCGGGATGTGGGCTGTCCGCGTGAGCGCGCCTTCATTCGGAAAATCGCCGGGAGCGATTTCACGAATGCAGGCAGTCGCTGCACAGGGATGTGCAGCGGCGTTAGCGAGCGGGGATGGCCCGCAGCCCGAAGCGCGGGTGCTGCAATCTGGAAGCCTCGAGCCGCCCGAAGCGCGGGGTGCTGCAATCCACAACCCTCAGCGACGACGAAGGAACGCGGGAATCGGTGACTCGACGGGATTGTCGCTGGGGATCTGCCGCCAGCCCGGGGTTGGGCCGGTGGCAGTGGCGTCGGCTTCGTGCAGGGTGCTCCAGCCCAGCCAGCCCTCGGAGTAATTGCGGATACGCGGCAAGCCGAGCGCGTAGGCGTAGAGAAACGCGAGACTGGAACGCCAGCCGGTGCCGCAATAGAAAATGAGCTCCCGCGATTCCGGCTCAAGCCCTGCTGCCTGCCAGCGCGACAGGACCTCCTGCGGATCACGCAGATGCCCGGACTCGTCCTGATAGATCGTGGCGCTGTCGTCCGCGTTACCGGCGGCGATCGCGTGGGGAATGCGACCGGCGAATGCCGCGTAGTCGTAGCCGCTCAACAGACCGTTGTATTCGGCCCAGCCGCGCGTGTCGGCGAGTTGCATCCCCCCATCGTCCAAGCGACGGCGCAACTCGGCGGTGCCGATGATGAAATCCTGGCGCGGCACCGCGGAGAATTCCCTGGGCACCGGGATGTGCGCCGCGGTTTCCACCGGCAGCCCTGCGGCGCGCCAGGCGCGCAGGCCACCGTCGAGGTAGCGCACATCGTGCACGCCCGCGTACATCAAGACCCACCAGGCGCGGGCCGCAGCGATGCTCCTGTCGCCGTAGACCACCACGGTGTCGGCCGGCCCGATACCAAGCGCACCGATCACCCCGTGCAACTCCGGCACTGAGCGCAGTGCCCAGCGCGGATAGCCGGTCTCGAGGCGGTCGGTGTCGAGGTGAATCGCGCCCGGCAGGTGGCCGGCGAGATACTCGCGGGCCACGCCGTCCTCGGACCAGCTGGCGTTAAGCAGCACGGGGCGTGAGCCATCCTGCGCCTGCGCCTGCTGCAGCCAGTCGACGCTTACCACCACCTCGGGATGCGGGGTGCGTGCGGCGGCGGTTTGCGCTACTGCTTGCGTGCCCGCACAGAGCGCAGCGCACAGCACGGCGAGCAGCAGCACAACGCGGCACCGCACTACTGCGGCCGGCTTCCGCGCCCGCGTGCTGCTGCCGCCGGCCAGGCTCATTCCGGATTCGCCGCCGGCGCCCCCCCCTCGAAACGGTTGCCATGCCGGTAGTCGCAGGGCGCTTCTTGCATCTGCAGGTGCAGACCATTGCCCGTGAAGGGATGCGCGCGGGCAAGGTCCTCGTCGAAATTCACGCCGAGGCCCGGCGCCTCGGGCGGGATCACGTAACCGTCTTCCCAGCGGATGGTGTGGCCGATCAACTGGAGATGGAAATCGCCGCCTTTCTGGATCGTCTCGATCATCAGGAGGTTGGGGATGGACGTGGCGAGGTGGATATTGGCCGCCCACTCGAGTGGTCCGCAGTAGAGGTGCGGGGCCATCTCGGCGTTGAAAATTTCCGCGATAGCAGAGACTTTTTTCGCCTCCATGATCCCACCGAGGCGCCCCAGCGCGGGTTGCAGGATTTTCACCCCGCCCGCGCGGAGCAGCGTGCCGAACTCCGCCTTGGTCGAGAGGCGCTCGCCGGTGGCAAGCGGAATACGCACCTGCCGCGCCACCTCGGCGAACTCGAGCAGGTTGTCGGGCGGGATGGGCTCTTCGTACCAGAGCGGGTTGAAGGGCTCGAGTTCGCGGCCCATACGGATCGCGCCGGGCGTGGAGAATTGCCCGTGCGTGCCGAACAGCAGGTCCGCGCTGTCGCCCACGGCCTCGCGTATCGCGCGGCAAAAGGCCACCGAGCGCGTGATGTCGGACATGGAGGGGTTGTGGCCGCCGCGGATGGTGTAGGGGCCTGCCGGGTCGAATTTCACGGCGGTGAAGCCTTCCTTCACACACCGCGCCGCGGCCTCGCCCTGCCAGTCGGGGTTTACCCAGAACTCGCTCGCGTCCTGCCCCGGCTCGGGGTAGAGGTAGGTGTAGGTGCGCAGGCGTTGGTTCATCTTGCCGCCGAGCAGCGCCCAGACCGGACGGTTGCGCGCCTTGCCGAGGATGTCCCAGCACGCGATCTCCATGCCCGCGAAGGCGCCCATCACGGTGGGGTCCGGGCGCTGCGTGAAGCCCGAGGAATAGACGCGCCGGTACATCAGTTCGATGTTCTCCGGGCTCTCGCCCTGCATGTGGCGCTCGAAGACGTCCTCGATCACCGCGCGCATGGCCTTGGGGCCCACCGTCGAGGCATAACACTCGCCATAGCCGACGATGCCGTCGTCGGTGGTGAGCTTGGTGAAGATCCAGTAACGCCCGCCCCAGCCGGGCGCGGGTGGTGCGACGACGAAAATCTCGAGATCCTGGAGTTTCATGGCTGCGTGTGAGTCCTGGCTGCGGTGGAAATGGCGAACGTTGGTGATGGGCGATGATAAGGGAATACATCTCCCAGTCCCACGCTCGCGCGGCGCCTCGGGTACGGACTTGCGGTGGCGGCACGGTGCGGGATCCTGTAGCGTTCCGGGCGATCCCAGCCACCTGCCCACAGCCCATGCCCTTACTGAAAAGCCCGCGCGGCTTACGCTACCAGGGCTGCGCCCTGATCTACTCGTTGGCCGCCTTCGCCGGCGGCTGGGCGCTGCTGTTCGTGGATTCCCTGATCCTCTGGCCTGCGGGCGTGGTGCTGCTTGCGCACGGCATGGTCATTGCGGCCTATCTGATCCATGAATGCGCGCACAACACGATCTTCCGGGAGAACCGCCACAACACGCGCTTGGGTTCCCTGCTCGGGTGGATTACCGGCTCCTGCTACGGGCGGCACCTCGATGTGCGCTACAAGCATTTCCGCCATCACGTAGATAACGATGACGTCGTGCATGTCGACTACGAGGCTTGGTTCCGGGCGCACCCGCGCAGTTACCGGCTGGTAACGTGGCTCGAGTCCTGGTACGTCCCCGCCCACGACATCATGATGCACGTGATGCTGATGCTGTCGTCGTTCGTGATCGCGCCGCGGCATAATCAGCGCCGGCGCAATGTTCTTATCCTGGTGTCGCGGCTTTCTGTGCTCAGCGCGGTCGCGGCCATGGAGCCTGCGGCATTTATTGGGTATCTCATGGCGCAGATGCTGCTGATCATCGTCCTGCGTTTCATGGACAGCCTGCAGCATGATTACCCTTACCACCTGACGCTGTTCGGTGAGTCCAGCTCGCCGCACAAGGGCGATGCGCGCTGGGAGCAGGAGCACACCTTCAGCAACATCATCAGCTGGCGTTACGCAACGCCTAACTGGCTGGTGCTCAATTTCGGTTTCCACAACGCCCACCACGCCAAACCCACTGCTCCGTGGTATGAACTCCCGCGGCTGCATCGCGAGCTCTTCGGCAACGATCCGGCCAATGTGATCAGGCTATGGCCGCAGCTGCTGATCTACCACCGGCATCGCCGGCACCGCATTTTCCATGACGCCCCGGGGCTGCCGCGCGTGGAAGGCCGGGAGTACCTGCGCGCGGCGCAGCAGGCCTTGGTGACGGGTGGTCACGCGGCCTCTTTCCTCACGCCGTTCTGAGCATGCAGCGCCTGCGCGTTTATCAATCCCTCTGGGGCATGGAGCAGCGCATCCCGGGCTGCGAGGAGCCGCCGCCGGAGTTGCACTTCGCGCGGATCGCTGCGGCGGGTTATCACGGCGTGTGCCTCGATCCCGCAGTCCACGAGATCGATGCCAGCCTCGCGCTCGCGCCGCTCTTCGAGCGCTACGGTTTGGAGTGCATGGTCAACGCCTTTCCGCACACGGTGGAAGAACTGCGGCCGTTGCTTGCGATGGCGCGGGAACTCAAGGCCACGCAGCTTAATGTGATCGGCGGCGTGATGCCGCTGCGCGCTGCCGACGCCGTCCCGGTGATTCGTACCTGGCTCGAGATGGCGCGGCAGCATGATTTTCCGGTGCTACTGGAAACCCACCGCAACGGCACGCTGAACGATCTCTATTTCACCATCGAGGTGCTGGAGCACATCCCGGAGCTGCGGTTGTGCGCGGATCTGTCGCACTTCGTGGTGGATCGCGAATTCCATCTGCCGATACCGGCGCAGCAGGCGGGCTATATCAGCACGGTGCTGGAGCGCTCGGATTCTTTCCAGGGCCGCGTGTCCAGCAACGAGCAGGTACAGATAGCGATCGATTTTCCCCAGCACCGGCCGTGGACCGAGCAGTTCCGGCACTGGTGGGGGCAGGGCATGCGAACGTGGCGCCAGCGCAGCGCGGCGGATGCGACGCTGCGGTTCCTGATCGAGCTTGGCCCGCCGCCCTACGCCATCACCGACGCCAACGGACACGAGCTCTCCGATCGCTGGGCCGAGGGACTCACCATCCGGCGCTGGGCCGAGGAAATCTGGGAGGCTGCAGGCGTTTAGCCTGATGGACATTGCTCCGCAACAGATCAGGCGCCTAGCGCTACCCGGCGCGTCTCCGGCGCCCAGCGCCAGCACAAGATGCCGCCGAGTGCTAGCACCGCACAGCAGGCCCCTAGCGCCGCTGGTGCGCCCCAGCCGGCCATCACCACCGGCAGCAGGAAGGTGCTGATGGCAGACCCGATCCGGCTTGCGGCAATGGCCACGCCCGTGCCCGAGGCGCGCAGTTCAGTGGGGAAGAGTTCGGGTACGTAGACGAAGCTCATGTTGGAAGCCGCCGAGAGCACACAGGCGAACAGCGCGAACAGCGCGATCACCGTAAAGGCGCTGGCATCCCCCGACAGGCTCAAAGCAAGCATCGCGCCCGAGGTGATGGCAAAGCTGCCCATCAGCAGCGTGCGACGGGGCAGGCGATCCATGAGTATCAGCCCGAGCACCGAGCCGGCCAGTAGAGCAATGTTGTAGACCAGTCCGCCCATCGCGCCGCCCTGCACCTGCAGTGCATCCAGCACCCGTGCCACGAAGGTGCCGAGTGCGAAGTAGGGAATCACCAGGCAGGTGAAAAATCCGCAGGCCACTAGCGTGCGGCGACGCATCGCCGGCGCGAAGAGCTCTGCCCAGTGCCCACCGCTGCGTGGCGGCAGGCTGCTCGCGGGGGGTGGCAGCACCTGTGGGCCGAAGTGTTTGAGGACCACGGCTGCGGCTTCGCGTTGGCGACCCTGACGCGCCAGCCACATGGGTGATTCAGGCAGCGTGGCGCGCAGTGGCACCACCAGCAGGCAGGGCAGGGCGCTTGCCAGCAGCATCCAGCGCCAGGCATCCGCGCCGCTGCCGCTCATGGCGTAGCCGGTGGCATAGGCGCTTGCGTAGCCGGCAGCCCACGCTACGGCCAGCGAACTGAGCAGGCGCCCGCGCTCGGCGCGCGGTGTGAACTCCGTGAGCAGCGTCTTGCCCACCACGTAATCGGTGCCCAGCAGGAAACCGATGCCTAACCGGAGCAGCAACAGCACGGTGGCCGAATCGACCAGGAACTGTGCCGCCGATAGCAGGCCGAGTATCCCCATGTTCCAGGCGAAGACGGGGCGGCGGCCGATGCGGTCGGCCAGCGGGCCGGTGAACAGGGCGCCGAGAAACAATCCGGCGAGTGCAGCGCCGCCGAGCAGGCCGAGCCACACCGGTGTAAGAGCGAGTTCAGGCGTTGCCAGGGCGAGGGCGAGACCGATGATGCCGAGCCCGAAACCATCGCTGAAGCTGCCGCCGAAGCTTGCCACCGCAGCGCGCAGGTGAAATGCCCGCAGGGGTGCATCGTCGTAGGCCTGCGGGGCGGGGCTGGTCATTGCTGAGTTCCCTGGGGTGCAGGCGCGCTGCTGCACGCCGATGATGACACGCTAGGTAGACCTCAAATGCAATCGGGGCGACAGATTGTGTCGGGGAGACGTCGTGTTGCACCAGGCTGCGGCATTGACCGCAGCTCGCGCCCCTGTGCACCATCGGCCGGCCGGCTCCGCGCTCAGAGCTCTTTCAAGGCACAGGATCATGTTCGATCTGCAACGCATGTTTCACGTCGGCATTGCCGTAGCAGATCTGAGCGAGGCGATGCAGCGCATGGGCGCTGATCTGCATCTCGAGTGGTCGCCGGTGCGCCGCTTTGATCCGCTGCCTTTCTGGACGCCGGAGCGCGGTTGTCACGAGGTCTCGGTGAGCGCCGTGTATTCGCGCCAGGGGCCGCAGCATCTTGAACTGGTGCAGAGCACGGGTGCTTTCTACGCGCCGGGTGCGCAGCCCGATAACCGCCATATCGGTGTCTGGGTGGATGATTTGCCCGCGGAGGCAAACCGCTTGCTGCGCAGTGGCTGGAGAGTCCTTGCCGCGAGCGATTCACCGGAGGCCGGTTTCGGCGCCATCTGTTACATCGCGGCGCCCGCGGGTGGACTGCTGATCGAATTGGTGTCGACGGTGCTGGAGCCGGTGATTACGGAGTGGATCAACAGCCCTGCATAAAGGGGCGGGTGCGCACGTCGGCACACATAACAAAAGGGCCCGGCGGGATACGCATCCCACCGGGCCCTGTCAGTCGAGGCGTGTAACTAGGCCAAGACTTGCAACGGGGCTGATGCTTTGCGTCGGATCATGCCCAACGCTGCCACGCCCATGCCCAAGAGGCCCAGCGTGCCAGGCACGGGCACTTCGCTCGGGTTGTCCCTTACGGCCCATTCCTCGAAACTGCCGTCGGTTTCCGAACTGGTCGGAATCGGGTTCGTTTCGTAGCAGGCGGCCTTGTCGTCCTTCCCGCGTACGTCTTCGCAGGGATCGATATAAACATGCCCGAACTTCGAATAAAACGTGAGGTAATCCGAGCCATCGGCGCTTGATAGGTAACTCTCCGGGATAAACATCGACATATCCATTTGCCCGTTGCCGGAGGTCAAGCTCCCATCGAGAAACACGGTTACATCGTGGTCGCCTGAATCCATGTCGTAGAGTTTGGTGCCCAGCGTGCTCAAGTCTGTGGAGAACGGTGCGGCCAGCTTGCTGCCCCCCGAATTGAAGAGCTGCACGTTTTCCAGGCTGATGCCCCACTTTCCGGTGTTATTCGGCTCATCGAGATCGAGCAAGAATTCGTAGTATTTGGTGCCGCCGATGTCTACCAGGCTCAAATCCCCGAATTGCAGCGAGTGCGTCCAGGTGCCGACCTTTTCGTCGAAGGGGGCCTCGGGTTCATTCTTGTAGTCGGCGTTATAACCCTGCTCGGTAGGGGCATCCTGAATCCGCAGGAATGGATCGAACACGCCCGTGCCCGTGGGCTGCTCGATTGTCTGTGAGTAAATGGTTCCGGTATTGGTAGAGGTACCGCTGCATCCTGATGCGCAGACCAGGTCGATCGACTGGGTAGTCGCGGCATGAGCTGCTCCGGAAATTGCTGCCGCGAGCAGCCCGGTCGAGAAGCAGAAGCGCGTGGCTGAATGGCTGAGTTTGTTTCGTGTGGACATAACTGAATCCTCGGCTAGTCTTCGTGATTGGGGAAAGCGGTTGGCACATCGGATGAAAAATCCATGACCTGCTTTGCCGCTCCGTGTGCTGGGTTTTCACACGGGAGTCAGGCTAAACAGACGCGGCCTCGTTTTGATTGATGTCGATCAAGTGGCGGTCCCCGCAGTGATACGAGCGGACGCGTATGCCCTCGGGTTTCCGTTGGACGTTGCGCTGCTTGGCGCGGTGTTTTGACTTCGCTGTCAGATGCAACCCAACGAGCAAACGCCAGAGGTGCTCCCGGGTGTCACTCGCGAGCATCCGCAACACGCAAGACCTGAGCTCATCTGACGCGCCAGACCACCCGAAGGAGCCTTTATGACCCGCATGAGCGCCGATGTCGTGGTGGTGGGCGGCGGTTCCTCGGGGTGCGTGGTGGCCGGTCGTCTGGCGGAGCGCGGCACGGATGTGCTCCTGATCGAGGCTGGGCCTGACTACGGTCCGCTCAATGCCGGCCGGTGGCCTGCTGAACTGCTGAGCGCGCGGATGTTGGCTACCACGCATGACTGGGGCTACGCCTCGGGGCGCTGGACCTTCGAACGTGCGCGCGTGATGGGCGGCTGCAGTGCGCACAACGGGGCGATTGCCGCGGTTGGCCAGCGCCTCGAGTACGACCACTGGAATCTTCCCGGTTGGAGCGGCAGCGATGTGGCCGCGATCTACCAGAAAGTCCTTCGGCGCATGCGCGTGCGTGCCTACGAGCCCCGCGAGGCCGGGCCTTTCCATGCCCGCTGCCTCGAGGCTGCCACCGATCTCGGTTGGCCGATCGCCAGCGATCTCTGCGACCTCGATGCGGGCCCGTCCTACGGTCTGGAGACGGTGAACGTGGTCGGCACCACGCGCTGGAATGCGGCCTTCGCCTATATCGATCCCGTCCGCCAGCGGATGCGTATTCTCGACGAGGCCCTGGTCGATCGTTTCGAATGCGTCGCTGGCGGTGTGCGCCTGTACGTGCACCAGCGCGGCGAGCGTGTGGTGATAAACGCCGGCACCCTGGTGCTGTCGGCGGGCGCGTACGGATCGCCTCTGGTGCTCGAGCGATCGGGCGTGGGTGATCCTGCGGTACTCAAGGCAGCAGGTGTGAGGGTGGTCCACGCCTTGCGGGGCGTGGGAGCGAACCTGCATGACCATCCCATGGTGCACGCCGACCGTACCGTGGGCCCGCGCTTGCAGCAGTGGCTCGACGAGGCCGCAGCCAGTGGATTCCTGCCCGAGGAGCAGACACTCGGCAAGTTCGCATCGAGTCAGTCCCGGGACGGACGCTACGACATGCACCTCTACCCGGTGTCCGCGAGTGACCAGACCAGCCTGCTCGCCGGACGGGTGCAGGTGGAGGTGTCCTGCGTCGATGTGCGTAGCCGCGGTTCCGTGCACATCGCCTCGCCCGATCCCGGCGCGCATCCGCTTATCGACCATCGCTATCTGAGCGACGAGGACGGCCACGACCTTGCCGTGATACGCGATGGACTGGTGCTCGCGGAGCAACTGTTGAGTCATCCCCGACTCGCCTCGTTGCTCGGGGAGCGCATCACCGACATGAGCACCGATCAGGCGATCCGCGACACTGTGGCGCACTACTACCACCCGGTGGGGTCGTGCGCGATGGGCACGGGCCCGCTGGCGGTATGTGACCACGATGGGCGCGTACACGGTTTGCCGGGTGTGGTGGTGGCAGACGCCAGCCTCATGCCGCAGATAACGCGGGCCAACACGAATCTGCCGGCAATCATGATTGGCGAGCGCATCGTTCGCACGCTGTGAGCCCGCAGCGGATGCAGATGGCGATGGTGGGGATAGGGTCACAAGGATGGTGGGGTCAGGTCTTCCATTTTCCGTCTGCGTCCACGGCTTGCATCAAACCTTGGTGTCAGCCGGCTGCTGATCTGCCAGAGCCGGTGCATCCACGTGACGAAATGGAAGACCTGAGCCCATCCCAGGTAGGGTGCCGCGGCTTCTCGCCCGCTCAGCCGCGAAGGATGAACTCCGCTGCACGATGAGCGATCATCATGGTTGGCGCGTTAGTGTTCCCTGAAACCAGTGTCGGCATGACGGAGGCATCGGCAATCCGTACATTTTCTACGCCGCGAAGCCTTAGCTTGGGATCGACCACTGCAAGCGCGTCGCCTTCTGGCCCCATTCGGCAGGTTCCGACGGGGTGGTAGACCGTCTTTGCAACGTTACGCGCATATTGCCGCAGAGCTTCGTCATCCCGGGCATCAACGTCTGTTGGCGTCACGCGCCCATCCAGCAATCTCGCAAGGGCAGGCGCTTCCAGGATGCGCATTCCCAGCCGGATCCCGCGTACGAGCGTCTCGACGTCCTCTGAGTTCTGCAATGCATTGGACACGAACAGTCCCGGCTCCCGCGGATCTGCGGAACGCAGTTTTACCGAGCCGCGTGACTTGGGGCGCAACACGCATGGATTGACGCTAATGCCGTGGATTGCTTGCGGTGCAGCGCCTCCAACCGAGGTGATCGTCGGGGTGACATGGAACTGCACGTCCGGGAGGCCTGTTCCCGCGGTGTCCACGAATGCCCCGGACTCCACCACGTTAGAACTGAGCAAACCTCGTCGGGTCAGCATATAGCGCAGCATGTGGCGAGCGCCCCTGAAGAGAGAATCCTGACCCAGCAGGGATATCGGATACTTCGCTCTGCCTTGCACGGCAGCCTCGACATGGTCCTGAAAATTCTCGCCGACGCCTGGTACATCCGCAATCACGGCAATGCCGTGCTGCTGTAGCTCAGCAGCGTTACCTACACCGGAAAGCTGCAGTATCCTGGGTGTGGACAGAGTGCCGGCCGTGAGCACGACTTCCCCGGAGCAGGCGAAGGTCCTGCCATCAAGCAGTTCGATACCGGTGGCGCGCCTTCCGGAAAAAAGGATTCTGGCGACTCCGGAGTCCGTCACAATGCTCAAGTTGCTTCGGTTTCGCGCCTTGTTGAGAAATGCCGCAGCCGAACTCCAGCGCCGTCCACGGTATGTTGTCTGTTGATAAAATCCGACCCCCTCCTGGTGCGCGCCGTTAAAGTCGTCCGTCGAGCGAATACCTGTCTCCTGCGCCGCGCTGACAAATGCCTGCGAGAGCGGATGCCGAAACCGCGGATCGGAGACCTTCAGTTCTCCGTCAGTGCCGTGAAAGGCATCATCCAGCCGCTCGTTGCCTTCGAATCTCCTGAATTCGGCAAGCACCTCGTCATACGACCAGCCGGCGCAACCCATCTGCGCCCAGCCGTTATAGTCCTCAGCTTGTCCCCGGATGTAGATCATGGCGTTGACGGAGCTGCCGCCCCCGATAACACGGCCCTGCCACACTGCAAACGAGCGCCCGTTGAGCGATTTTTCGGGCACTGAGGTGTAGGTCTGTGCGTCGCGTCCGCCCAACAGCACCCGTATGAACGTGGCGGGGATGTGAATGAACGGGTTGACGTCGTTCCGGCCAGCCTCGATTAGCAAAACCTTGTTTGCGGGCGATTCCGATAAACGTGCCGCCAAAACGCAACCTGCAGATCCGCCACCCACCACGATGTAGTCAAACATGCTGTCCACCTGACCCTCCGTTTCATTCTCTGAATGGGAAATTGCCGATGCCTGTTAAGGGGCGGTGATCCAGTTGCCGGCTTCGAGCCGCGGGAGCACCTAACGCGCGTCCACCCGGCGCGAGAAATTTGCGAGGGAATCCCGATCGTGCTGGCGGCCTTTGGTCAGGACCTGCTCACGTTATTCGCCTTTGAATATGAGATATCTTGAGGTGGTCTGTCCTATGCGACTGTGACGCGCGGTTATGCGAGCCGAATAATTTGCTTACGAACCATGCAAACGCCTCAAGAGAGGAGTCGGGTCTTCCCTTTTTCATCATCGTGCCTGAAGGAACAGAGGGGTCAGGTCTTCCATTTTCCATCTGCGTCCACGGCTTGCGTCAAACCTTGGTGTCAGGCGGCTTCTGATCTGCCAGAGCCGGCGCATCCACATGACGAAATGGAAGACCTGACCCCATCCGTCCGCTATCCTGCCTCGATCCCCAGCCAAAGGGTTCTTGCGCGGTGGCAGCGTGATCAGCACGGCAATCATCGGCGGCGGCATCGCCGGGCTCGCGGCAGCGTGGCGGCTATCGCAGGGTGGTCACCGCGTCACTCTCTACGAGCGGCATGAGAGGCCGGGCTTCATCGCGAGTTCGGTCGCTTTGCCCGAGCACGGTGGCATCCGCGTCGACGTGCCGCTGCGGGTTTTTTACCCCGGCTATTACCCCACGCTGGTGCGGCTCTACGAGGAACTCGGGGTGACATCGGAGCCGGTGAGCTACGCCTCCTCGCTCTGCGACGCGACGGGTGAACTCTTTTTCCGCTACCGCAACCTGCGCATCGGGGAGCGGCACTGGTCTTATCTGCTGCCGCAGGATCTGCGCGTGTCCCGCGCCCGACGCATCCTGCGCGGTTTGCTGCGCTTTTACCGTGAGGGCCTTGCCGCCTGGCGCGAGGGCCGGCTCGAGGGGCTCGCGCTGGAGGATTTTCTCCGCCAGCACGATTTCGACGCGGATTTCGTCGACGGCCTGCTGCTGCCCGCGCTTGCCACCATCGCCACCTGCAGCTATGCCTCAGCGCGCGTGTTTCCCGCCGAGGTGGTCATGGGCTACCTCGGTGCCGGTCTCACGCGCCAATGCGTGCGCCGCGCCCGTGAGGGTGCCGATGACGTGGCCGCCCGCCTGTTGCGGGGTGTGGCCGAACTGCGTTGCGGCACGCAGGTCGCGGCGCTGCGGCGCGAGGCGGATGGCGTGATCGTTGCGGTTGAGGGCGAGGCGCCGCGGCGATTCGATCACGTGGTGGTGGCTGCACAGGCGAACCAAACGCTGCGAATGCTCGCCGATGCCACCGCAGCCGAGCGCGCCGCACTCGGTGCTTTCCGCTACGAAGCCGTCGAGGTGCTGATGCACCGCGATACCCGATTCATGCCCGTGCGCCAGCGCGATTGGTCAGCGGTGAATCTCTGTGTGCAAGCAGGGCAGGCAGGCCCCGAGAGCACCATCTGGGTGAACGCGGTGCAGCCCGCACTGCGCGGGGCTGCGCCGGTGTTCCAGACCGTTCAACCGCAGCGTCAACCTGCCCCCGGGTTGCTGATCAGCCGCGCGCGCTTCGAGAGACCCGTGGTTGACGCCACAAGCACCCTTGCGCTCGCGGGGCTTGGCGCACTACACGCCGAGCCGGGGCGGCGCCTGTGGTTCTGCGGCTCCTATGCGCAGCCGGGCATCCCCTTGCTCGAGAGCGCCGTGCGCTCCGCAGATGCCGCCGTGGAGGCGCTGAATAGGGCATAGCCCAGGCCGCGGGCGCGTGCCGGTGGAATCAGTCCTGCCGTGATCGCAGCCGGTAGCCATGCGGGATGCCAGCGCCGCGGGCCGAGTCGCGCCGCCTGCAGGCTCGCGAAACGCGCAAAGCCTCCCAGTACCTCCTCGTCCAGCCGCTCGCAGCGGATGTCGATGAAGCCTGCTGCCGCGATCCGTTCCATCGCTGCCGCGGGGTCCAGTAGCTCGCGCGCGTCGATGCCGCAGACACGCGCCGTCGCGCGCAGCGCGGCGCTGGCCGGTGCCGCGAGCACCAGGTCCGTGAAAGCCAAGCGACCGCCGGGGCGCAGTGCTGAGCGGGCGGCGCGCAGAAAAGCACTCCGCGGGCTGATGTGGTAGGCGGCATCCACGCAGAGCACACGCTCGAAGGCATCGCCGGGCACCTGCTCAATGCCGCCCCGGATGACGCTGCGACCCTGCGCGCTTGCGCGTGCACACGCGCCTGGATCGGGATCGATGCCGATGGCGTGCTCGGCGTGGAATTCGCGGCGCCACAGCTCGAGCTCGTCGCCCTCACCGCAGGCGATGCTGAGCACGCGGTCACCGGCAACGATGCCTGCGGCCTCGCCCACGCGGCGCGCCAGTCGCAGGCAGGCCAGTGCGTAGTCGATGTGGGGGCCGGCGCTAACCGGCCACAGGCCCAGATTGCCCCAGCTGCCGCTAGGGCCGCCGTGGTGCAGGAACTGGCGCAGTCCCCACGTGCTCATGACGGCCGGCTCGTGAAGCCGGCTCAGCGGCAGTCGCGCTGCAGGAAGTCCACCACGCCCCGCGCAAGCGCGATGCGGGCGCCGTCGAAGGCGTGGTCCGCGTCGAGTCGGAGTTCGCGCGTGCGCGTGCTGCCTACGGCCCGCAGCGCGGCGAGCATCGGATCATGATTGTCTTGTGTTGGCGTGACCACATCCTTGCTGCCAGTCACCAGCAGCACCGGGCGCGCGGCGAGTGCGGCAGCGCTGCGGGTGATGTCCAGGGCGCCATCCCCAGACTGCAGTTCGCGCACCAGCGTGGCGCCCGAGACGTTGCGGATATAGCCCTCTGCCCATGACTGGAACTGCGCTGCGGTTTCGCTCGCGCGTGCCGGATCGGCCAGTGCGGGCCCCATGGCACCGAAGTTGGCGCCGGCCACCGATATCACGCAGCGGGCTTCGGGCGTGCGCGCGCCGGTGATGAGTGCCGCGAAGCCGCCCATGCTGTGACCGAACAGCGCGACTTGGGAGGTGTCGACGCGGTGTGCGGCGGCGAAATCGTTCGCGCGGATGGCGGCAAAGACGACGGCGCTGTCCTCCAGCACATGCGTGAAGCTGAACTCCCCGTCGCTGCCCCAGGCGCCGCGGTAGTGGAAGATCACGGCGTTCCAGCCGGCACGGCGCACGGCCTGCGCGATATCGGCGTTCAGTTCGTTGCCGGGAAAACCATGCAGCAGCAGCAGGGTAGGGTGAGGACCGGCGCCGGCGGCCTCGTAGATCACGCCGTTCAGATTGGCACCCGCGCTGCTGAAGTGAACGCCCTCCATGCTGGCGGGCGGATCCTGCGGTGGCGGATCCATGGTGACCGGATCGAAAACCGCTGCCGTTGCGGCAGTGGCAAATACGAGCAGTGCAGCGCTCAAGGTGTGGCGGAGCGGGTTCATGGTGACTCCTCGGGCGACCCGCCCGTCAGGGGAGTGTGCGGTGTTCAGCCCGGTCGCCGCGCCGGCGTGCCCGGTCGCTGCCGGCTCTGCCAGTGCGGATCAATCCACGGGGTGACCGTTGCCGCTGGCAGCGCGGCTTTGCCGAGGATCATGTCGGCGGCTTTCTCGGCCACCATGATGGTGGGCGCGTTCAGGTTGCCGTTGGTGAGTGTGGGGAATATCGAGGAATCCACCACCCGCAGCCCCGCGATGCCGCGCACGCGGCAGGTTGGGTCCACCACCGCGAGGGCGTCGTCTGCGGCGCCCATGCGGCAGGCACCGGAAGGGTGGTAGGCGCTCTCGGCATTGGCGCGCACCCAGGCGTCTATCGCCGCGTCACTCTGCACGTCCTCGCCTGGCTGGATCTCGCGCCCGCGGTAGGGGTCAAAGGCGGGCTGCCCGATGATCTCGCGCGTCAGGCGGATGCACTGCCGCCACACGCGCACGTCCTCGGGATCTTTCAGGTAGTTGAAGAGAATCTCCGGTTTTTGCGCCGGATCAGCGCTCCTGATGTGCACATGGCCGCGGCTCCGCGGCTTGTTGGGGCCCACGTGCATCTGGAAGCCGTGCCCCGCGAAAGCCGCTTGCCCGTCGTAGCGCATGGCCGCCGGCAGGAAGTGGTACTGGATGTCGGGCCACTGCACATCGGTGCCCGAGCGGATGAACGCGCAGGATTCGAAGTGGTTCGTCGCGCCCAGCCCACTCTTGAACAGCACCCAGCGCGCACCGATCAGGCCCTTGCTCAGCATCCCCAGCCGGCTGTTCAGTGTGATGGGCTGCGTGCACTCGAACTGGAAGTAGACCTCGATGTGATCCTGCAGATTCTCGCCCACGCCGGGCAGATCGTGCAGCAACGGCACCCCTGCATTGGCGAGCACCGCGGCGGGCCCGATGCCCGAGTGCTGCAGCAGCGCGGGCGAGCCGATGGCGCCCGCGGCACTGATGACCTCGCGGTTGCAGCGTGCGGTGTGCGTCTTGCCCTTGCGCGTGTAACGCACACCGGTGGCGCGGCCGTTCTCGATGAGGATTTTCTCCGCCATCGCATCGCTCAGCACTGTGAGGTTGCGGCGCTTGCGTGCGGGCGCCAGGTAGGCGCGGGAGCAGGAGGCGCGCTCCCCGCGCTCCACGGTCATGTGCATCTGGCCGAAGCCCTCCTGCATCTGGCCGTTGTAGTCGGGCGTGCGCAGGTAGCCGGCTTCCTCGCCGGCGCGGATGAAGGTCTCGTACAGGGGGTTCAGTTTCATGTCGTTGCCGGCGCAGACGCCGACCGGGCCCTCGCCGCCGCGGTACTCGTCTTCACCGCCGCTCCAGGTCTCGGCACGGCGGAAGTAGGGCAGGCAGTTGTGGTAGCCCCAGCCGGTTGCGCCTTGCGCCTCCCACTGGTCGAAATCGCAGGCGTGGCCCCGCACGTAGACCATGCCGTTGATCGCCGAGGAGCCCCCGAGTCCCTTGCCGCGCGGGCAGTGCAGGCGACGGTTGTCGGCGTGGGGTTCGGGCTCCGTCTCGAAGAACCAGTTGTACTTCGGCATGTTCATGGGGAAGGACAGCGCGGTCGGCATCCGGATGAAAATGCTGTCGTCGCTAGTGCCCGCTTCAAGCAGCAATACGCGGTGCTCACCGCTCGCAGACAAGCGGTCTGCCAGCACGCAGCCCGCGGAGCCGGCGCCGACGATGATGTAGTCCCAGTCCTGCGCGCTGCCCATCGTGTTGCCCTCAGCCCGCGGCGCGGCGCTGCAGGTCAGCCGCGTGGCAGAGCAACTGCCAGAGGTACTCCGCGAAACTCCGCCGCACGCAGATGGCGAAGCGCTGTTCCGCCTCGCGCACGAAGAGCCCACCGCTCTTGCCGAGCACGCTCTGCGCGCAACTGCCGACCGGAAATGCCGAGGTGTGGAAGTCGAGCGGGCAGTCGCGGGCGAGGATCTCGGTGGCATCCGGGCAATCGAGCACGATCACGGTGTAGCCGTCACTCACGTTCACCACGGCGATGTGCTGGCCGGCGAGCGCCTGCTCGAGTGCTGCGTGCATCGACCCGGCCTCATCGCCGGGCAGCGTGAGTTGCCACTCGTAGGGCCCGAGCCAGGCGATGCGCCGCGTGCCGGCGCTGGCAACGGTGTTGGGCGTGAGCGGCAGCGCCACGCCCGTGGTGGTCTGCACGGCAGCGCTGAATGCCGCATCGGCGGCATCGCCGCGCAGGATCAGCTGGCCGTCGAAGGCGCGCTCGGACAGCCCGGCAGCGCCCTTGGCGAGCACGCGGTAGAGCGGAGTCTTGCGGTTGGTGGCTTCAGACATTCTGGCGCTCTCCCGCAGGGTCGTAGAACAGCGGTTTGGTGATGGTGGCGGCGATGAAGCGCCCGTCGGCGAGCGCGGCGTGGACTTTCTCACCGATACGCTGCTGCCCGCCTTTCACCAGCGCGAGCGCGATGGAGCGCTCGACCGAGGGACTGAAGTAGCTGGAGGACACATGCCCCACCATCTGCGCCGGAATGACCGTGGAGGGCTCCGCCAGCAGCTGCGCGCCTTCGGGAATCACCGCCTTGGGATCGTCCGTGAGCAAGCCCACGAAGTGCTTGCGCTGCGGATCGGTCGAGTACTCCCGCGAGAGCGAGCGCCAGCCGATGAAATCGCAGCGTTTGCCCACGATCCAGTGCATGCCCATGTCCTGCGGCGTCATGGAGCCATCCGTGTCCTGGCCCACGATGATGAAGCCCTTGTCTGCGCGCAGCACGTGCATGGTCTCGGTGCCGTAGGGCGTGATGCCGAGGTCCTTGCCGGCCGCGTCCAGTGCCTGGAAGAGCGCGAGGCCCATACTGGCCGGCACCATGACTTCGAAAGAAAGTTCGCCTGTGAAGGACACCCGCAGCACGCGTGCGGGAATGCCCGCCACCGTGCCCTCGCGGCAGGACATGAACGGGAAGGCCTCACGCGTGAGATCGATGTCGGTGCACACGCGCGCGAGCAGTTCGCGGCTTTTGGGACCCGCGATCACGGCGGTGGACCACTGGTCGCTCACGGTAGTCATCCACACCTTGAGATCCGGCCATTCGGTCTGGTGCCAGCGCTCGAGATGTGAGAGCACGCGGGCCGCACCGCCCGTGGTGGTGGTCATCAGGAAGTGCTGTTCACTCAGGCGTGTGGTGACGCCGTCGTCGAAGATCATGCCGTCCTCGCCCAGCATCACGCCGTAGCGGCAGCGGTGGACGCCAAGGCCTTTCCAGCCGTTGGTGTAGACCCGCTCGAGGAACTCGGCGGCGTCCGGCCCGCGGATGTCGATCTTGCCGAGCGTGGAGTAGTCGAGGAGCCCCACGCCATTGCGCACGGCGCGGCACTCGCGCTGCACGGCGGCGTGCATGTCCTCGCCGGCGTGGGGGTAATACCACGCGCGGTGCCACTGGCCCACGATCTCGAAGAGCGCGCCGGCTTGCAGATGCCATTCGTGCATGGGTGTGACGCGGACGGGGTCGAAGAGTGCGCCCGTGTCGGCACCCGCGAGCGCCCCGAAGGCAGCGGCGGTGTAGGCCGGGCGGAAGGTGGTGGTGCCGGTCTCGGGGATGCTCTGGCCGAGTGTTTTGGCCAGGATAGCCATGCCGTTTATGTTGCCCGTCTTGCCCTGGTCGGTGCCGAAGCCGAGCGCGGTGTAGCGCTTCACATGCTCGATGGAGTGGTAGCCCTCGCGCACGGCGAGTGCGATATCCGCGGCGGTGGTGTCGTTCTGGAAATCGATGAACTTGCGGGCGTCATCGGCAGGAGCGGGCGAGGGCACCAACCAGAGCGGAGAAATCGCGCTGCCAGCCGCTGCCGCAGCCGCCGTGGGCGCGGCGCCGGTCGGGCCACCGAAGCCGCAGGCCGCCGCCGTTGACGCGCCTGCGGCGTGGCCTTCGGCGAGTGACTGTGCCAGATCGAAGGTGCCGGCCGCAGCGCCCGCGCAGACGTTCTGCTGCAGCGCATCGCCCGGCACGAAGCAGAGCGTCGTCTCATCCCAGCGTGCCTTGCCACCGGCGTGCGAATGCAGGTGGATCGCCGGGCTCCAGCCGCCCGATATCGCCAGCAGATCGCAGTCGATGCGGGTTTCGAGCCCGGGCTGCACGGCATCGCCCGATACGCGCATCACCGTGACGCCCGACAGGCGTTTTCTGCCGCGCGTGCTGCTCACCACGCTGCTGTCCAGAAGCGGGATGCTGGCCGCGCGGATGGCGTCGGGGCCGGCGCCTTGCGGGGCCGTGCGCGAGTCGACCACGGCGGCCACGGCGATGCCGGCTGCATACAGGTCGAGCGCGGTGCGGTAAGCGCTGTCGTTGTTGGTGAAGACGACGGCGCGATTGCCGCAGCGCACGCCGTAGCGGTTTAGGTAGGTGTCCACGGCCGAGGCGAGCATCACGCCGGGGCGGTCGTTGTCGCGAAACACCAGCGAGCGTTCGATGGCGCCGGTGGCAACTACGACGCGCCGCGCGCGCACGCGCCAGAGACGCTGACGGGGCAGGGTGGTGCTTCCCGGAGGCAGGTGATCCGTGATGCGTTCGGCCACCGCCACCAGATCGTGGTCGAAGTAGCCGAAGGCCGTGGCGCGCGCGAGCACGCGCACATTAGGCATGGCGCCGAGTTCGGCGAGCGCCGTGGCAATCCACTGCTCCGAGGGCTTGCCGTCGATCATCGCGGGCGCGCCCAGCAGGCTTCCGCCCGCGCGGCTGTCTTCATCGACCAGCATCACGCGCGCGCCGGTGCGCCCGGCAGCAAGCGCTGTTGCAAGCCCCGCAGGGCCCGCACCCACCACCAGCACATCGCAGTGCGCGAAGCGCTTGTCGTAGATGTCCGGGTCGGCTTCGGTGGGCGAGATACCGAGCCCCGCCATGCGCCGGATGAAATGCTCGTAGCGCATCCACAGCGAGGCCGGCCACATGAAAGTCTTGTAGTAGAAGCCTGCCGGCAGGAAGGGCTTAAGCCACTGCAACACGCCGTAGACGTCAAACTGCGGCGAAGGCCAGCCGACCACGCTTCGTGCCACCAGCCCTTCGTAGAGTTCCACCTGCGTGGCGCGCTGGTTGGGCAGGTCAAAGGCATCGCCACTGCCGATCTGCAGGATGGCGTTGGGCTCCTCGGCACCGGCGCCGAAGATGCCGCGCGGGCGGTGGAGCTTGATGCTGCGGCTCACCAGGTGCACGCCGTTCGCGAGCAGCGCTGCGGCCAGCGTGTCGCCGGAAAATCCCGAGTATTCGCGGCCGTTGAAGCGGAAGCGCAGGGGTTTCGAACGATCCGTGAGGCCGCCCTGGTTGCTGCGGAATGTGCTCACGCGCTTGCCTCCGGGGCGTTCTGGCCCATGCGGTAGGCCGCGTTGATGCGGTACGTCACGGTGTCGCGCTCCACGTTGAACCAGCGCCGGCAGCCACTGCTGTGGTTCCACTGTTCGCGGTGCAAGCCGCGGGTGTTCTTGCGCATGAAAAGATAGTCGGCCCAGGCCTCATCGCTCAGGGAGCCGGGGTCTGCAGGGCGCGCGATATGCGCCTCGCCGCCGCAGGAGAACTCGATCTCGGCGCGCGGGCCGCACCAGGGACACTCGATCAGCAACATGGGTGCGGGCTCCTCAGTGGGCGACGGCGGCGGCGCCGTGCTCGTCGATCAGATGGCCGGTGGCGAAGCGGCCGAGGTCGAAGGGGGCGTTCAGCGGGTGCGGTGCGTCCTTGGCCACGGTATGTGCGAACACCCAGCCGGAGCCGGGCGTGGCCTTGAAGCCGCCCGTACCCCAGCCGCAGTTGATAAAGAGACCGCGCACCGGTGTCTTCGAGATGATCGGGCAGGCGTCGGGTGCCACATCCACGATGCCACCCCACTGACGCAGCATCCGCGCGCGTGAAAACGCGGGGAACAGCTCGACGATCGCCGCCAGGCAGTGCTCGATGGTGTGGAAGCTGCCGCGCTGGGCGTAGCCGTTGTAGCCGTCGATGCCCGCACCGATCACCAGTTCGCCCTTGTCGGACTGGCTCACGTAGCCGTGCACGGCGTTCGACATCACCACGCTGTCCAGCACCGGGCGCATGGGCTCCGAGACCAGCGCCTGCAGCGGATGGCTCTCGAGTGGCAGCCGAACGCCTGCCATGCCCGCCAGCACGCTGGAGTGACCTGCTGCTACCACCGCGACCTTGGGCGCGCGGATAAAACCACGCGTGGTCTGGATGCCGGTGACCGCGCCGTCCTCGCGCCCGATCCCGGTGACTTCGCACTGCTGGATGATGTCGACGCCCAGCGCGTCGGCCCCGCGGGCATAGCCCCAGGCCACCGCATCGTGACGCGCGGTGCCGCCGCGGCGTTGCAGCGAGGCACCGAGCACGGGGTAGCGTGCCTTGGGCGACAGGTTCAGGTACGGAATCATCGTGGCCAGCTGCTCGCGCGAGACCACTTCGCCGTCGATGCCGTTCAGACGATTGGCGTTCACGCGGCGCTCGATGTCGCGCATGTCCTGCAGCGTGTGGCCGAGGTTGAACACGCCGCGCGGGCTGTACATGACGTTGAAGTTGAGTTCCTGGGAGAGGCTTTCCCAGAGCGTCATGGCCTTTTCGTAGAGTTGCGCGGATTCGTCCCAGAGGTAGTTGGAGCGCACGATGGTGGTGTTGCGGCCGGTGTTGCCGCCGCCGATCCAGCCCTTCTCGACGACCGCGATGTTGCGCATGCCGTGGAGTTTCGCCATGTAGTAGGCCGTGGCGAGGCCGTGGCCGCCACCGCCCACGATCACCGCGTCATAGGCGGGTTTTGGCTCAGGGTAGCGCCACGCGGGTTTCCAGCCGGTGTGGCCCGAGAGGCCGTGGCGGAACAGGTTGAACAGCGAATATCGGGACATGCCCACCTCGTTTGTTTGTCGCGGGCATGGCCCGCTCCTACACCTGTCGCGGGCATGGCCCGCTCGTAAATCATCTGTCGCGGGCATGGCCCGCTCCTACATCATCTGTCGCGGGCATGGCCCGCTCCTACATCATCTGTCGCGGGCGTGGCCCGCTCCTACATCATCTGTCGCGGGCGTGGCCCGCTCCTACATCATCTGTCGCGGGCATGGCCCGCTCCTACGCCATCTGTCGCGGGCATGGCCCGCTCGTACATCATCTGTCGCGGGCATGGCCCGCTCCTACATCATCTGTCGCGGGCATGGCCCGCTCCTACGCCAGCTGTCGGGTCTTGGTGCCCGTAGGAGCGGGCCATG
>CAMAXE010000031.1 GCA_945862145.1 Klebsiella pneumoniae
TTCGGGGTCGCGGGCATGGCCCGCTCCTACGGATTCGGGGTTGGGGGCATGGCCCGCTCCTACGGGTTCGGGGTCGCGGGCGTGGCCTGCGCCTGCGGATTCGGGGTCGCGGGCATGGCCTGCGCCTGCGGATTCTGGGTCGCGGGCATGGCCCGCTCCTACGGGTTCGGGGTCGCGGGCGTGGCTTGGTCCTACCGAAGCGCGTAGGAGCGGGCCATGCCCGCGACCCTTCCCGACCGCATCAGCGAGACGCCCGTGCAGTCGCTCAATGTCCCGCTCGAGCAGCGGGTGCAAGAGACGTATGCGCTTGCCCTCCGTGCGCAGGATCCCCGGCAAGCGCCCCGGCATCAGCGGCCCGAGATCGATGCCGTGCTCCGCCGCCTTAACGCGATCAAGCGTAAGCCCCTCACCGCCGCCGAAGCGGTCGCCGTAGGGCCCTGCGCGCAGCATCATGTCGAGCAACTGCTCGGGACCGGCGTGGGCGCTGCTCGCGGCTATCACCGCGCCGGCGCCTACTCCGGTGCCAGCCGCGATGCGGTCGGCCATACCTGCGCTCATCATCGTCTCGAGCTGCTCCACGCTCATGCCGTGGATCCCCGCCACCACGCCCAGCATGATCTGCCACTGATCCAGGGCGCCAGCCTCGGGCTGCAGCACTTGCGGCGAGTAACGCGCGAAATTGCGCACGCTGGTGGTCTGGAACAGGAAGTCGAAATTGCTGTGCTCGAGCTGCACCGTGGAGGGCAGGATCACGTCGGCGAGGCTGGTGGTTTCGTTGGCATAGATGTCGATCGCCACCACGAAATCCAGACCCGCGATGGCCTCGCGCAGGCGGTCGCCATTCGGCACGCTCAACACCGGATTGCCCGCCACGGTGATCAGGGCCCGCGCCCGGCCGGGCCCCTCCCAGGCGAGCTCCTCGGCCATCAGCGTGGCCGGCAACATGGACATGTATTCGGGGAATTCGCGCACCTTCGAGTGCCAGCGTCCCCGTCCGAGCACGTTGATCTCGTCGGTGGCCTCGCCCTGCCCGGTGGCGGGGCGCGGGAACATCATGCCGCCCTCGGCGTCGAGCCGTCCGCGCAGCATGTTCACCACGTCAACCAGCCAGGAGGCCAAGGTGCCGAACGCCTGCGTACACAAGCCGATGCGGCCATAGATCAGCGGTTTTTCGGCGCCGCAGAATGCCGTGCACAGTGCGCGTATTGCATCGGCAGAGATGCCGGTGACGGGCGCGACGGCCTCGGGCGTGAAGGGCGCGGCGAGCTCGCGCAGTTTATCCAGGCCCTCGATGTGTGCGCCGAGGTGCCCGGTATCGACCAGTCCCTGCGCAAAGATGAGCTGCACCAGTGCGAATAGCAGGAAGGCATCGGTGCCGGGACGGATAAACATATGCTGGTCGGCAACGGCTGCTGTTTCGGTGCGCCGCGGGTCGATCACCACGAGCTTGCCGCCCCGCGTGCGCAGCGCCGCAAAGCGCGATTCGATATCCGGAGCCGACATCAGGCTGCCTTGGGAGACCAGCGGATTGCCGCCCATGCAGACGAAAAAATCAGTGCGGTCCAGATCCGGTATCGGGAAGGCCCAGGCGTTGCCATAGAGCAGTTCGCAGCTCAGGTTCTTGGGCTGCTGATCCACCGATCCAGCGGAAAAGAAGCGCTGCGTGTCGAGCAGCGCGATGAACATCTGGGTGTAGATCTGGGTGGCGAAGTTGTGGCCGTTCGGATTGCCGTAGTACATGGCCACGGCGTCTTTGCCATGCTCGGCGCGGATTGCGGCGAGCCGCGATCCGACGAGCGCAAAAGCCTCTTCCCAGCTGATGTCCTGCCAGCCCTCGGGCGTGCGTTTTACCGGACGGCGCAGCCGCGAGGGATCCTCTTGGAGGTGGCGGACCACCTGAGACTTGGCGCAGACGTAGCCGCCAGAGCGGTGGTCCTCGCCGTCGCCTCGCACGGACAGCACGCGGTTGGCGTTGCGGTCGACCCCGATGGTGAGCCCGCAGCTCGCCTCGCAGACCGGGCAGGAGCGGAAAACGGTTTCCGTTGCCTGCCCGGTTGCGGAGCTTGCTTCAGCCGCGGCTGTGGCTGCCATCGCAGAGCGGCTTGTTGCCGGTTGCCTTGCAGGCGCAGAAAAAGGCTTTTTTCGACTCTGCTGCGTCGTATTTCAGCGGTGTGAACTCGCTGCCTTTATGGGAGCCGTCGCAGAAGGGTTGCTTCGCGGACATACCGCAACTGCACCACCAGTAGCTCTTGCCTGCTTCGACTTCGACGCCAAGAGGCGTCGAGCCTGCACGTACGGGATCTGCCATGTGCGCGGCCTTCTCAGAGTACGGCCATGATTTTTTCGGCGGCGGAGACGTCGAGCCCCGGGCCGGATTCCACGGCCAGGTGCTTCACGAGGCCGTCTTCGACCACCATGGCGAAGCGCTGCGAGCGGATGCCCATGCCAAAGCCGGTAGCGTCGAGCACCAGGCCAAGCGCCTTGGTGAAGTCGGCGTTGCCGTCGGCGAGCATCAGGATTTCCTCGGCGTTCTGGGCCTTGCCCCAGGCACCCATCACGAAGGCATCGTTCACAGACAAGCAGACGATGGTGTCCACGCCCTTGGCTTTCATGGTTTCGGCCTGTGCCACGTAACCGGGCAGGTGCGCTGCGCTACAGGTGGGGGTGAAGGCTCCGGGAACGGCGAACAGCACGACCTTCTTGCCGCCGAACAAGGTGGCGGTGTCGATTGCCTCGGGGCCTTTGGCGCCCATGGTCTTGAGAGTTGCTTCGGGAATGCGGTCGCCGACGGTGATCGTCATGAGGTACTGCTCCTGTGCGCTGCTGGATAGGGTTCAAGGAGGCCGTATCGTAGCAGAGCGAATCGCGTAAGTTCACCCGCATCGGGGCGCGATCAGCATGAGCGCGTTGCCTAGCCCTCGTTTCTTCGCCACGTGCGCGTTTCAAGGTACTCTTCCTGCAGTTGCGGCAGCAGCATCCGTTGCCAGAATTGACCAGAAGGCCTGCACATGTCGTTGGATCTGACGCCGCTCGAAAACGCAGTTACTGGCCTGCGTGAGGGGCTGACCCGAAGCGCGGCAGAGCCCGGGGATACCCAGCTGCGCGATGGGCTCATCCAGCGCTTCGAGTTCACCTCGAGTTGTCGCACAAGATGCTCAAGCGGCATTTGGAGCAGGCGGCACCCAACCCGGAGGCATACGACACGGCTGACTTCCAGTACCTGATCCGATCGGCTAACGAGCAGGGCCTGTTGCGCAGCGATTGGCCGGTGTGGCGGCGCTTCCGGGAACTGCGTAGAAAGGCCAGTCACACCTACGACGAGGCGGTGGCGAAGGACGTGGTAGCGGAGATCCCTTCGTTCATGGAGGAAGCCGCCCATTTGCTGAGCGAGCTGCAGGGGCGGAACCGGCCGTGAACCCAGCCACGGGCCACAGCCCGAGCGTGGAGGCCGCCGAGGAAGATTTCGATACGGTCAAGGCCATCCTGCATGCCCACCTGCCCGGGCGCGAGGTCTGGGCTTTCGGTTCCCGCGCCCGCCGTTGCGCCAAGCCCTATTCCGATCTGGATCTGGTCATCATGGGCGACGAGTCCCTGTCCCTGGATGTACTCGCGGCGCTGAACGAGGCTTTCGCGGAGTCTGATTTGCCATGGAAGGTGGATGTGGTGGACTGGGCCCGCATGAGTGACGCGTTCCGTCGCATCGTCGAGCAAGGCAGGGTGGTGCTGCAGCGGGTGGAGGAGGCCGGGAATGGCCAGCACCCGGCAGGTGCTTCATCCCGTCCCAGCCCCCTGCCAGTTCACCGGTAGCGCCGGCAGCAATCCTCCTGCAAAGCCAGTTCTCTGCATCACGCTGAAGCAGCACTTCCGTGTGCTGGTGGAGCGCTACGCGCTGAATCAGCGTGGCTGTGGGGTCTGGTACGGGCTGCGCTGAAGTCGACGGGGGCAAGCCCGCGAACTTCTGGCTCTGGAGTGCTGGCAGTGCTGAGTGACCTGCCTGCCAGATGGAGGTGTAATCGCCGCGCTTCACGCGGGGATTACGGATCAGAACTACCTCGTGCCCGACCCAATCACCGCATTTGATGCGGTGATAAGGCGGGTTATTCACCGCATCACGGGTGGGTTCGTACCGTTTTGATCAATGAGCAGCCGGCGCGGGCATCTACCGGATATCTGTCGGAGCAGACCTTATCGGATGAGCTTCTTTGCATCCTTCAGCAACAGCAAAAGCTGTTGCTCGCGCAGCGGCGATGCAACGAATCCGAACCAGGTATAGAACCGCGCCGCCTCTTCATCGATGGGGTGGGTCAGCATGGCCCTGATGCCAGCTTGCTCGGCAATGAGCAGCGTACGCGTGATGGCATCCTGCAGCATGCCCAAGCCTATGCCTCTCCCCTGATCCCGCGTCGAGACCGCCATCCTCGCAAGGATCATCACCGGCAAAGGGTATTGCTCCATCCCTTGGCGCATACGTTCAGGTGCTTCCAGCGTATCGACCTGGCCCACGGTCAGGCTGAAGTAGCCCGCTACGCGCTGATCGTCCTCGGCAACGACAAAGGTCCGGGCCGAGCCACTGGTTTGCGCCTGGCGAGCGTGGCGCAAAAGCCAGTCGTTCAGCGCGGGCTTTCGACAGTCGAAACCGTCCAGCCGGTGTAGCAGGGCCAATGGCTCCGGCGGGCACAGGGTCACCTGCTGTCCCAGGGCGCCTTGCGGGCAAACAACGCGTCCAGCCCGTGATTGGCCTGCTCCGGTCGGTCAAGCAGATCCATCAGGGCTTGATACTGGCTGCCCGACACCATGAACAAACGTTGATCCAGAAGTGTCTGTTCCGCGGCCAGACAGGCGCTGTCGAGGATGAAATCGGTCAGCGACTTGTGTGCAACCTCGGCGGCACGCCGCAGCACCGCCTCCTGCTCAGGTGTGGCGCGCAGCCCGAGGCGGGCAGACCGGGCGGAAGGCGAGGACTCGGCGGCAGTCATGGCGGCCTCAGATGCTGGAATGACGGGGCATGTTAGTACAAGCGACGCACGCGGAGGTAGGTTTGGCGCTGCTGATTTCCGTAGCACCCGGCGCGTTGCTCGTTGATCTCCCGCAGGGCCAGCTCGAACCGGCAGGCTAGATCCGCGGGCAGACCCGTATCCTGCGCCAGATCAAGCGAGCGAAAGATCCCGCTCGTCTTGGGGCTGGCTGGGGAATTGGCGTATCGTGGCGCCCGGATCCGGGCGTGACCTTAGGTCCGTGCGTATCGCCATCGCGCAGTGAACCGGGCCCGCAGCCCGTTCGTAATGCAGAGCCATAAGTCAGAGGTTTCAACCATGCGTTTTGCCTACCACGCCTCGATGCCTTCCCTCGACCAGTACATTCCGCTGGCGCGTGCCGCGGAAGAAATGGGTTTCGACAGCTTTACCCTCCCAGACAGCATCTGCTATCCCAAGGACTGTGACGCCAAGTACCCCTACAACGACGACGGCAGCCGTGACTTCCTGGACGGCGTACCGTTCATGGAAATTTTCATCGCCATGGGGGTGGTGGCTGCGGTAACCACGCGCATTCGCATCACTACCTCGGTGGTGAAATTGCCGATCCGCCAGCCGGCCATCGTTGCCAAACAGCTCTCGAGTCTTGCGGTCCTCAGCAATAACCGCATCGGCTTCGGCGTGGGTCTCAGTCCGTGGCCGGAGGATTTCTCCGCCTGTCAGATCCCCTGGGAGAAGCGCGGTCAGCGCATGGACGAGATGATCGAGATCATCCGTGGCCTCATGACAGGCGAGTATTTCGGTTACGAGGGACAGATGCTCCAGATGGCACCGATCAAGCTGTGCCCGGTGCCGACCCAGCCGGTGCCGATTCTGATCGGTGGCCATGCAGACGCCGCACTCAAGCGTGCCGCGCGCATCGGCGACGGCTGGATCAGTGCGGGCACCTCGCTCGAGGAACTCGACGAGTTCCTGCGCAAGCTCCACGGTTTCCGCGCCGAGTACGGCCGTGAGAAAGAGCCCTTCGAGATCCACAACATGGGTGCTTCGGCCTACTCGCCCGATGGCATCAAGCAGCTCGAAGACCGCGGCGTACACGAGGTGATCGTCGCCTTCCGCGACGTCTACAAGAAGCAGCCCGATCCGTCCCTCGACGAGAAACTGGCCACGATGCGCTGGTATGCGGACAACGTGATCGCGAAGTCGCGCTGAGGCTGCGATTGGTCGCGGGCATGGCCCGCTCCTACCGTAGGAGCGGGCCATGCCCGCGATGCTTGTGGATTATCGGGCCACGAAAGCCACCCAACAGAAGCCCGTCGTCAACGCGCACGCGGCGTCGCCGCCACACGCAACTCGACATGATTACTCGATAACGACGGCAGTTCCGCTCGCCGCAACCATCAACATCCCGTTCTCGCGCCCCATCACCTCGTAATCGAGATCCACGCCGACCACCGCATTGGCGCCGAGCGCAGCCGCACGCTCTTCGAGTTCCTTCAGTGCGATCTCGCGTGCCCGTTGCAGTTCCTTCTCGTAGGTGCCGGAACGGCCACCCACGATATCGCGCAGCCCTGCGAACAGGTCCTTGAAGATGTTCGCCCCCATGATCGCCTCGCCGCAGACCACGCCGCAGTAGCGGGTGATGCGGCGGCCTTCCACCGATGGTGTCGTGGTGAGCAGCATGCGATCAGCCCTCGAGTTGTGGGCCGGCGGCAATGATGGCCGGGGCAACGCCGCTGAACTTCTGAAAGTTCTGCACGAATTTCTGGATGAGCTCGCTTTTGGCGCTCGCGTAGGCCGCCGGATCTTCCCAGGTGTCGCGCGGGTCGAGCATCCTCGACTCGACGTGCGGCACCGATACAGGAACGTCCAGATTGAGTCCCGGGAGGTGACGGGTGGCTACACCCGACAGGGCACCGCTCTGGATCGCCGCGATGATGGCGCGGGTGGTGGGAATCGGGAAGCGGTAGCCCTTGCCGCCCGCGCCACCCGAGCCTGCGGTCCAGCCGGTGTTCACAAGGTACACGGTGCTGCCGAAGCCCTCGACGCGCTTCATCAGCAAATCTGCGTAGACGTGCGCGGGTCGCGGGAAGAACGGCGCGCCAAAGCAGGTCGAGAAGGTCGATTTAATGCCGCTGCCGGCGCCCATTTCGGTGGAGCCGACCAGCGCGGTGTAGCCACTCAGGAAGTGATAGGCCGCTGCTTCCTTCGACAGGATGGATACCGGGGGTAATACACCGGTGACATCGCAGGTGAGAAAGATGACGGTTTTCGGTTCGCCTGCGGCATTGGCGTCGGCGCGCTTCTCGATGTGCTCGCGCGGGTAGCAGCAGCGGCCGTTCTCGGAGATCGTGGTGTTGTTGTAATCGGCCACGCGGTGGTGGTCGTGGGTGGTGACGTTCTCAACGATCGAGCCGAAACGGATCGCGTCCCAGATCACTGGCTCGTTCTTGCGGCTCAGGTTGATCGTCTTGGCGTAGCAGCCGCCTTCCATATTGAACACCGAGCCCTTGGCCCAGCCGTGCTCGTCGTCGCCGATCAGGTAGCGCTCGGGGTCTGCCGACAGCGTGGTCTTGCCCGTGCCCGACAGGCCGAAGAACAGCGAGACGTCACCGTCCTGGCCCACGTTGGCGGCACAGTGCATCGGCAGCACATCCACGGCGGGGAGCAGGTAGTTCTGCACGGAGAACATCGCTTTCTTCATCTCGCCGGCATAGCGCATGCCCGCCAGCAGCACCTTGCGTTGCGCGAAGTTGATGATCACCGCGCCGTCGCTGTTGGTGCCGTCACGCTCGGGCACGCAGCTGAAGGTGGGCATGTTCAGCACCTGCCACTCGTCGCGGCCGCCCGGGTTGTAGGCATCGGGCCGGATGAACATGTTGCGGGCAAAGAGGTTCTGCCATGCGGTGCCGGTGGTGACCCTGATGGGTATGTAGTGGGCCGGGTCCTGGCCCACGTGCAGATGGCTCACGAAGCGGTCGTGGCCATCGGCGAATTCGACGACACGGTCCCACAGCGCGCTGAACTGACCCGCGTCGAACTTGCGGTTGATGCCGCCCCAGTCGATATTGGCGCTGCTGCCGGGCTCATCGACGATGAATCGGTCTGCCGGGGAGCGGCCGGTGCGCTTGCCGGTGGTTACCACCAGCGCGCCCGTGTCGGCCAGGTGTCCTTCCTTGCGCCGTATCGCGTGCTCCACCAAGAGCGCGGCGCTCAGGTCGGCGTAGAGGGTGCTGCTCGAAATCGTTCCCGTCTCCATCATGTTTCCCGTATGGCGTTAGTGAAGGACGACTGGGCCTGGCTATCAGCCCGGCTTCCCGCGTGGGGGAGCGATTATGGCAAAAAGCCCCGGCCGCGTGAACGCCCCCAGGTGGTGAGCCCTCAGTGGCGGGTCGGGGCCGGAATATCGGGGCCGAACAGCAGCTCCAGGGCCGCAGCGTCGAAGCGATACTCCTGCTGGCAGAACTCGCACTGAATCTTGATCAGGCCCTGCTCGGCCAGCACCGACCGTGACTCCGCCTCGCCAATGGCCTGTAGCGTCGTGGCTGCACGCGTGCGCGAGCAGCGGCAGCCGAAAGCCACGCGCTCCGGCGGTTGCAGCCGTACCCCTTCCTCATGAAAGAGCTTCCAGAGCAAGCGCTCGAAGGGATCCGTCAGGAGTTCCTCGCTGCGCACCGTGGCCGACAGCTGGCGCAGATGCTCCCATTCGGGGTCGGTCGATCGCCCCCCCGGCAGCACCTGCAGCATCAAACCCGCGGCTGTTACGCCATCGCTGGCAAGGCGGATCAAGGTCGGTAACTGCTCGGACTGATCGAAATAGTCTTCCAGGCAGCCGGCGAGCTCGGGTCGCTCCAGTGGCACGATGCCTTGGTAGCGCTGCCCCTGGTCCGGGGTGATGGTGATCGCCAGGCTGCCGCTGCTCAGCATCGCCCCGAAACCCGTTGCGTGGGCACCCTCTGCTACCCGGGCATAGCCGCGCAGGCGGCGGTCGTGCCCGCACTCGGCGAACAGCAGCGGTACGGAGCCCTCGCTGCGCGCCTGCAGGCTTAGGGAGCCGGAGAATTTCAGTGTTGCCGCCAGCAGTGCACTCGCAGCCAGCGCCTCGCCGAGCAACCCGGCTGCAGGCGGGGGATAGAAGTGCTGTGCCAGTACATCCGTCAAGGCGGTTCCCAGCCGCACGATGCCCCCGCGCACGGCAACACCCTCGAAGTCGAAGCAGCGCAGGCAATCCAGTTCGGGCTCGTTCATTCGCCAGCCTCCTGTTCAAAGCGGTGGATCAGGCGGCGGTCGCGCTTGTCGGGCCGGGTGGGTGGTGCCTGGAAACCGGCGCGCGCCATGCGTCGCTCGGCAGCCTCCGCCTCGCGTGCGGCGATGCTCGCGGACGTCTCCTCGTAGAGCTGCGCGGCCTCGGTGGCGCCTCTGCGCTCGGCCGAGAGGGCGCGTACAAGAACCGTTTTTTCATCGAAGCCCTGACGGATGCGGATCTCCGCTCCAAGTTCGACGTCCCTGGAGACTTTGGGCCGCGCACCCTCGTACCAGACCTTGCCGCCCTCGATGGCATCCCGCGACAGATTGCGGGTGCGGAAGAACCGCGCCGCCCAGAGCCATTTGTCGAGCCGCACTCTCTCCTCAGGCATCGATACGCGCCAGTTCAGGCATGATTTCGTCGAAATGCAGGATCGCCGGGAAGTCTTCGACGTGCCGCGGTTCACGCGTGCTGTCGGGCTGCAGCAGGCTGAGCAGCCAGCGAATCCCGTAGCTGCGTGCCGATTCCAGCACAGCATTGTTATCGTCGATCAATAAGGTGCGTTCAGGGTTGAAGGGCTCCACGGCGTTCATCGCGGCCCAGAACCCGGGGTGTTCCTTGGCCATGCCAAAGTCGTGCGAGCAGACGATGGCATCGAACCAGCGGTCGAGCCCGGTTTCTTCCATTTTCAGATCCAGACTCTTGCGGTGCGCGTTGGTCACGAGCAGCACGCGCCGCGGCCCGTGGTGCAACCGGCCAAGGAACTCCTCAACGTGGGGGCGGATCACAATCAGGTGGCGCACTTCTTCTTTGATCGCGCGCACATCGAGGCCGAGCTCTTCTGACCAATAGTCCACGCTGTACCAGTTCAGCGTGCCGTGCTCGGCGCGGAATTGCTCGATCAGGCGGTGCCGCGCGGTGGCATGTTCCTCGCCCTTAATCTCGGCGTAGCGCCGCGGCAGGTGCTCCATCCAGAACAGGTTGTCGAAGTGCAGGTCGAGCAGGGTGCCGTCCATGTCGAGCAGCACTGTGTCGATCTCGTTCCAGTTCACCATGTCGGGGCCGGTCTCCGTGAGGCCGCGTCTGCAAGCGCTGCGGGTAGGCCAGTCTACGGGTATTTGCCGGGAGCGTCAGGCGGCGAGCGACGCGTATAGTTCGGGTTTTAAGTCTGAGCCTGATCATGAGCGAGCAGCAAAAACCCGAGATCCTGTCCGCGCGCTGGGTAGCCCACACGCGGCTCTTTCATGTCGAGGAGCAGCAACTGCGCTTTGCCAATGGCGTGGAGCGCACCTACGAGCGTCTGAACCCCGGTTACCACGGTGCCGTGATGGTGGTGGCGGTCGACAGCGGCGGGCGCATGGCACTGGTGAGCGAGTACGGCGCGGGCTTTGGTGATTACTACCTTTCGTTCCCGAAGGGCGCGCTGCAGCCGGAGGAAAGCGTCCTCGACGCCGCCAACCGTGAGCTCATGGAGGAGGCGGGCGTTGGTGCGCACCAGCTCGAGTTGTTGGCCGAACTTGCCCTCTCCCCCTCCTACATGGGTAACCGCATGAGCCTGGTGCTGGCGCGCGATCTCTTCGAGAAGCGCCTGCCCGGCGACGAGCCCGAGCCCTTGGTGGTGTCGTGGCACAGCTTCGCAGAACTGCTGGCGCTGCAGGCGGCGGGCAAGCTGCCCGAGGGCTATGCGGTGGCGGCGATGTTCCTCGCGCGCGAGCGGCTCGGGGCGCCGGTCACGGCATGAGCGCGCTGCCTGCGCACTGGCCCGGCGCCGTGCGGGAGGCTTGCCGTGCAGCAGGCCGCGCGATCCTTGCCGTGCGGGCTGATGCCGCTGGGCTGGGGGTGGAGCGCAAGGACGACGGCAGCCCCGTGAGCCGGGCCGATCGCGCTGCCTCGCTCATCCTGCGCGAACGGCTTGGCGCGCTCTCGCCGTCCCTGCCCGTGGTGTGCGAGGAAGGCTCGCAGGACCCGGGAGCGTCCTCGCGTTTCTGGGTTGTGGACCCGTTGGATGGCACGCGCGAATTCCTGCGCGGCAGCGACATCTTCACGGTGAACATCGCGTTGGTGGAGGCGGGCAGGCCGGTCTTTGGCGTGATTCACCTGCCGGTGGGCGGACCGTGCTGGTGGGGAGGCGTGGGCATGGGTGCCTGGCGCGACGAAGACCCCATCAGCAGCACGCAGTGCTCAGCCGAGGCCTTGCGCATCATCACGAGTCCCTCCGAGCGCGCCGCGAACGCCCGTGGTTTTCTGGCGCGGCTCCTGCTGCGGTTTCCCGATGCCGAACTCGCGCAGTTGCCCGGAGCACTCAAGTTCTGCCGTGTCGCCGAGGGACTTGCCGATGCGTACCCGCGTGCCACTCCGAGCGCTGCCTGGGATATCGCGGCAGGCCACGCTCTGGTGGAAGCGGCCGGCGGCTTGGTGCTGGGCGAGGATGGCGGCGCGCTGCGCTACCGGATGACCCCAGGCTGGCCGGTGGCGGGCTTTCTTGCCGCCAGGGATGCGGGGGCTAAATGGTTGGGGGAGCTTGCCCCAGAGGTTGTCCTACAGCGGGCACCGTACGACGATGGCTTTGAAACGAAACCAAGCGGAGTGCAATGCGAATGAACCAACTGAGCGTGCTTATGGACCTGACGGGGCGTGTCCTGCTCGGGCTGTACTTCCTGGTGCCCGGGCTGATGAAGATAACGGGCTTTGCCGGCATGCAGGCCTACATGAGCCAGCATGGCGTGCCGTTGGTGACACCTCTCTTGGTAATGACCATCGTGCTGCAGGTCGGCGGCGGCTTGGCGCTGATCGCGGGCTGGCAGACCAGGCTAGTGGCCTTCCTGCTCGCAGGCGTGGTGCTGCTGATCTGCGTGTTCATGCATGATTTCTGGAACCATTACGAAGGCGGCAGCCAGGCGCACGAGATGCAGAATTTCATCAAGAATCTCGGCATCTTCGCCGGCTTGCTGATCCTCGCTGCGCGTGGGGCCCCTTGCGCCTCGGTCGATGCCCGCCGCAGTTGACCCGTCGCAAAACGAAAGGTCTGACCCCCATTCTCTGACCCCCCCGTTCTCCGTTGTTCCGGGGTCCGCGTGATGATGCTCACGCCAAACCACATCGTGCACCCGAGCGTAAGCGGGCCATGGATTCCCCTGCACTTATCTGGTTCAAGCGCGATCTGCGCGTGCACGATCACGCGCCGCTTGCGGCCGCGTTGCGCTCGGGCTGCGTGGCGGCGCTCTTCGTCATCGAAGACGAATGGCTTGCGAGCCCCGAGTGCGATTCGCAGCACCTCGCCTTTGCCCTCGAGTGCCTCGTCGAGTTGCGTGCATCGCTGCGTGCCATTGGCGTGCCACTCCTTGTGCGTCGCGGCCGCTTGCCGGACTTACTGGATCGGTTGCGCGCAGAGTTTCCCTTCCAGCGCCTGCTGAGCCACGAGGAGACCGGAAGCGGGTGGACCTATGCCCGCGATCTGCGCGTGGCGCGCTGGTGCCGGGAGACTGGCGTGGCGTGGGAGGAATTCCCCCAAACCGGCGTGGTGCGCAGGCTGCAGGGCCGTAACGGCTGGGCCGCGCGCTGGGAGCAGCGCATGCGCCAGCCAGTGGTGGCAGCGCCGCAGTCATTGCGTGGCGCGCGCGGGCTCGGTGAAAGCGAGATCCCCGCGCTCGCGGCGCTGGGTCTGGAGCCTTCCAGGCCCTTGCCTGCCGCAGGGGAGCGAGCGGGTTCAGCGGTGCTCGCGAGTTTTCTGGATGCACGCGGGCGCACGTATCGCTCCAGCCTGTCCAGTCCCTCCAGCGCATGGACGGGTTGCTCGCGTCTCTCGGCGCACCTTGCCTTCGGTACACTTTCGATGCGCAGCGTGTACCAGCAAACGCGCTCGCGCGTCGCTGACCTGCGCGGCTCGGGTGACCTGGAGGCGCGGCGCTTCGCGTGGCACCTCGAGGGTTTCGCGGCAAGGTTGCACTGGCACTGCCACTTCATGCAGAAACTCGAAGATGAGCCCGCAATCGAGTTCCGCAATTTCTCCCGTACCTGCGACGGGTTGCGTGAAGGCGATTTCGACCGGGAACGCTTCGCTGCCTGGTGCGAAGGACGCACAGGTTTTGCGATGGTCGACGCCTGCATGCGCAGCCTGAACGCCACCGGATGGCTCAATTTCCGTATGCGCGCGATGCTGGTCAGCTTTGCGGCGTACCACCTGTGGCTGCATTGGCGAGAACCGGGCATTCACCTTGCCCGGCAGTTTCTCGATTTCGAGCCCGGTATTCATTGGAGCCAGATGCAGATGCAGTCCGGCACCACCGGCATCAACACGCTGCGCATCTACTCGCCGGCAAAGCAGGCCGCCGATCACGATCCCACCGGAGCCTTCGTGCGGCAGTGGGTACCGGAGTACGGCACCAGCGCCTACCCGCGCCCGATTATCGACGAGCGCGAGGCAGTCAGGCGCGCCAAGGAACGGCTCTACGGCCTGCGCAAGACCCACACAGCGCGGGGCGAAGCAGCGGCAATCCAGCAGAAACACGGCTCCCGCAAGAGCGGGCTGGCGCAGACGGACAAGCCCCGGCGCAAGCGCGGCAACATGCCCGATGTGCGGCAGGCTGAGTTGTTTGACTGAGCGGCCGGTTACCCGGCCGCAGGAGCTCGCGTTACGGGCCTCAGGCCACCTGGCGTGAGCTGGTGCTCGCCAGATCCGTACGGCGCAGGTAGTACTCGGTGGGATGTACCCTGCCGCGCTCGTCGATGGACGCTGCGTGCACGATGCCGAGGATGTCGCCCTCTGCATCGCTGATCACCGTCTCGTAGCCCTTGTGCCGGATATCCGCGCTCGGGCAGCGGTTGATGCGACGCTTGAAATCGCGGTAGTCGACCCTGACGAAAAAGCTCTCGAGATCTTTCATGGCTGGAGTTCCATACATACTGTGTTTGCGTACAGTATAGTTGACATCTTCATGTCTGCAAGGCGAAAGCAGAATATCCGCGAACGCCCCCCGTTGTAACCACATCTAGTGGTTTTCTGTCCCGCTAAGGACAACATCTGGTGTCTGTTACGTTCTATCTCGGTTACCAGCCCAGTTTGCCGCGGAACATGAAGAACACCGCGCCGAGCAGGCAGGGCCCCGTCCAGAGATAGGCTAGCGTCAGTTTCTCGCGCAGGTAGTGCTGGCGCCCGAGCATAGCGGCGGTGTGCGCAGGCCGCATCGATGGCCTTCCGTTGCTGGGTGGCGCTGCGCCACAATGAACTCCGGCCTAGGCTTCGCAGGACGCGTTCGCGGTCTATTCCATGCTGCTCTTCCACCACGGCAACGATCTCGCGACCCTGCGCCTGCTGGCCGCGCATCGGCTTGCGCAGTCCCCGCCCGCGCCGCTGCAAGCCGAGTATCTCGTGGTGCCTAACGGTGGAATGGCCAAGTGGCTCCGGCGGGGTGTGGCGGCCACGCAGGGGATCGCTGCCGACCTGAGTTGCGACAGCCCCGCGGTTTTCCTGCGACGCATCGCGGCCATCGTGTTTGGCGGCCTCGCAGACTCCCAAGACCCCTGGTCCAAGGATCTCCTTACGGTCCGCCTGATGGGCCTTTTGCCCGGACTGCTCCCTGAGCCGGGCTTCGCGCCGCTGGCGGCCTATCTCGCCGACACCCGCGACCCGCGCCGCCTGCTCGCGCTCTCGCGCCAGCTGGCATCGCTGTTCGACCAGTACCTGATCTGGCGTGCCGACTGGATCCTCGAGTGGGAGCGCGGTCTCGCGGGGCAGGGCGATCCCGCGCGCGACAACCTCTGGCAGCCGGTGCTCTGGCGTGCGCTGAGTGCAGCGGTCAGGGCGGCCCACCCCGGCGTGCTGCACCCGCCCGCGATGATCGAAAGCCTCTGCGAGCGACTCACACGTGGCGCCTCACCGCCCGGCCTGCCCGCGCGTATCACGGGCTTCGGTCTTGGGGCCCTGCCCACCGGGCTGCTCTCGGTGCTCCGGGCGCTCGGGGCGCATATCGATGTGCAGGTGTTCCAGTTCAATGCGTGCCAGGAATTCTGGATCGATGTGCAGAGCGAGCGCACGCTGGCGCAGTGGCGGCTGCATGCCCCGGAGCGCGCGCTGTACGCTGAATCGGGCAATGCGCTGCTCGCCTCCTGGGGCAGGGTGGGCGCCGCGCAGCTCGGCTTGCTGCTCGATGCCGACGTGCCGCTCGAGTTCCACTTCCGCGAGCCGAACCAAGGCACGTTGCTCGGCTGTATCCAGCTGGACATCCTCTGCCTGCGCGAATCCGCTGGCAGCGGCCCGCTGACTGCCGACGGCAGCGTGCTCTTCGCCGAAACGCACAGCCGTCTGCGTGAGGTCGAGGCGCTGCACGATGCCCTGCTCGACATGATCGAGCGTTTCCCCGAGCTGACTCCGCGCGACATTGTCGTGATGGCTCCTGACATCGCGCCCTATGCGCCGCATATCGAGGCGGTTTTCGGGGAGCTGCGCAACAACGACCCGCGGTTTCTGCCTTTTGCCATTTCCGACCGCTCGAGCCTTGCGGAGGAGCCCCTCACCCGTAGCTTCCTGCACCTTCTTTCGCTCCCGCGCAGCCGCTTCTCCGCCTCCGAGGTGCTGGGTCTGCTCGCGGTGCCCGCCATTGGCGAGCGCGCGGGGTTCACGCCCGCCGATATCGAGAGCCTGCACGAACTCGTGGTGCGCAGCGGCGTCCGCTGGGGTTATGACGACACGGGCTCGGCAGGTGAGGGGCCGGCGCTCGCGCGCAATACATGGCGCTTCGGGCTCGAACGATTGCTGCTTGGAGTAGCGCTGGACGAGGGCACGCTCTTCGACGGTGTGGCACCCCTTGGTGGCAACGACGCGACCGAGGCCGAGCAGGTGGGAAGGCTGGCGGCCTTCGTCGATCGTCTCGCCGAGCGGGCCGCGCAGTTCCAGGCTCCACGCACGCCCGCGCTCTGGCGCGCGCAGATTCACAGCCTTTTTGCCGACTTCATTTCTACAGAGCCTGCTCACGCCGCAGCCCGCGCGGAGCTGTTCGCTGCGGTGAATACGGCCATCGACACGCTCGATACCGCGGGCTGTGTCGATGAACTCGCGCGCGAGGTGGTGCAGGACCTGATCGAAACCCATCTCAATGCCGCCGAGACCAGCCACGCTTTCCTTCGTGCCGGAGTGAGCTTTTGCCAGTTGACGCCGCTGCGCAGCATTCCCTTCCGCGCGGTCTGCCTGCTCGGCATGAACGCAGCGGATTTTCCGCGTAACCGCGAGCGCCCGGCCTTCGACCTGATGCGCGCCGCGCCGCGCCGCGGAGACCCCTCGCGCCGCGACGATGATCGTTTCCTGTTTCTCGAATCCGTGCTCGCGGCCCGCGATTGCCTCTACATCAGCCGTGTGGCAGCCGACGAGCGCAGCAACGCGGGGCTGGAGCCTGCGGTGCCCTTGAGCGAGCTGCGCGAATACATCGATCGTTGCCACGGCGAGGGGAGCGCCGTGGCGCTCACGGTGCGGCACGCGCTGAAGCCCTTCCACCCGTCTTACTTCGACGGTAGCGGTGCGCGCTTCAGCTTCCGTGGCGAGTGGTGCCCGGCTGCCGAGGCCATGGGTGCTGCGCCCAGCCCGTTCTGCCCGGCACCGCTTGCGCCGCGCCCGGAGCCCGTGATCCGCCCCGATGATCTGGTGCGTTTTTTCCGGCGTCCTTGCGAGACTTTCTTTAGCGCGCGGCTGGAGGTGCGCTTCGACAAGGTCGAGGAGTCCGTGGAAGACATCGAGCCGTTGGAGCTCGACACCCTCGAGAGCTGGTCGCTGCGGCGTGATCTGCTGGAGGCCTCGCTTTCCGGGCGCGAGCACGATGTGGAGGCGCAGTTGCTCGCCACCGGCGCATTGCCACAAGGCGCAGCGGGCGAGCGCTTGATTGGCAAGTCGCGGGCAGAAGTTGCCAAGGTGCTCGATACCGTCCGCAACTGGGCCCCGGCGCGCTCCGAGCGCGTCTCGCTCGATCTGGGCACGCAGCGCCTCGAGGGAGAGCTCGGCGGGCTGCGCGGTGCGGCGCTGCAGGAGTATTCGGTGTCCGAAAAGCTGTCGGGCAACCATGCGGTCGCGTTCTGGATCCGTCACCTCATTGCCTGCGCTGCCGGGCTCGTCTCTGCGCCCAGCGAGTGCGTCAACCGCAAGGCCAAGGCCCGCCTGCCCGTGATTGCGCCCGAGGTGGCCATGGCCCACCTGCGCGATCTGGCTGCCATACGCAGCGAGGGCCTGTGTGAGCCGCTTCCGCTCTTTCCCAAGGCAGCTTTTGCCCGCAGCAAGTTGTTGGAGGAGGACGCGGCCAAGGCGCGATCCGCAGCGCTGGCCGTCTTCCTGCCCGGTTGGGGTGATTCGCCCGGCGAGTGCGATGACGCCTACGTGAGCCGCGCGTTCCCGGACGCCGAGCAGGCGCTCGACAGCCGCTTCGAGGCCTTGTCGGAGCGCGTGTTCCGGCCACTGGTCGCAGCGCTCGCTGAAGGGGCCAAAAAGTCATGACGGCGCCCTCCACCGGACAGGAGCTCGACGCGCTGCGCCAGTCGCTCTCGGGCCGCTGCCTGATCGAGGCCAGCGCTGGCACGGGCAAGACCTACGCCATCACCAGCCTCGTGTTGCGTTTGCTGCTCGGTCACGATGGCCGCAGCACGGGTGTGAATCCCTTGCGATTGGAAGACATCCTGATTGTCACCTTCACGCGCGACGCCACCGAGGAGCTGCGCGGCCGTATTCGAGAGCGCCTGCAGGAAGCCCGCGCCGCCTTTGCCCCCGGTGCGCCGGAAAGCTCTGACCAGTTGATCGCTGCGTTGCGCGCAGAGAGTGCGGATGCCACTGCAGACCACGACCGGCTCGCACTTGCGGCCATGAGCCTCGATCTCGCGAGCATCCTCACCATCCATGGCTTCGCCGCCCGCGTGCTGCAGCGCCACGCCTTCGAGAGCGGCGCCTCCTTTGCCGCCGACATCAGCGAGAACGACGCCCACGTCCTGCGCGAGACGGTGCTCGATATCTGGCGCGAGCGTGTGTACCCGCTGCCTTCGCTCGCCTCAGATGCCATCCATGCGGGCTGGAAATCGCCCGGGAAGTTCATCAAGGACGTTCGTGAGCTGCTGCCGCGACAGGACCTCGGCTGGCGCGGCGTGCCGCCCCATGACTGGGATGCCCTGCTCGCGGAACTGGGGGCTGCGAAGCAAAGACTTCGCGCCCGGGCCGCTACACCCTCTACCGCTGCCGAGCGCGAGCAGCTCTTCGCGCAGCTCAAGGTGGAAGGGCAACGCGCGCTCGATGCCTTCTTCGAGGCCGCCGCGCAGGACACGCTGAAACTCTCGCATCTGGACAACATCGCCCGCGAGAAGCTCGTCGCGCTCCGCCCGAAGCGCGTAGTCGACAAAGGCGAGGAGATGCCCCCAATGCCCCTGCTCGAGGACGCGGAGGCGCTGTCCCGGCATGCGGCGCTCCTGCGCCAGCGGCTCCTGCACGATGCCGTGACCGACACCTTCCGGCGACTTGTCTCGCGCAAGGCGCGCACCGCGGAGCTCGGCTTCGACGATTTGCTGCGCCTCCTCGCCGAGGGCCTCGAGGCCCCGGAACAGGGCGATCGCCTCGCGCAGCTGATCCGTGAGCAATACCGCGCAGCGCTCGTTGACGAGTGCCAGGACACCGACCCCCTGCAATGGAAGGTCTTTGACCGCATCTATCGCGACGGTGGCACGCTCTTCCTGGTGGGAGATCCCAAGCAGGCGATCTATTCCTTCCGCGGTGCCGACGTCTACGCCTACTTGAAGGCCCGGCGTGATGCACCCGAATTGCGCAGCCTCGGCGTCAGCTGGCGCAGCACCGATGCGCTGGTCAAGGCGCTGAACGCCCTGTTCTCGCTACGCGGCGACAAAGACACCTTCCGGGCTCCGGGCTTGGCCTACGCAGACGTAAGCGCGGCGGGGAAAGCCGACCGCAAACCCATGCATCTGCGTGGCGCCGCGGTGGCGCCGCTGCAGGTGCTGGGCCCGCTGGACGCTGGCCTGATGGACGAGAACACCTATCGGGACAGGCTCTGCACGGAAGTAGCAGACCACGTTGCTGGGATGCTTGCGGACGCGGCTGCCGGCGCGCTGACCATCGGCGGCAAGCAGCTGCAAGCCGGTGATATCGCCCTCCTTGTTCGCGGCTGGCGTGATGCCGCGCCGCTGGTGCGCGCACTCTCGCGCCGTGGCGTGCCCGTGGTTTCCCGGGCGCGGGACAGTGTCTACCAGAGCAATGCCGCCGCGAGCGTGTTCGCGTTGCTGCGCGCCGTGCTCGAGCCGCGGTCCGAGCGCGCGCGGCGCGCAGCACTCGCAAGCATTCTGGTGGGCCGCGACGCCGCCGGACTTGACACACTGTTCGCGGACGAGTCGCGCATGCTCGGCCTGCAGGAAACCTTCATGTCCTGCCGTGAGCGCCTGCGCAGCCGCGGCGTGCAGCCCATGTTTCGCCACCTCTTCCGGGAGCTTGGCGTGCCTGCCCGCGCGCTAGCCAGCGCCGACGGTGAGCGCCTTCTCACCGACAGCCTGCACCTGATCGAACTCCTCGCCGCGGAACGCGCCACGCAGGACAGCGACGAGGCCCTGCTCGCACGCTTCGCCGAGCGTATCGCGAATCCCGATGGTGATCGCGAAGAGCAGCGGCTGCGCCTCGAGAGCGACGCCGAACGTGTGCGCATCCTCACCATCCACGCGAGCAAGGGCCTGGAGTTTCCGGTGGTGGTGCTGCCATTCCCCGTGCAGCGCTACACGCAGCAGAAGCCGCTTTTCCACGACACGCAGACCCTGCAGCCCGTGTACGACCTCGCGCATGAGGACGCGTCTCTCGCGCAGGCAGACCAGGAGCGCCTCGCCGAAGACCTGCGCCTGCTCTACGTGGCGCTCACCCGCGCCAAGTACAGCTGCGTGATCGGTGTGGCAGACGTCTCCAAGCATGGCGTGAGCATGCTCGGAGAGACCGCCCTCGGCTGGCTGCTCGAGGCGGACCTGCTCGGCTCCACCGCGGCGTTGCAGCGGCTGGGCGCACTCCCGGGCGCGGTGGTGTTACCCACGCCTCCCGCAGCGACGCTGCCCGCGCCGGCAGCTGCCACAGGCCAACTCTCGGGCCGTACTCTCCGCGTGAGCCTCGATCACGGCTGGAGCAGCACCAGTTACTCCGCGCTGTCTTCCCATCGCTCCGACGCCGAGCGCGCCGCCCAGACCTTCCGCCAGCCGGAACTCGGTGCGAGCGAGCGCCAGCGCAACGCCGAGCCCGATTACAGCCCCTTCGGTTTCCCGCGCGGCCCTGCTTACGGCGAGATGCTCCACAAGGTGCTGGAGCATGTGGACCTCGTGCAGCCCGCAAACACGCCGGCCAATGCGGCGCTCATCCGGGCTGCGCTGTTGCGCATCGGCTTGCCGGAGTGTTGGGAAAGCGTGGTCGCGCAGATGATCGACGAACTGCGCGAGTGCCCGTTGGACGGTCGCGCGATGCGGCTTGCAGCCATTCCCCGCAATCAGCGCGTCATGGAGATGGGCTTCGAACTGCCCGTCGCAGGGCTCGATGCCCCTGCGGTGAACGCCTTGATGCATGCGCACGAGCCGCTGGCGGCGCAGGCCACGCCGCTCAGCTTCAAACCGATGCACGGCATGCTCACGGGATTCATCGACCTCGTCTTCTGCCACGAAGGCCGCTATTACGTGGCGGACTTCAAGTCCAACCACCTTGGCGATACGCTCGCGGATTACGGCGAACCGCAGCAGCAAAAAGTGATCGCCGAGCACCGCTACGACCTCCAGTACACGCTCTACACGGTGGCGCTGATGCGTTACCTGCGCGCACGGCTGGGCGAGCACTTCGACTACGACACCCACATGGGCGGCGTGTACTACCTGTTCCTGCGCGGCATCCGCAGCGCCGATGGCAACCGGCAGGGGGTGTTTTTCACGCTGCCCGCGCGACCGCTGGTGGAGGGTCTGGACGCGATGCTGGGCCAGGTGACGCCATGAGCACGCAGCCGCCGGTGCGTGATGATCCCGTGGCTCCGCTCGTGCGGCAGTTCGCCGCGAGCCTGTCGAAGCGCGCGATCACCGACGAAGGCCGCAGCGCCGTCGATGCTGCGTCCCGTCTGCTGATCCATGCCCTGCTCGCGGGGGACACCTGCGTCGACATGAATGGCGCCCGCGCGGCGCTTCTGCCCGCCTTGCGGCGTGAACAGGCGCTCTGCACGAATGCGCGCAGCGGCATCACCGCGCCGCTGGTGCTCGATGGGCAGCGGCTCTATCTGGCGCGGCTGTGGCACAAGGAAGTAATGCTCGCGCAGTGCCTCTACGCGCTCGCCACCGAGCGCTGCGATCCCGCGCCAGGCATGCTGGCGAGGCTGCATTTGCTCTTCGATGCGCAGGCCGCAGATCAGCGCCGCGCCTGCGCGATGGCGCTCACGCGCAGGCTCGGGATCGTCACGGGCGGTCCCGGCACCGGCAAGACCACCACCGTCGCGCGGATGCTTGTGCTCCTGCTCGAAGGAGCACTCGCGCGGGATGAACGCCCGCTCGTCTGCCTCACCGCACCGACGGGAAAGGCCGCGGCGCGCGCGGCCTCGGCGCTCGCGGAGGAGCGCAAGAGACTCGTGGACGACGGCCTGGCCGGCCCGCAAGTGGTGGCCCTGCTGCCGCAGGCAGCAACCACGCTGCACCGTCTGCTCGGGGGGCGCCCGGATGGCAGCTTCCGCCACGGTCCGGGCAATCCGCTGGCCGCCGATGTAGTGGTCGTGGACGAGTGCTCGATGGTGGATCTGCGCCTCTTCGAGGCCCTCGTGCAGGCGTTGCGTCCCGGTGCGCGGTTGGTGCTGCTCGGCGACAGCAACCAGCTCGACGCCGTGGAGGCTGGCAACGTCTTCGGTGCGCTCTGCGCGGGCGCGGGCTGCGTCACGCCAGCGCGCGCAGCGGAACTGGCAGAACTCGACATCGCGCCGCAGGGCGTCTCCCCGCAGGCGAGCGCGGTGAACGATGCCACCGCCGTGCTGCGCCACAGTTACCGCTTCGATGCGGGCGGGGGCATCGGGCTGCTCTCGGCGGCGGTGCTGGCGCAGGACGCGGAGCGGGTAGAGGCCGCGCTTGAATCTGAGCCCGAGGGCGTCGTTCTCCGGCAGGCCTTCGATCTGCAGAAAACTCTGTCAATGTCGGCACTGGTCGAGGGTTTTGCGCCGCTCTTGCAGGCCGCGCAGTCCGGCGCCAGCGATGAGATGCTGCTGAAACTGCTCGACGATTACCGCGTGCTCACGCCGCTGCGCGACGGGCCCTACGGGGTGGAGGGCCTGAACCGCGGTATCGAACGCGAACTGCAGGCGCGCAAACTCCTGCTACCGCCACGGGGCGCCATCGGTGCGGGCAGGCCCGTGCTGGTGAGCCGCAACGACGCCGCATTGCAGGTCTTCAACGGCGATCTCGGCCTGGTGGTGGACGGTCCCGACGGCAGCGAGCAGGTGCTGTTCCCGGGGCCAGACGGCGCGCCCCGGCGTATTGCTCCCGGGCGCTTGCCCGAATACGGGCTCGCGTTTGCGATGACCATCCACAAGAGCCAGGGTTCTGAATCCACGCGGGTGGCGATCGTGCTGCCGCCCTCGCAGGGACGTGACTTCGGCAGCCGCGAGATGCTCTACACCGCCATCACGCGCGCCAAAAAGAGCCTGCTTCTGCTGATGCCGGAGGGGCCGCTGGAAGCGCGCTGGCTGCAGGCCTCGGCGCGAAATTCGGGCTTGGCGGAGCGCTTGCACGGCTGAGCGCGCCACCCCTGCGCCCCGCAAACGGGTGTCGCTAGTCCCGGCCGATCAGCCCTTAGCCGCCGCCGGTGCAGCGGATTCGGGCCTCACGTCAGCGCGCTGATAAAACTCCTGCCCTACCCGCTCGATATGGGCCCGGAGTTCGGCGTTGTCGAGTTGCTCGAAGGCCGACAGCACCCCGATTGGCCGCACTTCCGCTACCGTCCCGATCTGCTGACCGGGCGGGAGGCGGAGTTTTTGCGCGGTAGCGGAGTTGTCACGGGGGCGGCGCTGCACCTTGCCAACGATGAGCGGTTGGGGCTCAGCATCGAACTCATGGCCAGCGAAGCGCTCAAGACCTCGGAGATCGAAGGTGAGATTCTGGACCGGGACAGCGTCCAGTCCTCGTTGCGGCGGCACTTTGGCCTGCAGACCGACGGGCGGCATATCGGGCCAGCAGAGCAGGGGGTCGCTGCCATGCTCACTGCGGTGTACCGGCACTACGCCTCGGTGCTGACGGAATCGATGCTGTTCGAATGGCATCGGGGCTTGATGCAGGGTCGGTCGAATGTCGCCGTCGTGGGTGGATATCGCATGCACGACGAGCCAATGCAGGTCGTGTCCGGCCCCTTGCATGCGCCGAAGGTGCACTTCGAAGCGCCACCCTCTGCGGCTGTCCCGCGCGAGATGAAGGCGTTCCTGTTGTGGTTCGAACGAACCGCGCCATCGGGAGAGGCACCATTGCCCCCGCTGCTGCGGGCAGGCCTTGCTCATCTGCACTTCGAAACCATCCATCCGTTCGAGGACGGAAACGGCCGGATCGGCCGCGCCATCGCCGAGATGGCGCTCGCCCAGGGCGCGGGCCAGCCGGCGCTCACCACGCTCTCTTTTGTCCTGCAACGACATCGTTCCCGCTACTACCGGGAGTTCTCGGCCGCGAGCCGGACGATCGGAGTCGATGCTTGGCTCGACTGGTTCGCCGACAGGGTGCTGGAGGCGCAGCGCCGCACGATCGCATCCATCGAATTCGTCATAGCCAAGACGCGCCTGCTCGACCGACTGCGAGGCCGCATCAACGCGCGTCAGGAAAAAGCCCTCCTGCGGGTGATGCGGGATGGGTCGGACGGTTTCGAAGGAGGTTTGTCAGCCGGCAAATACCGGGCGATCACCGGTGCCACGGCCCCGACTGCCCGGCGTGACCTCGCAGACCTCGTGGCGCTGGGTGCGTTGGTGCGTAGCGGTGAGTACAAGGCAACGCGCTATGCGGTGCCATTTGCCATACGCGGGCTGTAGCCGCTTGCGACCCCCACCGCAGCATCTATATCCCCCGCAAACGCCAACACACCGTCCGCCTCGCGCACGGTCGTCCGCTCCAGCTTCTGCAGAATGCGCGGACTGAGCCCGCACACGATCAGGATGCCGCCGACGATGGCCGTATAGAGGCCATGCTGCGGCGGCACGCCGGCAGCGATCGCCAGAGCCATCGAGAGGGGAAGCGCGATCACGCCCACTGTGATCCCGGCGAGCGCATCGCTGCGCAGCCCCTCCAGTGACCGCCCCGACTCCGCCAGGTATCCGTGCAGTGCAGAGAACATCGTGCTTCATCCCGCGTGACGCCTCGTTTGCGAGACTACACCCGGATGTCTGCTTGAGTGCTCGATGCGACAAAATCACTGCTGCTAGGGATCCGCTGGCGTTGTACGCAAATTCCCTCGGTCCCATGCCTGCACCCGGGTGTCGCGGGCCCGTATAATCTGTGCTCGCGGGCGTCGAGCCCCCTGTCGAGGAGACACCCATGAGCGCCCTGCCCAAGCACGCTTCCCTGGTGCAGTTGCGCCGTCTGCTGCGCAAACTCGACCACGCCCACACCTCCGACGAGAGCAGCTGCCCGGCTTGCCGGCTGCAGCGGTTGGCGCTGCAGCTGAACGAAGAGGTCGAGGGCGAGGTGCAGCAACTCGCCGTGCCGGGACTCGGGCCGGGCAGCGCGAGTGTGGCCATGGCTGTGGAGTCCGTGCTGACGGTGCTGTACGCACTCGACGTGCGTGGAGCCGAGGAGCAGGGACGCGTCACGCAGGCGCTGCTCGACTACATTGGCGACGTCGTGCTCGACCAACTCGCGCACGACGAGGCCAATGCCGCGGGCCAGTCGCAGGATGACGCCGACACCCCCGACACCCCACCGCCGCCGCGGCGCAGCGGTTCCTTGCACTGAGGCCTCGGCAGCATCCCCGGGCAGGCAGCTTCCATGACTCCTGCCCATAACATAGAGTCAGCCACGACTGAGCTGAGCACGGAACCTCGCCATGATCAAACGCACCATCGCCGCAGTGCTGCTGGCCGTCATCGGCGGGGTGTTGGTCCTCTACGGTGGAGCGCAAGGCTGGCTGGGGCGCTCGCATGTCGCCGGTGATGTGACCCCGAAGCTGCGTGAAGCGGCCTTTAACGCGCAGGAGCAAGCCAGCACCGCCGCTGCGGCGCCCGCCAGCGAGTCACCCGAGCGGCAGATCCTGTTCGGTGATCTCCACGTCCACACGATCTTCTCCACCGACGCCAACCTGATGAGCCTGCCGATGCTGCAGGGCGATGGTCCGCATCCGCCGGCCGATGCCTGCGATTTCGCCCGCTTCTGCTCGCGGCTCGATTTCTTCTCGCTTAATGATCACGCCGAGGCGCTTACCCCGGAGCGCTGGAAATCCACCCGGGATTCGGTGCGCCAGTGCAACGCGCTCACCGATCCGCAAAACCCGGACATGGTGGCCTTCCTCGGCTACGAGTGGACGCAGATGTCGCAGATCGAGGCGGCCAAGCACTATGGCCACAAGAACGTGGTCTTCCGCGACACCGACGAGGCGAACGTGCCGCCGCGCCCCATCGCCGCGCGTAATCCGGGCGTGAGCCTGAGCGCCTTTATCCCGCCGCTGGATCAGCGCATGGGACTGCCGCTGCTCGATCCCGCCCATGCACGGTCTTACTTCGACTTCAATCGCTTTGGCCTGGAGACCATCGACGTCACTGAGTGCCCCGAGGGCGTGAACACCAAGGACTTGCCCGTCGACTGCCGCGAGACCGCCGCCACGCCTGCCGAACTCTTCCGCAAACTCGACGAGTCCGGTCACGAGAGCATCGTGATTCCCCACGGCAACACCTGGGGTTTGTACACGGCCATGACCTCCTCCTGGGACAAACAGCTCGCAGGCCCGATGCAGGACTCGAAGCGCCAGTTCCTGGTCGAGGTCTACTCCGGGCACGGCAACTCCGAGGAATACCGGAGCTTCAGTCCGGCGATAGAGGATGAGAACGGCGCCTTGCGTTGCCCCGAGCCCACGCCGGAGTACCTGCCCGTGTGCTGGCGCGCGGGGGAGCTGATACGCGAGCGCTGCCTCGCCTCGGACAATGCCACAGACGCATGCGATCGCCGCGCTGCCGAGGCTCGTCAGCGTGCGGTCGATGCGGGTACCGGCGCCGAATTGGGCGTGGTTGCCAAGGCCGATACCACAGACTGGCTGGATGCGGGTTTTTGCCGCGATTGCTTCCTGCCCGCCTACAACTACCGCCCCGGCGGCTCTACGCAGTACGCGCTTGCTATCGGCAACTTCGACCAGCCCGGCCCGCCGCGGCGTTTCCGTTTCGGGCTCATGGCCTCAAGCGATGTGCACTCGGCCCGTCCGGGCACGGGCTATAAGGAGTTCGCCCGCATTCCCATGACCGAGGCGCGCGGATCCCGCAACGAGCAGATGAGCGAGGCGCTGCGCGATTACGACGGCCCGGCGCTCGATCGCGCGCGCACGCCGCCCGAGATGCAGCACGATATGCGTGCGCTGCTGTTCCAGGCGATGGAGCGGCAATCGAGTTTCTGGCTGACGGGCGGTCTGGTTGCAGTGCACGCTGATTCCCGCCGCCGCGAGGACATCTGGGCCGGCTTGAAGCGCAAAGAGGTCTACGGCACCAGCGGTCCGCGGATGCTCCTGTGGTTCGACCTGCTGGACGATGCGGGCACCGCGCGTGCGGCGCCCATGGGCAGCGAACTGCAGCTCGCGCACAACCCGCGTTTTCGCGTGCGTGCGGCGGGCTCCTTCGAACAGAAGCCCGGTTGCCCGAAGGATTCCATCGACGCACTGGGCGAGGAGCGACTTGCCAATCTCTGCCTTGGCGAGTGCTATTTTCCGGCCGACAAGCGCCGCCAGATCTCGCGCGTCGAGGTGGTACGCATACGCCCCCAACAGAGCCCCGGCGAGCCCGTGAAAAGTCTCATCGAAGATCCTTGGCGTGTGTTTACGTGCAACCCGGAAGCAGATGGCCAGTGCACGGTGGAGTTCGAGGACGAGCAGTTTGTGTCCTCGGGTCGCGAGACGCTTTACTACGTGCGCGCTATCGAAGAGCCCTCGCTCGCGGTGAACGCAGATCCGCTGCGCTGCGAGAAGGACGCCATGGGGGTCTGCGTGAAGGTCAATCCCTGCCTCGGGGACTACCGCACGCCGAAGTCCGATGACTGTCTCGCGCCCACCGAAGAGCGCGCCTGGTCTTCACCGATCTTCCTCGACCAGCAGGCAGCGCTCTGAGCGCTGTGCCGCTGCCCGTGTGAATCCACGCGGGCAGTCTCTTTTCAGCCGTGCACTGAACGGATGATGTAGCTCCCTGATTTCTCGTCGTGCTCAAGTTCCAGCAGTTGGCGTGACTGCAGTTCCTCCAGCATCGCCGCAAAACTGCGGAATCCGTGGTAGCGCTCGTTGAAGCCGGGTTTGATGCGCTTCAGCGTCTGCTTGACCATCGATGCCCAGACCTTGTCTTCCTGGCCGCGTTCGCCGAAGAGGTTCTCGACCATGGCCATCACCGTTTCCAGCCCCTCCTGACGGCGCTCGTCCTCGGACGAGGACTCGTCGCGTCCCGCTGCTGCCGAGGTGGCCGCTTCGGTTTTCACCATTGTTTCGGGTTGTGTTGCCTCGGCTTGTCCGACCAGTGTCGGGGCGGCATTTCCCGTGGCGCGGCGCCGCGAACGGCCGCGCTTTGCGCGAACCGTCGGCTCTTCCGTCGCCGCGAGCGCGGGTTTTTCCTCGGTAGCGGGCTTCTCTGCGGCTGCCTTCTCGGGACGGCGTCGGGCGCGGCTCGGCCGGGCCTCGGGTTCGCGCACCAGGTCGTCGTAGAAGATGAACTCGTCGCAGCCCGAGACCAGCAGGTCAGAGGTCGAGTTCTTCACGCCGACGCCGATCACGGTCTTGTTGTTTTCGCGCAGCTTGCTCACCAGCGGCGAGAAATCCGAGTCGCCGCTGATCACCACGAATACATCGACGTGCGACTTGGTGTAACAGAGGTCCAGCGCGTCTACGACCATGCGTATGTCCGCGGAATTCTTGCCGCTCATCCGCACATGGGGGATCTCGATCATCTCGAAGGAGGCCTCGTGCATGCCGCGCTTGAAGTCCTTGAAGCGATCCCAGTCGCAGTAGGCTTTCTTCACCACGATGTTGCCTTTCAACAGCAGCCGCTCGAGGACTTTGCGGATGTCGAAGGCCGCGTAGCGGGCATCGCGCACGCCGATGGCGACGTTCTCGAAGTCGCAGTAGAGCGCCATGGTGCGGGTGCTGGTCTTGTCGTTCATGGATAGTCCCCAGGGTGCCGGAAAACGCTCCGGCCTGCGTTCAGTTGAGGCCGAAGAAACTGCGGATGCGGGTCAGAAAGTCGAGGTGGTTCGTCTGCGGGAGCGGGCTCACCGCGAGATCGCGGCGCAGTGCGTCGAGCTCGGCGGCCCGGGCAACCAGCACGCGCGAGAGTTCCTGTGCGATATCGGGTCGTGCCTGGATCACGCTCTGGAAGCCATCTTTGTCCAGCCGATAGCACTCCAGATCGGTGATGGCGCAGACCGTTGCCGAGCGTGGCTCGCCGGTGAGCATGCCGCGCTCGCCGAAGACATCACCCGGGCCGATCAGCGCCACGCGCTGGCGCACGCCGTTTACGTCGTCGCAGACCTCGGCCTGCCCGTTGATCACCAGGTACAGCCAGTGCGCCACCGCGCCCTTGCGGGTCACCACGTCGCCGACCACGAAGGGCGCGTGCAGCAGATGCCCCGAGAGCACCAGTTTCTCGGGCTCCGAGAGCGTGGCGAACAGCGGCACGCGGGAGAGAGCACGCAGGCGCCGCGCTTGTTCCTCTGCCGCGAGGTCTTCGCGCCGCGCCGCATCCTCGGCCAGCACCACGCGCTCCTCGCGGCGGGTAGAGGTGCGGATGCCCGCGCGTTCAAGTGCGGCGAGTACGTGTGCGCGCACGCGCGAATCCGTTGTATCGTCCTCACGGGCATCGCAGAGCCAGTAGCGCAGCGCATAGCGCCCGCAGCCCTCGGTGACATCCATCAGCACCGCGCTTGGTTCCGGATCGCGCGCCACCAGCGGGATCTCGGCATCCACCACCGCCCGCTCCAGGACTTCGCAGACGCGCGTTGCGGGTGCTGCCAGTTCTACCGTGAACCAGGCCCAGCGCCGCCAGCGCATCTCGGGGTCGGCGCGTGAGCCGATCACCATGAAGCGGTTCTTCATCAGCAGGCTGTTGGGTACATAGACGGTCTCGCGGTCGCGCGTCTCGATTGCGGTGAAGCGCCAGCGCACATCGCTCACCCGGCCCCGCACGCCGTCGATGTCCACCCAGTCGCCCACCCGCATGGAGCCGTCGAGTTGCAGCACGATGCCGCCGAGGATATTGCCGAGCGTGTCCTGCATGGCAAAAGCCACCACCCCGGTGAGCACCGCCGAGGTGGTGATGAGGCTCGCGAGATTCACCCCGGCCAAGCCCAGCCAGAGCAGGCCCCAAACCACGATCACACCGGCCCCGCACAGATCCTCGGCAATACGAACCACCCGCACGCCCGCCGCGGGCAGCAAGAGGCGGAAGAACGCGAGCATCAGCAGACGTATCATCGCCACGCCGGTTACCAGCGTAGCTGCGTGGTGCGTCACGGAGGCCACGCGCGGCAACGCCTCGCGAGCGGCCAGGGCACTCGCCAGTTCGGCGACGACACAGGTGAGGAGCAGGAGAGCAGAGCCCGCGATACTGCGCCGGTCCGCGGGCCGCAACGCCCGCAGCAGTGCAGCGAGCAGCAGGCCGGCGCCGATACCCAGCAGCAGTTCAGGACGCAAACCGAGGCTCATCCGTAGCTCCCTGGAGCGGTATCGTGTGGCGGGCTAACCTTAACGCAAAGGCCCCGCTGCCCGTAACCTCGTGCGAGCCCGCATCGCTGCAGATGACGGCTGGCTACCCGGAGCGGTATGGTCAGCGCCTGTACTTCCGGGAAAGCCATCATGCTGCTTCGCAACGCCTCCTTGCTCATGCTCGCCGTCCTCGGTTTCTGTGCGGGTCTCGCCCGTGCCGGACTCTCGCCTGAGGAAACGGCCATCGCCGAGGCCGTGGACCGGCGGGCCCCGGCCGCCACTGCGCTGTTCGAGCGCGCGGTGAATATCCAGAGCCCTACCGAGAATGTCGCCGGTGTGCGCGCCGTGGGTGAGCTGTTCGTGGCCGAGTTCCAGCGTCTGGGCATGGAGGCCCGCTGGATCGACATGCCCGCCGCGATGAAGCGCGCCGGACACGTGGTGGCCAGCACCCAGGGTGGCAAGGGAAAGCGGGTGCTCATGCTCGGGCATATGGATACGGTGCTTTCCGGCGAGCCCTTTCGCCGGGAGGGCAGCATCGCTCACGGCACCGGTACCGACGATATGAAGGGCGGCAACATCGTGATGTTGCTTGCGCTGCAGGCGCTGGCCGATGCAGGCGTGCTGAAGGACGCCCGCGTCACGGTCATGCTTACCGGCGACGAGGAGGACGTTGGTGTGCCGCTCGAGCAAAGCCGGGGGCCGATGCTCGAACTGGCGCGCAACAGCGATGTGCTCCTTGGCTTCGAGGCAGCCTATGAGGGTACGGCAACCATCGGTCGTCGCGGTGCGGGCTCGTGGAGACTCGAGACCACCGGCGAAACCGGGCACTCCAGTCAGATCTTCAGCCCGGCGATGGGCAATGGCGCGATCTTCGAGGCGGCTCGCATTCTCGATGCCTTCCAGTCCGAGCTCGGTGGCGAGCGCTACCTCACCATCAATCCCAGCGTGATCGTCGGTGGCACCACCGCGCAGATGAGTGACATTGCTGGCAGTGCCGTGGGCAAGACCAACGTGATCGCGCCTACCGCGATCGTGCGCGGCGATATCCGCTTCATCAGCATCGAGCAGGAGCGTTCTACCCGCGAGCGCATGCAGGCGATCGTAGCCCGCCACGCCCCGCGCACCGGCGCTACGCTCGTGTTCCACGAGAGCTACCCCGCGATGACACCCACGCCGGGCAACGAGGCCTTGCTGGCGGGGCTCGATGCGGCCAGTCGTGATCTCGGTCTGGGCGGCGTTGGGGCTCTCGATGCCGCCAAACGCGGTGCGGGCGATATCGGTTTCGTCTCGCACCTTGCTCCCGGACTCGATGGTCTTGGCAGCGGCGGCGGCAAGAATGCACACGCGCCCGGCGAGTACACGGAGCTTTCCAGCCTCGCACCCATGGCCAAGCGTGCTGCAGTGCTGATCCATCGCCTCGGGCGGTGAGGCGCTGGTTCCGTGCAGGCCGCAAAGAAGTGGGCGCAAGCCCCGTTACGGAGATCCTGATATGAATCCGCGCGCCGATATCCGCGGTGGCACTTTCAGGGAAAGGATGGTGGGCTTCTGCCTGACTGTGTGCTTCCTGTTGCCCTTGGCGATGCTTGGTTGCCTCGTGCTCGTATGGGTGATGTTCTTCGGAAGCACCGCACGGGGGCGTCACGGCGTGCGCGCCCTGGACCATTTCGTGAACGCAACAGTGTTTGATGGGCTCGCCTGGGAATCCATTTCCTCTCACGCGTGGCGCGACCGGCACCGACCCTGGTCGCGGCTGGTGATCTGGGTCACCAACCGATGGCAGCAGGACCATTGCCGGCGCGCCAACAAGCGCGAGCAGCCAGTGGTCGATCTCGTACTGCAGAAAGGGTTGGAGAAGCAGACGATCTTCTGAGCGAGGGTGATCTCGCGGACGAGGAGCTGTCAGGGAGTCGGGGTGGGCGAGCCTGCTGGTGTCTCCGGCGGCGCGCCAAGCGGCGCTGCGCTGGTGTTTGTCGCGGGCAGAGGCTTCAGCAGCACGATGCGGTCGCCCTTCTCGCCGGTGAATTGCGTGATGGGGGCGAGACGATCCGCATAGCCGCGCAGCGCCTGCGCCAAGCCGCCCTGACCCTCGCGTAGCCGGATCGCCCACACCACGCCGGGCTCGAGCGGGGGGTGCCCGTCGGTGAGCATCTGTGGGACATCCCGTACCTCGCTCCAGTCCCAGCGCAGGTTACTGGCAGCGGCCAACTGCCTGTCGTTGGTAAACAGATGCGTTCCCGGCGGCAGACGTGCGCGCATCCACTCGACGCACTCGAGCATGTGCTGCTTGGAGCGGTCCAGTCCCAGCCCGAAATCGACCAGCAGGCCGAGGATGATCAGCGCAGGCAACAGGCCCTTGGCGAGGTCACCGGAGCGCCGCGCCGCGGCTACCATGTTTTGCATACCGCGCGCCGCGAGTGCCAGCAGCAGCAGCGAAGGGATCATCACGTAGCGGGTGTCCAGGAACTGGCGGTACGCCAGGAACAGTCCCGCCATAACCAGGCTGCAGGCCCCGATCAGTGCAAAAGAGGCGCGAAGGCGCGGGTTCGGCAATACGCTACTGCTGCGGCTGGCGAGGCCAAGCAGCAGTGCCTGCGCCGGCCCCAGCGTGTTCAGCAGCTTGAACACCAGGATCGTCAGCAGGCCCCCGGCCAGCGACCAGGCAGCTACGTCATTGGATTGGGCGTCGAGTACCCGTGTGGCGTAGCGTTCTGCGGCCGCCGTGAACGCGGCCGGTATGGCCGTGAGGAGTTCGCCCGGCAGTTGCGGCAGTTCGCGCGCGGGAGGTGCCAGGGCGCCGGCCCGGGTACCCATCACCAAGGCCGCTGCTGCCAACGGTAACAGCAGCAGTGCCCAGGCGAATGCGGCGTCCCGGGCGCCGCGCCAGCCGGTTTTCCACAACAGGGCCAGCGGCAGCACGAGGCCGAAGGCCAGCGCCTCTGGTTTGAATGCTGCGGCGAGCAGTGTGCAGAGGGCCCATCCTGCCAGCCGGAGTCGGCCACCACCGGTCACGTTGCGCAGCAGCAGTACGAACGACCCCAGCAGGAACGCCCAGTAGCCGAGATCGCGGATCACGAAGGCGAAGTAATTGTTCAGCTTGGGGTGCAGGAGAAGCAGTGCTGCAGCCCACGGCATTACCTCGGGGTCGTCGTAGAGCTCGCGGCAGAGCAGCACGAAGGCCGCCACCATGGCGAGCACGCACCCGGCATTCAGTAGCTGTGCCGCGGTGATCAGTGACAGCCCCGTGATCGCGTGCAGACCGGCGATCATCCCGGAATACAGTGGACGGTCGAAGAGATCGAAGCCCGCCGCCAAGCCGCCTTCGCTGATGCGCTCGGCTAACATCAGGTAGAGCACGCCGTCGTCGTTCGGCAGGGGGCTTCGCAGGTTGGCGAACACGAAGAAGCACAGCGTCACCGCGCCCAGCACGAGTGGCCGGCGGTGTCGTAGCAACAACGTGCGCAGACTGATCATCGCAGCGACCGCATCACCAGCACGCCCGCTCCGCCGGGCGCGCCGAAACGCGCGATCGGCTCCAGCGTGCTGCGGTAGCGCTCGAGGGCAGGTTCGAGTGCCGTGTCGCGCCCGTCGAGGTGGATCAACCAGTAATCATTGCCCTCGCGTGGCGCGGCGCCCGACTCGATTTGCGCTTGGGCAGACCCGATGCCAGCCCAGTCCACGCGTCCGCCGCTGTAATAGGCGAGGCGCGCGTCATTGGTGAAGATGTGGCTTCCCGGTGTGATTGATCGCTGGATCCAGCTGATGCTTTCGGGCAGGTAGCTGCGACGGCTACCCGGATCGAGGAATCCAGCGGCAAGGAGCGCCAGCACCAGCAGCGCGAGTCCGGCGCGGGCTGCGAGTGGTTTGGTGCTGTGCGCTGCCGATATCAGCAGTTCACGCGCCGCGAAGGCGCAGGGAATGATCAGGGCAAGACAGAGCGGCATCAGTTGCCGGGCGCCCACGAACTGCCTGCCGGCCAAGAATGCCGCCGCCATGATCGCCCCGCCCAGCGCCAGTGTGCGCTGCAGGCCGCGCCCGCTTTCCGGGAGCAGCGCGCGCCGCGTTACTCCCGCCCAGCCGAGTAACGCGAGATAGGCGAGCCCCAGCGAGCGTGCGAGCTCGACCATCAGCACGGCAAACAGTCCGGTTGCGAGCGAGACATAGGTGAGTTCGCGCGCGCGAGAGTTCAGCACGTGCGCGGCATATTGCGCCGCGGCATGCCCGAATCCCGTGCGGACTTCCTGCACCAGATCCCGGATGCTGCCGAAGACCGCATCCGCCAGCGGCGGCATGAAGCCGAAACGAGCCGCGGCCACCACTGGCAGTGCCGCCAGACCAAGCGCTGCGGCATAGAGTCGCAGCATCGCCTCGCCCCGCGGCGCTTCGGTAGTCCGGGCGAGGCACGCGAGTGGCAGCACGGCGCCAAACAACAGAGCCTCGGGCCTGAATGCCGCGCCCGCGGCCGTGAGCAGGGCCCAGCCAAGCGCATGGCGCCAGCGCGGATGGGACAAGTAACGGGTGAGCGGCACCAGCGAGGCGATCAGGAAGGCCCAGAACCCGAGGTCTTCCGCGATATGGCCGCGGTATTCGTTCAAGCGGGGAAATAGCAGCAGTGCGAGCGCACCCCAGAAGAAGAATCGCCGTTCCGCACCCAGCAGTTCGAGCAGCTGCGCGAAGCTCACCGTGAGCAGTGCCAGCAGGCTGGCATCGAGCAGTTGGGCGCTCGCCATGCTGCCGAGCCCCGTGAGTACCTGAACGCCTGCGATCAGCACACTGTAGAGAGACAGGCCGAACACTTGCAGGGCGGACGCCATGCCGCCAGACAAGATCGCCTCTGCCTGCACCAGGAACAGGACACCGTCTTCATTCACCAGCGGGTCACGCAGGATGGCGAGTCCCGACAAGGCAAAGCTGGCTGCTACAAGTAGCAGACAGGCGGGAAGGTGGTTCCCGGTGCGCGAACCCGGCAGGCTGTTCAGGGAGTGGCGCTCGTCGGCGGATGGTTGGCCGGAGTATGCAGGATGCCTCCGTTCAAGTCAGCCGCCTGCGGCCTCGTGCTAGGATCGCCACGAGTTTCCATCACTGGGCGATTGCAATGGACGTACTGGTTACCGGTGCCAGTGGTCAGCTCGGCAGAGAACTCGCGCGCTCGATGCCTCCCGGTGTCGCGGTGCGTTTTCTCGACCGCAGCGCGCTTGATCTTGCGGCGGGCGACATCGAACAGCGCGTGCTTGCCCTGGCGCCCCAGCTGATCCTGAACGCTGCGGCCTATACGGCGGTCGATCGTGCCGAGAGCGAGCGAGAGCTGGCTTTTGCGGTCAATGGAGCAGCCCCCGGAGCACTGGCCCGAGCAGCATCCCGGCTCGGCGCGCGACTGGTACATGTGTCCACAGATTTCGTGTTCGATGGGGCTGCTTCCCGTCCTTACACCGAGACGCATCCGCCGTCACCGCTAGGCGTCTATGGCGCGAGCAAGCAGGAGGGCGAGCGGCAGGTGCGCGCCGCGCTGCCTGAGGCGCTGATCCTGCGCACTGCCTGGGTGTATTCCGCGCTTGGCGCAAACTTCGTAAAAACCATGCTCCGTCTGATGGGCAGCCGTGACCGCCTAAGCGTGGTTGCAGACCAGGTGGGAACGCCAACCTGGGCGCAGGGGCTCGCCGCCGCCGTGTGGGAGTTGGGGCTTGGCACGCACACGGGCCTTACGCTCCACTGGACGGATCTCGGCGTGGCAAGCTGGTACGACTTCGCGGTGGCCATTCAGGAGGAGGCGCTGGCGCGCGGGTTTCTCGACCGTGCCGTGCCCGTCGAGCCCATCCGTACCGAAGACTACCCGACGCCAGCGTGCCGTCCCGCCTACAGCGTCCTCGACAAGACCACAACGCTCGCGCTTCTCAGCGCGCCTCGCCAGCACTGGCGCAGTGCGCTTCGCGGGATGCTCGACCACCTCAAGGAACAGGGCTGATATGACACGCAGTCTGCTGGTTACCGGCGCGGCCGGTTTCATAGGATCGAACTTCTGCCATTACTGGATGCAGCGTCACCCGGGTAACCGCGTCATCGCCTACGACGCGCTCACCTACGCCGGTAATCGCGCCAATCTGGCCGGGCTGGACGCTCACCCGGATTTCCGTTTCGTGCATGCGGATATCCGCGACACGCCCCGCGTGGCGGCGCTGCTGCTGGAGCACGGGGTCGACACGCTGGTGCACTTCGCCGCCGAGAGCCATGTCGACCGCTCGATCACGGGGCCGGATGCCTTCATCGAGACCAACCTCGTGGGCACGCACAGCCTGCTGAAGGCTGCCCGCGAGGTCTGGTTGTCGGGCGGCGCGCCGCGGCCCCACCGGTTTCATCACGTCTCCACGGATGAGGTCTATGGCTCGCTAGCGCCGGATGCGCCGGCCTTCACCGAGTCGCTCGCCTATGCCCCCAACTCGCCGTACTCGGCCACCAAGGCGGGTTCCGATTACCTGGTGCGCGCCTACCACCATACCTATGGCCTCGAGGTCACGACCAGCAACTGCTCGAACAACTACGGGCCGTGGCACTTCCCCGAGAAACTGATTCCGCTGTGCATCACGCGGCTGCTGGATGGCGAGGCCCTGCCCATCTACGGCGATGGGCGGAACATCCGAGACTGGCTCTATGTGAGCGATCACTGTCGGGGTATCGAGCTGGTGCTGGAGGGCGGGCGCCCCGGCGAGAGCTACAACATCGGCGGCAACAACGAGTGGGCGAACATCGACATCATCAACCTGCTCTGCGACCTCGCCGACGAATCCTTTGCCGCCGACCCCGCGCTCGCCGCGCGCTTCCCGGCAACGCCGGCCGCGAGCGGGCGCTCATCGCGCTCGCTGATCACGTACGTCAAGGATCGCGCCGGGCATGATCGCCGCTACGCCATCGATGCCTCGCGCATCAGGGAGGAGCTGGGTTATGTCCCCGCCGAGAGCTTCGAGACGGGTATTCGCAAGACTCTTGCCTGGTATCTGGCCAATGAGACCTGGTGGCGGTCGATACTCGATGGCAGCTACCGCGAGAGTGCGCTCGTCTGACTTCTGATTACAGGCTGGGGGCTTCGCGGAAAGCGAGCCCTGCGGCGTCCTTGGCGGAGAGAGTGAGAGCTTTGCCGTCCACCAGCGGCCAAGAGATGCCGATGTCCGGGTCGTCCCAACGGATAGCGACCTCGTGTGCCGGGTCGTAGAAATCCGTGCACTTGTAGAGAAACTCAGCCCGCTCGCCGCTCACGTAGAAGCCATGCGCAAAACCCGGTGGCACCCAAATCATGCGTCGGTTGGCAGCCGATAGCGTGAAGCCCACCCAGCGGCCAAAGGTGGGCGATGCGCGTCGCATATCCACCGCCACGTCAAAGACCTCACCGGAGACCACCCGCACCAGTTTTCCCTGGGTGTGTTCGGTCTGGTAGTGAAGCCCGCGGAGGATCCCCTGCACCGAGAGGCTGTGGTTGTCCTGGACGAAGTCGTGATCGATCCCGAGCTCCGCGAATCCGCGCCGGTTCCACGATTCGAGGAAAAAGCCCCGCTCGTCACCGAACACCTTTGGCTCCAGCAGAATTACCTCGGGAATGGCGCTGGGAGTGGCCTGCATCAGCGGGGGCTCACTTCGTTGGCAATGCGCTCCAGATACTGGCCGTAGCCGCTCTTTCGCAGCGGTTTGGCCAGCGCGAGGAGTTGCTCGTGGTCGATGAAGCCCATGCGCAGGGCGATTTCCTCTGGGCAGGAGATCTTCAGTCCCTGGCGCTCCTCCACCACGCGGACGAAATTCGAGGCGTCGAGCAGCGAGTTGTGGGTGCCCGTGTCCAGCCACGCCGCGCCGCGCGTCAGCACTTCCACCCGCAGGTTGCCGCGGCGCAGGTATTCGCTGTTCACGTCAGTGATTTCGAGCTCCCCACGGTGTGATGGTTTGATGGAGCGGGCGATCTCGACCACGTCGTTGTCATAAAAGTAGAGTCCGGTGACCGCGAAATTGGACTTCGGATGCTTCGGCTTTTCCTCGATGTCCCGGGCCTGCCCCTCGGCATCAAAGCTCACCACGCCGTAACGTTCCGGGTCTTGTACGTAGTAGGCGAACACCGTGGCACCCGAGCGCCTGGACGCCGCCGATGCAAGTTTTTTGGTGAGTCCACCGCCGTAAAAGATGTTGTCGCCCAGCACCAGGCAACTCGGGCGGTTGCCAATGAATTCCGCCCCGATGATGAAGGCCTGCGCCAGTCCATCCGGTTTGGCCTGCACGGCGTATTCGAGTTGGATGCCCCATTGCGTGCCATCGCCCAGCAAGTGCCTGAAGGCCGCCTGGTCGTGCGGCGTGGTGATCAGCAGGATCTCGCGGATCCCCGCCAGCATCAGCGTGGCGAGGGGGTAGTAGATCATCGGCTTATCGTAGACGGGCATCAGCTGCTTGCTCACCGAACTGGTGAGGGGATGCAAGCGGGTCCCGGACCCGCCGGCGAGCACGATACCCCGGTAGCGGCTCTGCTGCATGGCAGGGTCTCCGGTTGATGGCGCGTCGAGTATAGGTGAGTGAGTCGTAATCGTAACCCGCGCGCCGGGGCGTGCACGCAATCCTCGCGCTGGCTAGAATCCCCGGCTCGTTGCGCCGCCCCGATGCCCAAAGGATAACCATGGACGCCCTGAGCCCGGCGCAGTTGCCCGTCGATCACCATGCCGATGCCCTGTGCCTGGCAGATCTGGAGCCCGTGCGTCCGCTGCGTGTGTGCCTGCTTGGCTATCGCAGCGATCCCTTTGGTGGCGGTCAGGGCGTGTATCTGCGCTACTTGAGCAAGGCGCTGGTCGAGCTCGGGCATCGGGTCGATGTGGTCTCCGGCCAGCCCTATCCCGACCTCGACCCCCGCGTGAGGCTGGTGAAAATGCCCGGTCTCAATCTCTACGAGACTGGCCTCGGCTCGCTGCGCCTGCGGCATCTGGGCTCCTGGGCCAATATCCACGAGTGGCTCAGCAAGCTCAGCGGCGGTTTTGGCGAACCGCAGGCCTTCGGGCTGCGCGTGTTGCGCTATCTGCGCCAGAACCGCGCGGATTACGACATCGTTCACGACAACCAGAGTCTCAGCTACGCCATGCTCCGGCTGCAGGAGCGTGGGGTGCCGCTGGTCACCACGATCCATCACCCGATCACCTCGGATCTGCGGCTCGTGCTCGCGGCCGAGCCGTCGTGGTGGCGCCGGCTGATGGTCCGCCGCTGGTACGCTTTCCTGCGGATGCAGCGCCGCGTGGCCCGCCGACTGCAGCATGTTGTCACTGTCTCTGCGTGTTCTCGCGACGATGTGGCGCGCGATTTCGGTCTGTCAGCGGCGCGTTTGGAGCTCGTGTACAACGGCATTGATACCGAGGTTTTCGCGCCGCTGCCTGGCGTGGTCCGCAAGCCGCTTCAGCTCATGGCCACGGCATCGGCAGACCAGCCGCTGAAGGGGCTGGCGGTTCTGCTCCATGCCTTCGCCGCGCTGTTGCCGCGTTACCCGGGCCTCCGGCTACTCGTTATTGGCCGCCCGCGCGAGGGGGGGGACACGGCGCGTCTGCTCGAACGACTCGGGCTGGCTCCACATATCGATTTTCTGAGCGGTATCCCGACCGGGGAACTGGTGCGTCATTACGCGGAATCCACGTTGGTGGTGGTGCCCTCGCTGTACGAGGGATTCGGGCTGCCCGCCGGTGAGGCGATGGCCTGCGGTGCGGCCGTGGTGTCATCCGATGGCGGCGCCCTGCCCGAGGTGGTGGGCGATACCGGAGTGCTGGTGCCCGCCGGTGATGCCCGGGCACTCGAGCGCGCCATCGATGCCTTGCTCGCGGATCCCGCACGCCGTGAGAGTCTCGGCCGCGCCGCGCGTGACCGCATACTGGCCTCGTTCTGCTGGCGCCGTGCCGCCCGGACGGTCACCGCCCTCTACGAGCGTGTTCTGGAATCCCATGGAAACCATTGATCTTGGGCATTTGCCAATCCGTTCGGGTGACCGGGTGCTCGATCTCGGCTGTGGCGAGGGGCGCCACACCATCGCCGCCTGGCTGCAGCGCGAGGCCCACTGCGTGGGCGTGGATCTGAGCCCGCGCGATGTCTCCCGGGCCAGCGAGAAGGCCGGCCCATTCCGGCCGGAATTTCCCGCCTCGCCGACCCGCAGTATCGGCTTCGGCGTGGCCGACGGCCTGCAACTCCCGTTTGCCGACCACAGCTTCGATGTGGTCATCTGCTCGGAGGTGCTGGAGCACATCGGCCCCTACCGGGAGGTACTCGACGAGATCCGCCGCGTGCTGAAACCCGGCGGCGCCTTCGCGGCCAGCGTGCCGCGCTACTGGCCCGAGCGTGTCTGCTGGTGGTTGAGCGATGCCTATCACGCCAATGAGGGCGGACACATCCGCATTTTCCGTCGCGCAGAACTCGAGCACGACATCGAATCCCGGGGTTTTCGTCGCTACCATCGCCACGGCGCGCACGCGCTGCACGCGCCGTTCTGGTGGCTGAAGTGCCTGCTGTGGGAGCGTCAGGAGCGCTCGCCGCTGGTGGCCGCCTACCACCGACTGCTGGTGTGGGACCTCATGTGCAGGCCCTGGATCACGCGCTCGCTCGAGCGGCTGTTGAACCCGGTGCTTGGCAAGAGCGTCGTGATGTACTTTCTGAAGGCGCCCGCACGATGAGCGAGTTGTATCTCACCAAGGGCCTGTTCCCGGCCGATCTCCTGCGGCCGAGCGTGGACTTCATCCTCTCGACCCAGCAGGACGATGGCTGTATTCCCTGGTTTCCCGGCGCGCACGCCGATCCCTGGGATCACATCGAGGCGGCGATGGGGTTGGTGGTTGCCGGCGAATCGCAGGCCGCGCGTCGCGCCTACCGCTGGCTGCAGTCCACGCAACTTCCCGATGGCAGCTGGTGGGTGGCCTACAAGGACGGCGCGATCCACGATCGCGAACGCCGCGAGACCAATTTCGTCGCTTACGTGGCCACTGGCCTCTGGCATTTCCATCTTGCCACGCGCGATCACGATTTCCTTCGCGAGCTCTGGCCCACGGTGGAGCGTGCCATTGGCTTCGTTCTCTCCCACCAGAGTGATCACGGCGAGATCCATTGGGCGGTGGATGCCGACGGCACCCCGCGCGAGGATGCACTGGTCACCGGTTGCAGTTCCATCCACAAGAGCCTCGAGTGCGCCATAAACATCGCCCATACGCTCGCTCTGGATGCGCGGCACTGGATCGAGGCACGCCGGCGCCTCGGGGATGTCTTGCGCCACCGCCCGGAGCGCTTCGACCGCACTTGGGAGAGCAAGGCGCGCTTCTCGATGGACTGGTTCTACCCCGTGTTGGGAGGCGTGCTCACCCGCGCGCAGTCGCGGGCCCGGCTGCAGGAGCGGTGGTCGGTGTTCGTGCAGGACGGGCTCGGCTGCCGGTGCGTGGCGGAGGAACCTTGGGTCACCGTGGCGGAGTCCTGCGAACTCACCATGGCGCTGCTTGCGGCCGGAGACCATGCACGCGCGGCACGGCTGTTCAGCTGGCTGCACCAGTGGCGCGACGGTGACGGCACCTACTGGACGGGTTATCAATGGGTCGAGGAGGTTCTCTGGCCGCTGGAAAAACCCACCTGGACTGCCGGCGCGGTGCTGCTCGCCGCAGATGCCCTGACGGGGCACACCGCTGCCAGCCGGCTATTCACCGAGGTGGACTTGCTAGAGTCGCCGCAGCAGGCCGAGCGTGCGCACCCGCGGCAGTTCTTCGTAAAGCCCTGAAGCCCGCGCCAGCTGGTAGATCTCCCACGGCGCCTGACCGCCTTCGGCCGGATCCGGGAACAGGTCGTGGATGGCGAGTACTCCGCCGGGAATAAGCAGCGGACTCCAGCAGCGGTAGTCAGCGAGCGCCGCCTCCCGGCTGTGGCCGCCGTCGATGAACACCATCGACAGGGGCGTACGCCAGGCGCGTGAGGCGAGCCCGGTGGATGCCACCACGGGCACTACCGTGTCTTCCAGTCCGGCGCGCTGCAGCGTGCGACGGAACTCGCGGAAGCTGTCCATGCGGCCAGCCTCGGCATCGAAGAGCCCCGGGTCGTGGTATTCCTCGCCCGGCTGATGTTCTTCGGAGCCGCGGTGGTGGTCGACGGCAAACAGCACCCCTGCTGCCTCGCGGCAGGCCGTGCCCAGGTAGACCGTCGATTTGCCGCAGTAACTGCCCACTTCCAGGCAGGGCCCGAGCCGGGCCGAGCGCAGTGCGGCCGCATGCAGCGCCGCACCTTCCTCCGGGTGCAGAAAGCCTCGGACCGAGTCGATGTCCAGCGGGAGTTGCAGTGCGCGGCTCATGGGGATGCGGTGGCGTGCCTGCTGGAGGATCCGGTCGCACCCGCGCGCTTGCGTGCTCTCAGGGCGAGCCGCTTTCTGGCGCTGCGGAGGCGGTTGCCGCCGGCGGCGCGACCAGCCACTGGCTCAGCATTTTCACGTCCTCAGGATTCAGGACGCCGGCCAGCTGGCGCAGTTTCAGCGCGCGCAGCACATAGTCGTAGCGGGTGTTGGCGTAATCGCGGATCGCGTTGTAGAGAATGCGTTGCGCGTTAAGCACATCGACCACGTTGCGGGTGCCCACCTCGTAGCCCGCCGTGGTCGCATCGAGGGCGCTCTGCGCCGATACGATCGCCTGCTGGCGGGCCTTGACGCGCTGCACGTCCGTGGTGACCGCGAGGTGCAGCGATCGCGTGGCCTGGATAGCCTCGCGCATCACGCTGGTGCGGGTTTCCTGCGCGGCGATGGCGCGCTCGGCCGACTCGCGGCGCTGCGAGCTGATCGCGCCTCCCTGGTAAAGCGGCAGGTTCATGCTGATTTCGAACTGGTTGCCGTCGCGGTAGGAGTAGCTGCTGAAACTGCGCGCACTCTCGAGTACCGCGTTGTTGTCCTTGACGTCGTCGTCCGACTTGGTGTCGAGGGCCGTAATGCGTCCGGTCACCGTGGGCAGATGCCGCGATTTGGCCGCCTGCGCCGCCTCGCGTGCTGCGGCGGAGGCGAACTCGGAGGCCCTCAGCTGGAAATTGCCATCGAGCGCCATGCTGACCCACTGGTCGCGGCTTTCCGGAACCGGGTTGATCACCGGGAACTTGTCGCTCAGCAGCCACAGGTTGGCGTGCTCCTGACCCGTCAGCACGGACAGCGCCTCGTAGGACACGCCCAGATTGCCTTCATCTGTCAGGCGGTTCACCACCGAGAGATCGTAGGCGGCACGTGCTTCGTGCACATCAGTGATGGCGATGAGACCTACCTCGAAGCGCTGCTGGGTCTGTTCCAGCTGGCGCTGGAAGGCGGATTCCTCGGCCGTGCTCGATTTCAGGTTGTCCATCGCGCGCAGCACGTTTATGTAGGCTTCAACGGTGCGGACGATGAGATCCTGCTGATCAGCGGCGAACCTGGCGGCCGCCTCCTTGCTGAGCTCCTTGCCCTGTTTGAAGCTGAACCATGCGGACAAATCGAAGATTTTCTGGTCCAGGTTGAGGTAGTAGTTCTTGTTCTCGCCTTGCAGTTCTTGATCAAAGGGATTACTGAAGAAATTGTATTTGCTCTTGGTGGAGAGATCGGACTCGCCGTAACTCGCCTGCGCCCCGATCTGCGGCAGCAGCGCGGAGCGCGCCTGTACCTCGATCTCGCGGCTCGCGCGGAAGTTCGCCTCGGCGGCTCGCAGCACCGGATCGTTCTGCAGGGCCAGTTCGTAGATCTCGAGGAGCGTGTCGGCGCCTGCTGTCGTGCTCCACGCACAGGCGGCGGCAATCAACAGCGAGGGAAGGAAGCGGGGGAAAAGCGCCATCGTCAACCTCGTCGGGAAATCGTGCCGGGAAACGGCAGCGGGCCGAAGTGTAGCAGAGGCCACGGTCCGGCATAACCGCACCGGCGCGGGCAAATTTCCCGCGCTGACATCGTGCCCCCGAGGCTCACCTAATATACTTTCGCGGCTCCATCGACCTGCGGACACCTTCACGTTGGATGGCTTCTCTTTATTGAAGCGCGGATACCCGCTGCAGATCCACCACGCCGAGTGCGAGGTGAATTTCCTGCGTCTTGCGCGCCTGCTACCCGGCTTTACGCCCGGGCAGTCGCAGTGCATAGGCATCCGCTTTGCCGCTGACCACGAGGACGCCCTGGAGTTGCGGGTCACCGAGCGTTCGCGTTACACGGCTGTCATCGAGCTCCGGCAGGTGCATCCGGTATGGAGTGCCGCGGCCCTGGAGATCAGCATCCGCGTTTATCTGGACGCCCGCATGGCCGAGGTCACCGGTTGCCGGCAGGCGAGGCGTCTGCTGCCCCGTTACCCTTATCCCAACAGCAGTGGATTCGCGCGCGACGAAAAGTGGCAGCTCGACCGCCTGCTCGGCGAATGGCTGGACCGCTGCCTGGCCGAGGGGCTGGCGCTCGGTGCGGTGGTGATGGGGTCACCGTCATGAGTCCGGCCATCCTCCATATAAAACCTGCGGGCGAGCAGCTGCGCATCGTGCAGGTGACCGACACACATCTGGAGCACTCCTGCGGTGGCAGGCTGCTCGGGATGGACACCGACTCCAGCCTTGCCCACGTGCTGGCGATGGTCGGGTCATTGCCAGCCGTGCCGGATCTGCTGCTCGCCACCGGCGATATCGCCAACCATGCATCCGCCGAGGCTTACACCCGCGCCCGCGACGCCTTCGACACGGTGGGTGTGCCCTGGGTCTGGTTGCCCGGCAACCACGACGAAATCCTCCCCATGCAGCAGGTGCTTGGGCGGGGCAGCCCGATGGTGCGGGCGGTGCGCAGCCCGCATTGGCAGGTGCTGCTGCTCGATTCCACCGTGGCCGGCGAAGTGGGCGGCAGGCTCGGCGAGGCAGAACTCGCCTTGCTCGATGCGCTGCTTGGCACCGAGCCCGGTCTGTACGCACTGGTCTGCCTGCACCATCAGCCTGTGCCGATCGGCTGTGCCTGGCTCGATGAGCAGATGGTCGCGGATGCCGAGGCGTTTTTTGCTGTGCTGCGGCGCCACCCACAGGTCCGATTGGTGCTGTGGGGGCATGTGCACCAGGAATTTTCCGGGGAGCGTGATGGCATCGCACTGCTCGCGAGCCCCTCGACCTGCATCCAGTTCGCGCCCTCCAGCGCTGGCTTTCGCGTTGACGAGCGCTCGCCGGGGCTGCGCTGGCTGGATCTAGCGGCCGATGGCAGTGTCCGTACCGGGGTGTCGCGGGTGCAGGGCGTCACCTTCAGTTTCGACCGTGATTCGGCTGGATACCTTTGAGCAACCCGTCGTGGCGTCAGGTCCGATAGACTGTTGGCCGCCGCGTCATCCCGCAACGTCTCCGGAAGCCAAATGGCCTTGAACTCCGATTACAACGCCGAGGCCATCGAGGTTCTCACCGGACTTGACCCCGTGCGCAAGCGCCCGGGGATGTACACCGACACCTCGCGTCCGAATCACCTTGCCCAGGAAGTGATCGACAACAGCGTCGACGAGGCTCTCGCGGGCCACGCCCGCAACATCGAAGTCACGCTCTACGCCGATGGTTCGCTCGCGGTCACCGATGATGGACGTGGGATGCCAGTGGACATCCACCCCGAGCAGGGCAAGCCCGGCGTCGAGGTGATCATGTGCACCCTGCACGCCGGCGGCAAATTCTCCGATCGCAACTACCAGTTCTCGGGCGGCCTCCACGGCGTGGGCATCTCGGTGGTCAATGCGCTCTCGCTGGAGCTCGAGGTGCGCGTACGCCGTGACGGCAACGTCTACCGCATGAGCTTCCGCGGCGGCGAGAAGGCCTCCGAGCTCGAGGTGGTCGACACCGTCGGCAAGCGCAACACCGGCAGCACCGTGCGCTTCCGCCCGGATCCGCGCTACTTCGACACCGTCAAATTTTCCGTCTCGCGTCTCAGCCACGTGTTGCGCGCCAAGGCCGTGCTGTGCCCGGGGCTCAGGATCACCTTCGCCGACGAGGCCGCCAGCACGCGCGAGGAGTG
>CAMAXE010000032.1 GCA_945862145.1 Klebsiella pneumoniae
CACACCGCAGCGCTGGTCAAGGCATACGCGAAACTGGGAGCCGGTGGAATCCGTATGGCTGAATCCACCGAAGGAACATCAGGCGAACAAGGGCAAAACGCTCAAGGCCGCATGATCAATGGACGCGACATCTTTGCTGACAAACACCGCGCTTGCCCACAATGATAATCGGTTGGTGCGAATCGGCCGTCTCGTCTATGAGACGGTATAAATTTGCCCTTGCCTCACTGGCGGTAAGAGTCTGCATGGGCAGCCACCCCAGCCATCACCCACAGGGGGAAGCAGTCCCGATCGACCAGTTGTCGCGCTGATGCTGGGTATAGATACAAACGTCCTCGTCCGCTTTGTGGTGCGCAATGACGAATCACAATACGAGAAAGTGCGCCGATTGATCCGACGGCAACTGCAGGCCGGTGAGCCGGTTTTCGTCAGCCAACTGGTCATGCTGGAAACCGAGTGGGGGCCAGCGACTCGGCTGCATGAGTACAGCATCGTTCGATGCCAAGGCGCTCAAGCTACCTGGAGTTACTGCCGTCTTAGACCGACCCCTGTCCTGACGCGGCGGGGTAGCACGCTAGCGTCACCCTAGCCCCGTGTATGAGCCATCACCGTTCGAGAGCTAGCAATGATCACGCAGAGACTAGTGTTTTTGAGCTAGCGAGGGCGGGCCCTGGAAGAGGTGCTGAGCTGGGCTCGAAGGGTGACCCCAGTCCAAATTTTCTTTCATTGCCGTTGCAAAAATCACCCCGCAACCTTTATATTCATTGGCTGAAATCTCTACAATCGCCGTATATTAATAAGCCTTAATAGCCTTTCTACTAAGCCGCTACAAAACATAGGCCAACAATGCGTCGCGTTATTTTTAATCAAAAAGGTGGGGTGGGCAAATCGAGCATAAGCTGTAATTTAGCGGCCGTTAGTGCCTCAATTGATTACAAAACCTTGCTCATCGATTTAGATGTACAAGGTAACTCAAGCTATTATTTGGGTTTTGATACAGGCACGGATGAAAGGCGCAACTCCATGGCAGGGTCTGTTGCAGAGCTTTTCAAACAAAATACCGGAAGTTGGTTCGGCAGGAAAAGAGATTTAAACCAATTTATTTATGAAACCGCATTTGAAAACTTGCATTTAATGCCCTCCAACCCTGCCTTGGAAACCATCGAAAAAGAGCTGGAAAGTAAATATAAAATTTACAAGCTGCGCGATGCTTTGCAGGAGTTATCAAAAGAATACGACCGCATTTATATTGATACACCACCTAATTTTAACTTTTACAGCAAATCTGCCTTGATAGCTGCTGAGTCCGTTGTTATTCCCTTTGATTGCGATACTTTTTCCAAGGCCGCTTTGTACAGCTTGCTAGGAAACCTTATCGAATTAAAACAAGATCACAACCCTGATTTGCGCATCGAGGGAATTGTTATAAATCAGTTTAATGGTCAGGCTAAATTACCCACAGAACTGATTGAAGAATTACGCGCCGATAATTTACCTGTTTTAGATGCGTTCTTGTCTTCTTCGATAAAAATGAAAGAGTCTCATCGCGAACAAAAACCCTTGGTTTATTACGCTCCGAGCCATAAATTAACTGATCAGTTTCGTGAATTGTTTGATTTAATTGAAGATACTACCGAAGCAGCTAAGGCGGGTGAGAGCAGCATGCCCAAACGCCAAGAGCACCCTAAAAATAGCTGACAAATACTCGTTATCCCTGTTCGATGCCACCGTGCCGGGACGCGCCTAGCGGCAGCTTGGGCGCTGAATTTCCAGACGAGGAGCGTGATTCCGGCTTGGCGACGCGCGCCAGGCGGCGTTAGTAAATGCGCCGGTTCCCGATCGCGCCGGGCTGATTCACGCCGGGGTCAACGTGCACGCCAGGCGCTCCAACGTTGCCAACCGCACCGGGCTGATTCACGCCAGGGTCAACGTGCACACCTGGCACCCCGACATTGCCAACCGCACCGGGCTGATTCACGCCAGGGTCAACGTGCACACCAGGCACCCCGACATTGCCAATCGCACCGGGCTGATTCACGCCAGGGTCAACGTGCACGCCAGGCGCTCCAACGTTGCCAACCGCACCAGGCTGATTCACGCCGGGATCAGCGTGTACTCTGCGCGCTCCATTGTTGCCAGCTGCGCCGGGTCGGTTGGCGCCGCGATCGCTCGCTTGCACCGCGCCACTCAAGGTGATCGCGAATGCCGTTGCTGCCACCAGCAACGCACCCGGCAGTCCTGAGCACGAACGTCCGACAGTGGTCTTCATGATTCACTCCACAATATGGTTGCTGCGCCTTCAAGATTCGGACCGTTTGTGAGGCCCGGCAGCTCTCGCGAATCAGCCTGTCACGGCTATCGGTGGTTAGCAAGGCTGGGTTATCCAAACGCTTGGCGCCTCCATGAACCCGCAATACTCGCGTATTCCGCTTTACCAGGGGTGAAGGGCTGGCAAACCCGTTACACTTCGTCGCCCGTTTTGGGCAGCTCAGATTTGACTGCCCGACAACTGGCTGGTCGCGGGTTCGCGCCCAGCTTGGCCCGCCAACTCTCTTTCAAGATCAGTGGGCTGGGCACCCGGCGCATCCGGCGCCGGGATCACCTTCACCTTGTGGTACAGAAACTATGCTTACAGCCAGAAAGCTCGAAAGATTCCTCGAGATAGAAGAGAACCTCCGCACGGAATATCAGGGGAAAATCGAGGGATTCCAAGGGCAAATCGAGAGTAAATCCGCAGAGCTGGCGCGTTGCCAGCAAGAGTTGGCCACGCAGCGCCAACACATGCAGGCCACGGTCGATCGCCAACTCGAGACCATCGCGGAACTCTCCGCCAAGGCAACGACCAACCAGCACACGGAGCAACTGAACCGCGAGCTGACCAACCGCAGCGAGAATCTTGCGGAGGATCTGGCCACTCTCAAGAAGCGCGCCAAGACCCTGCAGAAGGATCTGACCGAGGCGCGCGACGAGATCAAGGTACTCACCCAGTACGATCCCGTCCGGATGAAGAAGAACCTCGAGGCCAGCAAAAAGAAGCTGGCAGAGCAAACCTCGGCGAACGAACTGCTGCAGAAATCACTCGGTAAAACGCGGGCCGAGAACGCGGAGTTGCAGCGCAAGGTGAAGGAACTGGAAAGCAAGCAAGCGGATGCCATCGAGCAACCGGCAGATGAAAAGACAGAAGAAACGGCCCAGACGGACACAGCCGAGCTACCCGTTACTCCCTGAGATCTCCAGCCAGACGAGGCTTGTCCGCGTCGCCGCCACCGGATCCGGCGCGGCGACCGGCTCGGAGCCTTAGTTGAGCAGGTAGTCTGCCCACTCCACGATCTTGCCGTTCTTCACCACGAAGACGCCCGTCACGGGATAGATCTGGTCTGGCTTGCCCTCGGTCTTCACCGTATCGATGCGGGTATTGACTACCACAGGGCCGTGTACCGTGGACTCGAGCACCTCCACCGTCACCGTGACACCCGGCACCAGAAAACTCTTCAACGCGCTCGCCACGGCCGCCGGGCCAACCGCCGCTGGCTCGTCTTCAACCATGCGCACGCTGGCCTGATCGGCCAGGTGAGCCACGGCAGCATCAGGTGTGTTCCAGGACGACATGAAAGCCGCCACGACCTTGAGGTTGGCGCGCTCTTCCGCGGTGGGAGCAAATTCCGCGTGAGTAGCGCAGCTCAGCAAAATCGAGAGCGTGGCTCCCAGTGCGATCAAAACTTGCCTTGATACAGACATCATGCCTTCCCCGCGTTTCAGATAACACGCTGTTGAACCATCAGCGGACACGCAAAGCTTAGCCCACCGACCCTACTCGATGCGATTGCGTCTGCAACCACTTACCATGCCTGGCGTCACAACCCGAGCAAGACCCGCTCACCCTTGGGCAAAATGGCGAACGACACGCCGGTCCGGGTTTTCATGTCATCGAGAAAAGCCATGGCACGCTGGAAATCGCTATCAGGCACCAGCGGCTGCGTGAGCGGCGTGCTCATGACATCCCAGTGGATCGGAAACACAGCGCGCGCACCGGTGGTGGTGACAACCTCGCGGTAATAGGCCTCCTGCTCGGCGCGCGGCAGATCACCGAGCCCGCCGGTGCCAAGCAGGATGGCATCTGCCTTGACGCCCTTCAGCGCGCCCGGCTGGTAGCCCGCGCTGCCCTGGATCAGCAGATTGCCAGTGGGGTGTTCGAGCAGGATCGTCCAGGTGATGCCCTCTTTATAGGCGTCGAACCGGGCCGGCGGCACCAGCGGCTTGTCGATGCTGCTGTTCAGCATTGCCGTGGCAAGCGGTTCGGGCAATGGCCAGTGCTTGCTGCGGTAGAAGCGCACCGTGAACTTGCCGTAGCGCAGCGCCGCTCCGGGCTCCACCACACGGATCTGCGTCTCGGGCAGATCGAGCCCGCGACCCACGTTGGCTGTCGATTGCGACCCCACCAGATCCGCACCCGTCAGCGCCGCCACCACGGGGGCATCCATGGCGTGATCGAAATGGGAATGCAGCACCAACACAGCCGAGAGACTCTCGATAGCCAGCGCATCGAGTGTGGACCGGATTGCCGCCATGTCGGGCCTGACCAGCCCACCTCCCTGCGGCGAGTTGTCGATTTTCACCCGGCTAAAATAGCCATCGGTCATCAGTGATGTCTCGCCGTCGCTGATCAGTGCTGTGGTAGCGCCCATAAATGTCACCACGAGCCCCCGCTCGCCGGGCCGTGGCGGGCGATGGATCTCGAGGTCCTCGAGCCGGTAATCCGCGCCATTCGACACCGCGGCAAACACCGTCAGCAGCAGAGCGGCCAACAGTTGCAAGCGAGCCTCCATGGCGCGAGGTTTCATTGGACCGCACTCAGTTTTTGCTTGACGCAGTGGCGGTCCATTTCAACGGTGTGACCTTCGGCAGGATCAGCACCCAGCCGATCAGGCCGAGGATATTCACCGCAGCCGCCAGCCGGAAGGCGATATCGAAGCGCCCGGTCTGGTCGACCAGCACGCCGGTGATCAACGGCGCGACCAGGCCAGCCACGTTACCGACCGCGTTCTGCACGCCAACCCAGCGCGCCGTAGCCTGCGGTCCTGCCACGATCTGGGGAATCGCGAAGAGGCCCGGATACGAAAGCCCGCTCACCACCATGAACACCAACAGCGCGATTACGGAGCCGGTTGCCGGCAGGGCCACCATACCGATCATGCAGGCCACACCCACCGCGTGAACCACGCCCATGGTCGTCTTGTAGACCAGCGTGGGGCTGTAGCCGGCGCGGATCAAGCGGTCTGCCACCCACCCGGCCAGCAACGCGCTCATGGCGTTAAGCAGGTAGGCCCACGAGGCTATACCCACCATGGTCTCAAGCGAAAAGCCCCGCGTCTTCACCAGGTAGAACGGCAGCCACGAGGCGATGAAATAGTAGCCATAGTTCGAGGCGAAATGCCCCAGCCCCGCACCCCACAGCGCGCGCTGCCGCAGGATCTGCCCGAAGCTCGGCTGCGCGTCATCCGCAAGCTGAGCCGCAGATGCGCGCGGGATCACCGCGCGTCGCCACGGCACCAGCCACAGCAAGGAAGCAGCGCCAAACAGGATGAACACCGGACGCCAGCCATAGAGGCTCATCAGGTAGCCGCCAATCAGCGTGCCGATGGCAGGTCCCAGCAGATACCCGAAGCTGAGCACGCCGTTGGCGACACCCAGACGACTCACGTCCACCGCGTTGGCGAGGACCTTGGATGCGCACGGGAAAGCCGCGCTCTCGCCGATGCCGAGTAGGATGCGCAGCAGCAGCAAGGCCACAAAACCATGGACGAACCCGGTGAAAAACGTCGCCAGGGACCACACCGCCAAACCCACCCCCAGCACGAGCTTCGCGCCATAGCGGTCGGCGAGCCAGCCCATGAAGGGCATGCAGACGACGTACCCGTAGTAGAAGGCCGAAAACAGCACACCAAGCTGGCTGGCGCTGAGGTGCAGCTCGTCCTGCAGTAGCGGCGCGGCCGTGGCGAGATTGCCACGATCGATGTAGTTGATGAACACCGCCGCCGTAACGAGCAGCACCAGGCGTGTAGACGATCTGGAGTCAGTCATGGCTGATCCTGGCTTGAGGCCTGCCTCGCGGGAACCATCAGAGGGCCTTTTGTTGTTCGTACGGGAAAGTCACGGCCCCGCCGCGTGGCAGCATGTATACACCATCGTCGAAATGGAAGTGCCTTCTCCAGCGCACGCCTCCCGGCGGCACCAGACAAACCCACCGCGGATACGGGTGACGACCCTTACCGGCCCGCGGATAGTGCGTCCCGGTGACCGATTGCCACCGCACAGGGCGCGACCTTGTGCATCTCATCAAGGAACACTTACCGGTGCGCTCAAGGCTCAGCTCTCAGAGTTTCCTTGAGTACCCCCAGAAAACAGACTAACGTTCCACCCGGCTGACCTTACTCAGCAAGGGGAGTTGTGAAATGCGATCAATCTCATTCCTTAGCCGCCCTGGCGTGTTTTTGGTGCTGGCTTGCTTGAGTTGGGGAGGGGCGCAGGCAGGCATACTCGATTACCGCAGACCGCCGATCCTGCCACCACCTGCGGGCAACGAGTCCACACCTGCTCGCGTAGCCTTGGGCAAAGTCCTCTTTTTCGACCCACGGCTCTCGGGCTCGAAATGGATCAGTTGTGCCACCTGCCACAATCCTGCGCTCGGTTGGGCAGACGGCTTGCCAACGGGTATCGGGCATGGAATGCAAAATCTCGCGCGATCGACTCCAACCGTGCTCAATACCGCCTACAACAAGTTCCAGTTCTGGGATGGCAGAGCCCGATCGCTGGAAGAGCAGGCGCTAGGCCCCATCCTGAATGCAGGTGAAATGCACCGGGATATGGGCAGTCTGCTCCGCGACCTCTCAGCGATTGATGGCTATAAGACGATGTTCGCGGCCGCCTATCGCGAAGATGGCGTCAGCGAGGCGGCAATCGGAAAGGCGCTCGCAGCCTATGAACGGACACTGATCACCACGGAGGCTCCTTTCGACGCCTGGGTCGAGGGCAACGAGTCCGCCATCACTGATTCAGCCAAGCGCGGATTTGTGCTGTTCGAAGGCAAGGCAAAGTGCAATTTGTGCCACCAGGGCTTCAATTTCCAGGACGACGGTTTCCACAATCTCGGGTTGAAAGAGAGCGGAAAACCCGATCCGGGCCGTTACGCGCAGCGAGCGCTGCCCGCTGCAAGGGGCGCCTTCAAGACCCCGACACTACGCGAGCTGTCGCTCACCGCCCCCTACATGCACAACGGGACCTACGCCACGCTGCAAGAGGTGATCGATCACTACAACCGTGGTGGCGACGTGCGGACCAACCTGTCTCCGAACATGCATCCGCTGAATCTGAGCACAACGGAAAAGTCTGACCTGATTGAATTTCTCGGAGCGCTTAACAGCACAAACCCCCTGACGGAAACCATCCCGATTTTACCCCAGTAAGCAGTGAGGAGATGAATGATGCAGAGCCAACGAATCGCGCTCGTGATCGCATGCTTGATGCCGGCATTGCAGGTGAGCGCCGAAGAATATGTCGTTGACCAGATCGGCAAAGCGTTTGTGATGACCGGGAAGCCGGTTACCGCGCTCAAGCTCAAGAAAGGCGATTCGGTGAGCTTCAAGAACGGAGACCCGTTTTTCCACAACATCTTCTCCCTTTCGGAACTGCAGACCTTTGATTTGGGCTCCTATCCGGCAGGCGAAGCGCGGGCAGTTAAATTCGATGTAACAGGCACCGTGGATGTGGAATGTGCCATCCATCCCGACATGCACATGTCAGTTGAGGTTGAATAAGGTGCGGCGGAATTCTGCCTGGAGCCTGATGTCGGGGCTTCTGTTTCTGTCGGTCTCGCTGAGCCTGTACGCCGCAGATGCTGCGGTTGACGCCAAACAGGCGGCGTTGAAGCCGATACTCCGGGGCGGAATTGTCTACAAGGCCTATTGTGTTGTCTGCCACGGTGAAATCGGCAACGGCGTCTCACGTGCAACCCAGCTCTACACGGTCGAGCAACTGCGCATCAGAGCGAATCTGACCCGTGATGAATACGAAGTGATCATCCGCCGAGGAGGCGAAGCTATCGGTCGTTCGCCATACATGCCGCCTTGGCAGGACGAATTGTCCGCTGAGCAGCTTAGTGACGTGATCAGCTACCTGGCGATCGTGAACCAGCAGAATACGCGCGGGCGCGTTGTCTACCAGACCAACTGCATTCTCTGTCATGGCGTAAATCATGACGGGAAAGGGCGCGCATCCGTTCTGTATACCCCGAAGCCTTCGGATCTTGTCCACTCGGACAAAAACGAGGCCTACAAACGAAGCATCGTGTCGTTGGGCGGGAAGGCCATGGGGCGATCTCCCGTAATGCCTCCCTGGGGTTTGCAGTTGACGAACCAGGAGATCGATGATCTCGTCCAATATCTGGGCACAATCCTTGAACCGTGATGAATCTGATCACCGCGCCCTTCCAACGCTGGCGGGAACTGCCGGGTGAACAATTCTCCAGGTGCGTCCATGATGGCAACTGATAACAGACGATGGCTGCACCAAAAGATACGGAAATTCTGGTTGAATATCAGAAGTCCGGGCTTGCGGGCCAAGGCCGTGTTTTTGTCGGGTATTTTCATCGCAGGGACTGTGTTCGCCGGGGTTTTCGGCTCCTACACCCTGTATAGCCAGAGCATCAGCCTCAAGACGATGCTGAGCAGCTCGCAAACCCGAGCGGATCACGCCGCAGACAGTCGCGCGTTCCTGATCGATATGATGCGGGCTCAGGCGCAATTGATCGCCGAGGTCGACCCAGAGAGAATTCGGGACGCATCCAGAAACGCCATCCGCGCTCTTTCGCTCATGGATGAAAATATACAGAATCTCAACGGCGTTCTCATCGGAAACGATAAGGTCGCCACGCTGGGAAAATTGCTCCAGGAAGCGCGCCCGGCGCTGCTCAAGGTCATCGGCAAGGCCCGTCAGAATGATGACATGGGGGCGTTGGAGCAGAACCGCATCATGATCAAGACGCTGTCGGAGATCGAGACTCTGGCCAATGAAATAGTGGCTGATGAACGCAAAAATCTCCTTGAAGCAATGAACGCCCAGGTCAAGTCCGGTCTGGACCGAATCAAGATACTGGCGATCGGGATCGGTATTTTCGCTGCGGCGGGTATGGTGCTCAGCCTTTTTGCTGCGCGCGCCATCGCGAACCCCATCAGGCTCGCCGCGGATGCTGCGGAGAAAGTGGCTGCAGGGGATCTGACCGCGCAGGTGTCGAGTCGCCGCAGCGACGAGCTGGGCCGGCTGCTGACCTCCATTGCGACCATGGTCCAGAATCTGGCTGCGCTCATCAGGCAAGTAAAGGGGTCGGGGGACCAACTGGCTTCCACCGCATCGCAGATCACGGCGGCAGCCGAGCAACAGGAGCAGATCAGCAACAGCTTTGGCATGGCTGGCAGCCAGATTGCCTCCTCGGTCAGCCAGATTTCAGCCACCTCAGCCGAGCTCTTGGGCACGATGACCGACGTCGCCGCTGCGGTCGATGCTACCGCCGCGGTTGCGGATCGCGGCCGTGACGATCTCCGGCAAATGGAAGAAACAATGCAGCTTCTAACAGCAGCCACGGAGTCGGTGTCGGCGAAGCTTGCGCTCATTGCCGAGCGTACCAGCAACATCGGCAGCGTGGTGACCACGATCACCAAGGTGGCAGACCAAACCAACCTCTTGTCGCTCAATGCCGCGATCGAGGCAGAAAAGGCGGGCGAGTACGGGCTTGGCTTTGCCGTCGTTTCGCGCGAGATCCGCCGGCTCGCGGATCAAACCGCCGTCGCGACACTGGACATCGAGCGGATTGTCGAGGAGATGCGCAGTTCCGTTGCCGGAGGCGTCATGGAAATGGAGCGCTTTGATCATCAGGTGCAGCAAGGTGTCAGCAAGGCCACCCGGCTCAGTGGGCAACTGGGCGCCATCATCGAAGGCGTAGAGGTGCTGAAGCCGAGATTCGAGTCAGTGTACGAGGGCATGCAGGCGCAAGTTGCCGGTGCCACGCAAATCAGCGCTGCCGTCGCTCAACTGCGCGACGTGAACCTCATGTCACGCACCTCCTCAGACACCTTGCAGTCGGTGTCGATACAACTCCGCGATGCCGTGGACTCCCTGGAGACGGGCATACAGCGCTTCCACTTCTAGTGTGCCTGATGCCTGATGCCTGATCGCCCCGGAGGATCAGGGGGCTTGCAGGGCCGCGATGGCAGCAACGGCCAGGGGATCATCTGCCGGATCTTCTGGCAGCGGGAATGTAATGTGTGAACAGAGCGCGCCGTAGCGTGCGCGCACCACCGCCGCGATCTCCGCATAGGTGCCGCGGGGCACGAATTTCACCAGCATCTCGTCGGTGATGATCTCGGGCATACGCGCCCAGTCGGCGTTGCGCGTCATGTGCAGGAGCTGCTCACCTTTACCCTGCCAGCCGAACAGATCAAGGCTCGGCCAGTACGCGGGCGTGGAATACAGGAAGCCCAGCATAGCGCGTTGCTTTTCCCATTCGCGCGCCACGGTGGCCTCATCGCGGCCGGTGGCGGTGAGCGGGCCCAGCACCAGCCGGAAATCGCTCGCCTCGCGCCCGGCGAGTTCAAAGCCTGCGCGCAAGCGCGGCAGGCAAACCTGCTCGATGTACTCGGGCGGCGTGTTGGTGGGATGCGTGATCATGCCATCGGCGTGCTGCGCCACCATCGCGGTCATCAGCGGACCCACGGCGCCACAGAGAACCGGTATCGCCGGGTGCTCGATGGGGCCCGGATTGAAGAAAGGCTGCAGCCGCGTGAAGCGGTAGTACTCGCCGTGGAAGGCGAGCGGCTCGGCCGTCTGGAAACTGTGGAAGATCGCGCGCAGCGACTGCACGTATTCGCGCATATGCGTGACCGGCGCCCCCCAACGCGCGGAGTAGCGCTGCTCGATGTTCGCCTTCACCTGCGTGCCGAGACCGAGCTCAAAGCGTCCGCCCGACATTTTCTGCAGATCCCAGCTGGCGATGGCCACCGTCATGGGGCTGCGCGGGAACGCAACCAGCACCGAGGTGCCCACCACCAGCCGCGTAGTGGCGTGCAGCGCCAGTGCGGCGAGCAGCAGTCCGTCGTGCACCGCATCGGGCACCTGTAGCCCATCGAAACCCATCGCCTCGGCACGCGCCGCGTGGGCGCCGATCTCGCCGGGACCCATGGTCTCCGGCGTGGTGGCAAACACCCTGAACATGCAGCGCGATCAACCGGCCTGGAACAGCCGGTTGGGCATGGAATGCAGGCATTCGGCGCCCTTGCTGCCGATCAGATAGGTGCTTTCGAGGTGATACGGCGACACGCTGTGCCCGAAGTACAGATACTCGAAATTGATCACGGTGTTCTCCTCCAGCTCCCAATCCTTCACGCGTCCGAAGGCGGGATAACCCGAGGGTAACTCGATGATGTCGAGGCCGATCGAATGCAGGAACACCAGCGTTTTCTTGGGCGTGGGAATATCCATGGCGTAGGCGATGCGGCTGATTTCCTGCCAGGCCTGATGGGTGGTGATGCCGGGACGGAGACACTTCTGCGCCTCGGCCTGGGCCGCCGAGATGGTGGCGCAAATGCGCGCGTACTCCGCGGATGGCTCACCGACATGCGCCGTGCGCGACATGTCGAAGGCGTAGTTGCCGTACTCGCCCCAGCTCTCGAAGATGATCGTCTGGCCTTCGCGCACTTTCCAGCTGCTGTCGGCGAACATCAGGTCAGGGAAATAAACGCCGTTGTACTCGGCGCCGAACTGCAGCGCCTTGCGCGCCGCGATCAGATTGGCGCCCTGCGCCTGCACGTACTCACGGAATCGCCCCGCCACGTCACGCCACACGGTGCCCGGCGTGATAAACGGCAGTATCTCCATCAGCCCGGCCTCGTTGATGCCGGCGCCAGCGCGCAGCAGCACGATCTCATCGGGCGTCTTCACCTTGCGGATATCGAGCCAGGCATCGTGCCCATCGCTCCAGCGCAGCCCCGGCAACTCACGGGCCACGTGCATGGCGAGACGCAGGTCGTCAAAGCCCACGCGCGCATCGGCAAGCCCGAGCGCCCGCAGCGCCTCGACCGTGCTCGCCACCACATGCGGCGCAAGATCGCCGACTACTTTCTCGGCGTAGAGCTTTTCGACGTCGGCCTGCAGGGGATCGAGCCGCACCGGCTCGGGAACCTGCGCGAGCAGAGAGGTGTTCAGGAACTCGGTGACGCGGACCTGCGGCATCCAGGTCGGGGTTTCGAGCAGGTTGCCGATCGCAAACTCCGGCACGATCAGCGTGGGCGACTTGGCGGGATCACGCGGGATGATGACTGCCGACAGCGCCTCCTGGCTGCCCCACTCGAAGTTCCGCGTCCAGAAGCCGCTCGCGTAATGCACATTGCGGGCAACGCCGGCCACCAGGGCATCGAGACCAAGCGCATCCATGCGGGCAAGCGCACGGGGATGATTGAACAACATAAACGGGCCTCCTGAGCGTCGGTGCGCCATCGTCGGTGCACGCCGGGTGGGCGTCAATACGCCGGTGTAACGGCCCAGTGAATTCCTGCTCAGGTATTACCTTACGAGGACCCTCTGCGCAGGGTGGTTGCAAACCTCGACTCTACGGCGCCGGGTCAACCAGCGCGACTGGAGCGCGGTCGCATTCGGTCAGCACAGAGACAGTTTCATATTTCCCAGCAGTTGCCCGCCCGTCTTTTATCTTGAATGACAGTGTTCCCTGCGTTGCATCATACACAGCGTCTCGTAGCATCAAACGTAAAGTCCCCGCACCGTCATCGATACGGCTTTCATCTCCATTATGCGCAGATGTTGCGAGCGGTGAGTACCGTCGATAGGATTCGCCGTTGTCAGGGCCAAGCGTAAATCCTACTAGCGCATTGGTACCATCAACATTGAACCAGTCTTTGGCTTCTTTCATGATATTGCAGTTATTCCAGCTTTCAGCAAAATCTGAGATATGGAAGGCGTTAAATCTTCTGTGTTTACCCAGATTAGAAGCGGTTGACACGAGCTTATCAACAACCGAGAGAGTCAATACTTTTTGGTGTTCGCTTGTGACCATTACGGTAGCCGAGCTAGCATGCAGAACGATTACTGCAGGATTACTCGGCTCGCTCATGTCGGCGCGAACTTCAAAAAAGCAGAGTAATAATAAAGCTCCAGACAGATACCGAATCAATTTTTTCATAGACCTTATTCCTTCTTTGCAGTGAAAGACGCACAACCTTATCCCAGAGAGCGATTAGTTATAAACAGTTTTTGCATCAGATGGCATCAGATGGGGTCAGGTCTTACATTTTGGCATCAGATGGGGTCAGGTCTTACATTTTGCAACCTGATTCCCGCGACTCTGGCAGATCACAAACCGACTGGGGGCAATGCTCAAAGGCAGTAAGAAAACGCGTCAGGCGCGGCCATGGAAAATGGAAGACCTGACCCCGTTTGTGCGTTTGTCGGGCGTTAACCCGACCCGCTCAGCCCGACGCAGGGCGCGCGGAGGCAAGCTCAGCCTCCAGCTCCTTCCTCAGGCTGAACTTCTGGATCTTGCTGGTCGACATCGGCCACGACTGGACGAAGCGGACGTGGCGCGGGATCTTGAAGCTCGCGATCTTGCCCCGGCACCACTGCAGGAGTTCTTCATCCGTTACGGCCACACCCGGCGCACGCTCGATGAACGCCGCCGGAACCTCGACCAGTCGGGGGTCGGCCACGCCCACCACCTGCGCGAGCTTCACGCCCGGGTGCTGCTGCAGCAGGCTTTCTATCTCGGCGGCCGCGACGTTCTCGCCACCGACCTTTAGCATGTCCTTCAGCCGGCTGTGGAACATGATCGTGCCGTGCTCATCCAACGAGCCGATGTCACCGGTGTGCAGCCAGCCATCGCGCAGGGTTTGGGCGGTCTTTTCGGGATCGCGGTAATAACCGCTCATCAGGTTGGGGCCGCGCACCACCACCTCGCCATGGCGCCCTGGCGGCAACTCGGCGCCGGTATCGGGATCGAGGATCCGCACCTCCTGACCGGGCAGCGGGGATCCCAGTCGGCTGATCCGCAACGCCTCGGGCGAGTCGAGCGGCGAGGTGCTCACCGTGCCGCAGGCCTCGCTCATGCCATAGGTGCCCACCTGTACGCAGCGGGGCATGGCCTGCTGCAGCCGCGCCGCAAAGCCGGGCGGCTGCATGGCGAGGTTGCTGTTCATGACGCGCACCGCGCCGAGGTCGGTGCGGCTGAAATCGGGGTGATCGAGCAGATCGCCGATGATCGTGACAAAGCAGGGGTAGGCGACCGTGACCCGAGCATCCTGCAGTTGCCGCAACGCAACGCCGGCATCGAAGTACCCAAGCGTCACATAGGCCGCGCCCACATCGAGGCAGGCGCAGATGGGCAGGGTGGCGGCAATGTGGAACATCGGGAGCGGCGACCAGAAGCGGTCTTGCGCGCTCATGCGGTACGACTGTGCGAGCGAGCGCCCGTTGCCAATGATGGCCCGGCCGCTCAACACGCATCCCTTGGGCCTGGACGTGGTGCCGGAGGTGTACAGGATCACCGCGGGATCATCGTCGCCGACCGCACCGATCCGCGCCGTGACGGCGGCATCGGCGAGCGCTGCGGCATCGGCGGCGATATCGGCCTCGCTCAGCATGCCCGGCGCGGCTCCCTCACCGAGAATAAGCACGTTGCGCAGGCGAGGTGCGCCGGCAAGGGTCAGAGCGCGCGCATCGCGGCACTCCCCTATTCCTGGCAAGCCCTCACCGAGGCGCAGGACGAAATTGAGACCATCTGCAACCTGCCCGGTGCTGACGATGCCCACCAGATCGGCATTGTCCGCGAGATAGGAGATTTCCTCGCCGCGGTATCGTGCGTTGATCGGGACGATCACCGCTCCCGCATACGCAATGCCGAACATCACCTCGAGGAACTCGGGGCTGGTGCCCAGCAAGACGCCCACGTGCTCGCCCGGCTGCACGCCGAGAGCCAGCAGTTGCCGCGCGCGCAGCATTGCCCGCTCATGCAGGCCGGCGAAGCTCTCGCTGCGATCCGGAAAGATCACTGCCTCACGCAGTGGCCAGAGCGCGGCGGCGCGCCGCAACAGGCGCCCGAAGGCATTTACAGATTCATCCACAGTATCTCTCCGCACAGGCAACACCCATCGAAACGCGCCAGAGCCTGCGCTAGTCCGGGCGGCCCGTCCAGAGCCGGGGGCAGACGCGCGTGCGGCGGCGGCCCTATGCTTGGTTGCCGCGCGGGTGGAGACGACGCTGCGGCTAGCACCCCGCCGCTGCCGGCGCTAATTTTGGAGCGAGACTGCGCATGAGCGAATTCACCCCGGACGAAATCCGCCGCCTGCGCGAACTCCTTGAGATCGAGGAGATACGCAAGCTCGGGCTTCTTTACTCCCAGCTGCAGGACCATGGTTACCTCGACCGCCTCGCAGAGATTTTCACGGTCGATGCGGTCTGCGAGTTCGGGCCCTACGGCGTGTGGCAGGGCCGCGAGACCATTCGCGCCAACTACGCCACGGTGCAGATCGATCTCGGCGGTCAGCCCTTCGCGGCACTGCACGCCAACGCGCATCACTGGATCGAGATGACGGCCCCCGGTGCAGCCGTGGGACGACGCTACCTGCTGGACATGCTCACCACCTGTGCGCCGGAGCAGAATCCCTTGCTGTGGCTGGGCGTCTACGACGAGGCGTACCGCAAGGAGGGCGGCGTCTGGAAGATCTCTCGCTGCAGCCTGCAGTTTCTCTGGCCACAGCGGCACCTGACGCCCGAGTTCGCAGCGGAATTCCCTCCGCGCGCTCCTGCACATCCAAACGATTGAGCAGGCTTCGCGGACACTCTTGGCTACGGCGCGCGCCACGGGGTAGTCTGCGCGCGGCCGCACGGACAATCCGATGACCATATATGCGGCCCAACATCGAGGCATTCCCATGACCCGACAAGCCGGTTACTGCTGCTACATGCGCGTGCGGCTCAAGCCCGAAAAGCGGGCCGAGTTCATCGAGCTGGTCGCGGAACTGCGCCAGCAGGTGCTGGCGAACGAACCCGACACCCTGGTCTTCGAAATCCTCCAGGGGTCGCAGCCCGAGGAGTTGGTTTTTTTCGAGTGCTTCACCGACCAGGCAGCCCAACAGCGGCACCAGTTCCAGCCCTACCACGTCGCCATGTCGCAGGCCGGGTGGGCCTGTCTGGACGGCGATCCCGTGATCGAATTCATGGAGCCCGCGGTGTGAGACCGCTCCGCCAGCGCGCGACGGCGGCGTGGTGTGCATTGGCCCTGCTGGGCGCTGCATTCGCCGCACAGGCCGACGAACCCGCGGGCTGGGGGTATTTCGGGGGCAACTCCGACGGCAGCCGCTACTCGAGCGCCCGACAGATCAATCGCGACAATGTCGGGAAACTGGAGCTCGCGTGGAAATACTCCACGGGCGAACTTGCCCGACGCTCGCCCGAACTCATCGCCAACAGCTCCACCCAGACCACGCCGGTACTGGTCGACGGCAACCTGATCTTCTGCACCCCCTTCAACCGCGTGATCGCCCTGGACCCCGCGACCGGTCTCGAACGCTGGACGCACGACCCGCAGGTGGCGCTCGATCACACGCTGCCTTACCAGTACAACTGCCGTGGCGTCAGTGCCTGGTACGATCCCGACGCAGCGCCCGGCAGCCTCTGCGCCAGCCGGATCTTGATGGGAACGGTAGACTCCCGCCTGATTGCACTGGACACCGGTAGCGGCAAGCGTTGCCCGGGCTTCGGCAGCAACGGCGAGATCACCGTTACGCGCGCGTGGCCAGACAAATTCCCCGGCGAAGCCAAGCTCACTTCAGCGCCCGTAGTGGTGAACGGGGTGGTCGCGCTGGGCTCGGCCATCATGGACAACATCCGCAGCGATGCCCCGCCCGGCACCGTATTCGCTTTCGACGCCCGGACCGGTGCTGCTCGCTGGCACTTCGACCCGATCCCGCGAGACCCCGCCGATCCCGCCTATGCCACCTGGCTGGAGGGGAGCGCACTGCGCACCGGAGCGGCCAATGTGTGGTCGACCATGGTTGCCGACGAGGCGCGCGGCATCATCTACGCCCCGGTCGGATCGGCCTCACCGGATTTTTACGGCGGCATGCGCAAGGGCGACAACCTGTACTCCAGCTCGCTGGTGGCACTGGATGCCTCCACCGGCAAGCCGATCTGGCATTTCCAGACGGTACACCACGACATCTGGGACTACGACGTATCCGCGCCACCGCTGCTGGCAGAACTGCGGCACGGCGGCACCACCGTGCCGGCCGTGGTGCAGAACACCAAGCAAGGATTTGTGTTCGTGTTCGACCGCGTCACGGGCAAGCCGCTGTTTCCGATCGAGGAGCGGCCAGTGCCGCAGGGCGGACTGCCCGGGGAGTGGCTCTCGCCGACCCAGCCCTTCCCGGTCAAGCCCGAGCCGCTGGTCCCGACTTCGATCACCCCCGATGACGCCTGGGGTTTCACCTTCTGGGACAAGGCGCAGTGCCGCCGCAAAATCGAGGCGCTGCGCTCCGAAGGCATCTATACCCCACCCTCGGCGGGCGAAGGCACGCTGCTCAGCCCCGGCTCCGCGGGTGGCGCCAACTGGGGCGGCGCGGCCTTCGACCCCGACCGCCAGCTGATGATCGTCAACGTGAACCGCGTGGCGCAGGCGCTACAGATGATTCCGCGCGCCGAAATCCCGGGCGTCGAAGGCATCAGCCTCGCCAATGGCACCGATGTGGCCGCAGCAACGGGCACACCCTATGGCACGCACCGCGACTGGCTGCTCTCCTCGCTCGGCGCACCCTGCACCGCGCCGCCCTGGGGAGAACTGGTGGCGGTGGATCTGGCCGATGGCTCGATCCGCTGGCGCGTGCCGCTGGGATCCATCGCGAAGCAACTGCCGATTCCGATCGAATGGAACCTCGGCACACCGAACCTGGGCGGCCCGATCGTCACCGCCGGGGGCCTGATCTTCATCGGGGCAACCATGGACGGCTATCTCCGGGCCTTCGACATCGATTCAGGCAAGATGCTCTGGCGGCGGGAAATGCCGGCCGGCACGCAGGCAGCCCCCATGACCTACGAGGCCGATGGCAGGCAGTTCGTGGCCATGGTGACCGGGCACCACTTGTGGTTCGACTCGACCCGGGGTGACGAGATCGTGGCCTTCGCCCTGCCACGGCAGCGCTGAGCCGCAGCGCCAACACAGAGAGAGGCACACCGCGATGCAGAAAGTTGACGATACGGACCTGATGGATCCGGCCGTTCAGGAGTGCCCCTACGGCTACTACGCGCGCCTTCGTGCGCAAGCCCCGGTGTACCGGATGCCGAACACCGGCTTTCATCTGGTCACGGGCTTTGACGTTGCCCGCGAGGCCATACGCCAGCCCGATCTCTTCCTGAGCGGTGTGAGCCCCATGGCGCTCGCCGACGACGGCATACCGCAGGAGATCATCGACATCTACACCTCTGGCGGCTGGCTGCCACTCGCCTCCTGCTCGACCTCTGATCCGCCGCAGCACACCCGGATCAGACGTTTTCTCGAAGGCCTGTTCACCGCCGAGCGGGTACGTCGCGCAACGCCGATGATCGACAAGGTGGCAGCGGAGCTGATCGAGGGCTTCGGCGAGCGCACGCAGGTGGCGTTCGTGCGGGATTTCGCGCATCCGCTGCCGATGTACGTCATCGCGGACCTGATCGGTGTGCCGCGTGGCGATATAGCCCGCTTCAAGGCCTGGTCGGATGCCATCGTCGAGCCTTTCAGCCTGATGGTGACGCGCGAGCGGCGGATCGAGTGCGCGAAGCTCGTGGTGGAGATGCAGCAGTACTTCGCCGCGATGATCGCCGAACGCAGGCGCGAACCGCGGGACGACATGCTGACGGAGGCCATCGAGCACCGCGACACCGACGGCAGCGCCTTCGACATGCAGGAACTGATCACCATACTCACCATCGATTTGCTGGCCTCCGGTAACGAGACCACGACTGCGGCCATTTCCTCCGGTATGAAGCTGCTACTCGAGGACCCGGCCCCCATCTTGGCCGTGCGCCAGAATCCCAAGCTGCTGGAGAACCTCGCCGAGGAAATCCTGCGCCTCGAGTCCCCGGCGCAGGGCATGTTCCGTCGCTGTGCGGCCAGCGCACGTCTCGGAGACGTCGAGTTGGCCGAGGGAGAGCTGCTCAGCATCCGCTTCGGCGCGGCCAACCGCGACCCAGAGCAGTTTCCCGACCCCGATCGCATCGACCTGCACCGCCGCAAACCCGGTAACCATCTGGCCTTCGGCGTGGGCCGGCATGTCTGCGTGGGCGCGGCGCTCGCCCGGCAGGAGCTGATAAGCGCTTTCCGGGCCCTGCTCGACAGGCTCGATGACTTCCGCCCGGCGCCAGACATGCCCGCACCGCGGTATCTGCCGAGCTTCTTCGGCCGCAATCTGGACGAGCTCCACCTGTGTTTCAGCCACCGCAAGGCCTGAGCCTTACACGGCACGGCACGGCACGGCTCAGGCTCAGGCCGGATTGCGATTCATCGCGAGCGGGGTTAAAGTCCGCAGTTGGGGCCCCGGCATCAATGACCGGTGCCTAAACGCGTGAGTTGTATAAGTTCAATCCGACCAGGAGACCACAGTGATCATCAAACCCCCCTTCCGTCTGCATGTCCTCGCTTCCTGCATCATGGTCCCGGCACTTCTGGGCGGCTCGCTCGCTTGGGCGCAGGAATCCGCAGGCAAACTCGACATCGAAGAGATCGTCGTCACCGGCACCAAGCGCAGCGTGGCCCAGCAGGATCTCTCGATCGCCGTCACCACGTTGACTGCCAAGCAAATCGAGAACAGCTTCCAGCATGACGTCTCGGCCCTCGGCCAGATGGCACCCAACGTCATCCTGACCCCGCAGGTAGGCTTCAACGCCATCGGCGGTGGTATGCGCGGTACGGGTTTCATCTCCATCCTGGTGACCAAAGACCCCTCGGTCGGCATCACGGTCGATGACTTCGCCTTCAACCACGTGCAGTCGCAGTTCGTCGAGATGTTCGACCTCGAGCAGGTCGAAATCTTCCGCGGCCCGCAAGGCACGCTGTTCGGCAAGAACACCACCGGTGGCGCCATCGCGTTCACCACCAAGAAGCCGGTACTCGGCGAGTTCTTCGGCAACATCGAAGGCAACTACAGCCAGTTCAGCTCGAATGATTCGGACGCCAAGAAACTGAAGTTCGCACTGAACGTACCCATGGGCGACACCCTCGCGGCACGTCTGTCCGTCATCAAGGACACCAGCGAAGGCTTCTACACCAACGACAAGCCCCCGGGCGGCACGTTCACCAGCTTTGGCTGCCCCCCGGGACCGACCTACGACGCTTGCATTGCCTCGGTCATCTCCACGTACCCGCTGACGGGTGATGGCGCCAAGATCGGCGGTACCGATGTATTCGCCGGCAAATTGAAGTTCCGCTGGGAGCCCACCGAGGCCTACGCGGCAGACCTGATCTTCGAATACGTGAAGGACCGTGGTGACACCCAGGTGGCGGCCAACGAAACCCCCGAAGGCGAAGGCTACATCTGGGGGTTGATCGGCTTCCCGGGCATCGGCGGTGGGGACCCCTTCTCCACCGGCCAGTCCTACCAGGATAACAAGGTGATCGACCTCCCCGCAGGCCACCAGGTCGACGGCAAGGGCGTGTACCTGACTCAAGCCCTCACCCTTGGCCAGTACGAGTTCAAGTCGATCACCGGCCTGCGCAAGCAGGAAGAAATCCTCGCCAGCACCTACACCGGTGAGGCTTACACCTCACTCTACGACGCCAGCCGCAACTCCAAGCGCGACCAGGTTCAGCAGGAATTCCGCCTGTCCACGCAGTACGACGGTCCCTTCAACGTCACCACCGGTGCGGGCTACTACGAGGACAACGTTGATTTCGTGGTCTTCGGCAACCTCGGCTTCTTCCTGCCGCTGGTGGGCCCCGCAGGCGAGTTCTACCGCGATCGCTTCGAAGTGCAGAACACCACCCAGGACCGCAAGGGCTGGGCGGTGTATGCCGATGGCACCTACGACATCACCGAGCAGATGAAACTCACGGTCGGCGCGCGTCACACCGAGGATGAAAAAGACTTCCACCGTTTGAGCCTCGGCACAGCGGCCAACCCGGTGAGCAACTTCATCGATGCATCCCAGTGGCGCGGAGCCTTCACCAATCCGCTGCCGGATTCGGCCTTCGGCAACAACATCACGGATAACAAGACCTTCAGTGCAGATACCTACCGCGTGGTGCTCGACTACCACTGGACCGACAACCTGATGACCTACATCAGCTACGCCACCGGGTTCGTGGGGGGCGGTTTCTCCGAGACCTGCGGCTCGGCGTCGTCGTGTGCGCCCTACGCCAGCGAGAAGAACAAGAACTTCGAGCTCGGCCTCAAGGCCGACGCGATGGACGGCATGCTGCGTATGAACGCCGCCCTGTTCAGCACCAAGTACGAGAACCTTCAGCGTGACACCGTGGTCACGTTCATAGACGCTGCGGGCAACACCTTCCAGGAAACCCGTGCGGTGAACGAGGGCGAGAGCACGGCCAACGGTGCCGAACTGGAAATGTCCTTCGTGCCCGTCGAGAGCTTCCGTATCGACGCCTTCCTTGGCTGGCTGGATCACACCTATGACTCTTACGAGCCCGGCGTGAACCCGGCTGACCTCGGGCTCACGGGCGATCCCCGCCCGATCGACTTGTCTGACCTCAATGTCCCGTTCTCACCGGAGTGGACGGCAGGTATGACGCTCACCTACTTCCACGACCTGAGCGATGGCTCCTCACTCACCTACAACCTGAACATGAGCTACATGGACGAGTTCGAGACCAACTCCTTCCCCGCCAACGGGCAGGGCGCGGACGCCTCGGGCGAGCCCATTATCATTCAGAAGGCAAACACGCAGGGTGAGGAGCGCACGCTGCTCAACGCTTTCATAACCTGGGAGAGCTGCAACGAGAAGGTTGAGCTGACGGCCTACGGCAAGAACCTCACCGATCAGACCTACCGGGTAGGCGCAAACCCCGTGGCAACCCTGTGGAACTTCAGCCGTCACGCACCGCCGCGTGAGCTGGGCGTTCAGGTGGGTTACAAGTTCTGAGATTGAATCCCAAGGGGTTTCTGGAAAGCCGGCTCGCGCCGGCTTTTTAGATTTGGGGGTGCCTGCGATGCATGAAATAAAAGTTGCCCGGCTGCGGGAACGCCTGTCGGCGGCCGGGGTGGCGGGGCTCGTCCTGTCGACCTCGGAGAACGTGGCCTACAGCTCCGGATTCGAGTCCGTGATGGACGGCTGGAGACTGCCGGAGCCGATTTCGGCGGTCTTCATCCCGACCGACGCCGGCGCACCTGTCACCTTGTTCCTGCCCGAGGCAAGCCTGATCGGGCTGGTGGTTGCCGAGCGGCAGGGGCTGCCGGTGTTCTTCGACCGGCTGCGCTGCTTCGACCTTCTCAACTTCTGCGCTACCGCTCGCGCCGAAGACGCGCATCTGGCGCTACCGGCAGATCTGCTCGCGGATCTGAGCAAGATCACGGCGAGGGTTGACGATGCCTGTGCCCCGGACATCATCCGCGGCATCGCCCGGTGCCTGGAACAATCGCCCGGCCTCTCGGGCCAGGCGATCCTCTTCGATGACATGCGCGTGGCAACGCGGGTGAACGGCCTGTGCGGCCAGCCCTGTCACGACGGGCTGGAACTGGTGATGGCCGCGCGCTCCATCAAGACGGCCGAGGAGATCGCGATCCTCCGCGAAAGCGGCGGCAAAGCCGATCGCGTCATGGCGCACACGGTCGGCGCGCTGCGCATCGGCAGTTCCTGGGCGGCGGTGGAAAAATCCGTCGCGCATTTCATGATCGACGAGGGTATCGATCCGCTGCCGAGCAGCCCCATGCTCTTTGGTGGCAGCTACGACACGATCTTCAAGCCCGATCTCTTCCGTACCCGTTTTGATGCGCCCTTCAAAGGCGGGGAGATCGCGATCCTCGAGACGCAGGGCAAGTACCGCAGCGTGTGGATCGACATCAACCGCACAGCGCATCTGGGCCGCGCGCCCGGCGCCTACCGCGAGCAGCATGCGCTGGTGCAGCGGTGCTTCGAGGAAGTAGCCGCCAAGCTGCGGCCCGGTGCAAACTCGGCACAGATCTGCGAGAGCGTGCGCAACGGGCTGGCCCGCGAGCTCGATGCGCCGGGCAAATTGCTGATGATCGTCCACTCGATCGGACGCGTTCCGCTCGAGAGCCCCGTGCGCTATCCCGGAACGGGCCTGCACGCGGCAACCGAGGGCTTCAGGATCGAAGCCTCCATGGTGCTCAGTTTCGACTGCCTGTACTTCGGCAGCCGGCTTGGCCCCTCGCACATGGAAAACGTGTTCGTCATTGGCGAGGACCGAACGGAGAGCATTTACCGCTATCCGCTGGATCTCATAGAAACCGACTGAAGGGAGCTGTCCGTGGAATACACATCCGAGACCCTTTATCGCGCTTATCGCTCGATGAAACTGATCCGCGAGTTCGAGGAGCGCATCCGGGCGGAGTACCAGCAGGGCAAGCTGCCGGGCTTCATCCACGTCTATCGCGGCCAGGAAGCGATCGCCGTGGGAGTGTGCCTGCACCTCGGCGACGAGGACTACATCGCCAGCACGCACCGCGGCCACGGGCACTGCATCGCCAAGGGCTGTGACATCGAGGACATGCTGCTAGAACTCGCCTGCAAGCAGGACGGCATCTGCAAGGGCAAGGGTGGCTCGATGCACATCGCCGACATGAAGAAAGGCATGCTCGGTGCCAACGCCATCGTAGGCGGCGGGCCGCCCATCGCCGCCGGCGCGGCGCTCACCGCCAAGACACTCGGCAATGGCAAGGTGTCGGTGGCGTTCATCGGCGATGGCGCATCGGACCAGGGCACGGTGGCGGAATCGCTGAACCTCGCCTTCGTGCTGCAACTGCCGATGATCTTTCTCTACGAGAACAACCACTACGCCGAGTTCACGAAGAGCCCCAAGCCCGACGGGCGCATTGCCGCGCGCGCTGGCGCCTACGGGATCCCGGCGGTGACCATCGACGGCAGCGACTTCTTCGCCGTCTATGAAACGCTGGCAGAAGCCGTGACGCGTGGCAGGACCGGTGGCGGCCCGACGGCCGTCGAGGCCATCGCCACGCGCTACTACGGCCATTTCGAGGGCGACGGCCAGCAGTACCGGGACGCCGCCGAGATCGCCGCCTCGCGCGCCGCCGCCGATCCTATCGAGAAGTTCCTCAAGGATCCGCGCTGCAAGGGGCTCGAGGCCGCTCAGCTGGCGCAGATAGATGCGGAGATCCAATCCATTCTGGATGCGGCAGTGGACCGGGCCCTGGCGGCCGAGGACCCGACGCCCGAGCAGTTGTATGCCGACGTCTACGTGAGCTACCGGGGAGAAACAGTGTGAGTAATCTCAGCATCCGCGAGGCCATCAACAAGGCCCTGCACGAGGAAATGGCGCGCGACGACCGCGTAATACTGATCGGCGAAGACGTGGCGAGCCGCGACGGCGGCGTCTACGGCATCTCGCTCGGGCTCGCCGAGGCCTTCGGCACGCGCCGCGTGATCGACACCCCGATCACGGAGTCGGCGATCATCGGCGCGGCAGGCGGTGCGGCGCTCACCGGCCTGCGCCCGGTGGCAGAACTGATGTTCATCGACTTCCTCGGCGTCTGCCTCGACCAGCTGATGAACCAGATCGCCAAGTTCCGCTACATGTTCGGCGGCCGCGTGACCACCCCGGTCACCATCCGCACGATGATCGGCGCGGGTATGGGCACCGGCCCGCAGCATTCCGCGATCCTGTATCCGATGCTGGTGGCCATCCCCGGCATCAAGGTGGTGGCGCCCAGCAACGCCTACGACGCCAAGGGGCTGCTCGCGCAGGCAATTCGCGACGACGACCCGGTGGTCTTCTGCGAGCACAAGGCGATCTACACCGAGCGTTGCGAGGTGCCCGACGAGCCCTACACCATCCCCTTCGGCAAGGCCCGCACGGTACGCGAGGGCACGGACGTCACAGTAGTCGCCTTCTCGCGCATGGTGCTGCTCGCACGCGATGTGGCCGACAGCCTGCTGTCGCAAGGCATTTCCGTGGAGGTCATCGACCCCCGCACGCTGTCACCGCTCGATGACGAGGCGATCCTGGAGAGCGTGCGCAAGACCGGGCGGCTGGTGGTGGTCGACGAGGCCAACCCCTATTGCAGCATGGCCTCGGAGATTTCCAGCCTGATCGCCGAAAAGGGCTTCGACTATCTGGATGCGCCCGTGCGCAAGGTCACCGCGCCCCATACCCCCGTGCCCGCAAGCCCGGTGCTGGAGCGCGCATACGTGCCCTCACTGGCCGACATCGAGGCGGCAATCCGGGCGACGGTAGCCTACTGATGGCCGCTACTCCGGGCACCCGATCCAGGCGGTTGCTGGCCTCGGCACTGCTGGCCCCCGTGTTGCTGCTGACGGCAGCGTCCCCTTGGGCCATCGAGTCCGGCGAGGCCATTTATCAGAAGCACTGCAGCAGCTGCCATGAGGGCAACGTGCCGCGTGCACCGCACAACATCGTGTTCCGGATGAGCCCGCCCGAGCGCATTCTCGAGGCCATGAACAGCGGCGTCATGCAGGGGCAGGCAGCCGGGCTCTCAGCCGAGGAGCGCGTGGCGGTTGCGACCTACCTGGCGGGTTCGCAGCCCTCGGAAGTCGCGGATACCAAGATGGCGATGTGCCCGGATGGCAACAAGCCGCAGGCCAGCGCGGCCGCAGCTACGGTCAGCAGTTGGGGCATGGACAACCGCAACAGCCGTTTTGTGGGAGCGGAGATCGCCGGCATCACGCCGCAAAACGTGGCCGGGCTGCGCCTGAAATGGGTGTTCGACTACCCCGGCGCAACACGCGCGCGCTCGCAACCCACGGTTGATGGCGACACGGTATACGTGGGCTCGCAACGCGGCACGGTCCACGCAATCGATCTGCACACCGGATGCCTGCGCTGGTCTTATCAGGCGAGCACCGAGGTCCGCGCGGCGATCAGCATCGAGCACGCAGCCAAGGGCGGCGCGACCACGCTGTACTTCGGCGACACCAACGGCAATGTCTACGCCCTGAACGCGGCAGACGGCAGCGAGCGCTGGCGCTCGAGCCTCAAGGACCACCGCGACGTCACCATCACCGGCTCGCCCAAGCTCTTCGAGGGCAGGCTCTTCGTGCCGATGTCCTCCCGGGAATGGGCTGTTGCAGCGGACCCGAGCTACAGCTGCTGCACGTTCCGTGGTGGTGTTGCCGCCTTCGAGGCCGCCACGGGCAAGATGCTCTGGAAGAGCTACTCGATCCCGCAGGAACCCGTCGAGACCGGCAAACGCAACGGGCTCGGGGTGCCGATCCTCGCACCCTCGGGCGCGCCGGTCTGGAACTCGCCCACCATCGACGAGAAACGTCGCCTCCTCTACGTGGGCAGCGGTGAGTCCTACTCCTCGCCCGCCGCCGACACCAGCGACTCCGTGCTCGCCTTCTCGCTCGACTCGGGCGAACTCGTGTGGAGCCAGCAGCTGCTTGCGCGTGACGCCTGGAACATGAGCTGCTTCATCGGTTCGAGCGCCAACTGCCCGGAGGAGAACGGCCCCGATCTCGACATCGGCGCGCCGCCCATCCTGGTGAGCCTCGGGGACGGCCGGGACGTGCTGGTGGTCGGCCAGAAGAACGGCGTCGTCCACGGGCTGGACCCGCAGGCCAAGGGAGCGGTGCTGTGGCAGCGCAAGGTGGGGCTGGGCGGCTATGCGGGCGGCATACACTGGGGAATGGCGGCCGCCGGAGGCACGGTGTTCGCACCGAACGCCGACACCGATTTCGGCGGCCCCGCAAACCTGCAACGGCATCCCGGACTCTTTGCCCTGGACGCCGCCACCGGGGAGCAGAAGTGGTTCACTCCCGTGCAAGAAGACTGCAAGCCCGCCGATAAACCCGCCTGTGACGGCGGCTTGTCGGCGCCCGCCACAGCCGTGCCCGGACTGGTGTTCGCCGGTGCGTTCGACGGTCAGCTGCGCGCCTATGACAGCGTCTCGGGCAAAGTGCTCTGGACCTACGCGACCAACCGCGCATTCACCGCCGTGTCCGGACGCCAGGCGCACGGGGGATCCATTGAGTCCGCGGGTCCGGTGGTGGCCAACGGCTATGTGCTCGTGAACTCCGGTTATCTGTTCGGTTCGCGGATGCCCGGCAATGTACTGCTCGCCTTCAGCGCAGAGCCGGTGCAAGGCAATAACGTCGAGGGGTCGAAGTAGTCGTGGCAAAGATACTGGCAATCACCATCCCCAAATGGGGCATCGAGATGGAGCGTGGCACCATCTCCGCTTGGCGGGTAGCGCCGGGCGAGAGCGTCGCCAAGGGCGATGCCCTCGTGGACATCGAGACCGACAAGATCGTGAACAGCTTCGAGGCCACCGAGCCCGGAATGCTGGTCCGGATCATTGCCCAGGAGGGCGATGAACTGAAGGTCGGCACCCTGATCGGCGTGATGGCGACGGGGCCGGTGACAGACGCGGAGGTCGATGCGTTCATCGCCGCGGCGGCGGCACGCGCTGCCCCTGCGCCAGCGGCTCCCGCAGCGGCGGCGGCACCACGCTCAGCCAACGGCCCTGCGGCTGCCCCCGTAGCCGCTGCTGCTGCATCGCCCGCAGTCACAGGCGCAAACACCCGCGTCACCCCTGCCCTGCGCAGGAAGGCCGAGCGACTGGGCATCGACATCAGGACGGTTCCGGCCACCGGGCTTTACAGCAGAATCCTCCGCGATGACGTCGAGCGGGCCGCTGCGCAGCGCGCAGGCTCGGGGGCCGTACGTAACCTCTCTGGCTCGCAGAAAGTCATCGCCGAGCGCATGGTGATGGCGAAGCAGACGATCCCGCACTTCCACCTGCACCGCGATTGCCCTATGGACGCCGCGCTCGCAGGGCTCGCGCAACTGCGTGAGGGCGGCGAGGCCAAGATCACCGTCAATCACCTGCTGCTGCAGGCCGTGGCCCACGCGCTGGGCAAACACCCGGCACTCAACCTGAACGTGCGCGGCGGCAGCGTCGAGACGCTCAATTCGATAGACGTGGCGCTGGCGGTGGATACCGGCGAGACGCTGCTCACCCCGGTGATCCGCGATATCGGCGAGGGCACACTGGCCCAGATCGCAGAGGCGGCGGGCGCTGCAGTGCAGCGGTGCAAATCCGGCAAACTCGCGGCCTCCGATCTGCAGGGCGGCTCAATCACCGTGTCTAATCTCGGCATGCTGGGCGTGACCAGTTTCACGGCCATCATCAACCCGCCGCAGGTCATGATCCTCGCGGTCGGTGGCGTGCAGGAGCGTGTGGTGCTGCGTGATGGCAGCGTAGCGGTAGAGCGTTTCTGCGCCCTCACGCTCGCCTGCGACCACCGGGTGATCAATGGCGCGGCCGGGGCACGCTTCCTCGGCGACATCTGCAGCGCGTTGCAGTCATAAGGAGCTCGACTGCCGCAACACGTGGCGGTCGCGCAGCGCAGCAGGGGAGCGCCGACAACCCTTTTATGCCGTGACGATGATCTGACCGTGCTTTGCAGCCAGCGCGATGTGCAGCGCGCGGTCGGGGCTCTCCCTGGACCCCTTTGCGAAGTCGGTGAACATCCTCGCGGCATTGCCCGCCGAGGTGATCGAGAGCATCACACAGCCGCCTTTGCCGAAGCGGAACCAGTGGATGGTCCCGCCCGGCACGTGAACCAGGGTGCCTGGCACGGCAACGGTTTCGACACCAGCGACACCGCAGTGCAGCTCGCCCTCGAGCACATAAAAAGTCTCGTCCCAGGGGTGGAAGTGGGGACCAGGACCCTTGCCCTCCTCGCCGCGCTGGTGGAAGAACTCGTTGCCCCCCGTGTCGGTGTCAGCGGCGAGCACAGTGATGAAGAAGCCACCCACACTGAGCGGTGCAGCGCGTTCGGTCTCGGGAACTATCATGGGCGTGGGCATCGTGTTGCCTCGGAGCTGGGCTGCGGGGATTGGCGCATCGGAGTGTCGGCCAGATCTGCCCGAAGCTCAACCGTCCGGCCATAATGAGGAATTGCGTGCATGCCCGCCCGAGCAACGCCGATAAGCCCCAGCACGCCCTGCCTCTGCGGCACCGGCAAGCCCTATGATTCCTGCTGCGGACCGCTGCATCAGGGCGCGCCCGCCGCCACGGCAGAAGCCCTGATGCGCAGCCGCTACAGCGCGTATGTGCTGCAACTCGCGAACTATCTGAGCGCCACGTGGCATCCATCCACCCGGCCGGCGACGCTCGAACTGGACCCGCCGCGCTGGCTGGGGCTGCAGGTGAAACGGCACGAGGCCAGCGGCGATACCGCGACCGTGGAGTTCGTGGCCCGCTACAAGGTGGGCGGCAAAGCAGGACGCCTGCACGAGCACAGCCGCTTCGTGCGCGAAGACGAGCGCTGGTACTACCTCGATGGGGAATTCACCGGGCCATGAGCTCTGAGTATGATGAATGAAGGCTCCGCACGGAGCCGCAATATCAACCCGGAACCGAAGCACGGAGGCCACTCAACATGGGTTTGCTGGACGGAAAAATTGCCTTGGTAACCGGTGGTGCCGACGGGATTGGCGCGGCCACGGTGCGGCGCCTGGCGGCAGAAGGCGCCACGGTGGTCGTGACCGACATCAACGGCGATGGCGCGACGCAACTGGCCGCAGCGGTGGGCGGATTGGGCATCTGCCATGACGCCGGCTCGGAGTCTGATTGGGAGCAGGTGATGGGCCAGGTTCGCGAGGCCTACGGGCGCCTCGACGTGCTGGTGAACAACGCGGGCGTGGGCGGCGGTGGCGCCGGCGACATCGAAGGCCAGCCGCTGGCGGATTTCCACAAGGTGATGCGGGTCTGCCTCGACAGCACCTTCATCGGCTGCAAACTCGCCATCGGCCTCATGAAGCATCACGGCGGATCGATCATCAACGTGTCCTCGGTACTCGGCATCCGGGCGGCCGGCTTCGAGACCGCCTACTCCACGGCCAAGGGCGGCGTGCGCCTGCTCACCAAATCCGTGGCCCAGCACTGCGCCCGGTCGGGCTACGGGATCCGCGTGAACTCTGTGCACCCCGGCTACGTACTCACCAATCAGGTGCAGACGTGGATCGACGCGCAGGAAAACAGCCAGGCCGTGCTCGACGGGCTGCTCGCCCAGCACCCCATCGGTTACCTGGGCACACCTGCGGACATCGCCAACGGCATACTCTTCCTCGCCTGCGACCAGTCGCGCTTCATGACCGGCTCCGAGCTGGTGATGGACGGCGGCTACCTCCTCTGACACCACCGGCACACGAATACCATGGATCTCGTCGTTTTTGATCTGGACGGCACGCTGCTGGACCGCGACTCAGCGGTATCGGCGCGCACCGCCGAAACGCTGCGCCTGCTGGCCGATCGCGGCATCGCCTACACCGTCGCCACGGGCCGCATGCTGTACGGCTCGCGCGACGTACTGGCCGGCCACGGCTTCGATCTGCCGCAGATCTTCAAGAACGGCGTGATGACCTGGAACCCGCTGGCGCAGGACTACAGCCACCTGAGCCTGCTCGCGCCGGACGAAATCCGGCATGTGATGGATGCCGTGACAGCCCAGCAGGTCACGCCATTTGTCTTTACGCTCGAGGCGGGTAACCAGCACGCGGTCTACCACGCACCCGTGCAGAACGCAGTAGAGGAGCGGCTGCTCAACTACTACATCAAGCACCCGGCCATCAGCATCCGGCCCGTGAGCGAACTGCCGGCTGAGGCCACAATCACCAATATCAGTGCCATCGGCCCAAACGTACTGGTCGCGGAGATCGAGCGCATCGTGGCGCACGAGCCACATCTGGTGGCCTTCGCGGGATCGGCGATGGAAGGCGAGCACCTCGCGTGGATCGACATCCACCACAGCGACGCGAGCAAGGGCAACGCCGTAAGCAGGCTCCGCGAGCAGCTGGGCGCCACCCGCGTGATCTGCTTCGGTGACAGCGACAACGACTTGAGCATGTTCGTCATGGCCGACGAATGCTATGCACCCGACAATGCGCGGGCTGCGATCAAGGCCGCCGCCACAGCGGTGATCGGGCACCACCACGCAGACGGCATCGCGGATTTCCTGCGGGAGAGGTTCAGTCTTTAGGAGGCACACGTATTGGTGTCTGCAACACCCCCGGATATACTTCTCTCCAACACGTATATCCAGAGGTCCTGCCATGAAACTCGCGAAATGGGGCAACAGCCTCGCTGTCCGCCTTCCTTCGTCTGTAGTTGAGGCTCTGGATCTGAAGGACGGCGACGACATCGAGATCGAGGTCGTCGGCGCACGCCAGTTGGAGGTGAAACGCACCGAAGACAGCCGTCAGGTCCTAGAACGGCTGAAGAAATTCCGTGGTCGCCTGCCTGCCGATTTCTGTTTCGACAGACTGGACGCCAATGCCCGCTGAGCATTTCGTCGACACCAACGTGCTGGTCTACCTGCTGTCGGGAGATGAGCAGAAGGCGGACATCTCGGCGCGACTGTTACGCAGGAACGCGGTGGTCAGCGTGCAGGCCCTGAACGAGTTGGCCAACGTGGCGCGCCGCAAATGCAGGCTGGAATGGAACGAACTGCATGAGTTCCTGAGCGGGATCCGCCGCGTGTGCCGCGTGGTGCCGCTCACATCAGAAATCCACGAAGACGGGCTGATGCTTGCACAGAGGTACCAGGTGTCGATCTACGATGCGCTGATCGTCGCGGCCGCGGTACAAGCCGGCTGCAAGACCCTCTACAGCGAAGATCTGCAGAGCGGCATGCAATTCGGTGCGTCGCGCGTCCTCAATCCGTACAAGGCATGAGGATCGCGTCGCGGGGTGCCGGATTCACGCCTTCATCGGCCAGTAATCCGGGTGCTGCGGCGTGGCCGCCCCGATCTTGTGCAGCGCGCTCATGTCGCCGTCGAGGCCCACTTCCCGGATCGAGGTGCCGGCCAGCAGGACGTACTTGCGGCGCGCGATTGCCCACTTGCCGCTGCGCTTCTCGACACGGTCGAGGTAGTAGCCCATGAAGAGCGGCAGCTCGGCGCCATCGCTGCCCGCCTCGGTTTGCGCGCCGATGGCGATGCCGTAGCTCATGACGTCGGCGGCATCGCCGTCGAGATCGATCGTGACCTGCGCGCCCATGTGCCAGCGTCGCCCGGTCGAGAGTTCGATCTGCATGACCACGGGCTTGAAGTCCTTGCCGGTGCCTTTGAAAAAGCCGTAGTCGATGTGCGCGTCGTCAAAGAACACCCCGTCGAGTTGTTGGTCATCGAGCCAGTCGAGCGCGCGGGAATACCGCGCCAGCAGATCGCGTATCGCCTCGCGCGCGCGTAATTCAGCGACTTCCCGTTCCAGCCTTTCAAGACGAGCCGACAGTTCTGCCATGGTCTCGCTCATACCGATGTTCTCCTGATGAGTGCTCATTACCGCGGCAAGCATGACGCCGATCGAGCCGCTGTGTCACCGGGGGCGGAGCCGGGCAACGGCATGCATTGGCCGGCACGCAAGAAACGGGACTATCATCTCGTCTCATAATCCATTCCAGAGGTACCCCATCATGCGTCTGACAGCATTCTTTAGCGCCACTGCACTCGCCCTCACTCTGGGCGGCTGCGCCAACATGGATCAAACGCAAAAGGACACCGCCAAGGGCGCGGGCATAGGGGCCGGCGCGGGTGCGGTACTCGGTGCAATAGTGGGCGGCTCGCGCGAGAGCGCGGCCAAGGGTGCGGCCATCGGCGCCGTGGGCGGGATCATCGCCGGCAACGTCTGGTCGCACAAAATGCAGCGCCAGAAGCAGCAAATGGAAGCGGCCACGGCCGGCACCGGCGTGACCGTCTCGCAGACGGCAGACAACCGCCTGAAACTGGAGATTCCGAGCGACATCTCTTTTGCCACCGGCTCCTACGCGATCCAGCCGAACTTCCGCTCGGTGCTGGATCAGTTCGCCAACAGCCTGAATGAAAACTCGGCCACTCGCCTCACGATCGTCGGCCACACCGACAGTTCAGGCAGTGATGCCATCAACAACCCGCTGTCGGTCAATCGCGCCTCGAGCACGCGTGATTACCTCTCCTCGCGCGGCGTGAGCATTGGCCGGATGAGCATCGATGGCCGCGGCGCGCGCGAGCCGATCGCAGGCAATGAGACACCCGAAGGCCGCGCCCGCAACCGTCGCGTCGAGATATTCGTGGCAGAGCCGGACGGCAGCGTCCGCTGAGACGGGTAGGGGCAGCAGGAGCATTCATCGCAGGCTTGCTGTCGCGGGCATGGCCCGCTCCTACGCGGCGGGCGAGTGTTCTTGTAGGAGCGCGCCATGCGCGCGACAGCAGCCTCCGATGTGCGCAGTCGTCATCCGAACTCAGCGCAATGAGAAGCGCGGCCCACCCTCGTCATCACCCGCGTGGATGCGGTCGATCTCGGCGAGATCGGCCGCGTCGAGCCTCCACTGCATCCCCGTGATATTCACGTCCAGCTGATCGGCGCGGCTCGCACCCGCGATCACCGAACTCACCGCCGGCTGCGCCAAGAGCCAGGCCACCGCGAGTTCGCCCACCGTGTGTCCGCGTGCCTCCGCAAAGGCGCTGTAACGCTCGAGGCGCGTCCAGTTCTGCTCCGTGGTGATCTGGTAGTAGGCCATCGGCTTGGTGGCGAGCAGGGAATCAGCAGGGTAGGGCTCGCCGCGCTTGTACTTGCCGGTGAGGAAGCCACCTGCGAGCGGCCCCCACGGGATAACGCCCATCCCGTGCGCCGCGCAAGCGAGGAGATGGTCGTTCTCGATGTCGCGCTGCAGCAGGTTGTAGAGCGGCTGCGAGGTGGCGAAGCCGATCAGGTTGTGGTGGCGCGCCGTCCACATGGCCTCCGAGACCTGCCAGGCCGCGTAATTGCTGCAGCCCGTGTAACGCACCTTGCCCGAGCGCACGAGTTCATCCAGCGCACGCATGGTTTCTTCAGGCGGCGTGGACGGATCGGGAAAATGGATCTGGTAGAGGTCGATGTAATCGGTACCGAGGCGTTTCAGGCTCGCCTCCACCGCGCGGATCACATTGTGCCGCGAGCCACCGCGTGCGTTCGGACGCTGATCCACCGGCGCCCCCGAAGGGCCACCGCCCATGGGCCAGCCGAACTTGGTGGCAATCACCAGATCATCGCGCTTGCCCTTGATGGCACGCCCCACGAACTCCTCCGAGCGCCCCATATCGTAGACGTCGGCGGTGTCGATGAACGTGATGCCGAGATCCAGTGCGCGATCGATCACCGTGCGCGAGGCGGCCTCGTCGTGCAGCCAGCCGAAGTAATGCGTGCCCAGGCCGATGGCCGAGACCTTGAGGCCCGAGCGGCCTAAATTGCGATAGTCCACGTGGTTTCTCCCGGTGTCTGGCTGCGTTGAGGCTTCAGACGTTTTCTTCGAAGGCCTGGTAGATCACGGCGCCTTCGGTGTCACGCGGCACCGGCCAGCCCGCCAGGTGGCAGACGGTAGGCACCATGTCGATGCACCAGACGTTGCGCTCGATCTGTGCGCCCTTGCGGATGCCCGGCCCGCTGAAGGCCATGAGCCCGCGCAGCGACCCACCCTGGTAATCCGCCGTGGGCAGGAAAGGCCCGTGCTGCGAGCCGTGGTCGTGCTTCAGCGCATAGACCACGTCACCGGCCTGCTCGCCGTAGATGTTCATGAAGCGCGCGTCTTCCTTGCGCAGCGCGAAGAGCACCGGCTTGCGGCCTGACACCGGGTCAACGTAGTCCGTGAGCGCGGTGATGATCGCCTCCTGCGCCTGCCGGTATTCATCACCCTCGGCCACGATGCCATCGGGATCGCGGCCCTTCTGGTTGATGTGCACCCAGCACACCGGGCGCGAGATCGCGCGTGTCTGCGACCAATCGACCTTCCCCGCGGCATCGCGCACCAGCAGGCCCGCGGTCTGCAGGATGGCGTTGGTATCAATGCCCGCATGGCCGGCGGGTTTGGCGCCGTGATCGGAGATCAGCACCTGCAGCGTTTCGGTTTCGTCGATGCCAGCGATCAGATCCGCGGCGAGTCGGTCGCAGGCCTGGTAGATCCCGAGTTCGATCTCCTCGTGGCGGCGGCGCTCCTCGGGGTCCTTCGCCAGGGTGGGATCGAGCACCTCGGAGAGCGAGTGCCAGGAGGTGTCGGGCAGGTGATAGCGCATGAAAAACAGATCCCAAGGCTCCCTCTTCATGAGGTGGGCACAGGCGTCTGCATACCACTGCCGCTGCATCTCGATCGCCTCGAGCAGCGTGTCGGCGCCGAACCAGCCCTGGTTGTAGCCGTAGAAGCCGCCGTCCGGATCGGGCAGGCCTTTGGCCGAGCGGATTGTCCGCGCCACCGGCGCCGGTGCCGACCAGCCATCGAGCGCGCAGAGCGGGCTGTGGTAGAGGCGCACGCTGCTGCCATCCGCCGACAGTCCGAGCAGCTTCAGTGCGAAGGCGCAGGGCACCATGCCGCGCGCGGTCTCGAGCGTGCGCTCCAGCACTGCGCTCCAGTCGCCCACGGCGAGCGAGGCCATCGGCTGCGCGGCGTCTTTGTGCTCGCACACCAGCGCACGGGTGAAGCCCGCGCCCTCGTCGACCAGCAGCAACTGCCAGCAGGGGCCGATGACGGTGTACCGGCAGCCCTCGGGGCGCAGTTGCAGATCCGCCGCCAGAACGCGCTTGCCGGCCGGCAGGTTGATCCAGCCTTCCGGCTCGCTGAGTTCGACACGCACCGGCGTGCTGGAGGCGGGCTGGAAATCGCTGGTGCAAAAGAGCCCCGCGTAGGCGCAATCCGCGAACAGACCGGGCGCGGCCTCGCCGGTACCAAGGCCGGCTTCGTCCAGTCGCACCGCCTCTGGCGCTGCGCCGCTTTCGCGGTTCTCGACGGCAAGGTTGGGGTAGAACCATTGGTTGATGTCGCAGCCGGAGCCACCGATCTGTATGCCCTTGTCGACCACCGGCGGCCAAGTCGTGACGAAGTTCACGACGATGGATTCCTTGCCGGCACGCGCGATGGCGTTCCACAGGTATTCCGCCTTCACGTCGGGGCTGTGAAAGGCCATGTGTGCGCGGTCGAGCGGGGTACCCGGCACGCGGATGTTGTAATCCGAGATGCCGTGCGTGCCGGGCCAGGTGCCGGTGCCGATGGAGGTCCAGTTGGCCGGCGTTGCGGTGGGCAGCGGCACCATCGCGTTGGGCGCGAGTACGCCGGTGTTGATGAGCCGTGCCATCGCGGGGAGCTTGCCTTCGCGGCAGTACTTGAGCAGCGCTGGCGCCACCGGGCCGTCGAGACCGAAGATCAGGACTTTGCGGGGTTTGCTCGCCATCGTGTTGTCTCCGTCAAAGCCATCCTGGCGATTTTATCGGCTATGATCCGGGCGCTTCACGACACCCCGAATGCATGCCGGCGCGAGCATAAACGATAAACCGGCGCGCTAGTGCAGCGCCTCCCGCAGCAGGATAATCAATGAGCAGCAGCAACGAACTTCAGGTGGGCGCAGACCGCGTCGCGATCCAGGATCTGATGGCGCGCTACGCCTATGCCGTGGACGCCAAACGCTGGGAACTTCTGGACGCAGTGTTCCAGCCCGGAGCGGTGATCGACTTCGTGGCCAACGGTGGCATCAAAGGCAACTGGCCCGAACTCGGCGAGTGGCTGGCGCCTGCAATGTCAGGCTTTACCGCCTGCCAGCACTACCTCTCGAATTTCGCCACCGACGTTGAAGGCAATTACGCGCGTTCGCGCTTCTACGTGTTCACGCAGATGATCACGGTCGACGGCGGCGCGGACAACATCGTGAGCGATGGCGGCTACTACAACGCCGAGTTCACGCGCACACCCCAGGGCTGGCGCGTGAGCGCCCTCTCCGGCGGCATCGTCTGGTGGAGCGGTTCGGTGCCCGAGCACCTGCCGTGGTGGGGCAAGGACGGGGACCGCTTTAACCAGTGACATCTGGCCCAATGGCAGCTGGGATCAGCGCCATACGCCAGACCACCCACGTGCGCTGGTCATATTGTGCGGCTATGGTCATGATCTGGCGCGCTTGGGCGCCAACGCCGCATAGCGGCCATCCACCAGTGCTTCCACCCGCCCCTGCTGCTGCAATCGCGCGAGATGCTGCTCAAGGGTACGCCGCTCCACGGCGTCGATGAACGGCAGATTCGCGTGGGCCGGATAGACAAACCGGTGCGCGATCATCTGCGCCAGCGAACGTGGCTCGGCAAGGAAGGCGAGCATCGCCTGCTCGCGCTCCGTGATGCGTGCGGCAAAGCGATCGAGCCGCTCGAGGAACACCGCGCGCTCCTCGATCACGCCGACATGGTGGAACGACACCCAGACGTTGGCGTCCAGACCACGAATCAATTCGATGGAACGCTCGAAGTCCGCGAGATCCGACCACGCATCCCCGTAATACGGGCCAAAACTGCTCAATTCGATGTCGCCGAGGAAAAGCACGCCCTCGGGCTCGATGCGGAACACGCAGTGCCCGCGCGTGTGTCCGGGAGCGTGAAAGACCCTGACGGTGGAGCCGCCAAGCTCGAAGCAGGCGCCGTCCTCGAAGCCCACGGCATCCGGCCGCGGCACTTGCGCGAACTGCCCCAGCACCCAGTCGCGGGTGATCGCGGCAAGCTCACCGCCGTAACCGTAGATCTGCATCAGTCCGTCGATGCCGGAGAGACCCACGAGATCCTGACGATGCACCTGCACCTGGGCGTCGGCGAAGAGTCCGAGTCCGGCCGTGTGGTCCTCGTGAGCGTGGCTCAAAAGCACTATGTCGGCCCGGCCTGCGAGTTCCTCCCGACGCTCCAGAAGCGAGAGGGAAGGATCGATCACGGCCGCGCGTGCCGTGCCCTCGACCCACAGGGAATTGCCGGCGGGGTACTTGCCGTTCTGCACACCGCCCAGCACGCGCACACGGCCGATGCGGTGATCCGCAGCGCTCATGCGGTGCTGACGCGCTGCACAACGGCGCGCAACTCGGCGAGGTCGAGAGGCTTCGAAAGGTAGTCGGTCATGCCCGCTGCAAGGCAGATCTCGCGATCACCCGCGAGCGCATTCGCAGTGAGCGCCACCACTGGCGCAGTAACACCGCTGGCGCGGAGTATGCGGGTGGTTTCGAGGCCATCGAGCCCCGGCATCTGCACGTCCATAAAGATGGCGTCGAAGCGCTCGTACGCGAGTCGCTCTATCGCCGCCTCACCACTCTCCAGCACCTCGACATCATGACCATCCCGCTGCAGCAGGCGCTGGCCGACCAGACGGTTGATGGCATTGTCGTCGACCAGCAGCAGGCGCAGCCCAGCCTTGGACGAGGGGGATTTCACCGGGGCGGGCGCGACACTGACAACGGGTGCGAGCATGGTATCGGCGGGAATGTCGAGCACGAAGGTGCTGCCCGTGCCTGGCACACTTTGGGCCGTCAGCGTGCCGCCCATCATCACGGCGATCTCGCGCGAGAGCGCGAGCCCGAGGCCCGAACCCCCCTGCTGCGCGGGCACAGGGCCCACCTGCACGAAGGGCTGGAATAACTGCTCGAGGTCCACCGGCGCGATGCCGGGCCCGGTGTCGCGCACCGCCAGCCGCAACCTGTCCTGCGCCAGTACCGCGCGCAACTCGACCTCGCCGTGCTCGGTGAACTTGAGTGCATTGCCCACCAGATTGAGCACGATCTGTTGCAGGCGCAGCGCATCGCCCCGCAGCCAGGCAGCCGGCGGCGCTTCCACTATCCAGGTGCAGGCCAGACCCCGGAACTCCGCCCGCGCGCGGAGCGGGCCCATCACTTGCTGGATGGCCTGGTGCAGATCGAAAGGCTGGCACTCGAGCGTCATCTGCCCGGACTCTATCTTGGAGAGATCCAGCACCTGCCCGATCAGCGAGAGCAGCAGCTGCGAGGCCTCACGCAGGTGATCGAAATACGCCAGCTGCTCGCTGTCGCGCGTGCCGTCACGGAGCAACTCGGCAAGCCCGATGATCGCGTTCAGCGGTGTACGCAGCTCGTGGCTCATCTTGGACAGGAACCGGGTCTTCACCGCCGAGGCATCGTTGGCCTCGCGCGTGGCGGCCGCCAGGCGCGCATTGATGCGCTCCAGTTCCTTGCGCTGCTCGCGCTGATTGGCGTTCACCGCGTGGAGTTCGTCGAGCGTGGCGCGCTGCGTGGTGAGCGCCATGAGGAAATCCACCGAGGGATCGGTGACGGCGAAGTCGTTGAAGCCGAGTCCGTACTGGCGAAGCTCCTCGGTGCTGACCACCGCCGGACTGCCGATCATCACCACGCAACCGCCATCACCCGGCAGGAACTCCGCGCGCAACGGCAGCTCGTTGGGCAGGAACTTGACCTGGCAGAACACCGGGCCCAGCCCCCGCAGCGTGGCGACATCGAGCACTGCCAGGGTAGGGCGCAGGAGCTCGAAAAGACTACTGAAAGGGTGGCCTGCCGCATCGCCACAGAGCCGCTGCAGCGAGCGGCCGAGCTGCAGCACCCTGAGGTCGGGGCCGATGATGGCGTGGACTGGCTGGCGCTGCGCGAGTGTCTCCGCAGAGATCATGCAGCCTCCAACCGCACCAGATAATGGATCTCGACGCCGCTCTCCTGCGAGACATGCTCCGCCGTCTTGCTCACCGTGGCATGCACGTTGAATACCGGCCCCAGGCCCTCAAAGAGCCCTACCACGAAGGCGTCGAGCCCGTGGCGATGCGAACGGTAGATGACGCGCACCGCGTCGGGGGCCTCTACGGTGCAGGCGAATTGCGGCGCGCGTAGCTCGCGGAAAGCCAGCTGCAGCCGCGCGTGCATGGCATCGAGTTGCTGCACGAAGCCGGGATAGCTGTCGCAGGCCAAGAAGAAGTCCCGGTAGCCCGCGCTCTGTGCGTAGGAGATCCAGTAGATGCCGAAAGCGTGCAACAGGGCCGCGGGATCCGCCCCCAGCTCCTCGACGGCCGCGCCCACCAAACTGTAGGTGACTGCGTCCGCGTAGGCATCCATGCGCACGAAAGCCTCGATGTCACAGCCAGCGCGCTCGCGTATGCGGAGCCAGGTGTCTTCGCCGTGCAGATCCACGACCATCTTCTGCATTGCCTGGTTGACCATTCCGTACATGTCGTCGCCTCGCAGACGGGGGCAGAGGGCAGGAACCCTGTGTAGCGGAGACATTCTGCTGCGAAGCGGCTTTGCGGCGCCAGCGGCGCCGTAAAGAGGGTGAATGGAGGAGAGCAGCATCGGGCGCGGGCATGCGTCGCGGGCACGGCCCGCTCCTACGGCGAGACATGCGAAAACCCACCGTGTAGGAGCGGGCCATGCCCGCGACGCTTCCAGCGCTCGCATGGGGGCGCGTTCAGGCTATAGTCGGCTATGTCGCTACCGGGCAAAACACGCATGGCCATCCACTTGCACAAAGGATTCTTCAGCACCCGTGACGAGGTTCTGGAGGACATCAAACGCACCGGCTTCTGGCCGACCACACTGATCGCACCAGCCTCGCCTGAGCTACCCATGCACTGGCACGATTGCGAGGTCCACACCTACGTGATTTCCGGCACCACCGCCACGCTGGACGGCATAACGGGCGAGCGCGTGGCGATGCAAACGGGCGACAAACTCGTGATCCCGGCCGGCGTCATACACGCCGAATGCGCCACGGACGAAGACATCACCTACGTGGTGGCGGTGCCGAATCCGCCGCGCTTCGGCGAGTTCCTCACCCTGCTGCCGCCCGAGACCGCGCCACCCTATACCGGCGGCTGATAACGGTCAGCCCTGAGCCCACGCGCACCGCGCTGCGCACCGAAACCCGACTGCCCGTGCGGCTCGAAGTGGCCGCCGCGATTACTGCGAGCATGCGCCGCTCATTGCCAGCATTAACCCCTTCGAGGCCGAGGCCGCAGCGCTTGCCCTGTACGACGCGCGAATCTATTACGGTGGCCCAAGGCCCACATAGGGGTCAGGAGAGAGCAAGGTGTTCCAGGCGAACTGCTTGCCCCGCGAGCCACGGCGACTGGCGCTATCCAACAGCAACATGTGCGGGAGGGTCAGCGCGGCCAGACTTACGAACACCAGTTGCATGACCAGCGGCGAGATCGGTTCGCGCCGGAAGACATAGGCGCCCAACCCGAGGACGACGACCGTCGCCAACGTCGGCCACAGCGCCAGCGCAATGGCCCGCCGCCGCGCGGCAGGGGCCAAGGGCGCGAGCGTCCGCAGCAGGTGGCGGGGGCTGTGCATCACACAGAAAAACACGGCGAACGCCGCAAGTGGCGAGCCCAACGTGGCGACTAACACGAGAGCTGTGAGCTCGAGCGCCGACGCACCTGCGCGCCGCACCTCATAGGCGGCCAGCGCCAGGGCTGCCACCAGCCAGGGCCCGGCGGCCCACTGCAGCACAAAGACCACCGCGTCTGCGCCAGGTGCGCCGACAACCCACCCGAACAGCAGCCGGAGCTCCGGGGCGTGCCACAACGCCGGGAGCACAATGATCGAGCCACCGTACGCCACGCGCGTGCAGGGATGCACGCCAGGGCCCAGATCGGCGGCGAAATGCAGCGCCGACATAGCCAGAAAAACTGCCAGAAACACCGCCGGCGCCCACCACCACAGGCCCACGACCGCGATCGCCAACGTAACGTAGAGCACCGAAAACAGCGCCCACTCGCGGCCCGTGGCAATTGCGAACATCCGCTCGGCAAAGACCGAATCGAGGGCGCCATGGGGCATCCCGAGCGCGACCAGCAACAGTCCGATGAGGGGTATGTTGCGCTCGGACGAGAAGTCAAAGCCCAGCCATACGCCGAACACGAGTGCGCACGCGAGCACCGCGAACAGGCGTCCCTGACGCACGAGCAGCGCGCTCATGGGTGAGTGCGGCCGCTTGCCGGCACCAAGCCTGTGCGCAGCAGATGACGCAAGAACAGCGCCGGCGGCAGCGCAGCCACCACGCTGGCCCGATCGGCAAGCGTTGCCTTGTCGGACAAGAAACGAATCAGCCGCGGCGTCGGCACTCGCGCAAAAAGCCGGACGAAGAGATCTGCCGCGCGCTCAGGCTCGGCCGCCAGGACCTGCAAAAACAGTCGATCCATGTGCTGCGTCAGCCACGCGTCCGGCGCATGCGGCACCGGGTTACCGCCGAGCCGCAGTGCGGCCGCGCAGGCCTCGGCCCACCGCTGGATACGCTGGAACGCGTAGCCTGTAGCGGGCCGCGCTGCACCGCTGTGGAGCCCCGCCGCGCAGTACCGTGAGCCCGAACGCGCAGGCGCGCTCGTCGGGCCCATCGGCAACATACCGCTCTCGCTGCGCACAACGCTGTGGGCCGCGCCCCGCACGCGCTGGCTCACCGCGCGCTGCTGTCGCTCTGCCAAATCGGCCGGCCCGAGCGGCTGCGGATCAAAGACCGTGGTCTCGACCAGCGCATGGTCAGGTGCGAGCGGCAATACATAGGTGAACTCCACGGTGTCGGAGCGCTCCTCGGCAAAGTCCATCAGTTCGACGCAATCGGGGTCAAATACGGGCTGGTCGCACTGGACCTCGTGGCCCAGAAAAGACTGCCATAGCAAGGCATCACCGCGCACCGGCCGCCGGCTTGGACGCGTATCGACAATGCGCGCGGCCCGCAATGTCCCTACAGACGTTTCGATAGGCCAGCCGTCGGCTTGTTCAGGCGGCAAGCCGGTGAGCGTGACTCCGAGGTGCAACTGCACACTGGGATTGGCCTGAATGACTTGCTGCGCGTGGTTATAAAACACCGCTGCCTCAAGCAACTGGTAGGACGCATCCGCACACCTGATGGATGCGCTTGAACGGGAGGACCGAACAGTGAGCTTAGTCCAGCGGTGCGTGACCAGTGCATCGAAGCGGTCTGGCTGGTTCTGCCAAAAACACCAAGTCCGATCATTTTCGTAACGCTCACGCGCTTCGAGTACGACGACACGACGGCAACTGCCAGGATTCTCGGCGAGGCGCATGGCTAAGCTCAGTCCCGCGCAACCGCCGCCGAGGATCAACACATCAACGTCAGTCGCCAAGACCCGCCCCTGCCGGGCGGCTGCGCACGGCTGCGGGTATCGTCGAACCGAGCGCGCGCAGCGTGACGCCGACCTTACCGGGGCCACCGACATAGGCACGGGAAGACCAGCAGTCGGCATTTCGCCGGCGCAGAACGTGCCCGATCTGCCGATAGAGGCGCGCAGCGACGAGGATGCCAAAGCGCGCACCCCGGGGCAGGTATTTAAGACCCGCCTCACCACTGGCGTAATAGCGATCGGCCAGGTAGAGCAGCGTGTGCACCGCCCCTACCGCTGTCGCACGCGTTGCGCCCGTAGGCGCAACGAGCTCGGCAGGATCCAGCGGCCCAACCAGCGCAGCGGGCAGGTAGCGGCGACCCTGTAGCGCGTCTTCACGCACGTCCCGGCAGATGTTGGTGAGCTGCATGGCGATGCCGAGATCAACGGCGTGCGGCAGCGCCTCGGGCGTGGTGACATCCAGCGCTGCCGTCATCATCAGACCCACGGTACCGGCCACCCGATAGCAGTACTGCTCAAGCTCCGCCATCGTCGCAAGGCGAACCTCGCCCAGGTCGCTCTCGACGCCGGTGATCAGGTCGAGCGGAATAGAGGGGTCGATGCGGCAGTCCCGCATCAGCGTCAGCATGTCGCTGAGGGCAACATTGGCCGACGAGCCTGACTCCAGCGCTACGCGGACGGCCGCCAGCGCAGAACCGGCAGACAGCACGCAGTTGTTATCGTCTGCCAGATCGTCCACGCGACGGCAGAAGCCGTACAGGCGGGTGGCTCGCTCGCCGTGGACGGGGCTTAAAAAGCGCCGAGCCCAGTGAAAGCTATTGGCGCGATGCGTCAACAGCGCATCGGCGGCCGCGTAGACGCCCTCCGCTGGACCGGTGGACGCTACAGAATTCATGCGACGTGCGGCACCAGAGCGTCGAGGACCTTGGCCGAACACAGGACGCCGGGCACACCTGCACCCGGATGCGTTCCGGCGCCGACCAGATACAGATTGCGTACGCCCTCGGCGCGGTTGTGGAAGCGGAACCACGCCGACTGCCTGAACAGCGGAGCGACGGAAAACCCGGCGCCATGGACGCTGAGGTAATCGCTGTGAAAGTCTTGAGGCGTCTTGTAGAAGTCATCGGTGATCGACTGCGACAGGCCGGGGAGAATCGTGCGGTCGAGCGCGGCCACAATCTTGTCACGCAGACGCGGCCCCTCTACCGCCCAATCGAGCGTGGCCTGCAGGTTTGGAACAGGACACAGCACGTAAAAGCTATCGCAGCCGGGGGGTGCGAAGCTTGGATCGGTAGCCGTCGGTCGATGCAGGTAAAGCGAGAAGTCATCACCCAGGACCTGCCGGCTGAAAATATCCTGCAGCAGTTCCTGGTAACGCTTGCCGAGCCAGATCGTGTGGTGAGCGACGTCCTCGTAGCTGCGCCGGGTACCGAAGTACAACACGAACAAGCCCATCGAATAATGTGCGGCTGCCAGCTTGAGTCGCGGCGTCACCGCTTGGCCAGGGCGCGGCAGCATCGAACCATACAGGTGGGCGGCGTCGGCGTTGGATACGACGATGTCGGCGTGCAGTACGGTCCCATCGGCCAAGCGAACGCCAGTAGCCGTACCTGCGGTCACTTCGATGCGGTCTACCGTGGTACCCAGTTTCAGCGCCACACCCTGCCGCTCCATCAATGCTCCCAGGGCTGTGATGATGGAACCGGTGCCGCCCATCGCAAAGAACACGCCGTAGGCACGTTCCAGGTAATGGATGAGGCCATAGATGCTCGTGGTGTCAAACGGATTACCACCGACCAGCAACGGCTGGATCGAGAAGGCACGGCGCAGTTTGTCATGCCTGAGGTAGGCCTTCACCAGGCCCCACACGGTGCGGTCGCAGCGCAAACGAAGCAGGCTCGGGACCGCCTTGAGCATCGTTGTGAACCGGTCGAAGGGTTGATCTGCCAGACGGACGAAACCCTCCTCGAAGATCCGTTTGCTTTGCTCCAGCAGGCGTAAATAGCCGGATTCGTCTTCCGGCGAAATCCGCCGGATCTCGGCCAGAGTGTCCTCCAGTGTGCCGCCGTAGTCGAAATGATCACCGTCATCAAAGTGAAAACGGTACCAGGGGGTGAGCGGGACCAACGTCACGTGGTCCGCGAACCGCTCGCCAAACAGGCTAAACAGTTCCTCAAAGAGAAAGGGCGCCGTGATCACCGTGGGGCCGGCGTCATGTCGGAATCCACCCCGTTCATAGACCTGTGCACGACCACCGAGCGCCTGACAGCGGTCAATGAGCGTGACGTCATAACCCTTGGCTTGCAGTCGCAGCGCGGCTGCGATACCACCGAAACCGGCGCCGACGACGATAGCCCGCCGTCGCCTGCCGCTCTCGTGTCTGCCCGGGTATGCTGCCGATTGAGCGTTCACGGGCAAATCCTGCGGGCGGACACCGGCTAGCTCCGGTGTCCG
>CAMAXE010000033.1 GCA_945862145.1 Klebsiella pneumoniae
GAGGAACACCTCACGACGCGTTTTTTTGCGCTTGGTATCCTGTTCCGCATCGGAGAAGCTCAGTTGGTCGGACATCGGTGGGCTCCGCGAATCACTGTGCCAACAGTAGCGCATGGGGTGGCGACGGTCATGCCTTGTTCAGAGAATCCTTAGGCCTGACGACACAAGAAGATGGCCGGCGATTTTCAAGGTAGTTGTCGCGTGAGCCACTCACGCAGCCTTTCGTTTCTGTCCGGAATCGACCTCGCGTTCCGGGTTGAGCCATATCGCATCAGGCAAAAACCAAGTCCGGGTTTTGCCTGACCAGCGTAACGCTTGGGGGGGACTCAACGCTGCTTGTACTGCGTCGGGCAGTAGCCTCGACTGATCTCAGGATTTCGCAGTTTCAGATGTTTTGAGGCACGCCCGCTGACGCGCTCACGCCACAATTCAAAGCTGCCACGCTTCAGGGAACTGCGCATCAGAAGGATCACTTGGGACTCATTCAAGCCAAATTGCTGTTCAATCGCTTCAAACGGCGTACGGTCTTCCCACGCCATTTCGATGACTCTGGAGTTTTCTTGTTCGGTTAACGGCATTGGCACGTTCCTAGATCCACCGCATGACTGATGTTCAGCAGATTGCCATCGTCTGCCAGGAACAAGTAATAAGGCAACTGCTCAGCCTGGCGGATCTCGGAGACCACCAGATCGATCGCCGGCGTTGCTGGTGTAGTCGCGATGGCCGACGGCGTTGACGATGGCTTCGCAGCGAACTTCCGGAGGAATTTCATAGTCGACCGAAGCCTGGCTGGAGAGGGCGCGGGTGCACTGGCGGGGTGCAGTCGGCGATGCGGTCAATCACCTACCACCCCCGCGACAGCAGCTCCTTCATGCTCATCCCGTTCAACACCGATGCGCAGGTTTCCCAGTCTGCATCTTCCACCTTGCTGTATTTCGCATCGAAGGGGTTCCGCGTAGCCGTGGTACGATCGATGAGTTTATTGGCGGCCTGCTCGTCGTTCAGCGCCACCTGCACCCACACATCTTCTAACGTGTCCGGTATCTGGCCGAACAGGCCGTGAATTGCTTCGAGCCGGTCGGCCAGCACTTGGTGAACACGATCCTCGACCGAGCCACGGTAGCGCAGATTGGCGATCCAGATTTCGTTACGCGCCTGACCGATACGCTGAATGCGGCCCTTGCGTTGCTCCAGCCGGGTCGGGTTCCAGGGCAAGTCGATATTGACCAGCGTACCGAGGCGCTGAAGATTCAGCCCCTCCGAAGCGGCATCGGTACCGAGCAATAGCTTGAGGTCACCAGCGCAGACGCGATCTTTCAACACATTCCGGTCGCAGCGCTGGAACCGGCCATCGCGCCACAAACCGGAGCGGTTACTGCCGGCATACAGGCCAATATCCATCCCGGCAAACTCGGGGCGTTTGGCTAGTTCATCTCCAATCCAGCGCACCGTGTCGTAATACTGCGAAAAAAGAATACAGCCCAGATCGAGCCAACTCCGGCTGACGCCCGGATGGGTGCCACGCAGATAGCCGATCAGTGCTTCCAGTTTCGGATCGTTATTGCCGCCTTGTTTAAGCAGATCGAGGCAGCGACGTAGTGAGGCTATTTCCGCATCGCTAAAGTTCTTGAAATCGCTACCTCCCAGCGGTGGCCGACCCAATTGCACCGCCGTGTCTTCTTCCGCGTCATCCTCGTCCTCATCATCCAACGTATCCGGCTCTTCGCCGAGCAGCTTGGCGACGGTACGGCGCCCGGCTTCCATCGAACTGCCCATGCGCCGCAACAGCAGCGTCTTGAAGAATCCGGCACCTTTTACCCGTTGCTGGAGTAGTTGCGAAAACGCTTCCGCCTCCTGATAGGCATCGCGCAGATAACTGCCAAGAACCAGCGTGCCGGTGTCGTCCTCACCGAAGAGCTTCACCGTCACCTTGGGCAGAAAATAGCCGCCGGTGGCCGGGTTGATCGTCGCTTCGAGATAAGCCCGAGTGCGGCGCACGATGCAACGCAGTAGCGGATTGAAGTTTTCGCCGTAGTTCGGCAGCAGCCCGTTCTGGAGCTGCACCCGCTGGATCGCGGGCGACAGCTTGTCCAGACTCTCGGGATTGAATTGCCAACGCATGTCACTGGCATCCAGACGGCGACGAATGCTGGCGAACGCCGGGTCTTCAAACTTTGAGGGCAGCGGGTCGCGCACGTATTGCCAGCCGTCGCGCACATCAGCGGTCGGCACGGTGGCGTCACCGGTGGCAATTTCAAGGCAGCGGCTGGCCTGAAACCACGGACTGGTGTGCGTCGATCCACCGAGTACGCCATCGTTGCCGTGCGAAAGAATATGCAGCAAGTCCCACGCCTCGACCGGGTGCAGTTGCACCGGAGTGGCGGTCGCCAGCAACATGCTTTTAGTCCTCGGGCCGATCTCACGCAGGAATGCCATCAACTTGTTCGGGTCCGCGCGCTCGTTGATGTCATCGGCATCCGCGTCCACCTTCGGCACCTTGCGGCGGCGGGCACGGTGCGCTTCATCGACGATCACGCAGGTATAGCGCCGGCTCAATAACTGGTTAACCGCCTCCGCTAATCCACGCACCACCAAGCCTTGCGACACCAGCCCGATGCGGCGTGGGCACTTGCCAAGTGATTTCGCGCCATCCGACGGGTATTCCACATCATTCTCATCCACCCATGCCCGCCCATTCCAGCGAGCGGAAGGCAGCAATAGCAGCTCCATCAATTCATCCTGCCACTGTTGCAACAGTGGCTTGGGAGCAAGAACGAGGATCGGGCCACCATCGGGATCGTCAAGCGCCATCAGCATTGCAGCCATCGCCAACTGGACGGTTTTACCCAAGCCCACCTGATCGGCCAGCACCAGCCGCGCACCGCCCAACCGATGTCGTTCCAGCGCCAGGCGGGCGAAATACTTCTGGTGCGGCCACAGCCCTTGTTCGCGGCGATATACAGGGGTTTCAACAGCGGCAGCGGCAGCAGCCAGCGTCGGATCTCCGATGGCCTGCAAGTCTGTCGGTTCAATGACCTTGCGCGAAATGATCCGCTCAACGTCCTGAACAATAAACGGGCAGCAAGCGAGATCAACAGCACGGGCATCATTCCACAGCGCGTCGAACTCCTCCTGCACCCAGGCAATCGTCTCCGGGTCGTCGTCCTCCCACAGCAGCTCGTAGTTCAACTTCCAGGCCGAGAGGCTTTCATTGACACTGCCCATAAACGCAATGGCTGTGCCATCGGCGCGGTGCACCACACCCGCCTTGCCGTGGATCAGACCGAACGCCGAATCGGGCAGCACCCGCACTTCCATCTTTTTGCTGGTCAATGCGGCGTAAAGCGCCTGATAACGGGATATCGCCATGGGAGGCGCATCTTCCGGCTTGCCAGCGCACCAGCTCCGGCGCAACGCCGCCTGAGCGGCCGCTGCGGTAATCAGGTCTTGGGGGTCAAGGTCCGAGTTGCAGATGATACGTACCGGCCCGGTCACGCTGGCAAGGGCTTCGCCGGCCACCTCGAACAAGCTCGAACGAAAATAGCCTGCGATGCGGTCGTAAGAAACCGCCCCGGCCAGGCGTTGCGTCAGTACGCTTTGATCGAGTCGGTTACGTCGGCTGGAATGTCGCTGGAGCATTCACTCATCCGCCTGCTTCAATCGCTTGCCCGTGCCAGCTTTCAGTTGCTTGAAATTCTCGGTCGAGATCACCGGCTGGCCGCTTTGTTTCTCAATATCCTTGCGCGTTCTGCCCGCCACCGCGCCGCCATCCTTCGCATCTTTTTTCAGCGGCGCTATGCCCTGCGAATCACGATCACGGTGCAGCTTGGTGGTCGTGGCCTCGCCGAGCATGGTCAGGATCAACTCGATGTCGGTCATGTGATCGCGCAGGTTTTCCCCCGCCAGCGACTTCACTTGTTTGTACTCATCGATCTTCAGATCGAAGGTGCCCTGCATGATTTCGTTGGTCAGAATCGCAAATTCCACGCTGGAAGCCGCGCCGCGCGCTTTCCACTCGTCGGTCAAATCCTGCCGCACAGCGATCCCGCGCAGGCGCTTGTCGATCCACTCTTTCGGGTAGCCCTTCTTTTCGTAGAGCTCCTGCATCCGCCCCATTGCCAGCTCGGGGTTCTCAATCTCGTCCAGACGTTCCTTGGCCACCTTGGCCAGCCAGCGCTTGAGCGGCTCCACCTTGGGCGAAGGGATGGACTGAATCACGCGAAACAGGGTTTCGGTATTGGCGCAGTCGGTCAAATAAGATTTGCCATCGGTGGACTTCATTTTCAGTTGTCCGATTTTTTCGGACAACTGGTCATAGCCCTCCGCGAACAGCTTTTTCTTGAGGTCGTTCCAATACTTGCGTGGCCGATCTCCGCCCACCAATGCATCAATCACGTCAATAATCGAAAACCACCACTCGCCCTCGTGAAAGGATTTGCGTATCTCACGGCCATCGAACAAAGCGAGCTTAAATTTCTCTTCGTTAGCCATGGAACTCCCCTGATTCACTTACATTGGAATTTAAACGCGGTACACGTTGTACCCAAGTCGGCATCCAGTATCGGCGCACGGCTACGCGTGATCGTTGCGCAGTCTGCCTGCAAGAATCCGTGCCGCCTCCGCATCGCCGATCCACTCGCTCATGCCTTCGGTGTTGCCGAGGGCGGCGAGCCATTCGAGGAGGAAGACGAAGCACTCACGCTTCCCCCAGTAACCCTGCCCAAAGGTGTCGCGCAGATACTGGCGACCCGCTTCGGGACTGTGATCCGCGGCGGTGGTTTCACGGATGGCAAACATCAGGTGGCGCAGAAGATGGAATCATTCGCGCTAGTTTGAATCAGGTTCGCTATTGAAATCTGTTTCGCAATATCGCGCCAATCCTCGCCGCCGAGCGTCGTGAGGCCTACTTGGCACCCAGTATAACGGGGCGCGGACAGCCTAGCCGGGCAATACCCGTGCGGACGGTGCAACTTCCTCGTAAGGTCAGAAGGATCAGCGTGATTGAGCGGCCGTCGCCGGCGCAGCATTGAATGCTCGACGGTAAGATCCACGGCGGCACGGCGCTGGCTCTTCAGCCGGGCGAAGTCCACGCGTGCCTCAGCGAGGCTCATGTCGGCCCCGTAGCCGATGTGTAGAGCCTTCTGCTTGCCGGTGGCCAGCTTTGTACCGATACCAGAAACGGTAATCACCCTGCGCTCTCGGCGATTTTCAAGGTAGTTGTCGCGTGAGCCATTCACGCAGCCTTTCGTTTCTGTCCGGAATCGACCTCGCGCTCCGGGTGGAGCCATACCGCATCAGGCAAAGACCACTTCCGGATCTTTCCTGACCAGCGCTGCGGCTGTCGTTTGCGTGCAGCCTCGTACACCGCGACGCGATGCTGGCGGGTCCATCCAATCATCCAAGCACGTCGTGGCACTCAATCAAATCGCCAGCGCCTTCAGCAAAGCATCGCGCGCATCCAGGTAGTAGTGAATGGTGATCTTGGCCGCGAGGTCATCAGGCAAGTCATTCAACTGCCGCCGGCTGCTAATGGGCATCAGGATGCTTGCAGCGCCCTTCTCAATGGCGAGCTCTACGACGGCCACCGGGTTGAAGATCGTTTCTATCGAGCCGCCCAGGTTCAGGCCACCGGTAACCGCAAGGCCGCCCTTGATGCTCTTCTGCAGCAGTGATGAGGATAGCGCGAGAAGCACGGCGACGCCGACGGCAGACCCGCTCTTGGCGCTGTCAAACGCGCGTAGTTGTACAGAGAACTCATGCTGGCGCGGGTCCCTATCCCCTACGAGTTCTTTGGCACGCGCATAGAGATTCTGCTCGGCGCAACGGACGCTTTCCTTGAACGGCGGCGGCGCCGGCTGGTTCAGGATCTTCACGCCGCTGCCGGGGCCTTCCGTGATGTCCACCTGATACAAGCCAGGGTTTTCGTCGCCGCCGCCCGAGGAGATCACCCATATTTGGCCAGGAGGAAGCGGATCGCTCCCTATGCTGTTTTCGCTGTACAGCTCGGGCGTGGCCACGAACTTCTCCACGCCTTCATCACCCATCGAGTAACTGAACTGCGTATTGCGGAACTCGGCAGAACCGATGCGCTTTTGCTGCTCCTTGACCCGCCGGCGGCACTCAAGCGCGATGCGCAATGCCCACTCCAGTACTTCCTCGGAAACCGGCACATCCGGATTGGGTGATACCAGCTTGACGAGTCCGCTAACGGTTTTCTGAACGCCGGTCGTGTCACGCCCGCTGAGAGCGCCACCTAGGTGAATCCGCCCCTGCATCAGGCTCTGGCGGCTCTGGCGCCGCAGTTGATTCCAGCATTCGGACAGGAAGTCGCTGACCAGGCCAAAGTGATCGGTCAGGAGTTCGCGGTTGACCTTCGGCAAGTCCCAACCGGGCAGGTATGCATGGATGCGGTCCATGAAGGCGGTGTCGTCACGCATTTCCGGCGGCAGCGGCCCGAACAGATGGCCGACGCGCTGCTGGTGTTGCACGTCCACCTCGAAGTTGCCGACCATCACGACACCGCCGTCGGCGCGGATGCTCTCCTTCCCGCGACTGAATTCACCCGATTCCATGTAGCCCTTCATGATGTTCACGCCATCCTTCTGGTCGAAGGAGACGCCGGAGATTTCATCGAAGCAGACCACGTCGTACTGGCAAACCAATCCGCGCTGGCCGCTGGCATTGTTCACGAACATGCGCGCGACCGTCGCCTTGCCACCCGAGATCAGGTGCGCGTACGGCGAAACTTGCTGAAACAGGTGGCTCTTGCCGGTGCCGCGGGGCCCAAGCTCCACGATGTTGTAGTTGCGCTCTACGAACGGGACCATGCGCAGCAGCATCATGTCGCGCGCCCGGGGCGTCAGCGTGGAAGGCTCCATGCCGACGCTGCGGATCAGGAAATCCTTCCACTCCTCGGTGGCAAAGGCCTCCCTGCCCAGATAGAGCGCCGGCAGCACCTCGCGCTTTGACAACTGGATCTCGCGCATCGACTCGATGCCGAATGGGCGCCCGTTTTTCTCTTGCGCGATGGTCGGGTCATAGGCGAGTTCGACCTCCGCATAAAAGCCGCCCGTAAGCATGCGTTCGTTCGCATGGACCATCTTTTCACTGATCCGGACGTCCTTCAGTTGCAGGCTCGGCAATGACGCCAAGAAAGAGTCGCTGCCCGCATCCAGGCGTGCCGTGACGATGTCGATCAGCTTTACGTGTCCCTTCTCCTTGGCGCGCGCCTTGAACAATTCATGCTCGCCAGCGCGGACCGTCTTTTCCCCAAGTTGGCGCTCGACGATCTTCAGGCCCTCCGCGATTTCCTCGTCATCAACCGAGGCGCAGTAGCGGCCCAATAGAAACTCTGCGACGTAGGTCGGGATCGGATATTGGCCCTTGAACCGCCTGACGAGGTCCTTGCGCACCACGTAGCCTTCAAAAGCCTTGGTCGCGACCGTATCAATGGGATCCAGTTGTGGGCTCATACGCTCATTGTCCAAGTGTGGTGGGCAGGGAATGAATCACCTGCCCCGAAGCATCCAGCAACACGACCTCGGCCTCTTTGCCGATGTCGGCATCGTCCTCGAGGAATACGGTCACCTTACCGTCAGGCGTAGTGTCGCGGGCCAGTTGGTCCGCCAGCAGTGAGGTACTTGAATCAGACTGGCTCGTGCGAATATCTACCCGAACGCCTTCACACGGCCCGCCCACCAACACGCGGCATTTAGCCCCGGTCCACTTGGCTTCCTGCAACCGCGCGGACCCCCCCGTCGGCTGCGAGGTAGTTATGCGAAGCACCGGCGTCACCATCTCCTGTAGCGATACGCCGCCGTGGGAATACTCGATCCCGGCTCGAAAGCTTCCGGCGCCCGGTGGGCTGGCCATCATCACCGCGGGATTCCAATGCCACTTGAAAGCGAGCGCATCAGTCTGCGCTTCGGCTTTCAACGCGGCACATCGGCTCCATCGGGTTTCGGTCAAATACGCCTTCAGTTCAACCTTCGGCAGGCCGTAGGGCACCAGCAGCCAGCCGTGGTCCGTCACTACGACGATCTCCGTCCAGCCCGCACTGAGTAGCGCACGAATCCGGCTGACTAGATCTCGAACTTCCGTTGCAACGCTGCGTGCCAGTTTCCAACCCTCTGTGTGACCGCGTTTGTCGAGTGCGCCGGCTTCTGTCCAGGCCGAGCCGGCCGGGTCTCCGGTGTCGTCTGATGCAAGGAATTGCCAACCGCGTTCCTTCAGTACAGCAATAAAGCGATCCTGGGTCAGGACTTGCCCCGTGGAGACCAAGCGCGTGGCGAACTCGTCGTTTGCAGCGCCACCGGTTACGGCATCGGCAATAGGTGATGCAGCAGGTTTGGCGGTGGCGGTTACCGACGGTATGGCCGACCACTCCCAATCCTGTGTGGATTCAATACCCGTCGCTGTCAGTTTTTCGGCCAACTGCTGGGCCACGTCCATGCGCAGTCCGTCCGCAAACACGACGAGCCGCCCCGCCGCAGGTTCAATCGGCTTGGTGCGTCTTGAGACCGATTGCCCAGCGACGTGAATGAGCTGTTGCAAGTGGCGGGCGGTGTTTTCGAGCCACGGCAGATAGACGGCCCGCACAATACCCAAGACCGCACCGTGCTGTTCCGGCGAGCCACAGGCCGCCATCGTGGCCAGAGCGGCGGCGTCCACACGCCAGCCATCTTGCGCATAGAAGGCGGCGTACATCTCGGGCGTTGGCGCACCCGGGGCTGTCGCGCACAGCGCTGCGAGTTGCGCCAGTGGTGCCAGCGCCGTCGCCAACGGGCTTAGCCCGATTTGCTCCCACGGATGAGCGCGTCGCTCCGCATGTTCGGATTCCAGTTTGGCAACTTGACGGATGACCTCGTCCTGCGGGCGATCAACAAGCGCTTCCAGTGCGTATTGCAACGCCCGCTCGGCGCTTTCATTGATGCTTGGCCAAACCTCGGCGGAATCGAGCATGTCCGGGTACTTCGGTGCTGCCCGCTGCAGCCATTCGACAACACCGGGGTAGTTCGCGGGCGCCTCGGTAAAGCGCTGCCAGACCTTAGCCCAGTGGCTTCCACGCGCAGCGAGCAAGCCAGCCGCCTTAAGCGGGCCGTCCTTGACGGGATCAAAGCCGGCCTCGGCCTTGCATTGCTGGCGGAAAGCGTTCCATTCCGCATCGGAGCGGCGTTTCTTGAAGGCTTCGGGATCGTTCAACCAACGCAGTGTGAGTCCGGTGGAATCCGGCGCCACCAGCGCGTTGAAAAATTCCGAATCCAGCCGTCGGCCCTGCAACGGCGTGATTGGCTGCCCCATCAACGACGGCAGCGCGCCGGCCAGTGCGTCCAGCGTTGCCTGATCCCTGGCTACATCGAGATCGAGTCCACCGTGTTTGGAAACCAGAAAAGCATAAGGCGTCCACTCCTTGCCATTCACATGCAGCCACAGCGCGCCGCGGTATTGCAATTCGACAAGGGCGGCGAGTTCCTGCGGGCAATCCTCCGCAGCATGCAGTGTGTCCCGACCGATACCCGGCAGGTAAATGATCGGCGCGGTTCCCGCCGGCGGCGCACCCTCCACCGCGCGCGCCTCGATGCAGCGCAGCCACAGCGCCGGCCCCGTGCGCTGGTGCGGCGCGTAACTGCCGAACTGATACAGCTCCGGCAGCATCGCTTGCAGCGCCGGTATAACGCCTTCCCACAAACGTTCGGGATCAGTCCACAGCACGGCGCAGGGTGCCACCTGATCGCCAGCGGCGTAGGATTGGGCGGTGGTACGCAGGGCGGCTTTGAGGCGTTGGGAAAGATCAGTCATGGCAAATCTTCGCTGCTGCCGGTTGGTGTGATGGGCAATCGCGCCCGCGCCAGTCGGACGGCCTCGTGCAGCTTGCGCTCCAACTCTTTCTTCGGCAGGATTTCGGTCCAGTAGGATGCCACGCGGATGCCGCTACGTTCCAGATCCAGCAATTCAATCCGCTCACGTTTCTGGCCTGCGCACAGAATCAGTCCAATCGGTTGTTCCTCACCGTCTTTGCGCTCGTAGCGGTCGAGCCACCGCAAGTAAAGCTCCATCTGGCCCATGTCACCGGGCTTGAACTCGCCCAGCTTCAATTCAATTGCCACCAAACGCCGCAGGTGCCGGTGGTAGAACAGCAGGTCGAGATAGAAATCTTCCTCGTCCACGGTGATGCGCTTCTGCCGCTCGACGAACGCGAAGCCCACACCCAGTTCGAGGATGAACGACTCAATCTCGCGCAGAATGGCTGACTCCAGATCCTTTTCCGAGTAGGTGTCTTTCAGGCCAAGAAAGCCCAACAGATACGGGTCACGGAAGACCAGGTCCGGCGTCAACGTGTCTTCTTCGCGCAGTTGTTGCAGTTCCATTGCCGCGAGCTTCGCGGGCTTTTTTGACAGTGCGGTGCGCTCAAAAAGCATCCCGCCAATCTTCTTTTCCAGCGTGCGGGTACTCCATCGCTCGATCCGGCACATCTCGACGTAGAAGTCGCGTTTCAGCGGCTCGTCGAGGTAAATCATTTGGATAAAGTGGCTCCAGCTCAACTGGGCACTCAGCCCGCGCACGATCTTTGCGTCAGGGAAGACTTCGGCAAAGTGAACCATCGAAGCCAGGTTGCGCCGCGAAAATCCACGCCCAAACTCCAGCGTCAATTTTGCAGACAGTGTCTGCAAAATCTCCCCGCCGTAGGTCGCGCGCTTCGCTTTCAGGATGTCCGTCAGAATGCGCTGACCAATTTGCCAATAGAGCAGCACCAGCGCGGAGTTCACCGTTTGCGCCACCGTCTGCCGCGTGGCGCGAATCAGCGTGCGCAGCTCCGTCAGCAGATCCTTCGAGGCGGGTTTGGCCGGCAGCGCAAGACCTTTGGCGACAGTCACTTTCCGGGTCATGTGATCGTCTTCCGGGTCGTGGATTGTCGCCGCAGTGCGGCGACAATTTGGCATCCGTATTGTGGCCTCATTTGTTCGCCCCTTGTTTGGCGGCATTGCTGTAATGGCAGTTGTTCCAGCGGTTGCCATCGGGGCTATTTCCGACGCCCGCGAAATCCTGCTTTTGCTCATCCCAGCCCCAGAACCACGGGAACTCGGCCTTGGCGCGCACGGGTTCCTTGCCGCGATCTTTCTCCCACTTGATGTTGGGCTTGGTGCGCAGGAGGCCGGCGCCTTTCTTGCCGCCGGGGATGTCCTGGGCGAGGAAGGGACGGATGTTCATGCGAACGCCGTCGTTGATGTCGGGATGCCAACCGATGGCTTGTTTCGAGAGTGGCTTCCAGCGGACAAAAATATCGTAGGGTGGCTCGCCTTCGAGAATAAGCTTGAGGCGGGCTTGCAGCAGCTTTGCGGCCTGCAAGCGTGCGTCGCTGCCGCCCTCGCCCGCGTCCACAGCCGCTTGCTGGCGGCGAATCCAATCGCCGAGGTAGGCGAAAGTGAGCTTCTCCAGATTGGCGTGGGTGAGCTTGTGATAATTCACCAGCGCGCTGAACCCGTTCTTGAGACCGTCCCAGACGTGCCAGATGAAGGGGCGATGATGGAAGAGCGCGCAATGCTGCTCGAAAAATCCGTTGCGCAGCCAGTCCTCCAGCGAAGCGCCGGCGCAGTCCACCTGGGCGAGCAAGGCTTCCTGCCGGGTGGCGTTCCAATCCTTGCCGTAGGCGCGGGCGAGGAGTTCGCGCAGGCGTTCGGCGGCCGGGCCTTCGCCTTTGGCGGGACTGATGGGCACGATGCCATCGTCATCCGCCAGCGTTTCCAGACCATCGGGACTAAGCGCCGGGCAATCGGGAAAACTTGAACCGGTCTGGCGCGGCCATCGGTAGCCGAGCAACCGCGCCACGGCCACGTGCAACGGCTGGTCTGCACCGGCAGGGTGGCCGTTGCACAGCCATTGCGTCGGGTCGCTGGAAAACGGCTTCGGCAATCCGTGCGGATATTTCTCCGCCGCCACCTTCTGCCAGTGCGCCAGGTCGAAGGGGATTTTGACCAACGTGTGATTCGTGACCTTGAGTGCTTGGTCAATTTCCCGCACCGCTGCCCCGTATCCACTATCCGAAATGAAAGCCCACATAGCCGGCAAATGGCTCTCCTTCTTTGGAATTATCGCCGCAATGTTACAGTCAAACTTTTCCCCGTAATAAAGCGACACCGGCAGATTGTTCATGCGGTTAATCGCAATCCCTTTCTTGTTCCAAGCCCTGAATCCACGTGTCGGACGACTGTTTTGTTCCTTGGCATTGAGAACCATTTCTCCTTCACCGTTCTCCCAAAGAAGAGCACCCGTGCAGCCAGATGTGGGCATGGTCACGTCGGTAGTTGAACGAAACGGGACTAGAGTTTTTCCGTCCAGTCGCGCTTCCCACCAGTTCATCTGGAAGCGAGCTAAATCTCCCGTGCCTACACCTTCGTAGGAATCGACATATTCAAAGAGGAGCTTCTGGCCTTCAGCCGTTGTGAAACCAACCCGATAGTCGGGGTTGTTCAATTGGCCCGCTTGGTTGAGCAGTTCCACCGGACATGACAGGAGTGAGTTTGCCTTGCTTCCGGGCGTCTTGCTCTCCGTGACATCCGAGCTAAGAAAACAGTGCGACGGTTCGGCCTTTGTGTTCGTAATTGAAACGAGGGCGACATTCACAACTTCACCCCCGATTGTTTCAAATGCGCGCGGCCCAAGTTTGGCGACAGCGTCCCATTGTTCAGCCTTCAAGAGCCTCAGTCGCAGCTTGCTGTAAGCACCCAAGAACAGCCAATTCTGCGGCGTGACAAGCGCGAGACTTCCACCTTTCGCAGCAAAGTTTCCGCAACGTTCAACGAAGCACGTCGCAAGGTCGGTTTTCGCCTCAGGATGCACACGTTCGCAATATTCACTGAGCGTGTCATCGTGCTTGTTGCGACCGAGGTAAGGCACGTTGGTGCCGACGAGCGTGAACTGGCCGGCGAGAATTTCCGCCGCCTTGGCAAGGCCGCGCGCGGTCACGGCCATTTCATGCGCGGTGTCGTCCTTGGTCTCCTGCGCCAGCGCCTTTTCCAGCAGCGGCTGGAGTTCATGGAACGCGGCCACCAGCAAATCGCCCTCGCCGGCGCGGGGGTTGATGAGGGTGCCCAGCACCGCCGCCTTTTGGAACAGCCGGTAAAGCCGCTCCATGCCGTTCCTGAGCTTCTCGTTGTCGCCGGCAATCGCCAGCCAGTCGGCTTCGCGGGTGTTCGGCGCGAGGCCAGAGCAGGCCAAGTTCATCGCCGGCAGCTTGCAGTGGCCCACGCGCCGCCACGCGGCCAGCGCCAGGTTGAACGCGCCAATCTGCGTGCAGCGGGGGTCGATCTCCAAACCGAACAGGTTGTCGCGGATGACCGCCGCCACCGCCGCCGCCTCAATCAGCTTTTCCTCCGCCAGGCGCAAGGCCACCAGCCGCTCGAACATCGCCACCACGAAATGCCCGCTGCCCATGCAGGGGTCGAGCGCGCGGAGGGCGGCCGCAGATTTGGGCCAGCCGTCGAACGTGCCGGCGGCGGGAGTCCAGATTCCCCCCTCTCCCCGGCCCTCGGCAATTGCTCCATGCATTGCTCTACCTCCTGCATCCTTGCAGTCGTCTCCCGCAAGGGGAGAGGGAGTGGTGCTGCGAATGAAGCGCAGGTATTTCCACGGGCAGCCCGGCAGCGCGACGGCCTGGCGGAGTTCGTCTTCGCTCTGGGCGGTTTCGGCCAGCTTGGGATTTGCGCCGAGGACTTTGCCGGCATGCCACGCGCCGAGCGTGTTATCCAGGAGGAAGTCCACCATGTAATCCTCGGTGAACAGTTGCGTGACGGACGGCAGTTCATCCGCGCCGATCTTGTTGCCGGCGGCGTTGACCTGATCCTTCCGCTCCGCCTGCCAGAATTGATAGCACCAGCCGAGGCTGTCGCTGGCAGTGAAGACCTCGACGGGCAAGCCGGTGACCAGCGCGATGATTGGCTTGCGATCATTGACGGACAGCTCCACCGCGCCCGCCGGGTCGTCGGCGCGGAAGATTTCGGGCAGTTCCTTGGCGGCGAAGCGGGCTGCGACGGCCCAGGCATCCTTCAAACCCTCCGACGGCGCCAGTTCCTCACAATCGTCCAGCGTCACCGATACCTCATGCTCCGGTGAGATGAGCAGGTTGTTTTCCAGCAGATAACGGGCAAACAACAGCCGGTGCCACTGGTCGTAGGCGAGCTTTTCGGCGAGGTGCTTTATTTCGTAGGCGCCCCGCTTGGTCAGGCTTTGGCCATCCCCGAGTTGCTTGGCTTGCGCCCTGAGTTGACGGCGCAAGGTGCGCTGCGCCTCACTCATATGCTGGTAGGGGTCCGGCTCATGCACGGCCAGTGCTTCGAGCGCATGGCGTGCACCAGCCTCAGCGAGCCTGCGCGCCTGCTTGATGGCGCTTTCCAGTTGGCGCCGCAGCGGGGTAGGCAAGCCGCTCATAGGATCACCGGGCCGTCTTTGAGTTTTTCTTCTACCTTCTGGCGTACGCCGGCCAGCCACTGCTCAAGATCAGCTGGCGTTTTGATGATGGCGCCCGGTAGTGCGACGCGCACGGCCTCGGGAGTAGCCAGCTTGCCGGCCTCTTCCAGCGCACGGGCAAATCGTTGCGGCACAGCATCCAGCAGGTTGCGCCGGTCGGTGAGACTACGGGCACGCAGGGCCGACAAGATTTCATCGTCCGTGCCGATGGCCGCCTTGGGCGGTGGTGCAAGCTGGCAGGCGGCGGCAATGGTGCCGCGCTGTTCGTCGGTGCGCCCGTTCCATACCTGCGACGCGCTAAGCCTGGTTTCACCCGCATGGAAGGCAGCAGCCAGGTCGTCCTGCAGCTTGCCGAGTGCGATGCGTAGCGCCGTTGTGAGTTGCTTGGTCAGCTCGGGTACAGGGTCGGGATCGGCCAGCAAGCTGCGAGCGCTGGTGATTGCCGCGATGGATATCTCGCAGGCCCCGGCTTCCGGCAGGCCAGCGGCAAAGTTGTGAAAGTCGAGCAAGCGTCCCCACGCAGGCCAGCGCTTGGTGATGGCCTCGATACTCTTCTTCCACGCCGCGAGCTTGGCGGCGAGAGCATCCTTCTGCTCGTGAATCTTGAGTAGTTGGGCATTGCCGCTCAACATTTGCAGGTCGCGCACGTCTTGCGTGTTGGGCATTTCAGGCCGGGGGGCGCTGCCGCCTTTGGATTCCGCTAACGCCAGCAGCTTCTTGAGAAACTCGGCAGCAGCTTCCGATTCCTTGCCGGTCTGGGTGGTGATGCCGGTTTGCTGGAACAGCGCCCTGAGGTCGAGCCGCTGCTTCACGTCGAGCGGCGGCACATCGACAAAGAAGCTGGCGACGCCGACCTGGTTCTGCGGCAGCGATGCCTGTGCCGGCTGGTGATTGACCGTGGCGCGCAGGTTGCCGGCGACCAGCATGACGTACAGCGCGCCGTCGATGGCGTCCTGTGGCCAGCCGAACGGGGCGGCCTTGAAGATGTCGCGTAGGTCTTTGCCTTTCTTGCCGGCGCCGATCGCATCCAGCACACGCCGGCAGACGGGGTGCTGGGTGGGGTTACCGGGATAGCCGACCTGCGATAGCGCACCGACATCGCCGCCACGGGCGCGGCTAACCACTTGGCCCCAGTTGGCTTGGTCGGCTTCGCCAAACTGCGGGAACAGCCGCACCAGCGCGCTGTTCGCGGAATCCTGCACCTTGTCGGCAAGTTCGATGCCGTTGGCCTCCTGCCCGCCACCGAGGAAGACCTTGGCGCCGACGATGATTTGGCCCAGCAGCTCCTGGATGCGGTGCTGGGCGACCGCTAGATGGGTCTCGACGGCCTTGCGGGGTTCGATGGCCTCGGGCCCGCCGGTCATGCCGTGGGCGTCAAGGGTTTCCTGTGCCGCAAGCCAGGAGGCGATGGCCTGTTTCAATTCTTCATGGTGCAGGCGCGGCAGGTAACCGAACAGCATGGGGCTGTCCACGCCGGCGGCGCGGGCGTCATTCAGCACGGTTTTCTCGTCGTCGCCCCAACCGTCACGCAGCCACAGTGTGACCTCGTCGCTGGTGGCGGCGGGACGGGCGGACGAAAGCTCGAAGCTCAACTTGCGCGATGTCCCCGAACTGCCCTGCTGCAAGGACACGGGCTTGAGCGCCTGTTTAGCGCCATCACGCAGCAGTTCCGCCCGTTTGAAATTGATGCGCGAATCGTCATTGAGGAACGTGGTGCGGCGGCGGTTGAAATCATGCGTCCAGACTGCTCCCTCGCGTGTTTGCAGGCGGTACTCGGTTTCCACCGCCATGAGCTGGCCGGCATCGACCAATTGCTTCAGCTGCTTGGGGACTCGCTGATCCAACTTCGGGCGGTCGGCCTTCAGATCACTGATGAGCAGATCGACCAGCGTTTCGGCATTGGCGCGCACCCCATCATCGGCGCCGGGCGTGCGGGGCAGCTTGCCGATGAGGAAGATCAGCGCGCAGAGGCTGGAACGCAGATCGCCGTCGGGCGTGCCGTCGCGCTGTTTACGGATGATCTCGTCGTATTCGCGTTCCAATTCGCCGGAATTGAGCAGGTCAGTGGAAATCTGATCGTAAATGAAGTCTGCCGGCACCACGGTGCCGACGGCCGCTGCCGCAGTCTGGCGCGTCGCCTCGAAGACGATCTGCAATTGGGAACGCAGCTGTGCCTTGGTGCCAGAATGATCCGTATTGCGCAGCACCTTTTCCCAGAACCGCCGCCGGGTCGGCAGGAGCGGGTAATCGGCCACGAGGAACTTGTCGTCATCATGCGTAGCGGCGAGGCGCGTATTCTGCAGATGACGGGATAATTCTCCCTGATTGGAGTCCATGCAGGTCGCAATGACCGGCTCCTGCTCGGGCTTCTTTCGCAGCACGGTTTTTCTTATAACGCTTTCGACATCGGTATCCGATAGCTGCACCTTGACCGCGAAGCGCGCCTGCAGTCGTTGCAGCGCAGGCGTTGCACTGTGCAATGCGGACTGGCCGGTGCCGATCAGCAGCAGTCGGCTGCCCAGATCGGTACACACGTGTTCGGCGATCTCCTGCACGTCGTTCGCGCGCTGGATCTTCTCGGCGATGAACTGCTGAACCTCATCCACCACCAGCAGCGTGCACGGGAGCTGACCGTCGTGCCCGAAAATCTGTCTCACCACGCTGAGCGCGTCATCAATGGTTGGGGAATTGTTGTCCTTGAACTGATCCCGGATCGCGGCTTGGGCGTTGGCGGCAGTGGCATACTTGGGCTCGGCCGTTACCAGCGCCTCGGCCAGGGGCACTGAAAGTTTCAAGCTGAGCACTTCGCGGGCAAGCTCGCGTTCCTGCTCCTTGAGCGCGGCCTCGACCTTGGGCTCCAGCCCAGATGCCCGCAGCCAAAGAATGAATTTTGCCTGCGCTAGATTCTCGGGAAGGCCGGCAGCGCGCAACACCAGTTGAATGAACGCGAGGCGGACGTTGTCCATCGAGCCTGCGCCGAGCGTGCCCGCTGCCGCGCGCAATCCGCCCAGTGGCTTGCTGCGATTGCTCAACTCCGTGAGCAGATCGGTGATTTCAGACGGCAGGGTCACCAGCGAGCGGGCGGTAGCGCCATCGGCAAAGCGGAAATCCGCCCAGAGGTAGCGCAGCACTTTGACGAGGTGAGACTTACCGCTACCAAAGAAGCCGCTGACCCACACGGCGTTCTGTTCGGCTTTGCCCAGTCCAGCGAGGTAGGCCTTGAGGATGCGCTCCATGCCTCTCGCGTACTCGCCATCGCAAACGAAGTTCTGCAACTCGAAGCGGAGCGTCTTTATCTGCCCCTCGTCATGCCCGATTTCGGACACTTTCGAGACGCCGTTATTGAGTAGCTCGAGCGTCGTGGGATCGCGGAAGTACAGGTCGCGGTTGGTCATGGGTTGATGAAGCTCTCGGTTGAGTTGATCGGGACGGCCATGTAGTTGAAGCCGTCGCGCGCGTCCATGAAGCGATACATATTGCCGGAGTATTCGCCGGGGAACAGAAGAAGTAAGCGACCGCGAACGCAATCTTCAACGCGCTCGATCAGGCTGGACACGCGCATGAAGTCAAACAGTGTCGCGAGCCCGGTGATTGCGACGACAGCGGCGGCATCAACATCCTCGCCGGTACAGGCATTGCGCACGCGCTCAACTGCCAGATCCTCAAGCTCGCTGTTAACGCTGAATTGCTCGGGCTCAGCGAAAATTCCCTCCCGATACTCGTGGGCCGCAATCCAATTGGGGAGCAGGTCAGTGAGATCGACGCTTGTCCAGCCGTGGTGTGCTTCCAGTGTGAGTGCTTCAAACTGCGGCAGCCGTGCCCGCACCCTGCGCTCCTCGGCCGGCGGGTACACCGCGAACCAGACGCGCTGCTTGCCCGATGTGTGGGGCGCCCAAGGCAGCCCCACTTGGCGGGCGTAATTGGCAAGTAGTCGATCAATCGCACTCATACGGGTTGGCCCTGAAATTCGGCGAGCGCCGGGAAACTGATTTCAACGACTTCACCTACCGCGCGCAGGTTGAGTAGTCCGGCTCGGTGTGCTTCTTGGCCCATGGCCCTGGCGCGCTCTGCCTTCAGGTCAAGCAACGCGCACCAGGGATTGGAAAAGACCGTTGCGCCGTGATAACCCGCGATGTGCCCGAGGAACAGGGCCATCGTGACGGCGAAAGTCGTTGGCTTGATGCGCTGACGGGTCTTGTTTGCGCGGCCTTTCAGATGGCCGGACTGGGTCCAGGAGGATGCGGCGTGCCGCGCGGTCTGACCCCGACTCAGCTCCGAGTACTGATTGGGAAACGCGGCTTCAAACGCCTGCGCGAGCCTGTCTGTCCCGACCGTGTCGCCATCGGATGCTTGAAGGACCGGTGGAGTAGTGGCTCTGAGCAGTGGATCGCGCGCCCAGGCCACTTGGAAGGCAAGAAGCGGCAGGCTGGCGGAGTCGATGGCGTGTAGCTTCCGCAAGAGCCCGAAGATGGGCGTCCTCTCATCAAGCGCATACAGCTCGCGAAGGCGCCGCAGCGACTCCTTGCGCGTGCTGTCGGTGTTCTTGCCCAAAACGTTCCGCTGGACAATGGCCTCGCGGTAATCGGCAGCGTCAGAGCCGACGGGAACCACCGCCAAAAGCGTTTCAAGTTCCGCCAGCATCATGGTTCGACTGATGTGCGCGCCGCCCGAAGAGAACTTGATGCCGAACTCCTCCAGCGCTTGTGAAGCCCGGGGAAAGTTGCGTGACGGGCTACAGGCTTGCACTATCCGGAGTCCATGAGGCGAGCATATGAGTATCCATTCCGATAACTTGTCAGTTGATTAGAAAAGACTGTTTTGCTTGGCGATATAACCAGCAGGCTTCTTTTTCTTTTCGATAACGCCTTCGTCCACGAGACGCTGCAACCAGGCCTTTGCTTGCGCGTTGGACACATCCAGAGCGGCTGCGACCTCGGTGTCCTTCAGCGGAATCAGCAATAGCTGAAAAATCACCCGCCGAACCGCCGCAAGCAGGGCTTCCGCAGGCGTAGATTCCAGCCGCGCCACAGCGCTTCCTGCATCTGACGAGCGCTCCTTCGCCGCGCTGTGTGTAGTCACCAAAGTTGGTTGATGCTTTTGTTCAACCGGTTGGTTGTCGCAGGCTGCGAAGGAAACTGCTGGCGGTTCGGCGATAGATTCAGGGGCTGGTGCGTTCCCGACTACTACCGGCGGATTTGGCGTGATGTCGGGTTTAGCCTCGCTCGCGAGCAGTGAAAGTCCCGTTTGCAGAGATGCCTCATCTGCCGGCATGGCCGCGCTGAATACTCCTTCAAACGCATCTACATCGTGAGGATTCGGCCAGGCAGTTGCCCCGTTTGTGCGAAGCGCATCAAGACCCGGGGACGGCTCACCCGTCGATCGCACGTAGACAGGAACAAACTTAAGCTTATTGAGTTGCTCTATCGCGCCCGTCCATGTGCCGCCTTTGTTGCGGTCAGAGCTGACAACCAAGGACGCATCCGCCAGCGCATAGATCAGTTTGTTGCGCTGCATGGCATTGCCGACGTTGAATCCGGCATTGGGGTCGTATGGCGAAACCAGTGTTAGCTTGCCGTCGAGCAGCATGTTGCGGTTCTCGCGGTTCATGGCGGTTCTCTCCAGGCTGTCTGCCAGAACGCCACAAACTTTGCCACCAGCCTCCAAGGCCCCACGCATGGCTGCCTGATCGATACCTTTGGCGCCGCCTGAAACCACCGTCCTGCCTGCACGGGCTGCGAGCCGCCCAACAGCCATCGTGTAGTCGATCAAGGAGTCATCCACGTGACGGGACCCAACGACGGCAAGCCCGCCAGACGCCAGCAAACCAATGTCGCCACAACCGTAGAGCACGGCGGGCGCGTCCTCTTTCAGTCGCGCCTTCAAGCGACGCGGGTAGTCGGCGTCAGCACGACTGACCACCCAGATAGCGCGTGTCTGCCAGCGCTCGATGACCTGGCTCAACAGGAAGCCGCGCCCGAGCAATCGCTTAAGCCGAGCTTCCTCGATCGAAGGCTGGCAGGCTCCCAGAAGATCAGCTGCGTCTGACAAAAGAAGGTCTGCCGGCTGGCGCTGCATTTCGCGCAATTGGCGCGCGAGGCGCTTGTACTCTCCGGGTGAAAGCAGCTCCGGGTCGGTGGCGCCTCGTCCGGCGATCAGCGGCGCGGTCAACAGCAGAATCGCCTGGGTGTTAGGTGATATGCCTGATGTCATTCGTCGTGCCCCGCTTGAGAGAGCGCCATCGGCCAGACACAGCCGCTGCCACCTCTGCGCAGCAGCCACGCGCCAACGGTCAGCGTCCAGCGCGAGTCCACCATATCGTCAACCAAGAGCACCGGCTCCTGCGGAAAGGGCTGGGCGCGAAGTGCAAGCGAGCCATCAATGTTACGCGCCTGCTGGGTACTGTTTGCCATGGTTTTCTGTTCAGGTCGGTGGTCTGTTTTGTCGATGACCATGTGAAACGGCAGCCCCAAAGCAGCGGCCAACGGTCTCGCAAAGTCAGGGACGAGTTCAGGATGCCGCAGTGATGGTATGCATGTCACCCAGGTCGGGCTGGGTTGCGGGTTCCATTCGTGGACCATCTTCACGCACGCGGTTACCAGGTCATCGGCAAACTTGCCATCGTGGTGTTTTCCTTTTCTGACCAGGTCGCCCCAACCAGCGTCTCCCCAGACGCACAGAGCCTTGCCAGGTTGTGCCTGGTGGTCTGCGGAAATGGATCCCCTGAGGCCATACCGAGGCATCCCACCATCAGGCCACTTCTTCCGAGGCTCGATGGGCAGGCTTGTTCGCCTAAGAAAGGCGACGGCCTCTCGAACTAACCCGTCATTTACATGGGTTGGCAGCGGGGGCAGCGCCGGTGTCGTGACAACGCTTGGATCACCGTCGAGAGCGCTGATCAGGAAGCCCATGTGATCGCCGAAGGGCAGGCTGACATACTCTTGCATCTGCTGATGCTCGTCACGCCGGAGGGCAGTGAGTCGTTCAGCGCGTGCCCAGAAGCCCTCGCTTAGCGTTGCTGCAGTCAACTGCCACTTGGTGCCTTGTTTGGCAATGGGTGCGGGCGCTTCCAGCGATAGCAGAGTGATGGTCTTTTCAACTCGCCCCTTGCTTACGTTGACTCGACCTAGCAACTCGGGGACGGACAGGCCGTTCTCTTCATCCTCAAGTGCTGATAGAACGGTAGCGACCTCCTGTCGGGTCGGGAATGCGCTTCGGATAAACCAATCTGTGATATCGGACTCTTCCTGGCCGCTAAGCAGAACACCGTATGCCGAATCCAGAGCGCGCCCAGCCCGGCCAACCTGCTGGTAGTACGCGACGACCGAACCGGGCATCTGGTAATGGATCACAAATGCCAGGTCGGGCTTGTCATAGCCCATGCCCAACGCCGTCGTGGCGACAAGCGCCTTCACCTGATTATCGAGAAGCGCCTGCTCCAGCGCCTCTCTGCGGTCGCCTGTCTCTCCCGTGTACGCAGCCACATTGAAGCCTTGAGTTTGCAGCCATTCGGCGACCTGATTCGCGTCACGCACCGTTAATGCATAGATGATCCCGTGGCCTTGCAGCGTCGCGAGTTGCTCCGCCAGCCACGCAAGGCGCTCGGCCTGGCTCGGCAGGCGGATGGTCTGCAGCGAGAGCGACGTGCGATTAAGGTCGCCGCGTGAGACGTCCAGATTGGGTCCAAGCACGGCCGCAAGATCCTCCATCACACGGTTGTTGGCCGTCGCCGTGGTGGCCAGAAGTCGGAGGTTGGGCGGCAGCGTTCTGACTATCCGTTCCAGCAAGCGATAGTGGGGGCGGAAGTCGTGACCCCAATCCGAAATACAATGCGCCTCGTCGATAACCAACATCGAAACCTGTGCGGCGATACTGGCGAGGACCTGGGTTCGGAACCGCTCGTTTGCAAGGCGCTCGGGGGAGATCAAGAGAATGTCGACCTCCCCTCGGGAAAGCTGGGCCTCTACCCGTGCCCAGTCGTCCACGTTATCGGAGTTGATCGTAGCGGCGCGAACCCCCATGCGTGCAGCCGCGGCGATTTGATTTCGCATCAGGGCCAGCAGTGGTGAGATCAACAGAGCAGGGCCGCTACCGGTTTCGCGCAGCAACTTCGTCGCGATGAAGTACACAAAGCTCTTACCCCAGCCGGTCTTCTGTACGACCAGCAATCGGCCGCGACCCTCGACGACATGGCGGATCGCTTCCTCTTGGCCCTCACGGAAATTTGCGTCGGCGTGCCCCGCGCCGATTCGCAGAAGCTCCAGTGCGCGTCTGGAACTGAAGGTCATGTTCAGCCCCTGCCCTTTCGTCGGCGAGTGCTGAACCGCATCACTTCCTCTCTTCTCGCGCTGAAGCAGGTTGCAAATTCGGCATCGAGATCCCATTCCGCCCGCAATGGTCTCTGATAATTACCTCCACCATGTTGGCGATTGAGCGGTGCTCTCGCACGGCGGCAGTTCGTAGCGCCTCCTTAAGGCCTGGATCGATTCGGAGGTTCACCCCCGTTCCACGGACGGTTTGGTTAAGACTGAAAACTCTCTGCCACGCCGGCCGACTCTACGCCGCATCCGCGGGTTGTGGAACCGCTAGACGTAGTCCTCGACCATCGCGGCGACGGTGTACGCAGCGACAGCCTCAGCCGGCGGCTCATGCACAGGCTTGCGCAAGCTCTCAGGCAACTCAGGCGCGTGCCCGGCACGGCGCTGGCTCTTCAGCCGGGCGAAGTCCACGCGTGCCTCAGCGAGGCTCATGTCGGCCCCGTAGCCGATGTGTAGAGCCTTCTGCTTGCCGGTGGCCAGCTTTGTACCGATACCAGAAACGGTAATCACCCTGCGCTCTCGTGACGCGCAGGCCACGGTTCTCGCCGGTATCAGCCCGTTCATCCCCGGGTTTCATGCGAGCAATGCCCGCAGCCGATAACGGGCGCGGTTGTGTAGACTTCTCGGCACGCATTCGATGCTCCTCATCGGCGTTGACCGGTGGGCAGGGCCGTCGGCGGACGGACTGTCCTGAGCTATGTGAACGGCAACGTGCACCTACGCTTGCCAGAGTCGCCCTCGCCGATCACCTACGCTAAGGCCCAGGCTAAATTGCTGGATTTCAACCGACGACCTTGGACTTCCGGGCACGCTACCAGATTGGAAAAATAGCCATAACCTATTGTAATAACGTGCACTTTTAGACGGAAATCGTAGTGAAATCAGAGACATCAGTCGCCCAAGCTACCCCCATGATGCAGCAGTACCTGCGCATCAAGGCCCAACATCCGGAAGAACTGCTTCTGTACCGGATGGGCGATTTCTACGAAATGTTCTTCGACGACGCACGGCGCGCGGCGCAGTTGCTGGACATCACGCTCACCGCCCGCGGCACCTCGGGCGGCCAACCCATCCCAATGGCAGGCGTTCCCTACCACGCCGTCGAGGGCTATCTGGCGCGCTTGGTGCGGGCTGGCGTGGCCGTTGCCATCTGCGAACAAATCGGGGATCCGGCCACCAGCAAGGGCCCGGTGGAGCGCGAGGTCACGCGCATCGTCACGCCCGGCACGCTCACCGACGAGTCCCTGCTGGACGCGAACCGCGACAACCTGCTGGTGGCCGTGGCCGAGGCCGGAGAGCGCTTCGGGCTCGCCTCTCTTGATCTCGCGAGCGGACGCTTCCTGGTGTTCGAGGTCGATGGCGAGGAAGCGCTCAACGGCGAACTGCGCCGGTTGCAGCCCGCGGAATTACTGACCAGTGAGGCGAGCGCTGCGCGCGCGTGCATCGCCGGATACGCAGGACTGCGTCGACGCCCGCCATGGGAGTTCGATGCCGAGAGCGCGCAGACGCTGCTCACGCGGCAATTCGGCACCCGTGATCTGGCGGGCTTTGGTTGCGCGGGACTGGGGCTCGCCATCAGCGCAGCCGGCTGCCTGCTCCGCTATGCCCGCGACACCCAACGCTCGGAACTTCCGCACGTCCACTCTATCGCCGCGGATACGCGCGAGGATGCCGTGGTGCTGGACGCGGCGTCGCTGCGCAACCTCGAGATAGACATCAACCTCACGGGCGGCAGCGAGCACACGCTCGCCTGGGTACTCGACACCACCTGCACCTCGATGGGTGCGCGCTGGCTGCGGCGCTGGCTGCGACGTCCGACACGCCGGATCGAGGTGCTGATCGCGCGGCAGGACGCCATCGCCTCGCTTCTGACCGACGCGGCCTTCGTGGAGCCGCGGGAGCGGCTCGCCGCGATCGGTGATATGGAACGCATCCTCGCGCGCGTTGCCTTGCGCTCCGCGCGTCCGCGCGACCTCGCCAGGCTGGGTCAGGCCCTGAGCGCGCTGCCTGCGCTGCAGCAATCCTGTGCCGTGTTGGAGGCCTCGCTGCTGCGTGCACTGCTTGAGCGCGTGCGCGAGTTCCCGGCGCTTGCCACGTGTCTCGGGGAGGCGCTGGTCGAGAACCCGCCCATGACGGTTCGCGATGGCGGCGTGATAGCGCCAGGTCACGATGCGGAGCTAGACGAAATGCGCGCGCTCGCCACGGGCGCAAGCGACTATCTGGTCGGCCTCGAGGCACGCGAGCGCGAGCGCTCGGGGCTGCCCACCCTGCATGTGGGCTACAACCGCGTGCACGGCTACTACATCGAGGTAAGCCGGGCACAGGCGCGCAACGCACCGGCTGACTACATCCGCCGCCAGACACTGAAAAACGCCGAGCGCTTTGTCACGCCGGAACTGAAGGAATACGAGGACAAGGTACTTGGCGCCAAGGCCCGCGCACTGGCCCGCGAAAAATGGCTCTACGAGGAACTGCTCGAGGCGCTGAACATCGAACTCGGTGCGCTACAGGACTGCGCAGCAGCGTTGGCGGAACTCGATGTGCTCTCGACGCTTGCCGAGCGCGCGGCAACGCTCGACTACTGCCGCCCGGAGCTCGGCACCGGCCCGACAATGCGGATACGCGGCGGCCGGCATCCGGTGGTGGAGCGCGTGTCCACCGCGCCTTTCATCGCCAACGACCTCGAACTCGATGCGACACGGAGGATGCTGGTCATCACCGGGCCGAACATGGGCGGAAAGTCCACCTACATGCGGCAGGTGGCGCTGATTGCATTGCTTGCCCACGTGGGCAGTTACGTGCCCGCAGCAAGCGCGGAGATTCCGCTGCTGGACCGCATCTTCACGCGTATCGGATCCTCGGATGATCTTGCCGGCGGGCGTTCTACCTTCATGGTGGAAATGGCCGAGACCGCCACCATCCTGCATAACGCCACCGCGCAGAGCCTGGTGCTGATGGACGAAGTTGGCCGTGGCACCGGCACCTTCGACGGGCTTTCGCTCGCGTGGGCGGCGGCCGCAAGGCTGGCGGGCGAGCAGCGCGCCTGGACATTATTCGCCACGCACTACTTCGAGCTCACGGTGCTACCGGAGGTGGTCGAGGGGATCGCCAACGTTCACCTGGACGCCACCGAATTCGCCGACCGCATCGTGTTCCTGCACGCGGTGCGCCCGGGTCCTGCGAGCCGCAGCTACGGTCTGCAGGTGGCCGCTCTCGCGGGCGTCCCGCAGGATGTGATCCGCGAGGCACGGCGCAAGCTCGCTGAACTCGAGGCGCCCGCACGCGCCCTGGCAGCAGCGCCTGCAGGCGCAGAAGCGCCGCGGCAGGCCTCACTGCCCTTCGATCATGACCCGCGGGCCGACGCGCTCGTCGCACGACTCGGTGCGCTGGACGCCGATGCCCTGAGCCCCCGGGACGCACTGGAACTGCTCTATGAACTGGCAGCCACCGCACGCGGCCTTTGCTGAAAATTCATGCCCCGCGTGCTCTCGCGCCTCGCACAGCCCGTGCTAGACTCGCGTGGCCCGCGCGGTGTTGCGGTGGTCACAAGCTGGATTGAAGAGGCGTTGCGCACATGACCTTCGTTGTCGGGGAAAACTGCATCAAGTGCAAGCACATGGACTGCGTCGAGGTATGTCCGGTCGATTGCTTTTACGAAGGCCCCAATTTTCTGGTGATCCACCCCGATGAGTGCATCGATTGTGCTCTTTGCGAGCCTGAGTGCCCGGTAGATGCGATCTTCTCCGAGGACGAAGTTCCCGAGGACCAGAAGCAATTCCTGGAATTGAACGCTGAACTCGCGCGGATGTGGCCGAACATCACCGAGAGCAAGGAAGCCCCCGCGGACGCCGAGGAATGGAACGGCGTGCCGAACAAACTCCAGTACCTCGAACGCTGATCGAGGCGCCCGGAAAATCCGGGCATCGAGATAAAAAAGGGGGCACAGGCCCCCTTTTTCGTGCGCGTCTAGAGTCTGTCAGCTGAATACCGCCTCACCCGACAGCCCCTGTCGCTCGAGTATCTCGCGCAGGCGACGCAACGCCTCGACCTGGATCTGCCGCACGCGCTCGCGCGTCAACCCGATCTCGCGCCCCACCTCCTCCAGCGTTGCCGCCTCGAAACCGGCCAGCCCGAAACGCCGCGAGATCACCTCGCGCTGCTTCTCGGAGAGCTCCTCGAGCCACTCGCCGATGCTCGCGCGCATGTCCTCGTCCTGCAGCAATTCGGCAGGATCCGACACTTGGTGATCGGCGATGGTATCGAGCAGAGAGCGGTCCGAATCAGGTCCCAGCGGCACATCCACCGAGGTCACACGCTCGTTCAGACCGAGCATGCGCTTCACGTCCGCCACGGGCCGATCCACCAGCGCCGCGATCTCCTCTGCCGAGGGCTCGTGATCGAGCTGCTGCGTGAGCTGGCGTGCGGCGCGCAGGTAAATATTGAGTTCTTTCACAACGTGGATCGGAAGCCGGATGGTGCGCGTCTGGTTCATGATCGCGCGCTCGATGGTCTGGCGGATCCACCACGTCGCATAGGTCGAAAAACGGAAGCCACGCTCGGGATCGAACTTCTCCACGGCGCGGATCAGGCCGAGGTTCCCCTCCTCGATCAGATCGAGCAGCGAGAGCCCACGGTTCAGGTAGCGGCGCGATATCTTCACCACGAGTCGGAGGTTGCTCTCGATCATGCGCTTGCGTGCGGCGGCCTCGCCTTTCAGCGCCTTGCGTGCGAAGAAACGCTCCTCCTCGGCGGTGAGCAACGGCGAGAAGCCAATCTCGCTCAGGTAGATCTGGGTGGCGTCCAGTGTCCGCTGCGAGCTGGCGCTCTCGCGGCGCGGCGTAATGCTCTCCTCGTCCGCCGCCTCCTGGGCTGCGTCGGGCGAGTCATCGTCGAGCAGATCGACTATGCCCTCCTCGAGTTCGGCATCTACGCCGAGCACCGGCTCCTCTTCGAATCTAACGCTTGCCTCGAGTCCCATCGGGTGCCCCCTTTGTCATCCTGATTGTCGTGCCTGCCAGCTATCGCCTCGGCAGGATCTTTGTAGGGTCGACCGGACTTCCCTTCCGGCGGACCTCAAAATGCAGTTTCACGCGGTCAGTGCCGCTGTCGCCGATCTCTGCGATCGTCTGACCAGTTCTCACGGCCTCACCTTCCTTCACCAGCAATTTGCTGTTGTGCGCGTAGGCGCTCAGGAAGACCTCGTCGTGCTTGATGATCAGCAGATTGCCGTAGCCGCGCACGCCGCTGCCCGCATAGACCACCACACCGCTGTTGGCCGCGCGCACCGGATCGCCGGTCTTGCCGTCCAGATCGATGCCCTTGTGCGGTTGCGCTCCCGCCGAGAAACTCGCGCTCAACTTGCCGGAGGCAGGCCACTGCCATGCGCCGGGCTTTGGCGCGCGGACAGGCACAGGCGTTACCGGCCGAACCGCCACCGCGGGCGGCGCGACCGGCCGGACCGGCGCAGGCGCCCTCGCCACCGATGCAGGCGGCACGGGAGACGCCACCACAGCTGGCGACTTGGGAACTGACGGCGGGGATACGCCCGCGCGTGCTACAGCGCTCGACGGCGGATTTACGGGCTGTACCGGTGCCACCAAGGCGGCGTCCGGGGCGGCCCGAACCACCGCTGAGCCCGATGACGGGGCCTGCGCTATGCGGGCGTGAGAGCCGGGGGGCAGCGTACGCAGACGCAGCACCTGCCCGGGGAAGATCCGGTAGGGCGGCGTGATGCCATTCAGGCGTGCGATCTGCTGCCAGTCTGCGCCCGTCGCAAAGGAAATGAGATACAGGGAGTCTCCGGGTTTTACCGTGTAGGTGTCGGCGCCCGAATTGCGCGTCGGCTCCGCCCTCTGCGGCCCCGGCTCCGATTCTTCGGGAACCACCACATAGTCCGTGGGCGTCGCGCAGCCCACCAGCAGGGCCAGTAACCCGGAGACGAACAGCAATGTCCTTGGCTTTAAGAGGGTCATTCATTTCTGCGGTGGCTGCGGGGTTAGGCCCTTGGTTGATCACTTGCGCGTGTTTAGTGCGCGAACCGTTTAAGAAGCTTTTTTATCGCAATGATTTCATTGAACTTTCATGAAGCCAAATTTGCCCCGATCCCGTGCTTTTGTCAACGGAACATTCCACCGATAACGGTACTTTTTCGCATATGACTGGAAATCAGGGCGCTCTGGTACAGGCCATCGCGGCACCACAGAAGCTCAGCGCAGGGTGCCACCAAGCAGGGGAACGAAGCGGACGGGCTCTACGACACGCGTGTCGAAGCCCTGATCGGTGCGGGTGACAACGTGCAAGTGCTGGGATTGCTCGGGACCCGCAGGAATCACCAAGCGCCCGCCGGGAGCGAGTTGCTCGCAGAGTTCCCGCGGGATAGCGAGCGGTGCCGCGGTGGTGATGATGCCGTCAAAGGGTCCCTTGTCGGCCCAGCCCCTGAAACCATCGGCGTGCCGCAGCGTAACGTTGTGAATCGCCAGTTCGCGCAGACGCAGGCGGGCCTTCTCCTGCAGCGTGCGAATGCGTTCCATGCTGAAGAGCTCATCGACCAGCCCCGCCAGAACCGCCGTCTGGTAGCCGGAGCCAGTGCCGATCTCGAGGACGCGCCGCAGCCTCCCACCGGCGAGCAGCAGCTCGGTCATGCGGGCGACGATGTAGGGCTGGGACAAGGTCTGGTTGAAGCCGATCGGCAGCGCCGCATCCTCGTAGGCGCGGTGGGCCAGCGCCTCGTCGAGAAACAGGTGGCGGGGTGTGCTGCGGATCACCTCAAGCACGCGCACATCGCTGATCCCCTGCTCGTACAGACGCTCCATCAGGCGCGTTCGGGTGCGTTGCGAGGTCATGCCTATGCCGGGATGCTTCACGCGGGGGGCATATCCTGGCGGGACAGCAGCACCACCGCCTGTGCCGCGATGCCCTCGCGCCGGCCCGTGAAGCCGAGGCCCTCCGTGGTCGTGGCCTTGATCCCCACGTCGCCCACGCTGCAGCCGAGATCAGCGGCGATATTGGCGCGGATGGCATCAGCGTGCGGCGCGAGCCTGGGGCGCTCTGCAATCACGGTGAGATCGACGTTGCCGACCTGATAGCCCGCCGCAGCAACCAACTCCATGCAGCGGCGCAGCAGCACACGACTGTCGGCGCCCTTCCAGCGGGCGTCGGTATCGGGAAAGTGACGCCCGATATCACCCGCGGCAATGGCACCGAGCAGGGCATCGCAGAGCGCGTGCAGCAGCACGTCGCCATCGGAATGGGCTACCAGGCCCTGATCGTGGGCAATGCGCACACCGCCCAGCACCACCGCATCTCCGGGCCCGAAACGGTGCACGTCGAAGCCCTGCCCTATTCTCATGTCCCACTCCCGGGGCCGCGTGACAAGTAGTGCTCCGCCAGCGCGAGATCCTCGCGCGTGGTCACCTTGATGTTGTGGGCGCCGCAGGCAACCAGTCGCGGTCGGTAGCCCAGCATCTCGATGGCCATCGCCTCGTCCGTAACCGCAAGCCCCGCGGCCTGCGCCTCCCGCAGCGCCCTGCACAGCAGGCCGTAGCGGAACATCTGCGGCGTCTGGGCGCGCCACAGGGCATCACGCGCCACCGTGGCGGCGACGCATCCCTGCGCATCGGCGCGTTTCAGTGTGTCAACCACGGGCAGCGCCAGCAGGCCGCCAGCCTCTTCGTCGGCAACTGCCGCAATCAAACGCACGATGTCCTCGACGCGCACGCAGGCGCGCGCCATGTCGTGCACCAGCACCCAGTCCGCGGCCGCCGGCGGCGAGGAAAAACCCGCGAGTGCCGCGAGCACTGAACTCGCACGGTCGGCGCCGCCTTCGACACAGCGCACGCGCTCGCGCAGCGCTGCGGGCAGGCGCTGCCAGTGGGCATCCGCGGGAGCCAGAGCCACCACCACCTCGCGCGCGCCGGGCACGGCCAGCAGCGTGTCCAGCGTGTGCTCCGCGAGCACACGACCGGCCAGAGGCAGGTATTGCTTGGGTAGGGCAGCGCCCATACGGGTACCGGAGCCGGCTGCCGGAACGGCGATCCAGACGGGCACCGGATCCACGGTTGCGGGAGACGCGACGGCGCCGGTGAAGGGCATCAGGGAGCGCTCGCCGGACGCTCCACCAACACGTAGAAGATCTCGTCCTGGCGCACCAGTCCGAGCTCTTCGCGCGCCATTTCCTCGACGCTGTCGACCCCACTGCGGAACTCGGCCACCTCGACCTCAAGCCGTCGGTTGCGTTCGCGCAGTTCGCTGTTGCCATGGGCGTAGTCTTCGATCTGGCGCCCGAGCGAGACCAGTTCCGCGATGCTGCCCTGCCCGATCCACAGCCTCCCCTGCAGGACTGCAAAGAGCAGCACCAGGGCGATAAGGACGGGTTTCCAGCGGATCATGGAGGGAGTGTAGTCGAAGCCGCTCAGCCTCGCGCCAGTTCGGCGCGGCCGCGGTACGGAGCCCGGCCAGCGAGCTCGGCCTCGATGCGCAGCAGGCGGTTGTACTTGGCCACGCGGTCGGATCGGCAGAGGCTGCCTGTCTTGATCTGCCCGGCCGCCGTGCCCACCGCGAGATCAGCGATGGTGGTGTCCTCGGTCTCGCCCGAGCGATGCGAGATCACGGCCGTGTAGCCCGCCTTGCGGGCCATGGCGATGGCATCGAGCGTCTCGCTCAGGCTGCCAATCTGGTTGAACTTGATGAGGATCGAATTGGCGATGCCCTCGCGGATGCCACGCGAGAGGATTTTGGTGTTGGTGACAAAGAGATCGTCACCGACCAGTTGCACACGCGAGCCCAGCTGCCGCGTGAGCTCGGCCCAGCCCGCCCAATCGCTCTCATCCATGCCGTCCTCGATGGAGAGGATCGGGTAGCGGGTCGCGAGATCGGCGAGGTAAGCCGCGAACTCTGCGGGCGCGTAGCTCCTGCCCTCGCCCGCCAGCACGTACTGGCCATCCCGGTAGAACTCCGAGGCCGCACAGTCAAGCGCCAGGACCACATCAGTGCCCATGCGATAACCGGCATGGCCGGTGGCCTCGATGATCGCCGCGAGTGCCGCCTCGTTCGAGGGCAGGTTCGGCGCGAAGCCGCCCTCGTCACCCACCGCCGTGCCGAGCCCGCGACCCGAGAGCACTTTCTTCAGCGCGTGGAAGATTTCGGCACCACAGCGCAGTGCCTCCGCAAAGGTGGGCGCGCCCACCGGCTGCACCATGAATTCCTGAATATCGACGTTGTTATCGGCGTGCTCGCCGCCATTCACGATGTTCATCATCGGCAGGGGCATCGAGTAGACCCCGGGCGTGCCGTTCAGTTCGGCGATGTGGGCATAGAGCGGTATGCCTTTGGACACAGCCGCTGCCCGTGCGGCGGCGAGCGAGACGGCAAGGATGGCGTTGGCGCCGAGCTTGGCTTTGTTTTCCGTGCCATCGAGCGCGAGCATGGCATCGTCCAGACCGCGCTGATCGGTGGCATCGCGGCCCTCGAGAAGCGCCGCGATCTCGCCGGACACCGCAGCAACAGCCTTGCGCACGCCCTTGCCCAGATAGCGGCTCTGGTCCCCGTCACGCAGCTCCAGCGCCTCGCGCGAGCCGGTGGAGGCGCCCGAGGGAGCGCAGGCCGTACCGAGCGAACCGTCGGCGAGCAGCACGCTTGCCTCCACGGTGGGGTTGCCCCGCGAGTCGAGGATTTCCAGGGCGCGGATTTTGGCGATCGACGCTGTCATGTGTGTTTCCTGTCAGAGGTGCACGCGGGGCCGCCACTTGCGGGAACGCCTCACGCGCATGGCTGTGGCGCATGACGCGCGCCGGCGCGGAGCTTTAGTTGATTTCGATCGGCGGCAATGCCTTCACCAGCTCATCGAGCGCCTTTATCTGCGCGAGAAAATCGCCCAGCCGCTCCAGGGGCAGCGCGCAGGGTCCGTCGCATTTCGCCTGGTCCGGATCGGGGTGTGCTTCGAGGAAGAGCGCCGCGAGGCCCTGGGACATCCCCGCCCGCGCGAGCTCCACTACCTGCTGGCGTCGGCCACCGGCGGAGTCGGCACGCCCGCCCGGCATCTGCAGCGCGTGCGTGACATCGAACATCACGGGATAGCCAAGACGCTTCATGACCCCGAAGCCCAGCATGTCCACGACGAGATTGTTGTATCCGAAGCTGGAACCCCGCTCGCAGAGCATGAGGCGCGAATTACCCGCCTCCTCGAATTTCGCGAGGATATGGCCCATTTCCTGTGGCGCGAGGAATTGCGCCTTTTTGATGTTGATGGCCGCTCCGGTGCGCGCCATGGCCACCACCAGGTCGGTCTGGCGCGACAGGAACGCCGGCAGCTGGATGACGTCGCAGACCTCGGCTACGGGCGCTGCCTGCCAGGGCTCGTGGACATCGGTGATCACCGGCACCCCGAAGCGGGCCTTGATGTCCTGGAAAATCCGCAGGCCTTCTTCCATGCCCGGGCCGCGGAAGGAATGCACCGATGAGCGGTTCGCCTTGTCGAAGGAAGCCTTGAAGACATAGGGAATCGCGAGTTTCTCGCAGGTCCGTACATAGTGCTCGGCAACGCGGAGCGCCATCTCGCGCGACTCCAGCACATTCATGCCCCCGAACAGCACGAAAGGCCGGTCATTGGCCACCGGGATGCCGGCAACCTCGACCTTGCGCGACGCCTGCGTGTCAGCCACGGCCATGGCTTTCGGCGAACCGTGCAGCGGCCTCGATGAATCCGCTGAACAGCGGGTGCCCCCGGCGTGGCGTGGCGGTGAATTCCGGGTGGAACTGGCAGGCGACGAACCACGGGTGACCGGGAAGTTCGATCATCTCGACGAGGGAGCGGTCTGCGGACCAACCCGAGACCTTGAGCCCGGCTGCAACCAGTTTGGGCAGGTAATTGCCGTTCACCTCGTAGCGGTGACGGTGGCGCTCGGTGATCTCGGGCTTGCCGTAGGCCTCGCGGGCCCGCGAGCCTTCCTCGAGATGACAGGGCTGTGTGCCGAGTCGCATGGTGCCGCCGAGGTCCGACTCCAGGCTGCGGTGCTCCGTCCTGCCGTCCGGGTTCATCCATTCGGTGATCAGTGCAACCACCGGATGCGGCGTGGTAGCGCTGAACTCCGTGCTGTTGGCGTTCTCCAGCCCGGCCACGTTGCGCGCGTATTCGATCACCGCAACCTGCAGGCCGAGACAGATGCCGAGGTAGGGAATGCCGTGCTCGCGTGCGTAGCGCACCGTGCTGATCTTGCCCTCCACACCGCGCTCGCCGAAGCCGCCGGGCACCAGAATGGCATCGGCGCCATCGAGCAGCGAGGTACCCTCACGCTCGAGCCGCTCGGAATCGATGTACCGCATCTCGAGGCGCGTCCCGGTGTGGACGCCGGCCGCGGAGAGAGCCTCGTTCAGGGATTTGTAGGCATCCAGCAAGTCCATGTACTTGCCCACCATGGCCACGGTGGCATGGCGCTTCGCGTTCAGCTTGCCGTCGATGACGGCCTGCCATTCGTGGAGATTTGCGGGTGGGCAATCGAGCCCCAGCTTCTCCAGGACGATGTCGTCGAGCCCAGCCGAGTGCAACAGCAGCGGCAGCCGGTAGATCATGTCGACATCGGGCACCGATATCACAGCCCGCTCGGCGACATCGGTAAACAACGCGATCTTGCGCCGCGAGGCTTCGTCGATGTCCTGTTCCGAACGGCACAGCAGCACATCGGGCTGCAGGCCAATTGCGCGCATCTCCTTCACCGAATGCTGCGTAGGCTTGGTTTTGGTTTCGCCGGCCGACCGGATATAGGGCACCAAGGTCAGGTGTATGAAGAGGCAGTTCGCGTGGCCGAGATCGGCACGCAGCTGGCGGCTCGCCTCGAGGAAGGGCTGCGATTCGATGTCCCCCACCGTGCCGCCGATCTCGACCATGGTGACGTCGAAACCTTCGGCCCCGGCGAGGATACGCCGCTTGATCTCGTCGGTGATGTGCGGGATCACCTGCACGGTGGCTCCGAGGTAGTCGCCGCGACGCTCGCGTCGCAGCACCGCTTCGTAGACCTTGCCGGTGGTGAAGTTATTGCGCGCGGTCATCCGGGTATCGACGAAGCGCTCGTAATGGCCCAGGTCAAGATCGGTCTCAGTGCCGTCGTCACAGACGAACACCTCCCCGTGCTGGAAAGGGCTCATCGTCCCCGGGTCGACGTTGATGTAAGGATCTAACTTGAGCAGCGTGACCTTCAGGCCGCGCGCCTCGAGTATGGCGGCGAGCGAGGCCGACGCCAGACCCTTGCCAAGCGATGAAACCACCCCACCCGTCACGAAAATCAGCCGCGTCATAGGGCCCTGCGCGTGTTGTTGTCGTTGGTACTGAGACGCGGGGGCTTCGAAAAACTCCCTGCGAGGATGGGAGAACACGTTAACAGACTACCCCCCTCGTGCTCAATCGCGGGAGGCACCGGAACACCCCAACGCCACTGCGGCGCAGCGCCCCTGCTATCTGGTAGTCTCGCCCCCATGAAACTGAACGTCGCGATACTCGGCGCCGGGTCCTGGGGCACCACCTTCGCCGCGAGCGCCTCGCGCAATGCCTCCGTGCAGCTGTGGTCGCGCGATGCGGCCCTCGCGGCCGAAATCAACGAACACCACCGCAATCGCCGCTACCTGGGCGAGCTTGCCCTGCCCCCGAAGCTCGAGGCGTGCACCGATCTGACCGGGATCGCCGCGCGCGCCGACGTACTGGTGGTCGCTGTGCCCTCCCATGGTTTCCGGGAAACGCTGGTACGGGCGGCACCCTTCGTGCGTCCCTGGGTGCCGGTGATCAGCCTGAGCAAGGGCCTTGAACAATCCACCGGGCTGCGCATGTCGCAACTGATCGCCGAACTCCTGCCGGGCCACCCGGTCGGCGTGCTGGGGGGGCCGAACCTGGCGCAGGAAATTCTCGCCGGCAAGGCTGCTGCCAGCGTGCTGGCGATGGAAGACCCCGCAATATTGCGCCAGTTGCAGCAGGTGTTCAGTTCGGGCGTGTACCGCGTCTACTCCAACACCGACGTGATCGGCTGCGAACTGGGCGGCGTGCTGAAAAACGTGATCGCCATAGCCTGCGGCATGGCCGATGGCATGGGTGCCGGCGCCAACACGCGCGCGGCCATGATCACGCGGGGGCTAGCGGAGATGACCCGCCTGGGGGTCGCTCTGGGTGGCCAGCCTGCCACCTTCGCCGGGCTGGCTGGCCTGGGTGATCTGGTGACCACCTGCTCGAGCGAGCTGAGTCGCAATCGTCATGTCGGCGAGCAACTCGGTCGCGGACGGGCAATAGACGAAATCATCGGCGAGATGCGCATGGTTGCCGAAGGCGTCCGGAGCACCGCGGTGGCGGTCGGACTCGCCGACCGCATGGGCGTCGAGGTGCCGATGATCCGCGAAGTCGGACGCGTACTTGCAGGAGGCAGCGCCAAGCGTGCGCTGCGCGCGCTGATTCGCATCAGCGCAGGCGCTGAAGCCGATCCCGGTTGACGCCCCACAGCCCCCGACAGGGGACGCTTGAACACCTTTCGAGAAGCATCACGCAGCCAGCAGGGGCCGCAACTTGTCCTTGCGGTGACCTCAGTCTATATTCGCCCGGATACAGATAGACAAGGAGGAATCCTGCCGTGCTCCTGTTCCCGAAGCGTGCCCACCACCTCGCCTGTCTCATCGTTGCAGCGCTGCTGTTAGCCCCTCTCGAGGCTCACGCGGGCACGCCAGAAAACGAACAACAGCCGCTCAGGGTGTTCGCAGCCGCTTCACTCACCGAGGTCCTGCAGCAACTGGCCACCGATTACGCCGCAACTGGCGCCACGGAACCCCGACTCAGCTTCGCCGCGAGCTCGCAGCTCGCCCGGCAGATCGAGGCAGGTGCACCAGCAGACATTTTCGTCTCCGCAGACCAGGAGTGGATGGACTATGTCGCGGCCCGCGACCTGATTCAGGCCGGCACCCGACGCGACATCGCCGGCAACACGCTGGTGCTGATCGCGCCCGTGGACAGCACCATCGCGCTCCGCCTGGTGCCGGGGGCTGATCTTGCGGCGGCGCTTGGGGGTGGCCGACTCGCAACCGCCGATCCTGACTCGGTGCCGGCCGGACGCTACGCGCGCGGCGCATTGATGTCGCTTGGCGCCTGGCCTGCCGTGGCGGATCGCCTGGCACGTGCCGAGAACGTGCGCGTGGCCCTCTCTTACGTGGCGCGCGCCGAGGCACCGCTCGGCATCGTCTATGCGACGGATGCACGCACGGAGCCCCGCGTGCGCATCGTGGACAGCTTCCCGGAAGACTCTCACTTGCCGATCCGCTATGCGGCGGCGCTGCTTCGCTCCGCAGCTCCCGGGGCTGCCGCTTTTCTCGAGTTCCTGGAAGGCGACGTCGCTAGGCGACGGTTCCGCGAGCGCGGCTTCGTGTCGCCTGCTAACAGGTAGGCGCGCTGGGTATGTGGCGGCACGATGGGTTGCCGGTCTTCGGCATGACCAACTCGCGCACACCATCCTTGAAACTCGCCTGGCGCTTGTCAGCAGCGACCTCAGCGGGCAGCGGAACCGTTCGCTGGAAACTACCACGCCTCGCGCTTCACGCTGGAACTGGCACCCGTCAATGCGGGACTGCAGGCGACGTCCTCAGCGGATGGCCGCGATGTGCTGCAAAAAACTGTCGGCGTCCTTGAACCCGACCAGCCGCAGGCCTGCATGCTCGCTGCCGCCCCGCGCAAAGAAGGCCATGCCCGGCGGACCAAACAGGCCGAAACGCTTCAGCAGGGCCTGATCGTCGGCATCGTTCTCGGTGACGTCGGCCTGCAACAACCGGAAACCTGCAAGGCGCTCGCGAACTGCCGGATCGGCGAACGTGAGGTGCTCCATCTCCTTGCAGGCCGCACACCACTCCGCGTAGAAATCGAGCATCACCGGGCGCGGTGACGCGCGAAGCTTCGCATCCAGATCCGCCAATGTTGCCACCATCTCGAATGGCAAGGCCTTGTCCGCCGATGCCTTACCATTCGTGCGAGCAGCGAAAACCAGCGGCTGCAGCGGGTCACGGTTGCCGGCCAGCACACCCAGCAGCATCGCGGAGCCCGTGATCAGCATGACGATGCCGAGCCCCTTGAAGAGCCTGCGCAAACCGCTCGCCGCGGGCGGCAAGGGATCAAGCGCATGCAGAAACATCGCCGGCACAATGAGAAGCAGCGCCCAGGCCAGCATCCGCATCGCCGGAGGGATCACGGGCGAGACGAGGTACACCGCCGTCGCCAGCAGTAGCACACCGAACACTTTCTTTACGCCCTCCATCCACGCGCCGGCGCGTGGCAACAGCGAGCCAGCCGAGAGCCCGACCAGCAGCAAGGGCACACCCATTCCGAGCGCCATCACAAACAGCGCGGCGCCGCCCAGCAGGGCATTGCCGGTTTTGCCGATGTAGAGCAAGGCACCTGCGAGTGGAGCGGCCACGCAGGGCCCGACGATAAGCGCGGACACTGCGCCCATGACGAAGACACCGAAATGGCTGCCGCCCTGCAACGAGTCGGCGCTGCCCGACAGCCGCGTCTGGAGTGCGGAGGGCATCTGCAACTCGTAGAAGCCGAACATCGACAGCGAGAGCACGACGAATACCGTAGCAAAACTCCCGAGCACCCAGGGATTCTGCAGCGACGCTGAGATCAGGGTGCCACCGAGGCCCGCCGCCACGCCCGCCAGCGAGTACGTGATAGCCATACCGGCCACGTAAGCCGCAGACAGCATGAAGCCCCGACCACGGGACACCTTCGCCCCGTGCCCCACAATGATCCCGGAGAGGATCGGAATCATCGGCAGTACGCAGGGCGTCAGCGAAAGTCCGAGCCCGGCCACGAAGAAAAACAGCAGATTGGCCAGCAGCCCGGAGTTACCAAGTGCGCGCGCGATCAGACTGCTCTCGTCAGCCCCTGCAGCACTACCTTCGACAGTGGGCGTGGCTGCAGCCGCGGATGGGACCAGCGATGCCACGGCAGGCGCAGTACCGGCCAGATCCACCGTGAAACGGTGCGACTGCGGCGGATAGCAGAAGCCCTTCACGGCACAACCCTGCACCACTGCCTTCAAATGCACCGTTGATCCGTCAGCCGGAAGCGACTGCACTGGCAGACGAACCACCACATGGTCGAAATACACCTCGTCTTTGCCAAGGTATTCGTCTTGGTGGGGCTGGCCGGCAGGGAATTCCGCCGGGCCCAAGGCGGCACCGACGTCCTCCAGCGCAAAGCGGAATCGCCCGCGGTAAAGGTAGTAACCCTCGGCCACGTCCACCGACAGTTCCAGGGTGCGTGCATCGAGCGCACGCAGCGAGGGTCGGAACGCCTCGGCCGGGTCGAGGAACTCGTCGGCCCGCGACAGGGACGTCAACAGCAACAGGGTCCACAGCATCATGCGCATGACGCAACCCCGCTTAAATGACCACAAAGAAACTGGCTGCAGTCAGAGTGGGATGGCTGCTGACTCCCAAGGTCGCGAATTGCACTTGATCCGCGCCATTAAGCGAACCATCGGCGTCATAGAAAAGTGCGCCTGTGCCCTGATCGTAGATGATGTGATCGTTGGCATCCTGCACAGCCGTGCCCACAACGAAAAACATGCTCGGATCCAGCGCCGTCGTGGCCACCACCTGCCCCAGCGCGAGGAATATGTCGTCATCGAGCAGGATTTTGTCCGTCGAGCCCCCCGCTCCCCAGTCCTTGATCGTGTCAAGGTTGGTGGCGGGGTTGAGAGCCGTGTTGAAAACGAAGGAGTCGATACCCGCACCCCCTGTGAGCACATCGTTGCCGAGACCACCCTTCAGTGCGTCGTTTCCTCCAGCACCCGCGAGCGCGTTGTTACCAGCATTGCCCGTGATCGTATTGGCGGTACTGGTGCCAGCCCCCGCGATATTGGCCGTGCCCGTCAGCGTGAGGTTCTCGACGAAGCTGACCGAGGTCAACGCGTAACTTTTGGAGCTGTTGATGGTGTCGACGCCACCGGCGTCGATGCCACTGCCCGGAGCCGTAGCCTCATCGACCTGATCGAGGGTGGAATTCGCATTCACTGTGTAGCTGTCATTGCCAGCACCACCGCGCATGACATCGTTTCCGGCACCACCATTGAGGATGTCGTTGCCAATGCCGCCATCAAGGGTGTCATCACCAAGGCCACCGAGCAGTTGGTCGCTGCCAGCGTCACCGCTCAGGGTGTTGGCGGCAGCATTGCCCGTGATCACGTTGTTCAAGGTGTTGCCGCTGCCATTGATAGCCGCGCTACCGGTAAGTGTGAGGTTCTCGAGGTTCTGCCCCAGCGCGTAACTGAGCACGCTCTCGACACGGTCGGCGCCCCCCGCGGCAGCCTCTGTGACCGTGTCGTTGACATCATCGATCCTGTAGACATCGTTGCCGCTACCTCCGGACATGGCGTCGGCACCGGCGCCCCCGTCCAGCGTATCGTTACCGGCATTGCCCGTCAGCGTGTCGGCGCCGCCACCACCGGCGAGGAGGTTCACTCCGCTGTTGCCCACGATGACATTCGCCAGATCATTTCCCGTGCCGTTTGTAGCGGTCGTACCGGTCAGCGTGAGGTTCTCGAGGTTCTGCCCCAGCGCGTAACTGAGCACGCTCTCGACCCGGTCGGTGCCTTCTGCAGCAGCCTCGGTGACCGTGTCGTTGATGTGATCGATCCTGTAGACATCGTTGCCGATACCTCCGGACATGGCGTCCGCACCGGCACCCCCATCCAGCGTGTCGTTACCGGCATCGCCCGTCAGGGCGTCTGCGCCGCCACCGCCGGCGAGGAGGTTCGCTCCGCTGTTGCCCACGATGACATTCGCCAGATCATTTCCCGTGCCGTTTATGGCGGTCGTACCGGTCAGCGTGAGGTTCTCGAGGTTCTGCCCCAGCGCGTAACTAACCACGCTCTCGACCCGGTCGGTGCCTTCTGCAGCAGCCTCGGTGACCGTGTCGTTGATGTGATCGATCCTGTAGACATCGTTACCGATACCGCCGGACATGGCGTCCGCACCGGCACCCCCATCCAGCGTGTCGTTGCCGTCACCACCGGACAGGCTGTTGATTGCGGTGTTCCCGGTGATGAGGTTGTTGAGGCCGTTGCCGGTGCCATTGAGTGCCGCGGTGCCCGTCAGTTCCAGGTTCTCGACGAAACTCCCCAGCACGTAGCTGATCGCAGCCCTGACCAGGTCGATGCCGCCGGCATCCACGGTGGTGGCAGTCCGCGTCGCGGTAGCGAAATGCACGCTGCTGTTCGATTCGATCACCTGGTCAGCGGCGTTGTCGACCACATAGGTGTCGTTGCCCGCACCACCGTACATCGAATCGGCGCCAGCTGAGCCATCCAGGGTGTCGTTGCCTCCTACGCCGAGAACGACATCGGCCGCTGCCGTACCCGTGAGCGCATCGTCTCCCGCCGAGCCGACAGCAACCACCAAGTTGGTGTACTTGATCTGCTCGAAATTCCTGAAGGTGGCCGTGCCGCTCGATGTCGTCATCGTGATCACGCCGGTGCCATCGACGGTGAGCTTGAAATTCGAATCGGGGTAGGAATAACCTTCCTTGGTGGTGTCTACCGTGTCCTTGCCACCCAGGCCGTCGATGGTAGCGCCCTTAATGACGACGAAACCCGTGGGGGTACTGCCCAGAAATCCGTCTTTGACAAAGAAATTATTGTTGCCACTGTCGAGCGTGATCGTCGTTGCCATTGCGGCAGGCCCTCGGGTTGGGAATCAGTTGGAAAAAATCGCGCCGTCGGCATCCACGCAGAGGTGGGTCATGCCGGCGGCACGCAGGAAATCGAGACCGTCCTGTTCTTTCAGCATCGCGATCGTGGCGAAACTGCCCGCCACTACTGCCATCGGGGCTAGCACGCTCACCGATGACCAGTGCGACACGGGCCAGCCGGTGCGCGGATCGAGCACGTGGCAGTAACGCTTACCTTCATGCTCGAAGTAGCGCTCGTAATCGCCGCTGGTGGCGAGTGCGCCCTGGCTCACGGGAATGGTGGCGATGAGTTCACCGGGGCGACGGGGGTTCTGCACGCCAATCAGCCAGGGGCTTCCATCGGCCTGCGGCCCCAGCGCGCGGATATCGCCACCCAGGTTCACGTAGCCGTGTTCGAAGCCACGCTCGGTGAGCAGCGTGGCCGCGCGATCGGCTGCGTATTCCTTGCCGAAGCCGCCGAAGTCTATCTCCATGCCGGCCTCGGGCAAGCGGATGGCCGCCTCCTGACGTTCGACCCGCTGCCAGCCTATGTGCGCCAGCAGCCGGTCAAGCTCGGCCTGATCAGGCAGCTTCCGTTCGCGGAAATTCCACGCCTGCCGCAGGATGCCGGAGGTGATGTCGAAGAGGCCGTCACTCTGGCGGTTGAGCGCGTCGGCGAAATCGAGAAGCGTGCACATTTCTGCATCGATCTCGATCCACTCGCCCGAACCGGCCGCCGCGTTTATGCGCGACACGACAGAATCCGCGCGGTAGCGTGAATAACGCTCCTCGATGCGCTGCACTTCACGCACAGCCACTTCCAGCGCGGCAGAGGCCTCGGCCTGGCCGGGCGCTGCCAACATGATTTCGTTGGCGCCGCCCATAGCGCGGAATTCGGTACGGAAAATCTCCATGTCAGTCGAAGGACCAACTGACGCCGAACTGCAGGAAATTCGCGCGGAAGGGTTTGATGCCCTTGCTGCCATTGCCCCAAGGGTACCAATCGGAGCGCTGCTCGTAGTTCTGGTACTCCACGTCGACCACCCAATCGGGGCCGATCTGCTTCGCCAGCTTCAGGCCGAGGGTGGTGGCGCCGAAGGTGGAGAGGCGCTGATCCTGTGACTGTATCTGGCTGCGCGGCCGGAAATTCGGCACGCCGGGGAAGCGCGGGTCCACGTAGAAATCTGCGTCGTCCTGCGCATAGAGACGGATTTCCGGCGTCAGCGTCCAGCCCCCGGGGAGCTGCTGGACGTACTCGAGGTCGACCGTGTGGGCGATGACGCCGAAGGTGTCCTCGTAATAGCGATAACTCAGGCGACTGGTACCGTCGAGATCACTGAAATGGTGGTTCCAGCGCAGCATCGCGACATCTTGCTGGCGATGACCTGGGCGGTTGTCACGGAATTTGTAGGGGTCGCGGAAGAATCCCTCTCCTTCGGCACGGCTCAGGTTCAACTGGACGATATCGACTGGCGAGAGAATCTGGGTGATACCCACCATGAGAGAGTCGGTATCCTTGGATTCCTGCGTGGCTCCGATCGCCGAAACGTCGATGCGGTCGTGGAGCGTGGAGACACCAGCTGTTAGCGTGGTGTTGTTGGACTCCGTGCTCCATGTACCCGTGAGCGAGTAGCCGCGCGAGGTGTAGTCACTCTCCTGCGAATCGACCCAGCCTGCCGTGAGGCTGCCGCGGCGAAAGTAGCGCGACACAGAAAGATCACGCCCGTAGCGGCGCTCTTCGATCTCACCGGCAAGCAAGTTCTCGCTGTGGAAGTAAGGCGAGGCACCAGAAACGATGTCGCGCGTGTAAGACCCCCCGATTGCCCATTCACCGGCGACCGGCATAAGCACCGACACCGCATTTGCCTTGACGCCGATACGATCCCAGCCCGACTGCATGTCCTGATAGTCGAGGTGGCGGTAGGAAATTGTGGCACGCTCGGGCGCGTTCTCAGCCTGTACGGGCTGGATGCCCGGAATCGCCAGCGCGGCGAGGAGGATGCCCTGCCCCAGACCAGCTGTTGGAGCGCGCGCTGAATCCCTGCGTTTGATCACGTTTTTCATCTCAGTTGCACCCGCAACCGCCGCCGCCCACACCGCCGCCGCCGGCGGCGGCCTCCTTGCTGAAGTAGGTGTGTTCACGGTAGGCCTCGTCGAGCTTGTCGCCGGCAAAGGTCATTTCTTTCTTTGCGAGATAGCCTTTTTCCCACGGCTGCACCGGCTTGACAGGCGCACAACCTGACATCACCAGCAGCGCCAGCGCGAGTCCCGAATACGCTTTCATGGCTTTACCTCCAGATGGCTACGGATCATCTCCTCGAGTACCCCAGCGTCTTTTTCACGGAACCCCGTGTGCACCTCCAGCACCTTCCCGTCGGCGCCCACCAAAAAGCTGGTAGGCATGCCCTTAACCCCGTAGAGCGAGGCGGACGCACCCGCCGTATCGAATGCAATGCCGAATTCGGCCGGGATCTGTTCCAGAAACGCACCGGCATCCGCGCCGTCCTGATCGAGGTTGACCGCCACGATCTCGAGGCCCTCGGCCGCGTACTTGCGATGCATCTGGTTCATCCAGGGGAAAGACTTGCGGCAGGGCCCACACCACGAGGCCCAGAAGTCGACATACGTGAGTTTGCCTGACGCGGGAACAGCGACGGGGTCCTCGCGACCCTGCAGCGAAAGTACCGGCGCGATGTCCCCCACCTCCAGTGACAGCACCGGAGTGGCCGCGCTGGCCAGAAGCACGAGCGCGACGGCACGGAATGTTCGCGGCATGGAGACAGTCATCGACATTTCCTCGTTGGCACCGGATCAGGACAGCAGACGCAACACGATATTCACCAAAATCACAGGGCATCCATTCACAGCGTCTCTGCATCAGACGCGATCACCTAACCAAATCCTTCGCAGCAAAGATTAGCCGTATCAACGGGGGAGCGTGTTGAACCAGATCACAGTTCCGGTGTTCCGGCCGTCGCAACGCAGCGCGTCAGCGCGCCGTGTTGCCGCCATCGACCAGCAGCAGATGTCCGGTCACGTAACTCGACTCGGGGGACGCGAGGAACAGCACGGCACGCGCGATCTCCTCGGCCTCGGCAAAACGGCGCATGGGGATGTTCGCCTCGGATGCGCG
>CAMAXE010000034.1 GCA_945862145.1 Klebsiella pneumoniae
GCCCTCTGCAAGGCAGCAAGACCGTCTAGCGCGAGGCCATCGGCCATCGCCTCCTTGATCGCCGTGACACCTTCCGCATTGAGTTGGCCGATGCTCCAGGCAAGCGCCTGCTCCATCTGCCGGGGTGACCAGCGCCCTATTTTCTGCACCGCTGCGTAGGCCGCGTAGTCGAGCAGGATGCCCGTGGCATCCCCGCTGGCATCGCGCACGATCACACCACCGACAGGATTGGGCGTGTCGCGGTTGATACCCAGCACCTCCAGCGCCTTGCTGTTCACCCACCCGGCATGCACGGTCGAGTCCATCAGGAACACGGGCACATCGGGTGCGACGGCATCGAGCAGCGTGCGATGCGGTGGATTCGGTGCGTCCAGCGCCTCGAGGGCCCACTGCCCGCCGCGGATCCATTTATCCTTCACTGCGCCTGATGCGCAACCTTTGACCTTCTCGATGATCTGCGGGATACCGAGCGAGAAAGGAAATCCGCATTCGAACAGCGCCTTGGTGCCGGCCTGCGGCAGGTGCGCGTGCATGTCGTGGATACCGGGCATCACCATGCGACCACCGAGGTCCACGCGCACGGTGCCAGGACCGGCGAGTGCTTCGATGTCGGCCTTGCTGCCAACGGCCATGAAGGCGTCGCCGCGCACGGCAATGGCCTCGGCCCAGCTGTTCGACGTATCTACGGTGTAGACGCGGGCATTGGTGTAAATGGCGTCAGCCACCAGCGCGGGAGCCGACGTGGCTACGCTTGCGGCAGCTGCCTGATCACCGCTCTCGCCGCAGCCGGCCAGCAGGAGTGCGACACTTATGGACACAAGCGGGAAGTCACGGCGTCTCATAGCGCGGTCTCCGGTAGCTGGGCCATATCCCGGCGCAGAAAATTTCGCGGGCGCTGGGGAGTATGCTCTGAATACGGGGCAAAAGTCGTTCGGGCCGGGCGTTGCCGTGCGGCGCAGCCTCAGGGCATGATGCCGTGAGGAGGGCCGCCGCCGATGGACCGCACCGAGCGTTTTTACAAGATCAACCAGCTGTTGGAAAACGGACGTCTGGTGAGCTTTGCCCGGATGCTGGAAACCCTTGAGGTCTCGCGCGCCACGGTGCAGCGCGACATCGAGTACATGCGAACCCGGCTCAATGCGCCCATCGTCTGGGACCGCGAGGCCGGGGGCTACCGTCTCTCCTCGAGCGGCTCGCAGACCGGCGGGCAATACGAATTGCCCGGACTGTGGTTCAGCTCGCAGGAAATCCACGCCCTGCTCACCATGCAGCACCTGTTGGCCAACCTGGATCCGGGCGGGCTGCTGTCGCAGCATATCTCCCCGCTGCAGCTGCGCCTCAACACGCTGCTCGGCGCCGCGCAGGATACCGTCCCGGAGATCCGCAAACGCGTGCTGGTGGTTGGCGTCGGCAAGCGCTCGATCAAGCTCGCGCACTTCGAACGCGTGGGCTCGGCGCTGCTGCGGCGCAAGCGTTTGCGCCTCACCTATTTCGCCCGCAGCACGGGCGAGACCACCGAGCGCGAGGTCTCACCTCAACGCCTCGTCTACTACCGCGAGAACTGGTACCTCGATGCGTGGTGCCATCTGCGCGACGGACTGCGCAACTTCGCCATCGACTCCATCCGCGAGGTCGACATGATCGACACCCGCGCCCGCGAAGTCGGCCGCAAGACCGTCGAGACGGTCCTTGGCCCCGGCTACGGCATCTTCGCCGGCGCGGCTGCGGAAACCGCAGTCCTGCGATTCACCGCGGAGCGGGCGCGCTGGGTGGGCGCGGAGAGCTGGCACCCGGAGCAGCGGGGCGAATTCGCCGCCGATGGCAGCTACACCCTGCGCCTTCCCTATGCCGATCACCGCGAACTGTTGATGGACATCATGAAATACGGTGCCGACTGCGAGGTGCTGAAGCCGGCATCGCTGCGCAAGGCTGTGCGCACTGGTTTGCTGAAGACGCTGGAGCTTTACCGCAAGGGAGGTTGAGCCGCACGGGCAAGCGGCCCCGCAAGTTCACGGAATCGGACTCGACTGAGGCTCCCGGCTGCATGCCAGGCAGCTCAGAGATACCGGCCGTACCAATCGAGATAGCGCCGCATGCGGTCCTCGATATACGACGGCACATCGAAACCGTGGAACTGTCCCGGATAGATCACCAGGCGCGTGTCGATGCCGCGGCTCTTCAGGGCCTGGTACATCTGCTCCGAATTCAGCAGCGGCACGTTGAAGTCCCGCTCACCGCAGAGAAACAGCGTGGGCGTGCTTATTTTTCCGGCATGGAAAAACGGGTAGGACACGTTCATGTAGGCCTCAGGATTCTCCCACGGCCGTCCGAGCTCGGCCTCGTACTCCCTGATGTACATATCGGTGCCGTAGCCCGCGAAGGCATTGCTCGCGCCAGCACCGCTGATAGCGGCCTTGAAACGGGAGTCGCGCGCGATCACCTGGTTGGTGAGGATGGCGCCATAGGACCAACCACCAACGCCGAGGCGCTTGGGGTCAGCGATTCCCTGCTTCACGGCATAGTCGACGGCGGCCAGCACGTCCTCGCTGTCTTTGACGCCCCAGTCGGCGTAGATGGCGGTGGAAAAATCCTGCCCGCGGCCCGAACTGCCGCGCGGATTGGCGGCGATCACCACGTAGCCTGCCGCGGCCAGCACCTGCCATTCGGCCATCCAGGTGTTGGCGTACTGCGCGACCGGACCGCCGTGGATACTCAGGATAGCGGGGTATTTGCGACCTTTTTTCCAGTCGTGGGGCTTCACGATGAAGCCGCTGATCCGCGCGCCGTCGCGGCTCCTGACGCTGATCTCCTCGGTGGCTGCGATGTGGCGCGCGGCGAGCCAGTCGTCGTTCTGCCGCGACAAGGGCCGCAGGCCGTCGCGCTCCAGGGCAAACACCTCCGCCGGCCGATCCACCGTGGACTGCAGCAACGCAATGCGATCACCGCTGCCCACGCTGAAATCAGCAACCTCGCGCCGGCCTGTGGTGACGGCGCGCAGCCGCTCGTCGGCAATTGCCACGCTCACCAGCTGCTGGTTGCGATCGTCTTCGAGAAGCAGGTAGAGGCTCTTGCCATCGCCGGTCCAGCGCGGCTGGGTGAGATTGCGATCGAGTGCCGCTGCCAGTTTTTTCGGCGTGCCACCCGCGGCATCGATCACCCAGGGGCCGTAGGTGGCGTAGTAGATCAGCTTGGGGTCGCCACCCGCGGTATAGGCGATACGCTTGCCGTCGGGGCTCCACTGCGGCGCGCTCATCCACGCGGAGTCGCCGTTCTCGCCCTGGAACTCCACCAATCGCCGCGGCACCGCGCCCGCTGCGGGCGGCATCACAAACAGCGTGAACCGGCTGCCACGATCAGGATCCGCACTCTCACGCCCGAGAAAGGCGAGTTGCCGGCCGTCGGGCGACCACGCAGGTCTTGTTTCGTCGTTGTTGCTGGTGGTGAGACGCGTGGCCTTGCGCGTCGCCACGTCAAAGAGATAGAGGTGCTTGTGCTCAGGGCCCACATAGCCCGTGTAGTCCTCCTTGAAGTAATAGCGATCGAGCACGATGGGCGGCGCGGTGGCATCCGGATCCTTGGTCTTGCGCGAGTCCTCATCCCAGGCGATGACGGCGATCTGCTGCCCGTCCGGCGACCACGCGAAATCGGCCACAGGACCTGCGAAAGCCGTCAGCTGTTCGGGCTCGCCGCCGTCGCGATCCAGCAACCAGATCTGGGTTATCGCGTCGGCCTCCTTGCCCTTGGCATCCGGATCATCCTTGCCTGCCACGGCGGGACGCGCCACCAGAAAGGCGAGGCGACGGCCGTCGGGACTCCAGCGCGGCTGCGACTCGCTCTGCGAGGTGTGGGTGAGGCGGGTGTTCTTGCTGCCGTCCCAGCTGGCTAGCCACAGCTCGGTATTGAAGGCATCTTTGGCTGTATCGGTTTCGCTGCCGAGGTAGGCCACCCAGCGGCCATCGGGCGATATCACGGGGTCAGAGATCCCGCGCTCCTGCAGCAGGTCGGCAGGCCCGAATGGTTCGGGTCCGGCCGCGGCGGCGGTACAGCAGACGACAAGCAGCGGGACGATCCAGGGCTTTGGCATCTCAGACTCCGAAGTTGCTTAACACGGCAAGGCATCATGAATATCATGCTTTGGTCAGCAATAGGGGTGCCTGATGATGGATCTACGGAAACTGGACGATGCGATCAGCGTGGCGCCACAACTGATGCCCGATGAGCTGACCGAAGTAGCACGCCTGGGTTTCCGCACCGTGATCAACAACCGGCCCGACGGCGAGTCATTCGACCAGCCGCCGGCCACCACCGTTGCCGCCGCGGCGGCCGCCGCCGGTCTCGCCTACCACTACCAGCCGGTCAACTCAGGCGGCCTCACCATCGACGACGTGCTGCAATTTCGGGAGTTGCTCGCCACAGCCGAGGGGCCGGTGCTGGCCTTCTGCCGCTCCGGCACGCGCTGCGCGAACTTGTGGGCCCTGGCGCAGGCCGGCAACTGCAACCCGGACGAGGTCATCGCGGCTGCCGCGAGCGCTGGCTACGACGTGCGCGGGTTTCGCCAGATCCTGCAAAACGGGCTCTGATCAGGGCCTCGCGCCTGAGCAGGGCCTCGCGCGTGATTTGTCGCTGGCTGCGATTGCAAGGATGGTATGTGGGGCAACGGTAGTGGCAGTGATGGTATTGGTGCCGGCCCACGCGCAACTCGGAGGGGGCTCGGGCCACGGACGATGATGCGGCGCTTGGTGAGCGGAAACTCTTCACGCACCTCAGTTGCAATATCCCACCCTGCCTTTTCCAGCGCGGGGGTAATGAACTTGGTGTAGATCTCTCTCTCAGTGAACTGGTATTTGTCCATGGGCTCTCGCTTTCGTTATGTTTGCGCTCCGGTTTTGTGATGCGTTGGGCCGGTCGCTTGGCTAGCGGTAAGGCTGACCCATTTTGCCCCGCGCCCCTTGCCCGTCGGAGCAATCAGACCTTCCGCTTTCATCGTGCGCAATACCAGCCGCACCGTGTCGCGGCTGATGCCGGGGGAGGCCTCTTCAATTTCGGAAATAGCGAAAGGTAGGTTGCGCTTGCGTATTTCTGCGCGCACCCGGTCGCCTTTAGCGCCACGTCCACGCTCAATGGTACCGACTCGTGCCTCGAATTCCTTATAAGCGCGCAGCAATGCACCCCAAAAGTAGTCGAGCCATGGGGCGATATCTTGTCTGCCCTCGTGCCAACCCTGTGAGCTGGCCTCTAGCGTTTCGTAGTAACTCTCCTTCGATTCCTCGAAGATCCGCTCCAGACTAATGAATCGGCCCACGGTGTAGTCGGCGTGGTAGAGCAGTTGCAAGGTGAGCAGCCGAGCCATGCGGCCGTTGCCATCAGGGAATGGATGCACGCATAAGAAATCAAGGATGACCAGCGGCACCAGCACCAGCGGGTCAGCCAGGTGCTGATCGAGCGCTGATCGGTAGCGCGCAATGGTGTCCGTCATCGCCATGGGCGTAAGGTGAGCCGCTACGGGGCGAAATCGAATGCGCGTACCGCCATCGGGGTGGCGCTCAATGATGTCGTTGTTGGTGGCTTTCCAGTGACCACCCGGCTGCGGCATATAGCGGTACAAGATGCTATGCAGCTGCAGGACCGTGCCCTCTGAGAAGGGCATTTGCTCCCCGCTTTCATGAATCAGCCCCAAGGCATCGCGATAGCCAGCGATTTCTTGTTCGGAGCGGCTCTTGGGCGTGGCGTTTTTGAGCACCAGTGACTTGAGTCGGTGGGCTGCAACGACGACACCTTCGAGTCGGCTGGAAGACTCCGTCGATTCGACAACTGCCACCTGCCGCAGGTCGCTCAGCACCTCTGGCGATTGCGCAAAATGAAGCTGCTTGCCCCGGTACTCGCCCAGCGCGCGCAGCGTTGCCAGTTGCTGCGTGTCGAACCGCAGTTTGGCGAGGTAGTCCGGCGTTAGAGAGTGCATGGCTCGTGAGATATTGAGAAATTGGGGTAATCTTAATTCATATTGGGGTATTTGATCATCCGATTACCCTATTATTTCGACGATTCCCCCATTTGACAGCAGCCGTAGCGACTTGAGACAAAGGCTACGGCAATCTCAATTTGCACTCAGCATGCCCCCTGTTTTCAATTCGCACGCGCAAAAGTATGTGCAGGCGCGCGCATCTCTGCGCCACTCCCGCACCTGCTCGACGTACAACCCTTTCGACGGCGGTAGTCCGCCAGCTCCGACTCGCTCAGCGCCGCGCTCTCCAGCACGACCCGGAACTTCTCCTGACTCGACCACCCTTCCAGTTCCCCGGAGGCATCATCTGCCGCGACACCCGCTCCCTGCGCTCAACTGAATACTGTCCCACTCCGTGCTCTCATCCGCCCGATGAATATCACCTTCGATCTGGATGGTTGCCACATGCGCCTCTCGAATGACTGGAGCAGATCCTGCGCAGCGCAGGTCGCAATCATTGGCGGAGTGAGTCGTTCCGGCGTCTAGTGAGTCCGCACCGTGTTTTCCAGCCCCATCATGACACCACCCCAATTGCGCCCGGCAACCTGATGTTGATTGGCGGCATGGTTGCACATCGCAAGCAGATCGGTGTAGATCCGCCCAAACGGCTGGTTGTCGAAAAGACCCGTCCCGCCGGCCGCGCGAAACAGCTGCAGGGCGAGATCCGCGCAGCGCCGCGGCACCGCAGCGGATTGATACGCCCACATCAGCCGCTCCGTCATCGATGGCATCTGCCCGGCTTCGGCATACGGCCGCATGCGCTCGAAGTTGCGCTGCAACGTGGCTTTCATTTCGTCGATACCGGCGCAGGCCTCGGCCAGCGCCAGCGTTGCATCGGGATCCATCTGCGTCTTGGCGCCGGTAACGGTCACGCGCTTGCTGCCATAATCGACAAAGGCGTTCACCATCGCCTGCAAGCCGCCGATACCGGCGGTCGAGACCGCGCGCACAAAAACCTGCCAGTAGGGGTAGCGGTAAAGGCTGGAGGATCGCGGTGCGCTGCCCGGATTGGTGCCGTCGGTGGCATCGTTCATCGAATGGGTGCGGTGTTCGGGTACGAAGGCGCCATCGACAGCGATGTCGTGACTGCCGGTGGCCTTCAGCCCGACCACCTTCCACGTATCAATAATCCGGTAGTCACTGCGAGGCAGCAGGAACGCCCGGAAATCAGACTCAAACATGCTGGCCGGCGGCGTGCCGTGATCGATGATGCCGCCGAGGAATATCCAGTCACAATGATCGGTGCCACTGGAAAATTTCCAGCGCCCACTCAACCGATACCCACCCTCGACCGGAACGGCATGGCCGGGCGCATACGGCGACGCGATCAATACCGAGGGGTCACTGCCCCAAACGTCCGCAGCCGCACGATCATCGAACAGCGGCAGATGAAAGTTGTGCACGCCAACGATGCCGAACACCCAGCCGACCGATACATCGCCCTCGGCCAATGCCATTTGCACATCGCAGAAAACACCGGGCTCGTACTCGTAACCGCCATATTTTTTTGACTGATAGATGCGGAAGAATCCCGCGTCCTTCAGGTCCTGCATGGTTTCAGGCAGGATGTGCCGCAGGCCCTGCTGCCGCTCGGCGCGCTCGATCAGCGTCGGGATCAACGCCCGTGCGCGCGCCACCAGTTCCTGCGGAGTGGGAATCTGCGTTGTTACGGGGTCGTGCAGGCTGGTTACCTTTTGCGGCATCAGGAATTCCTCAACAGAAAAGCCAGCGCAACGCTTTCGAAGTCGGCCCTGCGTTTGACCATCGCCCAGTGGCTGCAATCGTGGAATGCATGCAATTCGCAGGGCGGCACCAGACGCATTGGCAACAGTGCCATATCGATCGGGCTCACACATGCTTTTCTTGGACAGCGTCTACGTCGCCCGAGACAACGGCACGCCTCGCTTCCGTGAGCCACCTGCTCGGCAGTTCCGTGACCTACCGCATCGCAGTCGGACCGCAACAGGGACGCAAAGCATTCATGCTGCGCACTTTGCCGTCCATGCGCAGGGCGAAGGTCGCTTCACAGGCATCGATTCAGGCAGCCTGCTGAACGTTGATACGACCTACACCGCCGCCGCGGGAAACTGGACGCTGAGTGCTTATGGGCGCAATGTCACGGATGAGCGCTACGACCAAGGACGCCTGCAGCAGCAACTTGAAGAGACGCCGTCGGAGGTTGAGCCGACTCTCATAGCAGCCGATCACTGATTCACCGGGTCCTTTTTGACTATCGATATGTTGCCGAAAAATCTCGCTGTTAACGACCACCTCATGGCTGCTACCGGGCGCCTGGTCGCAGCCCGTACCAATTTGACGAACGTCGCAGCGCGAATTGCCCGCCTCCTTGATGAGAGTCGCTCGGGGCGGGTTGGCTTCATCACCCGCGAATGGGGCTTCATGACCCCGCACGGGCTCGGCGGCCCGATAGGGGGCAAGTTCAGGCCGTGGGAAGAAACGCTTGCCGCGGTGAAGACCTTCTTTCCCGATCCCGAGGCTTTCCGTGTTTTCGATGAAGATGCGACTGCCACGCGCCTGCCCGAGGCGGCGCTGGGGCCACGTCAGCACGAAATGCTGCCGCGCCACTCTCACCTGCATGAGTACTTGCGCCTCCCGCCGGTCGATTCGCCGCAGCTCACGCCGCAGGACATAGCCGATTACCGCGATGCCTCGCGCATCTTCATCCTGCTTGGCAGCCTTGCACACCTGTCTTTCAATTCCGGCGCCGATGGCCACCCGGTTCCGGAATGGATAGCGCACCCGTTTCAGGCGGTCGCCAGCCGACTCGAGGTGGAGCCGGCACTCACCGGGCACTTCCTCGTCGTAGACAATTGGCAGTGGCGCCCGGACGCCGCCTCACATGCCTTTGGTGCGGACGATATCGAACTGCTTTACCCGAGCTTTGGTCACTCACACGAACGCACTTATCACACCATTCCTGCCTGCATGGCGTATGCGTTGCGTGCGCTGCCACATACGATTCTCGACTTGCTGTGCGCAATGCGCGACTACGCCGACGAACGTCTTTCCGGCAAGGCGGGTTCCGTACCACGACGCCAGCTGATCGAACTCATATATGAGTTGACCCGTGGACTCGTGCAGAGCAAGGACGAATTCCAGCGGATTTCTACGCTTGCGTCGCACCGCTACCACGTGTCAAAGCACGTATTCATCCGTCACATGCAGCCGATCCACAAGGGCATTGCCCTCCGCAGCGCAGATGGGAGCGTTCGCGTCACCAAGGGGATGTCGGGGCTGCAGTTCGTGTCCTACCACATCCTCGACGCGGTGCTGGGCCGCTACCACCACGGTCGGCTCGGCGCCTTGGCCGGTATAGAAGATGTGGATGCGTACTATCCGGGTCCGCAGCGGGACTATTCTGCCTGTGTCCGCAGCCTCAGCCGCGACGCCACCTTGCGCGGATTCCTCGAGGTGGCCGGGGCTGACGCTGGCCTGTGCCATGCCTTCAACCAGCTTATCGAATGCTATGCGGGCGAGAGCGGCGTGCTTGCCGCCCATTCCCGTAAGTTGTTCAGCTACATGCACAACACCTTGCAGGTCGATACGTCCGCGGAAGGATCTGGCCAGAAGCTGGCCGCTGCCCCCAGCCCTGAGTTGAATCACACAACGGCCATGCGGATGTTCGGCATCATGAATGAGGCGGTTCACGAGCGGCGTCGCCTGCGCATAAGCCCGCTATATGCGCCAGTGACCAAGACCGTGGCGCATCTCAACGAGGAAGGGTCGGTTGTCATCGTCGACTTTGAACGCGTCGACGAGCCGCTGCACTATCACGGGAGCGATATCGTCCGCGTGCTGATGCCCCGGGACGAGGCGTCGTCGGCCGAGCTGCGCCGTCGGTTCTTTGCGGACGTCACGCTGCTTACGCCCGGACAATTGGTGGAACTGCCCGATACGGGGTGGAGCTGGGCTGACCTCTGGCGGGCGCTGGGATGGCCGGAGGCGGGTGTATCGCCAGAATTGCTCTGTGACTTCGTGGAGGCGGTGCACGGTGGCGACGAGGGTCAGGACAGACCCGTATTTCAGCCAGTTTCGCCGCGGATTTATTCCGTGTGCGGCGTGACGCCCGGACGTCTGCGCGTGCTTGTCAGCCGGCCAATGGACAACTGTGTCCATTTCGGTTTCTCGCGGTTGTCTGACAAGAACGCGCCGCAGGCGTTTCTTGCTTGTGCATCCGGGATTCGGTTCCGGGTGCCGCCGGCGGGCTCGAACCTGCTGATGGTGGCGAGTGGCACCGGTATTTCGCCGTTTGTTTCGCTCGCCGCCGAGATCAGTAACCGACCAGGCCGATTTACCCTCGTCCACCAGGTCCGTTCCCCCGATTTGTTCTTCGCGAATCTGGAGGCCTGGAAGCAGTTCACGCGCGCCAATCCTGCAGCGATGGTGCTTGGCTATGTCAGTGGCCATGCGGGGCAGCAAAGCAAACCACAGCACGTCGTGATTGCTGGCGGGGAGGTTCTGCAGCATACCGACCTCGACACAGAGGCCGACGCTTATTATTTCCTGAGTGAATTCCTGCTGCAGCGCTTGCGTTCAGTGACGCTGCCACAGGGGAATTTCGCCTATTGCTGCGGGGGAGTCCGCAGCGTCGTGACGCCGCTCCGCCAGCTCCTATCCCGGCAGGGGTGGGCATACGAGTTCGAGGTGCAGTCCTACGGGGTCGAGCGGCGTATCTCGCGGCGCTCGGAGCATTTCCAGGTGGGCAACAACTTGGTCGACGCGACGCAGCTGGCGGCGGTGCACCCGGGTGGTACGCAGATTCTTGATCAAATGATGCGATTGGCAGCGCCGTCAGGCTCATCAGCTGCAGCCTCCGAGGCAGTGCCTGACTTGTCGGCACTCTTCTTTGAGTTGCATCCAGATGCCTACAATTTGCTGCGTCTGATGAAGTCACCATGCGACAATGAGTTTCGTTCATTTGCGACTTTCATCGACAGCGAGGCCGAGCGCGGCGTGGTACTCGCCGGCGCGGCGGATCAGTACGTGGCGGCGGCGCTCGCGTTTCCGGACAAGCTCAGGGTGGTGAAGATCGCCTTGCGACTTGAGTCGGCAGCGCTGGACGCACACCTGATCGCTGGTGACAAGTCGACCGCGACGACGGTGGCTGCAGCAGCGAAATGCCTCCTGCACCTGGAAGAGCTGTTTACACATCTCGCTGCCGACGACCCGGACCGGCAGAAGTTTGCCCAAGAGATTGCCCGCGCCCATGAGCGCCTGGATGCAGGCTCGTTTGTGTTTGATGCGCAGACGGGGGCGCGGGGTGCAGCGGCCCAGACGCCAGCCGTTATCGAGGTGCATGAGCGGGCAGTGGGAGGCGTACTGGTGCTGACACTCAATGGCCGGCTCGACACCAGCAACAGCAAGGTGTTCCTGACCGTGTGGCAGGCTGCCCAGCAACGAAACTGCGAGCGCTTCGTCCTGGATCTGTCTGGCATCACGTTTATCAGTTCGATGGGTTTGCGAGTGCTCATTGTCGCGGCGAAGCAGTCGACGCTCGTCGTGTGCGGGATGAGTCCGTTCGTGGCGCAGATCTTCCACCTTGGCGGCATGGGTCGGGTGATCACCGTCAAGGACAGCGTCGATGAGGCAGTTCAGGCGGCTGGTTGAGGCTCAGTGCGCGCACTTGAGGGGTATGCTGAACGGTGTTCCGGTTCATCCGCAGCAGACTGGCAACCGTGCGGTAGCCGAGCGAAGGCTCTCGCCCGATCAGGTCCTTGATCGGAACTGAGCTCCGGCGGAGGGTTCGCCAGCGGCCTTGGCGACGCTCGCTGCCATCAACGTAGCGCTGGCGCAGATAACCACTAGCCTGCTTGAACGAGACCTACGCGCTACAGGCCCACGGCCTTGCCACCCCCGCGGCGCGGGTCGGCGGCGCCCTGAAACAAGCCATCCCAGTAGAGGATCGTCTGCGTGGTGCCGATCGGGTAGGTGGGCGTAACTGTATGACCGCGCGAGCGCAGCAGCGCGATGGTGTCGGGATTCAAGGTGCGCTCCACCAGCAGCTCGTCGGGCCACCACTGGTGATGCACGCGCGGCGCATTGGTGGCGGCCTGAATGTTCATGCCGTGATCGACAACGTTAACGATGGTCTGCAGCACCGTGGTGATGATCTGGCTGCCACCGGGCGAGCCGGTCACCAGAAACACCTTGTTGTCTTTCATGAGCAGGGTGGGTGTCATCGAGGACAGGGGTTTCTTGCCCGGCTGCACCGCATTTGCCTCGCCGCCAAGCAACCCGAAGGCGTTCGGCTCGCCGGGCTTGGCGCTGAAGTCATCCATCTCGTTGTTCAGCAGGATGCCCGTGCCCTTGGCCACGATGCCGCTGCCGTAGCTCCAGTTGAGCGTGTAGGTGTTAGCCACGGCGTTGCCGTCGCGGTCCATCACGGAAAAATGCGTGGTCTGATGACTTTCATAGGGGGCGAGCTTGCCGGGTTTGACCGTCGCCGACGCAGTGGCGCGATCGGGGTTGATCTGCGAGCGCAGCGCCGCGGCGTAGTCCTTGCTGGTGAGTGCTGCCACCGGCACGGGCACGAAGCCGGGATCGCCCAGATATTCGCTGCGATCGGCATAGGCACGGCGCATCGCCTCGGCCATCAGGTGCAGGCCCTGCGCGCTGCCCGCGCCCATCGCGGCCAGGGGCCAGCCTTCGAGCATATTCAGCATCTGGATCAGATGCACGCCGCCGGATGAGGGCGGGGGCATGGACACCACCTCGAAACCGCGATAGGTGCCCGTCACGGGAGCCCGCTCCGTCACGTGGTAACTCAACAGGTCCTCCAGGGTGAGCACGCCACCCTGGCGTTGCAGATCGTCAACGATTTTCTGACCGATCGCGCCGCCGTAGATGGCCTTCGGCCCCACGGATTTCAGCAGTTTGAGCGTGGCCGCAAGATCGGTGTAGCGCCGGCGCGTGCCCATCGGCGGCGCGCTGCCGTCGGGCTCGAGGTAGACGCGCTTCGCCTCGTCATTCAGTAACAGCCGCTCGCGCCCCATCTCGAGCGAGGCCGCCTGCGTGGCATTGAGCACATAGCCCTTGTCGGCGAGTGCCAGCGCAGGGTCCACCAGCTGCCACCACTTCATGGTGCCCCAATGCTCGAGCGCGTAGGCGAGTCCCGCCACGGTGCCCGGCACGCCCACAGCCTTCGCGCCGTGATCGAGCTCGTCGTGATCAACGCTGCCGTCTGGCTTCAGGTACATGTCGCGGGTGGCGGCACGGGGCGCGATCTCGCGGTAGTCGAGCGCGATAGTGCGGTGCTCCTTGGCGAGGTGCACGAGCATGAAACCCCCGCCGCCCAGGTTGCCCGCCTCGGGCAACACCACGGCGAGGGCCAACGCGGTAGCCACGGCTGCGTCCACGGCATTGCCGCCGCGCCTGAGGACGCTGGCACCGATCTCCGAGGCGAGCTCCTCCTCGCTCACCACCATGCCGCCGGTGGCGGCCACCGGGGTGTAGACATCGTCAAGGCTGAAGCGCCCGGCAGCGGGGGCAGGCGTGACATCGGCAAGCGCCGCCGCGCTCAGCAGGGCCGCAAGGATCAGGCTATGGATACGCAACATGCGCTAGTGGCTCCGGTCAGTGCAGAGGCGAGCGCCAAAACCGCGACGCGTTAAAGAGTGCAAGCGCCGAGGATGACGACCCGAGGCGCCGGCGTCCAGACTCGGCGTCCAACCGCGAGCCCGCGACGAGTCCAACTGCTGCTAGCATGCGTAACTGCATGCCAACCCATGCTGCGGCATACCCGCCGGGGAGCGCACCATCGACCTCCAGTTCAGTCCTGCCCTTCGCGAGATGATCCGCACCCGATTGGGCGCCTTCGAGCACACCGATCACGAGCGCGAGGGACTGCGCCCCGCCGCCGTGGTCTTCGCCCTGGTGCGCTGCCCGCGCAGCGGCGAGGCCTGCTTCTTGCTCACCGAAAGACCCGCCACCATGAACCGTCATGCCGGGCAGTTCGCGCTGCCGGGGGGGCGGCTGGATCCGGGCGAGACCGACCTGCAAGCGGCGCTGCGCGAGCTGCGCGAGGAGCTGGGGCTCGACATCGACGCCAGCAGCGTGCTCGGACGGCTGGATGATTTTCCGACGCGCTCGGGCTTCCGGATGCGGCCTTTCGTGGCGTGGGTAGAGGACGACTCCACCCTCGCGCCGTCCCCCTCCGAGGTGGCCCACTGCTTCCGCGTACCCCTCGCCGACCTGATGCACGCACACGTACCCACGCTGCGCGAGGCGCCCTTTGGCGACCACCCGGTACTCTCGATCCATCTGCACAGTCTGGACGACGAAGTACACGCGCCCACGGCGGCCGTGATCTACCAGTTCCGCGAGGTGGCGCTCGCCGAGCGCGCCACGCGCGTGAGTCACTTCGAGCAGCCGCGCTTCGCGTGGTGCTGAGGGCTAGCCGGGAGCACCGACCTGCTGCACGGCGATCACGCGGCGCATGAGTTCCTGCCCGGCACGCTGGCGCAGGTGCACGATTTCTCCGGTGTAGCTGCCTGTGATCCAGGCCGCAGCCGGGCGCTTCAGACCCGAGAAGCCGTAACGCCGCGCCTGGGTGCGATCGACGATCTGCTCCGAGCGGTGCACCACACGCCCCGCGGGATCGCGTATCGAGAAGAGCAGGCGATCGCCCGCCTGCACGCCGAACATGTCTACCCACAGCACCAGCGCGGGCGCGGCCTCGTCGACCGGCCCCGCCAGCCGCTCGCCACGGCGGATCGCCTCGATATCAGGCGGACCCACGCTGAAACCTGCGTTGTAGAGAGCCACATCCTCGTAGTCGATGCCAGCGTCCGCGCGCCACAGGGGGTTGGCCGCACCGCCGCAACCTTGCTGCGAAGGCAGGCCGGTGAAGGGATCGATCTGCATCGTGCCGAGCCGCAGCGTGAGATGGAGGTGGGGGAACTCCGTGCGCCCGGAAAGACCGACGAGCCCCAGTGGCGCACCCGCCACGACGGCCTGCCCCGGCTTTACCCCCACGCTGCCGCGGCGCAGATGGCAGTACTGGGTCTGCCAGCCGCCGCCGTGATCGATCACCACGCCATTGCCGCAGTCGCGTCCCTTGAGGCCGGCGACCGCGGCCGGATCCGTCACGCCCGCATCGTCCATCGCATCGCGGATATTGCGAACGGTGCCCGCAGCTGCCGCCAGAACCGGCACGCCGCGACGCATCTCACCCTGATCACGGATGGCGATATCGGTGCCGTCGTGCCCCTCGTAGCTCCGGGTATGGCAGCGGAAATCGCGGGCGACAGAGGTTGAGGCATCGACATCGAAATAATTCGCTACCCAGCAGTCCTTGCCCAGCGTGCAGGCGAGCGGCAGCGCGAGCGCAGGGCGCCCCGCGGCAACCGCTGCGGCCGGCTGCAAGGGTTGCGCGCTGGCAAGGGCCGGCATCAGCAACAGTGCGACCACCAAACCGCGGGCAAATCGGTGCATATGCGCTGGAACCTCCGGGCGGCAGTATGCCGCGCCCGGGACTGCTCCGGCACCTGCAGCCCAGCAAGGCGCGCTACCATCCGCCTTGCCCACACTGCGGAGACCCGGCATGGCCATCAAGCGCCCAAGCTGCCCTGAGGGACGGATCGTCGTGCTGGAGCATGTCTCGCGCGTGCTGGCAGGAAATCCTCTCGGCGACCCGCACGTGCGCAAGCTCCATGTCTGGCTGCCGCCGCAATACGACACGGCCAGCGCCAAACGCTTCCCAGTGCTGTTCGACCTCGCGGGCTACACCGGTTCGGGACCCGCGCACCTCGCCTGGCGAGCCTTCGACGAGAACATCCCCGAACGCGCGGCGCGACTCGTGCACGACAAGCACCTGGCGCCCGCGATACTGGTGTTCCCCGACTGCTTCACGTCGCTCGGCGGCAACCAGTACATCAACTCGAGCGCCATCGGCCGCTACGCCGATTACCTCACCCGCGAACTGATCCCCACCGTGGACCGCGAGTTCCGCACGCTCGCCTCTCGCGAATCGCGAGGCTGCTTCGGCAAGTCCTCCGGCGGATACGGCGCCATCGTGCACGCGATGAAATACGCGCAGCACTGGGGTGCGGTGGCCAATCACTCGGGGGACGCCTACTTCGATTTCTGCTACCGCGCCGACTGGCCCAACACCCTGCACACCCTGGAGCGCCATGCCACGCCTGCGCGGCGTGCGGGCAAGGTCGACGTGGCGCGCAACGCCGCAAAACTCGCACCGGGGCTCGATGACGGCAGGGTGCGGCGTTTCCTCGAACACATCTGGCGCAAGGAGCGTCCGGGCGGGTCGGAGGTGCACGCGCTGATGAACCTCGCGATGGCCGCCAGCTACGATCCCGACCCGCGGGCGCCGAATGGATTCAGGCTGCCTTTTGATCTCGAGACCGGCGCGATCATCCCGGCGCGCTGGGCAAAGTGGCTCGCGCACGACCCGGTGCACATGGTCCGAGCGCATCGCGCAGGGCTGAAATCGATGCGCGGCATCTGGATCGACTGTGGCTGGCACGATCAGTACCACATCCACTACGGCACGCGGCAACTCTCACTCGCACTGGCAAAAGCCGGCATCGGCCACAGCTACGAGGAGTTCGACGACACCCACTCAGGCATCGATTACCGCATGGAGCGAAGCCTGCCTTTCCTCACGCGGGTTCTGGCGCGCTGAACGCTGCGGGGCGAAGGAATCCGCGCTCCGGGCGCGTCTGAGGCCTTATCACCGACGTGACGAACGATGACAGCATCAAGGAGCAATGAATGAACCGGGCCACGGGCGAAATCGCCGCCAACCGCTTCGGGATGGGCGCCCGCCACGGCGAGATTTCCGCTGCCCGCGCCGATCCCCAGGGCTGGCTGGAGCGGCAGATAGGACCGCTCAGCTTCGATGGGTCCGCTGGCAGCTCGGCAGAGGTGCTGCGGCTACTAGCGGCACACCAGACCGCGACCAAGCGAAGCCGGTCAGGCGCAGTTGCGCTCAAGGCCGCTGGCTCGCCGGAAACCGTGAAACCCATTGCCGCCATGGGCACGGCGTTGGCCGCCGACACCCTGGAGGCCGCTATCTCGAGCCCACGCCCCTTCGCCGCGCGACTACTGGATTTCTACTCGAACCATTTCAGCGTGAGCGTGGGTCCGGTGGCGATGCGCGGCCTCGCCGCCACACTCGAGCGTGAGGCGATCGCACCGCATATCGCCGGACGCTTCGAGGACATGCTGCTTGCCGTCGAACAACACCCGGCAATGCTCACGTACCTGAACAACTCGCAGTCGGTGGGCCCGGAGTCCCGGCAGGGACGGCGGCAAGCGCGCGGCCTGAACGAGAATCTCGCCCGCGAGATCCTGGAACTCCACACCGTGGGCGTGGACGGCGGTTACAACCAGACCGACGTGCGCGAACTCGCCACGGGCATCACCGGCTGGAGCGTGGGCGCCGCACCACAAAACCAGGAGCGCGGCTTCCGGTTCCGGCCTGACACCCACCAGCCGGGCACGCGCAGGATGCTTGGCGCGGACTACCCACAGTCCGGTGAAACACAAGGCCGGCAGATGTTGCAGGCCTTGGCGCGACACCCGGCCACGGCACGGCATTTGTGCTTGAAGCTGGCGCGCCATGTCGTTGCTGACGAGCCACCACCCACACTGGTGCAGGCACTGGTAGCGCGGTGGCAGGCAACCGACGGCAACCTGGGCGAGGTCGCTCGCGCACTGGTTCGGCACCCTATGGCATGGGAACCCGCGCAGCAAAAGCTGAAAACCCCCCGCGAGTTCCTGATCTCGGTGATGCGAGCACTGCAGTTACCCGCGCGCGGCGGCGCACACCTGCGAGCCCTCGCGGACCTCGGCCAACAACCACTGCGCGCGGGCTCTCCGGCAGGCTTCAAGGATGTGGGCTCGGCCTGGGACGGGGCAGAGGCACTGATGACGCGTATCGACTGGCTGGAAAAAGTGGTCGGTCGGCTGCGACGCAAGGAACCCCTGGACATAGCCCGCCAGGCACTGGGCGCCGGATTGAGCGCACGCACATTGAAGACCCTGCAGGGCGCCGCGAGCCGGCAGCAGGGGTTTTCGCTTCTTTTCATGAGCCCGGAGTTCCAGCGCAAATGAGGCAGATTCGGCGTCGTCAGTTTCTCGGCCTCGGGGTCAGCGTCTCGGCAAGCTTCCTGCTGGCCGCTCCGCTTGCGCGCGCCACGGGCAAGCCTGTCGCGGGTCGCTTCGTGTGGATCAACCTGCGCGGCGCCATGGACGGACTGCACGCGGTGGTGCCTGTCTTCGACCCGGCGCTACGCGACCAGCGCGAGGCATTGGTTGCGCCATTGGAGCAGGGTCTTCTGACCCTGGACAACGGTTTCGCGCTGCACCCGGAGTTGAAGACACTGCATGCCTGGTACCGGGAAAAATCCTTCGCTCCCGTGGTGGCGGTGGCCTCGCCGTATCGCGAACGCTCGCATTTCGTAGCCCAGGACGTGCTGGAAAGCGGGCTGCTGCCGGCGGACGAGGACAGCGGCTGGCTGGCGCGCGCGCTGCGTTACAGGGGCGTGGCGGGAGCAGACGCGATGGCCATCGCGCAGTCGGTGCCGGTGGTGCTGCGCGGCAAGGAGGATGCGCGGACCTGGTATCCCTCGGCGCTGCCGCCGGCAGACGAAGATCTCTACCAGCGCCTGCTCGCGCTGTACGCCGACGACGCGCAACTCCACGCCCGGCTGCAAGAGGGCCTCGCCACGCGGGCAGGGCTCGAGATGGACGCCATGCCGGACGCCCAGGCCCGCAGGCCGCGTCTCGCCATGCTGGCGCGGGCCTGCGGCGAGATGCTCGCGGAGAATCCCTCGCTCACGGGCGTAGCGCTGGAGATGGGCGGCTGGGACACGCATAACCAGCAGCTCGGTCGGTTGGCGCAGCAGTTCAAGCAACTCGACGAGGGACTGGCTGCCCTGCGCACGGCGCTGGGTGCTGCATGGTCGAGCACAGTGGTCGCCGTCGGCACCGAGTTCGGACGCACCGTGGCGGTGAACGGCACGGGCGGCACCGACCATGGCACGGCATCGGTGATGTTCCTGGCGGGCGGCGCCCTCGCCGGCGGGCGCGTGCTCGGTGACTGGCCCGGCCTGGGGCGGGCCGAACTGCGGGAGCAGCGCGATCTGCGCCCCACCTCGGACATCCGCGAGTGGCTGGCCGGTGCGCTCGGGCTCGCGTGGGGGCTGGACGACGCCCAACTCGGGAGCGTTTTTACAGGCGTCAAACCGCGTCGATTAGCCGCCGCGAAGCGGGCCGAGACCGGCGTTAGGGCAGGCTAACTTGCGCGGGCTCGGGCGCCCATCCGTCACAGGCATCCCGCGCATGACTCGCTCCGGTTGTCAGGGAGCTGATTCGCGAAGAACCTCGAGCAGACGGTCCACCTCTGCGGCCGTGTTGTACTGCGCGAAACCCACCCGGACGCCGCCTTCGGTTTCCCGGCCAAGCTTGCGGTAGGCCTCGACGGCGTAGTTGTTGCCACTCCAGACGAAAATATTGCCTGCGGCCAGCGCCTGTGCAATCGCATCGGGTGAGCGCGAGGCGCTGATGAACGACACCGTGGGTACGCGCCGGGACATCCTGGCGGCGTCGGCAATGCCCAGCACCTGTACATCTGCGAAGCCGGCAAGTCCGTCGAGCAGCCGTCGGGCCAGCGCATCCTCGTGTCCCTTGATCGCGCAGTAACCCGCCTCGATCGCCTTGCGCCGGCCCGGCCCCGCAGGCTCGCCCATGGTGCGGCCCAGCCAGGCGAAATGATCCACCGCTGCGGTGGTGCCGGCCATGCATTCACGGCTCAGGGTGCCGGTCTCGAACTTGTGTGGCAGTTCGTCGCCGGCGGGGCGGACGCGGTAGGCCACCAGTCGCTCCAGATGTTCGCGCTTGCCCCAGAGAATGCCCTGGTGCGGGCCGTAGAACTTGTAGGCGGAGCAGACCAGGAAATCGCAGCCGAGCGCCTGCACGTCGAGGGGAATATGCGGGGCGGTCTGGACTGCATCGACATAGACCAGCGCACCCACGGCATGAGCGCGCTGCACAACGCCTGGGATGTCAGTAATGGAGCCGATGACGTTGCTGGCGTGCGTGACGGCGATCAGGCGCGTGCGGGGCGTGAGCAGCGCCTCCAGCCTCGCGAGGTCGAACTCGAAGGTCTCAAGCTCCCAGTCCCACCAACGCACCGTGAGCCCGCGATCCTCGGCAAGCATCAGCCAGGGGCTCACGTTGGCCTCATGGTCCATACGACTCACGATGATCTCGTCACCCGGGCTGAACTCGCGCCCCAGCGAGCGCGAGATGCTGAAATTGAGCGAGGTGGCGTTCTGGCCGAAAACGATCTCGCCCGAATCGCGGGCGTTCAGGAAGTCACGCATCGCATCGTGCGCCGCATCCACGACCTCAACGGCGAGGCGGGTAGTGCTGAAGAAACCGCCGAGGTTGGCGTTGGTGCGGATCAGGCAGTCACTCACGGCATCAACAACGCTTTGCGGGACCTGGGTGCCCGCGGGGTTGTCGAAGTAAACTCGTGGCATACCGTTGTCGGTGATCGTCATGGACGGGAAGCGGGCGCGCACGGCCGCAATATCGAAGGGCATGAGGGTGCTTCCTGAGGGTGTACAGCGGTGGATATTAGCCGCTCGATCGCTGGCGGGGGGCTAATGTCGCAAGACCACCGCTCCCGCTCTGCTGAACGTTCGTTTAAGATCTAGCCCTGCCACCTTGCCGAGCATCGCCATGCCAGCCGCCGACCTGCGTCTCGTGATCATCTGCCCGGACCGCAGCGGAATGATCGCCCGGGTGCTGATGCGCAGCGAGCAGACCGTGGTCTTCGCCTGAGTACCAACATGAACGACACCCGCGCGAACAACGGCGTGCTCGTACTGGCCTGCGGCGCGATCGCCCGCGAGCTGGAGGCCCTGCGCCGCGCGGGGCCGCTGGCGCACGTGACGCTGCGCTGCCTCGATCCCGCGCTGCACAACCGCCCCGAGCGCATCGCGCCCGCCATCGACGCGGCAATCCGCAAGCACCGCGAGAACTACGCGCGGATTTTCGTGGCCTACGCCGACTGCGGCACCGGGGGCGAGCTCGATCGCGTGCTGGAGACCCATGGCGTCGAGCGACTCCCGGGAGCGCACTGTTATGAATTCCTCGGCGGCACCACACTCTTCACGGCGCTCGCCGAGGAAGAGCCGGGCACGTTCTACCTCACCGACTTCCTGGTACGGCACTTCGAACGGCTGGTGCGCCAGGGACTCGGACTCGACCGCCACCCCGAACTGATGCCGGTCTACTTCGGTAATTACACGCGTCTTGTCTATCTATCGCAGGTCGAGGACGCCGCGCTCGATCAAGCCGCGCGTGCCGCGGCCGCCTGGCTCGGTCTGCGATATGAAGCACACCACACGGGCCTCGAGCCGCTGCACCGCGCGCTGGAAACACAGGTGCTGCAATGGCAAAACTGATCAGCATCTACTGGCGCGACATCCCCTCGCAGGTGGTAGGCCGCGTGGGCCGCGACAACGTGAAGCGCGAACTCCCGCGGCGCTTCATGCAGGCGATTGACCGTGCCGCCATGCGTGCAGGCAAAGGCTCCAGCGACCTTTACCTCGCCGAATGGCGCCGCGAGTCCGAGGAAGTCGATGCCGCGGATATCCAGGCGCAGGTCGCGCGCCGCGTCGCCGAGCTCGAGGCACGGTTCCCGCCCGAGTACCTCGAGTCGGTGGTGAAGGCGAGCGGCCTGATCGCCAATATCCGCCAACCACGTCCCACAGGAGCCGCCTCATGAGCCGCCGCCCGCACCGCGAACGCCGGGTGGCATCGGCCATCCACCAGCTGCCCTGGCGCCGCATCACCAATCCCTACCCGCCCATGGCGCCGCTCTCGGCAGACCACGTCGAGGCCATCGTCGACGGCGCGCTCGAGGTGCTCGAGACCTACGGCATGCGCTTCCTCGAAGCCGAGAGCCGCCAGATCATGCGCGCAGCCGGCGCCCAGGTGGACGAGGCCTCGATGATGGTGCGCATGGACCGGGCGCTGGTGCTGGAGCGTCTCTCGCATGCCCCCGCGAGCTTCGGGCTGCGTGCACGCAATCCGGCCCGCGACCTGGTGCTGGGCGGCAACCACGTGGTGTTCGGCGCCGTGGGGGGGCCTGCCTTCGTGAGCGATCTCGATCGCGGCAGGCGCCCGGGCACCTACGCCGAGCAGTGTGACTTTATCCGCCTCGTGCAGTCGCTGGAGATCATCCACCAGGAAGGCGGTGGCCCCTTCGAGGCGATGGATCTATCGCCGGAATCGCGCCACCTCGATCTCTATCTCGCGCAGCTCACGCTCACCGACAAGAACTGCCAGGGTTTCGTGCTCGGACGCGAGCGCACGCTGGACTGCATCGCCATGCATCGCATCGCGCTCGGGGCCGATGACGCCTCGCTAGCACAGCATCCGTCGATTCTCGGGATCGTCAACACCAACTCGCCGCTGCAGCTCGACATCCCGATGACCGAGGCGGTGATGGAACTCGCGGGAGCGGGGCAGGTGACCTGCATCACGCCCTTCACCCTGTCCGGCTCCATGAGCCCTGCCACCATTGCCGGCACGCTGGTGCAGCAGACGGCGGAGGTGCTCGCCGTGGTGACGCTGGCGCAATTGGTGCGCCCTGGCGCGCCGGTGATGTACGGCTCCTTCGCCTCCAATGTCGACATGCTGAGCGGAGCGCCCGCGCTGGGTACGCCGGAGTACACCAAGTCCGCTTTTGCCAGCGGTCAGATCGCGCGGCGTCTCGGGATTCCGCTGCGCTCGAGCAACACCACCAGCTCCAACACCCCCGACGCGCAGGCCGCTTACGAGAGCGGGATGTCGCTGTGGGGCGCGATCATGGCCCACGCAAATCTTGTCTATCACGCTGGCGGATGGCTCGAGAACGGGCTCACCGCCTCGTTCGAGAAGCTCATCATCGACGCCGAAATGCTGCAGATGATGGCCGAGACACTGGCCCCCATCCCGGTCAACGCCGACACGCTTGCGCTCGATGCCATCCGCTCGGTGGCGCCCGGCGGCCACCACTTTGGCACGCAGCACACACTGGAGCGCTACGAGAGCGCCTTCTACCAGCCGATGCTCTCCACCCGCGACAACTTCGAGCGCTGGCAGGAAGGCGGTTCGCAGGACGCCGCGCAGCGCGCCAACGGTCTGTGGAAAAAACTGCTCCTCACCTACGAGAAGCCGCCCATCGATCCCGCCATCGAGGAAGCACTGGTGGATTTCGTGAACCGACGCAAACGCGAGATCGGCAGCTGATGCCTCCCCTGACCGCCTGAGCCCGCACAGCACCCGGAAACCCCTGCCGCAGCGCCAACCGCACAACCAAGGAAACCGACCACCATGCGCCCCACACTGAACATACTGAGTGACGCGATGATCCGCAGGATCCTGGACGAGGCCAAACGCATCATGGCCGAGGTCGGGATGGAGATCCGAGGCGCCGGCATGCGGCAGCGCCTGCTGGACTGCGGGCTGAAAACCGACGCCACCGGCATGCGCATTTTCTTCCCCCCCGACGTAGTGGAGCGCGCCATCGCCACGGCACCCAAGAGCTTCACGCTCTTTGACCGCGACGGCAAAGCGCACGCGGAGCTCGGCGGCAACAATGTGCACTACGTGCCCGGATCGAGCGGGCTCAAGATTCTCGACCACCGCAGCGGCGAGACGCGACTGTCGGACTCCACCGACTTCATCGAGTACGCGCGTCTGTGCGATGGTCTCGAGCACATCGCCTACCTCGCCACCGCCTTCTCCACCAACAAGGACATCGAGTCGCAGGTCTCGGATGCATGGCGGCTGTACATGCTGCTCACCACCTCGAAAAAGCCGATGGTTTCGGGGGCCTTCACCGAGCACGGCGTGGTGCGCATGGCGCAGATGATGCAGCTCTTCCGGCGCGACCGCGCGGACCTTATCGCGCGCCCGATGTCGATCTTCACCATCACCGCAACGGGCAATTTCCGCTTCGGCGAGGATTCCTGCCAAAACCTGCTCGACTGCGTTGAATCGGGCATTCCGGTGGAGATCGTACCGGTGACCCTGATGGGCCTGATCGCACCGGTGACGCTGGTGGGCTCGCTGGTGTTCCACATGGTCGACACGCTGACCGGCCTCACCATGACGCAGCTGATCCGTCCCGGCGCGCCGGTGCTGATCGGCGGTGCGCCCGCGACCTTCCACATGAAGTCAGCCAGCGCCCCGATGGCGGCGATCGAGGCGCAGCACCTGAACGTGGGCTACGTGGCGATCGCAAAATCACTGGGGCTGCCGACGCAAGCCTACATGGCGCTCTCCGACGCCAAGTTCCTCGACGCGCAGGCTGGCGGCGAGACCTTCTCCAGCGCGCTGCTCGCAGCACTTGCCGGCGTGAACTCGGTATCGGGGCCGGGCATGCTCGATTTCGTGCTGACCTTCAGCCTGCCCAAGCTGGTCTTTGATAACGAGGTCTGCGGGCAGAGCCTGCACTTCGTCCGCGAGCTCACCGTGCTGGAGGACCTGCCCACCCACGACCTGGTGCGTGACCTGCAAACCGACGATCACCTGATCACCTCGCCACACACGCTGAAGTACTGGCCGCAGGAGCTGTATCTCACGGATCCCGTGTTTGACCGCGAGAACCGCGAGACCTGGCAGAAGCAAGGCGCGAAGGAGCTCTATGCGCGGGCCTGCGAGCAGGTCGATCGCCGCTTGGCCGCCTACGAGCCGATCGAGACCGACGCGGCGGTGGAAGCCGAGATGAAGCGGCTGATCGTCTCGGGCCTCGAGAGCCAGACCACGCTGCCGGTGCTGCCGCCACCGCCGGGACCCCGCGCGGCCGACTCGGCAGGCCGCAGCACCCGCGCCAACCGCCGCCGCAGCTAAGACACCCGGCACACCCAGGAGCCCAGCATGAGCAGCTTCGATCTCATCACCGCCTACTACGCCGCCTTCAACGCACACGAGATGGACGCTTTCCTCGACATGCTGCACCCCGAAATCGTGCACGACATCAACCAGGGCCGTCGCGAGACGGGCAAGGAGGCGTTCACGCGCTTCATGCAGCACATGAACCGCTGCTACCGCGAGCAACTGGCCGACATCGTGGTGATGACCTCGACCGATGGCAGCCACGCCGCCGCCGAATTCACCGTCCACGGCGAATACATCGCCACTGACGAAGGTCTGCCTGATGCAAACGGCCAGCGCTACGTACTGCGTGCCGGCGCCTTCTTCGAGGTGCGTGAAGGCAAGGTGGCGCGCGTCACCAACTACTACAACATGAACGACTGGATCGCCCAGGTCGCACCCTGAGATGAAGCTGGAGACAGCCGCCGGGGACGCACTCGCCGGATACATCCCGGATCTCGCGCGGCTGCGGATCACCGTCTTCCGCGAGTACCCGTACCTTTACGATGGCAGCGAAGCCTACGAGTCGCAGTACCTGCGCACCTATACGGCCTCGGGCGAGGCAATGGCCGTGATCGCCCGCGATGACGGCGTCGTGGTGGGCGCATCAACGGGGATACCGCTGGCACTCGAGACCGAGGAATTCCGCCGCCCCTTCGAAGCCATGGGCCTCGATCCCGCCACGGTGTTCTATTGCGGCGAGTCAGTGCTGCTGCCGGCGTGGCGCGGACGCGGCCTCTACCGCGCTTTTTTCGAGGCGCGCGAGGCCTGGGCAAGAGCACGGGCCGGCATGGCCTGGATCGGCTTCTGCGGCGTGGTGAGACCCACGGATCACCCGCTGCGCCCCGCCGGCTGGGAGCCGCTCGACCCGGTATGGCGCCACTTCGGCTACGCACCCGAGCCGCGGCTTCAGACCACCTTCGCCTGGAAAGACATCGACCAGGCCACGCAGAGCGCGCATCCCATGCAGTTCTGGCTGAAGCGGCTCGACTGAGACCCGCGCCCGGTCTTGGGTTACGCTGCCCGACAGCAGACCCACATTCCCGCAATAGCCGCGAGGTTGTAACTATGGGAACCGAGCCCTACCCCCACGTGAGCCGGCTGACAGTCGCCAGCGCGCAGTACCCGGTGGAGCACCTGGAAGACTGGTCGGCCTACGAGCGCAAGCTCGATCGCTGGGTGAGCGAGGCCGCACATCACGGCGCGCGCATGCTGCTTTTCCCTGAGTATTACTCGATGGAGCTTGCCTCGCTCTTTGGCGAGGCCGTGTGCCGCTCCCTGCCCGCGCAGCTCGAGGCCATGCAGGGTCTGTTGCCACGCTTCCTGCACCTGCAGGAGTTGCTGGCCTCACGCTATGCCGTGTATATCGTGGCCGGCAGTTTTCCGGTGGCGCAGGACGGCGGCGGCTACTGCAACCGCAGCTACCTGGTGCGGCCCGACGGCCAGCTCGAATGGCAGGACAAGCTGCAGATGACCCGCTTCGAGAACGAGCAGTGGCTTATCACTGCAGGTAATGAACTGAAAGTCTTCGACACCCAATTCGGCACCGTGGGCATCGCCATCTGCTACGACGTGGAGTTCCCGCTGTTCGCCCGGGCCCAGGCCGAGGCGGGCGCCGGCCTGATCCTGGTACCGAGTTGCACGGATTCGGTGGCCGGCTGGAACCGCGTGCGACTCGGCGCCCGGGCGCGTGCTATGGAGAACCAGCTCTACGTCGTGCACTCGCCCACCGTGGGCGATGCACCCTGGTCAGAGGCCATCGATGTGAACGTGGGATCGGCAGGCGTCTATGGGCCGGTGGACCGCGGTTTTCCCGACGATGGCGTGCTCGCCGAAGGGGTGCTGAACGCCGCGCAATGGGTGTATGCGGAACTGGACCTTGTTGCACTCGAGACCGTGCGCGCCGACGGGCAGGTGTTCAATTTTCGCGACTGGAGTGCGCAGGCGCGCATCGGCGGCATCGCCAAATAGCCGCCTCCTCCGGCACGGTTCCCTCACACCCATGGCGCGACCCGTGCGCGTAGCCGGGCATTAGCACGCAGGCCGCCACGGCTCTCAGAATATCTTGCTGGAGCGCAGCGCCAGCACGGCCGGCGGCGCACGGAAACTGTCCGGACTGGACGCCTCCCAGTACATCTTGAACACCCGGTGCTCGGGAATGCCGCCGTCGCGCAGGATGTTCGGGGGCAGCCAGAGATGCAGCGCCGAGAGCGAGCGCACCTCCGTGGGCGTGATCCGACGGATGATGTGCTCGGGACCCATTTGTCCAGGGTGACTCAGCCCGGCCGCACTCAGCAACTCTTTCAATGCGAACAGCGTGTGGTCGTGGAAGTTATGGACGCGCGTGGCTTTGTCACCAGGATCGAGCGCGCGGTAGCGCTTGGGATCCTGCGTGGCAACACCGGTGGGGCAATGCCCTGTGTGGCAGGTCTGGGCCTGCAGGCAACCGAGTGCGAACATGAAACCTCGCGCTGCGTTGCACCAGTCGGCGCCCAGCGCGCAGGCCACTGCGATATCGAAGGCGGTGATGATCTTGCCTGCGGCTGCAAGCCGGATTTGCGGGCGCAGCCCCGCGGCCACCAAGGTGTTCTGGGCGAAGACCAGCGCATCGCGGAGCGGCGTTCCGACGTGATCGATGAATTCCTGCGGCGCGGCACCAGTGCCGCCCTCGCCGCCGTCGATCACGATGAAATCGGGCAGGATCCCGGTCTTCATGATCGCCTTGACGATACCGAACCACTCCCAGGGATGGCCGATCGAGAGCTTGAACCCCACCGGCTTGCCACCGGAGAGCTCTCGCAGCCGGGCGATGAACTCGAGCAGCTCCACGGGCGTGGAGAAGGCCGGGTGTGATGCGGGCGAGATGCAGTCCTCGCCCACCGCAACCCCGCGCGCCTCGGCAATGGCGGCATTCACCTTGGAGCCGGGCAGCACGCCGCCATGGCCGGGTTTGGCACCCTGCGAGAGCTTCACCTCGATCATGCGCACCTGCGGGGAGGCGGCGTTATCCGCGAAGCGCGCCTCGCTGAAACTGCCGTCCTTGTTGCGGCAGCCGAAGTACCCGGAACCGATCTCCCACACCAGGTCACCGCCATGTTCGCGGTGGAAGGTGGAGATGGAGCCCTCACCGGTGTCGTGGTAGAAACCGCCGCGCTTGGCGCCCGCGTTCAGCGCGAGGATCGCGTTGGGCGACAGCGCGCCATAGCTCATCGCCGATATGTTGAATACCGAGGCGGAGTAGGGCTGCAGGCACTGGGAGGAACCCACCCTCACGCGGAAATCATGGCGGTCGATGTCGGTAGGCACCAGCGAGTGGTTGATCCACTCGTAGCGCGCCTCATAGACATCCAGCTGGGAGCCGAAAGGGCGCTTGTCGGCGGCATTCTTGGCGCGCTGGTACACGATGCTTCGCTGCACCCGCGAAAAGGGTACCGGCTCGGTATCGCCCTCCAGCAGGTACTGGCGTATCTCGGGGCGGATGAACTCGAGAAAGAATCGGATGTGCGCCAGCACCGGGTAGTTACGACGGATGGCCTGCTTCTTTTGCGAGATATCCGCCACACCGACCACGGTAAGCGAGCCCGACACCAGGGCAAGCACCATCCACCACAGGAAGCCGGTGTGCAGCCAGAGCCCGGCGGCAAGCGCTGTGACGATGATGCAACCGGCAAAGAAACCGTAGCGCGAAGGCAGGATGTCGCTGGCCATGGTGAACTCCCGAGAACAGCGAAGAGTGTACCCCGTCGCCCGCATTGCGCGCTCCCATCGCCCCGAGCCCGTGGCAGTTACGGCTGCAGGAAGGGTCATGCCGCGGGTGTGCCCATGACCTGCCGGCCCCGTCCGATCGTGCGACACTCTGCGCACGCCGCCATGGAGCTCCCCGCGTGAAGTCACTGCTCAGCCAATACCGCGCACGTCTGGCAACGCTGCTCCTGCCGCTCCTCGCCGCGTCCGCGTTCGCAGCAACACCCACGGTCGAGCCCTTCGACCTCCTGATCCGCGGCGGCACCGTCTACGACGGGAGCGGCAACCCACCCCGTCAGGCCGACGTAGCCATTCACGGCGACCGCATCGCCGCCGTCGGCGATCTGGCCTCGGCAACCGCCACACAGGTACTGGACGCCCACGGTATGGCGGTGACACCCGGCTTCATCAACATGCTGAGCTGGGCGACAGAGTCCCTGCTGGTCGACGGCCACGCGCAGAGCGATATCCGCCAGGGCGTGACGCTGGAGATCTTCGGCGAAGGCGAATCGATGGGGCCGTTGAATGCAGCGATGCGCGAGGAAATGCTCGCGAGCCAGGGCGATCTCAAGTACCCCGTCACGTGGACATCACTCAGCGGCTACCTCGAACACCTCGAGCACAAGGGCGTCTCACCCAACGTGGCCTCTTTCGTGGGCGCTACCACCGTGCGCGTCCACGCACTGGGCTACGCCAACCGCGCGCCCACTGCGCAGGAACTGGAACGCATGCAGGCATTGGTGCGCAGCGCGATGGAAGAGGGCGCGCTCGGCGTGGGCTCCTCGCTGATCTACGCGCCGGCGTTTTTTGCGAAGACCGACGAACTGGTCGCGCTGGCACAGGCGGCCGCTCCCTACGGCGGGCGCTACATCTCGCATATGCGCAACGAAGGCAACCGCCTGCTCGAGGCCGTGGACGAGCTGATCAGCATCGGCACTCGCGCCGGCACGGGCGCCGAGATCTACCACCTGAAAGCCTCCGGCAAGGGCAACTGGCAGAAGCTGGACGCCGTGTTGCAGCGCATTGAGGCGGCGCGCGCCAAAGGCCAGGACGTGAGCGCCAACATGTACACCTACACCGCGGGTGCCACCGGTCTGGACGCCGCCATGCCGCCCTGGGTGCAGGAGGGCGGCTACGCAGCGTGGGCCTCGCGCCTGCGCGATCCGGCGGTGCGCGAGCGCGTGGCCCGCGAGATGCGCGCCACGCAAAACGACTGGGACAACCTGCTGCTCGGTGCCGGCCCGGAAAAAACTCTGCTGGCCGAATTCCGCAACCCGGCGCTCAAACCCCTCACCGGAAAGACGCTGGCGGCGGTTGCTGCCGAGCGCGGCAAGAGTCCGGAAGAAACCGCAATGGATCTGGTTATCGAAGACGGCTCCCGCGTGGGCACGATCTATTTCCTGATGTCGGAAGAAAACGTGCGCCGCGAACTCAGGCAACCGTGGATGGCCTTCGGCTCCGACGGCGGCGCGCCCTCTGCCGAGGGCGTGTTCCTGCAGAGCAACCCGCACCCGCGGGCTTACGGCAATGTGGCAAGGTTGCTCGGGCGCTATGTGCGCGAGGAAAAACTGGTGCCGCTGCAAGAAGCTGTGCGACGCCTGAGCGCCTTGCCCGCGGCCAACCTGAAGCTCCGCAACCGTGGGCGGCTGGAGGAGGGTTTCTTTGCCGATGTGGTGGTCTTCGATCCGGCTACCGTGACAGACCATGCCACCTTCGAGCAGCCGCACCAATACGCCACCGGCGTGCGGGATGTCTTCGTCAACGGGGTTGCGGTGCTGCGCGGCGGCGAGCACACGGGCGCCACTCCGGGGCGGGTGGTTCGGGGGCCGGGGTGGAGTGGGTGGAAGGTGGAATGAGCACCCTCGACCCCTCCGCCGTCCTGCTTACCGCCACGCTGCGTGCGGCCGAGCATCTGGGACTTTGCCAGCGCGAGCTCGGCGAGATCCTGGGCGTCGACCGCAGCTCCGTAGCACGCATGGTCAAACGCGGCCAACTGGCCCCGGACAGCAAGCGGGGTGAGTTCGCGCTCCTTTTGGTGAGGGTCTATCGCGCGCTGTTCACGCTGGTGGGAGACAACCCTGCAGAACTGCAGCACTGGATGCGCACCCCCAACTTGCACCTCGGGGGCGTGCCCGCAGCGCGTCTCTGCACGGTGCAGGGACTGGTGGAGTCAGTGAACTACCTCGACGCCCTGCGCGGGCGCAACTGGCGCATCACATCCTCTGATCCAACAGAGGACAGCCCCCGCGGCGGCCCGAAACCGTGACGTGGCAGGTGCTGGGCATCTACCATCGGGCCATCGCGAGTCATTTGACCAAAGCCGCCGGCTATCACCACGCCACGGCGTCTTCCTTTCGCGACAAAAGGAGTCTTCGATGATCCATGTCCGCTCCCCCCGCCCGATGCTGCGCGGCCTGCTCGCGCTGTTGCTGGTCATCACAGCGCAGCTGGCACAGGCAGCCGAAGCGCGCCTCTACCACTTCGACTTTGCCAATGGTTCGCTCGGCTGGACCGGAGATTTCGCCGATTACCCCGCGGGATCGGAAGAGTTCTACCAACTCGCCCTGGGTTTCGCCCGGCTGCCGTCGTATCTCGCGACCGACCGTTTCGCATTCGTGCTCTCGGGTAACAACCACAGCGACGATCTCTGCATGTTCCTCCGCCGCAAGGTGACCGGGCTCAGCCCCGACACCGACTACGAGGTCCGCCTGCGGGTGCGAGTGGCGTCGAACGCGCCTGCGGGTGCGATCGGCATAGGTGGTCCGCCAGGCGAGTCCGTGTGGGTAAAGGCAGGGGTGAGCCTGACGCGGCCAGCGGCCGACCCGAACACGCGGCTGCTGAACATCGACAAGGGAAACCAGTCGGTTGGCGGGGCCGACGCGATAGTGCTAGGCGACATCGCCGTCACCACATCGATCAGTGCACCGCGCTACCGCTTCAAAATGCTGGAAAACACCGAGGCACCGTTTGCGTTCCGTACGGACGCGTCGGGCGAGGCCTGGCTCTTCCTTGCAACGGAGTCCGGCTTCGAGGGCTTCACACGGCTGATGGTGGCGCGCTTCACAGCGGAGTTTGTGCCGCTGCCCTGATCACGGCACGTCATCCAGGCGGGGCTGAGCAGCGCTGGCTCGGTGGAGAGTTACCACGCGGTCGTTCACGAAGGTGTGGCGGGGGCGCGCGCTCATAGGAGACAACACCGCGCAACTGTGACACTGGATGCGCAACCACAACCTGCACTTCGGCGGCGTGCCCGTCGAGCCGGTTTCTGGTGGATGGACGGTTGCCGCAGCCGGCGGTGTGAGGTGGCAGCTAGCCCTCACCATTGGCTTACTAGGTAAGCCGTGTAGTAGCTTCCCTAACCGGATCGAAGGAGAATGCCCATGGCTGCCGCGACGCTCACTGCAAAAGGCCAGATCGTCATTCCCGCGGAAATCCGTGCCCGCCACGGTCTGACGCCGGGAACCCAGGTCGAATTCGTCGATGAAGGCGGAACCATCCGGCTCGTGGTGCACAGACGTATCACGCCTTCTGATCCGGCAGCGGGTTACGGCCTGGTGAAGGTGAAGCGCAGCGGCAAGCCCCGTTGTCTGTCTGATTTCGATGCTGCTTCGCTGACCGGACGCGGCAAGACACATCCGGCATGATCGCCGTCGATACCAATGTCCTTGCTCGTTCTACTGTGACGACGCGGAGGATCCAGAGTCGCGGCGTCAAAGGCCGCGCGCGCGTCGGATCATCCTCGAGTCAAGGGTTTCGATTTCGCAGACGCCCTGCACTGGGTATGCAGCGCAGGCTGCCGCCAGTTCGTGAGCTTCGATGATCGCAAGTTGGTGCGACGTGCTCGGCGGTTGGGGCGGACGCCGGAGATCGTCGTGCCCTGAGGGCCTGCGGGCCTGCGGGCCTGCGATGTTCGGCGGGGGAGAACCCATGTGCCACGGGTCACGGGCATGGCCGGCTCCTACGAGCGATCTCGAGCGTGGCCCGATACTCGGGGTAGGAGCGGGCCGTGCCCGCGACCAATCTCCGCGCTGGCCCGCAGCGCTCGCTCAAAAAAACGAAGCCCCTTCATTCACACCTAAAGACTGCCCCCTTGATCTGACAGTGGTTCGGCAGACGGAAGAAAGTGTGTAACCTAATGCCCGAACTGGCGCAGAGTTCACGTTACAGGCGGGTACAGCCTCGCCCATCCATACCTCACCAGAGTTCGAATCATGAGCTATCAGGACGTGATCACCATCGAACCCGGAAAGCGTGGCGGAAAACCCTGCATTCGCGGCTTGCGCATTACGGTCTATGAGGTGCTCGACTATCTGGCATCGGGTATGACGCCCGAACAGATTGTCGCGGATTTCCCATACCTTACGGCAGATGACATTCGCGCCTGCCTTTCTTATGCAGCAGACCGGGAACGCCACCAGTTGGTTGGCAATGCATGAAACTGCTGTTCGACGAGAACCTGTCGTTTCGACTGATTTCGTTGCTGTCGGACGTGTTCCCCGATTCCGTCCATGTCCACAAAATCGGCCTGGGAAACGCGAGCGACGAAAACATCTGGGAACACGCACGGGCAACACGGGTACACGATTGTCAGCAAGGATTCGGATTTTCACGAGCGCAGCCTCGTGAAAGGGTTTCCGCCCAAGATCGTCTGGATCACCCGCGGAAACTCCAGCACTGAGCAGATAGCCGGATTACTGCGCGCCAACACGGTGCGCATCTCAGAACTCCATGCGGATCCCGAGGCCGGGTATCTGATGCTTCGGTGAGGTTCTGACGAGAGCGTCCATGTTCTGAGCCAACCTCAGCTGTTCACCATGAAACGCAGTTCAGTGCGCGGATCCGTAAAGAACGCGGCGCAGCATAAGCCGGTCGCGGGGATGGCTCGCTCCAGGGCCTCTGGCGTGGCCCGATACTCGGGGTAGGAGCGGGCCGTGCCCGCGACTAATCTCCCCGCTGGCCCGCAGCACTCGCTCAAAAAAACGAAGCCCCCCCATTCACCCCCAACGACTGGCCCTGTATCCACGCCCCCTCGTCCGACATCACAAACGCCACCATCGAGGCGATGTCAGACGGCTCGCCGAGCCGCGAATGGCGCGTGCCTTTCAGCATCTGCTCGCGGAATTCCGCGGGCATTGAGGCCTGTATCTGCGGCGTCATCACAAAACCCGGCGCGACTGCATTGGCGCGGATGTTCTGCTTGCCCCAGGCCGAGGCCACGTGGCGCACCAGCGCCTCGATACCGGCCTTGGTGATGGCGTAGGCGGGGCGCACGGCCTCGCCCATCACGGCGGCCGCGGAACTGGTGTACACCAGCGAGCCGCCGCCGCGCTTGAGGAGTTCAGGGAGTGCCGCGCGCGTGCAGAGCCAGTGGCCGCGCAGGTTTACGTCGAGCGTGCGGTCGAAGACCGCCATCGGCTCCTCCAGCACGTTCGAGTCCTGATGGATGATCTGCAGGTCAGCCGCATTGGCGAAGAGCGCGTCGATGCCGCCGAACTCCTTTACGGCGAGTGCCACCAGCGCGTTTACCGAGGCTTCGTCGGTGATGTCGAAACCTGTGCCGATGCACGCGTGCCCCGCGGCGTGCTGGCTCTCGGCGAGTTCCGTGGCATGCGTGGCGTTGATATCGCCCACCACCACGCGCGCGCCGCCTTCTACCAGCCGCTGCACGGTGGCAGCACCGATGCCGCCGCCACCTGCCACTACCACCACCTTGCCGCTCAGTCCGCGCATCGCTGTTTCCTTTGCATGTTGTTGTTGCCGCAGTCTACCCAATACATGGTCGCGGGCTACAATCGGCCGTGATTCCATCTTCACCTCTCGAGGACATCCCCATGGGCTTCGGCATCCACGACGCATCGCTTCCCGTTCTGGTCCACACGCTGAAGGCCCTTTCGGCCATCCTCAAGAAAGGCGCCAACCACGCCAAGGCGAAGAACATCGACCCCGCTGTGCTGCTGCAGTCGCGACTCTTCCCCGACATGTTCCCGCTGCTGCGGCAGGTGCAGGTGGCAACCGATATGTCCAAGGGCGGCGCGGCGCGTCTCGCGGGCATCGACAACCCCGCATTCCCGGATACCGAAACGAGCTTCGCCGAACTGCAGGAGCGCCTCGAGCGCACCATCGCGTTTATCAAAAGCGTGAAGTCCGCGCAGATGGCGGGCGCCGAATCGCGCCCCGTGACGCTGCAACTCGGCCGCGGCCCGGTGAGCTTTGCGCGCGGGCAGGACTACCTCACCGGCTGGGTGCTGCCGAACGTCTATTTCCACGTCACCACGGCCTACAACATCCTGCGCCACTGCGGCGTGGAGCTGAGCAAGAGCGATTTTCTGGGCGCGGTGCCGGGTGCGGTGATGCCGGGGGCACCGGCCAAGAAAGGTGCGGCAAAGAAGAAGGCGGCTGCGAAGAAAGCGCCCGCCAAAAAAACGGCCAAGGCGAAGTGATCAACTGACGCCCGCGGTCACGACAAAGACAGACTGAAACTGCGATGGCGAACGAACCCGTCACGCGCCGTCTCTCGGCCATCCTGGCCGCGGACGTGGCGGGCTATTCCCTGTTGATGGGCGCGGACGAGGCCGACACGCTCGCGCGCTTCAAGCAGATCCGCACGAGCATCGTGGACCCCGAGATCGCCCGCTGCGGCGGCACGCTGGTGGGCACTGCAGGCGACAGCCTCCTCGTCGAGTTCGCGAGCGCGATGGCTGCGGTGGACTGTGCCATCTGCTGCCAGCGCGCACTCGGGGAACTGAACGCATCCATCCCGCCGGAACGGCGCATCGCCTTCCGCATGGGCATCAATCTGGGCGACGTGATCCCCGCCGACGGCACCATCCACGGCGATGGCGTGAACATCGCTGCGCGCATCGAGAAACTCGCCGAGCCTGGCGGCCTGTGCATCGCCGGCAGTGTCTTCGAGCAGGTGCGCAACAAACTCCCGGTGGCTTTCACGGACACGGGCGAGCACCGCCTGCGGCATATCGGCAATCCGGTGCGGGTGTATCGCGCTGTGCTGGGCGAATCGCCCTCGCCTGCACCTGCGGCGCTCGCCGCTCGCGATGATCGCGCTTCCATCGCCGTGTTGCCGCTGCAGAACCTGAGCGGCGATGCCGAGCAGGGGTACTTCAGCGATGGCATCAGCGAGGACATCATCACGGAGCTGAGCCGCTTCCGTGAGCTGATGGTCATTGCGCGCAATTCCGCCTTCCAATTCCGCGATGGCGCGCTGAATGTGAAGGATGTCGCCGCGCGCCTCGGCGTGCAGTTCGTGCTCGAGGGCAGCGTTCGCAAGAGCGGCAACCGCGTGCGCGTCAGCGTGCAACTCGTCGACGGCCAGAGCGCCTCGCCCGTGTGGGCAGAGCGCTGGGACCGGCAACTCGACGACATCTTCGCCATACAGGACGAGATCACCGAGGCAGTGGTGGCGCGTGTGGCCGAAGGCGTCAAGGTTGCGCGAACGCGGAACCTGAAATCGGCCAGCGCCTACGACCGCGTGCTGCAGGCGCGCCCCTTGCGAACGACCTTCACGCGTGCTTCAAATGCCCGTGCGGCAGAGTTGCTGCGCGAAGCCATCGCGCTGGATCCGGAACTCTCGGTCGCACGCGCGAGCCTCGCTTTCGTCCGCGTGGGTGATTTCGAGGAAGGCTGGGCGGAAGATCCCGAGGCTGCGATCGAGGAAGCCCTGCAGGCCGCGCGCCGGGCCGTGCAGCTCGATGCCGCCGACGGCTATGCGCACGCGAGCCTCTCTTACGTACTCCTGAAACTGGAGCGCTACGCCGAGGCCACGCGCGAGGCGGAGCTCGCGCTCACGCTGAACCCCAACCACGTCAACATCATCATGAGCTGCGCGTGGTGCGCGATCGTGAATTGCGAGCCGGAACGCAGCATCGAATTGATCAACCGCGCACGGCGTCTGAATCCGCTGATGGGTGGATGGGAGCTATGGACGCTGGGGCAGGCGCTGCTCGATGCCCGACGCTACCGCGAGGCGATGGATGCCTTCGAAGCCGTGACCGAACCGCCGCTCGCCCTGCTGCTGGAGCGGGCGATCTGCCTTGCGTGGATGGGCGAACAGCAGGCCGCGCAGTTGGCGCTGGAGGCCTATCTGGAACGCGCCCGCCGTGAGCTCTCACCCTGCCCGGCAGATCCCGCCACATGGCGTAGTTTTCTCTGCCGCATGGCGCAAAGGCGGGATACGAGCGTGACGGAGCACTACCTGGAGGGTGCGAGGCGGGCGGGGTTGGGGGTAGCGGACCACGCTGTGGTAGACGGGTGAACTGCGGGTATCAGACCGATGCGTCTATGAGCCGGATGCCGTATCCGGCCAGACGAGCATCGGCTGTCATGAGTTCGAGACCCTCCGCCTGGGCCTGCGCCACCAGCATCCGGTCGAAAGGGTCGCGGTGCAGCGGAGGGAGCGAGCCTGCTTGCTGCCCGTGGAACAGCGAGATAGGAAGGGGGCTGAAGCCCTCTTCGCCGATGATCGCATCAAGCCCGCCCGGGGCAGAGAGCTTGCCCAACGATGTCTTGATCGCGATTTCCCACGTGCTGGCGGCGCTCACGAAGACCTCGTTGCGTTCATCGGTGATGATGGCGCGCGCCTGCGTACCCAACTGGGCGTCGTTGCCGAGCCACCACAGCAGCGCATGGGTATCGAGCAGCACCTTTCTCAAGCGTGACCTTCAAACGCGCCTACTAGATCCTCGGGCGTCTCGTCGAAGTCATCCGAGATCCGTATCAAACCCTCCAAGCGACCGGGGCGGCGCTTGGGCCGATCGCGGTGGGGAAGCAGATCGAGGTAAGGTTTGCCTGCCTTCGCGATGATCACCGTCTCGCCTTGCTGCACCAAATCAGCCAGCTCGGACAAGCGGGTCTTGGCTTCGTGCATGTTGACTTGGGTGACGCCCATGGACCTCTCCGGGAGAGTATGGTGATTAGCTAAATCTAGCTAATTGAAACGCTCCGTACAAGCCCTTCTCAACGCTCCCTCAGCAACACCTCGCTGAATGCCAGCAGATCATCCAGATCCCGCTGGAGCACTCGCTCGGCAACGGCCAGCAGCAGCCGCTGGTAGTCGTGGACCGCCAGATTGCGAAAGCCGACCATGTGTTTCATAGAATCCGCCAGCCCCGGCGTGATGTAGCCGGCCGTGGCAAGGACATCAAAGCACTCACGCGCGCTCTGCGCGACACCGAGGCGATCACGGCGCACCAGATGATTCGCCATGTCCACGGCCGCCTCGCAGGCGCGCTGGATGTTCATCACCGCCGCATCCTGACGCGTGAAATCCGTGGCAAAAGCCGCGCCGGCGGCCGCGTACTCCTCACGCGCCCGGCGCACGGCCCGCTCGATGGTAGCTGCCTTGTTCAACAGAACGTCATCGGCCATACACACGCCCCTCCCGGCTGATCTCCTCGCGATGTACCGCGGTGCGTTCGTCCCAGCGCTGCTTTTCTGACAGCACAAAGCACTCGAACAGCCCGGCGTCCGGATCGATGCCCCAGAGCCGGCGCCCGCGCGTGAGTATCTGGTGCTGCATCACGGTGTTAGCAGCGCGCAGGTCGAGCAGATCCACATCACAGCGCGTGAGATCGGCGAGTTCGGCAGCCAGATCCCACAGTTGCAAGGGCTCGGCGTAGCCGGCCACGAGTACGGCGAGGTCGAGGTCGCTGTCCGGTTGCGCCGTTCCCTCCGCGCGACTGCCGAAGGCATAGACGCCCATCAGCTCCGGCACGGCCTCGCGCAGCCGCCGCACGACAGCGCCATCCTCGGCGAGCATCTGCTCGGGCCCTACGGGTACGCTCACGCGCTCAACCTCACCTCGCCCCCGACGGTCTGAACGGCTTCGAGGGATCGTCGTCGTCGTCTTTCTCTTCTTCAACCAGGCTCAACGTGAGGCCGCTCGAGGTGCGCGACACGCCCTTGGCCTCGCCCGGCGCGTCTTCGAGCGCCAGGTTCCCGTTGCTCTGGTCAAGCTTGATGCGCAGGCGCACATCGTTCTGGGAGTCGGCGTTGCGGATCGCCTCGTCCATGCTGATACGGCCTTCCTTGTAGAGCTTGAACAGCGCCGCGTCGAAGGTCTGCATGCCGAGCCCCTCGGACTTCGACATGATTTCCTTGATGGATTCGAACTCGCCCTTGACCACCAGCTCCTCGATGGTCTTGGTGCCCAGCAACACTTCGACCGCGGCACAACGCTTGCCCTCCACCGTGGGGATAAGGCGTTGCGAAACGAAAGCGCGCAGGTTCTGACCGAGGTTCATCAGCAACTGCGGGCGGCGCTCCTCCGGGAAGAGGTTCACGATACGGTCCAGCGCCTGGTTGGCGTTGTTCGCGTGCAGGGTGGAGATGGCGAGGTGCCCCGTCTCGGCGAAAGCGAGCGCGTGCTCCATGGTCTCGCGGTTGCGCACCTCGCCGATCAGGATCACGTCGGGCGCCTGACGCAGGGTGTTGATCAGCGCGTTGTGGAAGCTCCGCGTATCCACGCCCACTTCGCGCTGGTTGATGATGCACTTCTTGTGACGGTGCACGTACTCGATGGGGTCCTCGATGGTGATGATGTGCCCGCCGGCCGTGCTGTTGCGGTGGTCGATCAGCGCCGCGAGCGAGGTCGATTTGCCAGACCCCGTGCCACCCACAAACAGGATCAGCCCGCGCTTGGCGAGGATCACTTCCTTCAGGACGGGGGGGAGGCGCAGGTCGTCGAACTTGGGGATCTCGGTGGTGATGTTCCGTGCCACGAGCGACGCTTCGTTGCGCTGGCGGAAAATATTCACCCGGAAGCGGCCGGCGCCGGCGATGGAGATGGCGAGATTCATCTCAAGCTCGGCACCGAAAATCCTGCGCTGCTCCTCATCCATCAGCTCATTGGCGATGGCGGCCACCTCACCGGGCTTCATGGACTCCTGCGAGAGCGGCTTCAGAACGCCCTGGAATTTCGCACAGGGCGGCGCGCCGGTGGCGAGGTAGAGGTCGGAGCCGTCGTTCTTGGCGAGTGTGCGCAGGTAATCGTGGATGTTGTGCACGGTGGCCTCCATGCGGGCAGCGGGACGAACCCGAGCATAATGAGGCGACGTCGGGATTGCCATCGGGACATGGACTTGATCCAATCCCGCCACCACTTTCAGGTCGAGGAATGCCGCGATGATCACGTATCTGTACTGGGCAGTCGTCATGAGCTTCGCCCTGGGCGCGCTCTGGGTGGGCGCCGCCCGCCTCGGCAAGCCGTTTCCCGGACTCGTGGCCGCAGTCTTGATACTGCTGGCAGGATGGCTCGCCTACACGTTCCACCTCGAGAATGTCTTCGTGAAGCGATGGGGCGGCGTGATGAGCCTTACGGTCCCGCCCGGCCAACATCATCTGGGGGCCACCTGGAAGGAAGACCATCTCTGGGTCGAGAGCTTCGACCCTTCCACCAACACCTGTGAGTTCCGCGAATACTCGAAAGGCAACCTGCTGCAGGGCCGGGTGCTCATCAAAAACTGCAATCCGTTGATGGGGCACGCCGGCAGACCCTGAGCCGGACAGGACGCCCAGACCCGAGGATGAAACATGGGCGGAAGCACCTTGATCACCGGCATAGAGCCGCCGATCGCCGGGTACATCGCCTCACTGCTGCCTAGCGAGACGGGCGTACACGCAAGGCTGCGCGCCGAGACCGCAAGAATGCCGCAAGCCGTGATGCAGGTCTCGCGCGAGCAGGGCCTGTTCATGCAGTTGCTGCTGCAAGCAACCGGTGCGCGCCGCACGCTGGAGATCGGCGTATTCACAGGCTACAGCACGCTGATCACGGCAGAGGCATTGCCTGCAGACGGGCACATTCTCGCCTGCGATGTCAGCGAGGAATGGACGGCTATCGCCCGCCGGTACTGGCAGGAGGCGGGCGTGGCCCACAAGATCGATCTGCGCATAGCGCCGGCGCTGCAGACCTTGGATGCGCTGCTCGCGGCGGGCGAGGCAGGCTCGTTTGATTTCGCGTTCATCGATGCCGACAAAGGCAATCACGCGGCCTATTACGAGCGCTGCCTGCAGTTACTGCGCCCTGGTGGCCTGATCGCCCTCGACAACGCGCTGTGGCACGGGCGCGTGGCGGATCCCTCCAACCACGAACCCGATACGCTGTCGCTGGATGCCCTGAACCGCTTCGTGGCCACGGACCCGCGGGTTGATGCCTCGCTCATCGCTTGTGGGGACGGGTTGCATCTGGCGCGCAAGCGTTGAGGGGCGCGGTGCAAACGCGAGTACGCCGGTGAATCGTGAGCGCCTCAGGCAACTTCCCACGGATTTATAACTGCGATACCAGCCGCCCGGAATGGCGCGGCATCCCTCGTCGCAACGGCAAGGCCGTTGGCAGCGGCGATCGCTGCGATGTAGCTGTCAGCAGCGGCAATGGCGACGCCAGCCGCCCGGGTGCGGGCCAGCAGCGTGGCGTATTCGCACGTACACGCAAGATCGAAAGCGAGAATGCGACCTGCAAACAATGGAAGTATCCGTTGCTCAAGGTCCCGCTGCAGGCCGGAGCGGCGCTTGCCGGCGGGAAGCAACTCGACACCTGCACGCAGTTCTGCAACCGTCACCGCAGAGAGAAACAGGGTGTCCATCGATTGCCCGTCGAGCCATGCGATGACCCGGGCCTCCGGCACCCTGCGAAGGGGTTCCGAGATGACATTGGTGTCCAGCAGGATCACTTGAGGTCAACCGCCCGCGCAGGCGTGCTGTCCCGCAACTGCTCGAAAACGGAGAACTCCTCGTCGGTCAGCCGTGCTTTCTTGCCTACATCCTGCAGCAGCGCGCCCAGCCTCAGGCGTCCTTGGGGTTTTACCGCCGCCTCGAGGATCTCGCGCACTTCCGCTTCGGTGCTGCGGCCATGCTTTGCCGCGCGCGCGCGCAACGCGCGATGGACCTCTTCGGGCAGATTACGCACGGTGAGCATTGCCATGCATGTTTCTCCTGTTCCAGGATATGCATGCATTTCTGATTTTTGCATGCAGGCATCCATTGTGCCGCCCTGCTCCGTCCGCGGCAACCGTTGGCGCCCGCCCAATCTCATTTCAGCTTCGCGTACCTCTGCTCCAACCGCTCGGGCCCCGCGGTGATAGCGAAGTAATCGTACTTGCCGGGCTTTTGCGTCGACATCAGATAAAGCATATGCATGGCGTGCTTGTCGGAGAGCATTCGGCGGTAGTCTTCTTCGGCAAATAACGTGTGAAATCGCGGCGAGCTGAGCCGTGGCGCACCGCGTCCGCGACGCGTGAGCGGCACTTCGCAGAGCGCGAGCGGATCGATCAGCGGGAAGCTGCCCCAGTCGGAGGGCGATGACACGTCTACCCACACCAGGCGATCACTCTGCGCGATGCGCGCGAGCCCTTTGCGGTACTCCACCGCCTGCGGGAACAACCCGTACAAGGGAATGCAGTTGCCCAGCGTGATCAGCGCGAGCGCAGGCTTTTTGGGGGGCGCGGAGGCCTCATCGGCAAGCATGCGCCCCAGCGCGTGGGTTGCGAGGATGCTGCCAACGCTGAAGCCCACCACCAGCACCTCGTCGGTATCCGGGTCCTGCAGGAGTTCACGCAGGCGCGCTGCGCTGACCTCGATCATGCGATCGATATCGGGCACACCCCACACCGCGCAGCGGCTGACAAAGGCGTAGATGCGCGCGAGCAGGCTGGTGTCGAGGCGCCGCTCGAGACGCAGCACTGTCGTCACGCCGGCAACGGTCACCCCGGCCGCGGCGAACCGCGCAGGCCAGACACCGAAAAACGCATCTACACCGAGCCCGGCCAGACGTGCTAGCAGCGCAGTGACAGCAAAGCCCGCCACGAAAAACAGTAAAGGATAAAAGAGGGCGAAGATCCGCTGCGGCAGCACGCGCCACACCTTCAGCACCTCGCCGGGGGCGTGTCGCAGCATGAGCCCGTAGCCGACGATCATCTCGCGCAGCACACCCGCGCTGCTGCGCGGCCAGTAACGGCGCACGACCTCGTCCCACGCAGCTATTTCCATCACCGTGGTGCAGGGCGCGCCCGTGGCGCTCTGCGCTTGCACCTCCCAGCCCTGACGCCCCTCAGCGTCGCGCCGGCGCGGACCCACCTCGATCTGCATGCCGTTCACGGCAGCCTGCTGGGCGGCGTGGCGCCGATAGAGACCGTGGTACCAGGCAGCGCCCTTGGGGTCGAAGCCGCCGAAAAACAGCACATGACGGCGGCGCACGGGTAATGCGCTCATGCGAGGGACTCCAGCGCAAGGCGCACGCGCTCGATGGGTTGCTGGCCAGCAAGGCGCTCAGCCACGGCTACGCAGGCAGCAGGCACAGATGAGTCAGCCAGCAACTGCGCCAGCGCGTCTGGCAGCGGCGGACGGCTGCCGTCCTCGCGCGGATAGATCGCATGCGCCACGCCCAGAGCTTCGAGACGCGAGGCATTGTCGAACTGGTCATAGGCCTGTGGCATCACAAGTTGCGGCAAGCCGGCCCGGAGCGCTTGCGCCAGTGTGCCAACGCCGCCGTGGTGCACCAATGCACGTGCACGCGGCAGCAGCAAGGAGAACGGCGCGTAGGGCACGTGCAGCACGCCGGGCGGGAGCGCAGCGGGTACTTGGGTGAAGTCCTGCGTCAGCAGGATTGCGCGCAGCCCGAGCGCTTTGCTGGCCGCGACCGCCTCGGCGAAGAACGCCGTCGCGTCGTGCATCGCCGTGCCGGCAGTGAATACCACTGGCGGTGCGCCCGCATCGAGGAACTGCAGCACAGCAGGTGCCAGACCTCCCGCGGCATCGTCGTCGTAAAGCGGGAAACCGGCGTGCAGGTGCGGGCGCCGCCAGTCAGGCGTGGCGGCGGCGAAGCACTCGGGGAACAGTGCGATCGACAAGAGTGGCGAGTGGATCCACTCAAGGAAGATGCTGCGCTCGAGCGCGGGCAGGCCGCGAGCGCTGCGGGCCGCCTCGATGTCAGACAGCGCGAGCGGCTGCATTTTGCTGCGGTCCAGCGCGAGTACGGCTTCCCGCACCTGGGTCGCAGGCACATCCACACCGATGCGATGCCCCGCGAGCCAGAGCGGAGGTGCGAAACGTGGCAGCATCTGCGGCGCCGTCCACGCACTCACGGCGCGCAGCCCGCGGGTTTCCATCGCAATGCGCGGTGCGGGCATTAGGAAGGGGCTGTAGAGAACCACGGTGTCGGGCTCGTCTGCGGCAGCCTCAAGACGCGCAAGCGCGGCGGTAATGGCGGGCCGCGCGAGGTAACGCCACATCACGCCGAAGCCGTTCAGCGGGTGCCACACGGAGGGATGCGCGAAGGTGGCATGGAAGTGCGCAGCCTCACCCACGGGCGTGAAGTCGATGCCGGCGCGCTCGGCGAGCGGTGCGAAAACGGGGTTGCTGACCAGTTCCGCGTGGTGGCCGTGCGCCACCAGATGACGGCCGATAGCAAGAAAGGGGTGGATGTCACCGGCGGTGCCAAGGCTGGCCAGCAGGACTTTCATGGCGTGTTGCCACGTCCATCGCGGGCATGGCCCGCTCCGACCACCAGCATCCCCCGTAGGAGCGGGCCATGCCCGCGACCCCCACCCC
>CAMAXE010000035.1 GCA_945862145.1 Klebsiella pneumoniae
CGCATGGCGCGCTCCTACAATCCCCCGTAGGAGCGCGCCATGCGCGCGACCCTCCCACAACTCCACCGTGGGAGCAGGCCATGCGCGCGACTGCGCCACGACAGGCACCACCCTCACCCGATCTCCCGCCGGAATGGCGGCAGCGAGTCGAGAATCTTTCTGCCGTAGGCCTTGGTGATGACGCGTCGGTCGAGCAGCGTGATGCGGCCGGTGTCTTCCTCGGTGCGCAGCAGACGCCCGCTCGCCTGCACCAGTCGCAGCGCCGCATCGGGCACCGAGATCTCCATGAAGGGATTGCCGCCGCGTGATTCGATCCACTCGGCGAGCGCGGCTTCGACGGGATCATCAGGCACGGCGAACGGCAGCTTCGCGATCACCACGTGCATGCAGTAGCCGCCGGGCAGGTCGATGCCCTCGGCGAAGCTCGCCAGTCCGAAGATCACCGAACCCTCGCCCGCATCGATACGCTGGCGGTGCAGGCGAAGCAGTTCCTGCTTGCCGAAATGATCCTGCAGCAACACGCAATCGCGCAGCGACAGCGACACGCGGTCATAGACCTCGCGCATCTGCCGGCGCGAGGCAAACAACACCAGGCTTGCCTCGGCCAGATTGAGCTCCTCCTCGAGCCAGCGCCCGACCTCTCTCGTGTGGGCTGCGGGATCACTGGGATCGGCCGCAAGTCGCGGCACCGCCAGACAGGCCCGGGCGGCGTAGTCGAAGGGGCTCGGCACCGTGGCAAACAGGCAATCATCCGGCAGACCCGCCCGCAGCAGGATCCGCTCGAAGCTCCCCAGTGCCGTGAGCGTAGCCGAGGTGAGCACGGCTCCGGCCACACGGCTCCAGACCCGCTCGTACAGCAGCGCGGAAGCCAACACCGGCGCCACCGCCACCTCGAGATCCTCGGTGGCACGGCGCTCGGCCAGACGTATCCAGCGCGCGCGCGGGGCCTCGCCCTCAGGATCGGGCTCGGCCCAGGCCTGCCACAGGCCAGACAGCCGCTGCGCCCGCGCTGCAAACAGTCCGAGCGCGGCATAACGTTGTTGCGTGCTCGCACCACCCTGCTCCAGCGTGCGCGAAAGATCATCGGCGGCATCCGCAACGGCCGCGGCAAGGCGAGCGAGGGTGTTGTGTAGCGCCGCCGCGAGGCCCGCGACTGCCGGGGGAACGCGGCCATGGGGAAGGCGGTATTCCAGCGCCGACTCGCCTGCTCGCGGCGACTGCGGCAGCAGGGCCAGGAGTTCCGCTGCCACGCTGCAGAGCAGGGCGTCGGCCTCGATACACAAACCCGGCACCTCGGCGAGACGCCGGCGCATGGTATCGGATGCGCGGGGTTCAGCAAGCAAGGTAGTCGCCAGCCGGGAACCCTCGGCCAGCTGCTCGCGTGCCAGCCCGATCCGCGCCTGGAATGACCAGTGGGCGCAGGCCTTGTCGGGCAGGTGATGTGCCTCGTCGAAAATGTAGATGCTGTCCTCGGGCTCGGGCAGCACCGCGCCGCCGCCGAGCGCGATGTCCGCGAGCACCAGATCGTGATTGGCCACCACGCAGTCGGCGGCCTCCAGACCCGCGCGCGCCGTGAAAAACGGGCACTGGCTCACATAGCTGCAACGCCGTCCCGAGCACTGGTGATGATCGGTGGTGGCAAGCGCCCAGCGACCATCGGGAATGGCCTCGGGCCAGGAATCCCTGTCGCCGGCCCAGCTGCTGTCGGACCAGCCGGCAGAGAGAGCGCGGTAGAACTGCACCGCATCCGGGCTCAGGTTCAGCGGCTCCTCGACCAGCGCGATCTGCGCATCGTCGCCAGAACTGCTGCGCACCAGGGTGTCGAGGCGCGCCGGACAGACATAGCGGCCGCGACCCTTGGCGAGAGCGAAGCTGAAGTCAAGTGCTCCGGCGCGCTGCAGGTCGGGCAGGTCGCGGTAGAAGAGCTGCTCCTGCAGGGCGACAGTGGCGGTGGAGATCACCAGCTTGCGGCCCAGCGCCTGTGCGATGGGTATCGCTGCCACCACGTATGCTATGGTTTTTCCGGTTCCGGTCCCGGCCTCGACGACACAGATGGGGCTGCCCCCCACGCCATCCTGCCCGCCGCGTGAGAGAGCATTGGCGATATGCGCAATCATGGCGCGCTGGCCCGTGCGCGGTTTGAGTCCGCGCGCCGCGAGCCAGCTGCTGTAGGCGCCCTGTATGGCCTGTTTTACCTCGTCGTTCAGCAAGGCTGTGGCCTGTCCGGGAGAGAATTCGGCTCGACTATATCAGGCGTCCGCCAGCGGGCGGGCATGGATCAGGCGCCCGCCAGCGGACCGGCGTGAATCGGGTACGGGCATTCGACATCGAGCTGAACGCCGCAGGACTGCTCAGCTGGCGCGCGGCTGCCGCCTGACCCCTGACGCGTCGTGACCGCGGTGCTCAGCGCGTAGCGGCGCGGTTGCGGATGGGATTGGCGTACATGGCGGTCAGGAAGGGGCGTTCCGGCTCGGGGAGTGCATCGAGACGCGCGCGGAATGCGGCGAGCACTCGGTCGGCGGCCGCGGCTTCGCCGGAGTGGTCGCCAGGCAGACGGCCCTCTGCCATGCGGTAGGCACACAGATTGGTGGGCTGCTGACGGTAGAGCTCCAGCACCTGGCGGTCTATGGCAGCGGCCACGTCATCGGGACCGGGGAAGTCCCCGCCAAGCGGCTCGCCGAAGGCCACGTGCACCGCACCTTTGGGCGAGGTGATGCTGCGAGCGATGCTGTCCACGTCCTCGTGCTCGGATTTCTGGTAGAGACCATGCTGTGCACGAGCGCAGAGCTCATGCGCCTTCCCCGCATCGCAGGGATCCCATTCATACGAAATCGCCACCGGCACGATGTGCAGCGCGGCGATAAACTCCCCGTAGGGCTGTTCTTTCGGCTTGCTGATCGCCAGCATCTTGATGATCGCAGGCTCCGTGCGATCCCAGCCGTCTTTCGCGCGGCCCTCGCGCTGCGCGATCCAGATCGACTGACGCTCCTGCAGCAGCGAATGACTGATATAGCCGGACAGCTCCTGGTAGGCCGCGAGCATCTGCCGGGGTCCGCGGGCGGAACGGCGCACGATGAAGCTCTTGTTGAGCCGCATCAGGTCCGAGACGTAATCCCGGGTGAGCAGGTTATCGCCTATGGCAACCCGCACGGTGTCGCGCCCGGAGCTGAACAAGGCGTAGGAGATGAACGCCGGATCCAGCGCAATGTCGCGGTGATTGCCCACAAAAAGGTAACTGGCTGCTGGATCGAGGCGTTCCAGACCGCTCACGGTGAAAGCCGTGGTGCAGGTCTCGACCATCGAACGCATATAGCGCTCCACGATGCGCTGGAAGCCATGCACATCGCGGATATTGCGGGACTGCCACGCAAGGGCCGCACGCACCAGCGGGCGCATCCAGACTCCCAGCAACGCGCTTGTCCGCGGCACCCGCAGCCGCGCGATGGCGTCGAGCAGCGCATTGTTGCTGAGCAGTCGTGCGATGACGCCCGCGACTTCAGCGTCGTTGTAGGGGCGAATATCGGCGAAGCGGTCGGGGTTCATTGTGTTTATCGTCCAGGGCGGCGACACCCTACGCGGCAACCGGGCGCGTTTCGGGCCGCGAGTATACGCTAGGCGTTGCCGCTTTCCGGCTGGAGGAGAACACATGCAAGAGTCTGGCTTCAGCCTCACGATCGACTCAGGCGTAGCCCGCCTGACCTTGGCCCGTCCGGAAAAACACAACGCGCTAGGCGCGGTCGACATCGCGGGGATCCGGGCCGGGCTCACGGCGGTGGCAGCCGAGCCCTCGGTCCGGGCGCTGCTGCTCACGGGCACCGGTGAGCGCAGCTTCTGCAGCGGCGCCTCGCTCGCCGAGCTTGCCGACGGCACCCTGAGCGGCGAGCTCTTCAGTACCCTGACGGATGCGCTTGGCAGCCTCGAGATTCCAACCGTCTGCGCGCTGAACGGCGATGCCTGGGGAGGCGGAGCAGAGCTCGCCCTGTGCTGTGACTACCGGCTGGGCGTGGCCGGGATGCGCCTGCGGGTGCCCGCTTCGCGAATCGGCCTGTGTTATCCCCTTGCGGGTCTACAGCGCTATGTCGAGCGCCTCGGCCTCGACGCCGCCACGCGCATCCTGGTTGCGGCAGAGCTCTTCGATGATGCCGCACTGCTCTCGACAGGCTTCCTGCACCGGATACTCCCGCGTGAACGGCTCGCCGCCGAGGCACAGGCACTGGCCGCAGAACTCGCCACCCTCGCACCACTGCCCGTACGCGCCATGAAACGCATCTTAGGCGAGATCGCGAGCGGTACGCTGGACCACGCCGCCGCGAAGGCCGCGGTCGAGGCCTGCGCGGCGTCAGCAGATCTGCGCGAAGGTCTGGCCGCGCAGCGTGAAAAGCGCTCGCCGCACTTCAGCGGCACATAAGACACGGCAGTAGGCCTTGCCGTCACAGCCTGCGGACCGCTCAGAAACCGCCCGCACCTCGACGCGCGCTGCGCCGGTAGCCCGCCGGGGAATGACCGGTCCAGCCCACGAAGGCACGACGGAAATTCGAGATGTCCGTGTAGCCGAGCATTTCCGCGATTTCGGTCACTGACATCATGCTGTCGCGGAGGTAGGTCTCGGCGATCTGCCGACGCAACTCGTGGACAATGCGCTGGTAGGTCGTGCCCTCTTCTTCCAGCCGACGCCGCAGCGTGCGCGGACTCACGTGAAGCACCGCCGCCGCCGCCTCGAAACCCGGGAAACTGCCGGGAGTACCGAGCAACCAGCGGCGCACTTCCGTGGTGAACTGCGCACTACGACGCGTGGCGGCCAGCGTGTCCTCGCACTGCTGGCGATAGAGTCGCAGCAGCGTGGGATTGGCAAATTGCAGCGGCAAATCGAGCACGCTCCGGTCTATGACCAGCCGATTGACGGTGGCTTCGAAGCGAATCTCGCCGCAAACAAGGCGGCGGTAGAGCCCGCCGTGAGGGGGCTCCGGGTAAGCGAATTCGGCGCGCAAAGCGCCCTCTGTGACGAGGCATAATTGTCGCAGTGAGGCCGCGGCCGCAGCGAAGAAAACCTCGCAATCGAGCGGCTGCACCGCCTCGCCTGCTGCGTGGTCCAGCAGCCGCAACGAGACCTCCGCACCGTCGTCCTGCACGTCGATATGCAGGCTGCCGCTGATAAGCCGGTGATAGCGCGCAAGGATCTCGATCAATTCACGCAGATTGCGGCAACACATCAACGCGTAGCCGAGCACCCCGAGAGCGACCACCGGAATGCGGCTGCCGAAGTGCAGGGCTATCCCGGGATCGCCGCTGTGGCGCAGGCAGTTGGCGAGCATGCGCTCGTGGTCATGCACCGCGACCCGCGTGTCGGGCGCAGTAAGCGCGCTCAAATCGACGCTGGTGCCTGCCAGCACGAGCGTGTGGCCCACGCCAAACTCGGCTGCGACCTCCAGCAGGATGGCGCTCATCGTGCCGGGAACGTCGTGCCGGAGCAGGCGTGCACGCTGGCCCATTGATGTATTGGCCTGAAATGACTTATTAATGGCTGAAGATAACCTTGAGCCCACGACGGAGGCAACTACCATGCGCTCACTGTCCCGCAAATTTCCTTGCGGGACCCCGTCCAACACGGAGGACCCTCAGATGGGCGTGCAATTCGTAATCGATACACCAAGCGAGATCCGCTACTTCGACCCCGCTGCCCCGCAGCTCGACGCCACGAGCGCACAGCAGGTCGCCGAGATATTCCAGACGCCACTGACCGGCGCCTACAACTGGGATTACAAGATCCAGGACGACCGCATCAAGAAGCTCTATGAGCTGGGCAAGCAGCTCAACTGGGACGCCCAGACCGACATCGACTGGAGCAAGCCCGCCACCAAACTCACCCCCGAGCAGCGCGATGCCGTCATGCCCTTCAAGGGCTATGCCCCATACGAAGCCCTGACCGAGGCGCAGAAGGAAGAGTTCGGCGCCCACATGAACGGCTGGACCCTGGCGCAGTTTCTCCACGGCGAACAGGGCGCCCTGCTGGTGGCATCGCAACTCACCAGCTGCGCTCCCACGCTGAACGCCAAGCTCTACGCAGCCTCGCAGACCTTTGACGAGGCCCGCCACGTCGAGGTCTTCAACAAGTACCTGCAGGAGAAAGTGGGTTTCATGTACCCGGTGGACCCGGCGCTCAAAAGCCTGCTCGACAAGATCCTCACGGATCCGCGCTGGGACCTGAAATTCATCGGCATGCAGCTGATCATCGAGGGCCTGGCGCTGTCCGCCTTCGTGACCATGAAGGCGACCACCCCGCCGGGCATGCTGCTTGCCGACATCATCGAACTGGTGCTGCGTGACGAGTCACGCCACGTGACCTTCGGCATCAATTACCTCGAGCAGCACCTGAAGAATCTCTCCGAAGCCGAGCGCGAGGAACGTGCCCGCTTCGCCTACGAGGCCTGCATCGTGGCACGCGAGCGCATGGTGCCCAAGGACGTGTTCCACCACTGGGGCTGGGATGTGGAAGAGGCGCGCCGCATCTACCTCGACGGCGAATTTCGCCAAATGTTCCGCAACCTGATGTTCATGCGGGTGATGCCCAACCTGCGTCGCATCGGCCTGCTGACCGACAGCGTGCGCCCGCTCTTCGACAAGCTGGGCATGCTGGAGTACGAGAACCACCGCGACGACGGCGACGTCGACTGGGCCGAGATATCGCGACCGCTGTTCAGCGCGCCACAGCAGCCAACGGTGATGCCCTCGGCCTTCTGAGAAAAGCTCCTCTCAAAGCAGTCGCAGACGTTCGGCCGCCCGGTCGAGCGTCTGCTCTTGCTTGGCAAAGCAGAAGCGCAGCAGCCGCAGCGGCGGCGGGCTTTCGTAGAACACCGAGATCGGAATGGCCGCAACACCGTGCTCGCGCACCAGTAGCTCGGCCATTTCGGTGTCCGGCACGTCGGCGATCGCCGAGTAGTCCAGCAGCTGGAAATACGAGCCCGAGGCGCGGGCACCACGCCAGTTGGAACCCTCAAGTGCCTCGCAAAAGAAGTCCCGCTTCGCCTGATAGAACGCGGCCAGTCCGGCCAGATGCTCCGGGTGGTCGCGGATGAACTCAGCCAGCGCGTGCTGTATCGGCGTCACCGCCACGAAGGTCACGAACTGATGCACCCGGCGGAATTCCGTGCTGAGCGCGGCGGGCGCCACGCAATAGCCGGTTTTCCAGCCCGTGGCATGAAAGCTCTTGCCGAAAGAAAACACCGCGAAGGCCCGCTCCGCCAACGCAGGGCGGGAGAGGACGCTGTGATGGTGGCGGCCATCGAAAACCAGGTGCTCGTAGACTTCATCGGCGAGGATCAGCGCCGCGGTGTGCTCGACCAGGGCTTCCAGCGCATCGAGGTCCGCGGCCTCCAGCACCGTGCCCGTGGGGTTGTGCGGCGTGTTGATCACGATGAGGCGCGTGCGCGGGCTGAGCGCTTCCTTCACGCGCTGCCAGTCGATACGAAAATCCGGTGGCATGAGCGGTATGCGCAAGGCGCGACCGCCGGCCATGCGCACCGAGGGCTCGTAGCTGTCGTAGGCGGGATCGAAAAGAATCACCTCCTCGCCGGGATGCACGCTTGCCATGATGGCGCAGAAAATCGCTTCGGTGGCTCCCGGCACTACCGTGATCTCCGTTACCGGGTCCGGTGTGCGTCCGTGGTGGCGCCCGATCGTGATGGCCAACTGCTCCCGCAGGCCCGGCACACCCGCCATGGGCGCGTACTGGTTATGCCCTGCCTCGACGTGCCGGGCCAACGCGGCGCGCAGCGGCTCCGGGACCGCAAAATCCGGGAATCCCTGCGAGAGGTTGATGGCGCCGAGTTCGGCGGCGCGCGCCGACATCACGGTAAAAATCGTGGTGCCGATGTCCGGGAGCTTGGAGCGAATCAGGTTGCGCATATCACCCTCGGCACAAAGGCCGGCTGACATTTCCCGGCGTGATCTTCCGCGACACGAGGCGTTGCTCTGGCAGCAATGATCCGCTCAGTCTCGGGCCACGGCATCAGCGGCCGGAATTCCATGCCCTTGCACTGGGCGATCGTCACGAAGACTAGCGAATCGGCCACCCCGGCGCCATCACCGCACACGGCTCAAGCCCGGTGCATTTTCACCGTTGGCCCGGGCTCAATCACCGGCGGCATGGCCTTAAAATAGAACCGTCCATTCCGAACGCAGGAACCTGCACCATGCTCAACATCGACCAGTACGACCCTGCGATGCTCATGACCCTGGAACAGGAGCTCGCAGCGCGCCATGCCACCTTGCAGGCAAGCGGGCTGGCACTCGATCTGACGCGCGGCAAGCCGAGCAGCGAACAACTCGATCTCGCCGACGCTCTGGACGGCGTGCTGCAGGGCAACTACCGCGACGCCAGCGGCACTGACCTGCGCAACTACGGCGGACTCGATGGCATCGCCGAAGCAAAAGCACTGTTCGCGCTGCTGCTGCAGGTGCCCGCCGCCAACGTGATAGTTGGTGGCAACAGCAGCCTCTCGATGATGTATCAGGCGCTGCTCTACTGCATGCATTTCGGGCTGTCAGGGCCGGCATCGGCATGGAGCAAGTCAGGCCCCGTGAAGTTCATCTGCCCGGTTCCCGGTTACGACCGTCACTTCACCGCCTGCATTCATCTGGGCATCGAACTCCTGAGCGTGCCACTGACGGGCAAGGGCCCTGACATGGATGCCGTCGAGGCGCTGATCGATGCCGATCCGGCGATCCGCGGCATCTGGTGCGTGCCGCGCTTCTCCAACCCCACCGGCGAGGTCTATGACGCCGCCACCGTCGATCGCATCGCCGCACTCGGCAAGCACGCCCACAAGGACTTCCGCATATTCTGGGACGATGCCTACGCCGTGCACGCCTTCGATGCGGCGGCACCCACGTTGCCTTCGCTCTGGTCTGCCTGCGAGGCGGCGGGCACCACAGACAGCGTGTTGCTGTTCGGGTCGACATCCAAGATTACCCATGCCGGCGCGGGCGTTGCCTTCATGGCAGCCTCCGGCTCCAACCTCGCCGCCATCCGTGAGCACCTCGGCTTTTCGAGCATCGGCCCAGACAAAGTGAACCAGATGCGCCACGTGCGCCTGCTCCGCGATGCCGCGGGTCTGCGCGCACACATGGACAAACACGCCGCGCTACTCGCGCCGCGCTTCGCTGCAGTGCTCAAGGCTTTGGAACAGGGACTCGCGGGCGCCGGCATGGGCGAGTGGTTGCGGCCACAGGGCGGGTATTTTGTGTCCTTCGATGCGCGCCCGGGTCTGGCAAGGGAGGTGGTCCGACTGGCCGCCGAGGCCGGCGTGAAACTCACCCCGGCCGGGGCGACTTTTCCCTACGGGCGGGATCCGGCCGATCGCAATATCCGCATCGCGCCCTCCTTCCCGTCGCTGCAGGACATCAAGGCGGCGATGGAGGTTTTCGTGGTCTGCGTGAAACTGGCAAGCGTGCGCCAGAAACTCGGCTGATTGCTGACTGCTGGGGCCGACGCGAAAGCGCCGGCAGACAAGACGTGATCAGGCGTCGCCGGGGGGTTCCCGCCCGCCACCCAACTGGGGTTTGAGACCGGGGAGCGGCAAGGTCATGACCTTGGCACCCGTGCCGCCTTCGCGGATGCGCACGGTGCCTTCCTTCTCCACTTCGTCGATACGCACGATCGCGTGCATCGGGATATAGCTGCGCTTGACCCCGGCAAATTCGCTTTTCAGTTTCTCTTCTGCCGGATCGACAAGGATGCCGCTGCGTTCACCGAACAGGTATTCCTCGATCTCGATGAAGCCATAGAGATCACTCTGGTAGATCTGCTTGGCGTAGAGCTCGAAAACCTGATTCTGGTTAACGAAGATGACTTTGTAGATCGGTTCGGCCATTGCTCTGGTGTCGGGAAAAGGGGGGTTGGGAATCCGCAGGGGCGAGCGAGAATACCACAGTGAGCCGGGCGCGCCTGTGCAGTATCGCCGACCGTCGATATACTCCGATTCCCGCTTCCCGCAGCATCCGGTCCATGAGCGAGAGCCCTCCGCGCAAGGTCTTCGTGCAGACGCACGGCTGTCAGATGAACGAGTACGACTCCGCACGCATGCTTGACCTGTTGCGGGAGTCCCACGGTCTCGTGCCCACGGAAGACGCGACCGAGGCAGACGTGCTGCTCCTCAATACCTGCTCCATCCGCGAAAAAGCCCAGGAAAAGGTCTTCCACCAGCTCGGTCGCTGGCGCGAATTGAAGCAGGACCGCCCCGGCATTGTGATCGGAGTGGGCGGCTGCGTGGCGAGCCAGGAAGGCGAGGCGCTTGGCAAGCGGGCGCCGTGGGTAGACGTGGTCTTCGGCCCGCAAACGCTACACCGCCTGCCCGAGATGCTCGAGGCAAGAAAGGCGAGCCCTGCCGCCAAGCCACTGGTGGACATCAGTTTTCCCGAGATCGAGAAATTCGACCGCCTCCCCGAGCCCTCGGTCAAAGGCCCCACGGCTTTCGTCTCTGTCATGGAGGGCTGCAGCAAGTACTGCAGTTTCTGCGTGGTGCCTTACACCCGCGGCGAGGAAGTAAGCCGCCCCTTCGACGACGTCATCCACGAAATCGCGAGCCTTGCGGCGCGGGGCGTGCGCGAGGTGACGCTGCTCGGGCAGAACGTCAACGCCTACCGTGGCCGCAACCACCTGGGCGAGCTGGTGGATTTCGCCGAACTGCTGTTCTGCGCGGCCACCATCGAGGGCCTGGGCCGCATTCGCTACATGACCTCGCACCCGCTGGAGTTCAGCGACGCGCTGGTGCAGGCGCACGCCGAGATACCGGAGCTGGCAACCCACGTCCACTTGCCAGTGCAGAGTGGATCGGACCGCATACTGGTCGCCATGAAGCGCAACCACACGGCACTCGAATACAAATCGATCATCCGCAAGCTCCGCCGGGCCCGACCGGAGGTGTGTATTTCCTCGGACTTCATCGTGGGTTTCCCCGGCGAGACCGAGCGCGACTTCGCCGACACCATGCGCCTCATCGAGGAAGTGGGCTTCGACCAGTGCTACAGCTTCGTCTACAGCTCACGGCCGGGCACCCCCGCGGCGAGCCTCCCCGACACCACGCCGCAGCACATCAAGTCAGAGCGGCTGCAACACCTGCAGGCCACCATCAACCGTCAGGCTTTCGAGATCAGTCGCCGCATGGTGGGCTCCACCGAGCAGGTGCTGGTCGACGGCCGCTCGCGCCGCGATCCGGGCGAGCTGCGGGGACGTACCAGCAACAGCCGCACCGTGAATTTCAGTGCTGATGCCGGGGTGTCGATCGGGGATTTCATCGCCGTCGAGATAACCGAAGCGCTGCCCAACTCCCTGCGCGGGCGTCCGGTTGGCGGAATCGAGACACGCGCACGGCAGGCGGGAAGCACGCTTTCGCTGCCCACGAATTGACGGTATTCTTTCAATGAACCCCTCAGCCGCGACCGGCGGCCAACACACCCCTTGAACAGCAGCACTCCACTCCGTTTCCTCCTCGAACCCTCTGATTCGCGCCGACTTGCACGGCTCTGCGGGCAGTACGACGAGCACCTGCAGCTGATCGAGCGGCGCCTTGGCGTGCGCATCAGCAGCCGCGGGGCCCATTTCAGCATCGAGGGCACAGCGGAATCCTGCGAGACCGCCAGGTTGGTCATCTCACGACTCTACGACGAGACCGCAAGGCATCTGGACTTAGGCGCCGAGCAAGTGCACCTGCAACTGCGCGAGGCCGGGGCCGAACCCATGGAGCCCGCGCCGGAAGGGTCGGCGGGAGAAGCCGCCGAGTTCGGCGTGGTCCGCACCAAACGCATGCTCATCCGCCCGCGCGGACGCAGCCAGCAGCAATACGTCCGCGCCATCACCAGCCACGACATCAATTTCGGCATCGGCCCGGCCGGCACGGGCAAGACCTACCTCGCGGTGGCCTGCGCGGTTGCCGCCCTCGAAGCCGACCAGGTGCGCCGCATCCTGCTGGTGCGCCCCGCAGTGGAAGCCGGCGAGAAACTCGGCTTCCTGCCCGGCGATCTCGCGCAGAAGATCGACCCGTATCTGCGCCCACTCTACGATGCCCTCTACGAAATGCTCGGCTTCGAACACGTGGCCAAGCTGATCGAGCGCCATGTGATCGAGGTGTGCCCGCTTGCCTACATGCGCGGGCGCACACTGAGCAACGCCTTCGTGATCCTCGATGAAAGCCAGAACACCACGCCCGAGCAGATGAAAATGTTCCTGACGCGGATCGGCTTCGGCTCCAAGGCGGTGATCACCGGGGATATCACACAAGTCGACCTGCCGCGCGGTACCGCCTCGGGGCTGGCGCAGGTGGTGACGTTCCTCGAAGGCGTCGAGGGCATTGGCTTTACCTGGTTCACCGCGCGCGATGTCGTGCGCCATCCGCTGGTGCAGCGTATCGTCGAGGCATACGAGGCCTTCGAGCATGCCAATCCCCGCGATGCTGCGCCCTCACGGCGGTCCTGAATGAACGCACGGGTCCATGTCGAGCGAGCCAGCAAGGCTCCGCGCCTGCCCTCGGAGCGCAGCCTGCGCGGCTGGGTGCGCGCGGCCCTTGCCGGACGGCGCGATGGCGCGGAAGTCTGCGTGCGGGTCGTCGACGAGCCGGAGATGCGTACCCTTAACGCACGCTATCGCGGCAAGGATTACGCGACCAATGTGCTGTCGTTTCCCGCCGATCTGCCCCCGGACCTCGAGCTGCCGCTACTCGGCGACATCGTGGTGTGTGCGCCGGTGGTTGCCCGCGAGGCGCAGGAGCAGCACAAGCCTGAGCGCTGGCACTGGGCGCACCTGATGGTGCACGGCACGCTGCACCTGCTGGGCCACGATCACGAACGGCCGCGGCAGGCCGCCGCCATGGAAGCTATCGAGCGTCGTATCCTCGACGCCCTTGGCATTGCCGATCCCTATCAAACCACCGCCGCCGATACCAAACGATGATCGACGAACGCGACGACGACAGCGACGAACGCTCCTGGCTCGAAAAAATCGCCCAGATCTTCTCCTCCGACCCCCACACCCGCAAGGACCTCCTCGACATCCTCGCGGTGGCGGAGCAAAACGCGGTGATCGACGCCGAGACGCACCAGATCATGCAGAGCGCGCTCGATGTAGCGCACCAGCAGGTCCGGGACGTGATGATCCCGCGACCCCAGATGGTATGCCTGCATGTCGATGACGAACCCGGCGCCGTGCTCCGGCGCGTGATCGAGGCCGGCCACTCTCGCTACCCCGTAATCGGGGACTCCAGCGACGACGTGCTGGGCATCCTGCTCGCCAAGGACCTGCTCCCGCAGTTGCTCTCGGGCACCCCGGAACATTTCGAGATCACCCAGCTGTTGCGACCGGCGACTTTCATCCCGGAGAGCAAACGCCTCAACGTGCTGCTGCGCGAGTTCCGCGAGAACCGCAACCACATCGCCGTGGTGATCGACGAGTACGGCGGCGTGGCCGGGCTCGTGACCATCGAGGACGTGCTCGAGGAGATCGTGGGCGATATCGAGGACGAGCACGACAAGCAGCACGACACCTTCATCAAGAAGCTCTCTGAGAACGACTACCTGGTGAAGGCACTGACGCCCATCGAGGAGTTCAACGAACACTTCGACGCCACGCTGAGTGACGAGGAGTTCGACACCATCGGCGGCATCGTGATGCAGGCCTTCGGCCACCTGCCGCGCCGCAACGAGGTCGCCGAGATCGAAGGCTTCCAGTTCAAGGTGCTGAACGCAGACAGCCGGCAGATCCACCTGCTGCGACTCAACCTGGACCCCGGCGCCTCCGGCGGATGAGGCGCTTCCAGCGCGCGGGGCTGGCGGCACAGGCAGCATCGCTGCTCGCCGGCGCGGCGCTGCCGCTCTCGCTCGCACCGCTAGACTGGTGGCCCGTGGCGCCGCTCGCGCTCTGCGTGTTGCTGATCGCCGCACTGCACGGCTCCCCGGTCGCCGCGGCGTGGCGCGGCTGGCTGTTCGGGTTGGGCTCCTTCGGCGTCGGCACCTCGTGGATCTTTGTCAGTATCCACACCTACGGTGATGCGCCGGTTCCGCTCGCCGCCCTGCTGACGTTCCTCTTTTGCGGCGGCCTCGCGCTCTTTACCGCGCTGGGTATTTTTGTCTGGGCCCGCTGGCTGCGCGGGCGTCCGGGCGGGGTGCTGCTCGGATTCCCCGCGATGTGGGTTCTGACAGAGTGGCTGCGCGAGTGGTGCCTCACCGGTTTTCCCTGGCTTTACGCAGGCTACAGCCAGATCGACGGGCCGCTCTCGGGCTGGGCGCCGGTGGTGGGCGTCTACGGTCTCGGGCTCATGGTGGCAGGCAGCGCAGCCGTGATCGCGAGCGTGGCGGCGCAGCCACGCGAAGACTCCCGCGCACGGCGGATTGCTCTCGTCGTGATGGCCACGATCTGGCTCGCCGGCTGGCCGCTCTCGCACATCGAGTGGAGCCGCCCCTCGGGCACGTCACTCTCGGTCGCGATGGTGCAGGGCAATATCCCGCAACTGCTCAAGTGGAAGCCCGATCACCTGCAGAACACGCTCGGCATCTACGCGCAACTCAGCCGCCCGCTGTGGGGCAGCGATCTCGTGGTATGGCCCGAGTCCTCGGTGCCAGCCTATTTCGACACGGTCGCGGACTTCCTGTCGGAGCAGGCCACGCAGGCAGCGGCAGCCGGCAGCACGCTGCTGCTCGGCCTGCCAAGCCGCGAGGACGATCCTTCCTCGCGTCGCGGGTACGCGGCATTCAACAGCGTGGTCGCGCTGGGTGCCGAATCCGGGATCTACCACAAGCGCCACCTCGTACCCTTTGGCGAGTACGTGCCGCTCGAGAGCACGCTGCGCGGTCTCATCGCCTTCTTCGATCTGCCCATGTCGAGCTTCTCCAGCGGACCTGCAGATCAGGCGCTGCTACGCGGCGCGGGCACCGCCATTGCGCCGCTGGTGTGCTATGAAATCGTCTACCCGGAACTGGTGCGTAGCGGTGTTCTCGCAGGAGCCGCACTGCTGCTCACCGTGAGCAACGACACCTGGTTCGGTGCCTCGCTCGGTCCGCTGCAGCACCTGCAGATGGCGCGGATGCGCGCACTGGAAAACAGCCGTGACCTGGTGCGCGCGACCAACGACGGCGTCTCGGCGCTCATCGACCACCAGGGCCGGATCACCGCGCGGGGCGCGCAATTCACCCGTGAGGTGATCCGCGGCGAGGTGCAGCCGCGCGAGGGGCTTACACCATTCGCCCGGCTTGGCTGCTGGCCGGTAATCGGGCTGTGCCTGCTGATGCTGCTGCCAGTGCTGGTCCGACGCGGCCTGCAGTCGCCAGAAGACGACGGTTGAGCGCGGGAAACCGGACGATGGCATGGAGCCCGGCTGCGACAGCGGCGTTGCGCGAGGCACGCGCAGCAGGAGCGCGGCAACGTGCCGCGCTCCTGCTGCGACTGCGGTCCGAGACCTTTGACGTACTGGTGATCGGCGGCGGCGCTACTGGGCTTGGCGTTGCGGTGGATGCCGCGAGCCGTGGCCTGCGCACCGCACTGGTCGAGGCCCACGACTGGGCCCAAGGCACCAGCAGCCGCAGTACCAAGCTGGTTCACGGCGGCGTGCGCTACCTCGAGCAAATGGAGTTCGGGTTGGTGCGCGAGGCCCTGCACGAGCGCGGCCTGCTGCACCGCAACGCACCGCACCTGGTGCATCCGCTAGCCTTCGTGGTGCCCAGCTACCAGTGGTGGGAAGGTCCTTTCTACGGCACCGGCATGCTGCTGTATGACGCGCTCGCCGGACGCCTCAATCTCAAGCCGAGCCGATTTCTCGATCGCGACGAAGTGATAGCGCGCATTCCCAACGCGCACCGCGAAGGCCTGCGCGGCGGTGTGGAATATTTCGACGGGCAATTCGACGACGCGCGGATGGCTGTCAGCCTGCTGCGGACCGCGCTTGAACTCGGCGCGGTGGCCGCAACCGGGCTGCGTGTCGATGAACTGCTGCTGGAGGGCGAGCGGATTTGCGGCGCCATGGTGCAGGAGGATTCGGGTGAGGGCCGCTTCGCCATCCGGGCCAGCGTGGTCATCAACTGCACCGGCATTTTCGCTGACGAGATCCGCGCGATGGACGGTACCGGTGCGAAGCCGCTGATCGAACCCGCGCAGGGCGTGCACGTGGTGCTCGACCGCTCCTTCCAGCCGAGTGAGCACGCGATCATGGTGCCGCACACCGACGACGGCCGCGTGCTGTTCGTGATTCCCTGGCACGGACACACGCTGGTAGGCACCACCGACACGCCCATGCCGCACGCCGAACTCGATCCGCAGCCCACGGAAGAGGAAATCGACTTCATTCTCGCCAACGCCGGCCGCTACCTGCAGCGTGTACCCGAGCGCAGCGACGTGCTGGCCTCATTCGCCGGCATGCGGCCGCTGGTGCATCCCGGCGGCACCGACAATCTCGACAGCAAGAAAATCAGCCGCGAACACGTGGTCGAGACAAGCCCGCGCGGTCTGGTGAGCGTGATGGGCGGCAAGTGGACCACCTACCGTAAGATGGCCGAGGATGGCGTTGATCGCGCGCTGAAGATCGCGCGCCTTGCGCCGCGGCCCTGCGTGACCGAGGACCTGCGCGTGTTCGGTGCGCTGGAGCGCGACGATGCCGCCTGGCCGCCCGAGGAGTGGCTGCAGGTGTACGGCACCGAGGCGCAGGCGCTGCGCGATCTCATGCGTGAACAGCCTGCATTGGCAGAACCCGTACACCCTGATATGCCCGCCACGCTCGCCGCGCTGGTCTGGGGCCTGCGCCACGAACAGGCGCGCAGCGCCGAGGACCTGCTGTTCCGCCGTACGCGGATGGGGCTGCTGCGCGAAGCGGCCACCCGCGAGTGCATGACCACGCTGGCCGACGTGCTGGCCTCCTGAAACAACCATCACCCGAGTAGCCGACCATGAGCGCGAATCCCGCCGATCCAAGCCTGAACTGGCAGCGCCTGGCGCCACTGATCCCCAACCCGAGTCGCTACCCGATACTGCCGCCGCTCACACCGCGGCAGGAAGTGGCTCTGCTCTGCCGGGTGCTCTTCCAGGAGGGCTACAACGATCACATCGCCGGCCACATCACCTACCGCATGGACGACGGCACCCTGCTGGTGAACCCTTGGGAACTCGCCTGGGACGAGGTGTGCGCCTCGGACATCCTGACGCTGGACGCGAACGGGCGGGTTGTCGACGGGCAGTGGAACGTCACACCCGCCATCAACCTGCACCGCGACATGCACGCCCTGCGACACGACGCCCGCCTCGTGATCCACAACCACTCCGAGTGGGGCTCGGTGTGGGCGGCCTGCAAGCGGGTACCCCCGATCTACGACCAGACCTCTTCGCTGGTCGACACCGACCCGGTGATCTACGACGAGTACCAAGGCACCGTGAACGACTCCGCAGCGGGACGCGCCGCGGTGGAGGCACTTGGCGAACACAAGTGGGCGCTGCTGGCGAACCACGGCGTGTTTCTGGTGGCGCGCGACATCCGCCAGGCGCATTTGCGCGCGATCACGCTGGAGTGGCGTTGCCGCCTCGCCTGGCGCGTGGAGCAGTTGGGCGGGGGCAGCCCGCTCGCGGCGGAGACAGCCGCCGCAATGGGCCGCATGACCGATGGCAACGGCTTCCCGTTCCTGTGGGAGGCGATGGCACGGCGCGAACTGCGGCGCGACCCGCGCGTGCTGGATTGAACGAGTAACCGGGTGCCGCACTTACGCCGGAGGCACCGGGCCAGCCTGGAGGCTCCTTAATGGCGCGGTCCGGGTTTTGAGGGCCTGCAGGGGTAGGGTATCCTCCCCCTTTCACCCGTTATCGAACCCGTTCCATGGAAGAGATCTACCAAGCCGAGCGCATCGAGGCCGAGACCCAGGCGCTCTGGCAGCAGACCCGCGCCTTCGAGGTGCAGGCCGATCCCTCCCGCGAGAAGTTCTACTGCCTCTCGATGTTCCCCTACCCCAGCGGCAAGCTGCATATGGGGCATGTGCGCAACTACACGCTGGGCGATGTGATCGCCCGCTATCACCGCATGACAGGCAAGAACGTGCTGCAGCCGATGGGCTGGGACGCTTTCGGCCTACCGGCCGAGAACGCCGCGATCCAGAACAACACCGCACCGGCGAAGTGGACCTACGCCAACATCGACTACATGCGCACCCAACTGAAGCGCCTGGGCTTTGCCTACGACTGGTCGCGCGAGATCGCCACCTGCCAGCCCTCGTACTACCGCTGGGAGCAGTGGTTCTTCACGCGGCTCTACGACAAGGGTCTCGCCTACAAGAAGGTCTCGGCCGTGAACTGGTGCCCCAAGGACCAGACCGTGCTCGCCAACGAGCAAGTGGTCGACGGCTGCTGCTGGCGCTGCGACACGGCGGTGGAGCGGCGCGAAATCCCGCAGTGGTTCATCCGCATCACCGCCTATGCCGAGGAACTCCTCGCCGATCTCGACACCCTCCCGCAGTGGCCTGAGCAGGTGCGCACGATGCAGCGCAACTGGATCGGCAAGAGCCGCGGACTGGAAATGCGCTTCGCGCTGGCGCAGGAACTCGCGGGCATCGCCGAGGTGGCGATCTACACCACCCGCCCCGACACGCTGCTTGGCGTGACCTATCTGGCGCTGGCGGCGGAACACCCGCTCGCGCGAGCGGCGGCCGCGGGCAACCCGGCGCTGGACGGGTTCATCGGCGAATGCCGTCGCAGTTCGGTGGCCGAGGCCGACATGGCCACCATGACCAAGCGGGGCATGGACACCGGCCTCTGCGCGATACACCCGCTGAACGGCCGGCGGATCCCCGTGTGGGTGGCCAATTTTGTGCTGAGGGAGTACGGCACCGGCGCGGTGATGAGCGTGCCCGGGCATGACCAGCGCGACTGGGAGTTCGCGCAGGCCTATGGCTTGCCGATCGAGCAGGTCATCGCCCCCACCGACGACCGCGAGCCCTGCGATCTCTCACGGGCCGCCTACCTCGAGCGGGGCGTACTGGTGAATTCCGGCGAATTCGACGGGCTCGACTCCGAGGCCGCCTTCGATGCCATCGCCGCGCGCATCGAGGTCGCCGGCCAGGGGCGCGTGACCACCAACTACCGTCTGCGCGACTGGGGCGTCTCGCGCCAGCGCTATTGGGGCGCACCGATCCCGATGCTCTACGTCGACGGCGACCACGAGATCCCGGTGCCCGCCGCACGGCTGCCCGTACTGCTGCCCGAGGACGTCGCGCTGAGCGGCGTGCAGTCGCCGCTCAAGGCGGATCCCGCATGGCGGCGCAGCGAATTCGAGGGCAAGCCGGCCGAGCACGAAACCGACACCTTCGACACCTTCATGGAGTCGTCCTGGTACTACGCCCGCTTCACCTGCCCCGATCTCGAAACCGCCATGCTGGACAGCACCCGCGCCAACTACTGGCTGCCGGTGGATCAGTACGTGGGCGGCATCGAGCACGCGATCCTGCACCTCCTGTATTCGCGCTTCTTCCACAAGCTGATGCGCGATGAAGGCCTGGTCTCGAGCAGCGAGCCCTTCACCCGGCTGCTCTGCCAGGGCATGGTGCTGAAAGACGGTGCCAAGATGTCGAAGTCCAAGGGCAACACCGTAGACCCGCAGGAACTCATACAGCGCTACGGCGCCGACACCGTGCGCCTGTTCATGATGTTCGCGGCTCCCCCCGAGCAAACACTCGAGTGGTCAGACGAGGGCGTAGCCGGCGCCAACCGCTTCATCAAGCGGCTGTGGAAGACCGTCTATGGGCACCTCGAAATAAATGGGGTCAGACCCCATTTATCCCTCGACAGCCTGGACGACACGCAAAAAGGCCTGCGCCGCAAGACGCACGAGACCATCGCCAAGGTGAGCGACGACTACGCTCGCCGCCAGACCTTCAACACCGCGATCGCTGCGGTGATGGAGCTGCTGAACGAGATCGCCAAGTCCGCAGATCGCGCGAGCCCCCGCGGGCTGGCCGTGGAGCGGGAGGCGCTGGAGGCGGCGGTATTGCTGCTCGCGCCCGTGGTGCCGCATGTGAGCCACGCGCTGTGGCAGGCACTCGGGCACGAGGGCGCGGTGATCGACGCCCCGTGGCCGGCCGTGGACGAAGCGGCACTGGCCCGCGAGAGCTTCGAGCTGGTGCTGCAAGTGAACGGCAAACTGCGCGGCAGGCTGCAGGTCCCGATCGATGCCACCCGCGAGACTCTCGAGCGCATGGCACTGGCCGACGAAAATGTGCAGCGCTTCATCGAGGACAAAACCGTGCTTAAGGTGGTCGTCGTTCCAGGCAAGCTGGTGAACGTGGTGGTGGGCTGAACCATGCAGCACCGCATCCTGCTCGTGCTCGCCCTGCTCGCCACGCTCGCCGCCTGCGGCTGGCATCCTCGCGGCGTCCAGACACTGCCGCCGGAACTCGCCGAGATCCGGCTGGTGGTCACACCCCCGGACCCCCGGTTCAGCGCGCGGCTGGAGCGTTCGCTGAAACTTGCAGGCGTGCAGGTAGTTACCCGCGCTGGCGTCTACTCCCTGCATGCCACCACGCCGCGCCCGGCGTTGCGCAACGTGGCGCTCGACAGCGGTGCGCGCAGCGCCGAGCAGGAGATGCGCCTCGAAATGCAGTTCGACCTGCGCAACGCCAGCGGAGACACCGTCTACGGCCCGCGGACCATCTCGGCAAACCGCGTCTACGCCTACGATCCGAACAGCGTCATCGCCAAATTCGACGAGGAGAAACTCATCCAGCAGGAACTGCAGGAAAATCTCGTCGGGCAGCTGTTCCGGCAGCTCGCGCGTGTCAACGCAGCCACGCTGGCGCACTGAGCCATGCGCGTGCGCAGCGAGGATTACGGCCGCTCACTGCAGCAGTCAATCGCCCCTTTCCACGTGTTCTACGGCGACGAACCGCTGCTGCTGATGGAGTGCCAGGACGCGCTGCGCGCCGCGGCGCGCGCACAGGGTTTCACCGAGCGCGAAGTGTTCGACGTAGAGCCCGGCTTCGACTGGTCCCGCGTGCCGGGAGCCTGCGCGGGCATGTCACTGTTCGGTGATCGCAAACTCCTCGAGATCCGCATTCCCACGGGAAAACCAGGCACCGAGGGCGGCGCGACACTGCGCGAGATCGCGGCGCATCCCTCCCCCGACACCGTAGTCGCCGTACATCTCGGCGCAAGTGACCGCGATACCGAGAAGGCCGCGTGGTTCAAAGCGCTGGAGGGAGCCGGTGTGAGCGTACGCGCCTGGCCGATTCGGCGGGGCGAGCTACCGGGCTGGCTGCGGCAGCGGCTGCAGGCCGCGGGATTCAGGCCCGATCAGGACGCGTTGCGCATGCTGGCCGAGCGCGTCGAGGGCAACCTGCTCGCGGCGCGGCAGGAAATCGAAAAGCTCAAACTGCTCGTGGAACCCGGCGCCCTGGACGAACGCACCCTCGCTGGCGTGATAACCGATAGCGCGCGCTACACCGCCTTTGATTTGTGCGACCGTGCCTTCGAGGGAGATCATGCCGCAGCGGCCCGCACGCTCGCCGGGCTGCGTGCCGAGGGCGAGGAGCCGCTGGCTGTGCTGGGCGCTTTTGGCTGGGAGATACGCAAGCTGCTCGCCATCGCCGAGCGCCATGCCGGCGGAGAGCCCCTAGAGCGTGCCGCGGAATCACAGCGTGGCGGTGGCAAACGCCATTACGCCGCCGCCGTGCGCCGCCTCGGCGGACGCGGCCTGCACGCACTGCTGCTGCGGGCAACGCGGGTGGATCGCAGCGTCAAGGGCATGGATGACGCCGACCCCTGGGATGAACTGCTATCGCTGGTGATCGCGGCCGCTGGCGGACTGCCCCGCACGCGCCGACCCTGAGTCAAAACAGCCCGGCGCCCTGGCCGGCGCGAAAATCCGCAGCTACCTCACCCACCAGAGGAACCTCTGCATCATGCGCCACATCGCGCCAGCGTTCGGCCAATGCATCACGGTACCACTGTGCCATCGCGGGCAGGGCAAGCAGACGGTCCACGTAGGCCTGCGCCTGCGGGCCGAGCGGCAGCGCATAGGTCTGGATACGAAAAGCCACCGGCGCGAAAAAAGCATCGACCGCACCAAAGCTCGCCCCCGCAAGCCACGGCCCGCCAAAGCGATCCAGGCCCTGCGACCAGAGTTCCTCAAGCCGGCCGATATCCGCGAGCAGCGCAGTCGGTATTTCCCGCAGGCGTATGCGCAGGCCGCAGTTCATGCTGCAGATATTGCGCAGAGTGCCGAAGGAAGAATGCATCTCGGCAGCGGCGCAGCGGGCCCAGGCCCGGGCGGCGGGGTCGACGGGCCACACACCCGGATGGCGTTCGGCGAGATACTCGGCAATAGCCAGCGAATCCCACACCACCTGATCGCCGTCGTGCAGGCAGGGCACCTTGCCGCTCGGCGAAAAGCCGCGAAAGTCCGTGGCATCAGGGCCTTCGCCGAAGGGTTTCAGTTGCTCATCGAAGGGAATTCCCAGCACCTGCAGCAGCAGCCACGGGCGCAACGACCAGGACGAGTAGTTCTTGTTGGCGATGTAGAGGGTGTACATGCAGTTCGCTACGACCGCGCCATCAGGATCGCGTCGACTTGTTGGTCGGCGTGGTAGGAGGAGCGCACCAACGGCCCGCTGGCCACGCTGCGGAACCCGAGCGACTCGGCAATGCGCCCGAGCTCGGCGAACTCGTCGGGGTGCGCGAAGCGCTCGACAGCCAGGTGATGGCGGCTCGGCTGCAGGTATTGCCCGAGCGTGAGCATGTCGACATCGTGCGCCCGCAGCGCGTGCATGACCTCGACGATCTCCGCGTTGGTCTCGCCGAGCCCCAGCATGAGACCCGACTTGGTGAGTACGCCGGGACGGCGCTCCTTGTAGCGCTGCAGCAAGTCGAGCGACCAGTCGAAGTCCGAACCCGGTCGCGCCTGCAGGTACAGGCGTGGCACGGTCTCGAGATTGTGGTTGAAGACGTCCGGTGGCTCGGCGGCAAGGATATCCAGCGCCACATCCATGCGGCCGCGGAAATCCGGCACCAGCACTTCGACGCGTATCCCGGTGTTGTGGGCGCGCGTCTCGCGGATGCACTCGGCGAAGTGCGCGGCGCCACCATCGCGCAGATCATCACGATCGACCGAAGTGATCACCACGTAGCGCAGGCCCATTTCGGCGATCGCCGCCGCAAGGTGGGCCGGCTCACCGGCATCGAGGGGATTGGGCCTGCCATGGGCAACATCGCAGAAGGGACAGCGACGCGTACAGATCTCCCCCATCACCATGAACGTCGCCGTGCCGCCGCCGAAACACTCGCCGAGATTGGGACAACTCGCCTCCTCGCACACCGAGGCCAGCCGATTGCGCCGCAGGATTTCCTTGATGCGCTCCACCTCGGCGGAGACCGGTATGCGCACGCGGATCCAGTCGGGTTTGCGCAACGGCGTATCGGTGGGAACGATCTTCACCGGGATGCGTGCGGTCTTGTCCTCGCCACGGAGTTTCTCGCCCTGCACCACCCGGCGCGGGCTGCCGCGGTTTTGCTCGCTCATGGACTGATGCTCCGTCTGCCGCCCTCAGGCGGTGCTGTGTTCGTGCTCGCAACCCGGCGCCACGTTCCGTGGCAGGCCCGGCGCCTCATCATAGCCAAAGACCCGTCGCAGTTCGGCCTCTAACAGGACCTCAATAGTCCGGCGCGACAGGTCGGTGGTGCGCGGGACCAGATCTGCAAGGCGGGTGACCACGAGGCCCGCCTGCCCGCAGGGATTGATGCGGGCGAAAGCCCCGAGGTCGGGCGTCACGTTCAGACTGAGCCCGTGGTAGGAACAGCCCTTGCGGACCCGGAGCCCGAGTGCCGCGATCTTCGCACCATCCACATAAACGCCCGGCGCATCACGCCGCGACTGCCCCTGTATACCGTACGTGGCCAGCAGCCCGATCACCGCCGCCTCGATCCGATCGACCAGTTCGCGCACGCCCAGACCCGCGCGCCGCAGATCGAGGAGCAGGTAACCCACCAACTGACCGGGGCCATGCCAAGTGACCTGGCCGCCGCGATCGGACTGCACCACGGGGATCCCGCCGGGATCCAGCAGGTGCTCGGGCTTGCCAGCCTGCCCCTGGGTGAACACCGACGCATGTTCGAGCCACCAGAGCACGTCGGGGCTCGCGGCAGAGCGCGTATCGGTGTAACGGCGCATCTCCTGCCACGCACTGGCGTACTCGAGTTGCTCGCTGCGCCAGACCTGCAACTGCGCCGTCGCCACCGCGCTCACACCACCGCCTGCACCAGGCCCGTGGCCTTCAACGCCGCGAACAGCGCAGCCAGTTGCGGCTCGCCGGTGGCGATGATGACCACGCGCACGGACATATAACGGCCACCACCGCTTGCGCGTACCGTGGTGCGGTGACGGGGAAATTCGGGCGCGTGGAGCTCGATGATGCCCTCGACCACCCGCTGGAAATCCGCAACTGCCTCACCCACCACCGCGATGGGATACTCGCAGGGGAATTCGATCTGCGGACGCTCGCCAGCCACGGGTTCAGGCCTTGCCGAAAAGCTGCAGGAAAAAGAGCACCAGTGAATCCCAGAAGCGTGTGAAGAAACCGCCCGCCTCTACCGGCTGCAGCGCCACCAGCGGCTCGGAGATGATTTCCTTGTCATCCAGCGTCACCGACACGCGCCCGAGTTCCTGTCCGGCGGACACCGGCGCCTCGACGCCCATGCGCAGGTCGATGGCCATCGCCTTGAGATCCGCTGCGCGTCCGCGTGGAACGGTGACATGGATGCCACGGCTCACGCCCAGATCGACGCTATCGGCGGTGCCGCCCCAGACGCGCACCGGAGCCACCGAGGCACCGGGCGCCAGCACCACCGCCATCTCGTAGAAGCGGAAGCCGTAACCGAGCAGCTTACGGCTCTCCTCGGTGCGCGCGGCGCGGCTTGCGGTGCCGAGTACAACAGCGACCAGCCGCATGTCCCCCTGCAGCGCCGAACTTACCAGGCAGAAGCCCGCCTCCTCGGTATGGCCGGTCTTGATGCCGTCGACGCCGGGCTCGCCCAGCAACTCGTTGCGGTTCATCTGGCGGATATTGTTAAAGCTGAAGTGCGTCTGCGAATAGACGGCATAGTCCTGCGGGTGGTCGGCGATCATGGCGCGCGACAGCGTGGCCAGATCGCGCGCCGTGGTGTAGTGCTGCGCGTCCGGCAGGCCGTGGGCATTCGTGAAATGGGTGTTCTTCAAACCGAGACGCACCGCGTGCTGGTTCATCAGGTCGGCGAAGGCCTCATGGGAGCCAGCCAGTCCCTCGGCAATCGCCACGCTGGCGTCGTTGCCCGAGGAGATCACCAGGCCGTAGTAGAGATCCCGGTAGGAGACATCGGAATTGATGTCTACCCACATCAGGGAGGAGCCGATGAAGGCGGGATTCTGCGCCCAGGAGTTCGGCGTTATCCGGACCGTGTCCTCCCACTTCACCTTGCCCGTGCGGATGGCCTCGGAAAGCACATAACCGGTCATCATCTTGGTGAGGCTGGCAGGCGCCATACGCGCGTCGGCGTCATGCTCCGTGATGACGGCACCCGTGTTGGCGTCCATCAGGATCCAGGCCTTGGCCGCCACCGCGGGTGCGGCCGGAATGATGGGCTGGGTCGGGCCTGTCGCGGCCGGCTGCGCCGGGTTCGGCACCGGGGCATTAGGGACCGGAGCCTGCGGGGACTGGGCAAAACCCGCGGCGGCAGGCAGCAAAAGGACGAGCAGAATGGCTTGGACGTATCGGATCACGGTGGCTCCGCTGGAGGCCTGCGCCGGGAGGCAGGACGACGATGGGATCGGCGCGGAATTATACGCGTGCGTGGGGCGGCAAAATCACTCCGTCACAACCTGTGCAGCAACCTGCAGGGACGCAAGCCGACGGCGCGTCTCGTCCAGCGCCGCAAGGTTCGCCAGAGGACCCACGCGCACACGGTGCCAGCCCGAGACGGTCTGAATCACCACATCCTGATCGACCAGCGCGGCAATGCTTCGCTGCAGGCTGCGGGCGCCGTCCATGCTGCGGAATGCACCGGCCTGCAACCAGGTGCGCGGTGTAGCCGGGCCATCCGAGCCGACATCCACGGCAGCCGGTGCAATGCTTTCGGCTGCGATCGGCGCAGAGGCAGCGCCGCTCTCCGATTGGGCAACCACATCAGGAAGCTCGGATCCGGGCTCGGGCACCAGTACTAGTGACACAACCCGCGCAGGTTCGGGGCTCAGTTCCAGCCGTTCGCTGGGCGCAGCGCGGGCCACCGCTTGCGGCTGTCGGTACTCACGACCCGCGCGCTTGGCAACCCACTCAGGCGCCATCGGGTCTAGAACCTCAAGCTCCAGCAAGGCGGTGCCCTTGTCGGCGTAGCCGAGCCTATAAGCCGCGGCGTAGGACAGGTCGATCACGCGATCCTCGTGGAAGGGGCCCCGGTCGTTCACCCGGACCACGGCACGGCGTCCGTTCTCGAGATTGGTGACCCGCAGATAGCTGGGCAGGGGCAGCGTCTTGTGGGCCGCCGTCATGGTGTAGACGTCGTAGTCATCGCCCAGCGAGGTCTTGCGGCCGTGGAATTTGGTGCCGTACCACGAGCCGAGCCCACGCTCGCGATGACCAGCCGGCACGGGCCGCACGCGGTAGGTCTTGCCAAGCACGGTGTAGGGCGACTTGTTGCCCGCCTTAGTGCGCACTTCAGGGCGCGGAACGGCGTCCGGTGCGTTCGCCAGGTCGGCGCGGTACCCCGGCGTGCCATCGCGGTCGGAGCCCGCTGACGTTGGCTTGGCCGGCTGGCTCGCCACATCATCGCGTTGCTCGGAGGCGCAACCCCCGAGCAGCAACAGCAGGAGAACAGCCGGAAGGTGGACGCGAAGGGCGTTCACGCGAGGGCTCAGGGCTGCCGAAACGCCGCCAGGATCTCCTGGCTTAGCTGGTGCACCGCCATGGCGTAGAGCGGGCTGCGGTTGTAGCGGGTGATCACGTAAAAGTTGTGTCGGCCCAGCCAGTACTCGGGGCCGGCGTCGGTCTCGAGCATCAGCGGCAGCACGAGTTCGTCTTGGGGCATGACCTCGCCGGGGCTTAGCCCGAGCGCTTGCAAGTCACCCACCCGCGTGTTGGGTTCAAGCCCCGGATTCATGCTGCCGACGGCCACCTTGCCCACCGTGCGCGCACGATCCACCACGTGCGCACCCGCTGCCCAGCCATGCCGATTGAAGTAGTTGGCAACGCTGCCGATGGCGTCCCTACGGCTGTTCCAGATATCGGCATGCCCGTCGCCGTCGAAGTCCACCGCATAGGCGCGAAAACTGCTGGGAATGAACTGCCCCATGCCCATCGCGCCGGCGTAGGAACCTTTCAGCTGCAGCGCGTCGAAGCCCTGCTCTCGCGTCATCATCAGAAATTGCTCGAGTTCGCCACCAAAAAAGGCGCTGCGTGGCGGGTAGTCGAAGCTAAGCGTCGCCAGCGCGTCGATGACGCGGTAGGAGCCCATGTTGCCGCCGTAGCGGGTCTCCACACCGATGATCGCCACCACCACCTCAGGGTCGACACCAAAGCGTTTTGCCGCATCCGCGAGGGCGTCCTTGTTCTCACGCCAGAACGCGACGCCGCCGTCGATGCGCGCCTTGGTGATAAAAAGCTCGCGGTACTCGCCCCAGCTAAGGCGCTTCTCCGCGGGGCGGGCAATTGCCTCGAGGATGGAATCCTTGCGCTCGGCCTGCGCGAGCAAACTGCGCAGCTCCGCGGCCTTGAATCCGTGTTCACGGACCATCTTGGCCTCGAAGGCCGGATACGCGGGATGCGAGGTATAGCCCGCTGCAAATGCAGGGGCGGCGAGAAGCGCGAGGAACAAAGCAAGGACGCGGACCACAATCAACTCCCGTATGACAGCCACGACGCGCCCGCTCAGCCAAGCATGCGACGGCGTTCGGTTCCCACGGCCATGATGATGCCGAAGCCACCGAGCAGCGAGATAAGCGCCGTACCGCCCTGACTGATAAGGGGCAGCGGGACCCCCACCACCGGCAGCAGGCCCGACACCATCCCCATGTTCACCACAATATAGACGAAAAAAGTGAGTGTGAGGCCGCCGGCAGCGAGGCGCGAGAAGCTGTCCTGCGCGCGCAACGCGATCCACATCCCGCGACCCACGAGGGCAATGTAGAGGGCAAGCAGCACTACCACGCCCTGAAAACCAAACTCCTCGGCCAGCGCCGCGATGATGAAATCCGTGTGGCCCTCGGGCAGGAAGTCGAGGTGCGATTGGGTGCCGTGCAGCCAGCCCTTGCCCTCAACACCGCCGGAGCCGATCGCGGTCTTCGACTGGGTGATGTTCCAGCCCGCACCGAGCTTGTCGCTCTCGGGGTCGATGAGCGTTAGCACACGCTGCTTCTGGTAGTCGTAGAGCACGTAGTTCCACATGACGGGCGTGGCCACGGCGATCGCCGCCACCACGATGGCGATGTAGATCCACCGCAGGCCCGCCAGGAACAGCACGATCAGCCCCGCCGCCGTGATCAGCACTGCCGTGCCCAGATCCGGCTGCACCAGCACCAGCACCATGGGCACCCCGATGATTGCCAGCGTGATCACCACGTGCAGGAATCGCGGTGGCAGGACTGCGGCGGCGAGAAAGCTGGAAACCGCCAGCGGGACCATCAACTTCATGACCTCCGAGGGCTGGAATCGCGGCAAACCGGGGATCTCCAGCCAGCGCTGGGCGCCCTTGGCACCGACACCCACGAGGTCAACGGCCAGCAGCAGCAGGCAACCGCCCAGATAGGCAAGCGGCGTCCAGCGCCGCAGTTGATTCACGCCCATTTGCGCGATGGCGAACATGGCGCCGAAGCCCAGCAGCATGAACAGGCCTTGGCGCTTCACTGCCTCGATGTCGCGGCCGCTGGCGCTATAGAGCACGACCAACCCATAGCCGCTCAGCGCGAGCAGGATCAGCAACAGCCAGAAATCGATGCGCAACCGCTCGCCGATGGGAGCGCCGGGCCCGAAATCCCGGGCCGACTCCGGCATCTGCCTGACGAAATCGCCCCGTTTCACAGGTGATCCTCCGGTGCGGGCCGGGCAGGGGCCGCGGGGATGGCGACTGCCGCCGGATCTTGCGCGGGTGGCGCAGCATCGGCGCTGACAGCCGTGGCCGTGGGCACCGGCGCAGGACTCGCCGGACTCTGCGCATCATCGCGGGGCAGCAGATAAGCGTCCATCACCTTGCGCGCCACCGGCGCTGCCGTGGTGCTGCCGTGCTCGCCGTTCTCGATGATCACCGCCACCGCAATGCGCGGATTCCCGACCGGCGCGAAGGCGACAAAAAGCGCGTGGTCCCGCTGGTTCCGTTCGAGCGCGGCGGAATCATAGGTAGCGTTCTGCGCAATGCCCACGACCTGCGCCGTCCCGGTCTTGGCGGCGACACGGTAGCTCAGGTCCTTGTTGATGGCCTTGCCCGTGCCGCGCAGGCCGTGCACCACCTCTTCCATGGCCAGCGTGATGACATCCCAGTAGGCGGGGTCGGGCACCTCCACCGCGTGCAGCAGCTCCGGCTCCAGCGCGCGCCCACCGACGCGCTGCACCAGTCGCGGCCGGTAGTGACGTCCGCGGCTCGCGATGGTGGCCGTCATGACCGCGAGCTGCATCGGCGAGGCCAGCATATAGCCCTGCCCGATACCGACGCTGAGCGTCTCGCCGGGATACCAACGCTCGCCGATGGCAGCGAGTTTCCACGCGTTGGAGGGCATCACACCCCGGCGCTCGGCGCTCTGGTCAACGCCAGTGGCAGCGCCCAGTCCAAACTGCAGCGCGAAGTCGTGCATGCGCTGTATGCCCATGCGGTTGGCGAGATCGTAGAAGTAGACGTCGCAGGATTCGGTGATCGCCTGCGAAAGATTCACCGCCCCGCCATGGCCCCATTTCTTCCAGTCGCGGTAGCGCCGCCCGACGCCCCCGAGCTGGTACCAGCCGGGATCGGAGACGGCGCTGGTTGGCGTGGATACGCCGTAGAAAAGCCCCCCCAGCGCGTACATCGGTTTCACCGTGGAGCCCGGAGGATACAAGCCCTGGATGGCGCGATTGATCAGTGGGTGGTCGGGCGAATCACGCAACTCCGCATAGGCACGGGAGCCGATGCCGGAGACGAAGGGGTTAGGATCAAAGCTCGGTGAACTCGCCAGCGCGATCACCCCGCCGGTCTGCGGGTCTAGCGCCACCACCGCACCGCGCTCGGCACCGAGAGCCTGCTGCGCCACCCGCTGGACCTCGAGGTCGAGCTCGAGCACCAGATCCTGCCCCGCGCCGGGATCATTGCGTTCGAGCACGCGCAGCACCCGCCCGCGCGCGTTGGTCTCGACGTTCTCGTAGCCCACGCGGCCGTGCAGCGCCGCTTCGTGGAATTTCTCGATGCCGTTCTTGCCGATCAGGTTGGTGCCGGCGTAATCGGTCTGGTCGAGGGCAAGCAGCTCGGCTTCGTTGATGCGCCCCACATAACCCACCGCGTGCGCCAGCAGCTCGCCGAAGGGGTAGTGCCGCACCAGCTCGGCCTCGACCTCGACACCGGGCAGCAGATGGCGATTGACCGCCAGCCGTGCGATCTCTTCCTCGCTCAGGTTGAAACGCAGCGGCACCGCCTCGAAGGGCAACTGCCGGGGCATGCGCTTGCGGAAGCGCTCCACATCGACTGGATCGAGCGTAATCGACTGCCCGATGGTCGCCAGCGTGCGGTCGATGTCGCCGGCGCGCTCGCGCGTGATTACCAGGTTAAAGATGGGCCGGTTGTCGGCGAGCACCACACCGTGGCGGTCGAAGATCAACCCGCGCCGCGGCGGCACCGCGCGGGCATGGATGCGGTTGCGATCGGACTGCGTGCGGTAGATCTCGTGCTCGATCACCTGCAGGTAAAAGTAGCGCCCGAGCAGCGCGGCGATCGTAAGCACCACAAACACCGTCGCCACCACGGCGCGCTTGCTGAAAACGCGCGTCTCGGTGAGGGTGTCGCGGATCGAGAGCTGCTCGGCCATGCCTGCGCGCTCAGCGGTGATACGGATGGCCGGCGAGCAGGCTCCACGCACGGTAGAGCTGCTCGGCCAGCAGGATGCGCACAAGGGGATGCGGGAGCGTCAGCCGCGACAGCGACCACTGCTCGCGGGCCCGCGCCCGGCAGGCATCGGCGAGCCCGTCGGGCCCACCGACCAGGAAGGCCACGCGCTGGCCATCGTCGCGCCAGCTGCCGAGCCGCGCGGCCAGATCCGGCGTCGACAACGCGCGCCCGCCCACCTCGAGCGCGACCACGAACTCATCGTCATCAAGCGCCGCGAGCAGCGCCTCGCCCTCGTCACGCACCGCACGCGGCACATCGGCGCCACGCCGCGCCAGCGCGATCTCGCGCAGTTCGAGCGCACAGTCGCGCGGCAGCCGCTTGCGGTAGTCCTCGAAGCCCTCCTGCACCCAGCCGGGCATGCGCGTGCCCACGGCGAGCAGACGCAGCCGTGCGCTCATTCCTTACCCGGGCCCGCCGTCCAGAGTTTCTCCAGCGCGTAGAAGCGGCGCTGGTCCTCGCCCATCACGTGCACCACCACGCCGCCGAAATCGACCAGCACCCACTCGCCGGTCTCCTGCCCCTCGATGCCGATCGGCCGCACACCCGCCTTGCGCGCCTGCTCGAGCACGTTGTCGGCGATGGAGCGCACGTGCCGCGAGGAGCTGCCGCTGGCAATAACCAGCTCATCCATGACGTCGGTGAGCGAGGACACGTCGAGGCGCTTCGGATCGCGCCCCTTCAGGTCCAGGATGGCGCTCACGGCGAGCTCGGCGAGCGCGTCGCTGTCGGTGGGTTTCACTGCAATCCTCCGGTGGTGGCGCGCGGAGCGGCGCCGTAGATGCCATGGGCGTGTATGTAACCGAGCACGGGCTCGGGCAAGAGGTAGCGCGGCGTGTGGCCGGCGGCCAGCAGCGTGCGCACCTGGGTCGAGGAAATCGCGAGCTGCGTGAGCGAAACGCGCAGCAGCCTGCCGCGGCTCGCGCTGCGCAGGGCCTCTTGCGGATCGAGCGCCAGATGCTCGGCCGCCCAGCCCGCCAGCGCAGCACCGGGGGGCACCGTATCGCCGGGGCGCGTGAGCACCGCGATATGCGCGTAGTCGAGCAATCGTTGCCATTCTTTCCAGCGCTCGAGGCCGGCAAAGGCGTCCTCGCCGAGAATCATGCAGAGCCGGTCCTGATCGCCGATAGCAAGCCTCAGCTCGCGCAGCGTGTCGATGCTGTAGGACACCCCGCCCCGGCGGAACTCGCGGTCGTCGACCTGCAGGGCGGGGGCATCATTGGTAGCCAGATGGAGCATGTCGAGGCGCTGCGCGGGCGTGGCAGCGGGCTGCGGACGCAGGGCGGGCGTGTTCACGGGAACCAGACGCAACTGATCGAGACCGAGGAGTTCGACCAGTTCCAGGGCCGTGCGCAGATGCCCGTTGTGCACCGGATCAAAAGTACCCCCGAGCAGGCCGATGCGCCGGATCGGTGGCGGGGCCGATGCGCCCCGCGTGTCCTCATCCACGCACCTGCCCCTCGCCCAGCACGACCCACTTCTGCGAGGTGAGTCCCTCGAGGCCCACCGGGCCACGGGCGTGAAGCTTGTCGGTGGAGATGCCGATCTCGGCACCGAGACCGTACTCGAAACCATCGGCAAAGCGCGTCGAGGCGTTGACCATCACGGAGCTCGAATCGACCTCGCGCAGGAAGCGCATGGCGCGCGCGTGGTGCTGCGTGACGATGGCCTCGGTGTGCTGCGAGCCATAGCGGGCGATGTGTTCCATGGCCGCGTCGATATCCGCGACCACCCGCACCGCAAGAATGGGCGCGAGGTATTCGGCGTACCAGTCGTCCTCGGTGGCGGCGAGCGCCTGCGGGGCGAGTGCACGCGTGCGCGGGCAGCCGCGCAACTCCACACCGGCTGCCGCGAAATCCGCGGCAAGCCCGGGCAGTATCCCCCCTGCAACCGCCTCGGCCACCAGCAGGGTCTCCATGGTGTTGCAGGTGCCGTAGCGGTGGGTCTTGGCGTTCAGCGCAATGGCACAGGCTTGCGCCGGGTCGGCGGATTCGTCGATGTAAACGTGGCAGACGCCATCGAGATGCTTGATCACCGGCACCCGGCTGTCGCGCGAGATCCGCTCGATCAGGCCCTTACCACCGCGCGGTACGATCACATCGACTGCCGCGGGCGAGGCCACCAGCACCGAGACCAGTTCGCGATCGGTGTGGGTGATCAGCTGGATACCCTGCGCGGGTAATCCGGCCGCCGCCAGCGCGCGCCCGATGCAGGCAGCAATGGCGCGGTTCGACTCCAGCGCCTCGGAGCCGCCGCGCAGGATCGCGGCGTTGCCGGACTTGATGCAGAGCGCCGCTGCGTCGGCGGTCACGTTGGGGCGCGATTCGTAAATGATGCCGATCACGCCAAGGGGCACGCGCATGCGTCCCACCCGTATGCCGCTCGGGCGGCAGGCAAGATCGGTAACGGTGCCCACGGGGTCGGCGAGCGCGGCTACCTGCCGCACGCCGTCGATCATGGCATCGATGCGGGCATCGTCGAGCTCCAGCCGGTCGAGCAGCGCCGCCTCCAGATCCCGCTCCCGCGCCCGCTCGAGATCGAGCCGGTTGGCGGCGAGCAACAGCGCGCGATCGGCATCGAGTGCCTGCGCTGCGCCCAGCAGGGCAGCGTTTTTCTGGCGTGTCGAGGCCTTGGCCATCTCGCGCGAGGCGGCGCGTGCGGCCAGACCGAGCTCTGTTACGTAGCGTACGGAATCCATGCGGCGCTCTTGGCTGGACGGGGAAATCTGGGCGGCGCGCCAATGCAGCGCCGCGTGGCATTATATCGGCCATACCGCCAGCCCGCACCCGCGCGCAGTGGCGGAAATGCCACGTATTCCCCCGCGAAAACGCAGTTCGGGACAGCATCCATGATCAGCATCGCAGCCATCCAGCAATGGCTGATCCTCCACCCGGGCTGGGTGATCGCCGCCATCGGCGGGGTCTCCTTCATGGAGTCCTTTGCCCTGCTCGGGATTGCAGTCCCCGGCGTGGCCATCCTGGCGGCGGCGGGTTTCGCCGCCGGAGCCACGGGTATCCCGCTCTTCGGTTGCCTCGCCGCAGCCTGGGCGGGCGCGGTGGCAGGCGATGGTGCGAGCTACCTGTTGGGCCGGGTCTTCCACGCGGATATCAAAGGCACTTGGCCGTTGCGCACGCACCCGCAATGGATCACCGATGCCGAACGGTACTTCCTGCGCTACGGCGCATGGAGCGTCGTGATCGGGCGTTTCGTGGGCCCAATACGCCCCGTGATCCCGCTGGTGGCGGGGATGCTCTCGATGCCTGCGCAGCGTTTCTTCCTGATCAACCTGCTCTCGGCGCTGGTCTGGGCACCGCTCTACCTCGCCCCGGGATACTGGCTGGGCACGGCCGTCGGGGAGCAGTTCGCGCCACCCGGGCTGCTGATCGGCGGAGCGCTGGCGGTATCGGCGACCGGCGCGTTAATCCTCTGGCACCAGCGCCATCGATTCCCGCCCACCACACCCCCGGACTCCCCATGACCCGACTGGACGTGTTCTTCGACTGTTCGAGCCCCTGGACCTATCTCGCTTTCGTGGGCATCCAGCCCATCGCTGCGCGCCATCGGGTGGAGATCAACTGGAAACCGATACTGGTGGGCGGGGTGTTCAACGCCGTGAACCCTGAGGTCTACGAGAACCGTGCCAAACCGAACCCGCTACGCTGGGGATACATGCGCAAGGACCTGCAGGACTGGGCACAGGCCTACGGACTGCAGATCGGCTGGCCGGCGGTGTTTCCGGTGAACAGCGTCAAGGCCATGCGCGGCGCCTTCGTGGCGGAGGATCAGGGCCTGCTGCTGCCCTACTGCACCGCGGTATTCGAGAGCTACTGGGGACGCCTCGAGGACATCTCGCAGGACACCGTGCTCGGCGCAGTGGCAGCCGGGCTCGGCATGGACCCGACGCGCTTCCTTGCCCGCATCGGCGAGCCCGACTGCAAGGCCCGGTTGCGGGCCAACACCGAGGAACTGGTGGCGCGCGGGGGCTTCGGCAGCCCCACCATCTTCGTGAACGGCACTGATATGTACTTCGGTAACGATCGCCTGTCGCTGGTGGACCGCGCCCTGGGCGCCGCGGCCAGCGGGACACACCCGTCATAGCGCCCAAAGCCGACTATATTCAAGATCGTGGGGGCGCTCCGGCGCCCTGGCCGGGCTGACACATCGAGACGGGGGGAGGGCACGACCATGTTCGAGACATTCGTACTGGTAGCGGTACTGGCCGCAGTTTTCATCGCGCTGATGGGCCGCAAGAGCGGGCTGTAGCGCGTAATTCCCGGAGATACAGCGATGCGAGGACGGGTTGCGTTGGTGACGGGCGGCGGTCGGGGTATCGGCCGCGAGGCAGCGTTGCTGCTGTCCAAGGCCGGCGCGCAGGTCATGGTCACGGCACGCAGCGCGGCCGAACTGGCAACACTGGGACTTGACTATGTCGCGGCGGATCTGGGCACACCCGAGGGCTGCGCGCTCGCAGTTGCCGAGACCGAGCGGCGCCTTGGCCCGGTCGACCTGCTGGTCTGCAATCACGGCATCGGCTCGGCGCACGAGCAGCTGGTCTGGGAGCAGGACCCGGCCGTGTGGCGCGAGACCATGCGCATCAATCTCGATGGTCCCTTCGAGCTTGCGCGACTCACGGTAGGCGGCATGTGCGAGCGGGGCTTCGGGCGGCTGGTGTTCACCAGTTCCACCGCCGGCCAGATCGCCGAGCGCCGCGGCAGCGCCTACACCGCCTCCAAGCACGGTCTGATCGGACTCGCCCGCGCCATCGCGCAGGACGCTGGCCCCTTCAACGTGACCTCCAACGCAGTGCTGCCGGGCTGGGTCCGCACCGAGATGGCCGAGCGTTCGGCGCGCACCGAGGCCGAACGCCGCGGTATCAGCGTGACCGATGTCTGGCGCGAACGCGGGGCGCTCTATCCGCAGAACCGCGTGCTGGAACCCCGGGAAGTTGCCGAGGTGATCGTGTTTCTCTGCGGCGAGGCCGCGGGCGGCGTGAACGGCGAGGCCATCACCGTGGCGCTGGGCGGTCTCGCCTAGTCGATTGCCGCGCGGCGCGCCGCCCTGCTTCCTGCCAGATACACGGCCAGCCCGATCCCCAGCAACGCCAGCGTGATGCCAGCCACCTTGAGCAGGGCGAGCCCGGGATGCTGCTCGCCCGGCGCGGGCACCAAGGCGAGCACAATGGCAGCGAGCGTAGTAGCCAGCCCCACGCCGGCCATGAACCGCACCATGAAGCGCCCACCCGGAATGCGCACTTCGCCAGGCACAGGTTCACCGCCCGAGAGCTTGAAGGCCGAAGCAAACAGCGACAGAAATGGCAGCATAGTGGCCGCCACCATGAGGTTCACCAGCACGTTGTAGGCGCCGCGCACCGAGGTGCCGGCCTGTCCCACGAACACAAACAGCACGATCACCGCGGCCTGCACCCACAGCGCCACCGTCGGTGATCCGTGTACCGGATGCACCCGCGCGAAGCTGCGCGGCAAGTAGTGATCGATACCCGCCGCGAAGGGGATCCGCGCCGAGGCACCCAGCCAGAGCCCCACCCCGGCAACGCGATCGAGCACCACCAGCAGGGCGCCGAACGGCACCAGCCAGGCGAGCCCCAGACGCTCGGCGCTCAGCCTGATGGCCTCCATCACGCCGTAGAGTGCACTCAGTTTCTCGGGTGCCACCGCCACGATCACGCTGGCGGTGCTCAGCAGGTAAACCGCCGCGATCACCGGCGCGGCGGTGAGCAAGGCGCGCGGCACGGTGCGCTGTGGGTCGCGAATCTCGCCGCCCATGAACGAGGCCGCCTCCGGCCCGGTCCAGGCGAAGGCGATGGTGCCCCAGAAGATCCAGTCCTGCAGGCGGAAACCGGGCAGCATGGAATCGGCCGTGAGCGGCACCGCCGGCCCGAAGCGCCACCAGACCACGCCCCCCAGCCCCACCAGCAACACCGACTGCATCCAGCGCGCATGCGCCCCCGCGTTGTTCAGCCACTTCGCCACGTCCAGACCGAGGAAGTTGACCCACACGGCAAGCGCGAGCGCCACCAATGAGAAGCTGATGAAATACGCCGGGGAGGCACTGGCCACGGCATCGGGCCGACCAAAGAGATACAGCGCGCTGCCGGCCGAAAAGTAGAGCAATCCCGTGAGATAGGGGAGATTCGAGGTCCAGTAGGTCCAGCCCGTCATGAAGCCGGCCATCGGCCCGAAGGCGCGCTTGCTCCAGACGTAGAGTCCGCCTTCATCGGGGTAGCGCGAGGACAGGAACACCACGCACACCGAGAGCGGCAGGAACATCCCCAGCCCGCCCAGGATCCATACCACCAGCGAACTCGGCCCGGCCGCGGCCGCGGTGGCGGCCCACTGCGGCGAGCAGCCTGCGGTGACCATGAAAAGTGCGACGTCGCGTACGCCCAGTGTGCGCTTCAGGTGGATAGCATCGGCCGCAGAGCTCATAAGCGGGGTTCTTCTGATGGGTGTCAGGGGGACGCCGACGGCCTGACACGTGGCCTGCCGCTGCCGGACTCTACGCTATCCCTCGGGATCTTTTCACGCTACCGTTTGCCGCTCCCGGACACCCGCAAGGATCTGAACACCGTGACAAGCCCCCCCGCACAGACCGCTGACAACACGCTCAGCCGCTCGCTGCTGCCGCGCCATATGTTCATGATCACTATCGGCGGCATCATCGGGGCGGGACTGTTCGTGAGCAGCAGCGCCGCCATCGCCACGGCGGGGCCCGCGGTGGTGATCACCTACGTGCTCACCGGAACCCTGCTGCTGCTGGTCATGCGAATGCTGGGCGAGATGGCGGTGAGCCTGCCTGAAGTGCGTTCCTTCACCGAGTTCGCACGGGCCGGTCTCGGCAACTGGGCCGGGTTCTCGGTGGGCTGGCTTTACTGGTTCTTCTGGGCGGTGGTGATACCGGTCGAGGCCATTGCCGGCGCCAACATCCTGCAGGAACTCGGACTCACGCTCCCCACCTGGCAGACGGGCTGCCTGCTGATGGTGGTCATGACCGGCGTGAACCTCATGTCGGCACGCTCCTTCGGGGAGTTCGAGTTCTGGTTCTCCTCGATCAAGGTGAGCGCAATCATCGCGTTCATTCTGGTGTCGGCGGCGCATGTGCTTGGGCTCGTCGGCGAAGCCGGGCCGGGGCTGTCCAACCTCACGGCGCACGGCGGCTTCGCGCCCAAGGGCGGCCTCGCAGTGCTGGCGGCGGTGACCACGGTGATCTTCTCGATGATGGGCACCGAGGTAGTAACCATCGCCGCCGCGGAATCCTCCGAGCCCGCCAAGGCAGTGGCACGCATGACCTCCTCGATCATCGGCCGCATCATGCTGTTCTACGTGGGTTCGCTCAGCATGATCGTGGCCGTGGTGCCCTGGAACACCATCGTGCCCGGCCAATCGCCCTTCACCGCCGCGCTGGACGTGATCCAGATCCCGCTCGCCAGCACCATCATGAGTTTCGTCATCCTGACGGCCGTGCTCTCCTGCCTCAATTCCTGCTACTACGTCTGCTCCCGCGTGCTCTTCGTGCTCGCCGAGAAAGGCGATGCACCGCGCTGGCTGGTGAAACTGAACGTGCGCCGCGTGCCCTCGCGCTCGGTGATTCTGGGCAGCGTGGCGGGCTTCGTAGGCGTGGGGGCGCAGCTTTATTCGCCGAACGGCGTCTTCGCCTTTCTGGTGAACGCCTCGGGCGCGCTGATCGTGGTGATCTATCTCTCGATAGCGGTCTCGCAGGTACGGCTGCGGCGCCGGGCACACGCCGAAGGACGCGAGCCGGTACTCAAGATGTGGCTCTTCCCGTGGCTCAGCTATCTCAGCATCGTCGCCATGACCGCTGTGCTGATCGCGATGGCGCTCACACCCGGACTGAAATCGCAGTTCTGGACCAGCGCGCTGTCGGTGGCAGTGGCGCTGGGGGCTTATGCGGTGGTGGCCGCTTCGCGCGCACGCAATGCGGTACTGGCCGCCGACTGAGCGGCCAGCAGTTCCGGCTAATCAGCCAGGGCGCCGGAATACAGCTGCCGCCAGAAAGCACACTGGTGTTCCCGCCCCGCGTCGTAGACCTGCGGCGCCGGCACATCCAGCCGCATCACGGCATCCTCCGCGCGGAAGCGCTCCCACGCCGGCAAACCCGGCACGGCTGGCGCTCCCGTGCGGGCGAAAGCGCCCCACCATGCGAGCATCTGCGCGGCGAGACTCTGCGAGGCAGGCCCCAGCGCCGGGCCGTCGAAGACCCGCTTGTTGGTGAAGCCGGGGAAGAAATACGTTAATTCCGCCGAATGCACCGCGCCCAGTTCGAAGCCCGGATCGGGCATCACGGGTGGCGCCGCACGATCCGCGAATTCGTACTGGTACACGGGCATAAGGCGCGAGGCCAAGCGCGCGCTGTGCAGGAACTGGCAGTTGGTGATGCCCGCCGCGGGCAGGAAGTCCGACATCGCAGTACCAAGCGCAGTGGGCGCGGAGGAATACGCGGATAGCGGATAGTGCTCAGCAACTGCGGCCGCGTGATCGCCGTAACGCGCGGCGAGCGCGGCGAGATAGTTCTGCGGCGTGATCTTTGCGCCGGCCATCACTTCGTAGCCCACGTAAAGACGCATCTCATCGCGCGTGCCGCCGTTCAGCAGCGGCAGGCGCAACACCTTGCCAGAGCGCAGCGCCGTGGTGCCGTCACGCGGCAGCGCGGCCGAGCCTGTGCTGGGCGAGAAAGCCCGCGGTAGCCGCGCGGCAAGTGCGGTCTGCACCTCAAGGATGCGCGCGAGCGGCGCCTTGCGCAGGCAATCGAGTGGATCAGCGGCGCTCGCGCATCCTAGCTCACGCGCGAACTCCAGCCCCGCCGCCTTGCCCTCCTCCACCGTGCGCAGCGGCGTGGTGCAACCCGCGCTCTGGATGATGCCGCGGTGGAAGAGCCCGGCCGCGCGCTCGGGGTTGGCAAGCTGCAGGCAGACGCTCGCCGCGCCCGCGGATTCGCCGGCGATGGTGACCACGCCCGGATCACCGCCAAAGGCTGCGATGTTCTGCTGCACCCAGCGCAGGGCCAAGCGCTGATCCTCGAGGCCCAGCGCGCCGTTGGTATCCGCATCGAAGGCCGGATGCGGCATGAAACCGAAGGCGCCCAGACGGTAGTTGATGGCCACCACCACCAGGCCGGTCTCCCGCGCGAGGTGGTCGATGGGGTAGATGTCGTTAGAGCCGCCGACCCAGGCGCCGCCGTGAATCCACACCAGCACGGGCGTGCCGGCGGGTGCGGATTCGGGCACGGCGATATTCAGGTGCAGACAGTCTTCGTTATCGCTCGCCTCCGTGGCATCAAAGCGCACCACCTGCGGACAGCCATGACGGTACTGCGTGGCATCGCGCGTTGCGGTCCACGGTGCGGGCGGCACGGGCGCGGTCCAGCGCTTGTCACCAGCGGTGGATGCCGCGTAGGGAATGGCGCGGAATTCGCGCACACCATTGGCGCTGAAGCCGCGGACGGGGCCGCTGTGGGTGGGTACCGTGAGTGTGGGGTCCACCGCGGCGAGAACGGGCAAGGCGAGCAACGCGAACAGCAGGCAGGCGGCGCGACAACTCAGGGCTGCCGGGCGGCGACGGTCAACGGACATGCGGGATTCTCCTGAGTGGCCACCAAGAATACGCGTGCCAGGACGCCAACCGGCCAGCCGCACGCGCCTCAGACCTCGCGCGTCCGCAACCTCAGTCTCTCCCAGCTTGCATCCGCCAGCCAGCCACCATCCACCGGCAGGCTGACGCCGTTCACGAAACCGCTCAGGCCGGCATCCGCAAGAAAAACCACGGCCTCGGCTACATCGCGCGGGCTGGCGAAGCGCGCCATGGGCACGCGGTTTTTGATGTCGTCGTCGCTGTAGTTGCCCGGACCTTGGTCGGCCTCGTCCATCTCGGTCTTGATCCAGCCGGGGCAGACGGCATTCACGCGTACACCGCGTCCGCCCCACTCCGCCGCCAGCGTGTGGGTGAGGCCGATCAAGCCGTGTTTGGATGCGTTGTAGGCCGCGCGATGGCTGACGCCCCGCAGCCCGGCGATGGAGGCGATGTTCACGATGCTGCCGCGGCCGCGCGCGAGCATCTGTGCGCCCAGATGCTTGCAGAGCAGGAAGGGCCCGAGGAGATTCACGTCCATCACCCGCTGCCACTGCGCAACCGTGGTGTCCTCGGCCGGCACGATGCAGCTGATGCCGGCGTTGTTCACCAGTACGTCGAGCGCACCGTGCGTGGCACTTACATGTGCTGCAAGCTCCTGTGCGAAGGATTCGGAAGACACATCACCGCTCAGGCCTTCCACGGCATGGCCCGCGGCGCGCAAACGTGCCACGGCGGCATCCAGCGGTTGCATATCCGTAAGGACCACAGCGTAGCCGCGCTCCGCGAGCAACGTGGCAGTAACGAGCCCGACGCCTTGGGCGGCGCCGGTGACGAGTGCGGCAGGTTTCACGTGATGACTCCTGAACGGGGCGAGAGGGGTGGAAGCGTCGCGATTCTAGGCCATGGGCCGCAGGGAGTAACCCGTACAGAGGGTAGCGGCGGGGTCAGTAGCGGCGGGGTCACAGTAGCGGCGGGGTCAGGTCTTCCATTTCTCAAGGGAGCAGCGGGGTCAGGTCTTCCATTTCTCATGGATCCGACTGCCTGGTCCGTAATACTCATAGCGGCGCAGGAGCAGCCCTCAAATCACGCACCAGCACTGGCCGGGGTGCATCTCAGGGCGAGGCGGTCCAGCGGCGCAGAAACATGCTCACCTCGGCCTTGCCCAGTTCGCCCCGCGCAACAGCGAGCACGGTCTCGGCCAGGTCGTCCTCCGGTGCCTGAAAATCATGGCCGTTCAGCGCGGGGAAGACGAGCGCCGATTTAAGAACGTTGAGGTCGCGGATGCCCGCGGCCCCTCCATAGCGGCGACCTGGTCCCGATGGATCTCGAGGACCTCCTGCAGGCTGAGAAACTGCACGGAGTACTCTGCCAGTTTTTCAGCGCCTTGCGGTAGCGAGCGTTGATCTTGTCGAGCGCCGCCGTAAATGCTTCGTTACGCGCAGCGTCCCGAATGGGCGACAGGATCAGCACCTGACCGTCGGTGCTGACGTCGAAGGCGGTATCCGCATTGGCTCCAAGACGTTCCAGGACCGGCTTCTCGATCACCAACGGCAACTGCTCAACACCCGCCGGCTTGCGACTGGGAGGTGGAGCGGGGCGCACCCGCTCCCGACTCACCCGCTCATTCGAAAAACATGCGCGCCGTAAGCCCGATGGTCCGTGGCTGGCTCACGTGGTAGGCGAGCCGTGCACGGCCACCGCGCTCGCGGTCGAAGGCGAGTTCGGCGTTCTCGTCGGTCGCATTGTTGATGTAGGCGGCGATCTCCCAGCCCGGGTAACGCAAGCCAGCGCGCAGGTTCAGTGTCTGGTAGTCGTCCAGCGCCAGATCCACGCGGGTCACGTCGTTGCCACTGGCGCCGCCGAAAGGCAGGTTCGAGACGAACTCACCCGCGCCGGGTAGCTGGTCGCTGGGCTGGGTGTAGCGCTCGCCAACGTACTGCAGCGTGGCGCTGAGGTAGGTTTCTTCCGAGCGCCATAAGGGGCTGGCCAGGATGTACGTGGCTGCAGCCGCGAACTGCAGTTCCGGTACCGAGGCAAGTCGATTGCCGTCCTCCACGCCGCCCAGAACCGATCCGTTGGCGGCGCGCACCGTGGAGTCGAACTCCGCCTCGAGCAAGGTGCCGGAGAGGCTCAGTTCGAGGTTATCGGTGGCGTTGGCGCTGAACTCCAGCTCGATACCAGCCGTGTGCGCCTCCGGCACGTTGAAGGAGATGCGCGAGGAGCAGGAGCCCGCGTCCAGCGTCACCTGCAGGTCCTGGATGTCGGTGTAGAACGCCGCGGCGTTCAGCACCACGCCGTTGCCGAAGCGCGACTTGAAGCCGGCCTCGTAGTTCCACAGGGTTTCGTCCTCGTAGGCCTGGAATCCGCCGAAGGCAGCGAGATCAGCAGGCTCGCAGATGCTTGAGTTCAGTGGGTCGTTCACACCGCCGAGGCGGAAGCCCTTGGAGGCCTGCGCGTTCAGCGTCGTGCTGTCGCTCAACGCGTAGGAGGCCATGAAGCGCGGCGTCCAGCCGTCGGACTCGGTGGCATCGG
>CAMAXE010000036.1 GCA_945862145.1 Klebsiella pneumoniae
GCCCGCGCAAATGCCACAACCAGGCTCGGCAACCGCGTAGGAGCGGGCCGTGCCCGCGACCACACCCGCCGTCTACGTACCCTACCCGCGCAAATGCCACAACCGGGCTCGGCAACCGCGTAGGAGCGGGCCATGCCCGCGACCACACCCGCCGTCTACGTACCCTGCCCGCGCAAATGCCACAACCAGGCTCGGCAACCGCGTAGGAGCGGGCCATGCCCGCGACCACACCCGTCTCGGGCTCACTCGCTGAAATCGAGCGACATCCGGTTGCCGCCCAGATGCTCCAGCAGTTCGATCACGTTGCCGAAGGGGTCACGGCCATACGCAAAACGATGCGGTGACTCACCGAAAGGCTTCGTGTTGAAAGGCACGCCTGCCGCCAGCAGCATCGCATAGTCCGCGGCAAAATCATCCGTGGCGATGGCGATGTGCGAGATGCCTGTGCGGTTCACCGGGCGCAGCGTGTCGCCTGCTTCTTGCTGGCGGAACTCGAAGAACTCGATGCAGGAATTGCCCTTGCGGAGCATGCGGATCACACACGCCGAGTCTGCCAGCCCCAGCGCGCGGGCCATCGGCTCCCAACCCGGGGGGAGTTCCGCTTCCATCACTGCGCGAAAGCCGAGAACACCACAATAAAAATCGAGCGCCACCTGCATATCAGGCACGGCCATCGCGGGGTGGTGCAGGCCGAGGATCATGGCTGTATCTCAGTAGGCCGAGGGAATACCGGCTGCCGCAGCAAGCGGTGCGCGTGCAGCCTGCACATCGTCAAGCGGTGTGGCCCGTGCCCGCGCCACCTCGGTGGCCTCGAAGGGCACGAAGCCTGCCGGCGCGCCGCGCGCATCCAGTGCGCCGACCATCCAGTTGTAGACCCGGGCGAGACGGGCATCGTCCAGAATGGAGAGCGATGCACCCGGCACACGCAGCAGGAACTCGCGACCGCCCGGCGTGGCTAGCAGCGCCCGCAGCGACACGCGTAGGTCTGGCACCTTGCCCGGATAACCACTGCCATCGCTCACGTGACAGCCCTGGCAGCGCAGCATGTAATCGACCTGCGGACTGTCCTGTGCCGCCTGCGCCGCACCGCCCAGTGCGAACACGAACACCACGCCGCAGAGCGACCTCATCAGGCGCAGTCCCGTGATCACGGTGGCTACTGCTTCGGATTGATCGCCAGTCCCACCACGATCGCGGTGGAGCAGTTGTAGATCGCGCTCTTGGTGCCGAGGCACCAGTTGAGATCGTTGGAAAGATCCGGGCGATAGACCGGGCGATCAACGAGGTTGGCGTTGCAGAGACAGGTCCCGCAGGAGCTTTTGCCGCAGCAATCGTTGTAGGAAATGATGTAGTGCTTGCCGTCGGCGGGGTTCAGGCAGGTGCCGATCCAGGTGATGGGCGACATCTCCGTGCCGGGCGGGCACTCGTTCTGGCTACCACCACAGCACGAACACAGGAAGCCGTCGATGGAGCAATAGCGCCAGTAGTCGCAGGACGCCGGGTCGCCGGGGTCCGCCGGCATTCCGGGGGCCGCATCGGCCGCCGAGGCACGGGCCACGGGCAACAGCGGCAACGCCGCCGTTCCCACCAGCGCGCTTCCCAGCCCACGCAAGAGGCCGCGGCGGGAGCTGTGCTGTGCAACGCGACGCGCGCCGCCTTCCATCAGTTTATCGAGCCAGTTCATCTGCCTGATCTCCCCACGAATTCCTGAATGGATGCCACCTTGCGCTCCTTGGCCTCGAACAGACTGTCGAGGTGTTCGCGCGAGTTGACGATGCCGAGCGAGGCGATGCGCCCCTGCTCGTCAACGAGTACGCCATACGGCAGTTTGGACACACCGTAGCTGCGGCCCAGCACTTCGGACAGCAGGTACGGAAAACCCTCGAGCCCGTGACGACGCACAAGTTCGGCGTGCAGGGTAGTGTCGCCGTCGCTGGCAAAGACGAGGTCGAGCCAGTCGCGCTCCGCACGCGCCGCAGAAATGACCGCCGGCAGCAGTGATTTGCAGAGCGGGCAGTCGGGCGCGAGAAAAAACAGCAACTGGCTGCGTCCGGCCGCGGGAGCACCTGCCTCCAGCGTACCGCCGCCGAGACGCGGCGCCATGACACGCGGCGCCTCCTGCCCCACGCTGAGCTTGCGGTTCAGCATCAGCGCACCCGCAGGCGCCACGCGCTCGTAGAGCACGCCGATCTGGCGCACCAGCGCGAAGATCACCACTGCCATCACCAGCACCACGATCCACAGCAGCACGGAGGAGACGAGGAGCGCATTGTTCATCGCAGGCGCTCCAGCAGTTGGCGGTTGGCGAGCAGCCCGTTCACGCTGGCATGCAGCAGCGCGCCTGCGGCGGCGCAGAACATCGCGAAGAGCCAGCCGGACCAATGCGACGGTGCCGGGGCGGAGTACGCCGCGGCAAGCGCAGCGCACATCAAAAGCGCGTTTCGCACGGGCAGCGCCACGCTGAGGCGCTGCGCCTGACCCGGCCCCCCGCAACCGCAGTCGATATCACGCCGGCCACGCAGCAGGTTGATCGTGATGGCGGCGCCATAGCCGCCCATCAGCGCGGCGGCACCGATCAAGGCAGGCGCGCGCGAGAACGGCAGCAAGGCCAGCACCGCGAGCGCGATCTCCACCAGCGCCAGCGGCCGCGCGATCCACACCCCCGCCCCCTCAGGCAAAAGACGGTACTCATCAATGTTTGCCGCCGTGAGCACCGGGTCTTGCAGCTTGTGCAGGCCAGCCTCGACCAGCACCCAGCCGATCAGCAAGGCGAGCGCGAGCGCTGCTATGGGGTCAAGCAAAGTGGTGGCCACGTCTCAGGGTACGGGGAAGACGACGAACGGCGTCTCGACACCGAAATCCGCGAGGCTGCGCAGCCACTCGCCACTCAGCGCATCGTAGACATCCAGCACGAAGGCGCCCGTTTCGTTGTTGCCCACCGCCACCATCAGGGGCTTGTCATCGCGGGTGATCATGATGGACATGGCGGGGTGCTTCAGCGTGATACGCCGCTCGCGCTTCTTCGAGGCGGGATCGAAGACCCAGGCCTCGGTGCCGGAATCCTGATGGGAGGATTTCTCGCCCTTCAGGTGGAACAGCATGTAGATCTTGCCGGTGGAGTCGGTGTCGAGGAACTGCCAGCCGCCGGGGCGCCAGCCGGCCTCACGGTCTTGCGCGTCGAGCAGGGACCAGGGCTTGCCCGGCTTGGCAACATCACCGCGGAAATCCACCGGCAGCATCTGGCCGCCGAAAGTCGGAAACCAGCCCATGCCGGCGTGCCGCGCAGGCTTCTCGAACAGCGGATCGGCCTCCACGTCCAGGGCGGGTTTGCCCCGCACTTCCTTCGCGCGTTTGCCGTTCCGGTCGAGTTGAACGCTGAAGAAGGCACCGTCGGCACAGAGTGAGCTGAAGCCGCGCTTGCCAGTGGGGTAGATGAGCGCACAGCCCGGGACCGACACCTCGGAGGCGATGGCGCGCTTCTCGAGATCCACCACCCACACCGAACTGCCGGGGTTGAAGTTGAACGACAGCGCGAAGCGGTCGTCTCCGATCACCTGCACGGCATGCACCTGCGGCAAGCCGCTGAAACGCTTGCCGCCCGGCAAGACCACCTCGCCGGTCGGCGCCAAGGTGGACTGGTCGTAGATGGTGAAGACGTCCGTGCGCTCACCGCGCTGGCCGCGCGAGTAGAAACTCTCCGAGACGTAGAGCTCCTTGCGCTTGCTGGAGGTCGCGAAGCCACCCATGAAGCCGTGGTTGATCATGCCCTTGTACTGGGCAGGGCCGGTCTCGGCATCGGCATCGAGCACCACCACCTTGCCGTCGCTCATGTGGAAGAACGCGCCGTCGTGCGCAAGAATCCAGTGCGGCGGATACGGCACCGGGAGGGTGCGGATGATGCCGGTTTTCTCGGCGGGCAACTCGGCGTGCGCCAGCGCCGCACCGAACAGCAGGAAGCCGATCCACTTCTTCATGTCTGACTCCTCAAGAAACCCGTTGAACCCGGCGCGTCCGCATGGCGCGCTCAGGTCCTGTCGATGCTGATCACCTGGATGTCGGTGTACTCGGCGAGCCCTTCCTCACCGAACTCCACACCCATGCCGGAGGACTTCACGCCGCCCATGGGCACATTGGGTGCGATCGCAGCGTGCTTGTTCACCCACACCGTGCCGCACTCGAGGCGGGCCGCCACCGCAGCGGCTGCCGTGAGATCGGTGGACCACACCGAACCGCTCAGGCCGAACTCGCTCGCGTTGGCGCGCGCAATGACTTCGTCAAGATCGCTGTAGCGGATCACCGGCAGCACGGGACCGAACTGTTCTTCGTCGACCAGACGGAGGCCATCCGTCACGTCGGCCACGATGGTGAGCGGGTAGAAATGGCCCGGGCCGCCCGTGGGTGTGCCGCCACACAGGATACGTGCGCCGTGCGCCTTGGCGTCCTCGACCAGCGCATTCACCTTGTCGAACTGCATGCGGTTCTGCAGCGGGCCCATCATGCTCGACTCGTCTAAGCCGTTGCCCACCGGCGTGGCCTGCGCGATGCTCGCCAGCGCCTGCACCATGGGCTCGTAGAGGCTGTCGTGCACGTAGAGGCGTTTGATCGCGGCGCAGGTCTGCCCGGAGTTGATGAACGCGCCGCCGAAAATCTTCGGGGCGAAGGCGGCGACATCTGCGTCCGACAACACGATCGCCGCATCGTTGCCGCCGAGTTCCAGCGTGAGGCGCTTGAGGTTGCCGGCAGCACTCGCCATCACTTTCTTGCCGGTGGCGCAGGAGCCGGTAAAAACGATTTTCTTGATGCCGGGGTGCTCGGTCATCCACTGCCCGAGTTCATCGGGCCCGGAAACGGCGTTCAGCACGCCGGGAGGGAGCACCTGGTTGATCAGCTCCACCATGCGCAGCGTGCCGAGGGGCGTGTAAGGCGAGGGCTTGATCACCACGGTGTTGCCGGTGCGTATCGCGGGCACCACGTGCCAGATCGCGATCATCAGCGGCCAGTTCCACGGCGTGATGGAACCCACCACGCCGAGCGGACGGCGGTGGATCTCGACGAGGCTCTGCGGCGTGTCCTCGAGCACCTTCACGGGCAACTCGAACGAGGCCTGTGCACCCGCCCAGGCCATACAGGCGCCGAGCTCGAACTCCGAGCCCATGCCCTTCAGCGGTTTGCCCTGCTCCATGGTGAGGAGCCGCGAGAGCTCTGCGGCATTCGCCTGCAGTACACCCACGATGTCGAGGCAGGCCTGTTTGCGCCGCGCCTCGGGCTCCTTGCTCCACATCGCGAAGGCGCGCTCGGCGGCAGCGACCGCCTGATCGAGTTGCTCGCGCGTGGCGACCGGGGCCTTGCCGACCAGCTCGCCGGTGGCAGGATTGGGGACATCAAACATTGCAGCGGTGGGCAGCTTACGGTTGTCGATGATCAGGCCGTAATCAGCCATGAATGCTCACTCCGTTGTTGATGCGCGCACACTATCAGCACCGGCGCTGGTTTGGCCGGTCTCACAGTGAACAGGCGCTTGAACTTAAGCGAAGTCTTGCCTCGCGCAGCAGAAAATTCAACCGCCTTTCGCGACACTCACCCACACCGGGTTAGACCACGCAAGATGACCTGCGCGATCCTCCACCACCCAGGCGTACCAGGTATCCGCGCGCGGCCTGACGGTGACGTGCAGGCTGCTGCGCTGGTCGCTGCCGTCCATCTTGCGGTGCTCGAGAATCTCGCCGCGCTCCACCAACTGCACCGACACCAGCCCGTTCACCGCCTGCACCTCGATCCCGAGCGCAAGGCTTGCGCCCGCTGCCGGGCGGATCTCACTGCCCGGACGCTGCTGCGGAAACAGCAGCGGACCCTGCGTGGCATAAGACGCGCCGCGCTTCAGTGCGTCTACAAAGGCATCCAAGCCGAGGGCCCGTCGAGCCGCACGACCATACGCGCAGTGCCGGAGGGCTCCGTCAACACATCATGAGGGCGAGAGCTCGGTGCCGGCGATGAAGGGAAGCCCGCACAGTGAGGCCAGACGGTCCATCTCGCGATTGTTGCGCGTCGCATCGTGATCGCTCAAAAACGCGATATCGAGGCCTGCGGCCAACTCCGAACGAAAGACCTCCGCAGGTGGCGTGAAGCCGTCCAGCACATCGGAGTGGTGATGCATATCCCCGCTCCACCAACCCTCCGCGGCTGATTTCGCCGGCGGCCAGCCCGCGCAACGCGGTCTCGGCCTCGACCATTGCCGCCAGATCCCCCCGCGGCCCCACCGAGCACCGTGGCCATCGTGAACACCGCCACCAGATACCGCTTGAGACTCTTCACCTCGCTACTCCTGCTCCACAAAACAAAACGCCCGCGGGGTGAGCCGCGGGCGTTCGGGAGGCCATGAAGGCCGCCTCAGAAAAAGGGCATCAGAAGTTCTGGGTGAACTTCAGGCCCACCGTACGCGGACGCGACGGGATACCGTAGATCTGCTGACCGCAGGTCGCCGGAGCGCACTGCGAGGTGATCGCCAGGGGCGTGTCCTCATTGGTCACGTTCTTCACGAACAGCTCGATCGCGTAGGTTTCCTTGCTAAGACCCGCAGTGAGATCAACGAAAACGTTCTCGTCGAACTCAGGGTAGTATTTCTCCATGTCGCGGATGTTCAGGCTCGAGTTGCGCTTGCCCTGATAGGCCAAGGTAGCTTGCAGGTGGCCCTCGTAATCGCCTACCGGCACCGTGTAACGAGCCGTCAGGTTGCCCTTGAACTTGGCCGTGAGCGGGAGTTGCTCGCCCGCGTCGGCCCAGTTGACACTCTCGCCAGCGTCGCCAACATCGCCATCGCCGTTGATGTCTTCGGGCGATTGGCAATCGGGGCAGTAGTCATCCTGGATCTCGGTGTCGTAGTAGGCCCAGGAGGCCACCAGCATCAGGTTCTCCGTGGCGGCCCAGAGAAGGTCCATCTCGGTACCCATGATCTCTGCCGTGGGGCCGTTGACGTTCTGGGTGATGCCGTTCGCGCCCTGGAAGCCGACCTGGAAGTCCTTCCACTCCTCGAAGAACACGGCGCCGTTGAACTGCACACTGTTGTCGAGCCACTGCGTCTTCCAGCCGAGTTCCCAGTTGGTCAGGAAGTCAGACACGTACTCGCCGGCGAAGGGGTTGCGGTTGATGCCGCCAGGCCGGTAGCCCTCGGACCAGGTGGCATAGACCATGTCGTCGTCGTTGATCTTGTAGCTCAGGTTGACCATGAAGATGTGGTCACTTTCCTTGATGCCCTTGTCAACGTTCTGGCAGGGCGTGTCGTCGTAGTCAGCCTGCGAGGGGCAGCGCCACTCACCGTTGCCTGACCAGCCCTGGCCCCAGTCCACGAACGCGCCTTCACCGCCGTTAAGCGTGCTACCGGGCTCAGCGGCTTCGCTCGCCCGCGGCGTGCCATCACTGTTGAAACCAGGAGCCCGGCTGCGGTTGAAGCCCAGACCGAAGCCAAAGAAGCCGTCGATTTCGGTCTCGGGCTTGAAGTAACGCGCACCGAACTTGAGTTCAAGATCGTCGGTGATATCGAAAGCCAACTGGCCGAAGACCGCCCTGTCGGTGTCCTTGCGGTCCATGTTGTTGAGATAGACGATATCGTTAAAGGCAGCGTTGGTGCCTTCCACGTAGTTCATCTCCATGGTCGATGAGAGGCCGTCGACCTTCCACTTCTGCTCGAAGTTGTGGAGCGAGTCCATCATGAAGAGCCCGAGCATCCCGCGGACGCGCTTGTCTTCCGGGCTGCTGATCCGCAGTTCGTGGGTCTTGCGGTCGTAGTTGTCGTTGTTGCCGTAACGGGCGCCCGGCCAGACGCGGTCGGCGGTACTGCCCGGGAAGTTGCCTTCCGAGATATGCAGGGCGGCGAAGTAACCGCTGGTATAGGCAACATCGTAGAAATACGAGTAATCGGAATAATCGAAGGAGCTGTTCAGGTTGCGGTTCAGGTACGAGCCCGAGTACACGAGATCGAAATTGCCCACCGTGCCTTCGATGGTGAGGCCTGCCTGGTAGAAGTTGTCGTCTACATACTCCTCCTGGATGTGCGAGACCTGCTTGTCCCCTGCGCTGCCGCCGAAGCCGCTCAGGTCCTCGCCAAAGGCGCCATCACCGGACTGCTGCTGCGCGATCAGGGTGCCGGTGACGGTCCAGTCGTCATTCAGGTCAACGCGGAGCGAGGCGCGACCGCCCTCGGTGTCCACCGTGTTGTAGTTGTCCTCAGCGAAACGGGCGTTGTTGACGGTGATGTCGTCATCCGTGGTGCTCTGGTCACCGGGGTAGGTGCGGCTGCGCTGTACGTTGTCGATGTAGCCTGCGTCACGGCGCTTCCAGCCCACGATCCGCACGGCGGCCTTCTCGCCCAGCGGAACGTTGACGTAGCCCTCTCCGCTGTAACCCATGTCATCGCCGTCGACCTGGTTGGCCTCCAGCGAGTAGCTCGCGGAAAACTCGCCCGGATCAGGCTTGTTGGTGATGACGCGGATGGTGCCCGCCTGCGAGCTTGCGCCGTAGAGCGTGCCCTGCGGACCGGCAAGGGCCTCGATCCGGGCGATGTCGTACATGTGGATGTCGAGGTTGCCCTGCACGGTGGTGATGGGCATCTCGTCCAGGTACTGGCCGACGCTCGGTTGGGACAAGGTGGCCTGGCCATCACCGCCCGTGGTCACACCACGGAAGTAGACGTTGGTGAAGCCAACGCCGGCCAGCGAGGGAGAGGTGGAAACAGCCGGCAACAACCGCGCGAAGTCGGCAAAGTCGTTGATGTTCAACTGCTCGATCGTCTTGTTGTTCAGCGTCTGGATGCTGATCGGGACGTCCTGCATGTTCTCGGTACGTTTCTGCGCGGTGACCAGCACCTCCTCGATCTCCTGCGCGAGCACTGGCAGCGCGGGGGACATCAGCAGGATTGCTGCAGCCAGGGGGGCTCGCGTGAAGCGGGCGTGGGCACGATTGGATGCTTTTATCGGCATCTTCAGTCTCCTAAGTGGCTTTTGATGTGTGACCCGGACAAGGCAATAACCCGGCCTTCGTAAAGACTAACATGCGGGCGCTCCCTGTCCAGCCAGTGGGGCGCGGCTAAAACCGGAATTTTTGGTGCCCCGAAACGCCCTCCTTTGGTGCGTCGGGATCAGCCGGGCGGTGGCTCGGGATAACAGGTCAGCGTCGGGCCCAGCACCTGTTCCAGGCCCCCGAGCCACGGCTCGTAATGGCGCCATTGATCGACGCCCTCGCTGTAGATGGGCCGGCGCACCTGTTCAGAGCTCGCCGTGCGCACCGGGCGATCGTTCTCGAAAAAGCGCAGGCAGCCCTCTTCGAAAGGCAGGCCGCAGTATTCAAGCAGACGGCGCACCTCGGTCTCCGTATCGGCCACCACCTGCTCGTAGATCACGCGATGGATACGCCCGGGAAGCACGGCGTCGAAGTGAGCCATCAGCTGCACGTAGTCGCGGTAGTAGCGCCCCATGTCCTCCAGGCTGTAGCTGAAGTTCTGGCCGCGGGCGTAGTGCTGCTTGAAGTTGGAGAAACAGCAGGCCATCGGGTGACGCCGCGTGTCGATGATGCGCGCGTTCGGCAACATCAGGTGTATCAGTCCCGCGTGCAGGAAGTTGTTCGGCATCTTGTCGATGAAGAACGGCGCCGCCGTCTTGCGGTGGATGCGGCAGCGCTCCAGGTATTCCCCGCCGAGCGCCCGCAACTGCGCAGGATCCATCGCCGCCAATACAGGGTTGTAGCCTTCGGTGTCGTCGCCGTCGGAGCGCTCGCGCAGGGCCCGCGCCATGGAGATGATCTCGGGCAGTTCCGTGGTGCCCTCGACCTGCGAGTGGCTGGAGAGTATCTGTTCGACCAGCGTGGAGCCTGAGCGCGGCATCCCAACCACGAAAATCGGTGCCGGCGACTCGCAGCCCTGCCCGGCACGACTGGTGAAAAACTCTGCGCTGAAATCCTTGTGAAAGCGTGCGATGCGCCCGGCGTTCAGGGCCGGATCGTAGTCTACGGTGGCGTGGTGCAAGGCGTTGGCCAGCGCGTAATGGCGGAACGATTTCTCCCACTCGTTAGCATCCTCGAGCGCCTTGCCCAGGGCGAAATCGAAGTGCAGCCGGTCCGCATCAGCCAGGTCCTCACGCGCGAGTTGCGCGCGCATGGTGTCGATGTCCGCCTCGCTGAAGCGGAAGGTCTTCATGTTCGCAAGGCTCCACCAGGCCTCTCCCAGCGAGGGCTCACGGGCGATGGTCTCGCGATAGGCCTCGATGCAGTCCTCGGTGCGCCCCTCGGTCTTCAGCACGTGGCCGTAACTCATCCAGACCTTGGCGTTGGCGGGGTACTCGTCCAAGAGTTCTCGGTAGAGCGCGCTGGAGCGCGCGTACTCCCCTACCCGCCCCAGGATCACCGCCAGCAGATTGCGGTAACCCGGGTTGCGCGGGGAGCGCTCGAGCAGGCGCTCGATCTCGGTGAGTGCCGCGGCCGACTGGTTCTGGCGGTGCAGCAGCAAGGCGTAGTTGTGGCGAGCCGCCTCAAATCCCGGGGCGAGCTCGAGGCAACGCTCGAGCAGTTTCTGCGCCTCGACCACCCGGCCTACCCGCATCGCCACCTCGGCGAACATGCGGATTGCCGGGACGTCGGTGGGGACGGCCTTCAAGTGCGCGCGCAGCAGGGCCTCGGCGCGGGGGATATCGTTGGCGACCATCGCGTTGGCCGCGTCCAGCAAACGCGGGTCACGGGTGGAGGCCTTGATGTGTCGCGCATAAGCGGCATCGGCGCCCTCGGCATCGCCACTGGCTACCAGATGATCGGCGAGCAAGCGCCAGGCCTCGGGGTGATCGGGCTTCAGCCCGACCGCCCGACGCAGCGCCACGATGGCTGCATCGCCGCGTCCGCACTGACCGAGCGCCACACCCAACTCCACCTGCGCTGCGGCCCAGCGCGGCTCTCGGGCGGCAAGCGCCTCAAGGCCCGCGAGTGCCTCGACAAATTTGCCGGCAAGGCGACGCGCCTGCGCGAGCAGCAGTGCGGCGGGAGGATGCCCGGGCACGGCCTCGAGGATGGCGAGTGCCTGTTCCTCGGCAAGCGCGGGGTCTTCTTTCAGGAAGGCAGCCGCCTGGCGCATCGCCTGCTCTAACGTGCCTACGCCTTCGGCTTCAGCGTCGTGGCTCATCGGGAAGACTCCGGCAGGATCGGCAATTGCGCGTCAGCACGAATACGCAGAGCGGATGTTGGCATTACACCCCAGCGCCTGCAAAGACGGGGCGCGGGATTCCTGCCGCCCTCACCGCCGCAGCACGAGCGGGCCGCCATCAGCTAGAGAGTCCGAGCCCGGCACGACAGGCTTCAAGATGCGCCAAGTGCTCATCGGGGTCGCGATAACCCCGGCCCATCGTCACGACCGCCGCGTGACTGCCGCCGGCATCGCGCCAACGTTGCAATGCATCGAGCCCGCCCGCCACGCTCAAACCGCCGCCGCTAGCATCCTGCAGCATGTAATCGGCACCGAAGGCGGCGGACTCGCGCCCTGCCTCGCGCAGCAGCTCCTGCAGCCGGCGCCAGCCCGCCAAGGCGCCTTCCAGCGGGCCCGCGAAAATGAATCCATCGGCCATCGCGGCAGCCCGCCGGAACGCGGGCTCCGTGAACCCGCCGCACCAGATCGGTATAGAGCGCGCGGGACGGGGCAGGATGCTCGCGCGCTCGATGCGGTCGAAACGCCCGCTGAAACTGAGCAGTGGTTTCTGCCACAGCTGCCGCAAATACCCGATCTGCTCGCTGAGTCGCGCCCCACGCTCCTCGAAGCGCTGCCCCAGCGCCGCGTACTCGACGTGGTTCCAGCCGGTGCCCACGCCGAGGCGCAGCCGATCACCCGATAACAGCGCCACATCGGCCGCCTGCTTGGCCACCAGCACCGTCTGGCGCTGCGGCAGAATCATCACACCGGTAGCAAAGCAGAGCGTGCGGGTGATGCCCGCGAGGTAGGCAAAGGCTATCAAGGGCTCGTGAAACGGATGCCGGTCCGTGTAGGGTCCGAGATTCCACAGCGGGGGATCACGGTCGGCGTGTTCGGCGCCCACCACGTGGTCGTACATCAGGAGGTAATCGAAACCAAGCGTCTCCACCTGGCGACCGATCAACTCGAGCGCGCGCGGATCACCACCAAGCTCGGTCTGCGGGTACACCGCCCCCAACTGGATACCACTCACGCCCTGCGCTCCCCGCAGTGCACCCAACGGAACACATCATCCGGACGCCCCTCCAGCCACGCAGCGATATTGCCCGCAGAAATGCGTGCGAGCTCCGCCATGGCAGTATCGGAATAGAACGCCACATGCGGCGTGAGCAGTACATCGGGCCGCCCCGCAAGCGGATGCCGCGCCAGATCCGGGGAGTCGGTGGCGAGCACATCGAGACCCGCGCCGGCGAGACGTCCGGCATCAAGTGCTTCCACCAGTGCTGCTTCGTCGACCAAACCGCCACGCGCAACGTTCAGCAGCAACGGGCGCTGTCGCATCTGCGCAAAGGCCTCGCGCCCGAACATGCCGCGGTTGTGCGCGCCGAGATTGCAATGCAGGCTGATGATGTCCGCCTCCGCCAGAAGTTGCTCGAGCGGCAGCAGCCGCACGCCGAGGCGCGCTGCCGCGGCGGCATCGACCACCGGGTCGTAGGCGGTCACCGCGAGCCCGAAGCCCTGCGCGCGGCGCGCCACGGCCTGCCCGATACGACCCAGGCCCACCAGCCCGAGCGTCTGCCCCGACAGACGCCGCAGCCCCGTCACACGATTCCAGCAGAAATCGCGTTCCTGCTGCACCTGCCGGTGGTAGTCGAGCAGGTGGCGGTTCAGCGCCAGCAGCAGGGCTAGCGTGTGATCGGCGACCTCGTCGGTGCAGTACTCGCCCACCGCCGCCAGCGGGATACCGAGCGCTGCGGCAGCCGTGGCATCGACGCTGTCAAAGCCCGTGCCCGCCACCGAGATCATGGGACGCCCCTGAAGCTTCCCGAGGACCTCGGCCGTGAAGGGTACGTAGTCGGTGAGGATGGCATCAGCGCCTCGACAGGCGGCGAGCAGCGCGGCCGTGTCTCCGTGATGGATATAGCACTCGATGCGCGTTCCCGGCGGCAGGTTGCGCCGCTCGATGCTGATGTCGCGGCCAGCGGCCTCAGGCATCTCGGCAAACAGTACCCGGGCGCCGGCGGTGTCAGTGCTCATCGAGGAATCCCTGAGTGGCAAACGCACACCGACGGATTAGCCCGGCGGCGCACCACATGCAAGCACAGCGCTGCCCGCGGTTGCAAACCCGGCCAGTTCAAGTGCTAACCTTAGCCGCTTGCGGGCGCCCCCAGTCCCCCCGGAAATCAAAGAACGTGACGAAGAGATCCCACACAAGGCACCCCGGCGCCGGCTCGGCAATTCTCAGGTGGATTCCCGCGCTGGGCTCGCTCCGGGGTTATCGCCCCACAGATGCCCGCGCGGACCTGCTGGCAGGCCTCACCGTAGCAGCCATCGCGGTGCCGCAGGCCATGGCCTATGCCATGGTGGCCGGCATACCAGCGCAATACGGCCTGTATACGGCCATCGTGATGACCGCGATCGGCGCGCTGTTTGATTCCTCGCGCCAGTTGATCAACGGCCCCACCAACGCCATCTCCATCGCCGTGCTAAGCGTGGTCGCGATGATCGACGCCCCGGACGCCCGCCTCGCGGCGATCATCAGCCTCACCCTGATGATCGGCCTGATCCAGCTCGGGATCACGCTGCTGCGCCTCGGCGACCTGACACGCTTCGTGTCGCACTCGGTGATCGTGGGCTTCACGCTGGGCGCGGGGAGCCTGCTGGTGATCGACCAGATGAAAAACCTCTTCGGCATGAAAGCCATGGGCGATGCCCACGACCACTTGCTGCTGCGCTTCTGGCTGTCGATGACCGAGGGCGGAGGGCCCCATCTGGCGACCACCGCCATCGGGGTGGCCACCATCGCGCTGGTGCTCATGCTGCGCTGGCTGAAGCGGCGCCTCGCAATACCGCTGCTGCCAGACCTGCTGATCACCATCTGCGTCATATCCGCGCTGGTCGCCTGGCTGGACCTCGCAAACATGGGCGTACGTGTGGTGGGTGCCATCCCCGCCGCACTCCCCCGACCGACCCTGCCGAATGTGGACCTCGGGTTCTTCCGCGAGCATGCATCAGGGGCCTTCGCCATCGCGCTGCTCGGCCTGCTCGAGGCCATCGCCATGGCCAAGGCCATCGCCGCGAAGACCGGCCAGCGCTTGGACATGAACCAGCAATGCCTCAGCGAATCCGTGGCCAACCTCGGCGGCAGCTTCTTCCAGTGCATGCCGGGATCCGGCTCGCTCACGCGCTCGGCGATCAACCAGCAGGCGGGATCGGTCAGTCAGTGGTCCGGCGTTATTTCGGCAGCAGGCGTGGCAGCGATCATGCTGATCTTTGCGCCCTTCGCGCAGTACCTGCCGCGCGCGGCACTCGCCGGCATCCTGCTGGTGGTCTCCTACGGCATGGTCGACTGGAAGGCGCTTGCCTATCACTGGCGGGCCACACAATTCGACGCGGCCATCGTCGCCACCACCGCGCTCTGCGCCATCGCGATCTCGGTGGAGTTCTGCGTGATCGTGGGGGTGTTCATGTCTTTCGTGCTGACCGTGCCGCGGGCCGGACGCATGCTACTCAGCGAGTTCGTGATCAGCCCGCAGGGGCGATTGCACGAGCGACTGCGCGAGGACGGACCCTGCCCGCGCTTGCTGATCTTCGGGCTGGAAGGCGAATTCTTCTTCGGTGCTGCCTCGGCGCTGGAGCAGCATTTCGATGTGATCGAGGGCAGAGTCACACCCGAGACAGCGGTGCTCGTGCTGCGCCTGAAGCGTGTGCGCAACCCCGATGCGGTGGCTCTCGCCGAACTCGAGCGTTTTCTGGAGAACATGCACGAGCGTGGCGTTCAGGTACTGCTCTGCGGTGTAAGCCGCAGCTTCAAGGGCATTTTGGAGCGCACCGGGGCAATGGCACGACTGCATGATCAGGTCTTCCTGGAACAGGCCGTGCGCGAAACCAGCACTGCGAAGGCAGTCCAGCACGCCTACACACTGCTGAAAGGTCGCTGCGATCACTGCCCGTGGAAAAGCCCCGGCAGCTCACCGGGCGCCGAGCGCGTTGCCTGAGCGCGCTCAGTCGGCGGCGTCGAGATGTCCGGATAGCTTGTCCAGCGTGCGCATGAGTTGCCGGCACTCGGCCTCGCCAAGGGAACCGAGCAGCGCCGCCTCCCAGTTGAGCGCAAGCGGGACGATCTGGCGATACAAAGCAAGGCCCGCAGGTGAGAGCCGCAGCCGGTAGGCCCGCTGATCGCGCTCGTCACGGCGCTTGAGTACGCAACGCTTCGCGCTCAGGTCCTTGATGCCACGCGTCACCCGGGCCCGATCCATCGAGGTCTGCGCGGCGATCTCCGAGGGGTTCAGTTCACCTTTCTCGGCAAGGTTGGCAAGAATCCGCCACTCCGCCACGCTGACCCCGAATTCCTCCCGGTAGATCGACGACAAAGCCTGGCTTATCCGCTGCGAGAGACTCGCCAGCCGGTACGGCAGGAAACCCTCGAGCGCCAGCGTGCGCGGCGTCCGCCTAGGCATGCCGCAGACCCCGGGAACCACCGAAGAGCAGCACATAACCCGTGGCCGCGCACAGCGTGCCGCCCATCATGATGACCGCTGTGGGCAGCAAGGTGCCGTTGTAGTTCTGGCCAACCAGCCAACCACTGCCCGAGGCCATGAGCGTCTGCACGAAGCCGAACACTGCCGAGGCGCCACCTGCGGCCATCGGGAACTCCGAGATCGCGCCCATCTGCGCGTTGGCGAGACACAGGCCGCCGCCCAAAAAGCAACCCGATACGGCGATCAACACGCCGCCCAGTGAAGGCTCCAGCCACAGGGCCTGCAGCAGCAACAGCGTACTACCCGAAACCGCCGCAGCCACGCCGAGCAGAAGCACGCGCTGCACACCGATGCGCGGCACGAGACGCGCGCTCGCCAGCGACCCGACCAAGTAGCCCGTCACCACCAGCATGAACGTGTAACCGAAGTGCGTGGGCGGCACGCCGAGGAGCTCGATCACGACCCAGGACGCACTCGAGATCCAGGTGAAGGCAGCCGCGAAACCCGCGCCACCGCACAACACGAAACCCAAAAAACGCCGATGCGACAGGCATGCCCCGAACTGCGCGAGCACACGACCGAAAGCAAGGGGCGCCACGCCGATGGACGGACAAGACTCGGTGAGGCTGCGCAGCCCCGCCAGCGTGGCCAAACCAAAGAGCAGCAGCAGCCCGAACTGCGCGCGCCAGTCGAGCCAGTACAGCAGCCAGCTGCCGAGCACCGGTGCCAGCAACGGCACCACCGCCATCGCCGCGGCGAGCTGCGACATGAAGCGCGCGGCCGCCACACCCGCGAAGCGATCACGCACAATCGCTCGCGCGATCACCGGACCCGAGGCCGCGGCAAAACCCTGCAGACCACGCGCGGCAAGCAGCGTGCCTATGTCGGGTGCCAGCATGCAGGCCAGAGCGCCAATGCTATAAATGGCGAACCCCGCAGCCGCCACCGGCTTGCGGCCGAAGTGATCCGACAGCGGACCGAAAACCAGCTGCCCGAAGCCGAAAGCCACCATGAATACGCTGAGCGTGAGTTGCGCGTCGGACGGCCCCACGCCGAGATCGCGGGCGAGCTGCGGGATACCGGACAGATAGAGATCGGTCGACACCGCGGCACAGGCTGTGAGCGCGATCAACACCGCGCGCGCCGCGAGCGAGGGGGCCGCGCCCACAGCCCGGTCTTGTGTCATCGGCAAGCACCCTGCCCCTGGAATGCTCCCATCCTACCGTTCGCTGCGATCCCGAATCCATGCCCGTCTGCGGTATTGCAGCCATCGCGCTAAAAAGGCGATGATGATTTCGCGTGAAATTTGTTTTGCCAAGGCGGCTCCCGCCCGTGGAGGTGATCGTGAAAGAGTGGATTCCCTTCGTGAAGTCCGAGGGCATTGCTACGCGCCAGGCGCATTGCGACCTGCCCGAGGGCACCTACGAGCGCGAGATCGGCCGCGAGGGTTTCTTCGGCCCGGCCACGCAACTGCATCACCGCAAGCCCCCGACTGGCTGGCTGCGCTTCGAGGGGCCGTTACGACCGCGCGCCTATGACCTGAACAAGGCGCGGCACAACGTGAGCTCGCCATGGCAGGCGCCGGTGATCCTCGGCAGCGCACACTGCCAGATCCGCATCTGGCATACCTCCGGCAGCATGAATCACCTGGCCCGCAACGCCGACGGCGATCAGGTGCTGTTCGTGCACGCAGGCAGCGGCGAGCTCTTCTGCGATTACGGGCACCTGTCGTTCCGCGACGGCGACTACCTGCTGCTGCCGCGCGGCACGCAGTGGCGGCTCGAATGCGCGGGCGAGGCCTCGTTCCTGATGATCGAGGCCACCAACGACGCCTTCGGTCTGCCGAAAAAAGGCCTCGTGGGCCCGCAGGCGATCTTCGATCCGGGCGTGCTGGACACACCCGCGATCGACGCCGCCTTTTCCGCCCAATACCACGAGCGCGAGACCGCCACCGTGGTGAAACGCCGCAACGCACTCACCACCATCGTCTACCCGCACAACCCGCTGGACGCCATCGGCTGGCACGGGGATCTCGCCCCGGTGCGCCTCAACTGGCGCGACATACGCCCGCTGATGTCAGCGCGCTACCACGTGCCACCCTCGGCGCACACCACCTTCCTCGCCGGGCGACTGGTGATCTGCACCTTCTGTCCGCGCCCGATCGAGTCAGACCCCGGCGCACTCAAGCTCCCGTACTTCCACTCGAACGACGACTACGACGAGTTCCTGTTCTATCACAAGGGCCAGTTCTTCAGCCGCGACAACATTCACCCCGGCATGTCGAGCTGGCATCCCAGCGGTTTCCCCCACGGCCCGCACCCCAAGGCCTACGACACGGCCATGCAGCATGCCCGCAAGGAAACCGACGAGGTGGCGGTGATGGTCGACACCCGCGACTTCCTCGACGCCCAGGAGATCGAGCCCGGCGTGGAATTCGAGGGCTACGCCGACTCCTGGAAGCGCAAGGATTGAGAACCGACAGCCGATGAAGACCTACACATGGTCGGAGTTTCCCTTCGAACCGCTCGCGGATAGCGGCAGCCGGCGTCCGGTGGTGGTGGCGGGCGCGGGCCCGATCGGACTCACGCTTGCGCTGGATCTCGCGGTGCGCGGCGTGCCGGTGCTGCTGCTCGATGACAACAACACCGTGAGCGTGGGCTCGCGCGCGCTCTGTCATGCCAAGCGTCCGCTGGAGATCTTCGATCGCTTGGGTTGTGCCGCGCCCATGCTGGAGAAAGGCGTCGGCTGGAAGATCGGCAAGATTTTCCGCGACACCGAACTGGTGTACCAATTTGATCTGCTGCCCGAGCCCGGTCATCGCATGCCGGCCTTCATCAACCTGCAGCAGTATCACCTCGAAGACATCCTGATCGCGCGCGCCCGCGAACTCGGCGACCGGTTGCAGCTGCACTGGAACCACCGCGTGGCATCGGTAGAGGATGCGGGCGACCACCTGCGCCTCGGCATCGAGACACCGGCTGGCGCGTTCACCCTAGAGGCCGAGTGGCTGCTCGCCTGCGACGGTGCCAACAGCCCCATCCGCGAGATGCTCGGCGTGCCTTTTACCGGGCGCGCTTTCCAGGACCGCTTCCTGATCGCCGATGTGCTGATGAAAGCACCCTTCCCCGCCGAGCGCTGGTTCTGGTTCGATCCGCCATTCCACCGCAACCAGTCGGTGCTGCTGCACCGCGAGGCCGATGACGTCTGGCGCATCGATTTCCAGCTGGGCTGGGATGCCGACCCCGACGAAGAGCGCAAGCCCGAGCGCGTGTTGCCACGCCTGAAAGCCATGCTCGGCGAGGACACCGAGTTCGAGCTCGAGTGGGTGTCGGTCTACCAGTTCGCCTGCCGCAGGCTCGACCGTTTCCGCCACGGACGGGTGCTGTTTGCCGGGGATTCGGCGCATCAGGTCTCGCCCTTCGGCGCTCGCGGTGGCAACACGGGCGTGCAGGATGCCGACAATCTGGGCTGGAAACTCGCGCTGGTGTTGTCAGGCGAGGCACCCGAGGCACTGCTGGACAGCTACGACGCCGAACGGCTGGTAGCAGCGGATGACAACATCGCGCATTCGAGCCGCGCGACGGATTTCATCACACCCAAGAACGCCGCGAGCCGCGCCTTCCGCGACGCCGTGCTGAGACTCGCGCGCGATCACGCCTTTGCCCGGCCGCTGATCAACAGCGGGCGCCTGTCCACGCCCACGCCCTACCCGGATTCCCCGCTGAACACGCCCGATACCGAGCCTTTCGAGGGCCGCATGGCTCCGGGCACCAACTGCGCCGACGCCCCGGTGCGCGTGGCCGGCTGTGAGGACTGGCTACTGCATCATCTGGGCGGAGAGTTCACGGTGCTTCACCTCGGATCCGATGCGCCGCGGGGCGGGTCCGGCTGGCGCACGCTCTGCGTCGGCCGCGATATCGAGGACAGCGAAGGCCTGATCGCCGAGCGCTATGACATGCGCCCCGGCACCACCTACCTGATCCGCCCCGACCAGCATGTCGCCGCACGCTGGCGCCACTTCGACGTAGCCGCCATCAACGCGGCGCTACGCCGCGCCACCGCACGCGACTGAGGACCCGTCATGCCGCTGAACACACAACCGAACATCGCCAACGCCGATGCCTTCTACCAGCGCCTGGTCGAACTCCACCAGGACCGCAGCGCGGAACAAAGCGGGCTGATCAACGCAAGCCTGATCCTGCTGCTCGCCAACCACATCGGTGATAGCGCCGTACTGGAGGAAGCCATGCGGATCGCCGTCGCGACGGCCGAGCAGCCGTAGTCACCACGACACGGCGCACACTGCGCCTTCAGACCATCAAGACATCGCAGCAGGAGACACGCATGAGCAAGAAATTCGCCTCGCACGCCGACCTCGAGGCCAAAAAAGTGAGCTTCACGCAGCTCTCTGAACACGCCTGGGCCTACACCGCCGAGGGCGACCCCAACACCGGCATCGTGATCGGCGATGATTGCGTACTGGTGGCCGACACCCAGGCAACGCCCATCATGGCCGCCGACGTGATCGCCCGTATCCGCAGCATCACCGACAAACCGATCCGCCACATCGTGCTCACCCATTACCACGCCGTGCGCGTGCTGGGCGCGAGCGCCTATGGCGCAGCCAACATCATCGCCAGCCGCAAGACGCGCGATCTCATCATCGAGCGCGGGCAGCAGGACTATGAATCCGAGGTGGGCCGTTTTCCGCGGCTTTTCTCGGGCGTGGAGTCGGTGCCCGGTCTCACCTGGCCCACGGTGGTTTTTGACGACTCACTCACGCTTTTCCTGGGTTCGGTCGAGGTACAGATCCTGCACCTCGGGCATGGCCATACCAAGGGCGACACGGTGGTGTGGCTGCCGCAGGAAAAAGTGTTGTTCTCGGGCGATCTGGTGGAGTTCGGCGCCACGCCCTACACGGGTGATGCCTACCACCAGGACTGGCCCGCTACTCTCGACCGGGTGCTGGCGCTCGGGCCCGAGAAACTCGTCCCCGGGCGAGGCAACGCCTTGCTGACAGCCGAGCAATCGCGGCTGGCGATCGAGGGCACGCGCGAGTTCCTGCTCACGATGTACCGCAGCGTCAAGGCCGCTCGCGCCGCGGGAAAATCCTTGAGCGAGTGCTATGTCGAGACGCACCGTGCTCTCGCCCCCAAATACGGCAACTGGGTGATCTTCGAGCATTGCCTGCCCTTCGACATCACGCGCTGCTACGACGAATCCGGCGAGCACCGCGACCCGCGTATCTGGACCGCCGAGCGAGACACCGCGATGTGGCACTCGCTGCAGGCCGCACTCGACGAACTGGCAGGTTGACACCTCATGAGACTCGCATCGCTCAAACACGGCCGTGACGGCCGACTCATCGTGGTCTCGCGCGATCTCTCACGAGCCGTCGATGTCAGCCACGTCGCACCCACCCTGCAGGCAGCCCTCGACGACTGGGAGACACTCGCCCCGGAACTGGCGGACATCTACGCCGAACTGAACGCCGGCCACGCACCGGGCGCCTTTGCTTTCGACGAAGCCGCCTGCGCTGCGCCACTGCCGCGTGCCTTCCAATGGGCCGATGGCAGCGCCTATGTGAATCACGTCGAACTGGTGCGTCGCGCGCGCGGCGCCGAGATGCCGGAGTCGTTCTGGACCGACCCGCTGATGTACCAGGGCGCCTCCGACGAGATGCTCGGCGGGCACGATGACGTGATCGCCGGCAGCGAGGACTGGGGCATCGATTTCGAGGGCGAGGTGGCGGTAATCACCGGCGATGTGCCGATGGGCACCGACGCGCAATCGGCACGCCAGCACATCCGCTTGCTGATGCTGGTGAACGACATGTCGCTGCGCGCGCTGATCCCCGGTGAGCTCGCCAAGGGTTTCGGTTTTTTCCAGTCCAAGCCGGCAACGGCTTTCTCGCCAGTGGCGGTCACGCCCGACGAACTCGGCCCCGCATGGCACGACGCCAAGGTGCATCTGCCACTGCTGTCGTTCCTGAACGGAGAGCCCTTCGGCAAACCGCAGGCGGGCGTCGACATGACCTTTGATTTCGGGCAGTTGATCGCCCACGTGGCGCGCACACGCAATCTCGTTGCCGGCTCCATCGTGGGCTCGGGCACCGTCTCGAACCGGCAGGGCACCGGGCACGGCAGCCGGATCGAGGAAGGTGGCGTGGGTTATTCCTGCATTGCCGAGATTCGCATGATCGAGATCGTCCGCGATGGCAAGCCCTCGACGCCGTTCATGCGTTTCGGTGATAGGGTACGGATCGAAATGAAAGATGCTGCGGGGCGCTCGATTTTCGGTGCCATCGACCAGCAGGTCCGCCCCATGCCCTGAGCCGCTCTTGCCAGCAAGGAGAACCCGCCGATGCTCGTCTTTCGCCAGTTGTTCGACGCGGCTTCTTCCACCTACACCTATCTGCTGGCAGACAACGGCGAGGCGATCCTGATCGATCCCGTCTTTGAGCAGGCGCTACGCGATGGCGCCCTCGTGGCGGAATTGGGCCTGCGGCTGGTGGCAACGCTGGACACGCACGTGCACGCCGACCATGTCACCGGCGCGTGGCTGCTGCGCCAGCGACTGGGCGCGGACATTGCGCTGTCGGCCTCGAGCGGCGCCACCGGCGCCGACCGCTACCTGAACCACGGCGACCGCATCAGCTTTGGCACGCGTACGCTGGAGGCCCGTGCCACACCGGGCCACACCAACGGCTGCATCAGCTTCGTGCTCGATGACCGCAGCATGGCCTTCACGGGCGACTGCCTGCTGATCCGCGGCAGCGGCCGCACCGACTTCCAGCAGGGCGATGCACACGCGATGTTCCACTCGGTGCGCGAACAGATCTTCACGCTCCCCGAGGGCTGTCTCCTGTACCCCGGGCACGACTACCGCGGGCTCACCGTGAGCAGTGTGACCGAGGAAAAACGCTTTAACCCGCGCCTTGGTGAATCCATCGGCGAGGAGGACTTCGCCGGTTACATGGCCAACCTGAACCTGCCGCACCCGCGCCAGCTCGCGGTGGCCCTGCCGGCCAATCTGCGCTGCGGCGAACCCGCGGACGGCACGGCGGGCACCGAGGCGCAGGACTGGGCCGCGCTCAGTTTCAGCTTTGCCGGGATCTGGGAGATCATGCCGCAGGCCTTCGAGGAACTCGCCGCTCCCGTGCAACTGATCGACGTCCGCGAGCCGGGCGAGTTCGACGGCTCGCTGGGACACATCAAGGGCGCAAGACTTATCCCCCTTGGCGAGCTGCAGTCGCGGATACTGGAGCTCGACCCGCAACGCCCGGTGGTGACTGTCTGCCGGTCCGGCGCGCGTTCGACGCAAGCCGTGGCGCTGTTGCAGAAGGCAGGTTTCCGTCAGCTCGCGAACCTCGCGGGCGGAATGCTTCGTTGGCGTGCTGAGGACCACCCCGTTCAGGGCGGCAGCAACTGATTACCGGGAGACCACGGGATGCGCTGGAAAGACGGTCGCCGCAGCGACAACATCGATGATCTGCGCGCCGAATCAGGTCCGCGCGCAGCTGGCATGGGCCCCCTCATCCTCCTGCGACTGCTGCCGCTGCTGCTGCGCACCACCGTAGGGCGGGTGCTGCTGGTGGTAGGCATGGCAGGCTACTTCGGCGCCCGCATGCTCGGTATCGACCCTCTCGCAGGCATGCAGGCCCCGGGATCAGCCCTGAATACGCCGAAACAAACAACGCCGCTGGAGCAGGAACGCGTCGACTTCGTCTCCGCTGTGCTGGCCGATACCGAGGACAGCTGGCGCGCGATCTTCACCGCGATGGGCGGGCGTTACGAGGAGCCCAGACTGGTGCTCTTTCGCGATGGCGTGCGCTCGGCGTGCGGCAGCGCGAGCTCCGCAGTGGGCCCCTTTTATTGCCCCGGCGACCGCAAGGTCTATCTCGATCTCGCCTTCTTCGACGATCTCCACCGGCGTCACGGCGCGCCCGGGGATTTCGCGCAGGCCTACGTGATCGCCCACGAAATCGGGCATCACGTGCAGACGCTGCTCGGCATCTCGCGCCAGGTGCAGGAGGCCGGCGCCAAGCTCGATGCCAGGGGCCGCAACCGCCTGTCGGTGAAACAGGAACTGCAGGCCGATTGCTTCGCCGGCGTGTGGGGATACACCGCCAACCGCGAACGCCAGGTGCTGGAGCCCGGCGATCTGGAGGAGGCGCTGGTGGCCGCCACCGCCATCGGCGATGACCGCCTGCAACGCGAGGGGCAAGGCCGCGTGGTGCCCGACAGCTTCACGCACGGGAGCTCGGAGCAACGCGAGCGCTGGTTTCGTCGCGGTTTCGAGACCGGCGAGGTGAAAGCCTGCGATACCTTCGCGGCGAACACACTCTGAGGAACGGCAGATGGGATTACTGGATACGCAGGTGGCGCTGGTCACCGGCGCGGGAGGCGGTATAGGCAGAGCCACGGCGCAGCTCCTTGCACGCGAGGGCGCTGCCGTGGTCTGTGCGGATCGCAACGCCGGGACTGCCGCACGAACGGTGCAGGCTCTCAACGACAGCGGCTTTCCTGCGCTCGCCGTGGAGGCGGACATCACCGACGAGGCGGCGGTCGCGGCGATGGTGAGCGCCGCCGTATCAGCCTTCGGCAGGCTGGACGTGCTGGTGAACAATGCGGGGGGAAGTTCGCGGCGCGACGTGGATGTGGTGTCGATGGATGTCGGTGTGTGGGATCGCACCATGCAGCTGAACAGCCGCGGCCCGATGCTCTGCTGCAAGCACGCGCTGCCGCACCTCTTGGCGCAGGGCGCGGGCGCCATCGTGAACATCTCCTCCGGCGCTGCCACCGCAGGCCAGCTCAGCATGCCCGCCTACGCGGCCGCCAAAAGCGCCGTGCTCGCACTCACCCGCGCCATCGCCACGCGGCACGGGCGCGAGGGCATTCGCTGCAACGCCATCACGCCGGGGCTGATCCTGCACGAGCACTTGGCGCCGCATTACCCGGCAGAACACGTGCGCATCGATGCGGCAAATATCCTGAGTCCGCGACCCGGCACCGCGGAGGACATCGCCAACGCCGTGCTGTTCCTCGCCTCATCAATGTCAGCGTTCATCAACGGCCACGTGCTGCCGGTCGACGGTGGGCTGTTCGCGCACACGCCCACCTATGCGCAGACGCTGGAACTCGGTCTGGAGAGCCTGCGCCTGCGCGACTGAGCAAGCGCCTCAGACCCGCCGCGCCTGTCCCTCCCAGAAGGGCGCGCGCAGGGCTTTTTTGTCGGGCTTGCCCACGGGCGTGACCGGAATACGCTCGATGAAATCCACGCTTTTGGGCGCCTGCACGGAACCCTTGGCGTCCTTGACACGCGCCATCAGTGACTCCTTCAGCGCATCGCTCGCCGCGATGCCCGGACGCAACACCACCAGGGCTTTTACCGCCTCTCCCCAGCGCTCGTCCGGGACCCCGATCACCGCCACCTGCGCCACCGCAGGGTCCTGGCTGATCACATCCTCGACCTCGCGGGGGAATACATTGAAACCACCGGTCACCACCATGTCCTTCTTGCGGTCGATGATGTGCAGAAAACCGTCGGCGTCGAGACGCCCGATGTCGCCGGTATGCAGCCAACCGCCCGCAAAGGCCTCGGCGGTCTGCTCGGGTTTGCCGAGATAACCCATCATCACCAACGGACCGCGCACGCAGACCTCGCCGGGCTCGCCCTGCGCTACCGGCTGGTTGTCGTCGTTCAACAGTCCCAGATGCACCCACGGCGCAGGACGGCCGCAGGAGGCGAGCCGCTCGAGGTTGTCCGGATCGTGCTCGGCTTTGCGCATATTGGCGATCACCATCGGCGCCTCGGACTGACCGAAGAACTGGTAAAAAATCGAACCCCAGCGGCGGATGCCCTCGGCAAGTCGCGACGGGCTGATAGCCGATGCCCCGTAGAAAATCGTCTTCAGGCTCGAGATATCCGCCGTGGCCGCGCGGGGCGAATCGAGCAGCACGTAGATCATCACCGGCACCAGCATGGTGGCGGTGATGCGGTGCTTCTCGACCATGTCGAAAAACAGGTCCGGCGTGAAGCCCTTGGGCACGTAGAAGGCGCCACCGCGCTGCAGCACCGGGATGAAAAAAGCGGCCGCCGCGTGCGAGAGCGGCGTGCACATCAGCATCCGCAACTCCTCCGGGAACTCCCACTCCGCGGCCTGGATCATGGTCATGCTGGCGCTGGTGCGGTAGCTCGACATCACGCCCTTGGGTTTGCCCGTGGTGCCGCCGGTGTAGTTGATGGAGGCGAGATCGGTGGGCTTCACGTCCGGTGCCACCAGAGGCTGCGGCGTGAAGCCATCGGCGAGCGCGAGGTAATCCCGGCCCGTCTCACTGGGCCCGAAGGACAGCAGCTGACGCACCCCAGGCACGCGTTCCTGCAACTCCCGCGCGCGATTCTCGAACAGCGAGGGATCGAATATCAGCGCCTCGATGCCGGCGTCTTCCAGCACGTAGGCATGATCCTCCAGCGAGCCCATGGGGTGCAGCGGCGTGCCCACGCAACCGGCGATCTGCATGGCCGCGATATTGGCGAGCACCTCCGGACGGTTGCCCGAGATATAGGCAACCCGCGAGCCCTTACCCACGCCGCATGCGACCAGCGCCTGAACCATGCGGCTCACGAGCGCGCGCATGCCGGCGTAGGTGATCACCTCGTCACCCAGCACCAGGCAGGGGCGTTCGTGGTAGCGGTTCAAACCATCGATCATCAGGTGCGGCATCAGCGGCGGATCGTAGAGCGCGTCTAGGCTCATGACAGGACTCCGGACAGGGGTTGAGGGCGCGCTGATCATAGCCGCAGCCACCGCCCTGCGGCGATGACGGATCGGCAAGGAGAACGGCTGGCTACGGCGATGCGCTGCGGGAGCGCTAGATCCAGCCCACCTTGCGGAAGCGGCGATAAAGCAGCCCGCAGGCGAGCGCGATGGTACTTAGCGCGAAGGGGTAACCGTACTTCCAGTCGAGCTCGGGCATGTGCTTGAAGTTCATGCCCCAGATCCCTGCAAAGGCCGTGGCCACGGCGAAGATACCAGCCCAGGCCGCGAGGCGCTTGGTGACCTCGCTCTCCTCGATGGCGACCAGCGAGAGGTTGACGTGAATGGCCGTGGAGATGGTGTCACGCATTGTGTCCACCGCCGCGTCCAGCCGCACGAGGTGATCGTGCACATCGCGGAAATACTCATCGGTATCCGCGCAATGCCGGGGCACCCTGCCACCGAAGAGCCGCGTGCTCGCCTCCATCAGCGGGGCCACCGCGTGCTTCAGCACCATCACCCGCCGCTTCAGGCCGTAGAGCCGCTCGATATTGGCCCGCGGATCGCTGCGCGTGAAGATGCCCTCCTCGATCGCCTCGAGTTCGGTCTCGAGACGATCGAGGATGGGGAAATACCCGTCCACCGTGGCATCCATCAGCGCGTAGAGCACAAAGCCCGGACCGAACTGCAGCAATTCCGGCTCACGCTCGCAGCGCGCGCGCACCCCGAGGAAATTGAGATCACTGCGGCGTCGCAAGGAGGCCACAAAATCAAGGCCCACGAAAATATTGAGTTCGCCGACGTGCAGCTGATCGCCCTTGAACTCGAGCAGGTGCAGGGCCACGAACAGCACCTCGCCGTACTCCTCGAACTTGGGGCGCTGATGGCCGTGACGGGTGTCCTCGACCGCGAGATCAGGCAGCGCGAAGATCTCCTGGACATGATCGATCTCGGCCGTCTCGGCATCCTTCAACGCCACCCACACGAAACAGCCGGGCTCGCGGCGCCAACCGTCGAGTTCGGACAACGGGACGTCACGCAGACGGTTGCCCTGCTGGTAGGCCACGCTGTTGATCAACACTGGGCGCTCTCCTGCCGTCTGGAATCCGTGAAACATAGCCCCCCCGGCCCGCCTTGGCCACTGCCAATGCCCGTTGCGCCAGATCCACCCGCGTTCGCGCGCGCGGTGTTACCCACGCCAGCGCCAGCGGCGGGTGCTGCTGCGGGCTTTGCATCGGCCCCACCGGGCGGCGTAGCCTTAGACCGTCCTTAAAGACCGGAGCACACCCACCGTGGATCACCAGAGCATCACCCAGGCCGCGCACAGGCTGATCGCCTTCCACCGCGAAGCCGAGCAGAAGAACGAGTGGACCTTTTTTGTTGACGAGATGTACGCGCAAAACTGCGTCTACACCTGCGAGTACGGCGGCACCATGCGGGTGGTGGCAGACGGCATCGACGAGATCAAGGCCACCCATTACGGCCGCGACATGCGCAAGGGCTGGGAGGGCTGGACCTTTCCCTATCAGGACGTGTACGTCGGCGAAGGCGGCCGCGTGGTCACGCACTGGCTTAACCGCGGACCCGGACTGCGCGCCGACGGCAGTCACTTCGACACCCCCGGTATCTCGTTCATCACCTTCAACGAAGAGCTGCGGATCGTGCGGCAGTTCGATGTCTTCGATATTGCCCACCAGATGCATCTCTGCGACGAGTTGGAAGCGCAGGGCCTGCTCTCGGCCGAACTCAAGCGCAGTTGGGTGATACCGATGAAGACCAAAGTGATCGAGATGCTGTCGCGCAACATGTAGGCCTGCGCGCATGTGCGTGGTGGTCGCGGGCATGGCCCGCTCCTACGGGGAATGGACAGGCGTGCCATCGGTGCGACGGCGGGAAATCTGTAGGAGCGCGCCATGCGCGCGACAGCGGCCCCGGGCCGCACCGTGGTCGCGGGCGCCAACGTGGTGGTCGCGGGCATGGCCCGCTCCTACTCGGGAATCGGGCGCGGCGCGACATCCCGGCACCGCCCACAACACGGCCGCGGGCGCTCGCGGCCGGCACACACAGGAACCGCGCATGACACAGACACAGACGCACAAAACCTACTGCCGCTTCTGCCTCGGCTGCTGCGGCATCGAGGTGGATGTGCAGGACGGCCAACCCGTAGCGCTGCGCGGGGACGCGAGCAACCCCCTCACCGGCGGCTACACCTGCCTGCGCGGGCGTGAGCTGATCACCATGCACACGCACCCCGATCGCATCCGGCACGCCTTGAAGCGCACGGCACAGGGCTTCGAGCAGATTCCCCTTGCGCAGGCGCTGGACGAGATCGCCGCCAAGGTAAGCGCACTGGTAGCCCGCGACGGCGGCCAGTCGGTGGCCACCTACAACGGCTCCTGGGCCTATGCAAACTACCCCACACTCGCGGTTTCCAAGTCCTTCCACCGCGCGATCGGCTCCACCTCGCTGTTCTCGCCGATGTCCCTCGACCAGCCCGCCAAGGCCTTCGTGCCCTTCCGCTTCGGCATCTGGAGCGGCGGCATGCACACCTTCAGCGATGCCGACGTGGCGCTGTTCATCGGCAACAACCCGCTGGTCTCGCAGTACGCGGCCAAGAACGGGCTGCCCGTCTACAACCCGTACCGCCGCCTACAAGACGCCATCAACAACGGTTTGAAATTGCTCGTGATCGACCCGCGCCGCACCGAGGTGGCAAACCGCGCCGCGCTGCACCTGCAGCCCTACCCCGGCGAGGATCCCGTGATTCTGGCGGGCATGCTCCGCGTGATCATCGACGAAGGCCTGCATGACCAGCGCTTCTGCGCGGAGCACGTGGATAACCTCGACGCCTTCCGCGCGGCACTGGAGGATTTCACGCCTGACTACTGCGCGGCACGCGCCGGCGTGCCGTCAGGGCAGATCGTTGCAGCAGCGCGGCTCTTCGCGCAGGGGCGCAAAGGAGCCGCTGTAACCGGCACGGGCCCCGAGATGTCGCCACGCGGCTGGCTGGGCGAGTGGCTGGTGCTCGCGCTGAACACCCTCTGCGGCCGCTACTACCGCGAGGGCGAGGTGCCACGCACCGCCCCGCCGCTCACCCCACCGCAGGCGCTGCGCGCGGAGGTCTACTTCCCGCCCGAGCCCTGGGGCGAGGGCATGCTGAAATCGCGCTTCCGCGGGCTCACGCAGCTCGGCGACGAGATGCCCTGCAACGTCATGGCAGACGAAATCCTCACGCCCGGCGAGGGCCGTATCCGCGCGCTCTTCGTGCTGGGCGGCAACCCCATGGTCGCTTTCCCCAACCAGCTGAAAATGCAAGCGGCCATGGCAGACCTCGAACTGCTGGTGGCGGTGGACCCTTGGATGTCTGCCACCGCCAAGCGCGCGCACTACATCATCCCGCCCGTGCTGCAACTCGAGCGCGCCGACGCCACGCTGCTCGGCGAGCTCTATTTCGAGGAAGCCTACGCGCAGTACACCGAGCGCGTGATCGAGCCCGGCGCGGACATGCTGGAGGAATGGGAGCTCTACTGGGAGCTGGCGACGCGCCTCGGCCTGACCCTCGAGGTGAACGGCAGCCCCCTGCCCCGGGATCATCGCCCCGACAAGCACGCGCTCACCGCGCGGCTCACCGCCGGCTCACGCATCCCGCTGGATCGCGTCCGCGATGAGACCGCCCGCGACGGCGGCAAACTCTTCCCCGAGGCACGCACCGCGGTGGGCCCCGGCACAGCAGGCAACACCAAGCGCTTCCGGCTGCTGCCCGAGGACATCGCCGCCCAACTCGCGGCACTGCGCGCAGAAGCCTTGGACGACAGCGGCCGCCCGGCGCATATCCGCGCCGGCGGCGCCACGCACCTGCTGTGCTCGCGGCGCATCCGCCAGTTCTTCAACTCCACCGGCCACAACTTCCCCGCGCTCCGCGACAAAGGCACGACCAACTACGCCTATATGCACCCCGATGACCTGAGGGCGCTGGGTCTCGCGAGCGAGGATCTGGTGGAACTGCGCGCCGACACCGGCACGCTCGTGGGTGTGGTGATGGCGAGCGAGGATATCCGCAGTGGCGTGGTGTCGATGGCGCACGCCTTTGGCGATGCCGACAGCGACGCCTCGAACGTGCGGCAACAGGGTTCGTCGACGAACCGGCTGGTGAGTGACGAGCGTTATTTCGATCCGATCACGGGTCAGGCAAGGCAGAGCGCCATACCGGTCAGTATCAGGAAGATCGGCTGAGACCCGCCGCGACAACGGGCTGTTGAGAGCAAGAACTCAGGAAGGGTTCCGACGCCGGATCGCGCCCAGAGCCAACAAGCCGAGCCCGACCAGACCCAGAGTGCCGGGAATGGGCACTGCGGTGGGCGCCTCCAGGGTGATGCTGTTGACGCCGAAGCCCTGGTAATCGTCCCCGTCGCTCAGTCCAAAATCGAAGAAGGCGATGTCAGCGCCGTTGCGCAGCGAGGTAAATATCAGGGGCGCGTACTGCTGTTGCCCCGTCGGGGAGGTGGAGCGCACCCCTGCCACCAAATCCAGGAGGTTGTGGTCGCGGTCGAAGATACGCAGCAGCGGGTTGCTGTCTTCGTCGAAGAAACCGGCCTCGAGTTCGAGGAAACTGGTGGCGCCACCGATGGCGGTACCGGCCAGAACGATGCGCCCGTCTATGCCCGTGGATAGGTCACAGTCCCCCGCGGAATTAATTCCACAGAAGGCAACGAAACTGTCTGAGTTCAATGAATTAGGATCGATGTCTGAGTAATACCCCTCGGAGCGCCCGTAGCTGAAATCGACGCCGAAAGCGACGAGATTGGCGCCGACAGCTCCGCCTGCGGCCAGCGCTCCGGGTGCGGATGTCTCTGCCACACCTGCGCCAACGGCTTCAGAGGGCGTGAAGGACAGGCGGGATGCATTGGCCCCCTGCGCTACGCCCAGCGCTACAACCACCCCGACCCACAGCTTGAAACGTGTCGACATTGTCGCTGCCTCTTATGCAACCCACTCCGGGCTTGGTGCACCCGGACCGTTGAGGGACCTGCCCCGACTTGAGGCAGAGTCTAAGTGCATGCCCCGCCCGCGCGCACTTGTACCAAGGTACAGAACACCGAGAGCGACACTGCCTCAGCCCTCCCCCTCCGGACCATCGTCCTCGGGCAGCGCAAGCAGCGCCGCCGGCATCGCCTTGCCGGGCTTGACCCCCAGTTCCCGCAGCATCTCGGCCTGGCGCACCGCGCCGCCCTTGCCCGTAAGCCGGCTCTTCGCCGTATCGAAATCCCGCTGCGCCTGCGAAAGTCTGTTTCCAATGGAATCAAGGCTTTCCACGAATCCCACGAGTTTGTCGTAGAGCTCTGAGCCGCGCTTGGCAATCTCGAGCGCGTTGCGGTTTTGCGCGTCCTGCCGCCAGAGGTGGGCAACGGTGCGCAGCACGAACAGGAGCGTCGAGGGGCTCACCAGCATCACGTTCCGCGACCAGGCCTGCTGGAACAGCTCCCGATCCTCCGTGACGGCCAGCATGAAGGCAGGCTCGACGGCCACGAACATAAGCACAAAGTCGAAGGAGTCGAGGCCGTGGAGCTGCTGGTAGTTGCGCTCCGAGAGCCCCTTCACATGGCTGCGCACCGAATCGAGGTGGCGCTTGAGGGCCGCCTCGCGGGCGGGGCCCTCATCGGCCGAGGCGTAATCCTCGTAGGCCGTGAGGGATACCTTGGCGTCGATCACGAGGTTCCGCTCCTCCGGCAGGCGGATGATCACGTCGGGCTGGGCGCGCGTGCCGTCCTCGCGCTGGTGGCTCTCCTGGGTGTCGTATTCCTGCCCCTTGCGCAGGCCGGCCATCTCCAATACCCGCTCCAGCACCATCTCGCCCCAGTTGCCCTGGGTCTTGGTGGAGCCTTTCAAAGCTCGTGTAAGGTCGTTGGTTTCCTTGCTAACCTGCTGATTCAAAGAGAATAGCTGTTTGAGATTCTCGGAGAGTGCCGCCCGCTCCTTGCCCTCGGTCTCGTAGACCTGCTCGACCTTGAGCTGGAACTCGGTGATGCGGGTGCGCAGCGGATCAAGCAACAGCCCGAGGTTCACCTGGTTCTGTTCCGTGAAGCGCTTGCTCTTGTCCTCGAGGATCTCGGCGGCGAGGTTCTTGAACTGCTCGGTCAGCTGCTCGCGCGCCTCCCCCAGCAGCGCAAGCTTGCCGGCGGCCTGCTCGCGCTCGGCATCCAGCCGGGTGTTGAGGGTCGCGATATCCGACTGCGACTGCGCGAGTTTGCGATCAAGCTCGACGCGCTGGGCCCGGGCCGCCTCCAGATCCCGCTCCAGCACCGGCAGCCGATCTGCGCGCTCGGAGACCCGGGCAAGCTGGTCACCGGAGGCCTGCAGTTCGCGACGCAACCCCTCCGCCAGTTCGCGCGCTTCGGCCAGTCGGTCCTCCCGCCGATCGCGTTCGGCCTCGGAACCCGCGAGTCGCTCCTGCAGCACGGCAAGCGCTGACTGCCCCTCCGCCCGGGCGGCCGCCCCCGCGGCATCGATGCGCGGGCGCAGGATCAGCCAGGCGAGGAGCTTACCGAGGGCGAAGGCGGCGAGAAGGGCGATGAGTGCGTAGAGGTTCGTGGATGGAAGCATTTCTACTGGGCACTCTGCGGCTCGATACGACGTGAAGCTACCACGAAGCCGTTCAGTTCCAACGCCGGACGTGGAGCCTCGTCAGTGCGCACCCAACCTCGCCACCTCCCCAAACGGAAACTCCCGCGACGTCATCCCCCCCGGCACCACCACCCACAACACATCCTCCTGGGGCGCTGCGTCCGGAAAGTCACCATAACCATCCGTCAGATACACGGCCAACCGCTCGGCACACCCCTGATCAGGCGGGTTCGCCGCCAGCCACTCGAAGAAAGGTTCGAAACTGGTGCCACCGCCGCCCGTAGGCTCGGGCGGCTCATCGCCGGCGCGCAGGGCGTGAGGGCCATCCAATTCGGTATCGCAGAAGAAAAGATCGCAGAACACATGCGGGTAAGCGCCCAGGATCCCTTCAACCTCGCCCAGGAACATCCCCAACTCCTCACGCCCCACGGATCCGCTGGTGTCAATGCACACCGCCACGGCGACGGTCTCGCCCTCCATCGCATCGAGATAGAGGCCTCGCCCCACGAACCGGCGGTCGAATCCGCTGAAGTCGGTGGGTGTGCGCACGAGGTGGCGCCACAAAAGCGATCGCCAGTCGAGTTGCGGGGCACTTACGGCCCCCCACTCCAGCGAGTCGCCCGCGGGCGAATAGCCTTGCCGGCGCTCCGAGGCCCGGGTGGCCATCACACGGGCCTGGTTGATCGCAGAGCGCCAGTGGGCTTCGATGGCGGCGCGGTGCTCCTCCGACAGCGGCGCATGTGCGTCGGCAGCATCGCCGCCCGGCTCGTTCGAGCCCGTCGAAGGATCCAGCACATCCGCCAGTACCAGCGTCAGCTTCTCGTTCGGCGGGCTGTGGATCAGCCGTTCGTAGACCTCCTCGGCCTGCAACGCCGCCCACGGCGGGTATTCGACCGCGCCATCCGGGAGCTCAAGGCCCGACTCCCGCGCCATACCGTTGACCACGATATCGCAGGCGATGTTCCAGCGCCGAGGCTCACGGGGGCCGCGACGCGTGGGGTGAAGCAGCGCGGCGTGCAGGATCTCGTGGATGAGCAGGCCGTCGAGCCGGGCATCATCGAGGGTGTCGAGAAAATCAGGGTTGAAGAACAGATCTTTCCCGTCCGTGGCCGCGGTGGGAACGCTCGTGGTGAACCGCAGCGGCGCGAAGAGCGCCAGCGTGGCAAAAAACGGGTGCCGCGTGCGCAGCCGAAGTTGCGCTGCGCTGATGCGGCGCTCGTGAGGCGCGCTCATTTCTTTTTCTTAGCTGAGGCCGGCGCAGCGGGCGGCGCGCTGGATGCCGCAGCGCCACCCAGGCCAATGAGCTCACGGTAATCCCGCAGGAAGGCTGCGATCTCGGGCTCCTCCCGCAGCAGAACGGCCAACTGCGCAACCATGCCCTGCGCTCGCAGCAGCGGAATGGCATCCAGCGCGTAGAGTTGCACCCACTCGGCGGGCGCATGCACTGCCAGGTACCGCAATGCGTTGAGCGCCTTCGCCGCGTCGCGCCCGCGTGCGAGGAGCGCAAGCACCAACGCATAACGCGCAGACGGCTCCTTTGGGAACGCGGGCCGCTCCGCACCCGAGAGAATCTTCTCGACGTCGGGCAAATCCCGGTACAGGGCAACGAAGGCCGAGAACTCCGCTGCCGGCCCCTCGCCCACCGCGGGCGCCACATCCAGCCCCGCACCATGCAGACGCGAGGCGAACTCCCATGAACGAGGCGACGGCCACGCCGGACGACGTGCATCCACCTTGTGCAGCAACTCTGAGCGGAACGCCGTGAACGCAATAACCTGCTCATGAATGCCAGCACGCAAGGCATAGGCGCGGAAGCTCGGCAGGTGTACGGATACCTCGAAGTGAATGAATCTGTTGGCGAGCGGCGCAGGCATGTCGAAGACAGACGCGCGGTCTTCCTTGCGGTTGCCCGCCGCCCAGATGTGCCAGCCATCCGGCACCACGTAACTACCTACGCGCCGGTCCAGGATCAGCTGCTGCGCGACGCCCTGCATCACGGGCGGTGCCATATTGATCTCGTCGAGGAACAGGATGCCGCGGCCATCACGCGGCAGGAACTCGGGCGGAAACCAGCGGGACAACCCCTCTTCCGCGACGGGCAAGCCGCGAAGATCCGTGGGCGCGAGTTGGGAGAGCCGCAGGTCGATGCAGCCGATGCCCGCATCACGCGCGACCGCGGACACGATGCTGGACTTCCCGATGCCGGGCGCGCCCCAGATCATCACGCTGAGATCGAGGCGGTCGCGGATGAGGCGGGAGAGGTAGTCGGTGAGGTCGGTGGGGGTCATGGGGTGGGGCTCCGATGGTCAGCGCTAGGCCTATATGTCGCTTGTGTCGATCGTTTCCCGCCCCGAACTCCTCAGGTAACAAACCGGGCAGCGGCATCGCCACGCCCCCGACTATAGCGGATGATGCGCGAGCAAGTCAGGCAAGGCTAAACTCTCGCTTTGGGCCTTGAATTCAGGCGAACCAGAGCGAGGGCTGTGACACCATGCTAAAGGAACTACGACTGCGCAATTTCAAAGCGTGGCGAGACACCGGCTCCTTGCCCTTGAAGCCCGTCACCATGCTTCTCGGCACGAACTCGTCGGGAAAGTCTTCCCTGATACAGAGCATTCTGTTGCTCAAGCAGACGGTGCAGTCACCCGACAGAAGCATGAGCCTGAACCTCGGCGGCGACGAGATCTACGACCTCTTCAATTTCGGCAGCTTTGAAAATGTCCTCTGCCAATCGAGCACCGGGGACAGAACCTTCGTGATCGACTTCGAGTTCGAGCCCCGGCAACCAACGCGCTTCCCGAGCGGAAGCTTCCATTGCGCGTACGGCCAGAACTCCGCTGGCGGAGTCGTCATACAAGACTGGCAACTCAGATCCCAAGAACAGTGCTTCAGAGTCGTCAGGCGTGAAAGGGGGGCCTATTCGTTTTTCCTGAATGAAGAAGGGCAGCCACGGCAGAAGGGTCGGCAATTCGTGCCTGAGCGCTCCATCTCTTTTTCCGCGGAGGCCCTCGCGGACGTGGGGCCAGAGCGGGATGACCTGCAGGATCTCAGTTTGGTGACACGCCGAGAACTGGAGAGCGTTGTCTACCTAGGGCCTCTACGCAGGAAGCCTGAGCGGGATTACGTATGGAACAAGTCGACGCCTGGAGAACTCGGCACCGATGGAAACCGTGTAATCGATGTGCTCCTTGCGAGCGCATTGATGAAAGGGGACGACCAAACACGCGTGATAGAGGGTGTGTCGAAGTGGCTGAGACGCATGAAAGTCGCTGACCGGCTCGAGGTGAAGCAACTGGGCAGGTCGACGAGATACGAACTGGTTGTTCACCGTGACGGCGTAGAGGCCAATCTTCGCGATGTCGGCATCGGGATTTCGCAGGTTCTCCCTGTGCTGACCGTGGCTTATTTTGCGCCTGCGGGCAGTACGGTTCTGCTTGAGGAACCCGAGATCCACCTCCATCCACTGGCCCAGGCTACGCTGGCGGAGTTGTTCGTCGAGGTAAGCATGCAGAGGAAGATCCAGTTCATCGTCGAAACACACTCCGAGCATCTTTTCCGCCGCATGCAAACTCTCGTCGCCAAACAGCAGATCACCCTTGGCCACGCAGCGATGTACTTCGTGGAAAACGACGGGAAAGGCGCAGCACTGCGCGCGCTGGACCTGGATGAATACGGCCGGGTGAGAAACTGGCCTGCCGGATTCTTTGGTGATGCTCTGGGGGAAACTCGCGAGCAGGCCCGATTGATGTTCGAACGGCAGCAGGAAAAGCAGCAATGAGGCCGAGATACGTGGTGGACACCAATGTACTGATCGCTGCAAGTGCAGGGGATCCGGTATCACCCTCCGACATAGACGCGACGCCAGCAGATCCTGCTCTCCGCGCTCAGGTATGGAAATGGCTCCACCGGTTTGAGAGTAGCGATGCCCGACTGGTGCTCGACCGGGGA
>CAMAXE010000037.1 GCA_945862145.1 Klebsiella pneumoniae
CACCTCCCAGCCTTGGGGGATGTCGCCGAGGGGGGAGGCGACGCGCGGGTGCTTTTCGTGGCCGGGGAAGCGGAAGTGGACGAACCACTCGCGGTAGAGGGCGCGGGCCATCGCCTCCAAGAGCCGGATGCGCCGCTGACTGTTCTCCATCAGCTCGTCGTAGGCCGACAGGATGCCCGCTATCCGCCGTTGCACCGGCAGCGGGGGAACGCTGACTTTCACGTCCGCAATGCGAGACGGTGCAGTGTGCCGAATCTTTGTTCCGCTGGCTGAGCCGCGAATCTGCTGGCGAACCGGCTTCGAGTTGAACAGGTAGTAAATGAAATGCTGGTCGGCCTGCTTCCGGTCGCGAATCTGGACGAGGCCAAGCCGCTGGTTGTGCAGGTAAGCGCCGCTTCGGGGAATGAGCGCGCTGCTGCCGAGCAGTCCTTCTGCCTGTTCCGTCATTGCCACGATGAGGTCGCCCTTGTTCAGAACGTAGTCATCAGGAATCGGCCCGTTATACCACTTCGCTTTGTCGGCCTTCTCTTTGAAGCCGCCTTCCTCAAGGAAATTGCCGGGAGTCAGAACGACATGCGTGCCCGCGCTGGCGAAGTGTTCGCCGAGGAAGGCGAAGCCGTGCTTGATTTGAAGCAGGTCGCCGAGTTTGCAATCGCGCCATGTCGCCATCGTCACGCCTCCAGAATCTCCGCCACGTTGCCGGCGATGGTTTGTTCGAGGACGCGCGCCTGGGTGTTGAGGGTTTCGAGTTCCTCGTTCAGCGTTTCGAGTTGTTCCTTGAAATCCTCGTCGCTCACGGCTTCGCCGGCGGCCACGCCCACGTAGCGGCCAGGGTTGAGCGACCAGCCTTGCGCTTCGATTTCCTTGAGCGTGGCGGCGCGGCACAGGCCGGGCACGTCGGCGAATTGCGGTTTCTTGCCGAAGATTTCTTCGAGCTTCGCGTGGGCTTCGTCGCCGCCGAGTGTGTAGTCGAGGGCTTCGCCGCGATAGAGGCGGACGAGGTTGGCGAGGAAGCCAATCTGCGCGGGCGTCCATTCGCGGTGCGCGCGGTCCACCTGCCGGTAGATGTGGCGGGCATCTATGAACAGCACCGAGTCGGTGCGACCACTTTTGGCTTTGCCCTTATCGAAGAACCAGAGGGTGCAGGGGAGCGTGACGGTGTAGAAGAGGTTCGGGCCGACGGCGACCATCACGTCCACGGCGCGGCTTTCGATGAGCTGGCGGCGGAGTTGGCCATGACGAAGCCGGCCCTTCCCTTTTCATTGAGCGCGGAGTGGAAGAGTTGAATCCAGAGGTAATTGGCGTTGTCGGTGCGCGGCAGGCCGAAGGGGAAGCGGCGGCCCGGTCCGACCATGTCTTTCAACCGCTCCTTGTCCACGGCGTTGACGTTGAAGGGCGGGTTGGCGAGGACGAAGTCGAAGCGGCCGGTGGCGTCGTGGGGGTCGTCGTAGTAGCTGTTGATGTTGCCGCCGTGTTTGATTTCGCCTTCGAGACCGTGGACGGCGAGGTTCAGGCGGCAGAGGCGGCCGGTTTCATCGGTTTTCTCGACGCCGTGGATGGAGAGTTCGGCGGCGGGGTTCTTCTTGTGCTCGGAGACGAAGCGCGCCGAGGAGACGAACATGCCGCCCGAACCGCACGCGGGGTCGAGGATGCGCCCGTGGTAGGGCTCGATGACTTCGGTAAGGAGGCGGACGATGCTGCTGGGGGTGTAAAACTCGCCGCCGCCCTGGCCCTCGCTCATGGCGAACTCGCCAAGGAAGTATTCGTAGATGCGCCCGAAGGCGTCGTAGTCCAGCGAGGCGGGAATCTCGGAGACTTTCTTGAGCAGTTCCTTGAGGAGGGTGCTGGTGAAGAGGTTGAAGGTCTTGGGGAGCACGCCGGCGAGCTGCGGGTTGTGCTTCTCGATCTCACGCATGGCGGCATTGACCTTCGCGCCGATGTCGGCCACCTCGGGCAGCGTCAGCAGATAGTCAAAGCGCGCTTCGGGGGCGAGGTAGAGGATGCCTTCGGCTTGGTAGGCGGCGGGTTCATCGATTCGGCTGCCGCGCCTTGACGACGCGCTGGCGCCTTCGAGCTTGGCGCGCTGAATCGCGAAACGCACTTCGGCAAAGCGCAGGAAGATCAGGCCGAGGATGGGGCCGGAGTACTCCTGGGCCTTGAGACCGGAATTGGCACGGAACTGATCGGCGGCATCCCAGAGGCGCTTTTCGAGCGAGGTGGCTGCGGCGTCTTTTTCGGAGGGGGCGATCCATTGCATGTCAATCAGCCTCTGCCATTTCAAGCCCGCTGTCTTGAGCCATTGATGTCGGTATCTCATCACCTTCTTCTTCGGCGGCGGCACCTTTTACATTTGCTTGACCTGTAACGCGCGAGACTAAATCCATGAGAAGTTTCTGTCGCGCCGTTATGAAGCTGGCGAAGTTATCGGCGTAGAGTTCATTAACCGGGATACAGTGCGTCTCCAGATACCCGGCTAGTACGGATTTTTCAATGGGAGGTTCGATGATCTGACCATTGGGGCCGGCCTTGCCCCGTTCCAATTTCTCCAAATAGCTGGATGGCCCCACGCCGCCAATGATTCGATTCGTGCGATAGCTGAGTGGCGTTTTGTTAACAACCGAGTCGTAAAGTGCCGACGGGAGCTTAGGCGCCTGCGACTCGCACCAGGCCTTCGGAAAGATGTGGTGAATATCGACACCTTCGTCGAAGAACACGGTTTGATCAAAGGCTTGGCCGCTCCGGAAGTCGCAGGCCCCCTCGCGCATCAGTAGTGCTTGCAATCCCTTGTAGGCAGCGGAAAGGCGGGAACGCATGGTCAGCAGGCGGTCGGCGCGCAACACGCCCTCGGTAACGGTGGAGGGTTCGGCGCCGCCATCGAGCCATGCCGGAACCTCCATGATGTCTTTAGCGAAGCGGCTTTCCACCGCCGAACCGTAGAGTTCACCAAGCACGCCACACCAATACCAGCGAGCAAGCTTCTTGATGTTCGTGTCATGCTCAGCTTTGTCACCAATATCGGCGAAAATGGCCGCAAGTGAGACAAGCTGGGTCTGGTATGGGAGATCAACCACCCGGTGAATTTGTTGCTGACGCAGAAATTTTGCTGCGCGCTCAAAGCCGACTCTGACAGCATTGCAGTATTTCTTATACGCGGGCAACGGTAGATCGAGTAGTGATTGTCGGGTGGCGCGGACGGCCGGCCACTCGCTTTCCTTGTCCGGCTTGGCGGCTTTAATGGCGAGGCGAAGTTCCTTAGTGTGCAGCAGCGCTATTGCTTGCAGAAAATCAGTCGAAGCAACATTCGCGAGTACGCCGTGCGCCTGCCCGGCCGCGCGGCCGAAGTTCGCGAGGCGCTTCTGCATACCAAGGCGCAGATTGGGATCATCTGCCTTATCGTCGCCGAGCCAGTCATCCCTCAACTTGTGGCCTTGTGCCGCATACATGGCGGTGAGTAGCTCGAAGGCATCGAGCGCCTTGCCGCCAGTGTTCACCTTCTCAAAGACGAGGCAAACAGCTTCATGGGAGGTATCGGCGCCAAGCGCGATGACGGGTACTTGGTATTCGGCGATGTTTTTGAGGACTTCGTCTTTGAACCGTCTAAAGACGCTCCGCATCTCGGGGTTTCCCCTCGCAATCCAATAGTCGCCGAAGTCATCCTGCCATGTGTCCCAGTTGAACGCTTGGTTAAGCGGGTACATAAGGCTTTCGTATTCGAGTTGCGCAGACGACAGATCAAGGACGATGTCCCTTTCGAAGTTTTGCTTGATTTTGCGGTCTTCGGGGACTGCAAAAATCGCCGAGTCGCGATCGGCCTCGGCATTCAGCGCCTTGCGAATGTCGATGTAGAACCAACGCTTGACCAAGCGTTTCTTGGCGGTGATTGTGGCAACCACCTTGCGACGCATGCAGCTCTGGTAAAGCGAAGTCATGCGCTGCTGTCCGTCGAGCAACAGCTGCTCAGGCTTCGTCTGTGCTGCTTCGGCTGGGGCGCCCTCGATCGGACGGTACGCAAATGCCACGCCAGTGTCGATTTTTGATTTCAAAGACATCAGCGTCCCCATCGGGAACCCCCGCGAAACAGAGGCAATGAGACTCATGATGCGATCTTCTTCCCATACCCAGCTTCGCTGGAAGTCTGGCAATTGCAGCTTGCCGTCATGACATGTCTTGAGGAGCGTCTCAAGCGGAGCCGGTAGGGTGTCAAAGGTTGTTTTGGCCATCAGTTCCGCGCTACCTGTATTTTGCTGTTGATGATCATGACCCAGATAGGATCGGACATAACGGGGAAGTCCCGATACCAGAGCGCGTTGTAGAGCGCCCCGAAGTCCTTTTCTCGCCGTTTCATTGGTGCGGCCTGTTGTTCTGTTGTTCGTATGGTAGCCGGTCAGGTCTGGCTATCGGCAAACCCTTACATACCAAGTCGGTGACTCAGGGGGTGAGGCTGCACAAGCTCGCGCAAGGAGCCCCGTCATGATCGTCGTCCATCGTCGCGACCCCCACACTGCCGCAGGTAGTGCTTGGAGTCCTGGAGGGCTTGCGGCGGGCGCCCAATGCCTGAAGTCGGGGTTGTATCCGGTGGGGTGGGGTCGGGATGGAACGGGACTCCTCCGCGAGTCCCGCAGCGCCATGCTTTCAACGACCGGCTGACGGGTGGCAGGGGGGGCGTGGCTTTTCCTGACAAACACCGCCGTGAGCAGCAGGCACAGTCCAAGAAGCAGGATCGGACCCAGGCGGCTGGTGGTGAGTCGCTCGAATGCCAGTGGTTTATCTGCAAATCTGACCCGCTCGTGTCTTTGCCATGTGATTATCGCGTCCAAGTCGCGCATTACGGTCGCTTACTAATCCAAAGCCTGCGCGTGTGACCGCCAGCCGCAAGCAACTGAGCAAATGGAGCACCCCATGGGACAGATGCCCGTGTTCACCAACGCCCTCGAGGGGTGCGACGATGAATACGACCGCTGGCACGAGGCAACCTGCCTGCCAGCGGTGCTGGCGCAGCCCCGGTTCACGGCCGCGGAAGTGCCGGTATCGCTCTTCGAGGCGCGAACATGAAAGCCCGATTGCCTGCCTGCGCTCTGGTTGCCGGGGTGCTGCTGGCGCTGCCGGTACAGGCCGACGAGACACCGCCAGCACCTACGGCCGATGCGCCTGCAATGCGACCCGCGCCCGCAGTGCGACCCGGCAAGGCGAAGGGCGCCTGGACCGGCGAGTACCCCATCCCGAAACCGCCGCTGCCCGAGGGGCCGGTCACGGCGCCGCCACCCGCGCCCGAGCTGCCGCCGGAAGCTGCCCCCGAGCCCACGGAAAAATCCCCCGCTCAGTCCGCAAAGCCTCCCCCGGGATAATCGTGACGTGATGCCCGCGGCGCCACCTTCCCCGCAGATCGCCAACGCGCGTGTTTCTCCGTACTATCGCGCCAGTTTCATGGAGTTCCTCCCGGCGTGATCGAGCGCTTTGTCGGTGCAGTTGATGCCCTCAACGAGTGGACCGGCCGCGCCGTGGCCTGGCTCACGCTCGGTTGCGTGCTCACCTGCTTTGCGGTGGTGGTGCTGCGCTACGCCTTCGACACGGGCTATCCGTGGATGCAGGAACTCTACGTGTGGCAGCACGCGGTGGTGTTCATGGCGGGCGCGGGCTACACCTTCCTGCACCGCGGTCACGTCAACGTCGATGTCCTCTACGGCAAGCTCGGTGCGCGCGGCAAGGCCTGGATAGATATCCTCGGGACGCTGCTCTTCCTGTTTCCGTGGCTGGCGGTGGTGTGGTTCACCTCGCTGCCGTTCGTAAAGGCCTCGTGGCGGGTGTTCGAGTCCTCGGGCAACGCCAACGGCATGCCCGCTATGTACCTGCTCAAATCCATGCTGCTGGTGTTCTGCGTGCTGATGTTCCTGCAGGGGCTTTCGCTGATCGCGCGGCGCGGGTTGTTCCTGGCCGGCCGGCCCCTGAATGATCAGCACGAGGAGCCGCTGACCGATGCGCCGATCTGACGCACGCCCGGCGGGGCCACGCCGATGAGCACCGTGCTGAGCGGCGAATTGCTCTCGATCGCTATGTTCCTGGTCACCATTGCCGCCGTGATGGCGGGTTATCCGGTTGCCTTCACGCTTGCGGGCTTGGGCTTGCTGTTTGCGGCGCTGGGGCTTGGCGCCGGCGTTTTCGATATGGCGATCCTCTCGGCCCTGTCCGAACGCTACTTCGGCACCATGACCAACGAGACGCTGGTGGCAGTGCCGCTGTTCGTGTTCATGGGCGTGATGCTCGAACGCTCGAAGATCGCCGAGGCGCTGCTCACCACCATGGGCGAGCTCTTCGGCAGCCTGCGCGGCGGGCTCGGCTATTCGGTGGTGATCGTGGGTGCGCTGCTGGCGGCCTCCACGGGTATCGTCGGCGCCACCGTGGTGACCATGGGTCTGCTCTCCCTGCCCGCCATGATGCGCGCAGGTTACGACCCCAAGCTCGCCGCGGGCACCATCTGTGCGGCCGGCACGCTGGGGCAGATCATCCCGCCCTCGACGGTGCTGATCTTCGTCGGGGACATCCTGCAGGGCGCCAACCAGCAGGCGCAGCTGTCGCTTGGCAACATGGCACCCGATCCCATCTCGGTGGGGCAGCTCTTCGCGGGGGCCATGATCCCGGGGCTGGTGCTGGTGGCGCTCTACCTCTCGTGGATCGTGTACAAGGCGATCACCGACCCGGACTCCTGTCCGCCGCTTGTGATGACCGAGGCCGAGCGCGCGGGTCTGGGGCGCCGCGCGCTGCGTGCGCTGGCGCCGCCCCTGGGGCTTATCCTGGCGGTGCTGGGCTCGATACTGGCCGGCATTGCAACACCCACGGAATCGGCCTCGGTGGGTGCGGTCGGCGCCATGGTGCTCGCTGCGGCCAACCGTCAGCTCAGCATGACGATGCTGCGCGAAGTGATGCGCTCGACGCTCAGCATCAACTCGATGGTCTTCGTGATCCTGCTGGGCGCCAGCGTCTTCAGTCTGGTGTTCCGCGGCCTGGGCGGCGAGAACCTCGTGCACGATGCGCTGTCCGCCATGCCGGGTGGTGCTTTCGGCGCCGTGCTGGCCACCATGCTGGTGATCTTCTTCCTTGGCTTCTTCCTCGACACCTTCGAGATCATCTTCATCGTGGTGCCCATCGCCGCGCCGGCGCTGATCCGCATGGGCGTGGATCCGGTGTGGCTCGGCGTGATGATCGGCATGAACCTGCAGACGAGCTTCCTCACCCCACCCTTCGGTTTTGCCCTGTTTTATCTGCGCGGCGTAGCCGGCAAGATGGTGCGCACCATCGATATCTACCGAGGTGTGGTGCCTTTCGTGGGCCTGCAGTTGCTGGGGCTGGCGCTGGTGTGGGCGATCCCCTCGATGGCCACGTATCTGCCCGCGCGGATTTTCGACTCACCCTCCGTACGGCTCGCCGTGCCCGGGCCCATGCAGGACGCGCCGGCGGCACGGGTGGGCTCGCCGGTGGGCGATGATTTCGGTGATCTGTTCGCCGAACCCGGCGCGCCGCGCAACGCGCCGTGGATGGACGATTTTCGCGAGTTGCTGCCCTGATCAGCCCTTCAGCCTGAGCTCGAAGGGCAGTTGCCGCGCGTTCATGAAGGCCTGTTCGCCGATGCGCGACCACGGAATGATGTCCTGCCTGAAGGCAAGGAAGTCCTCGATGATCCGCTGCACGATCCGGTTGGGCGAGCGGTCGCCCGCGTGGAGTTCGTTCAGCACCTCGTTGGCTTTCTCGCCGCAGGCCATCAGCACGTCCTCGGGCAGGCCGCGCACGATCACGCCGTGTTCCTTCACCAGGGTGCGTAGCGCAGGCCCCGAGCGGGCGTTGAATTCGGCGAGTGTGTCCTTGTAGGCGGCATCACAGGCGGTGCGCACGATGGCCTGGAGCTCGGCGTCGAGCGACTGCCAGGCCTCTTCGTTGATCATCAGCTGCAGCCCGGCACCGGGTTCGTGGTAGCCGTGCGAGTAGTAGTACTTGCAGACCTGGTAGAAGCCGAGCGCGAGATCGTTGTAGGGCCCGATCCACTCGGCGCCGTCGATCGCGCCCGATTGCAGCGCCGGGAAGATCTCTCCGCCCGGCAGCGTCACGCTGGTCATGCCGAGCTTCTGCAGGATGCGCCCCTGATTGCCGGGTGAGCGGAATTTGAGGCCCTTCAGGTCCTCCAGCGAGCGCACCTCGTTGCGGAACCAGCCGAACATCTGCGTGCCCGTGCTGCCGGCCAGAAAGGCGCGGATGCCGAAGGGCGCATAGAGCTCGTCCCACAAGGCCTGGCCGTTGCCATAGCGTACCCAGGCGTCCATCTCGTCGGCCGTGAAGCCCCACGGGAACGCGGTGAAGAAGGCACAGCCCTCGGATTTTCCCGTGTGGTAGTAGGCGGCGTCGTGGCCCATCTGCGCGGTGCCGCTCGCCACGGCACTGAAGCACTCCAGCGCCGGCACCAGCTCGCCCGCGCCATAGACCTTCACGGTGAGCCGCCCGCCCGACATGGCGGTGATATTGGCCGCGAGACGCTCGGCGCCGGTGCCCAGCCCCGGCAGGCCCTTGGGCCAGCTGGTGACCATGCGCCATTCCTTGAGACCGCTCGAAATGGCAGGCGCGGCAATGACTGCGCCGCCCCCAATCGCCGTGGCCTGTACGAATGATCTGCGTTTCACGTCTGTACTTCGCCTGCTGTCTGTGACTGACGGTCGGTACCATAGCCGCCGTGGAGCAGGCTAGCTAGCCTCGGTCGCTCAGCCTCGGTCGCTCTGCCTGGTGCGCTGCAGCGTACACAGCTGTGAGCCATGTCCGGACGGGGAGCCATGAAAGGACGTATCCGCCGCAAATCCGTGCCGGGGCCGGTGAGCCCGCCGCACCCGCCTGAGGCGCTGCTGTGCCCGCTCTGCGAGCGGGTGATCCCACCGGCGCAGAGGGATGCGCACCACTGGGTGCCGCGGTCCAAAGGGGGACGTCAAACCGAATACCTGCACCGCATCTGCCATCGCCAGATCCACGCGCTGCTCACCGAGACGGAACTCGCGCGCGAATACAGCACCCTGGAGGCACTGCAGGCCCATCCCGGAATGGCGCAGTTCCTCGCCTGGGTGCGTGGCAAGCCGCCGGCTTTCAGCGAGCGCACGCGCAAGAGCGCGCGTATCCGCGACAAACCCCGTCGCTGAAGCGCAGGCATGGCAGGGAGCCCGGCTTCGCCGTAGCATCGGTCGATCCGCTCAGGGAGGCCACGCCGTGGACCTGTCTCGTTTTCCGCGCCGCCGCTACAGCGCCGCCCCCACGCCCATCGATCCTGCACCGCGCTTCAGCGCAGCCCTCGCGGCCACCTGCCCCGGTGGCAGGGGGCCGGAGGTCTGGATCAAGCGCGATGACATGCTTGGCCTCTTCCCCGGTGGCAACAAGACACGCAAGCTTGAGTTCCTTGCCGGCGAGGCGCTCGAGCAGGGCGCCGATACGCTGATCACCTGCGGCGCACCGCAATCGAACCATTGCCGCATCACGCTGGCCGCCGCGGTGCGCGAGGGCCTGCGCTGCCGTTTCATCATCGAAGAGCGTGTACCCGGCAGTTACAGCCCCACCGCAAGCGGCAACAACTTCATGTTCCGGCTTCTCGGGGTGGACGCCATCACCGTGGTGCCCGCGGGCAGCGACATGCTCGCGGCCATGCAGCAAGAGGCTGCGCAGGTTCGCGCCGCCGGCGGGCGGCCCTACATCATCCCGGGCGGGGGCTCGAATGCGGTGGGCGGGCTGGGCTACGTAGCCTGCGCGCAGGAACTGCAACAGCAGTTCTTCGACAGTGGCCAGCGCTTCGATCGCGTGGTGGTGGGCTCGGGCAGCTCGGGCACCCACGGCGGGCTGCTTGCCGGATTCCTCGGCAACCGCATCGATATCCCCATCCTCGGCATCGGCGTGAGCCGCGATCCACCCGATCAGGAGCCCCCGGTGCACCGGGAGGGCTGCCGTCGCTGCATGCCTACGAGGAGGTGGTGCTCGGCGGTTGACGGCCGGGGTCAGGGCCCGAGGCAGTCGATGATCGCGGCGATGTCCTCGCGGGTGTTGTAGATGTGCGGCGAGGGCCGCATGCCGGCCATCAGCATGCACGACAGATGGCGTGGCTCAGCGCCGCACCACGCGACGCAGATGGAACGTGTGGCGCCAGGAGCCGTCCTGCAAGTGCTCGCTCTCGGCCCAGCCGCCGGCGCCAGAGAATTTGCCCGAGCCGCCCGTGATCGGGCGTATCAGCGCGGCACCGACCGCGATCGTACTCGAGGTGCCGGGGTAATAGCCGCTGCCGCTCACCACCAACTGGTCGGCAGATCCCGACAGATCCTGCGTACCCTCGCCGAACACGAAATTCAGCGTGGTCATGCGCACCTCGTCGCCGGCGGTCGGGTAGTCGATGCTGGTGGTGAGGAGCTGCGCATCCAACCGACCCACTTCGGCGTCGTTGGTGTCGAGGATCGGCGTGGCCGGCAGCACCCGCAGGTCGCCAAGCGTGTGACCGGCGGATCCGGCGGTGACCAGAATCGTTGCCACCGGCGCGTGGGTGACAGAAAAGACGCGGGTGACCAGCGTGGTCACAAGCCCCTGCGCCTGGCTCGCTGCGGGTTGCAGCAGGAGTGCGGCCCAGAGCGCGAGGGCGATGCGCATCACGGCGTGGTGTCTGCCTGACTGCGTGTTCATGCTGCGTACTTCCTTGAAATGGTGTATCAGTTTGTCCGGAAATGCCCGGGCAGGCGAGCCCTGTTTTTGTCTGAGCGCTGCGTCAACCCGGAGTGCCGGTGCCACCGTGGCGGCGTCGGCTGGCGCCGGCGGTCGACGCAGCTGCGTTCACTGCGTGGCGATCCACTCGGCAACCACCTCGTCCAGGATGCCGAGTGGCATCGCGCCGTTCATCAGCACCACCTCGTGGAAGGCGCGCAGGTCGAAGCGCTCGCCCAGCGCCTGCTCGGCCTTTTGCCGCAGGCGGATGATCGCGAGCTGGCCGGTCTTGTAGGCGCAGGCCTGCCCCGGCCAGACCACGTAGCGCTCGATTTCACGCACCACATCGTCTTCGCTGTTGCTGGTGTTGGCGAACATGTAGGCGATAGCCTCCTCGCGCGACCAGCGCCGCGCGTGCATGCCGGTGTCCACCACCAGGCGCACGGCGCGGAAACGCTCGTCGTTCAGGCGCCCGAGATTGCCCCAGGGGTCGTTCACGTAGAGCAACATGTCCTCGGCCGCGACGCGCTCGGCGTAGAGCGCCCAGCCCTCGGCGTAGGCGTTGAAGGGTGAAAGCTTGCGCAACATCGGCACGTCCTCGATCAGCTGCGAGGCGGAGAGCTGGAAATGGTGCCCGGGCGCTGCCTCGTGGTAGAGCAGGGTAGGCAGTTGCCAGCGCGGATTGTCCGCGGTGTTTTTCTGGTTGATGTAGAAACGCCCCGGGCGCGAGCCGTCCAGCGCCGGCGGGTTGTAGTAGCCGCCGGCGCTGGAGTCCTGCGAATACTCCGGCACGCGCACGATCTCCAGTGGCTGCGGCGGCAGGGTGATGAAGAAATCTTTGGCTCGCGCCATCACCTCGGTGTTCAGCTTGCCGAGATAGTCGAGCATCTGCTGGCGGCCTTCGTCGGTGTTGTCGAAGAGCTGCGCCGGGTCCTGGCTCAGTGCGCGCAGCCGGTCGGCGACGCTGCCCTCAGTACGCCCGAGAGATATCAGGATGGCATTCATTTCGCGGTCGATGCGCGCCACCTCGGCCAAGCCGAGCGCGTGCAGTTCTTCTGCCGTCATGTCGGTGGTGGTGTTCGATTTGAGCGCGGCGGCGTAGACGCGTTCGCCGTCGGGGATACGCCAGATCCCGGCATCGTGCGTGGCGGTCTTTGCCATGTCCTCGAAGAGTCCGATCATCCGCTGGTAGGCGGGGATCACGGTCTCCCCCACGATGTCCGTTGCCTCGGCCACGATGGCCTCCTTGCGTGCGGCATCCAGGCCCTCGATCTTGTCGAGCTTCGGCGCCAGTGTGCTTACCAGCGGGTTCTTTGCCGCACCGTCTGCGATGAAAGAGCGCATGCCGCTGATGGACTTGGCGATGATGAAATCCGGCGGCACGACGCCATGGGCGCGGTCGTCCTCCACACGCACCCGGCTCTCGTCCAGCACGCGGCCGAACTCACGCAGCCGCGAGAGGTAGCGCTCCGCGCTTTTGTCGCTCACCACCACGTGGGTGTCGGTGAGGAATTGCGGCAGGTTCACCGTGACGCCCGATATCTGGTTCACGCGGTAGCCGCCGTACTCGAACCCGGCCTGGCGGATCATGTCGTCCAGAAACCAGACCGCGATCTTCCAGCTGAGTTTTTCCTGTCCGGAGAGTTCGGCCGGGTCGAAGCGGTCCATGCGCGCGCGCGCCTTGCGCAGCCGTCCGAGCATTTCCTCTTCCTTGGCGCGGGTGTAGTCGCCCAGCTTGCCGCTGTGGACATCGAGCACGGTGTTGTCGATCAGGCCGATGCTGGAGAGCAGCTCTGGCGTGTCCAGCGCGAACTCGGCGCTGAACTGGTTAATCGTGTTGTTCACCGTCATCGGGTAGAACCAGAACCACACCGAGGCGCCACCGAGCGCCATGACGAGGAGCAGCAGTAAGCCACCCCCGATTTTTCCGGCCATGCGCATCGACTGTCTCCTGCTTGTGTGCCGCTCATAGGCGGCGTTTTGGATTTGGTCCCGGGCGCGTCGCGGCACGCCGGGTGTTCAGGTGTTGCGTGCTGCGGCGCGTCCGGCGCGTCGCCCGAAGAACGTGGCGTCCCCCACGGAAAACCCGCTCGCATAGCCCTCGCCGCTGCGTGGCAGCCCGGCCGCGTTACGGCCAGCGGCATACAGGCCCGGTATCAGTTCGCCGCTGGGCCGGCGCACCTCCCCGTCGACGGTGGTGTCCAGCCCGCCCAGCGTGAACGAGGGGTAGAAGATCCCGCTGTCGATGGAGAAATCCAGCAGCGCGTAGGGGGGTTTGTCGAGCGGGCGCAGGAAATCCCGGTGCTTGTGGAAGAGCGGGTCCTCGCCACGCGCTGCGAAGCGATTGTAGGTGGCCATGCTTGCGGCCAGCGTGCCCTCGGGGAAGCCGGCGTCGCGCTCGAGCTCCTCGAAGCTCTCGCCCACCTCCTTCACCTGCGCCGCGGCGTAGAGCGGTGGCTCAGTGAAGATGGCGCTGTCGACCACCATGTATGCCTTGCGGCCCGACTGGTTCAGGCAGTGGTGGCCGCCGCGCGCGTGGTAGCAGTCCTCGTTCACGAAGCGCTGGCCCTGCTCGTTCACGAACACGCCCTCGCAGAAGGCTCTGGCCGGGTACCAGATCACCGAGACGAAACCCTCGCTCATGTTGATGGCGGCGCCACCCGCGCCGATGCCCATCAGGATGCCGCCGCCGGTGTCGTTGGGATTGCCGATCGGTGTGGCGTCCTGCAGCCGCGGGGCGTATTTCGCCACCATCTCGCGGTTCATCACGAAACCCCCGGCGCACAGCACCACGCCGCGTCTGGCACCAAAGGCGCGCAGCTCCCCGTCTTGCCGGCACAGCGCGCCGACGATGCGGCCGTTGTCGTGGATCAGGGCGAGTGCGCGGGTGTCTGTTTGCACGCGGATCGAGCTGCTTGCGACCGCCGCTTTCAGCGTGGCCATCAGCGTGGCGCCGCCGTCCTCCCAGAAGGCCTTGGGCTTGTGGGCGCGCGGGGCGGGCTTTGCGGCCTGCGACTCCCGGAAGCCCTTTTCGTTGCCGGACCAGGTGAGCGACTGGTACTCGGGCGTGTTGGTGTGCTTGCCGCCGTAGTACTCGGGGTTGAACACCACGCCCTGGCTCACCAGCCAGTCGAAGTGCTCGAGGCTCCCCTCGCAATAGGCGCTGATCTTGTCTGCATCGGCATTGGCGCCGGCCGCGATGCGGATGTAGGCCTCCATGTCCTCGGGCGTGTCGCTGAAGCCGCAGGCGCTCTGGATGGGCGTGCCGCCGCCGAGATAGATCTGGCCGCCGGAGAGCCCCGTGGTGCCGCCGCCATCGCTGGCCACCTCGAGCACGGTTACTGCCGCGCCACAGGCGGCGGCCTCCAGCGCCGCGCAGGCCCCGGCCCCCCCGTAGCCGATCACCAGCACATCGGTGTGGGCGTGCCACGCGGCGATGTCGCTCGCGGCAATCGGCATGCAGGGATCGGGTGAGGGTGACATATGGCGGCATCCATAGAATTTTTATGCATGGTATCCGCAAGCGTCGGCGTCGTGGGTGGGCAATGCTGCCTGCCCGTCTGGCCTGCGCCCGGCGGGTGCCGGAGCAAGCCTGCCGTTGCCGCGTTGCGGGCGGGCAGGGGATCCCTCGTTCAGATGAATGATCCGCCGCCGCCGGCCATGGTCTAGAGTGCCTCGAAGCAGTAAATCAACAGGGTGTGCGGTAATGACGGCAGAGGCTGGCGAGCGAAAACTGCGGGTGATCGTGATGGGCGCGGGCATGGCCGGGGTGCTCTGCGGCATCCGGCTGCTGCAGGCGGGCATCGATTGCGTGATCTATGAGAAAGCCGATCGTGTGGGCGGCACCTGGCGCGAGAACACCTACCCCGGGCTCACCTGCGATGTGCCTTCCCACGCCTACACCTACTCCTTCGAGCCCAATCCCGACTGGACGCACATGCTGCCGCCGGGAGCCGAGATCCAGGAATACTTCGAGCGCACCACCCGCAAGTACGGCGTGGACCGGATCATCCGCTTCAATCAGGAGGTGAGTGCCTGCGAATACCGTGATGGACGCTGGCACATTCGCACCAAGTCCGGGCTGGAAGACGCAGGCGATATCGTCATTGCCGCCACCGGGGTGCTGCACCACCTGAATCTGCCGCAGATCGAGGGACTTCAGAGTTTTGGCGGTGCCTGTTTCCACACCGCGCGCTGGGATCACTCGGTGCCGCTCGACGGACGGCGCGTGGGCGTGGTGGGCAACGGCTCCACGGGCGTGCAGATCGTCTCGGCGCTGGCCGGGCGGGTCGCGAAGCTCTGCCACTTCCAGCGCACTGCGCAATGGATCATGCCCACCGAGAATGCCCCATTCACCGAGGAATACCGCGCCGCGCTGCGCAACGATCCCGAGCGCCTGCGGGAGCTGCAGATCAACCCCACGCCTGACTACACCGTGAACGTCGAGCGCTTCAACAACGCGCTGGTGGATGCCAAATCCGCAGGGATCGACGAGATCGAGATGTATTGCCGCCAGAACCTGGAACACGGCGTTCAGGATCCGGTGCTGCGGGAGCGGCTGCGGCCGAACTACCGCGCCAACTGCAAGCGGCTGGTGTATTCGCCCGACTACTACCGGGCTATCCAGCATCCGCATTCCCAGCTGGTGACCGAGGGCATAGAGCGTGTCGAGCCCGCAGGCGTGCGTACCCGCGACGGCACCCTGCACGAGCTTGACGTGCTGGCAGTGGCGACGGGGTTCAATGCGGGCATGTTCATGCGGCCGATGAGCATCGTCGGGCGCGACGGGATCACGCTGGAGCAGTTCTGGCACGACCGGCCCAAGGCCTACATGGCCATCGCCATGCCTGATTTTCCCAATTTCTTTATGCTGAACGGACCCAATGCGCCGGTCGGTAACTTCTCGCTGATCGACATCGCCGAGCAGCAACTGCATTACATCTGGGCGTTCATCGACAAGTTACGGACGGGGGAATGCCGCGAGATCGAACCGACCCCTGAGGCCATGCAGCGCTTCGAGGTGGAGCGCATTGCGGCAGCGCGGAACACGGTTTTCGGGGCGGGCTGCAAGAGCTGGTATCTGGATGCCGAGGGCGTGCCGGCCACGTGGCCGTGGACGCGCACGCGTTTTTGCGAGGAGATGAAAGCACCCAGACTCGAGGCCTATCGGTTGCAGGCCTGATGGATTAACGGCCTGTCTGGCGGCGCGTGTTCAGCGCCGTGGCGTCGTGTCGCGTGAGGCAAAGGGGTTGTTGGGGTGCTCCGGAGGGAGTTCCGCGGCCCTTCCGAATCCGGCTGTGGCGGACTTCAGCTTGAAGGTCACCACCCTGACAATACCGGTGCCAACCCGGTTGCCGACGCGTGGCGCGACACGCAAGCGAACCTCGTCGCCGAAGGTGTCGACGCTGATCACTTTGTCTACCACCGGATCGATCCCTGTGCAGGGGATGTAGCGTTTGGCGTTCTCCGTCAAATGTACGATTTCGAGTCGGTTGTTCCGCTCGTCATAAGCAACCATGCCTGACCCACCTTACTTCCATGTTCAAACGCAAAGGACCACCCAATCTAGGCCTTTATGTCAGCGGATGACAAGTCCGTCGCTTTAGGTCGATGCCTGATGCTGCGGGCTTTTTGACACTCAGGCTGTGCTCCAGTTCGCCAGTCCCGGCAGCGCGGTGAAAGACGGATCGGTCGGGCCGGCGGCACCACGGGTCAAGGCCCCCGCCACGCCGGCATCGGCCGTCGGGCCCTCGTGCGCCCAGTCGATCACGCGTTGCCTCGACATGAAGACCCAGCGGCCGTCATGGCGGACGTAGTGGTCGAGGTAGCGCCCTCCGGCCACGTAGTCGCGCCGCTCGCTGTCGCCGATCACGTGGTAATTGATCGTGTAGACCTCTCCTTCGGCGCGGTCGCCATCGATCACGAAGAGCGCGTTGCCCACGAAATGGTGGGTCACTACCTGCGTCATGGCGCGCTGCAGAAAGGCGAGGAACTCGCCCCGGGATCCCCTGAAGAGCCCGCCGTGATCGTGGGTGGCGTCGGGGTGGTAGAGGCGCTCCAGCAGCTCGAAATCACGGCGGTCGACTGCCCGGCAATAGAGCGCCACCAGGTCTGTGAGCGCCTGACGGTCGGCGAGTTGCTGCAACGTATCCACGGTATGTGCTCCCCCTGCGGCGAACGCCACGCTACTCCGGATGGGGTAGGCGCCCGCGGGCCATGCTGACTACTCTGGACACTACGGGAAATCGCGTCGATTTTGACCGCCTCTGCGGCCTCCCCCGCCGGTGCCCGATGGGTTAATTTGTGCGCTGCGGTGGCGCAGCCGAAGAAGGAGCATACATGGCAAAGGCAGCAGATTACGGACTCGGCCCAGAGACCTTCCCGCGCGGCTGGTTCATCGTGGCCGAGAGCTGCGAGCTCGACGCGGGCCCGATGGCGCTGCGCTACTTTGGCCGCGATCTTGCCCTGTACCGGGGGCAGAGCGGTCGCCCGGTGGTCCTCGACGCCTACTGCGCCCACATGGGCACCCATCTCACGGCCAGCAAGAGTGCCGTGATCGTGCGCAGTGGCCAGCAGATCGAAGGCGATTCCATCCGTTGCCCCTACCACGCCTGGCGCTACGGCCCGGATGGCCATGTCGATGACATCCCCTACCACGACGGTCCCTGCCCGAAGTCCGCGTCCATCCGCTCCTACCCGGTGCGCGACGTCATGGGCTGCGTGATGATGTGGTTCGATCCGGCCGGCGGCGAGCCGGAGTTCGATCCGCCCTTCATACCGGCGTGGAACGACCCGCGCGCGGTGCACTGGAAACTCGATCACCTTGGCCAGATCGACATCCACAACATCGAAGTCCTCGACAACATGGCCGATGTGCGCCACCTCGGCCCCACGCATGGCGCGCCCTGCGAGTATTTCGAGAACGAGTTCCGTGACCACATCCTGATCCAGCGACAGGGCGGTTTCATCGGTTTCTACAACACGCACCTGCATACCGCGACCTGGTACACGGGCCCCGGGCTGCTGCTGTCCAAGCAGGCCTTTGCCGACACGGTGATGTTCGAGCTGATCGCCAACACCCCGGTGGAGGATGGCGTTACCAAGGCCTGGCACGCGGTGTTCATGACCGGCAGGAACGCGCCGCCCTCCGCCGAGGACATCGCCGCGCAGCAGGCCGCGCAGGCCGGCGCGCTGGAGGCCTTCGGCACTGACTTCGAGATCTGGAAAAACAAGCGTTCTGCGCTAAAGGTCATGCAACTGAAGGCTGACGGCCCTTTCAACCTGGTGCGAAAATGGGTGGGGTCGTTCTATATGCCGCGCGACCAGGGGCATGAATTGCAGCAGCAGATGAAAGGCGTGCAGCCCGTGTACAACTTCCCGCAGCCGCCGGCCCGCTACCAGGAACAGGGTTTCGAGAGCGATATGTACGCATCGCCACCCTGAACTTACGGTGTGATCTCTCGCTGACGGGGCTGCTTGGGCAGCCCCGTCGTTTTATTGGGTCATGTGCGTTTTACCCCGCGTGGGTGCACGGTCCGGAGTATCGATGATAGCCATTGTGAGGATCGCGCTGCAGCGCCCCTACACCTTCGTGGTGATGGCGTTGCTGCTGCTGATCGCCGGAACGCTGGCGGCGCTGCGCACGCCGGCCGATATCCTGCCCGAGATCCGCATTCCGGTGATCTCCGTCGCCTGGCAGTACGGCGGTCTGCCACCCGAGGAGATTGCAGGGCGCATTTCCACCCCGTTCCAGCGCACCCTCACCACCACGGTCAATGATGTAGCCCACATCGAGGCCAACTCCTTCACCGGGGTGGGACTCATCAAGGTGTATTTCCACCCCGGCGTGGATATCGCCGTGGCCAATGCGCAGGTGACGGCCATTGCGCAGTCCTTCACGCGGCAGGGCCCCCCGGGCATCACGCCGCCGCTGATCCTGAACTACAACGCCTCCACCGTCCCGATCCTGCAGATCGCGCTCTCCGGGCGCGGGCTGACCGAGCAGGCGCTCGGCGATCTCGCGATGACCGTGGTGCGCACGCGTCTCGTCACGGTGCCGGGTGCGGCGATGCCGCTGCCCTTCGGCGGCAAGGGTCGGCAGATGCAGATCGACCTTGACCCCGCGGCGCTGCAGGCGCGCGGGCTCTCGGCGCAGGATGTGGCCAACGCGCTGGCGGCGCAGAATCTGATCCTGCCGATCGGGACCCAGAAGATCGGCGATCTCGAGTACGCGGTGCACATGAACAGCGCGCCCTCGGCGATCACCGAACTCGCCAATCTGCCGATCAAGGCCGTGAACGGTACGGTGATCTACCTGCGCGATGTGGCGCAGGTGCGCGATGGCAGCCCGCCGCAGATGAACATCGTGCGCGTCGACGGCGGGCGCTCGGTACTGATGTCGGTGCTTAAAAACGGCGCGATTTCCACGCTCGACATCGTCTCGGGTGTGAAGTCGCGCCTGCGGGAACTGAAGGCCTCGCTGCCCGACAACCTCGAGGTGCGGACCCTGAACGACCAGTCGCTGTTCGTGCGGGCCGCCATCCGCAGCGTAGTGGTCGAGGGGGTAATCGCTGCGGCGCTCACCAGCCTGATGATCCTGTTGTTCCTCGGCAGCCTGCGCTCCACGGCGATCATTGCCATTTCCATTCCGCTCTCGGTGCTCGGCGCCATTTTTGCGCTCGCGGTCACCGGCGAGACACTGAACATCATGACGCTCGGCGGCCTCGCGCTCGCGGTGGGCATTCTGGTGGACGATGCGACCGTCACCGTCGAGAACATCAATTGGCACCTGGACCAGGGCAAGGGCGTACGACAGTCGATACTCGATGGCGCGGCGCAGATCGTGGCGCCGGCATTCGTCTCGCTGCTCGCCATCTGCATCGTGTTCGTGCCGATGTTCTTCCTCGAAGGGGTCCCGGGATTCCTGTTCGTACCGCTCGCCAAGGCGGTTGTTTTCGCCATGGTTACCTCCTTCGTGCTCTCGCGCACGCTGGTGCCCACCATGGCGGCTTACATGCTGCAGCCGCACGGCAGCCGAAGCGCGGGGAAGTCGGCATTCAGTCTTGTGCAGCAGCGTTTCGAGCGCGCTTTCGAGCGCTTGCGCCGGGCTTACCGTGAGGTGCTGGTGCTGGCGATGCAGCGCCGGGCAAGGTTGCTCGGCGGGTCTCTTGCGGTGGTCTTGCTGAGCTCGTTGCTACTGCCCTTCCTGGGGCGGAATTTTTTCCCGGATGTGGATGGCGGGCAGATCCTGATGCATGTGCGTGCTCCGGTGGGCACACGCGTCGAGGAAACCGCCGCGCATTTCGCCCGCATCGAGCAGGTGGTGCGGGGGATCATCCCGCCCGCCGAGCTTGAGACTCTGGTTGCCAACATCGGTATGCCGATCAGCAGCATCAATCTGACCTACAACAGCACCGGCCTGATCGGCGCGCAGGACGGTGACATCCAGATCGCGCTCGCGCGCGGGCACGCGCCCAGCGCCGGGTACGTGCGCCTGTTGCGCGAGCATCTGCCGCAGGCGTTCCCGGACACCACGTTCTCGTTTCCGCCCGCTGACATCGTGAGCCAGATCCTGAACTTCGGCTCGCCCTCGCCGATCGATGTGCGCGTCATCGGCGGCACGCTGGAGCAGGGCTTCGCCCATGCAGGCAAGCTGCTCGAGCGGATCCGTCGCGTGCCCGGGGTGGCCGATGCGCGCATCCAGCAGTCCCGGCGCAGCCCGGTCATCGAGATCGAACTCGATCGCACGCGCGCCCAGCAGGCGGGGCTCAGCACCCGCGAGATCGCCAGCAGCCTGGTGGTCAATATCGCCGGCAGCGGGCAGGTGTCGCCCACGTGGTGGCTGAACCCCGACAACGGCGTGTCGTACCCGATGGTGATGCAGGTCCCGCAGTACCGGCTCGACTCGCTCGAGGCGCTCGCCAACCTTTCCGTGAGTGGTGGCGGCAGCGCGATGCCGCAGACGCTGGGCGCAGTGGCTAGCTTCCGCCGGTCACAGGGCAGCGCGGTGGTGAGCCATTACGACAACCAGGCGCTGGTGCAGATCAAGGCGAGCGTTCAGGGCCGGGATCTGGGCGCTGTCGCGACCGATATCCGCCGCATCCTCGACGAGGCCACCGCCGCCGGTTTTCCCAAGGGTATGCGTGTTGAACTGGCCGGACAGGCGAGCACCATGGACAGCGCCTTCTCGGGGCTGCTCTACGGTTTGCTGGGGGCCATCGTTCTGATCTACCTGCTGGTGGTGGTAAGTTTCCAGTCGTGGCTCGATCCGCTGGTGATCATCGCCACCCTGCCGGCGGCGCTCGCGGGTATCGTGTGGATGCTGTTCGCCACCCACACGCCGTTGTCGGTGCCGGCGCTCACTGGCGCCATCATGTGCATGGGCATCGCCACGGCCAACAGCGTGCTGGTGATCAGCTTCGCGCGGACCTGGCTGCCGGTGCTCGGCAATGCCACGGAAGCGGCGGTGCGCGCGGGCTTCGACCGTTTCCGCCCGGTGCTCATGACCGCGCTCGCCATGATCATCGGGATGACGCCGCTGGCGCTTGGTCTCGGTGAGGGCGGCGAACAGAACGCCCCGCTCGGCCGCGCCGTGATCGGCGGGCTCGTCTTTGCCACAATCGCCACGCTGGTTCTGGTGCCGGTGGTCTTTGCCATCGTGCACCGCAACTACCGTGGCGAAAACGCCGTGGATCCCGCCACCGGAGAACCCCATGCCGTTTGATTCCAACCCATCGCCACGCGCTGGCCGCGGCTTGCGCATCGCAGGGCTGGTGGCGGCAGTGGTGGCCGTGGCGGTTGCCGCCAGCGGCTTGCTCTCGCGCTCACGCGATCACGCCGATCTCGCGCAATGGGCCGAGGACCACGCCAAGGCGCACGTGCGCGTGGTGCGGCCGCAGCCCGATGACAGCGCGTCTTCGATCACGCTGCCCGGGCGGCTGCGCGCGTACAACCACGCTCCGATCCATGCCCGCGTGAATGGCTACATCAAGAGCCTGAAGGTGGATATCGGGTCGCTTGTGTCGGCCGGCGATCTGCTGGCCGAGATCGACACCCCGGACCTCGACCAGCAGTTGCTGCAGGCGCGCGCCGATCTCGCGCTTGCCCGTGCCAATGCGGAGTTGAGCAGGACCACCGCGGAGCGTTGGGAGACGATGCTGAAAACCAACGCGGTGGCCCGTCAGGCGGTGGATGAAAAGCGCGCCGATCTCGCCTCGCAGCGGGCCATGGTGAAATCCTCGGAGGCTGCGGTGGAGCGGCTGGTGGCCACCAAGGCCTTTGCCCGCATCGTGGCGCCTTTCGACGGCGCGATCACGGCGCGCTATGCCGAGACCGGCGCGCTGGTCAACGCGGGCGTGAGCGAGGGTCGCGCGCTGTTTGAGGTCTCCGGGACACGGCGGCTGCGGCTCTATGTGAACGTTCCCCAGGCTCATCTGGGCGGTATTGTCGACGGTACCGAGGCTGTTCTCGCCGTACCCGAGCGTCCTGATCAGCGTTACGCGGCCGCGGTGGAGTCGATGTCCGGCGCGGTTGATTCGGCATCGGGCAGTTCGCTGGTGCAATTGATCATCGACAACGACGCGGGGGAGCTGCTGCCCGGCGGGTTTGCCACCGTCAGCCTGAAATTGCGTGGTAACGCGAGCGCGCTCAGCGTGCCAGCGAGCGCGCTCATCTTCGACCAGTCGGGGCTTCGCGTGGCTACCGTCGGCGCCGGTGATGCCGTATCCATGAAGACGGTCACCATCCTGCGCGACCTCGGGCGCACGGTGGTGATCGGCTCCGGGCTGGAGCCGGGCGACCGCGTGATCGAGAATCCACCGGACGGTATCGATGATGGCGCGGTGGTGGACCCCGCCGAAGGGTAGGAGTTCGCCATGCGCGCGACCGATGGCCCCGTGACATCGAGGGCATTGCCGGGTACCGCGAGGGCGCGCAAGCGGGACTCATGAGCCGCTAGACTGTGCACTGTTCTGAACCGAATCATTAAAAAAAGGACGCCATGACGATGCTCGCCAAGACCGCCCTGACGCTGCTCGCGACTTTGCTGCTCGCGGGCGCCGGTGTTCTCCGCGCCGACCCCTCCGCCGGGGCCGGCGAGCAATGGCCAGTCTGGGGGGGCGATGCCGGGGCCACGCATTTCTCCCGGCTCACCGATATCACGCCGCAAAACGTTGCCTCGCTGCAGGTCGCGTGGACGCATCGCAGCGGGGATTTTGCTGACGCCAGCGGCCGGACGCGGGCCACATCCGTCGAAGTCACGCCGCTCGCCGTGAACGGGTACATCTACTACTGCACGCCGTTTCAGCGTGTCTTCGCGCTCGATCCCGAGACCGGCACCGAGGTCTGGCATTTCGATCCCGAACTGAAGGAAAAGAAAGGTGAGGGGCCATACCCGCTCAACTGCCGCGGGGTGAGTTACTGGGAAGACAGCGCGGCCGTGGCCGGGCAAGCCTGCGCCAAGCGGCTCTTCTACGGCACCTCGGACGCCGAACTGATCGCCATAGACGCCGACACCGGCAAGACCTGCGAGGGCTTTGGCAGTGCCGGTCGCATCAATCTCCGCACGGACATGGGCAAGGTCCGCAGCTGGGGCTATTACCCCACGTCCCCGCCCATGGTCATGCGCGACCGCGTGGTGATCAACGGCTTCGTGGCCGACAACCTGGAGGTCAACTCTGCCCCGGGTGTGGTGCGCGCCTTCGATGCCCGCACCGGCGCACTGTCCTGGGCCTGGGATCCGGTGCCCCCGGACTGGAAGCCCGGCCCGGCCTATGAGCCCAAGGGGGTCTACCAGCCTGGTGCGCCGAACAGCTGGTCGATTATCACGGGTGATCACGAGCGCGGACTGATCTTCGTACCCACGGGAAATCCGGGGCCTGATCTCTACGGCGGCGAGCGTCACGGCATCGACTACTACGGCAGCTCCACCGTGGCGCTGGCGATCGAGACCGGGCAGGTCGCGTGGCATTTCCAGTCGGTGCATCACGATGTCTGGGACTACGACACACCAGCCCCGCCCACGCTGTTCCAGATTCCCGGTGTGGGCGGCGGCGCACCTGCGCTCGCCCAGAGCACCAAGATGGGCCATATCTTCCTGCTGAACCGCGAGACCGGCGTGCCGCTCTATCCGGTGGAGGAGCGCCCGGTGCCGCAGGGCGGTGTGCCCGGCGAGACGCTCTCGCCCACGCAGCCATTCCCCACGCATCCCTTGCCGCTGCACGCCAGCGAGATCAGCCCCGAGACCGCCTACGGATTCACGCCCATAGACCGCTGGGACTGCGCGCGCCAGATCGCCAAGCTGCGCTGGGATGGCCCCTTCACGCCGCCTTCGCTCGGTGGCTCTATCGGGTACCCGCATACCAGCGGCGGGATGAACTGGGGCGGTGTTGCCATCGATCCCGAGCGCGGCATCCTGATCGTCAACCAGACGCAGATGGCGCAGGTGAACAAGCTCGTGCCGCGTGAAGAAGCCAAAAGCATCGATCGCGCGAAGATGCAGTACCCCAACGAGCTCTACGAGATGACGGGCACGCCCTACGTGCTGGTGCGCACCGGACTTAGCTCGTTCCTGGGCGCGCCCTGCAGTCCCGCGCCCTGGGGAACGCTGACAGCAGTCGACCTGAAGAGCGGCGCGGTAAAATGGCAGATTCCCTTCGGCACGCTCGAGGAGCTCGCGAGTTGGCCGGTGACTGCACTGTTTACCGATACCGGCGCCCCGAATTTTGGCGGCGGCATGGCCACGTCCACGGGGCTTTACTTCATTGGCGCCAGCATGGACGGCTACTTCCACGCGTACTCCACGGAGTCGGGCGAGGAACTGTGGAAGACCAAGCTGCCCTTCGGTGGCCACTCGGTGCCGATGAGTTTCCGTGGCAAGTCGGGCGCGCAGTACCTGCTGATTGCGGCCGGCGGCAACATGTTCACGCGGATGGGGGCGGATCTGGTGGCTTTCCGCCTCCCCGCCAAGTAAGCAGGGAGGCAGCCCGCGCCCGGCCCCCGTTGCAGGCTGATGTGTCACTGGATCGCGGCCCCCGGGCCGCGAGTAGCCAACTCTGCCAGCTACAAAACAGAGGACTTCGACGACCGGGGCCGGTAATCTGCATCCTTATGTCAGGAGAAGTCGTATGGCAAAACCCAGCAAATCCGCCGCCAGCAAGGTCTCTTCAGAGCCCCCGATCCTGCAACAGCATCGCCTGATCGCCGAGCAGACGGCCCAGTTCCTGAACGGCGGCGGTGAGATCCAGCATATTCCCCGTGGCGTCAGTGGCCAGCCCAAGTTGGGCGGCCCCTCCCTGAAGCCCGCCGGTACCTGAATCCCCGCTGTTTCCCCACCGTGAGTCTGGCCACCCGTCGTCTCTCGGTTCTCGACAGTCATGTGTCCTGGTATGAGGCCGGTCAGGGAGCCCCGCTGCTCTTCCTGCACGGAAACCCCACCTCGTCTTATCTGTGGCGCAACATCATTCCCGCCCTGGCTCCGCTGGGGCGCTGCATTGCCCCCGACCTGATCGGCTTCGGTGATTCGGGTCGCCTGCCGGGTGCGGGCAACATGCGCTACGGGCTCGATACCCAGCGCGCCTATCTGGATGCCTTCCTCGAGGCCCTCGACATCCGTGAGCGCCTGACGCTGGTGATCCACGACTGGGGTTCAGTCGTCGGTTTCGACTGGGCCAACCGTCACCGCGAGGCCGTCCGTGGCATCGCCTACATGGAGGCGGTCGTGCGACCGGTCTCGGCGGCTGATCTGGGTGAGCAGACGGTGGCGATGTTCGAGACCCTGCGCTCGCTGGCGGGCGAGCAGCTGATCCTGCAGGAGAACATGTACATCGAGCAGGCGCTGCCAGCTACCGTGCTGCGGGCCCTCACGCCAGAGGAGATGGCCGCCTACCTTGCGCCTTTCGCGGCTCCTGGCGAGGGACGGCGTGCCATGCTGGACCTGTGCCGCGAGGTGCCCTTCGACGGCCAGCCGCAGGCCGTGTGGGACGCCGAGGCAGCCTATGCGGACTGGTTGCCCGAGACAGATTTCCCCAAGTTGTTCGTGAACGCAGAGCCCGGTGCTTTTCTGGTCGCCGACAAACGCGATGCCTGCCGCGCCTGGCGCAATCAGGAAGAAGTCACGGTGCCGGGGCTGCACTTCCTGCAGGAAGACTCACCGGAACTGATCGGGGCTGCACTGGCCGCGTGGTTCGCGCGGCTGCCGCTTTGATCCCCGAGGCTCAGGGTGGCGTGACCACACCCGGCAGGATCACCTCCGGGGCATAGGCCTTGCGTGCAAAGACCTCGTGTACCAGGGGTTCGAAGGTGGCTAGCGGCTCGCTAGGGTAGGCCGGATCGAAGGACTCCTGGTCCCAGCGCTCGCAAAATGCCGCGGCGGATGCGTAGTAGGGCGAGTCGCGGTACTGCTCGCGGGCGTTGCGATCCCAGCCGTAATGATGCGCGTAGTAGTACATCTGGAAGGCGCCGTGGTGCTCGACCGTCCACACCACTTCCTCGCGCAGGAAGGGGCGCAGGACCTCGGCGGCAAAGCGGTCGTGGTTCTGCGGCGCGAGACCGTCACCCACGTCGTGCAGCAGCGCTGCCACGACCCAGTCGATGTCGGCGCCATCGCGCTGCGCGCGGGTAGCTGATTGCAGCGCATGTTCCAGGCGTGTGACGCGGTAGCCGGGGAGGGTTTCCTCCCCCTGCAGGTGCAGTTCGCGCAGCAGTCGCTCGGCGGTACCCGCGTGGTGCGAGTGTTCCAGTTCCTGCAGCAGCAGGTAGTCCTCGCAGCTGCCATCCTGCATGCGGGTGAAGCCCACGGTGGGGGCGGCTTCAGGCGGCATAGCCGGGCTCCTCGCGATCCAGCAGCAGTTTCAGCTCCTCGAAATGCGCGAACTGCATGGGTGCGTAATGCTCCCAGTCTTGCGCGGTGCGCTCGGCCACCTCAGGCGTCATCTCGCGCAGCGGCTGCCCGGTGGACCAGGCAAGCACCAGCGTCTTACAGGCACGCTCGAGGAAGTACATCAGGTCGAAGGCCTCCGCCACCGTGGGTGCTGCCACCAGCACGCCGTGGTTCGCCATCATCAGAACGTTGCGGTTGCCGAGTTCCGCGGCGAGGCGGTCGCCTTCGACCGTGGAGGTGGCCATGCCCTCGAAGCCGTAGTCGTAAGCCACGCGCTGGAAGAAGCGCGCGGTGTTCTGGTCGATGGGGACAATCCGCGGGTTCGCCAAGCCCGCAACGGCGGTGGCATAGGGCGGGTGCAGGTGCAGCACGCAGCGCGCCTGTGGCAGCAGCGCGTGGATGCGTCCGTGGATGCACCATGCTGTTTCGTCCGGGGCGTCCGCGCGCTGCATGGTGGCCGCGTCATCGGCGTCGAGCAGCATCAGGTTCGAGGCCGTCAGGTGCGAGAAGTGCCGCCAGCGCGGGTTCATCAGGAAGCGTTTGCCATCGCCCGATACCGCGGCGCTGAAGTGGTTCCCCACGCCCTCGTGCCAGCCGTGACGAACCGCCAGTCGAAAGGCCGCAGCGAGGTCGATGCGCAACTGGCGCTCGGTAATGTCCGTGATGACGCTGGCGGTGGCGTGGTTCATGTGGGCGGTGCGGCGCTGGTGCCGGGCGCTGGCGTGGATTGTATTGCCGGCGCCGGTTGGGTGGCGGCGGGAGTGATGGGCGGCGAGGTGGCTCCTGCGGGCGCTGGAATGGCCTCGCCAGCAGGTGTTGGAGCGGGTGCCGTCACGGTGGCCGGGCTGGCGCTGGCTGCGGGTGCTTGCGAGGGTGCCGGCGATGTTAGTTGCGGTGTGGCCTCTGCCGTCGGGGTCGGCGCTGGTGCTGCGGTCGGGATCGATGCGGGTGCTGCGGCAGGGGTCGGCGCGGGCGCTGCGGTCGGGATCGATGCTGGTGCTGCGGTAACGGCCGTTGGCGCGGGGGTAGTGGCTGGTGCCGGAGCATTCGATGGCGCCGCGACACTGAACCCCTGCACCGGGCCGGGTGCGGCGACTGGCGTTGCAGCAGGCAGGGCGGGACCCGGTTCTGGCGCGATGGTGACGGGTGCCACGGGGCCAGGCTCGGGAGCTATATCTGCCTTCGGCACGCCTTTGGCGGGTTGCGCCGCCTCGGGCTCGGCTTCGGGGCGGGTTTCCATCTCTTGCAGCACATGTCCTACGGCGGCGAAGAAACGGGCGTAGAAAGCCTTGTCCTCGATGGTTTCCTCGGCGATTTTCACCAGCGAGTCGGCGCTCTGCCCGAAGGGCAGCGAGATCGAACCCACCGCGCTGATGCCTACGCTCGCGGAGTTACCGCTTTTCTTCAGGTCATAGGTGCTCAGCACGCCATTGGTGTAGAGCGTGCTGCCCTTACGGTCGGGGACGCAGACGACGTTCATCTCGATGAAGGTGTTCAGGTTGTCGGCGCTGCGGTAGGCCTTGCGGCCCTTGACCTGCTCGCCTGCCGCGCTGTCGATCAGGTAGCCCTGGCCAAGGAGGGATCGCCTTGCGCTCTCGCAGGCCACCGCAACCGCTCCGTCGACTTTCAGCTTGAAAGGGCTGTCGGTGGCGAAGCTTTCCCCGGTGTATACGGCTTCGTTGCCGCAGCCTGCGAGCAGGATGGCGAGGCAGGTGGTCAGGGCGAGACGGGTGGCGTGTTTCATGGCGGGCGGTGCGCACGCGGCCTGTGTGATCGTAAGCGCTCACAGAATACACCGAAATCCCTCGGCGTCCCGCCGGGGCGCTCAGAGTGTCGAGGAGTGCCAATGACACCCGCGGTTCGTCTGTGTCTCAGGGCGTATCCAGCCTGAAGAGGTACTGCGTCCTGCTCATGCCGCGCGTGGCGACACCGCCCGGCGAGCAGCGCACGCACCGAAGACAGCAGTGACTCTTGGTCGGGCGCGGCAAGGCTGGCCGCGGCGGTGGCCTCGGCAGGCTGGCCTCTCGCGGTGCGCGGCCTTAACCTGTCACTGCTTTCGATCGCCGCAGCGTAGACCACCAACAAGAGGGCAGCGCATGGGTATGGACGAACGTGACGATATCGGGCGTGAAGTGCTGCACGGCATGTATCACCGCGCGGGGCTGACGCCCGTCGATTTCGAGACCTTTCACCGCGCAGAACTGCCGCGCAGGCTCGCCGAGGGTGCGTCGGATGCGGTGCACTGGGACGTGGCCGGCGCTCGCCCCTTCGCTATCGTGCTGCCCGGCGAGCGTGCCTTCAGCTTCATTGCCGGCGTAGACAGGGTCGAGGTGCTCCCGGGCATCGCGCAGGACGCCGAGACCATCGTCGAGATGAGCGAGGAAGCCTGGATCGACTTCCGCTACGAGATGCGCACCTGGATCGGGCTGCTGTACTCGAACGCGCTGCGCTTTCGCCGTGGCAGTTTCGACACGGGCGACCGCTGGGCGCCGGCGCTCCGCACGCTCTACTCCGGCCGGCCGCTCTACGACTGGCGCAACCTCGATTTCCGGGATCTCGCGGGGCGGCCGCTCGATCTGCACCGGCGCTTCGGCCTGGAAGACAGCCGCGAGGAGATGTCGAACTTTCTCGTGCAGACCGGGTACCTCGTGGTGAAGCGCGCCTTCGATCCGGGGCTTGTCGCGCAGCTTTCCACGGAGCTCGACCGCGTTCGTGACGAGGCCGTGCCCGGTGAGCTCACCTCGTGGTGGGCGGATGACGGCAAGGGAGGGCGATTCCCTTACCGGCTGACCTATCTCTCGGAGAAATCCCCGGAGTTCGCGGCGCTCTACGAGAACCCGCGCGTCGTGGAACTGCGTGATCTCGCGAAGGCGAATGCCGTCCCTACGCCTGATCGCATCGAAGGCATTTTGGCTGTGTTGAAGGAGTTCCAGCCGGGCGCCGAGGTGTCAGCGTTCGCGAACCTGCCCTTCCACAACGACTGCGGCTTGGGCGGTTGCCACATCACCTGCCCCTGCGTGCTGGTGGGCATACAGCTCGACGCCGCGAACGCCGGCAGCTCGCAGCTCCACATGATGGCGGGCAGTTGGGGCAAGTCTTTCCATCCATTCCCGGACGCAGCGATGCGCGCAAGGCTCCCGATCATCCCGCTCGTGACCGAGCCGGGCGATGCAACTGTGCACATCGGCTGCGGGCTGCACGCGGGCCCGGGTCCTACCGGCTCCTCGCGCCGTCGCACGATCTACATCCAGCACTACAGCCCGCGCACGCCTGAACTCATCGGCTGGCACGCGGGCTACAACCAGATGATGCCGGGCTATGGCGAGGGGGATATTCCGAATTTCGAAGAGGTGAAGGAGGTGGTGGGGGAGGGCCCGAATCCGGCTCGTTGATGGTTCTGAGTGGGTGGCGGGCAGCAACTTCACGAAGCACCCGGATAAGGATCATCTGGGCTCGGTGACCACGAACCGGTGCTTCAGACAGCAACAGTTCGACGTCGCGCAAGCGCAACTCAAGCTGCCTGCTACGCAGCCCTGCCCGGCACGGGTCAGCCCGAACCACAATGACTGGGCGCATGCGCGGACAGCAGGAGTCTGACAGGAGATACCCGAACCAGAGGGTCACTGCCACCTGCTACCGGCGGTACGGCTAAAGGCAGACGTGCTACCGCGACCGGGCAATGATCCGCACCCACAATCGCTCCGGTAGTGGGGTCAAGCCCCAGCCAGCCAGCCAGCCAGCCAGCCAGCGCCGGGCAGCCAGCGCCGGGCAGATACACTTCGGCCCAAGCGTGCGGTGAACCAGACGCTGTCGACAGCCGTAAGGCCAAGCGATCAGTGGAAAAAAGCTGCCAAGCTCGTTGACAAGGTCCGCGAGACATTCGTTAAATTGGGTGCCGAAATTTTTAGGCAGCCACCAAACAACACCAGAGGCGACTCAAATGGATATGCTTACCACGGGGCAATACGGCCTCGTCTATAACGCGTTCTCGTTCGCAATTGCCGTAATGGGCGCCGCGACTATTTTCTTGTTTATGGGCCGCTCGCAAGTGGCGCCTGCCTACCGGACGGCGTTGTCCATCAGCGGCGTCGTTACCTTGATCGCCTTTTATCACTACCTTCGCATCTTCGAGAGCTGGGAGACTGCTTACACGCTGGTCGATGGCGCGATGGCGCAGACCGACGCGAAATTCAACGATGCCTACCGTTACGTTGACTGGCTGCTAACTGTGCCCCTGCTGCTGATCGAGCTCATTCTCGTCATGCGCTTGTCGGGTGCTGAGACTCAGTCCAAGGCCTGGAAGCTTGGTACGTTGGCAGCGCTGATGATTGTGCTTGGCTATCCGGGTGAAGTGTCGTCTGATGCCGGCACGCGTTGGGTCTGGTGGGCACTCGCCATGGTTCCGTTCGTGTGGATTGTGTATGACCTCTTCGTCGGTCTGCGCAACTCGATCGAATCGCAGCCGGTTGCGGCGCGCGGCCTGGTCAGCACAGCACGGACGCTGACGGTCGTCTCTTGGCTGTTCTACCCGATCGTGTTCGTCTTCCCGATGATCGGGTTCGAAGGCGGAGCGGCAACGACAGCGGTGCAGGTGGGTTACACGGTTGCCGACGTGGTCGCTAAGGCCGTCTTCGGAATCTTGATCTTCATGATCGCTGTACGTAAGAGCGAGTCCGAGCAGGCTTCTCGCTAAGAGGCGCGGGCGGACACCGGAGCTAGCCGGTGTC
>CAMAXE010000038.1 GCA_945862145.1 Klebsiella pneumoniae
CCATGCGCGCGACACGCCCACGCGGGACTGTAGGAGCGCGCCATGCGCGCGACACCGGCGGTGTGCGGGGAGACGCCTCAGAAGTTGTAGCCGGCCGCCAGGCCGTAGGTGCGCGGCTCGATCAGGAACAGGTTGGTGAACAGCCCCGATGACGGGTCGGTCACGTACATTCCCACCACGTTGTCGTCGTCGGCGATGTTCTTCACGAAAGCGCGGACGAACCAGCTCTGGTCTGGCGAGTTCAGCGTGGCCTGCGCGTTCCAGACCTCCCAGGAGTCGATCTTGTCGATCGGCTTGTTGAAGATCCGCGCGTACATCGCGTCCTGCCAGTAGTAATCGAGGCGCGTGGTCAAGGTGTAACTCGTCGGCAGCAGGAAGCTGTACTGGGCGCCCAGGCTCACCGTCCACTCGGGCGAGTTGATCAGGCGGTTACCCGAGAGATCTGCCGGCACACCTGCATTAACGGTATAGGGCGAGGGCAGCGTAGCGGCCAGCCCTGCGCAACTCTGCACCTGATCGTTCAGCGGGCCGTTGGCCGGCAGGGTGGGGGCCGGTGCGCCATTGTGGTTTACCACGCAGTTGGATGCGTTCAGATTGTCCTTGATCAGCGTGACGTCCGGGCTGCCGTTGGTGGGGTCGCGCGTATCCACCGAGGCGAAATCCTTTATCTCGGTGTGGAGGTAGGAGATGTTGGCGTTCAATTGCAGCTGTGCGTTTGGCGCGAACACGAACTCGGATTCGATGCCGTAGATCTCGGCGTTGGTGTTCTCGTTGAACGAGGTGCGGTTTACGATCTTCGAGACCTGCAGCCCCTGGTAGTCGTAAAAGAACGCCGCCAGATTGGCCTGCAGCGTGCCATCGAGCAGGACATTCTTGGTGCCCACTTCAAACGAGTTGATGTACTCGGGTTCGAAGGTAGTCTGGCTATCCGGGTAGAGCGTGGGATCGAAGGGCGGGTTGAAACCCCCACCCTTGTAGCCGCGCGAGTAGGAGGCGTAGATCAGCGTGGAGTCGGTGGCGTCGAGATCCGGGCTCCAGTCGAGGACCACGCGCCCGGTGGTTTTCTTCCACTGCACGTCGTCCTTGCGTGGCGCGACGTTGGGGATCGTCTCGTCATAACCGAAGGGCACCGTGACGAAGCTCAGCGTGCCGTCCTTCTTGTACTGGTTGAAGAGATACTGAACGTCGTCGATCTTCTTGTCGTCGATCGAGTAGCGCGCCCCGAGTGTCAGCTTGAGGTCGTCGCGGATCTGGAAATAGGCCTCGCCGAAAATGGCGTTGCTGTCGAGTTCATAGGCGTTGGTGCGATTGATGTAACTGGGCGCCACGAGTGCCTGGCCTGGCAGGCCAAGGCCGCCGAATGACTTGGGTATCTCGGGGAACACCGTGGCGAAATAGTCGAGTCCCGTGGCGACGACCCAGTACTCGTTGAATGTATCGGCGTCCATGTGCAAGGCGCCGGCCATGAAGTTGAAGGGGCCGTCGTAGTTCGACTGCAGGCGCATCTCGAGCGAGCGCTGATCGGTTTCCTGGTTCGACTGGTCATAGGCGTCCAGGTTGTTCGTGCAACTGTCGATGTGTCCCCCCACGATGCCCGTACCCGAGTCCGATGGTGCCGAGATCGGCAGGCAGCCGGTGGAGAAAAAGCGTGCGAAGGCCACGGGTGTCAGCGCTTTCAGGAAAGGCGAGGGCGCGACGGTCTGGCCGACGCTCATGGTGAAGTCGCTGCGCGAGTCCACCGAGGTGTCCTGATAGCCCGCGACCGCCGTGAAGGTGTACTGCTCCATCTCATGGCTGACGCGCAGGGTGACGAGCGTCTCGTCTGCCTCGTACGTCGGCTGGAAATCCATCGCGACCTCGCGGAGATCGTTCGGGTTTCCGGTCACGATATTGGAGATGCCCGGGGTCGGCCCGAGGATGCTGAGGCGGTTGGGCAGCAGCCCGGTCAGCTGCGCCAGCGGGTTCGCGTTCTCGAAGCGCAGCTCGTCGGGCAGGCAGCCGTAGACGCCGCTGGGATCGTTGTGGCACATCTGTTTCTGCGCGCGCGTGCGGCTGCTGTTTTCGTCGAAGTAGGAGCCCATCAGGTCGATGGTGGTGTTTTCCGTAGGCACCCAGCGTATCGAGCCGCGCAGCGAGTACTGGTCACGGTCATCGACATCGCTGCCGCCCGGGGCGACGTTCGTGGTGTAGCCGTCGCGTGTGAGCGACAGCCCCGCCAGCCGCACCGCCAGCGTGTCACCCAGCGGGATGTTCACCGCACCCTCGACCTGCTGGTGCTGGTAATCGCCGAGCTGGCCCCGGACATAGCCGCCGAATTCCGCTGGATCGGCGGGGTTGGTGATCATGTTGATCGCCCCGCCCGTGGAGTTGCGGCCGAAGAGCGTGCCCTGCGGACCGCGCAGCACGGCGATCTGCTGAACATCGAAGAACTCGGTCTCGAAGAGGCGCGGGAACAGCACCGGCACTTCGTTGATGTTGACCTCGACGCCGGAGTCCGAGCCGGCCGCCACCACCGGGCTGCCGATACCGCGGATCGAGAAATTGGTGCCGGTGAAATTTCCTTTGGCAAAGGACACGTTGGGCACCGCGAACCGGAAATCACCGAAGGTGCTTATCTGCTTGGCCTCGAGCGCGCTGGCATCGAAAGCCGTGACGGCGATCGGCACGTCCTGCACCGATTCCTCGCGCTTCTGCGCGGTCACGATGATCTCCTCGAGCTCGGCCCGTGCAGCTGCCGGCAGCAGCGCGGTGGCGATGGACAAAGCAATGACGCGTCTGATGCGACGGGTGTTCACGACAGTATCCTCGGGCGTTAGGCGTTGTAATTGGGCCAGAGCGCGATCGCTCGCTGATCGCGTGTGTCGCGGCAATATAGGAAGGTGCCAGACCGGGAGTCAATTGCCGTCTTCGTGCCGGTTGTCCCGGCTGCTATGCTGAGCCCTCCGCCTGCTCCCCGGACTCCCCGCATGCCGCTCAAGGTTTTCGTAACACCGGTAACGCCCTTCGAGCAGAACTGCTCGGTACTGGTCTGCGAGCGCACCGGCCTTGCTGCGGTGATCGATCCCGGCGGCGATCTCGACCGCATCCGCGGTGTCCTGACGAAGGCCGGGGCCCGGTTGGAGAAAATCCTGCTCACCCACGCGCATATCGACCATGCCGGCGCCACGGCCGTGCTCGCGCGGGAGGAGGGGGTGCCCATCGAGGGGCCGCATCAGGGTGATGCCTTCTGGATTGAACGCCTGCCTGAGCAGGGTCGCATGTTCAGCTTTGCCGAGGCCGAGACATTCACCCCCGACCGGTGGCTCGAAAACGGTGACAGCGTAACCGTGGGCGAGTGCCCTCTGGAGGTCTATCACTGCCCGGGTCACACCCCCGGGCATGTGGTGTTTTTTTCACGGGAGCAGCGCTTTGCGATCGTCGGAGACGTTCTCTTTGCCGGCTCCATAGGACGCACCGACCTGCCCCGGGGCAATCATCAGGAACTGCTCGATTCGATCCGCGAGCGGCTGTGGCCGTTGGGCGATGACGTGGTGTTCGTGCCGGGCCACGGCCCGCGCTCGAGCTTCGGGCGCGAGCGCCAGACCAACCCCTTCGTGGGCGATGCCCAGTTTACCGGGGGGCGAGCCTAGGGGCCGGCTCCCGGAGCAGTCCCGATGCCGCGCCTTTCCGCCTTCGGTGAGGCTTACTTCGGTGGCGTTTTCACGGCTTCCAGCTTGCCGTCACCGGGCTGGCCACCGATCTGCTCCGGCGCCACCCACGGTTCGAAGTAACCCAGGCCGCAGCTAGCGCCCGCACCGATGCTGGTGATCACGGTGATCACGTCGGTGTTGCAGAGCTGATTGAGGCTTGTCCTGTAGGCAAAGCGTTTCTCGAAGACGAGTCCCGGGCATTTTCGGGGCAAGCGGTTCGCCAGCGTCTTCTTGCCCCCCATCTCGAAGAGGATGGTCTGGGCATCCACAACCCGGGTGCTGCGTATCTGCGGCAGGCTGACGCAGCGCTGGGCGCCTTCGGGCATGGTGCTGGCTTTTTTGGCGGGCTGCGGCTCAGGTGTGACTGCGGGATCGCCTGCGTGTGCCGTTTGCAGCGCAAGCCCCAATGACACGGCTGCGGCCAGTGCTAAAGCAACGTGGTTGTTCATCGCATGTACTCCCGGAAAGGATGAGTGCGCAGATTCAGACCGCGCTAACGCGTGAGGGTTCCGAACAGAATTCCCGCATGCCGTAGGCCACGCGCTCCTCAACGCTGCGCGTGATCTCCTTCGACTGCGCGGCGATCGCGCGGATGCGCGGTGAAAGTCCTGTGTTGTTGGCGATCTGAATCGACAGTCCGGGCCGGGCGTTGAGTTCCATGATGAGCGGACCGCGCTCCTGGTCGATCACGATATCGGCCCCGAGGTAGCCCAAACCGGTGATCTCGTAGCAACTCGCGGCAAGGCACATCAGCTGGTGCCAGTGCGGGATGACAAGCGTGTTCAGAGGCAGGCCCGTGTCGGGGTGCAGCTTGCAGGGCCGGTTGTACTGCACGGCGAAGAGCGCCTTGCCGGTGCCGAGGTCGAGGCCCACGCCGACCGCGCCCTGGTGCAGGTTCGCCTTGCCGTCGGAGACGTGCGTGGCGAGGCGCATCATCGACATCACCGGGTAGCCGCAGAACACGATGATGCGGATATCAGGGATGCCCTCGTAGCTCAGACCCTCGAACTGCGGGTCCATCGCGACCAGCGCCTCGATCATGGCTACGTCGGGCTTGCCGCCCAGGCTGTACAGACCGCTCAGGATGTTCGAGATGTGGCGCGTGATGTCGAGGGGCGTGACCTCGTCTCCGCTCGCCTTCACCCAGTTGTCGCCCCGGCGGCCCACGATCACCTTGATGCCCTTGCCGCCGCTGCCGCGGCTCGGCTTGATGACAAAGCTGTCGAGCTGGTCGAGGGTTTTCCCGATCACCTCGACCTGGTGCTGCTCGCGCACCACGCCGTAGAGCTTGGCGACGGCCAGCCCGTGCTTCTCGGCGAGCATCTTGGTTTTCAGCTTGTCATCGACCAGCGGATAGAGCCGGCGCTCGTTGTAGCGGGCAATGAATGTATTGCGCTCGTTCATGCCGAGCAGGCCGGTCTCCCGGAGCCGGAAAGGATTCGCCAGGAACACCTCAGCGGTTCTCCAGCATCGGACGGAAGCGGCGCAGCTCCATCAGGCGGTAGCCCGTGTACTGGCCGATCAGCAGAATCACCGCCAGCTGCACCATCAGCAGTTCGGGGAAGTTGAAGGTGAGGTGTGCCACCAGCGAGTTGCTCATCATCAAGAACGCTGCCGTTGCCACCAGCAGGCTGCCGCCGCCCTGGATCGCGACCTCGCGCGGGCCTTCTTCTTCCCAGAGCACCGACATGCGCTCGATGGTCCACGACAGGATGATCATCGGGAAGAACGTGACCGTCAGGATCTGGTAGAGGCCCAGCTTGAAGCTGAGGATGCTTATCCCCGACATCAGACCGATCACCACCGTCACCACGGCGGATATTCGCCCGAGCATCAGCAGGTTGAGCCGGGCCAGATGGAAGCGGATGTAAAGGCCTGCACCCACCACGATCAGGAACAGCAGCAAGCCCCAGAGCAGTGTGGTCTGGATGAAGGCCAGCGCTATCAGGATGGGCATGAAGGTGCCCGATGTGCGCAGCCCGATCAGGATGCGGAATATCGCCACCACCAGCGTACCTATGGGCACCAGCAGGATGGTTTTGAAGGCCGCCTGTTCCTCGATGGGCAGCGCATAGATCGAGAAATCGACCAGTGCCGCACGGTTGTCCTTGGCCGTTGCAAGGGCGATATCGCGTGTCGGGCGGGAGCTCTTCAGCATCGAGAAGCTTGCTTTGGAGTCGAAGCCGCCTTCGACGTCGAGCAGGGAGACATCACCCCGACGCCAGACCATGAACTGCGCTGGCAGGCCTGCTCGCGCGGTGCGCGGGTCGAAGACTTTCCAGTTGCCCTCGTCCCATACCTCAACCAGATCGACCAGGTTCTGGCGACGCCGGCCGTCTTCGAGCTCGAGCCCGCGTACGATGCGGTTCGGAATGCCCGCGAGCGACAGCAGATGCAGCGCCGTGTTCGCCACGTGCGGCTGGCTGCGATTATCCCCCAGCAGGAAGGCGGCATTCTGCGACAGCGGATCGCTGATCAGCGCCCGCAGCAGCTGGGTGACGAAGGTCTCGGTGTTGGCGGATACGGCGTGGATTTCGTCCAGCAAGGCCGAGGCCGAGGCCGCTTGCGCGCTGTCGTACTCGGGTGGCACGGGCGGTGTTGGCGCGTGTGTCTCGGTTTTCTGCTCGAGGGTGGCCGGGTATACCTGAATGCGGTAATAGAGGGTCTGCTTGCCGTCGGCCTCACGTCGCGTCCATTGCGCGCGGCGGCTGCCGTCGGGCTGGTCGATTTGCGAGAAGCCGAAGCCCGGCGTGGTGAAGTTCTCGGTGAGTATCGCCACCCCGTCCTGCTCGTAGGGGAGTGCGAGCGATACCAGCACCGGCACCCCGCTGGCCTGGAACTCCACCTTGGATTCGACGGTCCAGACTTCGGTCCTGGCGTCGGGTATGAGCGGAAAGCCCAGCGCAAAATGTTTGTACAGAGCAATGCTGATGCCGATCACGGCCAGCAGGGCGGCGACCACGTACACCTTGATCTTTTCTTCCATGGCGGGCGGGTCTGCTCGGGGGGTGAAGGGGAGGCGTCAGAGTTTGGAAGCCGGCACCGTGAAGCGCCGGCTGACATCCACGAGGGCCTGATCGCGGAGAAAATTGCGACCCAGGATGAGCGGGTGGCTCTGGCCGCTGCGATCTGCGAGCGAGAGTTCGGTGTACTGGTCGATCTCGCCCAGCCGGATATGCAGCGTTACCACATAGCGTCGGGCGCTGAGGTCCTTGATGGGCGATGACCGCACCACCGGGCGCGAGACCTCGATGGCCTTGCTGGTGGCGGGGTCTACCAGCGTGAACTTGACCCAGGTCTTGCCATCACGCTCGAACGCGCGCGCGTTACGGGCGTCGATCACCGAGCCGGCAGTGCCGGTATCGAGTCGCGCCTCCAGCAGCAGCTGCGGGGGATCGACCACCACGCGCTCGAGTTCGCCCAGCACGGGTATCGGGCTTGCGGGCCGCGGCCGCTCGGCCGGCGCAGGTTTTGACACTGGCGGAGGGCAGACGAGCGGGGCCGGCGGGGGCGTGGGTTCTGCCGTTGCAACGGTCGGTGGGGACTGTGGAGCGGGTGCCGGAAGCGCAGTGGGCTCCGGGGCTTGAGGTGTTACCTCGGTGGCGGGCGACACCGGCGGGCCCGACGGTGCCGCCGGGGCGGTCGACTGGCAGGCTGCAAGCAGCAGGCTGGTGCCCAGTAGCACGGGCAGAAAGAAGGCTCTGGGGCTCATCGGTCCTCGGCATCGGGCACTGGGCGATCAAGTCGCAAACTATAGAGCCCGAGTCGGTGAGCGGCAATGTGAAAGCGGTGCTGATTGCCCTCAGTGGACGGTACGGATGCCCGATTGCATCTCGGCGAGCTCAAGCTCCTCGGGCTCCAGTGCCACGCTCGATGACTGCACGACGTCGAAATGATCGTCCAGGTAATCGCGCAACTCGCCCACGACTGCCGTCATGGCGTCGATTGCCTGGCTGATGTGCTCGAGGGTGCACAGGATGGATTCCGGATCCATCGGGCGCTTTTTCCTGTCGCTCATCGAAGGAGCCTCCGTCGGCTGTTGCGGGCGTCCTGCCGGCATGTCTGGCCTGCGGGAGCGTGGTGTTGCCTTCCGCTTGCGCACCAGATGTTGTGTATTCCGGATACGGCTGCAACAAGATACTGTGTGCCGGTGTGAAGGCGCAAGACAGCGGGCCAGAGCCGAACAGCATGTCCATACTGATCGCAATCGACCAGGGAACCACCAGTTCGCGCTGTCTCGCCTTCGACGCCGAGGGGCGTCAGCTGGCGCTGGCGCAGCGCGAGTTCGCGCAGCATTTTCCGGCCGATGGCTGGGTCGAGCACGACCCCGAAGAAGTATGGCAGAGCACCCTCGCCACCCTGGGCGAGGTGGTGACCCGGCTCGGGGGGCGCTCGCGCGAGATTGCGGCCATCGGGATCACCAATCAGCGCGAAACCACCGTGCTCTGGGACCGCCGCACGGGCCAGCCCGTCTACCGCGCCATCGTCTGGCAGGATCGCCGCACGGCGCCTGCCTGCGTCCGGCTCCGCAAGGACGGTGTCGAGCCCGAACTCACCCGCAGCACAGGCCTGTTGCTCGACCCGTATTTTTCGGCCACCAAGATTGCCTGGATCCTGGATAACGTGGATGGCGCGCGTGCGCGCGCGGAGCGCGGCGAACTCGCGTTCGGCACCATCGACAGTTTCCTGCTGTGGCGCCTGACCGGTGGCGCTGTGCACGCGACCGATGCCAGCAATGCTTCCCGCACCGCGCTTTTCGACTTGCGCCTGCAGGACTGGAATTCGCAGCTCCTCGAGCTGTTCCGGGTGCCGCGCTCGTTGCTGCCGCGCGTGCTGGACTCGGCCGCTGATTTCGGCGCCGTCATGCCCGGCCTGCCCGCGCCGGGAACGCCGATTCTGGGGATCGCGGGTGACCAGCATGCCGCGCTGATCGGGCAGGGCTGCCTCGCGAGCGGGCAGGCGAAGAGCACGTACGGGACGGGCTGCTTCCTCGTGCTGAACACGGGTCTGGAGCCGGTGTGGTCAGACAACCGCTTGCTCACCACCGTGGCCTACCGGGTCGATGGCGTGCCGCACTTCGCCATGGAGGGCAGCATTTTCGTGGCTGGTGCGGCCGTCAAATGGCTGCGCGACGGTCTGGGAATCATCCAGAGCGCGGCTGATACCGAAGCAATAGCCGCGCGGACGCGCGATGTGGGAGGTGTCTATCTGGTGCCTGCTTTCACCGGACTGGGTGCGCCACATTGGGACCCGGATGCCCGCGGCGCGTTGATCGGCCTCACCCGCGACAGCGGTGTCGATGCCATCGTGACCGCCACGCTGCAATCGGTGGCCTACCAGACCCGCGATCTGCTCGATGCCATGGCCCGCGACGGGACCCGGCTCGCGGAGTTGCGGGTCGATGGTGGCATGGCCGTGAATAACTGGCTGCTGCAGTTCATGGCCGATGTACTGGCGATACCCGTGAGCCGCCCGCGTGTCACCGAAACCACGGCTCTTGGTGCTGCCGCCCTGGCCGGCTACCGCGCCGGTGTTCTGCCATCGCTCGGTCACCTGGCGTCGCTGTGCGGCGAGGAGAGGCGATTTGTTCCGGTGATGGCAGCGAGCGAGCGCGAGCGTCTTTACAGCGGGTGGCAGGCTGCCGTGGCGCGGGTCCGGAGCGCCGGCTAAGCCTGCCCTTCGGGTTGCAGGGGGCTCAGGCTGTCAGCAGGAATTCGATCAGCGCTTTCTGCGCGTGCAGCCGGTTTTCCGCCTCGTCCCAGATCACGCTGTCCGGGGCGTCCATCAGCTCGGCGCTGATCTCCTCGCCGCGGTGAGCAGGCAGGCAGTGGAGGTAGATCGCCTCGGGCGATGCCACCTCGAGCAGCGAGCGCTCGAGCTGATAACCCGCGAAGGCCTGCGCACGCCGGGCTTGTTCCTCTTCCTGCCCCATCGAGGCCCACACGTCGGTGGCCAGCAGATGCGCGCCACGCGCGGCGTCCAGCGGCTTGCGCACGATGCTCACGCGTCCCGCATTGGCAGCCACCAGGTCGGCGCGAGGCTCAAAGCCTTGCGGACAGGCCACCACCAGCTCGAAGTCGAACTGGCGCGCGGCGTTTATGTAGGAATGGCACATGTTGTTGCCGTCTCCGATCCACGCCACGCGCTTGCCCTGGATGGGGCCGCGGTGTTCGATGAAGGTCTGGATGTCGGCCAGCAGCTGGCAGGGATGGAAGCTGTCTGTCAGGCCGTTGATCACCGGCACCGTCGAGGCCGCCGCGAAGCGCTCGATGATGTCGTGCCCAAAGGTGCGGATCATCACGATGTCCACCATCGCTGAGATCACGCGGGCACTGTCTTCCACCGGCTCGCCGCGACCGAGTTGGGTGTCACGGGGGCTGAGGAACATCGCGTGGCCGCCCATCTGGACCATGCCGGCCTCGAAGGAAACCCGTGTCCGCGTGGAGGCCTTCTCGAAGATCATCGCCATGATGCGTCCGGGCGGCAGGCGGCTCGCCGTGCGATCGCGTTTCATCTCGGCGGCGCGAGCGAGCACGCGTTGGAGTTCCGCGGGGCTCAGGTCCAGAAGGGTAAGGAAGTGACGAACGGCCATGGTGGCCTCCGGCGATCGTTGCGGGGGTGGTTCGGGCGTGCCGTGCTCAGGCGGCCCGTGCGGCAAGCAGCCTGACAAGAATGTCGGTGATTTGCGTGACTTCGGCTTCGCTGATCACCAGCGGTGGCAGCAGACGGATCACGTTGTCGGCGGTGACGTTGATCAGGAGTCCCTCGGCCAACGCGGCCTCGACGAGCCCGGAGCCCGGCGCCTGGAGTTCGATGCCGACCATCAGCCCCTTGCCGCGAACCTCCCGCACGCCCGGGGCCTTGGCCAGGCGTTCCCGCAACTGCTGCACCAGCAGATCGCCCATGCGCTCCGCGTGCTCGCAGAGGTGCTCGTCCTCCATCGTTTGCAGCACCGCATTGGCCGCCGCGCAGGCGAGGGGGTTGCCGCCGAAGGTGGAGCCATGGTTGCCCGGCCCGAAGACCGCGGCGGCCTTGCCCCGCGCGAGGCAGGCACCGATGGGTACGCCGTTGCCCAAACCCTTGGCCGTGGTGAGCACATCAGGCGCCGCGCCCTCGTGCTGCCAGGCGAACATGCGTCCGGTGCGGCCGTTGCCTGTCTGCACCTCGTCCAGCATCAGCAGCCAACCGTGGGCGTCGCAGATCTCGCGCAGGCCCTGCAGATAACCGGGGGGCGCAATGCGTATCCCGGCCTCGCCCTGCACCGGCTCCACCAGCACCGCCACGATGCGCGGGTTGTTGCGCGCGATGGCGGCGATTTCTGGCAGATCTCCGTAGCGGGCGCGCACGAATCCGCTCACCAGCGGCTCGAAGCCGGCCTGTACCTTGCGGCTGCCCGTGGCCGAGAGCGTGGCCAGTGTGCGACCGTGGAACGCGCCCTCCATCACGATGATCGAGGGCTTGTCGATGCCTTTCTGGTGCCCGTAGAGCCGCGCGATCTTGATTGCAGCCTCGTTGGCCTCGGCGCCCGAGTTACTGAAGAACACGCTGTCCATGCCCGCGAGGCGAGTGATGCGCTCGGCCAGTTCCTGCTGCGGGCCGATGGCGTACAGGTTCGAGGTGTGGAGTAGTTTGCCCGCCTGCGCGGTGATCGCCTGCGTCACCGCCGGGTGCGAATGCCCCAGCCCGCAGACGGCGATACCTGAGAGCGCATCGAGATAGCGCAGGCCAGCCGTGTCGTACAGCCAGCAGCCCTCGCCGTGCGTGAAGCACACGTCGAGGCGCTTGTAGGTGGGCATGATCGAGGGGCTGCTCATAGGCTCTTCCGCTGATGGCTCCGGGCGCCGGTAGCGCCAAAACGCAACGAGGCAGCGCGTGCTGCCTCGGGAAAAGCGGCCGATCCTAGCGGGGTGACCGCTGCCGCGCAACGGCACCCGCAATGGCAGAGTGGTACTTTGGCGGGGTTAGCGGAGCGCTGATAAACCCGATCAGCTTACTGGGTTATAGCGAATCGCTTGTGTAGAATGCGGTCAAACTCCACACCGGGCCGGAGACAGCCATGTCCCACGAAGATATCATCGAGTCGATCAAGCAGCAGTTGGCAGAAAACCCGATCCTGCTCTACATGAAAGGCTCGCCCAACCAGCCTCAGTGCGGCTTTTCGGCCAAGGCCTCGCAGGCGCTAATGGCCTGTGGCGAACGCTTCGCCTATGTCGATATCCTGCAAAACCCCGAGATCCGCAGCACCCTGCCGGGGTATGCGAACTGGCCGACGTTCCCGCAGCTCTGGATCAAGGGCGAGCTGATAGGCGGCTCGGACATCATTAACGACATGCTCCAGAAGGGCGAATTGCAGCCCCTCGTGAAGGAAGCAGTTGCCGGCAAGCCGGCCTGAGACTCAGGCGGGAGGCCAGCCTCCCGCATCCTTCCAGCGGTTGACGATCGAGCAGAAAAGCTCGGCCGTCTTTTCGCAGTCGTAATGGGCGCTGTGGGCCTTGCGGGTATTGAACTCGATTGCGGCCATCTCGCAGGCCCGTGCCAGCACCGTCTGGCCGAAGGCCATCCCCGCCAGCGTTACCGTGTCGAAGGTGCTGAACGGATGAAAGGGGTTGCGTTTGATCGAGCAGCGCTCGGCGGCCGCAAACAGGAAGCTGTGATCGAAGAAAGCGTTGTGCCCCACCAGGATCGCACGCTTGCAGCCAGCCTCACGCACTGCGCGGCGCACCTCCCCGAAGAGCTCCCGCAGCGCCTCTGATTCCTCCACCGCACCGCGCTCCGCCGAGTACGGGTCGATGCCGGTGAAATCGAGCGACGCCTGTTCGATGTTGCAGCCCTCGAAGGGCTCCACCGCCCAGGCCGCCGTGCGCTCGCAGAGCAGGTTGCCGCGGTGGTCCATCGTCAGCACCGAGATGGCCACTTCCAGCAGCGCATCGGTGCGTGAGTTGAATCCCCCGGTCTCGACGTCCACCACCACCGGGAGGTAACCGCGGAAGCGCGCCGACATGTCCGTTTCGCCCGGGCCCGTGTGCTCCACGTCGGCATGCCAGCCGCGGTCCCTGACGGTACTCATGCCACTTGCTCCGCCAGCACGCGCCAGCTCAGTTGTTCTCCGGCACGCATCGGGATCACCGGATCCACCCCCATCGCGAATGTTTCGGGCGCTGTCCAGGGCTCCTGACGCAGCCGTATGCGGTCGGTGTTGCGAGGCAGGCCGTAAAAATCCGGGCCATGGAAGCTCGCGAAGGCCTCCAGGCGGTGCAGCGCGCCCTGTGCGGCGAAGACCTCGGCATAGGATTCGATGGCGACATGGGAGTTGAAAATTCCGGCGCAACCCGCGGCGCATTCCTTGGCCTGCCGCGCGTGCGGCGCCGAGTCGGTGCCAAGGAAAAAGCGCGGCGAACCACCGGTGGCAGCTGCGACCAGCGCTTCCTGGTGCGTGTTGCGCTTCAACACGGGCAGGCAGAAGAAATGCGGCCGCACGGCACCTGCCAGCAGGTGATTGCGGTTGTAGAGCAAATGGTGTGGCGTGATGGTGGCCGCGAGCGTGGACGGGCCGGCGGCTACGAAGGCGGCGGCCTGCTCTGTAGTGATGTGCTCGAAGACGATTTTCAAACCGGGGAAGTCACGGACCAGCGGCTCCAGTGTTCTGTCGATGAACACCTTTTCGCGGTCGAAGACGTCGATCTCGGGGTCGGTGACCTCGCCGTGCACCAGCAGCGGCACGCCGAGCCGTTGCATTTCCTCCAATGCCGGGTAGACCCGGACGATGTTGGTCACGCCGGCATCGCTGTTGGTGGTGGCGCCAGCCGGATAGAGCTTCACGGCATGCACCACCTCGCTTGCCTTGGCCTGGGCTATCTCGGCGGGGTCCGTGCGGTCGGTGAGGTAGAGCGTCATCAGGGGCTCGAAGCCTTCACAGGCCGAGGCCGGGTCAAGCGACGCGAGAATACGGCTGTGATAGGCGAGCGCGTCGGCTGCAGTCAGCACCGGGGGCTTCAGGTTCGGCATTACGATGACGCGGCGGAAAACCCGCGCCGCCGCATTGACCGTGAGCGGCAGCGCCGAGCCGTCTCTCAGGTGCAGGTGCCAGTCGTCCGGGCGTGTGATCTCCAAGTCCTGCATTCCTGTCGTCTGCCTGCTGCGCTCGAATCGGGATGCTAGCGGAAATGCAGGCCTGCCGGTACCGTCGGTCGTGCTGGCGGTAAAGTTCCGGGCCCCGTTGTCGATAACCACTGCTGAGTCGAGACCGGGGAGCGGCGCGGGGGCGGAGAGAGCCGGTGAATCCTGACAGAGCATCAATTGCGGGGAGCGTTCGCCCGGCCCGGCTGCTGGCCGCGCTGGGCGCTCTTCTTTGCGTTGCCAGCGCACAGTCGATGGAGTTTGGCGCGCGTCCGGCCGTGGCGGAATGGAAGCTCCGGCGCTCCTCACTCGAGTGCCGACTCTCGCAGCCCATTCCGTATTTTGGCGAGGCGGTGTTTCTGCAGCGCGCCGGCGAATCGCCGCGCTTTCAGCTCAATACCAGCCAGCGCCTGCTGAGCGGCGATGCCAGTCTGACGCTTGAATCGCCCCCGTGGCGTGAGCCCGCCTCGCCCATTCCTCTTGCCAGCGTGCCGGTGCGCGTGGGTTCGACCCCGGTCACCCTGACCGAGACGGTGACAGAGCGCCTTCTCGAGGGCTTGCTCGACGGCCTGGTGCCGGTGTTCGACCGCCTGCCCTCCATGTCCCGCAATGGCCACAACCGTGTGAGCCTGGTGCCAGTGAATTTCCGCACCGCCTACGGGGATTACCGCGACTGCCTTGGCGGCCTGCTCTCAAGCTCCTTCGCGCAGGCAGCGCGCACACGGATCGGCTACGACGGTGGTGGTTACGAGATCGACGACGCGGGGCGGGCGCGGCTCGACGTACTGCTGCAGCATCTGTCACTGACGAAGGACGTGAAGGCCATCTACATCGATGGTTATAGCGACGACACGGGCCGCCGCCCCCAGAATCTGGAGCTCTCCAAACAGCGCGCTCAGGGTGTGGTCGATTACCTTGTCGACAAGGGCGCGGATCCAAAGCTGATCACCATGCGCTACTTCGGCTCGCGCTACCCCGTGGCCCGCGGCCGCAGTGCCGCTGCCCGCACCGAGAACCGCCGCGTCACCGTCCGGGTAGAGCGCCGCTGACCCTGCCGGTTTGACAGGCCTTCGCCGTGCGCAGACCATCAGCGGCCGTCCGCTCGCAGGAGATTCGCTCGTGCTGCTTTCCGACAAAACGGTGATAGTGACCGGCGTTGGCCCCGGCATGGGCCGACAGCTTGCGCTGCTGGCCGCTGCTGAAGGTGCCTGCGTGGCGGTGTCTGCGCGCTCGGCGTCCTTCGTGCAGGAGGTCGCCCGCGAGATCGAGGCCTCCGGGGGCCGCGCGATCGCGGTGGTTACCGACGTGTCCGATCAGGCCGCCTGTACCCGGCTTGCCGACGCCACGCTCGAGGCCTTCGGTCGCATCGACGGGCTCGTTTGCAGCGCGTATCGCATTGCTGATCCGCGTCCGTTCGAAGCCACCGATCTCCAGGCGTGGATCGACAACATGAGCGTCACCTGCTTCGGCGCGCTGCGGATGACGCAGGCCGTGGTGCCGGCGATGAAGGCCCAGGGCGGAGGGGCGATTGTGAACATCGGTGCCCTTGCCTCGGCGCAGCCGGCACGGGGGCAATCCGATTACGCCGTGGCCAAGGCCGCTCTAGAGGGCGCGACCCGCCAGTTGGCCGTTGAACTCGGGCCGCTGGGGATCCGGGTCAACGTGGCGCGGATGGGCTGGCTCTGGGGCAAGCCGGTGCGTGACTATCTGACCTGGGAGGCCGCGCACCGCGGGCTACCGCTGCAGGATCTGGTCGATGAGATCGCAAAACGTACCGCGCTCGGCGTGATCCCACCCGAGCAAGACTGCGCCAAGAGTGCCCTGTTCCTGATTTCGGATTACGCCCGCATGATCACCGGTGCGGTGATCGATGTGAACGGCGGCGAGTATCTCCGTCCCTGAGACGGCTCAGCGTCCGCCGGCCGAGACCTTGGGAGCCCCTGCCAGGGTCTCGGCAAACCGAAACGGTATCGATACCAGCCCCATGCCCGTATTGCGTTGCACCACGAAGTGCAGATGCGGTCCCGTGCTGTTGCCGGTGTTGCCCGACCGCCCGAGCAACGCGCCCTCGGCTACACGCTGGCCTTCGCGCACCTGGACGGAGCCCTGCGAGAGGTGCAGGTAGACGCCCATGGTGCCGTCGGTGTGCAGGATGCGCACAAAGTTGCCCGCTGGATCCCGGCCGCGGCCGCTCTGGCGGTTCTCGGTTTTCACCACGACGCCTGCGCGCGAGGCGACGATCGGTGTGCCGACCGGCATCGCCACATCGATCGCGTAGCGGCTTTTCGGGGTGAAGTGGCTGAAGCTTCCATTGGCGCCCTGGCTCACGCTGAAGGGCCCGCCCCGCCACGGCAGCGGGTATGACTGCCCGCCCGGCGCTGCGTGCGGGTCGCCGAGGGCAAAGCGGAGTTTTGATTTATAGCTGAGCGGGCGCGAGGGATTTGCGGGCTGTAGCGAGAACATGCTGGTGCGGCTGCGGGGCGGCAGCAACTGGCGCACCGGGCCGTCAGGCGGACGCTCCACATTGACCAGGCCCTCCAGCGTGAGCTCGACTTCCACCGGCGCGTAGAGGTCGTTCACCAGCCAGATGCCTTCGCCGCGGCCCAGCGGGCGGCGTTCGATCCGCACCTGACGCTCGAGGTGCTCTTCCATGCGGTCCGGGAACACGATCTTGCGCGCGCCTTTCACCGCCCGGTCGGTCAGGTGGATCACGCCGTTGCTGTCGCGGTATTTGTACACCGTGGTCGCGGCGGCTCCCGCCGCACCTAGCAGCAGCGCCGTGAGTACGAGACCGCCCAAGGCAGCGCGCATGAAATTCCCCCTGAATTCCCGGAGGCTAGCAGGGGCACCGTGAATCCGCCACAGGCGGGCCCTTCGCCACTGTGAGCCCCCGCGCCCGGCCGCTAGAATGCCCGGCCTTCGACTATGTTCTCTTTTCCGGAGATTCCACGATGTCCGCAGTCAACAAAGTGGTGCTGGCGTACTCGGGCGGCCTCGACACCTCGGTGATCGTGCGCTGGCTGCAGCAGAACTACGGCTGCGAGGTGGTCACCTTTACCGCCGACATCGGCCAGGGCGAGGAACTCGAGCCGGCGCGCGAGAAGGCGAAGCTCCTCGGCGTGAAGGAAATCTACATCGATGACCTGCGCGAGGAATTCGCACGCGATTTCGTGTTTCCGATGTTCCGCGCCAATGCCGTCTACGAGGGCGAATACCTGCTCGGCACGTCGATCGCCCGGCCGCTGATCGCCAAACGGCTGGTCGAGATCGCCCGTGAGACCGGCGCTGATGCCGTCTCCCACGGTGCCACCGGCAAGGGCAACGATCAGGTCCGCTTCGAGCTTGGCGCCTACGCACTGATGCCCGGTGTGCGGATCATCGCACCCTGGCGCGAGTGGGATCTCACCTCGCGGCAGACGCTGCTCGCGTACTGCGAGACCCACGGCATTCCCGTGGAGATGAAGCGTGGCAAGAAGTCCCCCTATTCGATGGATGCGAACTTGCTGCACATCTCCTACGAGGGCGGCGGTCTCGAGGACCCTTACTGGGAGCCGGGCGAGGACATGTGGCGCTGGACGGTGCCACCGGAGCAGGCGCCCGATCAGCCCACCTATATCGAGCTCGGGTACCGCGGTGGCGATATCGTGAGCGTGGACGGTGTGGAGATGAGCCCGGCACAGGTGATGGTGCACCTGAACAAAGTGGCCGGCGACAACGGGATCGGCCGGCTCGATCTGGTCGAGAACCGCTACGTGGGTATGAAATCCCGCGGCTGCTACGAGACCCCCGCGGGCACCGTGATGCTGCGGGCGCATCGTGCCATTGAATCGATCACGCTCGACCGCGAGGTGGCGCATCTGAAGGACGAGCTGATGCCGCGCTACGCCAAGCTCGTGTACAACGGCTACTGGTGGTCACCCGAGCGCCACATGCTGCAGGCAGCCATCGACCACTCCCAGCGCTGGGTGAACGGCATCGTGCGCCTCAAGCTCTACAAGGGCGGGGTTCACGTGGTGGGGCGCAAGTCCGATGACACGCTCTTCGACGCCACCATCGCCACCTTCGAGGATGATCGCGGCGCCTACGACCAGAAAGACGCCGAGGGCTTCATCCGGCTGAATGCCCTGCGCATGCGCATCGCCGCCCGCAAGGGCCGCAGCGCGGGCTAATGGACGCTGAACCCCTGCAGAAAGAAATCGCGCGGCGCCGCAGCTTCGCGATCATCTCGCACCCGGACGCGGGCAAGACCACCATCACCGAGAAGCTCCTGCTTTTCGGAAATGCCATCCAGCTCGCCGGCACCATCAAGGCGCGCAAGAGCGGCCGTCACGCCACCTCTGACTGGATGACGATGGAGCAGGAGCGTGGCATCTCTGTCACCACCTCCGTAATGCAGTTCCCCTACCACGACCGCATGGTGAACCTGCTCGACACGCCGGGCCACGAGGACTTTTCCGAGGACACCTACCGCACGCTGACCGCGGTGGATTCCGTGTTGATGGTGATCGACGGCGCCAAGGGTGTGGAGGAGCGCACCATCAAGCTGATGGAGGTCTGCCGCCTGCGCGACACGCCGATTCTCGGGTTCATCAACAAAATGGATCGCGAGACGCGCGACCCGGTGGAACTGTTGGACGAGATCGAGTCGGTGCTGAAGATCAAGGTCGCGCCCATCAACTGGCCTATTGGCGCGGGCAGGCGCTTCAAGGGGCTTTATGACCTCTACACCGACACGATCCACGTCTACCAGCAGGGCCAGGGTCATCGTATCCCCGATGACATCCGCATCCAGGGACTCGACAGTCCGCAGGCCCGCGAGTTCCTCGGCGACGATCTCGAGGAGCTGCAGCTCGCCATCGAGCTGGTGCGCGGCGCGAGCCATACATTCGATCACGCGGCATACCTCGCCGGGCGCCTGACGCCGGTGTTTTTCGGCACGGCGCTCGGTAACTACGGTGTCCGGGAGATGCTCGATGCCTTCGTGGAGTGGGCGCCGAGTCCGCAATCACGCGCGACCGAGACACGTACGGTCGATGCGACAGAGCCACGCTTCAGCGGCTTCGTCTTCAAGATCCAGGCGAACATGGACCCCCGCCACCGCGATCGGATTGCCTTCTTGCGCGTGTGCTCGGGTGCTTACGAGAAAGGCATGAAGATGCGCCACGTGCGCCTCGGCAAGGAAGTGAAAGTGGCCGATGCCGTGACCTTCCTCGCCGGTGAGCGCAGCCAGCTCGAGGAGGCCGTTTCCGGCGATATCATCGGCCTCCACAACCACGGCACGATCCAGATCGGGGATACCTTCAGCGAAGGCGAGCCGCTCAAGTTCACGGGCATACCGCACTTCGCTCCCGAGCTCTTCCAGCGCATCCGGCTGAAAGACCCGCTCAAGATGAAGCACCTGCAGAAAGGCCTGCAGCAGCTCTCCGAGGAGGGCTCCACGCAGGTCTTCATGCCGCTGCGCAACAACGACCTCATCGTGGGTGCGGTGGGCACGCTGCAGTTCGAGGTCGTGGCCTTCCGCCTGCGCGATGAGTACAAGGTTGATTGTGTTTACGAGGGTATCAACGTCTACACGGCCCGCTGGGTCGAGTGCGATGATGAGAAAAAACTTGCCGAGTTCCGTGACAAGGCCTACGACAACCTTGCCGTCGATGGCGGTGGCCATCTGGCCTACCTCGCCCCCACCCGCGTGAATCTCAATCTCACCGTCGAACGCTGGCCGGGGATGCGCTTCCGCGCGACACGCGAGCATTGAGGCTGCGGCCGACCAACGCGGGGCATGGGTCCGGCCCGGATCGCGGGCATGGCCCGCTCCTACGTGGGGCGTGTCGCGGGTATGGCCGGCTCCTGCGGGTGGCTTGTCGCGAGCATGGCTCGCTCCTACGGGTGGCGTGTCACGGGTATGGCCGGCTCCTGCGGGTGGCTTGTCGCGAGCATGGCTCGCGCCTACGGGTGGCGTGTCGCGGGCATGGGCCGCTCCTGCGGGTGGCTTGTCGCGAGCATGGCTCGCTCCTACGGGTGGCGTGTGTGCCGCGCGTAGGAGCGGGCCATGCCCGCGACCCCTGCTGCAGCCGCCGCGGGCCCCGGTGGTCGCCGGCACATCCGCCCGCGTATAGTCCTGAATCATGAGCGAACAGAAAAAACTCCTCGACACCCTCCGAATAGACCGCGACGCACCACTCGAAAAGGGTGCCTTTCCGGTTCTCAGGACGACCGGTATCGCGTTGTTGGTGGCCGTGGTGGGGCTCATCGCCTACTGGGCGGGTTCCACCGCGAGCGATCACTCCGGTGCCGCGCCTGCATCAAGCGTGGTGGCTACACCAGCGGGAACCCTTGTTCCCGCGCCGCCCTCGCCCGTTTCTGCCATAGCCCCCAACGACTCCGTACTGAGCGCCTCCGGCTACATCACTGCCCGGCGCATGGCCACGGTGGCTTCACGCATTACCGGACAACTCACCGAGGTCGTGGTCGAGGAGGGCATGCGGGTTGCGGCCGGGGACGTGCTGGCGCGCCTCGATGACAAGATCGCGCGCAACGAGCTGGACCGGGCCCAAGCCCAGAGTCGCGCGGCGCTCGCGCGGGTCGAGAGCGGCAAGGCGGGTCTCGCCGAGGCAAAACGCGTGCTCGCGCGGATCGAGAACCTGAAGAAAACCGATTTCTCCAGCGAGGCCTCGCTCACGGAGGCAAGATCCCTGGTGGAGCGCCTTACTGCGGGCCTCGCCAGCGACCGGGCCGAGGTCGAGGTGGCAGCTTTCCGGGTCCAGGGCGAGCGCGAACAACTTGCGCTGCATACCATCCGCGCGCCCTTTGCCGGCGTGGTGACCGAGAAGACCGCACAACCGGGCGAAGTGGTCTCGCCAATGTCAGCCGGTGGCGGTTTCACCCGCACGGGCGTATGCACCATCGTCGACATGGAGTCGCTGGAAATCGAGGTCGACGTGAACGAGTCCTATATCGGCCGCGTGAGTGCGGGGCAGGGTGTTACGGCCAACCTCGATGCTTACCCCGACTGGGAGATTCCGGCCCGCGTGGTTGCCATCATTCCCAGCGCCAACCGCGAAAAGGCCACGGTGCGTGTGCGCATCGGGCTCGAGACCAATGACGCGCGCATCCTGCCCGACATGGGTGTGAAAGTAGCCTTCAAGAAAACCTGAACTCCGGGGAGCCCTTGCCCGATGACCAAGCTGTTCGAACTGCACGATGTCGCCAAGCGTTTCCAGCGCGGCAAGGAAAGCATCACGATTTTCGACAGCCTCAACATGAGCATCGAGCAGGGGGATTTCGTGGCGATCATGGGCCCTTCGGGCTCGGGCAAAACCACGCTCCTGAACCTGCTGGGTGGCGTCGACCAGCCGAGCGCCGGCGAGATCCACTTCGCGGGCTCGCGTATCGACGCGCTGTCGGAGACCCGGCTTGCCGCGTGGCGTGCGGCAAACGTGGGCTTCATCTTCCAGTTCTACAACCTGATGCCCATGCTGAGCGCCGAGCGCAATGTGGAGTTGCCGCTGCTGCTCACCTCGCTGTCGCGTGCGCGCCGGCGCCAAAGCGTGGAGGCGGCGCTCAAGCTTATGGGACTCGAGGATCGCGCCCGGCACCTGCCGCGCGAGTTATCCGGCGGCCAGCAGCAGCGGGTCGCGATTGCACGCGCCGTGGTATCGGACCCGAAGCTCCTTCTCTGCGACGAGCCTACTGGCGATCTTGATCGCGCCACGGCCGATGACATCCTGAAGATGCTGACCTTGCTCAACACGGAGTTCGGCAAGACGATCGTGATGGTTACGCACGATCCCGAGGCTGCCAAGTTCGCGCGGCGCGTGCTGCATCTCGACAAGGGTCGTTTCGTTCGCGAGGAACTCGCCGCCTGAGCGGCGGTGCGGGGCAGCAGCAATGAGCGAAATCTACCTGGTCTGGCGTAACCTCGTGCGGCGCAAGCTCCGCTTCGCGCTCACGCTGTTTGCCATCTTCACGGCATTCCTGATATTCGGCGTGCTGGGCAGCCTTCGGGCCGGCTTCCAGTCCGGTGTGGACCTCACGGCCGACAACCGCCTGGTCACGGTGAACAAGATCAATTTCACCCAGCCCTTGCCGATCTCGTACCTGAACAAGGTGCGCGCGATAGAAGGCATCCAGGTGGCCTCCCACGCGGCCTGGTTCGGCGGCTACGTGCGTGACTCGCGCAATGTCGTGGTCACCTTTGCCGTCGAGCCCGACAGCTATCTGCAGGTCTACGCGGGCGAGATCGTGCTGGAACCCGCGCAGCGCGAGGCCTTCCTGCGCAACCGCCAGGGCTTGATCGTGGGTCAGGCGCTCGCTACGGCGCAGGGCTGGAAAGTAGGCGATCGCATACCGGTGCAATCGAACATCTTCACGCGCAGCAACGGCACCACAACCTGGGAGATGGTCGTCGAGGGGATTTTCCGCGGCAGCGATGAGAGCAGCGATACGCGACGCATGTACTTCCACTACGACTACATGAACGAGTCGCGCACCCTCGGCAAGGATTTCACCGGCCTGATCGTCTTCAACACCGCCGACACCACGCAGAACGAGCGCATCGCCCGCCAGGTCGACGCATTGTTCGTGAACAGTTTCCAGGAAACCCAGACCGATACCGCCAAGGCCTTCAACAAGGCCTTCGTGGCGCAGTTCGGCAACATCGCTCTCATCATCACCTCGGTGGTGTCGGCGGCGTTCTTCACGATCCTGCTGATCGTCGGCAACACCATGATGCTTGCCATCCGCGAACGCACCACCGAGATTGCGGTATTGAAGACCCTCGGCTTCCGCTCCTTGCGGATCTTCCGCATGGTGCTCGCCGAATCGATGTTCCTCTCGCTGCTCGGGGGGCTGCTGGGCATCGGGGTGGCATTGCTCGCGATCACTGCGATGCGCAAGGCGCTTGCGGGCGTGCTGCCGGATCTCGCGCTCGGGCCAGAGGTCATGCTGCAGGGCCTGGCGATCATGCTGGGGCTCGGGCTGGTGACGGGGTTACTGCCCGCTCTGGCCGCGATGCGGCTGAATATCGTGACCGCGCTGGGGAGAAGCTGAGATGAGCCGCCTGCCCGCGCAGATCAGCGCCGTCGTGATCATGAACCTGCGGAGTCTGCCCTCGCGCGCCTCGATTTCGCTGGTCACGCTGGTGGCGGTGGCGGTGGTGGTGACGGTGCTTCTCAGCTTTCTCGCCATGGCCAACGGCTTTCGCGCCACGGTGGCGGGCACCGGCTCGCCGGATGTGGCGATACTGCTGCGCGAGGGCAGCGAGACCGAGTTGAACAGCACCATCACCCGCGAGCAGGTCAACCTGCTGGCCGACGCCCCCAACGTTGCGCGCGGCCCCGACGGCCCGCTGATTTCCGCGGAGCTCTACGTGGTCGTTGACGGCATCAAGCGCGAAGGGGGTACGCGCGCCAACCTGCCGCTGCGCGGCATCGGGCCCGCTGGCGTTGCGCTGCGCGAGGGTGTGCAGATCGTCGAGGGTCGCATGTTCAGCCCCGGTACCAACGAGATCGTGGTGGGGCAGGGTGCCATGCGCGAGTTCGCGGGCTTCGAACTCGGCAAGGAGCTGCGTTTCAGCCGCTCGACCTGGAAAGTGGTGGGTGTATTCGCGATGCGTGGCTCGGTTTTCGAGAGCGAACTCTGGGCCGATGCGCGCTCGGTGCAGTCGCTGTTCAACCGCGGCAGCCGTTTCCAGACGATGCGCCTGAAGCTCGCGGATCCCTCGCGATTCGCGGAACTGCGGGATTTCGCTAAGAACGATCCGCGGCTGCAGCTCGAAGCCAAGACCGAACAGGCCTATTACGCCGGCCAGTCGCAGCGCACCTCGGACCTGATCATGCTGCTCGGCTGGCCGCTCGGCATTGCGATGGCCTTTGGCGCGCTGGCTGGCGCGCTGAACACCATGTACACCTCGGTGTCGATGCGCTCGCGGGAGATCGCGACGCTGCGCGCGCTTGGCTTCAGCGGGATCGCGGCCTTCGCGGGCACGCTGGTCGAGTCATTGGTGCTGTCGATGGCAGGGGGCGTGCTTGGAGCGCTAGCCACCTGGTTGTTTTTCGATGGTCTGTCTGCGAGCACGCTCGGAGGTAGCTTCACGCAGGTGGTGTTCAGCTTTCAGCTGACGCCGGCACTGGTGCTGCAGGGTGCGCTGCTGGCGCTGGTGATCGGACTTGTGGGCGGCGTGTTTCCTGCCTGGCGTGCAGCGCGCACGCCAGTGTCGACGGCCTTCCGGTTGTAGGAGCGAGCGATGCGCGCGACAGCGCTGCGATCGCGGGCATGGCCCGCTCCTACTGGTTGCGGTTTAGCGTTTCTTCTGTAGGAGCGCGCCATGCGCGCGACCGCGCTCCGATCGCGCGCATAGCCCGCCGTTACAGCAGCGGCAGAATCTTCTTCTCGATGTCCTGCGGCGTGGCGGTGGGCGCGAAGCGCTCTAGCACGGCGCCATCGCGGGCGATCAGGAATTTCGTGAAATTCCATTTGATGGCCTCTGAGCCCAACAGGCCCAGCGCCTGCTCTTTCAGAAACTGATAGAGCGGATGGGCGTCTTTTCCGTTTACTTCGATCCTGGAGAACATCGGGAACTTGACGCTGTAGCGTGACTGGCAAAAGTCGAGGATCTCGGCGTCGCTGCCCGGGTCCTGGCCGCCGAACTGGTTGCAGGGGAAGCCGAGCACCGCGAGTCCCTGTGCTGCGTGGGTCTGATGCAGCGCCTCGAGCCCCTCGAACTGGGGCGTGAAGCCGCATTTGCTGGCGGTGTTCACGATCAGCATGACCTTGCCCTTAAAGGAGGCAAGTGATTGTTCCTCGCCCGTGGCGGTTTTGCAGCTGAAGTCGTAGATGCTGGTCATAGGAATTTCCTGTGCGCAGGCGGGTGCAAAGCCAATAATACGGCCAGAGCGGCGCGCGTGGATCACACGCTTCGCGGCCATTGCCGGGTTCACTGCAGGCATGCCATCATACCTGTACAAATAATCAGTTCAAAGATCCGGTGCCACTACCGATGCTTCGCGGCTGCTACGCCTTTGTTGATCTCGAAACCACTGGCTGTAACCCGGTGCACGACCGCATCACTGAGGTCGCCATCGTCAGCGTGTGCGACGGCCAGATCACCGAGCGCTGGCAACGCTTGGTGGATCCCGGCGTGCCCATCCCCGAGTCCATTCAGGCGCTTACCGGCATCAACAACCAGATGGTCCGCGGGCAGCCGGATATTGAGTCACTGGCCGAGGACATCCGCGAACGCCTGGAAGGCGTGACCTTCGTGGCCCACAACGCCCGCTTCGATCACGGTTTCCTGCGCAACGCCCTCAAGCGCGCAGGGCTCGCGTTCCGCGGCCCGGTGCTTTGCACGGTCAAGCTCTCCCGGCGGCTCCACCCCGAGGAGCCGCGCCACAACCTCGACGCCCTTATCGCCCGTCACAACCTGGGCTGCGGTGCGCGCCACCGCGCCATGGGCGATGCGGAGGCCACCTGCGAGTTTGTTCTCAAGATGGCCGGTGCGCTCGGTGAAGTGGTGCTCGCCGAGCACATCGCCGCGTTGACCCGGCTGTCCTCGCTGCCCGCGCGCATTGGCGCAGATGTGCTCGATGCCATCCCGGATAGCCCCGGCGTCTATCTCTTCTTCGATGAGCGCGACGCCCCGCTGTACGTCGGCAAGAGCATCAATCTGCGCACCCGCGTGCTGTCGCACTTCTCCGCCGACCACAGCAGCTCGCGCGAGATGCAGATCGCGCAGCAGACGGCGCGCATCGAGTGGCACGAGACCGCTGGCGAACTCGGTGCGCTGCTGCGCGAGTCGCAACTGGTGAAAGACCTGGTGCCGGTCTACAACCGTCGGCTGCGGCGCCACGCCGCGCTCTCCAGCATCCGCTGGGAGGGCAATCACGAAAGCCCTCCGGAGATCGTCTCGGGTCCGGAGGTGGCCGAGGGCGGGCTCCACCACCTGTATGGCTTGTTCCGCAGCAAATCCGCAGCGAAGAAAGCGCTCCTTGAACTCGCCGACGAGCACCGGCTCTGTCCGCGCCTGCTCGGGCTCGAGAAAGGCACAGGCGCGTGCTTTCGCTCGCAGGTGGGCAAGTGCGCCGGTGCCTGCGCCGGCCATGAGTTACCACTGAAGCATGCTGCCCGTTTGGCCGACGCACTGGGGCGCCTGAAGCTCGTCAGCTGGCCCTGGGACGGGCCGGTCGCCATCCGTGAGGCCGCGCCCTCGGGCTACCCCGAGGACGTGCACGTGGTGGATCGCTGGTGCTATCTGGGCACGTTCCGCAACGAGTCCGAACTGCTGCAGCAGGATGTGTTCGCGCGTAGCGCCGCCTTCGACATGGATACCTACAAGCTGCTGGTGAGCCATCTGATGCGCAATCGCCGCGCCCGCGTGGTGCCACTCGCTGAGATGCGGGGTCTGCTGCCCACGGGTGCGGGCGCGCGTCGACCGGGAGCGCGTCTCGCGCAAGCCACGGCTGCGGTCGCCCGGCGGGCAGTGGTGCCTGATTCGGGCGCAGATATCGAGGGCGTGCTGCCGTGAAACGCCCCAAAGCCGTAGCTCTTGCGCTCTGCCTGTTGCTGGGCGGCTGCGAGCGCGTCGAGCAGCCGGTAAGTAACGCGCTGCGTTTCGTGGCGCGTATGAGTTGCTCCTGCGTGTTCGTGAGCGGGCGTGCTTTGCCCGCCTGTCTCGCGGACCTGCCGGCCGAGACCCGATGGCTGGACGTCAACGTGGATCCGGTCTCGCAGAAAGTCAGCGCGAGCGCGCTGTGGCTGAAGGGTGAGGCCCGCTACCAGGAGGGGCGCGGATGTCAGCTGCAAGACTGATCCTCGCGCTGCTGGCGATTGTCGGGTCGTTCGGCGCGCACGCCGACGAATTCCCCGGAGCGGACTGGGCGTCCGCTCCGCGTGACGCCGCGCTCGAAGCGCATATCGACTCCGCCTTCGCGCCCGACGCAGGCCCGGTGCTCTCGGGTGTGCGCGCGGTGCTGCTGGTGCAAGACGGGCGCATCCGCGCCGAGCGTTACCGCGAGGGTTTCGGGCCGGAGAGCAAGTTCATCTCCTGGTCGATGGGCAAGAGCATGGTCCAGGCGCTGGCCGGCGTGATGGTGCGCGAAGGGCGCATCACGCCCACGAGCCCGCTGCCGGTGCCGGAGTGGCAGCAAGACCCGGCAGACCCGCGTCGCGCCATCACCCTCGATGACGCGCTGCGCATGTCCACCGGCCTCGCCTTCAACGAGGACTATTCCGACCTGCAGAACTCCGACGCCATACGCATGCTTTTCGGCGACGGCGCGCGCGATATGGGCGCTTATGCGGCCTCGCGCCCGCTGATCCACCCGCCGGGCACGTTCTGGGATTACTCCTCGGGCACCACCAATATCGTCTCGCGTGTGATCCGCGATCTGTCCGGCGGCACGGAGCAGAGCTACCGCGGTTTCGTGCAGCGCGAACTGCTCGCGCCCATCGGCATCCGCAACGCGGTGCTGGAATTCGACGCGGCAGGCACCTTGATTGGCTCGTCGCTCGTCTTCATGACGGCGCGGGATTACGCCCGCTTCGGGCTGCTCTATCTGCACGACGGTGTGTGGAACGGCCAGCGCATCCTGCCCGAGGGTTGGGTGGAGCGCGCGCGGCGGCCTACCGCGGGTTCAAAAGGGCGCTACGGCGCGCAGTGGTGGCTGTCGTTCTCTGATCCTGAGGGCGTACCCACCGCCAAGCGCCAGTTCCCGTCCGATACCTTCATGGCGCGTGGGCATCAGGAGCAGGCGATTATCGTTATCCCCTCAAAGCGCGCCGTGCTGGTGTGTCTCTCGCTTATTGAGAGCGGGGATGTGTCTGCGTTGCAGGATTGGTTGGTGGGGGTGGTGGAGCGATAGCGGTTGAGTCAACCGATCTCCACTCACTAGACTCTGTGGCTGAGCCGAGCATTGGCCGCACCGCACGAGGGTCAAGACAGGAAGACCAGCATGGAACACATCGTCAGGCTACACATTGAATTGCTGCCAGAAGGGATGTATCTCGCCACATCCGATGACGTGCAGGGTTTGATCGCGCAGGGACGCACCATCGAAGAGGCGGTCGAGATTGCCCGTGATGTGGCAAAAAAATTGATCGAATCCCAGCAGGGCGCGGCTCAATCCCTGCCGCGCGCAAGTGAAACCTTCGACTACCCCCTCATCGTCAACCTCTGATGGGCCGGCTCGGCGGCTTCCGGTAACGGGTTGTCGTCCAGCGACTCAAGCACTTCGGCTTTGAGTTTCACCGTCAAGCGGCGGGTTCGCATGAGATTTGGCACAACCCGACGACAAATCGCTATACCACCTTGCCGAACCACCCCGGAGACATGCCCGAGGGGACATTGCGTGCCATCCTCAAGCAGGCTGGTATTGATGTGGATGAATTCCTGAAGCCCTGATTTTTGCCATCGGTTCACTTACAACCGGCAGGCATTGTCCGATTCGAGTGGATGACCGTCCCCTGAGGCATAGGTGACCGATCAGAATGCGCTCACGGATGCGGTATTGAGATTTGTTGACCAAACGCGGACACCGTCGAAGCTGATCGCAGCTGGCACGACACCTTCGGCAAACGGCACTGTTTCCAGCAGGGCGCCATCCACACTGTTGAACCTCAAAATGGTCCTTTGTTCCTGACTAGCCACCCACAGTTGGTGGGCCTCATAAAAAATGTCATGCACACCCACGTCGGCACTGAAGGATCCCTCGAGTGCTCCTGTTGCTTTTCTTACCTTCGAAATGGTTCCGGACGAGTAGTTTGTAACGTACAAGAACGTACCGTCGGTTGTTATCTCGCGTGATGTGACGCCACTTATATCCAAGGTGGCAAGCACCGCGCCTGTTTTGCTTAGTTTTGTAAGACCGCCTGATCCTCCATAGGGGCCATTCACAACCCAAACGTACGTGCCGTCGGAAATGACTCCAAAAGGCGTTGAGCCAGCGGCATAGTCCCCAAGGATTGCTCCTGTGCTACGGCTGATTTTCACGACTCGTCCCGCATCTGGCAGCGTCGCCCAGATATTCGTTCCGTCGTATGTCAGGCGTATCGGGCTGCCGCCTACGGAATACGTTCCCTTGAGGACGCCCGCCGTTGTGAGTTTGCTGACGGTGCCATCCCGATAGTTTGCTGTCCATATGTAAGAGCCATCAAAAAATATGTCTGCGCAATGACCATTGGATGAATAAGTTAGCGTGACCTTCCCGGTTTTGGGGCTGATCCGCGACACCGTGCCGTCGTCGTCATTGGCCACGTGGATGTAAGTGCGATCAAAGACAATGCCGCTGGGACGGTTACCGACTGCAATGGTCGAGACCGATTGCGCGAGCACGCTGTGCGTGAGTCCCAACCACAACACAAACACAGCAAAAGCGGCAGCGGATTTCATGAAGTAGATCCATTCAAGTTAGTGGTGCGTGTCGGTCGCATTTCGAGCGGCGCGGAGGTGGCTGATCAGAAAGCGCTGACCGACGCAGTGCCCGGGTTTGAAGACCATACCTTTATTCCATCAAACCCAATAGCGACCGGATAGGTTCCCGCTTGAAAGCTGATCGTCTCCGATAGCGTATCGTCGACAAGATCGAATCGCGTCACTGTGTTGACAGAGTCATTGGC
>CAMAXE010000039.1 GCA_945862145.1 Klebsiella pneumoniae
TTCGGGTTCCGGGCGACTGAACTGCGGACGTCCTGGTCCGTGTCCTTCGCCAGCGCCTCCAGCACCGCGACGGGGGTGTTCGGGTTTTCGGCGACCCAATAGCGAACGTCCTCGTCCTTGTCCTTCGCCAGCGCCTCCAGCACCGCGACGCGCGTGTTCGGGTTCTGGGCGACTGAACTGCGAACATCCCAATCCTCGTCCTTCGCCAGCGCCTCCAGCAACGCGACGGGGGTGTTCGGGTTCCGGGCGACTGAACTGCGAACGAATTCTTTCTTGTCCTTCGCCAGCGCCTTCAGCACCGCGACGGGGGTGTTCGGGTTCTGGGCGACCGACGCACGGACCGATGGGTCTCCGAATTGTGCCAACAGCTCCAGCAACTGCACCGACAACAGTACCGGCAGATTCGGATTCGCCGCGACTGCTCCGGCCAGCGGCATCACGTGATTTTCCGCATCGGCTACTTGCAACCGCGCGATCAGCGACAACTCGCGAAACTGCGGCACGCCGATGTACCTCTTTGCCCATGCCTCCTGCACTTCCTCGGGCGTCAATGCCGCGAGCCGCTCCCGCACCGCTTCCCTGAACAGCATCTCGGGATCAGCCGCTAACCCGGATGCAGCAGAGCTGACACTCTCCCGCACCGACGGATGCGCACTCTCGCGCAAGCGCTCCAGTGCCTCTGCGGGCGCTTTCGCGTTCATCGCCACCGAGAGTTGCACTTTTTTGTCCGGGTGCGATGAGGCCCAGATCAGAAACCCGGCCGGGCATTCCGGTTTCTTCGAGATCTGCACCAACAGCGCGGTCGGGACCTCATTGAGCAGCGCCGGGTTTTCGAGCAGCAACAGATCCAGCAACGGGTTGGCAATGAACTCCTTCGGAAACTGTTGCCCCAGCCGCACATAATCCCAGGCCGGCGTATTGGCGTTGGCCGTCACCTTCGCGCGCGTGGCTTTGTCGGAACTGTGCGAGAGCGTGGCAAGCACGCCGGGCGGGCAATCCACGCGAGTGGCTATCGCGCGGTCTACCTCGGGGAAAAAGCCTGTGGCAGCGGCGAGTTCAGCCGGTCCTCGGGCGGGGTCCTTGGCCCACGCGAGGAGCGCGGGTTTGGAGGTGGTATCCGGTAGCGTTCGGGTCATCACAAATTCCTCCTTTACTTTGATGAGCTCTCAGACTCTCGACTGACGAAGGCTGCGTGCCCGCATTGATTTCGCTCTGCGGAAACACGCTGAACTGCTGCTCAGCTCACATAGCCCCCGCACTCAACACATCCCCACTGCGCTTCAACCGCCCTTCCCGCTCCAGCACCTTCATCTGATCCAGAATGCTTTGACGCATTGCCGGGCTCACCCGCTGGAACCCCAAAACCCGCGCAGCCGCTACAACGGCACCCTCCACATCCATCGAGAACCCGCGCGACACCTCAGTCACCAGTGCCGCACGGATTTCTTCCGGCGCGACGTACTCGATTTTCTTCAGATTGCTGTCGACCGCGCTGCGGTCACGCACCGGTGCTTCCTGCATGTCCATGCGCCACAGGAAGTTGCCGCGGCGCGCAATGCGTTTGCCCTGTACGGCAAGGGCGGCGGCCTGCGCCACCACATCCTGGATGCGGCTGCCGGTGCGCTTGAGGCCGGCGGCCTCCGTGATGCGTCGCGCCACTTCCTCTGCGTGAACGGGGGATTCGGCCTGCACCACCTGTACAACGAAGGGCGCAAGCCATTCCGGGTCAACTTCGTGCAGCTGCGTGCCATTCAAGGGCACGGTGATCTCGGCACGCGCGTAGGCCGGGTAGCTGTGCGCCGCGCGAACTACAGTTTCTCGCGGGAGTTCCGTTACGGCCGGTGCGGGCGCGGGCGCGGGCGCGGGCGCGGGCGGTGCGGGCGCTGGATCCGTCGTGGCCACAACGGCCTGCGGCGCCGGCGCAACGGGCGTTTGTGGCGGTGCCAGCGCTTTTGCGCGCTCGATCGCCGCCACGGTGCGGTCCAGTTCCTTGCCGGGATTGCGGTACCAGTCGGTGCTCCAGATGCGGTGCATGCGCCAGCCAAGCCCCTCGAGAACCGACTGCCGCAGGCGGTCCCGGTCCCGCGCGGAGCGCGAGCTGTGATACGCAGCACCATCGCATTCGATACCGATCAGGTACCGCCCCGGTGCAGCGGGATCGACTATGCCGATGTCGATGAAGAAGCCCGCGCTGCCCACCTGCGGATGCACGGTGTAGCCCCGGCCCTGGAGCGCACGGATCACCGACTGCTCGAAGGGGGAGTCCGGCTCGCGCCCGGTTGCGCGCGGCGTTGAGAGCTCTCCGCGCTCGGCATAGGCCAGGAAGTTCTTCAGCGAGGCAACCGCCCGCGCATTGCTGCGGGCGAGGTCCAGATCATCCGCGCGAAAGTTGCAGAACACGTCCATCGCCAGCCGGGAGCGCGAGATCAGCACGTTCAGCCGCCGCTCACCGCCCTCGCGGTTCAGCGGCCCGAAACTCATCGGCATGTAGCCGCCTTCGGCACGGCCATAGCCCACGCTGATGAAGATCATGTCGCGCTCGTCGCCCTGCACGTTCTCGAGGTTCTTCACGAAGAAAGGCTCGCGGCGGTCCTCGTTGAAGAAGGGCTCCAGGCTGCCGTCGGCACGGCGCAGCCGCTCGAGCTGCAGTTCGATTGCATCGCGCTGCGCCACGCTGAATGCCACCACGCCCAGCGTGAGATCCGGGCCCTCGCGGGCGTGCTGCATCACGGCCTCGGCCACGTGCCGCGCCTCGCCGGGGTTGGTGCTGGTTTTCCCGCGGTCATAAATCGTGTCCGGGTAATGCCGCAGCCGCAGCCCGCGCGCACGCGTACTGCCGCCGGGGCTCGGAAACACCAGCAGTTCGTTAGCGTAGAACTCGTGGTTGGAGACGGCGATCAGCGAGTGGTGCTGGCTGCGGTAGTGCCAGCGCAGCATGCGTTCGGGCGCGCCGCGCCCCAGAAAGAGGCTGAGAATGCTCTCCATATCACCCACGCTGGCAGTGGTGCCCTCCTCCGCTTCAGTACTTTCCTCGCCGCGCGTCACGCTGTCGAAGAAGCTCGTGGGCGGAAGCTGTTTGCTGTCGCCCACCACCACCGCCTGACGCGCACGCATCAGGGCGCCGAATGCATCGACGGGTTTGACCTGGCTTGCTTCGTCGAAGACCACCAGATCGAAGGCCACCGAACCAGGTGGCACATACGCTGCGACGGACATCGGCCCCATCATGAACACGGGCTTGATCGCCTGGATCGCACGGCCTGCCTTTTCCATCAGCGTGCGGATGGGGAGGTGCCGGCGCTTCTTGTGCATTTCCCCGGAGAGGATCGCCATCTCGCCGCCTGAGCTCGGGCTGGGCAGTTGCTGCCAATGCGCGAGCGCAAGGCGCACCTGGTTGTGCCGGAAGAGCAGTTGGTCGAGGCTCCCGAAACGCTCGCGGCGCAACTCGTGCTGCACGCGGTCGAACTGCCGGATGGGCGCAGATTGCTGATAGCCGAGCTCGACCAAGCCCGTGTACCAGCTGTTGTCGAAGAGCCGCGTGAGTGTGCCCGGTGCGTGGCGCCACGCGAACGCGCGCTCCGCTACGCAACCGAGCCCACAGTGCGCAAGCTCAGCCGCGATGACGTTGAAACGCACCCGCTCGTCGAGCACGTCGATGCCGGAAATCCAGCCCTCGACCGCGCGGAGTTGCGCGGCCAGATCCGGCCCCACCGGGTCACTGCCGTCTGCTGGGTTTGGCAGCGCAAGGCGCGCCGCTATGCCGCCAAGCGCAGGGTCGCAACGCGCGAGCAGGTCATCGAGTTGATCGACAGTACCGCGCAGCCGATCCACCGCGGGCGAACCGGAGAGAAACTGGATCAGGCCCTCGGGAATGGCGCCATCGCCCACGTCCCGGTAGAGCGCGACGACCCACTGGGTGAGGGTGTCCAGTACATCCCAGTCCGAGCGGAGGTCCTTCCACTGCGCCCCGAACAACGCGCGCCCCAGCGCCACGTGCTGGCCGAAGAGCGTGCGCTGGCGCTGGCTGTCGAGGATGGTGTCGATGATGGATACGACAGCCGAGGCCTCTGTCGGCAGGCTCCCCCTCGCCAGGCCGCGCATGCGCGCCTGCGCGGCACGGAATTCACCCGAGAGAAAACGCCACCAGCGATCACCCTTGGTGACCCACACCCGGCGCGTGTCGACGAGATCCTGCTCCCATGCGCTGTCGATGAGTTGCCCGTCGAGACGCGCGTGCGCCTCTGACAGTGCGCGGCCCGCGGCCAGCAGCTGTGCGAGTTCGTCCCGGCGCAGCTGCCACTCCCCGGAGCGCAGCGTAACGCCCTCCAGATGCGGCGCTTCCATCGCACGGCGTGCGGCCCGCGAGAGCACGGCGGCCTCGGCGCTGCGCGTGGCGCGAGGCAAGGACATCTCGCTCGCCAGCGTATCGGCGCAAGCAATCAGGCCCGATGTCAGATCGCGCGCCTGTTGCAGCTCACGCAGCAGCGAATCGCGCTGCGAGGGCAGGAACTCCTGCAATGTTGTTTGCCGGAAGGGGCTGTCGGCCGGTGCGCCCGCGCTGGCGAGATGGCGGTCCATCGTCTCGACCAGATTGCGCTGCTGGCGGTAATCGGCATCCGTCCAGACGCTCATGGGTACAAACGGAAAGCGCTCGCCCACGTCTGGCCCGCAATCGCTCTTGATGCTCCAGCCCAGCGCAGTTACGAAGCTCTGGCGCGTGTTGCCGATCGGCGTGTTCACGGCCTCGCAGTAGGCATTCAGCTCGTCGCGCAGGCGGGTGAGTTCGGCGATGTCGTCTTCAGCTCGCTCGGCCACGGGTTTGCCCTGGTGCAGGGTGCGGCTCAGCTCGTCGAGGAGTTGTTTCTTGCTCGTCTTGTGGCTGTGGAGTTCCAGCACGGCATCCCCGAGCCCGCATTCGTCGAGGCGGCGCTTGACCACATCGAGCGCGGCCATCTTCTCGGCAACGAAGAGCACCTTTTTACCGGCACCGATACTCTCGGCAATGATGTTGGTGATCGTCTGCGACTTGCCCGTGCCCGGCGGCCCCTGCAGCACGAGGTTGCGGCCGCGCATCACATCGAGGATGGCGAGCACCTGGCTGCTGTCGGCGTCCCGCACCTGCCGCACATCGGCCGGCTGCAGCATCTGGTCGATGTGGACATCGGCTGTGAAGGGGCTTTCGGGCTCGTGGAAACCACCCTCGACCAGGGAGGCGAGGATGGGCGGGACATCCAGACCGGCCCAGGCTTTCGGGTCGAGGTCTGCATACATCAGGAATTTGCCGAACGAGAAGAAACCCAGCGTCACTTCATCGGGTTCGACTTTCCAGCGGGCAGTGCCCCCTACCGCGCGGGCAACCTGCGCAAACCATGCGCTGGGATCGAGCTCTTCCTGATCGCCCATCAGGGGTAGCTTCAGGTTGAATTCGGTGCGCAGCTTCTCTAACAGCGAGAGGTTGTCGCCGATATCGCCCTGCGTCCACCGCACGCTGAAGCGCTCGCTCGCACTGGCGCGCTCAAGCTCAACGGGGATCAGCAGCAGTGGCGCGCGGCGCTCCTGCGAGGACGCGCCGGCTTCGAACCAATGCAGGAAACCAAGCGCGAGGAACAGGATGTTGACGCCCTGCTCCTCGATGTAACCCCGCGCGTCGTTGTGTATCGACAGCAGCCGCGTGTGCAGCGCCTCGGAGCCGAGCGCGGTCTGGAGGTGGTTGTCGGTGTGACGCTGCGCCGGCGTATCGCCGCCGTCCTCGGGTTGGGCGAGCAGGGTGTTCCAGTCGAGTTCCTCGACGCGTGCGGCGGCATCACCCGTAGCCTTCACGGCCGTGCGGGCGGTCTCCTCCGCGAGCGGATCGAAGACCATCGCCCGCCCCTCCTTCACGAGGGTTCGGTAAATCTCCTGCGAGCGCTCGTCGACGACACGCACCTGCCTGGCGCGCGTACCGTGGTTGACCAGCGCATTTCGCAGGCCAAGATCGAGCAGATCGCGACGCGCGGCGTCGAGGCGGGGGAGGATGGTGTTGGGCATCAGGTTCAGCTGTCCTGTGGACGGTCGGGGCGTGCGGAAGCGAGCGGAGGCTCGGCTGCGCGCAGCATCATAAGTCGTGCGGCCGCTGTTTCAGCGGCGCGAACGTTGGGGCCTTCGGCTATCAGCCGGAGCAGTTCGACCGACACGTCCGCTCGCGCCAGTAAGGCCACCTGCAGCGCACCCGCACCTCGGCAGGCAACCCATTTGAGCCATTCGGGCGGGCAGTCGTCCCGACGCAGAATGGCCTTCAGCGCAGTGACGGGCAGCTCATGCACACGCGCGGGGTCTTCGAGCAGCATCAGATCGAACGCGGGGTTGCAGAAAAACTCGTGCGGGAATTCGCGTGCCAGGGTGAGCAGCGTGTGCGCCGGCGTGGCGACATTGCTTGCGACGGCGCGCCGGGTGCGGCGGTCTTGGGATATGGCGAGTTGCTCTAGTTCACTGCCGGGAGTCTGTGTGTCAGCGGCCGTTGTGCGCTGAATCCGCAGGCGCTCGACCTCCTCGGTCGTCAGGGAAATACGACGGGGCACGAGTTGGCGCATGTCGAATCAGGCCCGCAGCGCCAGCAGTTCGCGCACCAGCTCGCTGTATGCGATGGGATCGGGGCTCCGGCCCCAGACATCCGTGATCACATCACCCGAGCCACCGTCACCGCCACCGCCACCGCCACCGCCAGCAGCCGATATCCCCTGGTTGAAGGCAACTGTTGTCTTCCCGTTGCTCAGTTCCCAGGTGACACCGGCAAAGCGGTCGCCCGTTCCGAACCACCCGCGTGCCATCAGTCCGCGCATCGCACCGGGGTTCACCCGCATGCCAACGATGCCGAAGAAATTCTCCGCCTCGGGATCCGTCTTGAGGTAGACCTTGCGGATCAAATGGGCAAAGGGTTGCAGCTGCGCCTCGGCGGAGAAGATCGAGGTCCATGCTGCGAGCTCCTTGCCCAGTTCAAGGGGGTGCGCAATTCCTGCGCGCATCTCCTGATCCAGGGTCAACTCTTTGCCGTCAACGCCCAGGAGTCGCCCATCGGGCAGCACGCGGAAAGATCGCTTCAGCACATTCACCTTGCCCTTTCGGGGCAGGTAAATTGTCCACACCAGACCGCGAACTGCCGCGCACAGAAACGGATGCCCTAGAAGAAACGCCGTGAACTCCGGCGTCGTCCATCTACGCTGTTCGATCATGGCGCGCTCGAGCCGCCGCAGCTGCGGGCCCGCGTTGCTGCGCAATTCCTTGCCAATAGCCTTCCATGCGGCGGTAGCCGCTTTGACCTTTTCCGGATCGTCCGCAGGCGATGGCGCAGGCAGTTTGGACACGTGCTTGCCGTCCTCGCCTGTGAGCATGGGGCGTAACTCGGCCGTGAGGCGGAGCGTCCATCGACGCGGGCCGTAGTCGAGAGAGATCTCGCCAGCAGCATCAAACCCGAGATCAGGCACGAGACGGTCTTCGAGTTGTGCGGTATCAAGTCCACGCTTGCGTGCAGCATCCGCAAGCTGCTCGGCCGAGAGGCCAGCAATCGCCTTGTTGGGGTAGCGCCGCACAAGGGTGTGAAGCTGCCGCAAGGCCTCGTCCCTGCCGTCGGCGGCGAGTGCTGCTATGGCATGGCGGGCACGGCCGAATTGCGATCCCGTTCCCCAGGCCGCAACCCATTTGCCCAGTTCGCGAACATCGGCGTCATCACCGAGCAGCAGAAGCGCGTCGAGCATCCAACCCCGATCCTTCCCTCCTTTGGCATCCCAGTCGCGCACGAGGCTCCATGCCAACTGTTTGAGTGATGCCGGCACCAGCTGCTCTCTGAAGGGGCCGAGCCCCGCCGCAGGCGCGCCGGCAGAGGAGGCCTGTAACTGCGCGATGAGCGCAGCCATTGCTTCGTCGGGGATTGCATCGCCAGTGGAGAGCACGCGAGGGCGGGGATAGGCTCGCGCCGTAGCGAGCAGCCTGTTTGTGATTGCATCGACACCCGCGGGAAGTGCGAACAGTTCCGGAGGCAACTGCCCGGGATCCGCCACTGGTCCGGCCGCCTCCGCCAGAGATGCAAGCACCTCCGTGGCAACGACGTCGGCGCCGATCAGGCGGCCGAGCGATTCGGGATGCGCCGCATGGAGCTGCTGCAGAAAACTGGTGACTGATACGACCGCCCGGGGTTCGATCTCCAGAGTCACCTCCGTCCGCTGGAGCAGCGCCGCAGCGAGGTCGACATCCCGCCGCTGGATGGCGATTCCCATCAATCTCTGCGCCTGCTCGGCGGAAGGGTCGATTCCTGCGCCAAGCAGAACGGTGGCAGATCCGGAGATCAGGGAAAGCTCACGGGCATTGCCGTAGGCGCGCCAACCAAAAACCTTGTGCAGCGCGTTGTCGCCTCGGGTGTCCCGTGCGTTCACGTCTGCGCCCAGCGCAAGCAACGCCTTGATATGCGATTTCAGTTTGACGTGATGCAGCCGTGTCCTGCCGTCTGCGTCACGGTCGTTGGGGTGCGCAAGCCCCAACTTGACGAGCAGCCGCAGCATGGCGATCGACTTCTGGTCCGGAAACCCCTGCCAGTGAGGAACCGGGACCGGTGACCCGGTGTGAGCGCCGCGCGATACCAGGAACCGCACGACATCCACGAGGTCGCATCGGATAGCCAGATCGAGCGGTGTGTCACCCTGCCGGTTGCGTACGTTCGGATTTGCGCCGGCATCCAGCAGCGCACGGCACATGGCGAGTTTCGTTCCGTCCTGCGTCTGCCAGTTGCAATCCGGCACCCGATGGAGCGCGGTGTTGCCCGCCTTGTCTTTGCGATCGACGTCGACGCCCCTCTCCAGCAGCACGCCGAGTTCCGACAGACCCTTGATATCTGCGACACGATGAATGGCAGCGTCGCCTTTGTCATTCGCCAACTCAGGGTCTGCCCCCTTCCGGAGCAGTGCTTTCAACCGTGTGATGCGTGCGGGGTTATCTCGAGCGGATCCAACCAGAAATTGCTGCAGCGGAGTGTTGCCCTCCTCGCCACGATGGTTGATGTCGGCGCCGGCCGCGAGCAAACGATCCAGCCTTCCGGACCAGCCCTGCCATGTGCGCGACACAGCGAGATGAATGGCATCGCCCGGATCGGCGCCAGCAGCGAGCAGGCATTCAAAGATTTCCGGGCTGTCGCATCGCGCGAAGGGTTTGCCTTTGCGTGGGTCGATCCCTAAGGCGAGCAACTCACGAACGATGTATGCATTTCCGCTCCTCACAGCGCGATCGAGCAGCGTTGCGCCCCTGTTTCCCGGTGCATTGATGTTGGCTCCTCTGGAAACAAGGAGGCTGGCCATCGACACCGCGACCTGCGCCTCGTCATCAGACAGTTTTCGCCATCCGGTAATCATATCTTTGAACGGATTGGCGGGCAGCTTGGCGCCGCGAGAGAGCAATTCGCGCGCGACATCAATCGCACCTTTTTCGATTGCATAAGCGAGCGGCGTTGTTTTCGACCCCAGGAGGGGCCCATCAACCTTAGCCCCCTCCGCCAACGCCGCCAGCATCTCGCTCACATCGTTACGATCGATGGCAAATTGCAGTCGCATCAACGCGTGCTGTAGTTGCTCCCGGCTGGGGTTTCTACCCGACATATTGCGTTCTCGACGTGTGTTGCTGCCCTGCGCTGGAACGCGCCGGCGGTCTATCTGCCACCGCGCGTTCGACCCGCGCGCTTCGAGGCAGCGCCAGAATCAACATCCGTCCGGACGCGCAAGAACGAGGGAAACCGCGGAACGCCCCTGTCGGTGAGTTCCTGATACCGGTAGGTAACAAGGCTGCCGATAGGGGGCGGGTTCTGCCGCTCGGCATCGCTAATGCCGGTGCCTATCGCGAATTGCTTGCCATCGGGCATCTCTACGAGCAGGGCGCCGAGACGTCCCTTGTGTTTTCCGGCACCTGCCTGATGCCCGACCACGCGAGCCTCGGTATCGAGGAAGGATTTCACTTTGAGCAAGGTGTGCGAGCGGCCTGCTTCGTAGTTCGAGCCGGGCTCGCGCAACATCAGTCCCTCTCCTCCCAGAGCCTCGACACGCTGCAGTTCTTCACGCACGTGGTCGATGCTCTTGCAGCGCTGGTGCTCCAGCACGCGCACCTGCGCCTTGCGAGAGCGGCCGAGCAATGAACGCAGGAACTTTTGGCGCGCTTCGAAGGGCTCGACGACAGCGGGCGCGTCGAACACCAGGTAGGACACCTCTTTCCAGAGCTCGCTCTCGTCCTGACGCCGGACGATGCTGACGGTGCGCTGGAAGGCGCCGCGGCCGATCCACAGTTCGCCGTCCAGCGGGGACGCGGGCAACACCTGCCGGAACCATCCGGGAGCGTGGAAACGATTGCCTTGGCGGGAGAGAAACTGCGCGCCATCCCAGTAGGCACGCACACCGTCGAGTTTCTCGCTCATCCACCAGCCGTCCAGTGGCGTCTGGTTGTCCCAAGGGTGCGCGAGCAGCAGGGGTGGAGCAGAACTCTCTACGATGGCATCGGTTTGCGCGGGCGCTTTGAGAGGAGCCGCAGAACGTGACGGTTTTGCGGAAGTCGACGGCGAGAGATCCGCGGGCGAACCCGTGCGCTCGGCCTCTGCCGCAGCACCGCGAAACGCCCGCAGGTGCTTGCAACTGCGCCGCTCGATGGCCACGGACTGGTTGCGCCACGCAGGGCAGTTGCAACTGAACACACCGCCCGTGTTCCGGATAATCCAGGGCTTTGCGCCAGATCCCTTTACCTCGGCACTCTCGCCATCTGCCAAATCCGCCACCAGGTCCCTCCCGTGCGAGCAACTGTCAGCATGTCCCACGCGGGACTCGCAGATGCATCTTGCAGATCGATTGTTGTAATTGCGTTTCTGCAGATTAACCTGACCAGGTCGCCGCGCCCACCCATCACAGGCCGCGCCGCCTCAGTGAAGCGTGGAGGGTCTCGCCGCACCCGCCCCCAACTTCTCCCCGTCCCGCAACCGCTTCACCCGACGCCCCGTGGCCCGGTAGGCCGTGACGATGGTGCCGCCCTTTTCCACTACGGCCACGCCGGCCAGATGATCCAGGCGCTGGAGGGTGCGCTTGATGTCCTTGCGGGCGAGCTCGAGGGCGCGGTCACTCAGGACCCAGCCGTCATCGACCTGCTCGCCGTAGCGCTGGATCAGTTCCAGATCCTTGCGGGTGAGTCCGCGCTGGCGCTGCCGGGCCTCGGCATGCACGCTCAACTGGAACTCGAGGCGCTCTTCGATTGCTTTGTGCGGCGTTTTCATCGGCGGATTTCTCGTGTGCGGCTGGCGTTGGGGCAATTGTCTCCGCTCGCGCGACCACGGCACCAGAGGTGGCCATTTGCACATGTCGCGTTTTCGCGCAGACTCGGCGCGCCCTAACGGAAGGACGCCCGATGAGCAACACGCCATGGCCCTATGACTGGGACCTCCTCGCCCGCTACCGCCTGATCGAGACCGTCGCGCTGTGGGAAGGACGCCTCACCACCAACCACCTTTGCCACGCCTTCGGCATCGGCCGGCAGCAGGCCTCCAAGCACATCAACACCTATATCGAGCACGTGGGGCCGGGGAATCTCGAGTACGACACGCGGCAGAAGGGCTACCGGCCCACCGGGGACTTCCGGCCGCAGGTCACGGCGGGGGTGGCAGACGAGTACCTGCACCTGCTGAACCGCAACCGGGATCTGACGCTGCGCTTCGAGAGCCTCGGGCTGCAGAGCGCCAACACCGAGGTGCTGACGGCGCCGGTGCGCAACCTCAAACCGGACATCCTGCGGCCGCTGCTCCAGGCCGCCCGCGAGGGGCAACGCGTGGAGTGCGAGTACGTGTCGCTCAGCAGCCCTGAACCCGAGACCCGCGTGATCGCGCCCCACACCCTGGTGTTCACGGGCATCCGCTGGCATATGCGCGCCTACTGCGAGAAAAACCGCGACTACCGGGATTTCGTGCTGAGCCGCTTCCGCGGCGAGGCAGATCTGCTCGGCGAGTCGCCCAACCCTGCATCAGCCGATACGAACTGGAACACAGTGGTGCCCTTGGTCATCGTGCCCGATACGCGGCTAAGCCCCGCGCAGTCTGCCGTGGTGGAGCAGGATTACGGCATGGAGAACGGCGCCCTGCGCGTGGAAACCCGCGGACCGCTCGTGCAGTACCTGCTGCAACTGCTGCGCATCGACACCAAGATCCTGGACGGCAACCCATCTGCCCAGCAGATCGTGGTGCAGAACCGGGACGAGGTGCGGCCGTGGGTGTTTGATTGAATAAAACGTCTTGACGTTAAAGCAACACAGCGGAAACACTGCGCCCGGAGGTACCCGACATGTCTCAACCCGTGCGCGCAACCATTTACCTCGACCCGACACTGCACCGGGCACTGCGCCTCAAGGCCGCGGACCTGCACTGCTCCATGTCCGACGTCGTCAACACGGCACTGCGGGAGTCTCTCATCGAGGACGCGGAAGACCTCGAGGTAGCCGAGTCCCGGATCGCCGAACCCGAGATCACCTACGCGGCCCTCCTGAAAGACCTGCGCAAGCATGGAAAGCTATAGGCTCTCGTTCAAGCGCTCGGTCAGCAAAGATTTTCGCAGCATCTCGCCAGAGGACGTCCCGAAAATCCTCTCGCGTATCGATGCCCTCGCCGTAGAGCCCCGGCCACCGGGCTGTCAGAAACTAACGGGGCAGGAGCGCTACCGCGTGAGGGTCGGTCGCTACCGGGTCGTCTACGAGATCCAGGACGAGGTATTGCTGGTGATCGTGGTTGCGGTGGCTCATCGTAAGGGCGTCTACCGATGAGAACATCAAGGGAGTCACAGCATGCACGATGAACACTGTGCCAATCGGCAGTTGCACAAGACTTCCGGTGAAACTGAGGCCAGAACACCGGTCGCCCGCTCTCGGGACGAGACCAGAGAGGCGCTTGCCTTGATCAAGATTCTGGCGCTCGGAACCGCTCAGGTCGAAGCAGGACAGGTAAAACCCGTCGGAGAAGTCATCGCACGATTGCGAGCAAAGCCGGTACCAGAAGATTGAGGATCCGAACGTTCGCGGTGGTGCAAGCCCGCCTCTTGGGCTGACCTACTCCACCTCGAAACGAAACGCGTCTCCATCACGCACCACATGCCCGGCAGTCGGCGCCGCGAAATGCGTGCCGATCACCAGCACCGGATCGCCGGCAACACGCTCCATCACGGAGCGGCGCATCCCCGCACCCGCCTGCGGATCGCTGTCGAAAGGAGGTGACCACTCCGGATGCCCGAACTGGCAGGGGTGGTGCAGCATGTCGCCGGTGATCATGGCGCGCTCGCCTTGGGACTCGATCAGCACGCTCACGTGGCCCGGTGTGTGGCCGGGGGTGGGCATCAGGGAGATTTCCGGCGAGATGCGGTGGTCCATCTCGACCAGCGTGGCCAGTCCGCTATCAAAAATGGGCTTTACCGAATCGGCGAGGATTTCCTGTTGTTCGGGATCACCTTCGGCGCTCCAGTGCTCGTACTCGCGGCGACCGATCAGGTAACGCGCATTCGGGAATGTGGGGACCCACTGGCCATCGACGAGTCGGGTGTTCCAGCCCACGTGGTCCACGTGCAGGTGCGTGCACACCACGGCATCCACCGATTCGGGCGCGCATCCTGCCTCCGCAAGGCTTTCGAGGAACGCTGTCTGCAACGCCACGCCGCCCATCAAGGCACGCGGCTTGTCGTTGCCCACGCAGGTGTCTACCACCAGTGTCAGCCCGGGCGCGCGCACTACCAGCGCATGAATCGAGAGTTTGAGGTGCCCTTCCTCGGTCACGAAGTGCGGGTACAGCCAGGGCATCTCCCGCAGGCGCTCCGGCGTTGCCCCGGGCAGGAATGGATGCGCGGGATCATAGGGGACGGGCACTTCGAGTTCGACGATCCGTGTGACCGTCACGACACCGATTTTCCACTGCAGCATGGACTGACTCTTCCTCTCGTTGGCAGGATCGTACAACCGCTCGTCCGCTCTTACGGCGATGAATACGGCAGCCTTCAAGGCCCATGCTCGCACGCGGCCGCGACTAAAAACAGGCCAGAGCGGTGTCGCTCGCCGAGAGCCCGCTCCACGCAGTTGCGCCCTGCCGCAGGCACCCGCAGGGGCCTTGCGTCACCAGCGACGCTCGCGGCCCCTCGCGTGCGAAACATGCCGCCGTGGCATCGGCTTGAAACAGGGCGGGAATTGCTGTATCCCGCTCCGAGCACATTTGGCCGGAGCCCGCGATGAACGCACTGCAGTTCGAGCACCCCACCCTGCGCACGATCGGGCGCGCACTGCAGATGCAGGCGGCGGCCCAACCCGGCGCCGTGTTCCTGATGGACGGCGAGCAGCGCTACACCTTCGCGCAAGTGAACCAGCGCGTGAACGACCTCGCCGCAGGACTCGCAGCTGAGGGGCTGGTGGCCGGGGAGCGCGTAGCCTTCTACATGGGCAGCGCCCCGGAGGTGATCTTCCTCACCCTCGCCGCGAACAAGCTGGGCGCGGTGTGGGTGCCGATCAACTCCGACTACAAGGGCGACTGGCTGCAGGACACGGTAAACCGCAGTCGCCCGCACATCGTGGTCACCGATGCCGCTCATGCGCAGCGTCTGGGCGCGGTACTCGAGCAACTGCAAACCCGCCGCATCGCGGTATTGGGAGATCCCGACCTGATCCCGGGCGCCATCTCCTTCGATGCCCTGTATGTGCCAGATTCCCCTGAGCCTGATATCAGCACGCAGCGCGCCGGCGACACCTGCGCCGTGCTCTGGACCTCGGGCACCACCGGGCGCTCCAAGGGCGTGATGCAGAGCCACAGCGTGTGGTTCAACGCCGTCGACTCGGGCAATGCCATGTTCGGCACCACAGCCGGTGACATCGCCTACAACGTGCTGCCGATGTACAACTCGGCCGCCTGGGTGACGGCGATCTTCCGCGCGCTGATCGCCGGCATTCCGCTCGCCATGGATCCCGCTTTCTCGGTAACGCACTTCTGGGAGCGCGTCGACTACTACAAGGCCACACAGAGCTTCACGCTGGGCGCCATGCACATGCTGCTGTGGAATGCCCCGGCCCGTGCCGACGATGCGCGCCACACGCTGCGCAAACTGATGGCGGTACCCATGCCAGGCGCGCTGGCAGCCCCGTTCAGCGAGCGCTTTGCGGTGGAACTGATGCCGCAGGGCTTGGGCCAGAGTGAGGCGATGACCCTGCTGAATGCGCCGCGTGACGAACTGCCCATGCCACCGAACAGCTGCGGCAAGCCCTCGCCCCGGCTCGAGGTGCGTCTCGCTGATGACAACGGACAAGACGTGCCCGAGGGCGAGCCCGGCGAGGTGTGGGTGCGCCCCCGCGAGCCGCACCTGATTTTCAATGGCTACTTCGACGACGCGGCCGCTACCGCGGCGGCCTACGAGGGCGAGTGGTACAAGACCGGCGACATGGCCAAACGCGACGCCAACGGCTGGTACTACTTTTCCGACCGCAAAAAAGACGCCGTGCGCCTGAAGGGTCGCAATATCTCCACCTTCGAGGTCGAGATGGTCGCGCGCCGGCACCCGGACATCGCCGACTGTGCCGCCTTCGGCGTGCCGAGCGATCTGATGGAAGCCGAAACAGAACTGAAACTGGACCTGGTACTGAAGCCCGGCACCACGCTCGAGCCTCTGGAGCTCGCGCGCTTCATCAACGAAAACGCGCCCTATTTCTTCGTGCCACGTTACATCGAGATCGTGGCCACCCTGCCCTACACCCCGACCAACAAGGTGCAGAAGTACAAGCTGCGCGAGAAGGGTGTGGGACCCGGCGCATGGGACGCCAACAAGGTGGGCTTCAAGGCCGAGCGCTGATCAGCGCACGAACTGCCACACGGCGGTGCACGCTCAGCGCGCCGCCTGCTGCTGCGCTTCCCAGCCCTTGCGGGCCTCGTCGATCAGGTAGGCGTGGATCGCCTCGACTTCCTGTTCGCTCAACAAGTCATCGAAACGGCCCATGCCGTTAGCCGCCAGTGCGCCGCGCAGCACGATGTCCTTGAAGCCCGCGTGCGAGCCGGGGCTCAACTTGCGCAGATCCGGGGCCACGCTCGGCCCGAACTGGTGGCAGCGCGTGCACTCCTGCACGAAGAGCGTCTCGCCCCGTGTGATCTGCTCCGCAGAGACCGTCTGTGCGGGAGGTTGCGTGAAAGGCGGGATCACCAGCGGCGGCGGCAGTGGCACCGCGCCGCCACCGAGTTTGAAGGCGATGATGCGGTTGGTGTTCTGGTGGCGGCTTGCGGCACTCGAGGCGGGGATCGGCCCTACCGTGATGCCCGCGCCACCGTAACCGGCTTGCACCGCCACGTACTGCTCGCCACCCACCTCGAAGGTGGAGGGAGCGGCCATCATATGGCTGCCGGTGGGGATCACTTTCAGCACCTTGCCGCTGTCGGCAGCATAGACCCAGAGCTCGCCGTTGCCGCGACCCTGGAAAACGAGGTTGCCAGCCGTGCTCATGGTGCCGCCGTCATAGCCGCGCGCGCCGCCCGAGGTCTCGTGTTCCCACACCACTTTCTGCGCCACCGGGTCCCAGGCCCGGATCAGCTCACGCACCAGATGCCCCTCCCGCTCGCGGCTCAGATCATCGAGTGGGGGGAGAGGCCCATAGAGGCGCTCGTACGCCGCTTCGTCATACGCCGTGTCCGGCATGATGCCGCCCACCGTGAAGAAGCCGCGGATGTACTTGATCTGTCCGCCGTTACGCGCAATGTCGACCCATACGTTCGAGGCATCGATCACCGGGATGTACATAAGCCGGGTGGAGGGGTTCCAGGACATCGGCATCCACGTGTGGCCGCCGGCCCACGAGGGATAGACGTTCTTCGGCGCGACGTGCCAGTTGGCCGTCTCGGTGAGGATCGGGCGGCCCGTCTTCATGTCGATGCCGCTGGTCCAGTTCACGTAGGTGTAGTTCTTCGCGGCGAGAAGCTCGCCCGTGCGGCGGTCGAGCACGTAGAAAAATCCGTTCTTCGAGGCCTGCATGATCACCTGTCGCGTCGCGCCCGCGAACGGCAGATCCGCCAGTACGAATTTCTGCACGGTGTCGAAATCCCACTCGTCGTGCGGCACGGCCTGGTAGTGCCAGGCGTACTCCCCCGTGCCGCCCTTCACGGCCACGATGCTCGCGGTGTAGAGCGCATCGAACTGCGTGGGCCCGATATCGGTGAGGTCGTAGGGCGCCGCGTTGCCGGTGCCGAAGTACACGAGGTCGAGGTCGGCGTCGTAGGCAAGTCCATCCCAGGGCGAGCCGCCGCCGTGATGCTCGGGTTTGCGCGGGTCCCAGGTCTTCGCGGCCGCCTCCAGATCCGGATGCTCCTGCGGCCCCGAGGGCGCGGGCACCGCATAGAAACGCCAAGCGAATTGTCCGGTCTCGAGATCCCAGGCGCTGATGTAGCCGCGGACACCAGCCTTGCCCATGTCCGAACCGCCATTGCCGATCACCACCACCTTGCCGGCGATGAGCGGCGCGCCCGTGCTGGTGTAGGGCATGGTGTGATCGACCACTGTATCCGCAACCCACACCCGCTTGCCGGTAGCCGCCTCGACGGCGTGCAGACGTCCGTCGACGGAGGCGACGTAGACCTTGCCTTTCCACACCGCGACACCACGGTTAACCAGATCGCAGCAAGGATTGCGCGCGGACTGGACATTGGCCTCAGGATCGTATTTCCACAGCAGTTTCCCGGTGGCGGCCTCGAGCGCATAGACGTAGCCCCAGGTGCCCGAGGTGTACATCACGCCGTCGATCACCACGGGCGTCGCCTCCTGCCCGCGGCGCGGCGCGCCGAGATCATGCTCCCAAGCGAAACCGAGCGAGCCCACGTTCTTGTCGTTGATGCGCGCGAGCGGCGAGTGGTAGGTGCCGTTGCCGTCGCGCCCGGCGGTGAACCAGTTGGCGGGCTCACTGGCACTGGCCGCGAGACGCGCGGCATCAAGATCCGCAGCGGGGCGCGAAGCCGGGGCAGCGATGGCCGGGACGGCAACCGTGAGAAGCAGGCCGAGCAGCTGCACGCCACACCGGACAATTGACGAAGACGGGGAAGGTGTCATCGGGGGGCCTGCTGCTCGCGGGGATCGAACCCTAATCCTAACGGCAGCAGCCTCGCCCGGTCGATGCCTGCTCAGTGAGCCGCGGCGAATTCCGTGGCCGCATCCAGCAACCACTGCCAGAGCCAGGCTGCCGAGGAACGATCAACCCAGACCTCAAAGGCCGGCGCATCGCTGGGACGGGCGATCATCGCGGCGAGCTGGGCGAGCCGCGTGTTGGCAGTGCGGCCCGGCACAAAACTGCTGGCATGCAGGTCGAGACCGGTGCCACGCGCCAAGAGCTCGGCTGCCCGCGCGCCCGTTACGGCGATACCCACACGGGCATCGCCTATCGACGTCGCGAATACACCCGTGCCCACTGCTGCAAGGGCCTCGAGCAGCGCAGGCTCTGCCACTGGCGCAAGAAACAGCAGCCACTCGAGTGGCGCCACCCAGGCGCAACGCCGGCCCGCGTCACCGGCCAGCCTGCCTGGACCCGGCAGGCTGAGCGCGATGGCAGCCTCGAGCGCGGCGCGCGGCGCCGGTGCGTCTTCGAGCAACTGCACGCGAAGGATCGCCGTCTGCGGCAGCTCGCGCAGCGAAAGGCCGTCAAGATCTAGGGCTGCGAGTTCTCCCGCCGCGGCAAAGCGCGCCAGCGCCGAACGTGCGCGAAGTTCAGGCATGAAGGCGCTCTCCCTCGGGATCGATGTACACGGTGCCACGCAGGCGGGCCTGCATCTCGATGCCGTTGCCGGCCACTGTCACGATTTCACCGGCACGGGCCGGGCCATCACGCACGATACCGAGCCCGATCCAGCCCCCCAACTCGGGACTGAAGCACGAGGAGGTGACATAGCCCCCGGAACGACGAGTTCCGCCCGGGAGCGTGTCCAGCACGTGGGCTCCGATCGGCAGCGCCGTGGACGGATCGAGCGGCTCGATGCCGCAGAAACACAGCCGGCCCTCGCGCGTTGCGTTCGGCGTGGACAGCGAGCGCCGGCCGATGAAATCGGACTGTTTTTTCGCGATCACCGGACCCCAGCCCAGATCGAGCGGGTTGGTGGTGCCGTCGGTGTCGGCGCCCACGTGCAGATAACCCTTCTCGGCGCGCAGCATCAGCAGCGCTTCCAGTCCGAAGGCGACGATGCCCTCGTGACTGCCGGCCTGGTGGAGCGTATCCCAGAGATCAAGACCGCGGTTGGCGGGCACGCTGATCTCGTAGCTTGCCTCGCCGGTGAAGCTCGCCCGCAGGATCCGCGCCGGTACGCCGGCAATCGAGCCGGTGCGGAAATGCATGTGCGGGAAGGCCTCACGACCCAGATCGATGCCCTGCACCAGCGGCGCGAGCAAGTCGCGGGCGCCGCGACCACTCAAGGTGACCGTGGCCCACTGCGTGGTGACATTGGTGCAGCGCACGCGCAGCGTGGTCCACTCGCACTGCAGCCATTCCTCCAGCATCAGGAAAATACGGCCCGAACCGCCGCTGGTGGTGTGCACGAGGAAATGATCCTCGGCAAGGCGCACCAGCACGCCGTCGTCGATCACGATGCCGAGTTCGTTCAGCATGAGGCCGTAACGCGCGCGCCCGGGTGCGAGGTTGCGCACCGAGTTGATGTACACCCGCTCGAGGAACTCCGCCGCATCGGGGCCGCGCACCTCGATCTTGCCGAGTGGCGAGCCGTCGAAGAGCGCGAGCCCGCGGCGAACTTCACGGGTTTCACGCAGCACGGCGCGGTGCTCGTCCTCGCCCGGCTGCAGGTAGCAGGCCGGACGCTGCCAGCCGCCGTAGTCGTCCATCTGCGCGCCGAGTTCGAGGTGGCGCTCGTGGATCGGGGTCTCGAGCCGCGGCGCGTAACGCTCGCCCAGACCACGCCCGGCGATGGCGCCCAGCGTGACCGGGTGATACGGCGGCCGGAATCGCGTGGTACCGACCTCGGGAATAGCGCGGCCCGTGGAACTCGCCAGCACGGCGAGCGCGTTGATATTGCTGGTCTTGCCTTGGTCAACACTCATGCCGTTGGTGGTGTAGCGCTTCACGTGCTCCACCGAGACGAAGTTCTCGCGCGCGGCGAGCGCGATGTCGGCGACCGTGACGTCGTACTGGAAGTCCAGCCACTGGTACTCGGGGGCCGCATCCGGGGTGAACCAGAAAGGCTCCAGCGGCCGCTCGGCGGGCGCGGGCGCTGCCGTCACGGCAAGCGCAGGCGGCGCGGTCACACCGATCGCCTCGAGCGCCGTGCGTGCGGCCTCGGCACCGCCGGCCAGCGCCGCAGCAAGACCGGTCACGCCGGCCGCCGCGCCAGCGGCCGCGACAGCCTGCACCGCGCGCTCCGGCACAAAAGCCTGCAGCCCTTCATCGAAGCGCAGCGAGCCACCGGACTGCGAAAACAGGTGCACCACCGGCGACCAGCCGCCGGAGACGGCCAGCACATCGCAGGCAATGTTCGTGGCCGCACCGCCGGCGTGCGGCGCGATACGCACGGCGCGCAGGCCACGGCGCCCGCGAGTACCCAGCACCCGATAACCTGTGTGCACCGCGATGCCCAGTCCGCGCACGCGCTCGCCAAGTTCGCCGGCGCCGCCCGCGCGGGTATCCACCACGGCCGCCACTGCAACTCCCCGCTGTGCGAGATCGATCGCGGTGCGGTAGGCGCTGTCATTGCAGGTGAACACCACGGTCCGCGCGCCTGCGGCCACGCCGTAGCGGTTCAGGTAATGGCGCACGGCCGAGGCGAGCATCACGCCGGGACGGTCGTTGTCGGGAAATACCAGCGGGCGCTCCATGGCGCCGCTCGCGAGGATCACCTGAGCGGCCCGGATCCGCCACCAGCGCTCCCGCGGCAGATGTGCCGGGGCCTCGGGCCCGAGGTGGTTGCTGACCCGCTCCACGGCCGCCAGCACATTGTGATCGTAGTAACCGGTGACGGTGCTGCGCGCGAGCACCTGCACGTTCGCGTGGCCGGCGAGTGTCGCCAGCGTGGCTTTCACCCAATCCATGGCGGGCTTGCCGTCGATGGTCTCGCGCTCGGCGAGCAGGCTGCCACCGGCCTCTTCCTGTTCGTCGATCAGCAGGATGCGTCGCCCCGAAGGCGCCGCCTGCAGCGCTGCTGCGAGACCGGCGGGGCCGGCACCCACGATCAGCAGGTCGCAGTGGACGTTCTGGCGCTGGTAGTGCTGCGGATCACGCTCACGAGGGGCCTTGCCAAGACCGGCGAGTCGACGCACCGCCCACTCGTACCAGTGCCAGCTCGGCCACATGAAGGTCTTGTAGTAAAACGAGGCCGGGAACAGCGGCTTGAAAAATCCGAGAATGCCGATGACATCAAAACCCACCGATGGCCAGGCGTTCTGGCCGCGGGCGCGCAATCCCGCGTAGAGCGGCTGCAGCGTAGCGCGGACGTTGGGCTCGGTGAATGCGCCCTCCTCGAGCTGCACCAGCGCATTGGGCTCTTCCTTGCCGGCCGCCAGCAGGCCGCGCGGGCGATGCAGCTTGAAGCCACGCCCGAGTATCCGCACGCCGTTGGCGAGCAGCGCCGAGGCAAGCGTGTCGCCGGCATAGCCCTTGTAGGGCTTGCCATCGAAGAAAAAACTGATGGGCTTCGCGGTGTCGATGCGCGCGCCCGGGATACGCGGCCTGGGCGGGCTCATGCGCGGGCCTCCGGCAACACCGGCACGGGGTCGGTCATGCCGTAGATCGCGAGAATGCGGTGGGAGACGGTGTCACGCGCCATGTTGAACCACTGCCGGCAACCGTAGGTGTGGCGCCAGCGCTCGAGGCTCACACCCTTGGGGTTGATGCGTGCGAACAGGTAGTCACCCCACTGCTCGTCGCTGCAGGCGAGCGCCGGGCGCTCGATATGCGATTGTCCGCCGCACGTGAACTCGTCTTCGTCGCGCCGTCCGCACCAGGGGCAGTCGATCTGCAGCATGGCTTCGGGCCCTCAGTGCGACACGCCCGCCGCCGCACCTTCATCAACCAGGCGTCCGGTGCGGAAGCGGTCGAGGCAGAAGGGCTCGGCGAGGGGGTGGGGTTTGTCGTGGGCGATGGTGGACGCGAGCAGATCGCCGCCCGCCGGAATGGCCTTGAAGCCTCCCGTGCCCCAACCGCAGTTGATGTACATGCCCGTGACCGGCGTCTTGCCAATGATCGGGCTGGTATCGGGGCTGATATCCACCACGCCGCCCCACTGGCGCATCATCTTCAGGCGGCTGAAGCGGGGGAACATCTCGAGGATCGAGCGCACGCCGTCTTCCAGCGGGGGCAGGTTGCCGCGCTGGCCGTAGGAGAAGTAGGCATCGGCGCCGGCGCCCATCACCATCTCGCCGCGATCAGACTGGCTGATGTAGGCGTGCACCATGGGCGAATTGATCACGCGGTCGAGTGCGGGTTTTACCGGCTCACTCACATAGGCCTGCAGCGTCATGCTGGAGAGCGGCAGCTTGAAGCCAGCGAGGGTCGCCAACACCGTGCTGTGGCCGGCCACCGCGATGCCCACCTTGCCGGTGCGAATGGTGCCGCGGTTGGTGTGCACGGCGCGCACGCGGTTGTCGCTGATCTCGAAGCCGCTCACCTCGCAGTTCTGGATGATGTCCACGCCCAGCTGGCTGGCGCCGCGGGCATAGCCCCAGGCCACGGCGTCGTGGCGGGCGGTGCCGCCGCGACGCTGCATGAAAGCGCCCTTCACGGGGTAGCGCATGCCGAAGACATCGAGCGCCGGCACCTCGGCCTGCACCTGCTCGGGCTCCAGCCACTCGCAGGCAATGCCCTGCACCTGGATCGCGTTCGACCAGCGCTGCAGCATCTCGACATCGTGGCGGCTGTTGGCGAGCGTGAGGATACCCATCTGGCTCAGCATCAGGTTGATGTTGAGTTCGTGGCTCAGGCCCTCATAGAGGCGCAGCGAGTGGTCGTAAAGATCAGTGCTCTGGGGGTAGAAATAATTCGAGCGCACGATGGTGGTGTTGCGCCCGGTGTTGCCGCCGCCGATCCAGCCCTTCTCGAGCAGCGCGACGTTGCGGATACCGTGCTTGCTGGCGAGGTAATACGCCGTGGCGAGGCCGTGCCCACCACCGCCGATGATCACCACATCGTAGGCTGGTTTGGGTTCGGGGCTGCGCCAGAACTGGGGCCAGCCCCGGTGGCCACCGATGGCCTGCCTCAGCAGCTGGAGCGCGGAGTGCGTGCGCGGTACTGGCAAGGGGATCGACCACTGGAACCGGAGAGCCCGCGACTCTACTGGAGCGCTGAAATGATGGTCAACGACTTGCGCTGAAGCATCCACAAATACGGAACGCCGGCTGAAGAAAATCGACCAGAGGCCCCCCCGTCTGACCGATCCCTGCGTCGCATCCACCCAGCGCCGTTCTGTTCGTCGTAATTTTGCCCGCAGTGCGCGGCGGGCCCGGCGGCCGGCGAGACACGCAGCATATACTCCGCGAGCCAGCGAACCCGGAGAACAATCGGCATGAAAACGAGCGCGCGCGTGGTGGTGATAGGCGGCGGTGTGGTGGGTGTGAGCACCCTCTACCACCTGGCACGCAAGGGCTGGAGCGACGTGGTGCTGCTCGAGCAGGGCGAGCTCACCTCCGGCTCGACCTGGCACGCCGCGGGCCTGCTGCCGCTCTTCAACATGAGCTACAGCGTGGGCCAGATCCACAAGTATTCCGTGCAGCTCTACCGCAGCCTCGAGGCCGAGACCGGCCAGCCGGTGGGCCTGCGTCAGGTGAGTAACATCCGCCTCGCCCGCAGCCCCGACCGCATGGACGAGTTCCTGCAATACGCCGCCACCGCGCGCACCATCGGCGTGCAGGTCGACGTGCTCACACCCGCGCAGGTGAAAGAATTCTGGCCACTCTGCAACACCGAGGGCGTGATCGGCGCCATCCGCCACCCGGAGGACGGCTACATACAGCCCGCGGATCTCACGCAGGCACTCGCCAAGGGCGCCCGCGCCCGCGGCGCCACCATCTACCGCAAGACCCGCGTCACCGCCATCCGCCAGACCGCATCCGGCGAGTGGTGCGTGGTCACCGACCAGGGCGAGATCACCTGCGAACACATCGTGAGCTGCACCGGCAACTACGCCCGCAAGACCGGCGCCATGGTGGGCCTGGACATCCCCGTGATACCCGTCGAGCACCAGTACATCGTCACCGAGCCACACCCCGCGATACAGGCGCGCCACAAACAAGGCCTGCCCGAGATGGGCGTGCTGCGTGACCCCGACGGCTCCTGGTACATGCGCGAGGAAAACGGCGGACTGATACTCGGCCCCTACGAAAAAGGCGCGCCCTGCTGCTACGAAGACGGCCCCGCAGACGGCGCGGAATACGAACTCTTCCAGGAAGATCTGGAGCGTCTGATGCCGCACATCGAATCCGCGATGCGCGTAGTGCCCGCCTTTGGCGAGGCCGGCGTCAAGAAAGTCTACAACGGCGCCATCGCCTACACCCCCGACGGCAGCCCCATCGTCGGGCCGGCGTGGAAGCACCGCAATTTCTGGCTGAACGAAGGCCACAGCTTCGGCATCACCGCCGCCGGCGGCGCCGGCTGGCAGCTCGCCGAGTGGATCGTCGAGGGCGAACCCACCATCGACATGCTGGGCGTGGATCCGCGCCGCTTCGGCGACTACGCCACCCACGGCTACCTGAAGCGAAAAAACGAAGAGGCCTACGCCGACGTCTTCACCGTCCACTACCCCGACGAGGAACGCGCCGCGGCGCGCCCGCTGCGCACCACGCCCTGCTACGAGCGCATGAAAGCACTCGGCGCGGTCTTTGGGCAGAAATTCGGCTGGGAGCGTCCGAACTGGTTCGCACCCCCCGGCGTGGAACAGAAAGACGTCTGGTCTTTCCGCCGCGCAGCCTGGTTCGAGCACGTGGGCAATGAGTGCCGACACGTGCACGAGCACGTGGGCATCCAGGACATGAGCGCCTTCGCCAAGTGCCGCGTGAGCGGCCCCGGCGCCGCCGCCTTCCTCGACCGCTTCGTGGCCAACAAGCTCCCCGTGCGCGACGGCCGTATGTCGCTCTCGCACGCGCTGAATACCCGCGGTGGCGTACATTCGGAATTCACCATCGTGCGCGAGAGCGCCGAGTCCTACTACCTGGTGTCGGCGGGCGCGCTGCAGCGTCTGGACCACGACTACCTGCTGAAGCACATGCCGCGCGACGGCAGCGTGCAGTTCCAGGACCTGACCAGCGCCATGGGCGTGCTGGTGATCGCAGGACCCAAATCCCGGGAACTGCTCGCGCGGGTCTCGCGCGATGATTTCTCCAACGCTGCTTTCCCCTGGCTCTCCGCCCGTCCGGTGGTGGTCGGGATGGCGCCCTGCCTCGCGGCACGGGTGAATTTCGTGGGCGAACTGGGCTGGGAACTGCACCACCCCATGGAATACCAGAACCACATTTTCGACACGCTGATGGCCGCCGGCGCCGACATCCCGCTGAAGCCCTTCGGCATCCGCGCCATGAACTCCCTGCGCCTCGAGAAGAGCTACCGCCTGATCGGCACCGAGCTCTCGATCGAATACTCCGCCGACGAATCCGGCCTGCAGCGCTTCGTGCACGCCGACAAGGGCGAGTTCCTCGGCCGCGACGGCCTGCTCGCCTGGCGCGAGCGCGGTGCGGCCTGGCAATTCAGCACGCTGGAAGTACACGACGTCACCGACGCCGACGCGCTCGGCAACAACCCCATCCTGCTGGACGGCCAGACCGTGGGGCGCGCCACCGGCGGGGGCTACGGCTTCCGCATCGGCAAATCCATCGCGCTCGCCATGATTGCGCCCGAGCACGCGGCAGTGGGCACCGCACTCGAGATCGAGATCCTCGGCACGCGCCACCGCGCCACCGTACTGCCCGAGAGCCCCTTCGACGGCGCCAACGCGCGTCTGCGGGCCTGAACGGCATGAACGCACCGATCCTGCGGCACTTCATCGGCGGGCAGCACGTCGCCCCGGCCGACACCGAGCTCTTCGACAACATCGATCCCGCCACCGGGGAGCTGATCTGCCGCGTGGCGCAGGCTGGTGCGGCCGAGGTAGATGCGGCAGTGGCCTCGGCGCAGGCGGGCTTTGCGGTGTGGTCAGCGATGAGCGGTGCCGAGCGCGGGCGGGTATTGAACCGCGCCGCACAGATTCTCCGTGAGCGCAACCGCGACATCGCCGAGGTCGAGGTGCAGGACAGCGGCAAGCCCATCCAGGAAGCCGAGGCCGTGGACGTCCTCTCGGGCGCGGACTGCATCGAGTTCTACGCTGGCGTGGCGGGAGCCATCCACGGCGAGCACCACACACTCAAAGGCGCTTTCGCCTACACCCGGCGCGAGCCGCTCGGCGTCTGTGCCGGCATCGGCGCCTGGAACTACCCCGTGCAGATCGCCTGCTGGAAGAGCGCACCCGCGCTCGCCTGCGGCAACGCGATGATCTTCAAGCCCGCCGAATTGACGCCCCGCAGCGCCACCCTGCTCGCCGAGGTCTACCGCGCGGCAGGCCTGCCCGACGGTGTGTTCAACGTGGTGCAGGGCGATGGACGCACCGGAGAACTGCTGGTGCGACACCCGGGCATCGCCAAGGTATCGCTCACCGGTGAAGTCGGCACCGGCAAACGCGTGATGACCGCAGCCGCCGCCACGCTGAAACACGTCACGCTGGAGCTCGGCGGCAAGTCGCCGCTCATCGTCTTCGGGGATGCGGACCTGCACAACGCGGTCTCCGCAGCACTGGTCGCCAACTTCTACACCCAGGGTGAGATCTGCTCGAACGGCACGCGGGTGTATGTGCATGTCTCGCTCTACCAGCAGTTCCTCGAGCAGGCGGCAGCGCGCACGGTGGGTTTGCTGATCGGCGATCCGATGGACCCCGCCACCCAGATCGGGGCGCTGATCTCGCGCCAGCACATGGAGAAAGTGCTGGCGTACATCGAGGAAGGCAAACGCTCGGCACGGCTGATCTGCGGCGGTGCCCGCGCCACCGGCCCGGGGCTCGACAAGGGCAACTTCGTGCAACCCACGATCTTTGCCGACTGCCCAGACGACTGCAGCATCGTGCGCGAAGAGATCTTCGGGCCGGTGATGTCCGTACTTCCCTTCACGGATGAAGACGAGGTGGTCCGCCGCGCCAACGACACACCCTTCGGCCTTGCCGCCGGTGTGTTCACCCGCGACCTCGCCCGCGCGCACCGCGTGGTGGCGGCGCTGGAGGCCGGCATCTGCTGGATCAACAACTACAACATCACGCCGGTGGAGTTACCCTTCGGTGGTGTGAAAGACTCCGGCATAGGCCGCGAGAACGGCCTGGCGGCGGTGGAGCATTACACGCGACGGAAAAGTGTGTATGTGGAACTCGGGGACGTGGCGAGCCCCTACCCGTAGGAGCTCGCCCTGCGCGCAATATCCGGGTGCGGATCGCGGGCATGGCCCGCTCCTACGGGCACCAAGACCCGACAGCTGGCGTAGGAGCGGGCCATGCCCGCGACAGATGATGTAG
>CAMAXE010000040.1 GCA_945862145.1 Klebsiella pneumoniae
CACCCCGTAGATCCCTCGGTGGAGATGATCGATGAGGGTGGCGACGGCGAAGCCGATACGGCTGGCACCGACGACACGGCTGGCACCGACGACACGTCTGGTACCGACGACACGGCTGGCACCGACGACACGGCTGGTACCGACGACACGGCTGGCACCGACGACACGGCTGGCACCGACGACACGGCTGGTACCGGCGACACGGCTGCCACCGAAGAGAAGCCGGTCGACGACGACACACTTATGTACACCACCAGCAGTGGCACCGTGGATCCCCGCGAAGGCTGCATCGAGTGCCGCACCCTGACGGGTGAAACCGCCGACTCGGTCGAGGCTCCGGCCCCGGAGGTCATGGTCGATGTTCTGGAAGGCAACTCCACGGGCGTGGACGTGATGGACCCGGTCGAGGGCAAGAAGAGCCGCTCGCACTGAGCCGCTCGTTCCTCAAACCCGCAATCGCCCCTGGCGGTTGCGGGTTTTTTTATGGTCGGGCGCTGTCGGCGCTGCCCGCGATCTTGTTGTCCCTTGCCTGAACCCCGACACTTCCCATCTGCCGGTCAGGGCAGACGATAGTTTTGGGGAAGTACGTCATGCAGGATTCCGTCCACGCTGGCTTGAGCGCCGCCGATCTCAATTTCAATCCGCCGGGGTTTGCGCAAGATGCGCTCGCCGCGGCGTTGCACAGGCACTACGGCATCGAGGGCCGCTTCAGCCGGTTGGACGGCGAGCGCGATCAGAACCACCGCATCGACTGCGCCGACGGACGACAGTTCGTCTTCAAGGTCTCCTCCCCCGGCGAGGAACCCGGAGCCGTCGATTTCCAGATCGGCGCATTGCAGCATCTCGAGCGTAGCGCGCCCGATCTGGCGGTGCCCCGGCTGATTCCTTCTCTTGCCGGTAATACCCGCGAGTGGATCGACGACGGGCAGAGCGGTCCGCACATGATCCGCTTGTTGTCGTGGTTGCAGGGTGAGCCCTTGAGCGGAGGCGCCGCGCTGGAGCCGGGTATTTTCCGCAGCGCCGCTGATTTCCAGGCCCGCCTTGCGCAGGGTCTGCGCGGTTACTTTCACCCCCACGCGCGACACTTCGTGGCCTGGGATATCCAGCGGGCCTTGGTGCTGGATCCCGGTGTACAGGCCCGCGTGCAGCAAGACGCACTCGCGCTGGCGGGTGGCTTTCTGGTGCGCCTCGAACGCGAGGTGTTGCCGCGCCTGGGTGCGCTGCGGGCGCAGGTGGTGCACTCCGATGGTCATACGGGCAATCTGCTGCGGGCCGCGGACACCAGCAACGTGGTCAGCGGTGTGATCGATTTCGGCGACATGGTCCATGCCCCGCTGGTGCAGGATCTCGCGGTCATGGTCGCGAGCTTCCTGCGCTACGGCGGCATGCGATTCGACAACGCTCTGGCGCAACTCGAGTCCTACAACCGCGTGATGCCGCTCGATGATGCCGATCTCGAGATGCTGCATGACATGGTGATGCTGCGCATCGTCACGGCGCTCTTCTTGTACGACTTCCGCGCGGCCACCATGGAGGAGCCGCCGGCGTGGATCGCCGAGGAGCGGCCCGATATCGTCAAGGCCTTGCAGCTGTATCTGTCCATCGATCCAGCCGATGCGCTGGCGCAGTACCGCATGGCCTGCGGCCGCGCGGCCCCGCGGGTGGCTGCACCGTCTGCAGAACTGCAGGCGCGTCGCGACAAAGTGCTGGGCCCCAGCTACCGCCTGTTCTACACCGAGCCGGTGCAACTGGTGCGTGGCGAGGGTGTGTGGCTCTGGGATGCCGAGGGGCGGCGTTATCTGGACTGCTACAACAACGTGGCCTCGGTGGGACATTGTCATCCGCATGTGGTGGGCGCCTTGGCGAGCCAGGCGGCCACGCTGAATACCCACACGCGTTACCTCCACGAGAACGCGGTGCGCTACGCCGAGCGCCTCACCGCCACCATGCCCACGGAGCTGAGCGTCTGCCTGCTGGTGTGCACCGGTACCGAGGCCAACGATCTTGCCATCCGCATCGCGCGCACGGTGAGCGGGCACGAGGGCGTGATCGTCTCGGAGGAGTCCTACCACGGCAATTCCAATGTGGTCGGCGCCGCATCCACCTGCATGTACCCTGCCGACGAGCAGCCCGACTGGCTCGCCACCGTGGAAGCACCCAACGGTTTCCGCGGCAGCTTCCGTTACGGCACGCCACAGATCGGCCTGCGTTACGCCGAGCAATTGGACGGCGCTGTCGCGCGGCTCCAGGCACTCGGGCACGGCACCGCCACGTTTCTCTGCGACACCATCTGGGATTCCAACGGCACCATCCTGCCGCCGCCGGGTTACCTCGAACGCGCCGCCGCCGCCACCCGCGCCGCCGGCGGGCTGTTCATTGCAGACGAGGTTCAGGCGGGCTTTTACCGCACCGGCGAGCAGATGTGGTCATTCAATTACACGGGCGTGGTGCCGGATATCGTCACGCTGGGCAAGCCGATCGGCGCAGGGCACCCCTTGGCCGCCGTGATCACCACGCCGGCGATCGCCGCGGCGTTCGCCAAGAGGCATTCCTACTTCAACACCTTTGGTGGCAACCCGGTGTCTGCCGCGGTGGGTAATGCGGTTCTCGATGTGCTCGAGCGCGAGAACCTGCAGCAGAACGTGATCGCTGCAGGCGCTGTGCTGGAGCCGGGCCTGCATGCCTTACGCGAGCACTTTCCGTTCCTGGCGGATGTGCGCGGCAAGGGTCTTTTCTGGGGGCTCGAGATCGTGCAGGACGCAGGCTCCATCGAGCCCGATATCGAGCGCGCCGACCGCATCATCAACCTGCTGCGCGACGACGGTTGCCTGCTCGGCCGCACCGGTGCCTTCAACAACGTGGTGAAGATCCGCCCGCCGCTGGTGTTCGCGCCGGAGCATGCACAGATGCTGCTGGAAAAACTTGCGCGGGCGTTGGAGCGCAGCTGAGCGTGAGGCAGCCCCCGTCGTTTCCTGACTGGACGAGACTCCACGCAACGTGAGCATCGAACGCATCTTCGTCTCCTCCGCCCCGCGCGCCCCGCAGTTAGAGGTGGCATCCGTGCGCGTGGTGGTTGGCAAGGGCATCGAGGGCGACCGCCATTTCGGCAAGCGCAAGGTCCCGGGCGAGAACCTCACGCTGGTCGAGGCCGAGGAGCTCGAGGCCTTCGCGCGCGAGCAGGGCATTACCGTGGATCTCTCCCGCAGCCGGCGCAATGTCGTGACCCGCGGTGTGCGACTGAACGCTCTGGTGGGGCGGGAGTTCCGGCTGGGAACAGCCGTGTTGCGCGGCGTGGAACTCTGCGAGCCTTGCTCCGTGATGGGTCGGCTCTACACGCTGCCTGATTGGCCCGGGCGGCGCACCATTCGCCAGATGCTGCACCGCGCGGGGCTGCGGGCGGATGTGCTGCAGACGGGCGTGTTCTCGGTGGGGGATGCGCTGCTGATCACACTGTAGGCGGGGGCCATGCCCCCGATCCCTCTTCCGGTTGTAGCGGGTCATGCCCGCGATGTTGCCTGCCCATGAGCTCCCGTCGCGGGCATGGCCCGCTCCTACTCGAGCAGGTTGCACCATGGATGTTCGCGGGCATGGCCCGCTCCTACTCGAGAAGGCTGCGCCATGGATGTTCGCGGGCATGGCCCGCTCCTACTCGAGAAGGTTGCGCCATGGATGTTCGCGGGCATGGCCTGCGGCGGCGCATGTAGGAGCGCGCCATGCGCGCGACAAGCACATTAAATAGGGTCTGACCCCAATTAATCTTTTAAATAGGGTCTGACCCCAATTAATCGGCGTGTCGCAGCCAGGCGGGGATGTCGCGTTCGCCGTGCAGCACGCGCCAGATGCCGATGTGGTCAGCCTGCTCTAGGTAGAAGATCAGGTAGGCGTATCGGGCGAGCACCCATGCACGGACGCCCGGGAGGTTCAGTTCGTGCGCGTAGCGGAGGGAACCGGAGGCGGGATGCCTCCCGATGTGTGCGTAGGCTTTTTCGAGATCGTCGATGAACCCGAACGCCGCGGCCTCCGCGTCCTCGGCGAGAAAGTACTCGACTATCTCTTCGACATCCCGTCTGGCCTGTTCTCGAGGAACGACCGCTTTGGGTTTCACCGGCGAGAGCCGGGCTTGGCACGTTTGCGAATCGTCGTTCTCAAGCTTTCAAAGTAGGTGGCATCGGCCGGCGCGCCAGACGGACTCGCTGCTCCGGCAAGAAGCAACTCGCGCAGCTTGAGCCGGTCCTGGTCCTTGCGGATCAGTTCGCGGACGTACTCACTGCTGGTGCCGTAGCCACGCTGGCTTACCTGCTCGTCCACGAAAGACTTCAGGCTGTCGGGCAAGGAGATGTTCATGGTGCTCATGGGCGCACCGTAGTGAGCTTGGCAAAATTTGGCAAGCACGAGTGCCTGCTACCAACAGCACGAGTGCCTGCTGCTCGGCATCCCGCGGCTGGAGCATGTGCTGATCGGGGTGAATTGCTGCCAGGGAAAGCCCCACAACCGCACTGGTGGACCACGCGCAAGATCGCGGACATCCGCAAGCTCGTCGAGCACACCTCCGAGCACCTGCGCACAAGGCTACCCAGGATCTATACACGGGAAATCGTGGATGTTGCGACCGTGCAGCAGGCTGTAGATCGCGCGCGTGGACCCGAAGGCGGCAGAACAGCGTCACCAGAATTGCCCGGGTGAGCTAGTTGGGCGTAGAGGCCGGCAGCACGGTCTGGGCCCAATCAATCGGCTCGACCTTCGGCAGGATGAATCCCCACCCAATCACACCGAGCACGTTCACCAGTGCCGCCACCGTGAAGGCCATGCTGTAGTTGCCGCTTGCCGCTACCATCATGCCGGTGAGCGCAGGTGCCAGGATCCCGGCGGTGTTGCCGCAGAAATTCTGCACGCCGATCCAGCGGCCTGCGGCCAGTGGCCCGGCGAGGATCTGGCCGATGCCGAAGGTGCCCGGCGCGCAGAGCCCCACGAACACCTGGAAAATGAAGAGACAGATGATGGATTCGCGCACGGGTAGCAGCATCATCCCGATCATCGCGCCTATTGAAATCACGTGACTGCTGGTCATCGCGAGTTTGTAGATCACGGTGCGCGAGCGCCCTGCGCGCACCCAGCGGTCCATGTACCAGCCGCCCGCGAGGGCTGCGAGCGCATTGACGAGATAGGCGCTGCCCGCCACCTGACCCATCTCGGTCATAGAGAAACCGCGCTGCTCCACGAGGTAGAGCGGCAGGAACGAGAGGATGAAGTAGTAGTTGTAGTTCGACGAGAAATGCCCCAGCGAGGCACCCCACAGCCCGCGTTGTCGCAGGATTTGCGCGTAGGAGGGCGCTGCCTCGGTTGAGGCCGCAGCCTGCCGTGCCGGTGCGTGGCCCGCGCTGAACCGGATCCACGGCAGCACCCACACGAGCGAGATGGCGCCGAACAGGATGAACACCGGACGCCAGCCGTAGCTCTCCATCAGCAGGCCCCCCGCGAAGGTGCCAACCGCGGGCCCCACCATATAGCCAAAGCTCATGATGCCGTTCGCCATGCCGCGCTTCTCGAGCGGCACGTGCGTGGCGAGCAAGCTCGATACCGCCGGGAATACCGTGCTTTCCGCTGCGCCCAGCAGCAGCCGCAGGAGAAAGATCGCGCTCAGGTTGGGCGCAAACCCCGTGAGCAGCGTGGCGAGCGACCACAGCCCCGCGCCCACGGCGAGCACGCGGTGCGCGCCGAAGCGCTCGGTGGCCCAGCCCACCGGGATCATGAAGGCCACGTAGGTCCAGTAGAACGAGGAAAGCAGCAGGCCGAGCTGGGCATCGTCGAGCTGCAGCTCGGTCTTCACCAGCGGCGCCGCGGTGGCGAGGTTGCCGCGGTCGATGTAGTTCATCAGCAGCATCACCGACACCAGGAAGAGCAGTTTTGTGTGCGAGGGAAAGGCTGCTGCGGGCGTTTCTTTCTGCATGTGTCTTCTCCTTGGTATGCGCTGATGCTAGCGGAGGCGGGAACCCGCATGCCAAAAATCTTTCCGGATGGTCATACGCTCCGCACGAGCCCGGCGCACGCAGGGATTACCATCAGTGAGCTGTGGACGTATCGAATAGCATGAGGAGGATGTATGCGCGGTCTTGCGGGTGTTTTGTTGCTGGTCTTCGCTGCTGCGGGTCTGGCCGATGATCGCAGCGACTGGTCTGCCTATGGGCGCACCTCCGACGAGCAGCGCTTCAGCCCGCTCGAGCAGATCAACACCACCACGGTGAAACGACTTGGCCTCGCGTGGACGCAAACGCTAGAGCACGAGCGTGGTGTCGAGACCACACCGCTCGTCATCGACGGCGTGATGTACCTGACCGGTGCGTGGAGCGTGGTCTATGCCTTCGATGCCGCCCGCGGCACGCCGCTCTGGACCTTCGATCCCGCAGTCGATCGCAAGAGCGCTGCCAAGGCCTGCTGCGGCGTGGTGAACCGCGGGCTCGCCGCATCCGGTGGGCGTCTCTACGCGGGCACGCTCGATGGCCGTCTGGTGGCGCTGGATGCAAAGACCGGCAAGACGCTCTGGAGCGCGCAGACGCTGATCGACACCTCGCGCCCTTACACCATCACCGGCGCGCCACGCGTTGTGAAGGGCAAGGTGTTGATCGGCAACGGCGGCGCCGACATGGGCGTGCGCGGTTATGTCTCGGCCTACGACGCCGACACCGGCGCGCTCGCATGGCGTTTCTTCACGGTACCGGGAGATCCCGCCAAACCTGCGGAAAACGCCACGATGGCCATGGCCGCGAAAACCTGGAGCGGCACGCGTTTCACGGAGTGGGGCGGCGGCGGCACGGTGTGGGATGCGATGTCCTGGGACCCGGAGCTCGATCTGCTCTACATCGGCGTCGGCAACGGCTCGCCGTGGCCCCGCGGGCTGCGCAGCCCGGGTGGCGGCGACAATCTGTTCATATCCTCGATCGTGGCGCTGCGGCCCGACACGGGTGAGTACGTGTGGCACTTCCAGCTCGCGCCCGGCGAGCAATGGGATTACCCGGCCACCACGCAGCTGACGCTCGTTGACCTGCCGATCGAGGGCAAACTTCGCAAGTTGCTGGTGCAGGTACCCAAGCACGGTTTTGTCTACGTGCTCGATCGCACGAACGGCAAACTGCTCTCGGCTGAGCCCTTCACCAAGGTGACCTGGGCCAAGGGCTACGACCTGCAGACAGGTCGCCCGATCGAGAACCCCGGGGCCGATTACAGCAAGAGCGGTAAGCCCGTGTTGCTGTATCCGGGCATGGTGGGTGGCCACAACTGGCACCCGGTCTCGTTCAGTCCGCGCACCGGGTATCTCTACTTCAGCGAGCTACAGTTTCCCTCGGTCTATGCCATGGATTCCGCCGCACGTTTCGGCAAGGGCAGCCGCTACACGAGCACCGGCCACGACTTGCGCCCCATGACCACCGATATGAGCCTCTACGCCGAGGTGCAGCGCAACACCCGCGGCTCGCTGATCGCCTGGGATATCGCCCGCGGCAAACGCGCGTGGCAGGTGGAGCAGAAAGTGCCCGCCAACGGCGGCACGTTAGCCACTGCGGGCGGATTGGTTTTCCAGGGCGCCACCGAAGGACGATTGGTGGCCTATGCCGACGATGACGGCCGCGTGCTCTGGGAAACAGCCATTTACTCCGGTGTTCCCGGTGGCCCCATGAGCTACGAGGTCGATGGACGCCAGTACCTTGCGGTGGGCGTGGGCTGGGGCGGTGCGTTGGGCACGATTTTCCCGGACGGCACGGCGGTCGCGGGCCTGAAAAACCCCAACCGCATCGCCGTCTACGCGCTGGATGCCAAGGGCGTGCTGACGCCGCCTGAGCCGCTCGTGCGCACTTTCGATCCGCCGCCTGCCACGGCCCCGATGGAACAGGTCTCGCGCGGGCTGCTGCTGTTCGCGGAGCACTGCGGCATCTGCCACGGCAGTGGTGCCGGCGGCGTCCCGGACCTCGATTACATGAGCGCGCAGACGCACCGCGAATTCGCCGGCATCGTGCTGGGCGGCGCGCGCGAGAGCAAGGGCATGCCGCAGTTCCGCGAGCAGCTCGATGCCGGCGGCGTGCAGGCCATTCAGGATTTCCTGATCTGGAAGGCAAACCAGCGCAAACAGGCGCGGAGCGCGCCGGCGGCGCACTGAGGAGCAGCATAAACCTAGACTTCATGTGGGCCGGCCCACATGAACTATCCCCAAAGGACCGCATCATATGGCCGATGTTCTCTTCGAGCGGCGCGGGGCGGTCGCGTGGATAACCATAAACCGCCCCGAGGCGCGCAACGTGCTCGGCCCGCGCGCGTTCGTGGAGCTGGCTGATGCCTGGGACGAGGTGCGCAACGACAGCACCATCCGCGTGGCGGTGTTGACCGGAAGTGGCGAGCGGGACTTTTGCTGCGGTGGCGATCTCGGCGGGCTGATCCCGCTGTGGACCGGTGCCCGCGAAGCTGCAGACGATGTCGAGCGCCGGCTGCTCGCCGACCCTGCCATCGCCGACCGCGTGCTGCTGAAGGGCGAGCCGTTGTACAAGCCAGTGGTCTGTGCCGTGAACGGACGCGCGCTCGGCGGCGGCTGCGAGCTGCTGCAGGCCACCGATGTGCGCATTGCCGCGCGTCACGCCGAATTCGGCTTGCCCGAACCGAAGATGGGCATCGTGCCCGGTGGCGGTTCCATGGTGCGCCTCGCGCGGCAGTTGCCCTACGCGCATGCCATGCGTTTGCTGATGACCGGCGAGCCGATCGACGCGCAGACCGCACTCGGCTGGGGTCTGGTGAGCGAGGTGGTCGATGGGGGCGAGCTGCTCGCGCGTGCCGAGGCGCTTGCGGCGCGCATCGCTGCCAATGGCCCGCTCGCGCTTGCCGCGATCAAGCGCACGGTGCTCGAGAGTCACACCGAACGCTGGGCCGATGCCTTTGAATTCGAGGCCCGCGAAGCCGCCGGCGTGATGATGAGCAAGGACGCCCGCGAAGGACCGCGCGCCTTCAAGGAAAAGCGTCCGCCCGTTTTCCGCGGAGAATGAGCATGGGTATCTTTGCCGACGCTTGCGCACGCGCCCCCGAAGGGATGGAGATCGCTGCTGTCGCTGCTGCAGACCCCACTCGCATCGCGCTCTGGAGCGGGCAGGGCGAGATGGATTTCGCCACGCTGAATGCGCTCTCCAACCGCCTCGCGCGGCGGCTGCGTGCGGCGGGCCTGGTGGCGGGCGATGCGCTGGCGCTGGTGTGCGGCAACCGCATGGAATTCGCCGTCGTGCGTTTTGCCGCGCACCGCAGCGGGCTGCGGCTCACGCCGGTGAACTGGCATCTCTCGCCCGAGGAAATCGCCTGGATCGTGGCCGATTGCGAAGCACGGGCGCTGTTTCTCGACGAGCGAGCGGCCGCTGCGGCTCCAGCGGCAGCAGCCGCGCCGGCGCTGGACTTGCGCGTGTCGATCGGCGCCACGCAGCCCGGCTACATCAGCTGGCAAGAAGCGCTTGCCGGCATGGACGGCGCCGACATCCCCGATCCCTGTCTCGGCAGCACGATGCTCTACACCTCGGGCACCACGGGAAGGCCGAAGGGCGTGTTCCGCCGCCAGCCCGATCCCGCCGCAGCTGCAGCGATGCAGCATATCCTGACCGCGGTGTTCCGCTTCGATCCGGAGGGCAGCACCGATCGTGCGCTCGCTACCGGCCCGCTCTACCACGCCGGGCCCTTCGGCTTGTGCCTCAACACGCCGCTTACGGCGGGCATCGGCACCGTGCTGATGGATGGCTGGGAACCCGAGCGCATGCTCGCGCTGATCGCGGAACATCGCATCACCCACACCTTCTGCGTGCCCACGATGTTCAACCGTCTGCTGCAGTTGCCGCAGGAATCGCGCGCGGTGCACGACATCACGAGCCTGCGCTTTCTGATCCACGGCGCGGCGCCCTGCGCGGTGGAGACCAAACGGCGCATGCTCGACTGGTTCGGCCCCATCCTCTGGGAAATGTTCGCCGGCACCGAGGGGCCGGGCACGCTGGTGGGGCCAGAAGAGTGGCTGCAGAAACCGGGCACCGTGGGCCGCCCCGCGCCCGGGCAGTTGCGCATACTCGGCGAGGACGGCCAGCAGCTGCCTGCAGGCGAGAGCGGCGGGGTCTATCTCTGCAACCCGCCGGGCAGCAGCTTCGAGTACTTCCGCGATCCGCAAAAAACGGCTGCCGTGCAGCACGATGGCTATTTTACCGCTGGAGATATCGGCTATCTGGACGCCGACGGGTACCTCTTCCTGAGCGGTCGCAGCGCCGAGGTCGTGATTTCGGGTGGCCTGAACATCTATCCGCAGGAAACCGACGATGTGCTCGCGCTGCATCCGGCCGTGGCCGATGTGGCCTGCGTGGGGGCGCCGCACGACGATCTCGGGGAGGCGCTGACGGCAGTGGTGGAACTGCTCCCGGGCCATGCGCCGGATGATGCCTGCCGGCAATCGATCATCGGTTTTTGCGAGGGACGGATCGCGAAGCAGAAGTGGCCGCGCGCCGTGGACTTCGTACCGCGCTTACCGCGCTCGGAGGCGGGCAAGGCGCTGCGAGCGCGTATACGTGCGCCCTACTGGGCAGGGCGCGCGCAGCAGATCTGAGCGCTGCTGGCGCTGCTCAGTTCTCGGGGCCGCAGTTCAGGTCGATGAAGCGCTTGAGGCGTGTTGCAGCGGGGGACGTGTTTGTCTGCTTGCGCCCGGAGTTGCCGTCTTCTTCCCACAACAGCACTTCGAGCAGCCTGCCGTCGTTCATTTTGCGGAAAGCCCGGTACCGACGGGTCGGACCATCGACGGGAAAGGGTTCCACTGCCACCAATTCGCCCTTGTAGGCCTCGGCTATGGACGCCCGCAATGTGGCCAGGGAAATCTGCATTTGCTGCGCTCGGTGCGATAGCAGTCCCGAACCTGCGCGGTACTCGATTTCGACCTGGCCGGTGTCCTCGATCGTGCAGCGTGCAGCGAAGCTCTGCTCCTCGAGGGTATAGCCCGATGCCTGGACACGCTCGAGCAGTACCTCTGCGCTCGCGAGGGCGGGTGCTAGAGCCGTCAGCAGAGCCAAAGTGGCAAGTGGTCGCATGGTCGATCCTGTAGCGATGGTTGTTGTACTGTCTTATACACGCCGGGAATCCACGGATGGTTCCCGCAGGGAGGAACCTTCTGCCGTTTCCGGGCGTGTTACTCCAGCAGATACAGCCAGTGTGCGGAGACCGCCAGACATGCGATTCCTGAAAGCAACGCTCCTTGCCCTTCTGGCGGCAGCCGTCCCGGTTGCGCCGGTGTGTGCCGCGCCGCCAGCGTGGGGGCCCGAATTCGGGCAGAGCAGCTACTTCGCGTTGCGCCGCGACATGCGCAAATGCGCCTCTCCCGGTTGCGGTGGATTCTGGCTGAAGCGCGTGAATCAGCCTTTCACCCGCTGCGCCGACGGCAAACCGAGGTCTGAGTGCTACGTCGCTGAGCTCGAGGGAGCCCCCGAGAGCCTCCTCGATACCAACGCAGCCCTGCTGGTGCGCGGCAGCCTGCGGCCTCGCGCGTATTCAGGTGCCGGCGGCGTGGACCTGAACCTTGGGTTTTTCAGCGTGGTCGCGGCCTGGCGCGCGGCGGGTTCTGGCGCGCCGCTCACCGGTGAAGCGAGCAAGGTCCATTACGCAGGTATCGAGAGCAGCGGCATCGTCTGTATCACCGTGCCGTGTCCGTCCTTTACCGAGTACACGCTCAATTCTCCGCGGCAGCATCTCATCACCGGCCTCGACCTCTCGCCCGCGGCGGCTGCGCCGGAGCTCGAGCAGAAGGCAATCAACACTGTCGCGGGCGGTGGCGTGCTGCTGGTGCGCGGTGTGACACGGCAGTCGCAAGAGGGCGCGGAACTCGTGTTCGAGGCACTGCAGTTTTATCTGCCTGTGCGCTGAACTCTCCTGCGCTTCATCCGTATGGAGCATTGAAAGCCGCGCATCGCCGCGCGTAGAGTCCGGGCAGCGCGCAGCGCCGCGCGCGTTCCCGGGAGCGCCGCATGTCCAATCTGCTTACTGAGTCCGATGTATTTCCCTGGGCTGAGCGCACGCTCGGCGCACGCATCGTCGCCTCGCAGCGCCAGGGCGGCCGGGAGTCTGGCGGGCGGCCGGGCTGGTTCGTGGACGTGGATGCCGGTGGCGTGGGCCGCAAGTTCTACATTCGCGGTGATCGCGGCGGGGATTTCGGCTTCACCCGGGAATACGGTCTGCAGCGCGAAACACGGGTGCTGCGCCTGCTGCGCGAGGAGGGCATCCCGGTGCCCGAGGTCATCGCCACCAGCGACGATCCCAACGCTGCGATTCTCGAGTTCATTCCTGGGGTCAACGACTTCACCACCATCGAATCGCCCGCGGAGCGTGACGCCGTTGCCCGCGACTTCGCGCGATTGATGGCGCGCTGGCATGCGATCCCTGCAGAGAAATTCGTCGAAATCGGGCTCGCTGCCCCGTGCGATGCCACCGAGCTGGTGTGCACTGATCTTGCGGTGTGGGAGCGCGGGCACTTTCCGCTGATCGTGGAGCCCGTGCCGCTGGTGAGCTTTGCCTGCGGCTGGCTGCGCCGCAACCTTCCGGAGATGCCCGAGCGGCTGGTGCTGGTGCAGGGCGACACCGGGCCCGGGCAATTTCTCTTCCGCGATTCGCGGGTGCAGGGCGTGGTGGATTTCGAGCTGGCGAATCTGGGAGACCCCATGCGCGAGCTCGCGCACATCCGCACCCGCGATGTGTGGTATCCCACCGGCAACCTGCCCGACTGGTTCCGCTACTACAGCGAGGCGAGTGGCGTGCCGCTCGATCTGCACAAGATCCGCTACTACAGTGTGATCAGTATGTTCACCACCGCGCTGGCATTGGGGCCGGTGGTGCAGAAACTGAACCCGCGTGACGAGCACGCGGAGTGGATCGCGCAGGAGGTCTGGTCACGCAAGGCCACAGCCGAGGCCATCGCCGAGGCCATGGGCCTCACCCTGGAAGCTCCACGTCTGCCAGTGCCGGAGCGCCCGAACGTTTCGATGCTCTTCGAGACGATGCGTAGCAATTTGCGCGATGAACAACTGCCTGCGATCACGGATTCTTTCCTGGCGCACCGCCTGCAGATGTCGCTGCGCCTGCTCACCCACATGCAGAACCACGCTGAGATCGGTGCCGAGATCGAGCAGCTTGAGCTCGAGGACATGGGTCGTTTGCTCGGGCGTCGGCCGCGCAGCCTGCGCGAGGGCAACCGCGCCGTCGATGCGCTTGTCCGCCAGGCGGATCCCGCGCGTGACGAGGAGATCCTCGGTTACCTCTTCCGACAGAGCATCCGCGACACCGCGCTCATGCGCGGTGCCATGGGTCGCGCCGAACACGCGGGCGCCTCGGCTATCGCGTAGCGGGTTTTCGACTTTAGTAGGAGCGGGCCATGCCCGCGATCAATCACGTGAGCAGCGCCGGGTCGCGCGCATGGCGCGCTCCTACAGCTGTGATTCCGGGCTTGCCGTATTTCCGTGTAGGAGCGGGCCATGCCCGCGATCAATCACGTGTGCAGCACCGGGTCGCGCGCATGGCGCTCTCAGGGGCGCGAGGGGTAGACGGTCTTGCCGCCTACCACGGTGCGCAGCACCTTCACCTTGGCGATATCTTCCGGGGGGACCGTGAGCGGGTTGCGGTCTAACACGATGAAGTCGGCGAACTTGCCGGGTTCCAGCGAGCCGGTGACGGATTCCGCGTGCAGTGAATAGGCGGCATTGATGGTCGCGGCGCGCAGCACGGCCTCGGCGCTCAAGCCCGGATCCTTGCCGAGACGGCCGCGGTAAGCGGGGTCGGCGTCGGGCCGGTTGCTGCGCGTGACACCCACCTTGAAGGCAAACCATTCGTCCAGCGCATCGACCGGCCAATCACTGCCGAAGGCAACACGGGCGCCCTGTGCGGCCAACAGGCCCGAGGGCTCGATGACAGCCATCCGCTCGGGGCCGAAGATGTCGACGAGTCCCAGGGTGTCGCCCGCGGGCTTGCCCCACTGCATCGACAGCACCGGCGTGACATCGAGCGATTTGTAGCGCGGCATGTCGTTGGCTGCGACGATTTCATCGTGGGCAATGGCGGCGCGGATGTCCTTGCCTGGCAGGGCCTTGCGCATGGCCTCGTAGCCGTCCAGCGCCGCGCGTACCGCGCCGTCACCGTCTGCATGGATGTGAGGGTCGATTCCGTTGCGCGCCAGGCCCGTGAGGATTTCTGCCAACGGCGCCGCCGGGAAATAGGGCTCTGGCCCGCGGCTCGGGCCCGAAATCCAGTGCGGCGCATCCGGAGTGCCGGCGTTGATGCGGTAGGGTTCGATCATCGTGCCTGTGAGTGCGGGTGCCGAGATAACGCCGTCCATGAACAGCTTGGCGTTGCGCACCGTGATACCCGCGGCCGGCTCCAGTGCGCCGCCGTCGTGCTTCTGGGCGATGCCCACCACCCGAGCGACGGCCGCAGCGGTGTCCGCGCTCTCCTTGGGGTCGATCGGTACCGCGAAGTGTCCGCGCGCCGTGAGTCCGCCTGCCGCGTGCACGGACGAGAAGGCTTCGATCGATTCCAGCGAGGCCGCGGCATCCAGGAAACTGGTCACGCCCTGCTCGGCCATCATGGTGAGCGCGACCTGGGCGGCCTTCAGGTTCTGCGGTGGCGTGGGCGGTGGCACCAGCGTGTTGAACACATCGTAGGCGGCGTCTTCGAGCAAGCCGGTTGGCTCGCCGTTGGCGTCGCGCCAGATCTTGCCGCCCAGCGGGTCCGGGGTGTCCCGCGTGATGCCTGCGAGTTCCAGCGCCCGCGAGTTGGCCAGAACCGTGTGGCCGAACGAGGAGCGGATGATGATCGGGCGTGTGCCGCCCAGTGCGTCCAGGTCCGCGCGGTTGGTGCGCACGCCCGGCGGCAGCATGTTCTCCTGGAACCAGGCCACCACCTGCAGCCAGGCCTGCGGGCCTTCCGCTGCGGAGGCGTCGAGGCAGGCCTTCACGCGCTCCTGCAGCTGCGGCACGGTGAGCGCGAGGTACTGCAGATTGCATTTGAGCAGTGACCCACCCGCCTCGAAGGGGTGCATATGCGCATCGATCAGGCCTGGCATCACGAAGCGCCCGCCCAGATCCTCGCTGATGGTGCCTTCACCCACATAGGGCGTGAGGCCCGACTCCTCGCCTGCATAGACGATCCGTCCGTCGCGGACGGCGATGGCGCTCACCTGCCGGGAGCCGGCATCAGCCGTGAAGATCACGCCGTTGCGGTAGACCGCCTCGGCGGGAGCAGCGGTGGCAGCTGTGTCCACGAGTAGCGTTGTGACTGCCGCAAATGCCAGTGCGAGTGATGTTGCTCTCATGATGTTTTCCTCAGCAGCGTCCGATGAATTCCCGCCCGAACCACTCCAGCTCCGCGCGCATCCCGTCCTGATCTGCGGCGCGCAGTGAGACCACGAACTGGTCCACGCCTGCTGCGTGGTATTGCGCCAGAGTGTCGGTCGATACCGGCAGGCGGTTGTACACCCCGTGGCTGATGGTGATCTCCCCGAGGCTGCGCCCGCGCTCGGCGAGCAGTTCGCCCAGGCGTTCGCGCACAGCGGCGATTTCCGCCGGTGTCTGGTCGAAGCCGTAATACCCCGAGCCCAGCTCGGCCACGCGCCGGTACGTGGCCTCGCCGAAGCCACCGAACCACAGCGGCGGGTGGGGCTTTTGCACCGGCTTGGGATGTTGTCGGCAGGCGGGCAGTTCGTAGAAGCGGCCGGAGAAGGAGGACACCGGATCGCACCACAGGCGGCGCATCACCTCGATGTACTCGCCGCAGCGCTCGCCGCGTGACTCGAAGGGCGTGGCGCAGGCGGCGTACTCCTCTGAGCTCCAGCCGGTGCCGATGGCGAAATCGAAGCGTCCTCCCGACAGCCAGTCGAGCGTGGCCACGTGCTTGGCGGTGTAAACGGGGTTGCGCTGCGGGAGTATCGCCACGCCCGTGGCCAGCCTGATCCGTGAGGTGCAGGCCGCGAAGAATGTCAGCGCCTGGATGGGGTCCGGCAGATTGGCCATCGACGGGAAGAACGCGCTGCCGTCATCGGACTGACGGTACAGGTCCGCGGGGGCATCGAAGAGCACGACGTGCTCGCCCAGATACAGTTCGGCAAAGCCGAGTTCCTCGGCGCGCATGGCGATGTCCCGCAGGAACGCCGGCGTTGCCGCGGGGTTCACGACCGGCAGGTTGAGGCCGATGTCCATGCTCCGTACCAGTTGGGTGAGGGGCTTGTTCGGGGAGCTACAGGAGTAAGCGTGCCTTGCTCTTTTCTTCGCGCGCGCCGAGGGATAACAAAAGCTCCCGCAGCACGGAGTTGTCCGCTGACACTTCTATCTCCAGTCGCGCCTCGCCGTGTTGCCTGCTCCAGTCTCTCGCGTGATCGATCAGGGCCTTGCCGATACCGCCACGGCGGATATCGCCGTCCACGTACAAGGCGCGGATCAGCCGGTAGCGACACAGTTGGAGCGGGCAAGCCGACGCCACCGTGTGCGCAAACGCGCGCAAGCGACCGCCCGGCTCCTCGGCAACCAGCATCTGCTCGTGAGGGCTCTTCATGTGCGCGTCTAGCCACGCGGCTGTGCCGGCCTCATCGGACGCCGCGCCCTCGCTTGCCCGGTACAGATTGACCAGAACGGCCAGCGCCTCGATGTCTGCCGGCACCGCCTCACGCAACACCACCTCGGCCTGCGAACGGCCAAATTGGCGTTGGAGTTCCGCTGTCCCGTCTTGGCGGGGAAACACCCACGGAAACACTATCGACAGGAAGCTCAAGCACCGCAACCGCGCCTGCTGGCAATCGAATTCCTCGTTGTCGTAGAGGGTGTCCTGCCAGGCCACATCGATCAGCCCCGCGAGTGCCTGCGCGATTGTTTCGAGATCTGTCGCGACCGGCGGGTCTGCCGTCTCGCTCACCTCGCGGCACAGTTGCACTATCAGGAAGTGAAACTTGTCATCGAGGTGGGCGCAGACTTTCTGGTAGTCCTTGCGGGCCTTTGCTTCGCTCATGAACCCGTACCACACCGCTGCGCTGGCTGGCCTGACGACCGTGGGGTCGGTGGCGCCTTCGACCAGCGCCCGCAGCCGCCCGGTAGCCGAGTCGCCAGCGTGCTCTACGGCGAGCCAGATCGACTGGTAGAACTCCTCCGCAACCGATTTGAGCGTTTCGAGGAGGAGTTCCTCCTTGGAGCTGAAGTAGAAATTGACACTGCCGGTCGAGATCTCCGCCTGCGCGGCGATATGCGCCAGCGTGACCGTCGACAGGCCGTGCACGAGAATGGCCTCGGCTGCGGCGGCTATCAGGCGGCGGCGTTGCTCCTCAAGGGCGAATTGCCCAGCTGCGGTTCGTCTCTGCGGCACGCGTTACTTTCTCCCAGAAAGACCTGTGGTTTCGGGGCGCCGTGTTTTCTCGCCCGCGGTGAATTCGTGACGAACCGGGAAGCGGGCGTAGTAGAACCCGAAGCGCTCCCGCAGCGCGCCCACGTCAAGGCCGAAATCCCCTCCCAGATCGTAGCGCACCTGGCCGTGCTTGCCGCGCGGGTTGGCCGCCAGGAAGCCGTCGATCTGCGACTCTGCCGCGGCCGTGAACTCTAGCCCCGCCATCGCGTAGACGCGCCGGATGGTGGATTTCTGGTCTGCCATGTACTCGTGGAACAACACGTCCATCGATTGCTGGCGCGGCAGCAGGTCCCGGTCCCGTACGCAGGCGCGCAGCAGCATCTCGATGCGGTCGATCCAGTAATTGGCGAGTTCGGGCAGATCGAGCGGGAGCTTGCGCCGCAGCCGGTCGCCGTAGGCAAGCATGGTGATGGCCGACTGGATCACGGCGATCGGGTCGCGGTGCGTCACCACCACCGTGGCGTCGGGGTAGGTGTGGATCAGCGGCCCGAAATTCTCCATGTGCGGGGGTGATTTCATTACCCAGCGGTTGGGCCCGCGCAGCCAGGTCATGGCCTGCAGTGCGCGCTTGCCCCAGGCGTAGTGCGGGGTTTGGTCGTGGGCAAAGTAGTAATCGCGCCAACGGTAGGGCCGCGAGAGCCACTCGGGCAGATAGGTGCTGAAATCCGAGCCCTGCAGTTCGATGTCCTCGTGCACATGCTCAGGCGCCATCTCGTGCATCGCGGGCATCAGCGGTAGCAGCGCCTCGAAACCGCCCCACATCTCACGCGTACGCGTGAAGCGCGGGTCCTCGCCCGGGATGGTGGGCGCGTCGTTGTCCGCAGGCACGGGCTCCATGGTTTCCCACAGAGGCATCGAGCGCAGCCGCGTGTCGGCGGCCAGGATGTTCACCAGATGCGTGGTGCCCGAGCGCGGCAGGCCGGCGATGATCACCGGGCGATCGAGCACGATACGATCTATCTCCGGATGTTTTTTCCACAGGTCCACCAGCCGCAGCCGCGCCACGCAGTAGCGCACGCAGTCACCGAACATCCCGGCGCGACCCACCGGGCCGAGCCCCCTGTCTTCCTCGAAGCAGGCGAGCCAGAGCGCGAGGCGCTCACGGAAGTCATCGGGTCCGAAATCGCTTAGCCCCGTGCCGGCGCGCGCCGCGGCAAGCACCGATTCCACATCCATCATTACGGCGGGCGTGGCGGCAATGACGGCCTGCAGCGCCGCCGAGAGAACGGGGTTCGCGAGATCGGCGATGCGTAGCGTGCCGTCAGTCTCAGCCATCGCAGTGCACCAGCACCTTGGCGGAATTCTGCTTGTCCTGCGAGACCTCGAAGGCCTCGAGGAAATCGCCGAATCCGTAGTGATGGCTCACCAGCGGCGAGATGTCCACGCGGGTGTCGCAGAGCGCCGCGATCACGGCGGGGAACTCGTTGGGGTATGCCAGCGACATTTCGAACGACAGTTCCTTGGCGAGCGCGATCTGGAAGTTGATCGCCACCTCGGCGTGGTGCACGGCAACGATCACGAGTTTGGCGTGGAAGGGCGCCATGGTGACCAGCGATTGCAGCACGGCACCCACGCCCGTCACTTCGAACCAGAGATTGGCATTGGCCACCGGCCAGCCGAACACATCGCCCTTGCCGTGGGTGCGGCAGAGCGCCTCGAAGACGTCCTCGCGCGCCGGGTTGATGGTGGTGCTGGCGCCGAGTGCACGGGCGCGCTCGAGCCGGCTGTCGGCCATATCGACCACGGTGATGTTCGTCACGCCGCGCCGCGCGAGCCCGAACACGATGCCAAGCCCGATGGGGCCGGCACCCATCACCACCACCTTGTCTCCGGGGCCTGCGCCCGAGCGGTTCACCGCGTGGGTGGCCACCGAGAGCGGCTCGGCCAGCGCGGCGCGATCGAAGGACAGATCGTCGGGGATCGGGTGGATGGCGCCACCCACGGTGGCATTGGTGACCAGCAGCCAGGGCGCGAAGGCGCCGCCCCAGGGCGCACCGTTGCCGATGCCGTTGCCGTCGCCCATCGGGTTCACGATCACGCGGTCGCCCGCTTTCATGCCCTGTACCTCGGCGCCCACCTCGGCGATGGTGCCGGCCAGTTCGTGGCCCAGCGTGAAGGGCTCGGTGGTGGGGCCGGCCACGCCGCCCACCTTGGTGAAGGCGACATCCGTGCCGCAGATGCCCGCCACCGCCACCCGCACAAGCACATCGCGCGGGCCCGGGACGGGCGCGGGGATGTCGTCGATGCGGAGGTCGTTGGGGCCGTGTACGCGGACTGCTTTCATGGGGTTCTCCAGTTATTTTCGATACATGCCGATGTCTTGGCGCGCGGCTGCGGGCTCGCGGGGGCGTAGCCGAGGGACCACTGCGGGGCCGTCAGCGACACCGCAAGGCAGCAGGTCCACAGGGCGCGATGATGCGCCATGAAATGCCGGGCGTCATCCGGGCCGTCCAGTGTCAGAAATCCACGCGCATCAGCGCTGCCACACCACCGGGCAGTCGGGGTGGTCGAGCACGCTGCCCGGCTGTATCTGTGCATGATGGGGTTTCTGCGAAGCCCCGCGCCGGATGCGGTAGCGGGCGTCGTCGCCGCAGTAGCGCACGGACATCGCCCGACGCGTGAGGGTAGATGACCCGTTGCCGAGCGCGCCGTGCAGGGTGAGCGCGTGGTGCACCGTGAGATCGCCTCTCTCCATGTCGAAGCAGAGGATCTCGGCGTCCTTGCGGTTGGCGTGGTAGTCGGGCGCGTCCTCGCCCTCGGTGTCGGGCATTGATTCCTGCTGCACGAAGTAATTGGGGCGGTACATCTTTTTCCAGGTGTGGCTGCCCTTCACGAAGAGCAGCGAGCCGGTCTCGCGGCGCACCGGGTCTAGCGGGACCCAGGAGGTGCAGGTCTGGCTGCCCTCGACGTGGAAGTAGGGCAGGTCCTGATGGAACATGGTTTTCTCGACGGTGCCGGGCTCTTTCACGAGGATGCTGTCCTCGTAGAGATTTACCTTGGCCGAGCGCAGCAGCGCGCCCACGATGCCGGGCAGGGGCGAGTCGCAAGCGAAACTGCGGCAGGCGGGATCGGTTTTCCAGTGATCCGTGCCGCCGTAGAAATGGGCCTTTGGTTTCGCGGCGCCTTCGCTGCGGCTGGCGCCGAAATCCGAGAGGCTGAAGCGTGACTCGGACTGCAGCCAGCGCTGCACGCCCTCTTCGAGCAGCGCGAGCCAGCCCTCGGGCATGATGCCGCGCAGGCACACCGCCCCATCACGCCAGAAGGCGTTGATTTCTTCTGCCGTGACATCACGAAGTGCGGGGGGCTCGATAGGGCTCATCGGTCGGTGGTTCCGTTCTCATGTGCCCGGGATCATAGGCGTCGTGCAGCCGTACGCCTACCCTCGGAGGCTCCGGCTCAACGTTCCAGGTCCCGCTCAGGGTAGCTCTCATACACATGCTGGAAGACGGCAGAGCACTTCTGCTGGTAGAGCTCCGGCGTGTAGGCGCGGGGTAGCCCGGCGTCGAGTGCATCCTCGATAGTCAGCTTAAGCTGAGAACGCGCGGTCGATTTCTGCCGCCAGTTCAACACCAACAATTCTTTTAGTCGCACCAGCAGTTCACGTGTTGCCTTCTTCACCTCGGCTCGTTCCTCGGTGCTGAGCTCTGGCGCTGGTCGCGTGAGGATGTCGAATATGACCAACTCCTCCTCACTCATATTCTCCCGCACATGACGGGTCTGCTCTTCGTTCAGCCCATTGCTCAGTTTGACGAGTTCCTCAAACAACTCTTCGATGCTGCGGCTACCGGCGTTGTAAGTCTCGATCAGCTCCTCGAACATCTCGGCGAAGTCGGTGCGGGTTTTGTTCAATTGAAGCATCTTTTCTAACTGGGCACGTATTGCGCCCTTGAGCACTTCAAGGTCGGTGTTCTTATGCTTCGATCCCTTGAACTGCTGCGCAAGCGCCTCGACGTTGATCTTCGACAGGTCGAGCGCCGGCGGCCCGGACTGGCGTATCCCGTGACCGGTGATAGATTCATCGAGCAGGCCGGCAATCTGATTCATCACCTGCGAGATGTCAGGCGGGCTCGGGTTTAGCTTGGCGCGGATAGCCTCGGCCAGCGTCGCAAGGCAGGCGACACGGCTGGAAAATTCAAGTGCCGACGGATCAGGTTTTACGGCGCGGTAGAGGGTGCTCACAAGTCGCTTATGAGCAAAGAACTCCCGGCGTAGCGGGTCGGGGGAGATCAGCGCATTCATGCCGTCCTGGATGCGCGACAGGCGTTCCATGCTTCCGGCTGCGGTTGCCTCGATCTCCGCCAACAGGACCGCGTGTGTGGCACAGAAGGCCGTTGCATCGACTACCGCTTTGCGCAGCTCCTCGACCAGTTGCTGCTTGACTCTGACCGGGCTCTCGCCCCCTTTGACCACCCCATAGATGGCAAGCGCCCTTTCCAGAGAGGCGAAGACGTTGGCGTAATCGACGATGATGCCGCTGTGCTTGCCCGGGAAGACGCGGTTAGCGCGGGCGATGGTTTGCATCAATGTGTGGTTGCGCATCGGCTTGTCGAGATACACCGTCGAGCAGCTCGGCGCGTCGAAGCCGGTCAACCACATGGCGCAGACGAAGACCAGGCGCAGGGTACCTTCGGTGTCCTTGAATTTTTCGTCCAGCCCGGGCTGGGATTCATTCATGCGTTTGCGGTGCGGCTCGATATCGAGGCCCAGCGTCTGCATCTGCTGGATCTCGTTCTGCCCCGGCGAGACGATGAGCGCCATGTCGGTACTGGTCAGCACGCCCAGCCGCTGTTTCAACTCGGTCATGCGCAGATCGCGTCGTGCCTGCTCGGGGGTCATGCCGCCGGCGGTTTGATAATGCAGCTCGCCCAGTTCCTTTTGCACCCGCGCGGTTTCTGCGGCCCAATGCACCTTCACCTTGTCGTGCATGCGTAGCGCAGTGGCCTTGTCGATCGACACCACCATCGCCTTGCCCACGAAACCCCTACCGAGGAAATGCCGCACGATGTCCTGCGCCACGGTTTCCAGCCGGTCGTCGCGGGTGATCAGGTGGTATTGCCGACCGAGCACATTCTCCAGCTTGGCCTCCTGATCGGCGTCGAGGTTGGCATCCTCAATCAGGCGGTAGATGTCCTCGTTCAGGTCCGGATTGACGAGTTGCAATTCCGGCGCGCGGTTTTCGTAGAACAGCGGCACCGTGGCGCCGTCTTCGATGGACTGCTGGAAGTCGTAAATCGACACATAGTCGCCGAAGACTTCCTTGGTGCGCTCCTCGCCGGCAATCAGCGGCGTTCCGGTAAAGGCGAGGAACATCGCCTTGGGCAGCGCAGCGCGCATGTTGAGTGCCAGCGTGTCGTACTGACTGCGGTGCGCCTCGTCGGTCAGCACAATCACGTCGGACCGGTCGCACAGCAGCTCCGGCGTCTGGAATTTATGCACCAGCGTGAAGACGTAGCGATGGTTGCCGCGCAGCAGTTCACGCAAGTGGGCGCCGTTGGCGGCGTGGCACTCATCCCCCTCGGCCTCGCTCACCGCGCCGGTGGTCTTGAAGGTCTTGGCGATCTGCTCGTCCAGTTCGACGCGGTCGGTGACGATCACGAAGGTCCAGTTGCCGGCCAGCTTGCGCAGCACCTTCTGCGCGAAGAACACCATCGAGAAACTCTTGCCGCTGCCCTGCGTCTGCCAGAACACTCCGCCGCGACCGTGTCCCAGCTTGCGCGCGCCCAGCATCGAGGCGATGGCGTTGTTCACACCGAGGAACTGGTGATTCTGCCCGATGATTTTCACCAGCCCGGCCTTGTGCTCCGAGAACAGCGTGAAATTCTCCACCAAGTCGAGCAGCCGCGTCCGGTCGCACGTCCCGCGCAGCATCACCTCCAGCGATACCCGGCGCGGCTCGTCCTCGCGCTCGATGCGTTGACCGCCAGTCCGGCTCGGACCTCGAAGAACCGTTCCCAATCCGCCGTGAGCGAGCCGACGCGGCTGTCCGTGCCGTTCGAGGCGATGAGCAGCGCATTGAACCAAAAGAGCTGCGGAATTTCCGCCTTGTAGTGCGTCAGGTTTCTCGCCGAACGCCGCGCGCGCGGGTACGACTCAGGAAGCCGCTGCATAAACTCCCGCATCCCGCTCGGGGTAGCTCTCGTAAACGTGCTCGAACAGGGCGGAGCACTTTTGCGCGTAGAGTGGGCGGTCGTAGTCTTCGGGCAGCGTGCCGAGGCTGTGTCAAAAGTAAGGAGCGACCCATTCCTGATTCAAGGCTCTTGTTGGCTAGCACGGTAAAATCGCGTCGAAAACTGCCCTGCTTGTGTGTCGAAGAAAGGCATCAATCCGTTGTAATTTGTGATGATACCAATACTTTGCCAATCCGGGCTGGCAAGGTTTGTGGTCGCCAGCAAATCAAATTGCGTCCAACGCGGCCCAACAAAACAAACCTCCCGTGTCAATGGATTGAAGGTACGCCCAACATGCAGACGTGGATTTAAGTCGTCATATCCAGCCACAAAAAACTCAGTGTGGCTCAGTCCCGCAAGACGGTAACTGGCTAATCCGGCAGCAAAAATCTGCCCTCGGTTACCCAAGGCAAGATTGTTGAATAACGTGTAAGGGACGCCATCTGCTATTTGACTGTCCCAAAGGAGATTGCCGTTTTGATCATACTTCAAGAGCAGTGCTGTGTTCGTCGAACCTTGTGGCGACCCTTTTGACGTTGAGCCGATAACATAAATATCGCCCCCGGGGGTTGCCACGATGCCGTTGCCGCTCTCCGCAATGTCCACTTCTGTCCGATAAGTTGCCGCCCACGCAAGGTTACCGTCTGCCTTCAATTTCAAAATCAGCAAGTCCATCGGATTGTTGTCATACACACCACCACTCAGGCGGTTGGTATTCCACGTAGCCCCAGCAACATAAACGCTTCCGTCTGACGTGAGGCAGAGTCGGTTCGGCATTGCCATGTTGTGGTATGGGCCGTCGTAATAGGCCGTCCAAATATTGCCACCCGTTTCGTCAAATTTCTGCGCCACAATTGCTCCTGTCGGTGCCGCCCATAAATAATTGCTGCTCGCCAAGGTGTAGATGTTCCCGGCTTGATCGCAAACCAAGTCAACAAAGTTCTGCAAAGATTCAGCGGGCTTGCTCCATACAATCTCGCCGTTTGTGGTGTTGAGTTTGTAAATGATGCTTGCCCATGCGGCGGTCTTTCCCACTCGCGCGTATAGATGTCCGCCGTTCCGCTCCAAATTCTGCACCTGATCTCCTTGGCAAACAGTGTTTGTCCAAACGCGCTCACCGTCTGCCGAAAGCTTGATCGTGCCGCTTGTGCCGAGAACGTAACTCGCGCCGTTGTCATCAAGGGCTAAGGAATAAGGCATGTCCCAACTTGCCTTTGTAGGGTCACTGTCCCAATGGTTAGTCCAAACCGCGCTTCCATTGGTGTCGTATTTAATCGTCAGATAATCATTGTCCCAACCAGTCGGCTTGTCGGTGTTAGAGAGATAGCCAGAAACATAAGTGTTTCCGTTGGCGTCTATTTTGAGTGTTGTGGCGTAAGCAGCTTGTCCACCAAAGAAGATAGCGCGCCAGATTTCGTGCCCGCTCGCATCAAGTTTCGCCGTCAGATAATGCTCACCCTCCTGAGTGGCATCCGGGCCGGTCACGAAAACATTCCCGTTTGTGTCTGTGGCCATTGCGTAGACCTGGGAACTGTCCGCCGGATTCTGCGTGGCTCTCAACCTTTTCTGCCAAAGCGGAGGCATAAAACAGCGCGGATTTGTTGTGACTAGGACTGAAGCGGGCTGGCTCAGGACGAAACCATTCACGTTGGTTGCAACCAAACGGTAGTTACCCGAATCGGTGAGTTGTGCATTGCTGATTACCAGCATGGAGTTAGTGCGGTCTGGCAAGTCGGCATCATCCTTTTGCCAACTCAAGAAAACCGGCGCGGCGCCAGTCACCGAGCAAGCGATTCTTACGGGTTGCCCAACCTGAGCCATGATGCTTTCTGGCTCTTGCAAGATGCCCGGTTGCTGTGCGATCAAGGATGCGACCTTAAAATATGCCAGAGCAATTGCAGTCACCCGTTTCATGCGGTCACAATAGGCAGCCGCCTTCGTATTGGCAAAATGAATTAAAACACGATGGAAACC
>CAMAXE010000041.1 GCA_945862145.1 Klebsiella pneumoniae
TTGGCGAAAAGGAAGACTGCGTTGGTGGTTAAGAAACCAAGTTTCAAGACGTTTGATTTGCATCCTCTCTATTATAAATAAAAATAGTCCATCCCCCGTAGGAGCGGGCCATGCCCGCGACCCACACCCCGCACGAGCGGGCCATGCCCGCGACCCCCACCCCGCACGAGCAGCCCACGCCCACAACCCATCCCCCGTAGGAGCGGGCCATGCCCGCGACCTGCACCCCGCACGAGCAGACCAGGCCCGCGACCCATCCCCCGCACGAGCAGCCCATGCCCGCGACCCACACCCCGCACGAGCAGGCCATGCCCGCGACCCACACCCCGTAGGAGCGGGCCATGCCCGCGACCTGCAGCCTCAGCGGAGCACCAGCCGCGGGGCGCGGTGCTCACGGGCTCGACTCAGCCCGCGACGGGCGTGAGCCAGTCGGCGTGCTGGGCGCTGCGGCCGCGCACGACATCGAAGTACTTCGCCTGCAACATCCCGGTGATCGGGCCGCGACGGCCGTTGCCGATCGCGCGTCCGTCAAGTTCGCGGATGGGAACCACTTCAGCAGCCGTACCGGTGAAGAAAGCCTCATCGGCGATGTAGACCTCATCGCGGGTGATGCGACGCTCTGCCACCTCGAGTCCAGCCTCACGGGCCAGCGTCATGATGGTGTCGCGCGTGATGCCTTCGAGGCAGGAGGTGAGCTCTGGCGTGTACAGACGCCCGTTGCGGATCAGGAAGAAGTTCTCGCCGCTGCCCTCGGCCACATAGCCCTCGGGGTCCAGCAACAGCGCCTCCTCGCAGCCGCTGTCGATGGCCTCGCGGAGCGCCAGCATAGAGTTGGTGTAGGAGCCGACGGCCTTGGCCTTGCACATCGTTACGTTGACGTGGTGGCGGGTGTAGGAGGAGCAACGCACCTTGATGCCGCTCTCGCGTGCCTCGGGGTCCATGTAGGAAGGCCACTCCCAAGCGGCTACGGCCACGTGCGTCTGCAAGCCCTCGGCACGCAGGCCCATGCCCTCGGAGCCGAGGAAGGCGAGCGGGCGCAGATAGGCCTCCTCGAGGCCGTTCCCGCGGATCACCGCGCAGTGGGCTGCGCTGATGGTCTCGCGGTCGAAGGGCATGTTCATGCGCAGGATGTGCGCCGAGCGGAACAGGCGGTCGGTGTGGGCATCGAGCCTGAAAATGCAACTGCCTCGGGACTCGGTTTGATAGGCGCGCACGCCCTCGAAAACACCAAGGCCGTAGTGCAACGTATGGGTGAGGACGTGGGTCTTGGCCTCACGCCACGGGACCATCTCACGGTCCATCCAGATCAAGCCGTCACGATCCGCGAAATTCATCTCATCCCACCCCCCGTGTAGTGCCCACATTGCACCACAAAAGCCGGCGAGCCGGGTACGCGGGCCGCGCTGGGCCGGGAGAATTCACGCGCGCCGCTTCAGTACTCCCCGGTCTCGAAGTCGCGGTGGGGCCGGGCCGGGAGGTAGCCCGCATGGGCGCCCGGGCTGGAACCGGTGCGGAAAAACGCCACGGTGCCGGTGAGAGAGTCGGCCTGGTCCTCAAGGGACTTGGCTGCCGATGCCGCTTCCTCGACCAGCGCCGCGTTCTGCTGGGTGATCTGGTCCATCTGCATGATGGCCCGGTTAACCTGGGCGATGCCCTCGCTCTGCTCGCGACTGGCGGAGGCGATTTCCGACACTACCGTCGTCACCTTCGCGATCGCCGCGACGATGCGGTGGAGCACCTGCCCGGACTCATTCACCAGCCGCGAGCCGGTGCCGACCTTCTCCACCGAATCATTGATCAGGCCTTTGACTTCCTTGGCTGCCTGCGCAGAGCGCTGGGCAAGGTTGCGGACCTCGGTGGCAACCACCGCAAAACCCCGACCCTGCTCGCCCGCACGCGCGGCCTCCACGGCCGCATTGAGCGCCAGCAGGTTGGTCTGGAACGCGATCTCGTCGACCACCCCGATGATCTGCGCGATACGCAGGCTGGAGTCATTGATATCGGCCATCGCCGTCACCGCGCCTGCCACCACCTTGCCGCCCTGCTCGGCCTGCTTGCGGGCCTCGTCGGCAAGCTGGTTGCCACGCACCGCGTTCTCGGCGTTCTGCTGCACGGTGGAGGTCATCTGATCCATGCTGGCGGCCGTTTCCTCCAGGCTCGCGGCCTGCTCTTCAGTACGCTGCGAGAGATCGGTGTTGCCGGCGGCGATCTCGTGGGCGCCGGTGTTCATCGAGCTGCTGCGCTCCCGCACATCGGTCACGATGTCGCGCAGCCGCGTGCTCATCAGCGCGAGCGACTCGAGCAATTGCCCGATCTCGTCGTTCCGGTCGACCAGCACCTCCTGCGTGAGATCACCCTCAGCGATGCTCGCGCAGTGGGCGGCGGCACGGCTCAAGGGCCCGGTGATTCCCAGCAGCAGCCGCCAGGCGAGGAACCCCGAGACGCCGAGCACCGCCACGACGGTCAGCACAAACAGGTTGCGGGACCGGGCGTACTGCACGTGTGCCTCGTCAAAGACTTCCTTTGCCACCTCGGTCTGGATGTTCACCAGTTCGGCAAAACCATCCGAGACCGGGTCTATGGCGGGGTAGAGCTCGTTGATCGTGAAGCTGTCGATGGCCGCCTGGTCCTTGGCGCGGAGGATGCGCTCGAGAGTATCGATGCGCTGGTCGGCGGTGCGCATCAGCGGCTTGACGCGCGCGATGGTGTTTTCTTCGCGCTTGACCAGTGTGGTGGCCAGATAAGCGCGCCACAGGCGATCGATATCTTGGCGCGCGGTAGCAACCCGACCCTGTGCTTCCTCCCAGCCGACATTACCGTTGCGGGTCTTGTGAGAGAGATCCACGATGCTGACGGCGTAGGCGTCGGCGATGGCTTTCAGGTCCTTCAACGGCACCACCCGATCCAGGTAGACCGTCTCCAGACCCCGCACGGCGGCAGCCATGTCGCGCAGCGCTATGGCGCTCACGCCAAGCAGTGCGAGCCCGAGGAACGCAACCAGTGCGATCAGTCGCTGGCGAATGGTGATCGATGATTTCATGAAGGTGTCCCGGTGCAGGTCTACGGGGGCTGCGGATAGTCAGCAGGCCCCTCCGAGTCGAACGCAACATTCTAGCACTCTCCTATCAGCAGTACCCAAAGCCGCAGCACATCATCGCGCTGCCGGCTGAAGGGTGCCGCTTCCACTGTCTCATCCTTGCCAAGCAGCGCCAGCCGGTGCGTCTCGCTGCGATAGTGCTTGTAGGCCTGCGTGAGCAGTTCGACATCCGCCGGGGCGATCAGACCGCACTGGCCGAGCGCCTCGAGAATGCGGATGTTGTCGGTGTAAACCGCTACTGCGGGGTACGTGGTCGACCACGCCAGCACGGCGTACTGCACCAGAAACTCGATATCCACGATGCCACCCGGGCTTTGCTTCAGGTGGAAGCGCGGACTCTCGGGCGAGGCGCTGTCGGCTTTCAGCAGGTGCGCACGCATCTTCGTGCGCATCTCGCTTACCTGCGTGCGCAGCTCGTTCTGTTCACGCGGCTGGGCCAGCACCTCGCGGCGCAGCGTCTCGAAGCGCGCGGCCAGCCGGGGGCAGCCGGCCACCGGCCGCGCCCGCACCAGCGCCTGGTGCTCCCAGGTCCAGGCCTCGCGGGCCTGATAGTCGCGAAAGGCCGCGAAGCTCGCCACCAGCGGGCCCTTCGCGCCCGAGGGTCGCAGCCGCATGTCCACCTCGTAGAGCGGGCCAAGGCCCGTCCCGGTGGAGAGCACGTGAATGATCCGCTGCCCGAGGCGCGTTAGAAACAGACTGTTCTCGACCGGCTTGGGACCATCGGTCATCAACTGGCTGTCGACGTCGTGCAGGAACACCAGATCGAGGTCCGAGCCATGCCCGAGCTCGATGCCACCGAACTTGCCGTAGGCCACGATCACGAAGTCGCCATCGCAGGGCACGCCATCGCTGCGCCAGGGCGTGCCGTGGCGCGCCGTGAGGTCGAGCCAGCACAGCCGCAACACATGCCCGAGGATCGCCTCGGCGAGAAAACTGAGGTAGTCGCTCACTTTCATCAGCGGCAGTGCACCCGTTACCTCAGAGGCGGCGCAGCGCAGCCCGTGCGCGAGCTTGAAGTAGCGCAGCGCCTCCATCTGCGCCTCGAGATCGTCGAGCGGCACACGCAGCATGTGTTCGTGGAGTTCGGCGGCAAGCCGCGCGCGCTCGGGCAGTGCGTGGAGGCTGCGTGGGTCGATAAGCTCATCGAGCAGCACCGGGTGGTTGGCAAGCTCTTGGGCGATCCACGGACTCGCCGTGCACAGCGTCACCAGTTGCGCGAGCGCCGCGGGATTCTCGGTGAGCAGCAGGAGGTAAGAACTGCGCCGCAGGACGGCCTCGACCAGAGGCATTGCGCGCAGCACGAGTGCCGATGGCCGGGGGCTTTGCGCGGCGGCCGCAAGAAAGCGCGGCATGAAACGGTCGAGACGTTCGCGACCGGCCTGCTGCAAACCCTGCAGCCGACCACTGCCGTGGAGCTCCGCCAGGCGCCGGCGCGTGCCCGCGGGTTCCTCGAATCCGGCATCCATCAGCAGCGCCTCGAGCTCCGCGGGGGGCTGCTCCAGGCGCCACAGCGCCTGCCAGGGGCCTACGGAAACCGCCGCGGGCTCCTCCGCGGCCGGCTCGCTGATCACCGCCGCAAAATGCGCTGAAACACACGCACGATGCGCTGCCAGCGCGTCGGCAAAGGCCTCCCAGCCGGGGAAATGCATGGCGTAGGCGAGCAGCTCGCGCTCTTCGGGGGCCTGCGGGAGCGCCTGAGTCTGGGCATCATCGCGCGCCTGCAGCGCGTGTTCGGTGGCGCGCAGGAACAGATAGGCCGCGCGCAGTTCGGCTGCGGCCTGCGCCGGGAGTTGGCCCAATTCGGCGAGCGTTTGCAGCACCGCGAGCAGTCCGCGCTCCTGCAGTCGCGGCTCGCGCCCGCCGCGGATCAACTGGAAGCTCTGAGCAATAAACTCGATCTCCCGGATACCCCCGGCATCGAGCTTCACGTCACCGGCCTGGCCGCGGCGCGCGACCTCGCGGCTGATCATGGCCTTCATCTGGCGCAGCGACTCGATGGCGCTGAAGTCGATGTAGCGGCGATACACGAAGGGGCGCAGCGTGGCGAGGAGCGCGTCGCCGGTCGCGCGGTCTCCGGCCACCACGCGCGCCTTGATCATGGCGTAGCGTTCCCAGTCGCGGCCCTGGGCCTGGTAGTACTGCTCCATGGCGTCGAAGTTCAGCGCCAGCGCGCCGCTGTCGCCGTAAGGCCGCAGCCGCATGTCCACGCGAAACACAAAACCATCCCGCGTGACGGCATCCAGCGCCTTGATCAGGCGCTGCCCCACGCGGACGAAGAATTCCTGATTACTCAGACTGCGTTCGCCAGCCGTCTCGCCCTGCTCGGGATACGCGAACATGAGATCGATATCCGAGGACAGATTGAGCTCACGGGCACCAAGTTTGCCCATTCCGATCACCGCCAACCGCTGCGGCAGGCCGCTCGCCCGGCCCACGGGTTCGCCGTGCTTGCGGGCGAGTTCGGCATGCGCCTGCACCAGAGCGGTCTCGATCGCCGCTTCGGCGAGGGCACTGAGGTCAGCGGTGGTTTCGGTGAAATCCGCCAGCGCGCACTGCTCGCGCCAGAGGATCCGCAGCATCTCGCGACGGCGCAGCGCCCGCAGCGCCGTCATCAGCCCGGCCTCGCTCTCGGCCTGGCCTGCCGCAGCTTGCACGCGAAGGAGGTACTCGCCCGCGCCATAGGCGCGCGCTACATCGCCGCTCGCCAGCAGCTCGGGCAGCAGATCAGGGTGACGCTCGCACTCGCGAAGCTGCGCGCGGCTGATGCACAGCACACGGGCGAGCTGGGCCGCGGTGCCGGAGTCGTGCAGCAGCGCCTCGAGCACGGCGCAGCGCTCCGGCCCGAGTGCCCCGGCAAGACGCGCCGTCGCCTCGGACAAACGCTCCGCGAATCCGGGCGCCACCGCGCCCACCGGCAGCGACAGGCTCATGCGGGGTCGCGCAGATGTTCGACCGGCGCCACGCGCATGACTTCCTCCAGCGAGGTTAGGCCGGCTGCAATCCGCCGCGCGCCGCCGAGCCGCAGCGTCTTCATGCCACCCCGGATCGCGACGCGGCGTAATTCAGTGGAATCGCTGTCCTCGCGGATGGCGGCCCGCACGGTGTCGTCGAGGCGCAGGATTTCATAGATGCCCTGGCGCCCGATAAATCCGGTGTTCCGGCACTCCTGGCACCCCACGGGGCGGTAGGTGACGGTGGGCGTGCGCGCCTTCCACGGCGAGACGAGGCGCGTCCAGGCCTCATCGTCCAATTGCGCGGGCTGCTTGCAGTGCGGGCAGAGCACGCGCAGCAGGCGCTGCGCCATCACGCCGAGCAGCGTGGCGCGGATGAGATAGGCGGGCACGTCGAGTTCCAACAGCCGCGTTACCGCAGAGGGTGCGTCGTTGGTGTGCAGTGTGGAGAGCACGAGGTGCCCGGTGAGCGCGGCCTGCACCGCCATCTCGGCGGTCTCGCGGTCGCGGATCTCGCCGATCATGATGATGTCCGGGTCCTGCCGGAGCAACGCGCGCACGCCGCTCGCGAAATCGAGCCCGATCGCATGGTGCACCTGCACCTGGTTGAAGCTCGGCTCCACCATTTCGATCGGGTCTTCGATGGTGCTGATGTTCACGTCCGGCGTGGCGAGGAGTTTCAGCGTGGAGTACAGCGTGGTGGTTTTGCCCGAACCCGTGGGGCCCGTCACCAGCACGATGCCATGCGGCTGCTCGATCATCGTGCTCCAGGTGGCGAGATCCTCGTCGGCAAGCCCGAGCTCGTGGAAGCCGCGCACCAGCACCTCGGGGTCGAAGATGCGCATTACCATCTTCTCGCCGAAGGCCGTGGGCAGCGTAGAGAGCCGCAGCTCGATCTCGTTGCCACGCGGCGAGCGGGTCTTCAGGCGGCCGTCCTGCGGACGGCGTTTCTCGGCAAGATCCATACGCCCGAGGATCTTCAGGCGGCTCGTTACCGCCATGGCCACCGCGGCGGGCAGTTGGTAGACCTGCTGCATCACGCCATCAATGCGAAAGCGCACGTTGCTCTGGTCGCGGCGCGGCTCGAGATGGATATCACTCGCGCGGCTCTCGAAGGCGTACTGCAGCAGCCAGTCGACGATGCTGACGATGTGCTGGTCGTTGGCGTCGGGATCCTTGAGGGCGTTCAGCTCGACCAGCTGCTCGAGATTGCCGGCCATGCCGCGCGGCGCCGTAAGGCCGGTAGCACCACTCACCGAGCGGGCAAGGTTGTAGAACTCCACGGTGTAGCGGTCGATGTCCGCGGGGTCCGCCAGCACGCGGCGGATCGGGCGGCGTAGCGTCTGCCCAAGGTCTGCCTCCCAGCCCGAGACCATGGGCTCGACGCCGGCGATCACCACTTCCTGCGGCGTGCTCTCGACGGCGAGTATGCGGTGGCGCTTGGCGAAGGCGGAGGACATCACGGCGGCCACGGCCGCGGCGTCGATGCGCAGCGGGTCGATGTGATAGACCGCCTGCCCCACCCGTCCGGCGAGCCAGGCGAGCAGCGCATCGACAGCCAGCACGCGCCCGGGATGACGCGGGTCGGACAGGTTCTGCGCGGCGAGGAATTCGATGGGGTGGCGCCCGCCCTCGGCGCGGTTGCGCGGGGTATAGCGCAGGCGCTTGGCATCGGCGTGACTCACCAGACCGTCGGCGGCGAGGGCGTCGAGCAACTCGCCGTTGTCGAGCGGCTGCCCGGCGCTGAAAGGCGTGGACTGCGTCATGCGCGCACGAACTCCCGGAATGACCACGGCATGCTACCAGAGGCCTACCGCAAACCTCAGCGCGCCAGACCGCGCTGAACGTATACTCAGGCTTCGTGCGGCCGCGGCGGCCGCGTGCACGCGAGACCTGCCTGCGATGCCACGACCCATTCCCGATCTGCTCACGATGTTCGACCGACTGCTCGCCGTGCCGTCGGTGAGCTGCACCGATCCGGCGCTGGACCAGAGCAACCGTGGCGTGATCGACCTGCTGGCCGGGTGGACGGCGGCGCTCGGTTTCAAGGTCGAGGTACAGGAGATCCCGGGCCGGCCCGACAAGGCCAACCTGATCGCCGTGCTAGGCGAGGGCCCCGGCGGTCTGGTGCTGGCGGGCCACACCGATACCGTGCCCTTCGATGCGGATCTCTGGCACGTCGACCCCTTCCGGCTGACGGTGCGCGAGGAGCGTCTCTACGGACTCGGCGCCACCGACATGAAAGGCTTTTTCCCGATTGCGCTGGAGGCGGCACTCGCCTTCCGCGGCGCCAAGCTCGCCGAGCCGCTGATCCTGGTGGCCACGGCTGACGAAGAAAGCTCGATGGACGGCGCCAAACTGCTGGTCGCCTCGGGCCGGCCGCGCGGCCGTCACGCCGTGATCGGCGAGCCCACGGACCTGCGCCCGGTGCGGCTTCACAAGGGCATGATGATGGAGGCCGTTACGGTGAGCGGGCAGTCCGGGCACAGCTCAAACCCCGCCCTCGGCAACAACGCCCTGGACGGGATGCACCGCGTGATCTCTGCGCTGCTTGCCTTTCGCGCCGAGCTCGCATTGAAGCACCGCAATCCGCTCTTCGAGGTCGAGGTTCCCACGCTGAACCTGGGCTGCATCCACGGCGGCGACAACCCCAACCGTATCTGCGGGCAGTGCGAGCTGCACTTTGACCTCCGCCCCCTGCCGGGTATGGAACCCGAGGAATTGCGCGTGGCGATCCGCGAGCGCCTGCAGTCGATCGCCGCCGAAACCGGTCTCGGCATCAGCATGCGACCGCTGTTCCCGGGGCTCTCGCCCTTCGCCGAGGACGCGCTCGCACCGGTGGTCCGCGCCGCGGAAGAATTCACCGGGCACGCCGCCGGGCCGGTGGGCTTCGCCACCGAGGGGCCTTTCATGCAGCAACTCGGCATGCAGACGGTGGTGATGGGGCCGGGCTCGATACGCCAGGCGCACCAGCCCGACGAATACATGGAGCAGCGTCAGGTAGAGCCTGCGGTGAGGGTGCTGTCGGGGATGATCCAGCGTCTGTGCGTGGACGCCTGAGGGGGGAGCAACAAAACCATGGAAAACTACGTCAACTGGTTCCGCACCGCGGCACCCTACATCAACGCCCACAAGGGCAAGACGGTGGTCCTCGCCTTCGGGGGCGATGCCATCACCGACGAGCGCTTCGCCGCCATCGTCCACGACATCGCGATCCTCTCCACGCTGGGGCTAAAGCTGGTGCTGGTGCACGGCGCGGGCAAGGCGATGGACGCAACGCTACCCGATCCCGGCATCAGCGAGGGCGCCGCGCGTGGCCGCCGGGCGGTGTCCCCCAGCGATCTCGAACGCCTGACCGGACACGCCGGGCTGCTGCGGGCGCGGGTCGAGGCGCTGCTCTCGATGGGCATCGCCAACTCCCCCATGCACGGGGCCCGCATCCGTGTCTGCGGTGGCAACTTCGTGATCGCCCAGCCGCTCGGCGTGCACGGGGGCACCGACTTCGGCCACGCCGGGCGCGTGCGCCGCATCGACCGCGAGGGCATGAGCGCCGAACTCGGCTCGGGCAATATCGTGCTGCTCTCGCCGCTCGGCTACTCCACCACGGGCGAGATCTTCTACCTCGGCCGCGATGAAGTGGCCGTGGCCGCCGCCACCACACTCGGCGCCGACAAGCTGGTGTTTCTCGAGGACACGCTGCTCACCGATGCCAGCGGCACGGTGCAGCGCGATCTGCCGCTGCGGCTGGCGCAGATGCTCGCCGCCGAAAGCCCCTCGCCCGTGCTTGATGCGGCCATCGTCGCCTGCCAGGGCGGGGTGGAGCGCTGCTATGTTCTCGACTACCGGCACGACGGCGCGCTGCTCTGCGAACTCTACACGCGCGATGGCATCGGCAGCATGGTGAACCGCGACTCCTACGAGAGCATCCGCGTGGCCGGCATCGAGGACGTGGGCGGGATCATGGAGCTGATCGGACCCCTGGAGCGCGACGGCACACTGGTGCGGCGCTCGCGCGAGCGGCTGGAACTCGAAATCGACTGCTTCAGCGTGGTGGAGCGCGACGGCGCGATCATCGCCTGCGCGGCGCTCTACGCCGATACGCCCAACCGCTCGGGTGAACTCGCCTGCGTGGCCACCGATCCAGGCTACCGGCGCAGCGGGCGCGCCAACCGCCTGCTCGAGCACATCGAGAACCGCGCGCGGGAGGCCGGCCTCGACAGGCTTTTCGTGCTGACCACGCGCACGGCGCACTGGTTCGTGGAGCGCGGCTTCCGACCCACGGAACTCGCCAACCTCCCGGAAAAGCGCCGCGAACTCTACAACTACCAGCGCAACTCGCAGGTATTCATCAAAGACATCTGAGGCAGAGGTAACCATGCCACGCTACCGCTCGAAGACCAGTACCGAAGGCCGCAACATGGCTGGCGCGCGCGCGCTCTGGCGCGCCACGGGCATGACCACCGCCGATTTCAGCAAACCGATCATCGCCGTCGTGAACTCTTTCACGCAGTTCGTGCCGGGCCACGTGCACCTGAAGGACCTCGGGCAGCTGGTCGCGCGCGAGATCGAGCGCACCGGTGGCGTTGCCAAGGAGTTCAACACCATCGCCGTGGATGACGGCATCGCCATGGGCCACGACGGCATGCTCTACAGCCTGCCTTCGCGGGACATCATTGCCGACTCGGTGGAGTACATGGTGAACGCGCACTGCGCCGACGCCATGGTGTGCATCTCGAACTGCGACAAGATCACGCCCGGCATGCTGATGGCCGCGCTGCGCCTGAACATCCCCGTGGTGTTCGTCTCGGGCGGCCCCATGGAGGCCGGCAAGACCAAGCTCTCGCAGCACAAGATCGACCTGATCGATGCCATGGTCGCCGCAGTAGACCACCGGATCGACGACGCCACCGCCGAGGAATACGAGCGCTCGGCCTGCCCCACCTGCGGCTCCTGCTCGGGCATGTTCACCGCCAACAGCATGAACTGCCTCACCGAGGCGCTGGGACTCTCACTGCCCGGCAACGGCTCCGTGCTCGCCACGCACGCCGACCGCGAGCGGCTGTTCCTGGAGGCTGGGCGCCTGGTGGTCGAGATCGCTAAGCGCCACTACGAACACGACGATATGAGCGTGCTGCCGCGCAACATCGCCAACTTCCAGGCCTTCGAGAATGCGATGACACTGGATATCGCGATGGGCGGCTCCACCAACACGATCCTGCACCTGCTGGCCGCCGCGCAGGAAGCCGAACTCGATTTCACACTGGCCGACATCGACCGCCTGTCGCGGCGCGTGCCGCAGCTGTGCAAGGTGGCGCCGAGCACGCCGAAGTACCACATGGAAGACGTGCACCGCGCCGGCGGGATCATGGCGATCCTGGGCGAACTCGAGCGCGCAGGGCTGCTGCACGCCGACATCCCGACGGTGCACAGCCCGAGCATGCGCGAGGCGCTCGCCCGCTGGGACGTGGTGCGCAGCAGCGACGAATCCGTGCACACGTTTTTCCGCGCAGGCCCAGGCGGCATCCCCACACAGGTGGCCTTCAGCCAGGCGACGCGCTGGGACACCCTCGACCTCGATCGCGAAGAGGGCTGCATCCGCAAGCTCGAACACGCCTACAGCACCGAGGGCGGGCTCGCCGTGCTCTTCGGCAATCTCTCGCCGGATGGCTGCATCGTTAAAACCGCCGGCGTGGACGAATCGATCTGGGTCTTCGAGGGACCGGCGCACGTGGTCGAGAGCCAGGACGAAGCCGTCGAGCACATCCTCTCGGGCGAGGTGGTATCGGGCGAGGTGGTAGTGGTGCGCTACGAAGGCCCGCGCGGCGGCCCCGGCATGCAGGAGATGCTCTACCCCACCAGCTACATCAAATCGCGCGGGCTCGGGAAAGAGTGCGCGCTGCTCACCGACGGGCGTTTCTCGGGCGGCACCTCGGGGTTGTCGATCGGGCATGTCTCGCCGGAGGCCGCAGCGGGCGGAGCGATCGCGCTGGTCGAAAACGGCGACCGGATCCGCATCGATATCCCGGCCCGACGCATCGACCTGCTGGTAGACGACGCCACGCTCGCCGCGCGGCGAGCGGCCATGGAGACACGCGCGGATGGTGGCTGGAAGCCCGTAAATGCGCGACCACGCAAGGTGTCTACGGCGCTGCGCGCCTACGCGATGCTCTGCAGCAGCGCCGACAAGGGCGCGGTACGGGACCTCTCCAGGATTCCTTGAGTGCGGGGGCGCTCAGGGCAGTTCGCGGCGCGTGATCCGGTGTCGAGACGGCACCAAGGCACCGGAGCCGCCCAGATCAGCGAGCGGGTCAGCGAGCGGGCCGTGCTCCCTGCCCGCGGTGGCTGCGCGATGCGACAGACCCTTACCAGACGGTGTTTGGCAGGTAGTCTCTCAAGGCTCCGTCCTGGGTGATCAATGGCAGGACTCTTTCCTTGCTTGTGGCGACAATGATCCGGTCGAACGGATCTTCGTGTCTGAAATCCTCGATCAGTTCGAGAGCATTGATGATGGTCGCATCCACGGCGATGATCTGGATGCCGATCTCCACCGCATAGGCGTTGAACGCCCGTGCTGACTGCGGCATGAGTTCGGGGCGCTTCCGATGCTTGATGGCTATTTCCCACAGCGATGCGGCACTGATGTACAGCGCATCCGCAGACTCGATTGCCGCGCGCGCTTTTTTCCCTAGGTACCCAGGTGCCGTCGTACTGTAGATCAGTGCATTCGTGTCGAGCAGGAACGCCGTCATTCAGCGACAAACCCTTTGGCAATCTCCAGGTTGAACTTCCTGCTGTCCCAATTGCGTCCCGGGGCCGCATCCGGGTGCAGCCCGAGCTTGCGCTTGATTTTTCCGCGTGGGCCCAGAACGGCGATGACTTTCCCTGCGCGCATCAGTTCAATCGTTTCTCCGGCCTCGGCTTTCGCCGCCAGTGCGGACAGGTTGGTTTTTGCCTCGTGCATGTTGACACGCAACATTGTTGTCGCCCTTGAATCTTTAACTGTCAGGTTAGGCGACTAAGCAGTTCAGATCAAGCGCCGTGTGCCCGTACCGCCGCGAGGGCGAGAATACCGCGACATACGCGGCAGTCGGCAGTCGGCAGTCGGCAGTCGGCAGTCGGCAGTCGGATCAGATCTCGACGGTGATGCCCAGTTCGGCTTGCTGAATGGCCGGTAGGTTCAGGGTTCGACCCAAGCTCTCATCCTGTCGATGCAGCCACAGGAAGGGCCACTTCATGAACCTTGGCAACCCACCGGACGCTGTGAAACGGATCTCCTCGCGCCCTAGGTAGTAAACAATTTCACCAGGGCTGTGCCACCAACCCTGCATCTGTCCGAACGTTAGGACAGGGTCGATGGAAACCGGCTCGGCAAAGCCGAATGATACGTCGAGGGCATAAATGCCATGGGAAAACAAAGACAAACGGGGTCAGGTCTTCCATTTTTCATGGCTGTGCCTGCCGCGGTTGATTACTGCGTTTGAGCGGTGCCCCCAGCCGGCGTGTGATCCGCCAGAGTCGCGGGAATCAGGTTGCAAAATGTAAGACCTGACCCCATCTGTGCGTGGGTTGCAAAATGTAAGACCTGACCCCATCTGTGCGTGACCCCATCTGTGCGCTCAGAGCAGCTCGCGGCGCGCGATCTCGGTGTCGAGAAAGCGTAGCCACTGCGCGGCGGTCGGCTGTGAGGCGGGCTCCTGCTGCGCCAGCAGAAAGGCCTCGCGCGCCTCAGGCAGCCGGCCCATCTCGTAGAGCGCGCGGCCCAGCAGCACCCGGACGCCGTTTGCCGCGGTGCCGTCAAGCGCCAGCGCGGCGCGCGCGGACTCGGCAGCCCCGGCCGGCTGTCCGTGGTCCAGCTGCAGGCCTGCGAGCCGCATCCACAGCTGCGCGTCCTTGCCACGCCGTGCCGCGGCCTCGAGCCGGGGAATCGCGAGCGCAGGCTCGCGTGCCTGCTGCCAGGCGGTGGCGATCAGGGCCAGATTGGCCGGCGTTTCAGCAATCCGTCCCGCCGCAAGCTCCTGCTCCAGCAACGCGGCGGCACGCACGGGCAATCCAACCGCCAGATAGAGATCCGCCATCCCCAGCAGTTCCTGCGCGTCGACCAGCCAGCCGGCGAGCCATGCCGCCTCCATGGCCGCCACACGCCGCGCCGGCTGGTTCAGCTCGGCCGCGATGGCGGCAAGCTGGAGCAGATACTCCTTGCGCAGAAAATCGCGGGCGAGTGTCTCCAGGGTGGCGGCCGTGCGCGTCAGATCGCCGGCGCCATAGGCTGCCGTGCGCATCAGCAGATACCAGTCCTCCTGCGGCGCCAGATGACGTCGGCGCGCCTCGGCGATGGCAGCGTCTAGCTCCTTCAGCGCATCGCGACTGCGACCCTGCTCGTGGCGGGCCCGCGCCAGCAGGACATGGGCCTCCGGCGGGGGGTCATCACTGATCGCGAACCAGCTGACGAGCATGTCTGCCGCCTGCGTCCACTGCCCGAGTGCCAGGTGCAACTGCGCCAGGGCGTAACGGGTGTTCACCTCCATGGTGAGGGGCAAGCCCTGCTGCACGAGCACCTGCCCGTAGGCCAACACCGCGGCTTCGCGCTCGCCACGGGCATCGCGGATGAAGCCCTGAAAGTAATACAGGTTGGCGCGCTCGTAACTGTTCAGCGTACGGCCACCGTCGAAGTCACCCGCCAGCGCCTCGAGCATGGCGAGCGCCTGCGCGTGATCGCCACCCTCGGCCGCGCGCTGAACGGCCGCGAACCGCTGGAATACCGCCGGGCGCATCCGCGGTGTGCGCTGCGTGATCGCGGCAGTGCGCGCCGGCGCGGCAGATACCTCGGCGGCAGCGCTTGCATGGCTCGCCGGCAACAGCCACAGCGGACTGCCCAGAACGCCGAGCCACACGATGGCAAACCAGGGCGGGTGCATCGCCCTCAGTGCTCCAGGGAAAAAACGAATTCGTTGCGCACGCCCCGAGCCTCGACGGGTTGTCCTGCGCGCAGGCGGGGGCGGTACTTGAACGCCCGCGCCGCCACCACGGCCGAGGCCTCGAAGACGCCCGCGGGCCTGCAGTCGAGGGCTCGCACGGCGTTGGTAGTGCCGCTCGCCGTCACGGTGAACTCCACCGTGCAACGTCCGCTGATCCCGGCGGCCTCAGCAGCCGCGGGATAGGCGGCAGCCACGGTAACGAGCGGGAGATATTCCGCGTCCGGAGCCGAGCGCGACGCCGCGGCCGGCATGGCCGGGGATCCGGCGAGGGAATGGCCGTCTGGAACATCCGCCGAGGCTCCCGCCTGCGTGGCTCTCGCACTGGAGGACTCGCGCTGCAGCACGCCGAAGACCGCCAGCACCACCAGCACCGCCGCGACTACAAGCGCACGAAACAGCGCATGCGTGTGCTCATGCTGTTGCTCGACGCGATCGAGACGCGAGGTCTTGCGTCGCCGTAACTGGCGCAGCCCGGGCGTTCTGCTCACGGCGCATCGCCAATGGCGGCGGCGGCCACCAGCGCCGCGGCCTCCTGATCGAGGGCATGGACCAGCAGACGCACGCGTGCCGCAAGGAGTGACTGCAGCAACAGCACACCGAGGCCCGCCGCAAGGCCTTCAACCGTGGCGGCGAGCGCGCGCAGCAGTGTTTCGGGGTCGAAAGGCTGATCGGGCACGCCAGCGTGCATCACCGCGGCCACCGTACCGAGCACGCCGAGCAGCGGCGCGGCCGTGACGATCAGCCGCAGCGCGGCGAGACCGCGCTCGATGGCAGGCATCTCACGGAGCAATGCTTCATGGAGCAGGTGTTCGAGTGCAGTGGCATCCAGCATGGGGTGCGCCGCCGCCGCGGCGCGCAGCTGCATCACCGGGTGCGCGTGGGGGAGCGGAGCACCGGCACGCAGCGCCGTGTTCCAACGCTCGACATGCACCAGTCGCCAGGCTGCCAGTGCGGCGCCCACGAGGCCCAGCAACAGCGCAAGCAAGCCGGGCAGTCCGCCAGCAGCGAGGCGCTCACTAAAACGGGGCGCCGCGATGGCGTCTTGCAATGCACCTGCGCCCGTGGCGCCGGTGGGGTCGAGCACAAAGGGCTGAACACCCTCGCTAGCGGCGGCAAAATCGGTGGCCAAAGCAACGGCGCCCCCGCGGGGCTGGGCCGGCAATTCCAGAAAACGGGCGTCCTCACCGTGGTAGACAAGGTAGTGGCCCGCCGTATCGATGGCCGCAAAGCCACCCACCCGCACCACCGACCGCAGCGCGTCGCTGCCATCGGGTGCGCGCACCGGGGCCTCGAAGCGGCGTACCGCACCGGACTCCGCAAGCTCGCGCTGCAGCTCGAACCAGAAAGACTCCAGCGCCTCGACACGTGGCAGCCGCTCGCCGCTGGCCGCGTCCTGCAGCAACTGGTCGAGCGCCTCCAGACGGCCCGCACCCACCTGCGCCGAGATCGCGGAATCCCGCAACAGCGGCCGCAATTCAGCGCCCTGCTCCCCCAGATGACGGAACACCGCGCCGAGCGCACCGAGTCGCGCCTGCAGCTCGGCCTGCCGCGACTGCAAGGTGCGCTGGGTCGATTCAAAGCGCTGCTCCAAGGCGCTGGCGTGCGTGCTGGCACCGGCCAGTTCGAGGCGCGCAGCATCGAGCCGCGACTGCTGGCGCTCGCGCTCCTCCACAAACACCTTTTCACGCGCGGCATCGGCGCTAGCGCTGCCGGAATGCGCAGCCCGCACCCGCGCGAGGAGTTCATCCAGCGTGCGGGCCGGCGGATCCGTGGCGGGCGCGGGCGCGACGGGATCGGCCGACAGCAGCCCGGGCGCCATCAGCGAGGCGAGCAGGCAGACGCACAGCAGCCTCATGACCCGGCCTCCGCCGGTGCGGGCAGCGGCAGACGCAGCAGCACCGGTGGCTGATCGCCGCGGGCGATCGCAATGCCCTGCGCGACGGCCTCCAAGTAACTGTCATCGAGCATCACCCAGCCCCGGGCCGAGCGATCCCAGCGAAAACCGCGCGTGGCATCCGGCGTCTGCGCCAGCAGCACGCTGCGCCCCACCTGCAACACCTGCACGCCCACCGCCGCACCGTCGACGCTGATGGTGTCGGCGTAAGTCCCGAGGTGCAGGGCGTAGTCGAGCTCGGTGCGATAGGCGAGCAGCACGGCGCGGAAGGACATGTCTACCGGTGTGTCCGCACTCTCCATGCCCCGACGCAGCGCGGCAATGCGGGCGTTGCGCTCCGCGAGCCGGAATGGCAGGTCAAGTGAGATGAACTGCTCCAGCGAATCGATCATGCGCGTGAGCAGCGGAGCCATCTCGCGCTGCAGTGCGAGCGCCCCCGCGCCGGCAACCTCGAGTTCAGCCAGCCGGCGCTGCTGGTCCTGGTGCAGGCGCTCGAGGCGAGCGTTGTGGATGCCGAGGCCCTCGATCTGGCGACCGACCGACTTGTACTCCTCAAGCAACCTGCGTGTCTCCTCGGCGAGACGATCGACCTCGGCCTGCGCGGCCTGCCCTGCAGCGGCGGACTGCTCGCCGCTGGACAGGATCTCCGCCAATGGCTCGGCACGGGGGCCCGCCGCGAGCAGTAGCACGCAGAGCATCAGGCAGCGGGAGATCAGCCGTGACATGAGCGGGAGTGCGGCCGGCAAGGCGCCGTTCCATCAAGGGTTCTTGGGGGCATTACATAGAACGGTCAGGGGTGCGTCAACGCGAGGACGTTGCGGGCGCCACCGCGCGATCGAGCGTGATGAACCTGAACCGCAACCCGGAGGGACTGTCCGCCGGACCTTCCTCACGCGAGGTTTCGGCCCACTCGGCGGGATCGAGCGCGGGAAAAAAGGTGTCGCCCTCGGGCTCGATGTCGATCTCCGTGAGGTAAATGCGCGCGGCCTGTGCAAGGGTCTGGCGGTAGATGCCAGCGCCCCCGATCACCATGCACAAGGACGCGCCATCGCGGGCGGCAAGCGCAATACCCTCGTCGATGTCAGCGGCGAGCAACACGCCCTCGGGCAGGGCGTAGTCCGCGCGCGCACTCACCACGATGTTCAAGCGCTGCGGCAGGGGGCGCCCGATGGACTCCCAGGTTAGCCGCCCCATCAACACGGGTTTGCCGATGGTGAGCGCACGGAAATGCCGCAGGTCCTCGGACAGGTGCCAGGGCAAGCCGCCATCGCGACCGATCACGCGATTGCGCGCCATGGCCACCACGAACTCGAGTCTCATACGGCCACCGGTGCGGAAATATGCGGATGGGATGCGTAACCCTCGAGCGCGAAGTGCTCGTAGCGGAACGCGAAGAGATCCTTCACCTCGGGATAAATCACCATGCGCGGCAGCGCGTGGGGCCGGCGCGCGAGTTGCAGCCGCGCCTGCTCCAGATGGTTGCTGTAGAGGTGTGCATCGCCAAAGGTGTGGACGAAATCCCCGGGCTCCAGATCACAGACCTGCGCCACCATCAGCGTAAGCAGCGCATAGGAGGCGATGTTGAAGGGCACGCCGAGGAACACATCCGCACTGCGCTGGTAGAGCTGGCAGGAAAGCCGCCGGTCCTGCACATGGAACTGGACCAAGGCATGGCAGGGCGCGAGCGCCATCTGCGGGATCTCGGCGACATTCCAAGCGCTCACCATCAAGCGGCGTGAATCCGGGTTGCTGCGGATCTGCGCGAGCAGCTCGGTGATCTGATCGACGTGGTCTCCGCCCGGCAGCGGCCAATTGCGCCACTGCCGTCCGTAGACCGGGCCGAGTTCACCGTTCGCATCGGCCCACTCGTCCCAGATGGTCACGCCGTTCTCGCGGAGGTACTGCACGTTGGTTTCGCCGCGCAGGAACCACAGCAGTTCGTGGATGATCGAGCGCAGGTGGAGTTTTTTGGTGGTGACCAGCGGGAAGCCCTGCGCGAGATCAAAGCGCATCTGGTAACCGAAAACACTCAGCGTGCCGGTGCCGGTGCGATCACCCTTCGGGCGGCCATGCTCGAGGATGTGGGCGAGCAGATCGAGGTACTGCTTCACGCCGATGCGCCTCCTGCACGCGCATCGCGGCGATAGGCCCACGCCACCAGCACGATGCCGCCTATGAGCATGGGCAGGCTATAGAGCTGCCCGCGCGTCAGCCAGCCGAGGGCCACAAACCCGAGCTGCGCATCGGGCTCGCGCACGAACTCGACCAGAATGCGGAACAGCCCGTAAACACCGATGAACACGCCGCCCACCGCCCAGCGGGGGCGCGGCTTCGCGGAGAACCACCACACGATCGCAAACAGCAGGGCGCCTTCGAGAAAAGCTTGGTAGAGCTGCGAGGGATGACGTGCGAGCCCCAGCGGATCACGCGGGAATACCACGCCCCAAGGCAGATCGGTAGGCCGACCCCACAGCTCCTGCCCTATGAAGTTACCGATACGCCCGAAACCGAGTCCCAACGGCACGATGGGCGCCACGAAATCGAGGATCGTGCCGATGGGCTGAGCGTGCGTGCGGGCGAACCACCACATCGCGAGCATCACGCCGACCAGCCCGCCGTGGAAAGACATGCCGCCCTCCCAGATCCGCAGGATCCACAGCGGATTATCCGCGAGGTGGCCAGCGCCGTAGAGCAGCACATAACCCAGCCGCCCGCCGAGCACCACGCCGAGCGCGCCGTAGAAAATCAGGTCTTCGCGTTGATCGGGTTTGACGGGGGAATCTGCACGCTTGGCACGCCTGCTCGCCAGCCACCATGCCGCCCCAAAAGCACAGAGGTACATTAGGCCGTACCAATGCACCTTGAGCGGGCCGAGGTGCAGCGCTACGGGGTCGAAGGCGGGGTGGTGAAGCATCGGGAGGCTCCGGGCGCGGGGATGTTTATCAGGCCGCGACCTCTATGTACTCCACCTTGCTCTGCGGCATCGGGACTTCCAGGCCGTCTTCGCGCATGCCTTCGAGGTGGAATTCGATGGCCTCGCGGATGTGGGCTTCGAGGTCCTGAACGGTGGCACCCGTTGCAACGCAGCCGGGAAGCTCCGGCACATAGGCTGAATAATTTCCTTCGGCCTGCTCGATTACGATCGCCAAACGCATATCCACCTCTACTGCTTGAGTCCGGCCTGCTTCAGGACGCTGTTCAGTGTGCCGGGCGCCAGATCGTCACTTGGCTTACCCGGCACCGTAACCCTGCCGCGTCTGGTCGGATGCTTGAAGGCCAACAGTTGCCAACCATCGTCATAGAGGAGACGGAGAACGTCCGCTACTTTCATGTCGGGCAGAGTATCAGCCGATCGTTGAACGTGGCAAAGCGGCGAGTGTATGAGGGAGTTGGTCGCGGGCATGGCCCGCTCCTACCGGGGCAAGCGAGCTCCATCCCGGTAGGAGTGCGCCATGCGCGCGAAAGCAGCGTCGGGTCGCGGGCATGGCCCGCTCCTACCGGAGCAAGCGAGTTCCATCCCGGTAGGAGTGCGCATGCGCGCGACAGCAGCGTCGGGGCGCGGGCATGGCCCGCGCCTACCCGCCGGGCCGCAACGCCACGCCTTCCTGCCGCAGCCGGTCTTCGATGGCCGCGCGCACGTCGCGGGCGTCGTCGAGGCGCGAGACCTTGCGCACCAGCTCGGCGGCCTGTGCGCGCGTGAAGCGGCGCAGCACGGATTTCACGCGGGCCAAGTTGGGTGCGCTCATCGAGAGCGAGTCGTAGCCCATGCCCACCAGCAAGAGCGCCGCACCCGGGTCGCCCGCGAGTTCGCCACACACGGAGGCCGGCTTGCCGGCGCGGTGCGCGGCGTCGACGACGTCCATCAGCGCGTGCAGCACGGCCGGGTGAAAGGCGTGGTAGAGATTGGCGACGCGGGCGTTGTTGCGGTCCACCGCCAGCAGGTATTGCGTGAGGTCGTTGGTGCCCACGGAGAGGAAATCCGCGCGTCGCGCGAGCACGCCGGCCTGATACACGGCGGCGGGCACTTCGATCATCACGCCCACCGGCGGCATGCGCACCGCCCAGCCTTCTTCCAGCACCTCTGAATAGGCGCGCACCAGCAGCGCGCGCGCCTCGTCGAACTCCGAGACGTTGCTGATCATCGGCAGCATCACGCGCAGATTCCCCAAGCCCGCGCTCGCCTTCAGCATGGCGCGCACCTGGGCGAGAAAGATCTCGGGGTGGTCCAACGTCACGCGGATACCGCGCCAGCCAAGGAAGGGGTTTTCTTCCTCGATGGGGAAATACGGCAGCGCCTTGTCGCCGCCGATGTCGAGCGTGCGCATCGTCACCGGCCGCGGCGCGAAGGCCTCGAGCTGCTCGCGGTAGATGAGGCGCTGCTCTTCCTCGGTGGGAAAACGCTCGCGGATAAGAAACGGGATCTCGGTGCGGAAGAGGCCCACACCCTCGGCGCCGCGCCCGAGCGAGCGCACCCACTCGGAGTTCAAGCCCGTGTTAACCAGGAGGCTCACGGCGTGGCCGTCCTGCATCACGGCGGGCAGGTGCGCGTTGGCGGCGATCTGCTCCTCGGCAAGTAGCTCGGCCGCGGCCATCTCGCGGAACTGCGCCATCGCCTCGGGAGCAGGGCTCACAAGCACGCGGCCCAGGTGGCCGTCGACCACCACTTCCTCGCGCTCCAGTGCCGTGAACGGCAAATCGACCGCGCCCATTACCGTGGGCACGCCCATGGCACGCGCAAGGATGGCGACGTGCGAGTTGCCGGAGCCCGAGACCGAGACGATACCCGCCAGACTGCCGCGCGGCACATTGGCGAGCGCAGAGGCGGGAATCTCCTCGCCGATCAGGATGCAGCGCGCGGGATAGGTGGTGGTCTCGCGTACGCTGGCTTGCAGTTCTGCCAGCACGCGGCGGCCCAGGTCGCGGATATCCGCACCACGCTCGCGAATATAGGCGTCTTCCATGAGCTCGAAGGTGCGTACATGCTCCAGCACCACCTGGCTCAGCGCACCCTGCGCCCAGTTGCCCTCGAGGATGCGCGTCACGACCTCGCCCGACAGGGCGCGGTCGGCGAGCAGCATGGCGTGCGCATCGAAAAGCGCGAGTTCCTCTGCGCCCACGCGCCCCGTGAGCTCCTGACGGGTAACGGCGATCTCGTCCTGCACGCGGGCAACGGCGGCGTGGAACAGCGCGACTTCCTGTTCGGCGTCTTCGCAGGCGCGCTGCGGCACAGCCTTGAGATCGGACGGCGGCGAAACGATCACCACCTGCCCGATGCCGATGCCGGGGGCCCCCGCGATGCCGAGGAACTCCCCGCTCTTCGGCCGCGTGCCGCGGCGCAATTCGTTGTAGCTGCCCGCCAGCCCCGCGTGCGCGATGATCGCGGCGAGCTGCGCGGACATGGTGACGAGGAAGGCTTCTTCGTCTTCGTCGAAGCGGCGGCGATCGCGCTGCTGCACCACCAGCACACCCAGCACCTCACGGTGATGGGTGATCGGCACACCGAGGAAGGAGCGGAAGAGCTCCTCGCCAGAGCCCTCGATGAACTTGAACTTGGGGTGTGCGGACGCGTCCTCGAGGTTCAGCGGCTCCTCGCGGCGGGCGACGTAGCCAACGAGGCCTTCATCGCGCGCAAGGCTGAAGCGGCCCTCGAGCGCTTTGTTAAGGCCCTCGGTGGCCATGAACACATAGCGCCCCGAGGCAGGATCGACCAGATAGACAGAGCAGACCTGTGTCTCCATCTCCTCGCGCACGCGGCGCACGATGATCGCGAGGGTCTCGGGGAGATCGCGCGCCGTGGAGACTTCCTGCACCACGCCGCGCAGGGATTTGAGCATGGAGCTGCCGCCAGTGCTCTCAGGCGCCATCGCGGACGAGCCTGCCGTGGTGCGTCGAAAGCTCACACAGGGCGCGGCGGTAGACCTCGCGTTTGAAATTGACGATCTGGCCGAGCGGGTACCAGTAAGTCACCCAGCGCCAGTGATCGAATTCGGGATCCTTCTGCGCATCGACCCGCACCCGCTGGTCCTCGCCCAGAAAACGCAGCAGGAACCATTTCTGTTTCTGGCCGACGAAACCGACGTCACGGTTATGGCGCAGGAACTGCGGCGGCAGCCGGTAGCGCAACCAGCCCTGGGTAAAGCCGATCACCTGAACGTCGGCCTCGGCCAGCCCGACCTCCTCGCCGAGCTCGCGGAACATGGCCTGCTCGGGGGATTCGTCCTCGTGGATGCCGCCCTGCGGGAATTGCCAGGCGTTCTGGCCGCGGCGCTTCGCCCATAGCAGTTCGCCCCGCCCATTGGCGAGGATGATGCCCACGTTGGGGCGATATCCCTGCTCGTCGATCACGGACGGTGGACCCTGCCGCTGGCGGCGCGTTGTGGCTTGGGGAAGATCAGGCAGATTCTTCCACAGATTCACCCGCGGTAGAAAGCAAAGGCGATCTCCACGCCCGCACCGAGTGGCAGCGCCGAGACACCCACCGAGGTGCGCGCTGGCGGCCGCTGCCCGGGCGTGAACACGGCCTCCCACGCCGCGTTGATGGCGGGGAACTCGTCCATGCAGGTGGTGTAGATGGTGGCGTTCACGAGGTCATCCAGCGTGAGCCCGAAATCCGGCAGGGCCTTGAGCAGGTTCGCCAGGATGCGCGCAGTCTCCGGCCCCACGCCGCCCGGCTCGAGGGCTCCGGTCTGCGGGTTCAGCGCGATCATGCCGGCCGATTGGTAGAACGGGCCAGCCTTGACCAGCGGGCTGTAACGGAAGCGCGGGGCGGGGAGGTTGGCGGAGCTGAGGGCTTCGATCATGGCGGGGGTTCCAGAGGGTTGTTTCAGAGAGGGACGAGCAACTCTGCACGGAACAGTCGCTCTGAACGCATGAGGTGCAGGATGTACACGGCGTGCCGATCCGCGCGGTAGAACACCCTGCAGGGTGGTTCGACTATCTGCCTGTAGCGTGATCCGGGCAGCTCAGGGACCTTGCTGCCACTTCGTGGGTGCGCCTGCAGTTGCCCGACATGGCGGAATACCCTCTGAACAAACTCCCCGGCGGCGATAGGGTTTTCGATGGCGATGTAATCGGCGATCGCATCGAGGTCCGCCAGTGCGGGTTCGGTCCAGATTATTTCAACCATCGGGACATGCGGGCCGTGGCCTCCGCCTGCGTTGCCACGCGCCCTTCAGCCAAGGCCGCCTCACCGCGGGCGATGCCCTCGAGAACAGCCAGTCGACGGTGCAATAGCTCGTAAGTTTCCACGTCCAGCAGGTACGCGCTGGGCAACCCGTGCTGGGTAATCAGTATGGGTTCCTTGCTCCGCGCGAGATCGGCCAGGAGTTCGGTGGCCTGACGCTTCAGCGTGGTGACGAGTTCGGTGCGCATGCAGGGATACTAAAGTGCTACTCGGCGCGACGCAATTCGCGCCAGCAGCCTTCCCCTGACGCCGGGTCACAGAACGCATGGACACGCCACACGGCGCACACTAAGGTTCCCCGCGCCATCCTCAAGGACCCCCTACATGGGCCCCGAACGCATCGTCTGCCTTACCGAAGAAACCACCGAGTGGCTCTACCTGCTCGGCGAAGAAGACCGCATCGTAGGGATCAGCGGCTACACGGTGCGCCCGCCGCAGGCGCGTCGCACCAAGCCACGGGTGAGCGCCTTCTTGGACGGCAAGATCGACCGCATCGTGGCATTGGAGCCAGCGCTGGTGATCGGCTTCTCCGATATGCAGGCGGCACTTGCGGACAAACTGATCCGCGCCGGCCTGAACGTGCTGGTCACCAATCAACGCAGCCTGGCGGAAATCTTCTCGACGCTGCGGCTGGTGGCCGGGATGGTGGGCGCCTCCGAGCGTGCCGAGGCGTGGATCGCCGGCTGCCTCGCACGGCACGCGGAGATCCGCACGGAAGCGGCGGCGTGGCCAAGGCGGCCGCGCGTGTACTTTGAGGAATGGGACGAGCCGATGATCAGCGCCATTGCCTGGGTCTCGGAGCTGATCGGCGTGGCCGGCGGCGAGGATGTGTTCCCGGAACTGGGGCGCCAGAGCATGGGTCGCGACCGCATCATCCACGACACCAGCGAACCCGCGCGCCGTGCACCCGATGTGATCCTCGGCTCCTGGTGTGGCAAAAAGTTCCGCCCCGAGCGCGTCAGCGCCCGCCCGGGCTGGGAGTCGATAC
>CAMAXE010000042.1 GCA_945862145.1 Klebsiella pneumoniae
GACCACAAGCTGCGTCAATCTTGCGGCATCGCTCGCGGCCAACCGCCAGCGCGTGATGCTGGTGGACCTGGACCCGCAGGGTAATGCCACCATGGGCTGTGGTGTCGACAAACACGCGCTCGAGCTCTCCGTTTACGACATCCTGATGCACGGAGCCCGCGCCGAGGACGTGCGCCAACGCGCCGGTGAAGCGGGTTTCGACTGCCTGCCCGCCAACGCCGACCTCACGGCGGCGGAGGTTGAGCTGATTACGGCAACTACCAAGGAAAGCCGCTTGCGTTACGCTCTGGCGCGGGTGAAACACGAGTACGACTACATACTCATCGACTGCCCGCCCTCGCTCAACATGCTTACCGTAAACGCGCTGGTTGCCGCCGACAGCGTGCTGATACCAGTGCAGTGCGAGTACTACGCGCTGGAGGGGCTCTCATCGCTACTGGCCACCGTGGCCCGCGTACAGAAGGTCATGAACCCGGCTCTCGAAATCGAGGGTCTGATACGCACCATGTACGACGCCCGCAACAGCCTCAGCAACGATGTGTCGATGCAGCTGATCAGCCATTTCGGTGCGCGCGTGTACTCCACCCTCATCCCCCGCAATGTGCGTCTCGCCGAGGCGCCCTCCTACGGCAAACCGGCGCTCCTCTACGATGGGGGATCCCGCGGCGCGATCGCGTATCTTGCCGCCGCCTCAGAGATGCTGCGCCGCCATGGCCGCAACCCCGTCGCCGTCATACCCACGGCAGGCAGTGCGGCATCGGATTGATGACGCCACCTGTTTTCCCGGAGATTGCCATGTCGATCAAGAAACGCGGACTTGGACGCGGACTCGATGCCCTGATCGGTGCCGCCGGCCTTGGCCATCCCGATGAAGCACTGGCTGCCGCGAGAACGCCCGGTTCCGGTACCCCGGCGCCAAGCACCCTCCCCATAGATTTGCTCCAGCGTGGACGCTTCCAGCCGCGCCGTGATTTCAACGCGGCCTCTCTCGAGGAGCTTGCCAGCTCGATCCGTGCTCAGGGCCTGATCCAGCCGGTCGTGGTACGTCCTGTTGCCGGAGGGCGTTACGAAATCATCGCCGGCGAGCGTCGCTGGCGGGCCGCGCAGATGGTAGGTATGCAGGACATCCCGGCAGTGGTCCGTGATGTGCCCGATGAGGCGGCCATCGCGATGGCGCTCATCGAAAACATCCAGCGCGCCGACCTGAACGCCATTGAGGAGGCCGCCGCCCTCGCGCGTTTGCAACAGGAGTTCGGCCTGACGCACGAGCGCATTGCCGAAGCCGTAGGGAAGTCACGCACCACCGTTACCAACATCATGCGGTTGCTCAGCCTGCCTGCCGACGTGCGCCAACTGCTTGAGGAAAAGAAGCTCGAGATGGGCCATGGCCGCGCCTTGCTCGGCCTGCCGGCAGAGCGGCAATCCGAGGCCGCGCGCGAGGTTGTCGCCCGTGGACTCTCGGTGCGGGAGACCGAGGCACTGGTGCGCCGTCTGCTGGCGCCGGCCACACCAAAACCCGCCAGCCCAGCGCACGGCGCCGATGTGCGCCAGCTCGAGCGGGAGCTTTCCGAGACCGTCGGTGCGGCGGTTTCCATCGAGCACCGGCGGGGTGGCAAGGGGCGCTTGGTGATCGACTACGCGAGCCTCGAGCAGCTGGACGGATTGCTCGGCTATTTCCGCCGATGAATCAGCCAGGTGTCGGGTTGCCGCCGCTGCAAACTGACCCCTATAATCCCGGGTCGCGTCTGGGCGGTGGCGTTTCTGCCGCACACGGCCCGACATAACAGGATGAATGCAACCGCCGGCAACAATGGCCTGCAGCGCCCGCCACTCGGCAAGGTGCTTCTGGTCGAGGGCTCCTTGCTCTTGCTCGCGGTCACCGTCGCCTGGTGCCTCGACACCGCCATTGCTTGGTCCATCCTCCTCGGGGGGTTGATCTTCCTGCTTCCGCAGGCCTGGTTCTCTTGGCGCGCGTTCCGCGTCAGGGGTGCTGTTGCGGCCAGTGAGGTGGCGCAGGGCTTCTACCGGGCCGAGGCCGGGAAGTTTCTGCTGGTGGCAACAGGGTTCGCTCTTGCCTTCACGGCAGCGGGTCCGGTTGATGCGCCTTGGTTATTTGGTGCGTATGTACTGATGTTTTTACTGAACAGCGTGCTGCTTGCCCGGTCGGGCGCAGTCTGAGAACGTCGAACAAGGGGAGGCTGGATGTCCGCCGAAGCCCAGACCAGTCAGGGGTACATCAAGCACCACCTGACCAACATGACCTACGGCAAGCTGCCGGCGGGCAGCTATTGCGACGGCGAGGCCGTTCTGGCCCAGGACGGCTGGACGGTCGCGCACTGCGATGAGCAGATCGATGCCATGGGTTTTGAGGCGGTCCACCTGGACAGCATGGGCTGGGCCATTTCGCTCGGGCTTCTTTTCAGCTTTCTCTTCAGCCGTATGGCGCGCAAAGCGGCCGCCAACCCTGGCGCACCCACCGGCTGGCAGAATCTGGTCGAAATGATTGTCGAGTTCATCGACAGTACCGTAAACGATATTTTCCATCACAGGAACAAGATGGTCGCCCCCATGGCGCTCACCATCTTCACCTGGATCTTCCTGATGAATCTGATGGATCTCTTCCCGGTCGACTGGCTGCCGCACGCGGCCGCCACGATCAGCGGCAACGAGCACCTGTACCTGAAGGTGGTTCCCACCACCGATCCGAACGTCACGCTGGGTATGTCATTCACCATCTTCGGTCTGATGATCTTTTTCTCGATGCGCGAGAAGGGCGTCCTCGGCTTCGTAAAGGAACTGACGCTCCATCCGTTCCATTCCTCCAATACCCTGGTGATGCTCGTCCTCATCCCGATCAACCTGTTCCTCGAGGCCGTGGCGCTGATCGCCAAGCCCATTTCGCTGGGTCTGCGACTCTTCGGGAACATGTATGCCGGCGAAGTGATCTTCATCCTGATCGCCATCATGTTCGGTTCGGGGCTCGTCATGGGTGTATTCGCCGGCGTGTTGCAGTGGGCGTGGGCGGTGTTCCACATCCTCGTGATCTCGCTGCAGGCCTTCGTGTTCACCGTGCTCACCGTCGTCTATATGGCGATGGCCCACGATGTACAGGAAGAACACTGAACCTTTTTGTTTTGTCTTGCTCACTCAGTCCATCTCTAATCGGGAGAATGCAATGGAAGTCGCTGAAAGTCTTAAATTTATCGCCGCCGCCATCATGATCGGCTTCGGCTCCGTAGGCACCGCGCTAGGCTTCGGTATCCTCGGCGGCAAGCTACTCGAAAGCTCGGCACGCCAGCCCGAGATTGCGCCGATGCTGCAGGCCAAGATGTTCCTGATTGCCGGTCTGCTGGATGCCGTGCCGATGATCGGCGTCGGTATCGCCATGTACCTGATCTTCGCGGCCTGATACCGAGTCGCGAATCCCGGCCATGCGCGCCTCTTGCGGGTGCGCGGGCCGGTCGAGCCCATCGACCGCAGGAGTGATGGCATGAACATCAATATGACGCTCATCGGCCAGTCGATCACCTTCCTGGTGTTCGTCTGGTTCTGCATGAAGTTCGTCTGGCCCGTGATCCGCAAGGCCATGGACGAGCGCACGCAGCGCATCACCGACGGCCTTGCGGCCGCCGAGCGCGCCCAGAAAGACCTCGGATTGGCCCAGGACAGGGTTGCGCAGCAGCTGCGCGAGGCCAAGACCGAGGCCGCCGCGATCGTGGAGCAGGCCAACCGCCGTGCCGCACAGATCGTTGACGAGGCCAAAACCAAGGCCCGCGAAGAAGGCGATCGCATCAAGACTGCCGCTCAGGCAGAGGTCGAGCACGAGATGAACCGCGCCCGCGAACTGCTGCGGGCACAGGTCGGCGCGCTGGCCGTGGCCGGCGCATCGCGCATCCTCGGCAAGGTCGTTGATGCCAGCGCCCACCGCGAGCTGGTCGACCAGCTCGCAGCGGAACTCTGAGGCGAACTGCCATGGCAGAACTGACCACACTCGCCCGACCCTACGCACGGGCCGCCTTCGAGCATGCGCTCGCCGGCAGCGCACTGGCGACGTGGGCCGAGGCACTGGCCACCGCCGCAGCGGTGGTGAGCGATGAGCGTGCAGCACAGTTGCTCGGCTCGCCTTCCTACACCGCCGCGCAGAAAGCAGACACGCTGATCGATGTCTGCGGTGATGCGCTTCCCGAGCCGGTACGCAACTTCCTGCGCGTGCTCGCGGAAAACCGCCGCCTTGCCCTGCTGCCGCAGGTCCATGCGTTCTTTATGGCGCTCAAGGCGCAGCAGGAGCGCGCGGTGGATCTCCGGCTAACCAGTGCCTTCGAGATCGACGCCGAACAGGGCGCGCGTATCGCCGAGGCTCTGGGCCGCAAACTCCAGCGCGAAGTTCGCCTCAGCACCGAGGTCGACGCCTCGCTGATCGGCGGCGTGATCATCCGCACCGACGACCTCGTGATCGACGGCTCGGTGCGAGGGCGCTTGTCCAAGCTTTCCGAAGCAATGAATTCCTGACGGACCCTATCCAAGGAAACCCGAGATGCAGCAACTCAACCCGGCCGAAATCAGCGAAATCATCAAGAGCCGCATCGAACGCCTCGACGTCAGCGTGCAGGCGCGCAACGAGGGCACCGTCGTCAGTGTGTCGGACGGTATCGTCCGCATCCACGGACTTGCCGAGGTGATGTACGGCGAAATGATCGAATTCCAGGGCGGCGTCTACGGACTCGCGCTGAACCTCGAGCGCGATTCGGTTGGCGCCGTGGTACTCGGCGAGTACAAGGGCCTGCAGGAAGGCCAGACCTGCCGCTGCACCGGCCGCGTGCTCGAGGTGCCGATCGGACCCGCGCTGCTCGGCCGCGTGGTCGATTCGCTGGGTAACCCCATCGACGGCAAGGGTCCCATCGACTCCAACATTTTCGAGCCCATCGAGAAAGTGGCGCCGGGTGTTATCACCCGCCAGTCGGTATCGCAGCCGGTACAGACAGGTCTCAAGGCCATCGACGCGATGGTGCCGGTAGGCCGCGGCCAGCGCGAGCTGATCATCGGTGACCGCCAGATCGGCAAGACCGCCATCGCCATCGACGCGATCATCAACCAGAAAGGCACCGGGGTTAAGTGCATCTACGTGGCCATCGGCCAGAAGCAGTCCTCGATCGCCGCCGTGGTGCGCAAACTCGAAGAGCACGGCGCTATGGACCACACCACGGTCGTGGTGGCGAGCGCCTCCAACCCGGCTGCCATGCAGTACATCGCACCCTTCTCGGGCTGCACCATGGGCGAGTACTACCGCGATCGCGGCCAGGACGCCCTCATCATTTATGACGATCTCACCAAGCAGGCCTGGGCCTACCGCCAGATCTCGCTGCTGCTGCGTCGCCCGCCGGGCCGCGAGGCATACCCCGGCGACGTTTTCTATCTCCACTCGCGCCTCCTTGAGCGCGCTGCCCGCGTGAACGCCGACTACGTCGAGAAGTTCACCAACGGCGAGGTCAAGGGCCAGACCGGCTCGCTCACCGCGATGCCGATCATCGAGACGCAGGCCGGCGACGTCTCCGCGTTCGTGCCGACTAACGTGATCTCGATCACCGACGGCCAGATCTTCCTGGAGAGCAGCCTCTTCAATGCCGGCGTACGCCCGGCGATGAACGCCGGTCTCTCCGTATCGCGTGTGGGTGGTGCCGCGCAGACCAACATCATCAAGAAGCTCGGTGGCGGCGTGCGACTCGCGCTTGCCCAGTACCGCGAGCTCGCGGCTTTCTCGCAATTTGCCTCCGACCTCGACGAAGCCACCCGTGCCCAGCTCGAGCACGGCCAGCGCGTCACCGAACTGATGAAGCAGAAGCAGTACTCGCCCATGTCGGTGGCACAGATGGGCGTCTCGCTCTTCGCCGCCAACGAGGGTTACCTGAAGAATGTCGAGGTGAAGAAAGTCCTCGATTTCGAAGCCGCGCTGCACTCCTACATGGCCAGCGAGCACGCCGAGCTCATGAAGCAGGTGAACGAGAGCGGCGCGTGGGACAAAGACATGATGGCTAAATTCAAGGCGGCCCTCGACAGTTTCGTCGCGACGCAGGCCTGGTAAGCGGCTGAAGGGAGTTCCTCCATGGCAGGCGCAAAAGAGATTCGCACCAAGATCGCCAGCGTCTCCTCGACGCAGAAGATCACCAGCGCGATGGAAAAGGTGGCCACCAGCAAGATGCGCAAGGCGCAGTTGGCTATGGTCCGCGGCAAACCTTACGCCGAGCGCATCCGCTCGGTGGTGGGCCATATCGCCAACGCGGCTCCGGAGTACAAGCACCTTTATCTGCAGGAACGCGAGATCAAGCGCGTCGGCTACGTCGTCATCTCGTCGGACCGCGGCCTCTGCGGCGGCCTGAACACCAACCTGTTCAAACAGGTGGTGCGGGCAATGAAGGAATGGGACGACAAGGGCGTCGAGGTTGATCTCTGCGTGATCGGCACCAAGGCTGCGAGCTTCTTCGGCAGCTTGGGTGGACGCATCGTTGCGGCGTTGAAGCAGATCGGTGATGCACCTGCTGCCGCGGATCTGATCGGCGGCGTCAAGGTCATGCTCGACAGCTACGGCGATCAGCGCATCGACCGCCTGTTCATCGCGAGCAACGACTTCGTCAACACCATGACCCAGCGGCCCACCGTTGCCCAGGTCCTGCCTCTCGTGGCTTCCGAAGACACAGGGCTGAAGCATCGCTGGGACTATCTCTACGAGCCCGATGCCAAGGAACTCTTGGACGGGCTGCTCACGCGCTACGTCGAGTCGCAGGTCTACCAAGGCGTGGTCGAGAACATCGCCTGCGAGCAGGCCGCCCGGATGGTGGCCATGAAGAACGCCACCGAGAACGCCGGCGAACTCATCGGCGAACTCAAACTGGTTTACAACAAGGCCCGCCAGGCCGCGATCACGCAGGAACTTGCGGAGATCGTGAGCGGCGCAGCCGCCATTTCCTGATTAAGAACGCATTCACGAGGAACCCCAGATGAGCAGTGGAAAGATCGTCCAGGTCATCGGCGCCGTCATTGATGTCGAGTTCCCGCGCGAGGCAGTGCCCGCCGTGTACGAGGCGCTGACTGTCGACGGCCGCGAGCTGGTGCTCGAAGTCCAGCAGCAACTGGGTGACGGCGTGGTGCGTACCATTGCCCTCGGCGCCACCGAGGGCGTTGCCCGCGGGCTGGTGGTTAACAAGACAGGCGCTGCGGTTTTGGTGCCGGTGGGCAAGGAAACGCTCGGTCGCATCATGGACGTGCTCGGCCGTCCCATCGACGAGAAAGGCCCCATCGGCGAGCAGCTGCGCATGCCGATCCACCGTGCGGCACCCACCTATGCCGAGCAGTCGGCAAGCGTTGAGTTGCTCGAGACCGGCATCAAGGTCATCGACCTCATCATGCCGATCTCCAAGGGCGGCAAGATCGGCCTCTTCGGCGGCGCCGGCGTCGGCAAGACCGTGACGCTGATGGAGCTGATCCGCAACATCGCGATCGAGCACTCGGGCTATTCGGTGTTTGCCGGCGTGGGTGAGCGTACCCGCGAAGGTAACGACTTCTACCACGAGATGACCGACTCGGGCGTTCTGGACAAAGTGGCGCTGGTGTACGGCCAGATGAACGAGCCGCCCGGCAACCGTCTGCGCGTGGCGCTTACGGGTCTCACGATGGCCGAGTCCTTCCGCGACGAGGGCCGCGACGTTCTGATGTTCATCGACAACATCTACCGTTACACGCTTGCTGGCACCGAGGTGTCCGCGCTGCTCGGTCGGATGCCGTCTGCCGTGGGTTATCAGCCCACGCTGGCTGAGGAAATGGGCGTGCTGCAGGAGCGCATCACCTCCACCAAGACCGGCTCGATCACCTCCTTCCAGGCGGTGTACGTGCCCGCAGACGATCTCACCGATCCCTCGCCTGCCACCACCTTCGCGCACCTTGACGCCACCTTGGTGCTCTCGCGTCAGATCGCAGAGCTGGGTATCTACCCGGCGGTTGATCCGCTCGACTCCACCTCGCGCTTGCTTGACCCGTTGGTCATTGGCGACGAGCACTACCAGGTCGCGCGTGGCGTGCAGTCCGTGCTGCAGCGCTACAAGGAACTGAAAGACATCATCGCCATTCTCGGCATGGACGAACTCTCCGAGGACGACAGACGTACCGTTGCCAGGGCGCGCAAGATCCAGCGCTTCCTGTCGCAGCCCTTCTTCGTGGCCGAGATCTTCACCGGCAGCCCGGGCAAGTACGTCTCGCTCAAGGAAACCATTGCCAGCTTCAAGGGCATCATCAGTGGCGAGTACGACCACCTGCCCGAGCAGGCCTTCTACATGGTCGGTGGCATCGAAGAAGCCATCGAGAAAGCCAAGAAGCTCTGATCGGCCGCCGCACGCCAACAGCAGGAAAGAGACATGGCCACGAGCGTTCACTGCGACATCGTCAGCGCCGAGCAGGCGATCTTCTCGGGTCTCGTCGAGTTGCTGGTGGCCCATGGCGCACTGGGTGATCTGGGCGTAGGCCCTGGCCACGCGCCCTTGCTCACCGCCTTAAAGCCAGGCCCGGTGCGGATCAAACTGCAGGGTGGTGAAGAGCAGATCTTCTATGTTTCGGGTGGTTTCCTCGAAGTGCAGTCGAGCACCATCACCGTACTGGCAGATACCGCCGTGCGGGCAAACGACGTTGACGAGGCCGCTGCCATCGAGGCCCAGAAAGTCGCCGTGACAGCCCTGAGCAACCAGGCCGGCGAATTCGACTACGGCCGCGCCGCAGCGCAACTCGCCGAAGCCGCCGCGCAACTGCGCACCATCCAGGCCCTGCGCAAGAAAATGGGCCGGGGCTGAAGCCCACCCACCCGCGTACGAAATGGGTCGGTGCTGAACCATTCTTCCGCGTAGGAGCGGGCCATGCCCGCGAACTCCGGCCTGATGAACTGCGCTATCCTTCCCGAGACGCGCGCCATCACTCGCCAGGAGGGCCAGATATCCCGTGACACTCGACGTCGTGATCCTTGCCGCAGGCCAGGGCACCCGGATGAAATCCGCCCTGCCCAAGGTCTTGCACCCCCTCGCCGCCAAGCCCCTGCTTCAACATGTAATAGACGCGGCCGCCGCGCTGTCTCCGCGCGCCCTGCACATCGTCATCGGGCACGGCGCAGACCAGGTGAAGCGCGGCGTCACGGCGAATGGCGCGCACTGGGTGCTGCAGGCCGAACAACTAGGCACCGGGCACGCGGTACAGCAGGCCGCGAACGATCTCCCCGCCGATGGCACCACACTCATCCTTTACGGTGACGTCCCCCTGATCAGCGAAGCGAGCCTGCGCCGTTTGCTCGATGCTGCCACCACCGACGCTCTCGCACTGCTCACCGTCGAGCTCCAGGACTCCACCGGTTACGGCCGCATCGTGCGCGATGCCACGGGTCACGTTGCCGCCATCGTCGAGCACAAGGACGCCTCCCCGGCCCAACGCGCGATCCGCGAAGTCAACACCGGCATCATGGCGCTGCCAACCGCGCGGCTGCTCGGCTGGCTGTCGCGGCTGCGCAACAGCAATGCGCAGAGGGAGTATTACCTCACCGATATCATCGCCATGGCTGCCGCCGATGGGGTCCGCGTCGAGGCCTTTGCTGCCGCCAACGAGCACGAGGTCGCAGGCGTCAATGACCGCGTTCAGCTCGCAGCATTGGAGCGCGCCTTCCAGGCCGAGCACGCCGGCGCCCTGATGCGTGCCGGCGTGACCATACGGGATCCAGCGCGCTTTGATCTGCGTGGCAGGCTGCGCCACGGCCTCGACGTCACCATCGACACCAATGTGATTCTCGAAGGCGACGTCGAGCTTGGCAGCAATGTGTCCATCGGCACGGGCTGCGTCATCAGGAATTCCCGCCTTGGCGACGGCGTAACTATCCATCCGCACTCCGTCATAGACGGCGCCGAGATCGCGGCCGGCTGCGCAGTGGGCCCGTTCGCCCGGCTGCGCCCGGGCACACGCATGGCCGAGGGCGCGAAGATCGGCAACTTCGTCGAGACCAAAAAAGCCGTTATCGGTCCACACAGCAAGATAAGCCACCTGAGCTACGTGGGTGATGCCGTACTCGGTCGCGACGTGAACATAGGCGCGGGCACTATCACCTGCAATTACGATGGCCTGAACAAATTCGAGACACGCATCGGTGATGGTGCGTTCATCGGCTCGAATACCGCGCTGGTCGCACCCGTGACCGTCGGCAGTGAGGCCACCGTTGCCGCCGGCTCCGTGATCACTTCTACGGTTCCTGACAAGGCGCTCGCCGTGGCACGCGGCAAGCAGCGCAACATCGACGGCTGGCATCGGCCGGTCAGGAAAAACTGAGCCCCATGCTTGCAGCAGGGGCGCCTTCCCTATCCCAGGAACCACAACCATGTGCGGAATTGTCGGCGCCGTAGCACAACGGCAGGTAAGCGCCATTCTCGTCGAGGGCCTACGGCGTCTCGAGTATCGGGGCTATGACTCGGCCGGTGTGGCGCTGCTTGATGCAGGCGGCCAGATCCGCTGCACCCGGCGCGTCGGCAAGGTTGCAGCACTTAGCGCGAGCCTGGATAGCGAGCCGCTTGAGGGGGTCACGGGCATCGCCCACACCCGCTGGGCAACCCACGGCAAGCCCACCGAGGCCAACGCGCACCCGCATCGCAGCAGCGGCCGCGTGGCGCTGGTGCACAACGGCATCATCGAGAACTACCTGGAATTGCGCGAGGAACTGCGCCACGCCGGCTATGAATTCACCTCGGATACCGACACCGAAGTGATCGTCCACCTGATCGACCAGCTGCGTCAGCAGGGCGCCGCGACCCTGCTCGATGCCGTGAAGACCGCCATCACCCGGCTCGATGGCGCGTTCGCCATAGCGGTTATCGCCAACGACGAACCCCACCGCCTGATCGCCGCTCGCAAGGGCAGCCCGCTGGTGGTGGGCATCGGCATCGGCGAGCACTTTGTGGCCTCTGACCAGATGGCCATCCGCCAGGTCACGGACCGCGTGATTTTTCTTGAGGAAGGCGACGTGGTCGATGTGACCACGCTGGGCGTGCGTATCTGGGACGCCATGGGCCGCGACGTGCAGCGGCCCATCGAGCAACTGAGCGACCACGCGGATTCCGCCGACAAAGGCCGCTTCCGTCATTACATGCTGAAGGAAATCCACGAACAGCCGCGCGCCGTGGCCAACACGCTGCGCGGACGCATCGGCAGCAACAAGATTTTCGAGCAGGCGCTGGGTGTGGCGGCCGGCGAGGTCTTCGATGGCATCGCTGCCGTGCAGATCGTGGCCTGCGGCACCAGCTACCACTCGGGCCTGGTAGCGCGTTACTGGATCGAGGAGCATGTCGGCATCCCCTGCTCCGTCGAAATCGCCAGTGAGTTCCGTTACCGCAAGGTCGTGGTCTCTAAGGACACGCTGTTCGTCACCGTTTCGCAGTCGGGTGAAACTGCCGACACGCTTGCCGCGCTGCGCCTCGCCCAGACCTTGGACTTCAAGGCGACCGTGGCGATTTGCAACGTGCCGCAGTCCTCGCTGGTGCGCGAGTCACAGCTTGCCATCATGACCGAGGCGGGACCGGAAATCGGCGTTGCCTCCACCAAGGCATTCACCACGCAGCTTGTCGCGCTGATGCTGCTCACGGCCGTGCTGGCCAAGCGCCACGGTGCGGGCGAGGCCGTTGAGCGCGCCTTCGTGGATGCCATGCACACCCTGCCTGCGCTGATCGACCGCGTGCTGCTGCTCGATGAGCGCATCCGCGAGGTGGCCGAACACTTCGTGGAGAAGCGCCATGCGCTGTTCCTCGGCCGCGGCGCGCAGTACCCCGTGGCACTGGAGGGTGCGCTGAAGCTCAAAGAGATTTCCTATATCCACGCCGAGGCCTATGCCGCCGGCGAGCTGAAGCACGGCCCGCTTGCCCTGGTGGACGACGACATGCCCGTGGTCACCGTGGCGCCCAACAACGCGCTGTTGGAGAAACTGCGCTCCAACCTCGCCGAGGTGCAGGCGCGCGGTGGTCAGCTCTACGTGTTCGCCGACGAGCAGGCGGGTTTTACCGACAGCGAGTCAGTGACGGTGATCCAGATGCCCCACGTGCCCGCCATCCTGGAACCGGTTATCTACACGGTGCCTCTGCAGTTACTCGCCTATCATGTGGCAGTAATGAAGGGCACGGACGTGGATCAGCCGAGGAATTTGGCGAAGTCGGTGACGGTGGAGTAGTCCTGCCGGACGATTAGTCCGGCATCCCCAACCTCTCCTTCAATCTTTGCGGGGCTTGGGTTTCCGCACCTTGGCCTTCGGCGCCGACGAAGGCGCCGCTGCGGACTTCGGTCCTGCCGTCTTCGGTCCAGGTTCAAACCTAGGACCCTTTACCGCTGGCCGCTCCCGGCCTTCAGTGAACGGCCGCGGTGCGCGCTTGGGTGGGCGCATGCCGTCCTGCTTGCCGCCTGCCGCCGGTGCGGACTCGCCAGCCTCTGCAATCCGTATCGACAGCGGTGTCTGCCGCACCCGGGTCTTGCGCAGTACGCCCAGCACGTCGTTCGGCAACTCGGCCGGCAGATCGATCAGCGTGTGATCCTCACGGATGTCGATGCGACCGATGTAACGGCTGCCGATCCCGGCCTCGTTGGCGATGGCGCCTACGATCTCGCGCGGAGTGGCGCCATGCTGATGGCCCACGGCGAGGCGATACACAGCGGTGTCGCCGCCCTCGAACTCGAGCGGTGCCACGGTTTTCTTGCGGTCTCGGGGTGCCCGGTCCTCACGGTCCTCATGCGGCGCGCGTTCGGCCCGATCCGGCCTGAAGTCCCCGCGCGGTGCGCGTTCTGTGTGCTCCTCGCGGAACTCCGGACGTGCCGGCCGCTCGCTGCGTTCGTCGCGTCGGGGCGGCGCTGGATCGCGACGTCCCTGTTCTGGCTGCATGACGGGCGCTTCGGTACGCCAGTCTGCGCCCTCTGGCCGCAGTGGTTTGCCTTCCTGTGCGAGGAACATCAAGGCGGCGGCAACGCGGGCTATGTCGCCGTCGTGTTCTGTCTGCAGCTGTGTCACCACCTCGGTGAAGAAATCCAGATTCTCTTCCGCCATCACCTCGCCCACGACCTTGCGGAAGCGCGCAATCCGCTTGTCGGCCACGGCCTCGCGGCTCGGCAGTCGCAGGGGCTCGATCGGCTGGCGCGTGACGCGCTCGATTGTGCGAAGCATGCGGATTTCGCGCGGTGCCACGAAAAGAATCGCGGTGCCTGCACGCCCGGCGCGCCCCGTGCGACCCACCCGGTGCACATAGGATTCGGTGTCGTAGGGGATGTCGTAGTTGATGACATGGCTTATGCGCGAGACGTCGATGCCGCGGGCTGCCACATCGGTGGCCACTACGATGTCCAGCGCGCCGCTCTTCAATTGTTCGATCACACGCTCGCGCAGCTGCTGGCTCATGTCGCCGTTAAGGGCCGCCGCGGCGTGTCCGCGTGCTTCCAGCCGTTCGGCCAGTTCCGCGGTTGCCGTCTTGGTGCGCACGAAAACGAGTGTTGCGTCGATGTCATCGCCTGCTTCCAGGATCCGCGTCAGGGCGTCGAGCTTGTTGGTGCCGCTCACCTGCCAGAACAGCTGGTGGATGGTGGCAACGGTGCGCGTGCTTGCCTTGATGTGCACTTCCTGCGGCTCGCGCATATGGGTGCGCGCCACGCGACGGATGGGCTCTGCCATGGTGGCGGAGAAGAGCGCCGTCTGCCGCTCGGGCGGGGTGTGCTCGAGGATCCACTCCACCGCGTCGATGAAGCCCATGCGGAGCATTTCGTCGGCTTCGTCCAGCACCAGCGCGCGCAGGCCGTCGAGTTTCAGCGTGCCACGCTCCAGGTGGTCCATCACGCGCCCTGGCGTGCCTACGATCACGTGCACGCCACGCCGCAGCTGGCGCAGCTGCTGGTCCATGCCCTGCCCGCCGTACACCGGCAGTACATGTAATCCGCCCATGTGCTTGGCGTAGCGCTGGAAGGCCTCGGCTACCTGTATGGCTAGTTCGCGGGTCGGTGTCAGCACCAGAATCTGCGGCGCCAGCTTGTCGAGATCGAGCCGCTGCAGCAGCGGCAGCGCGAAGGCTGCGGTCTTGCCGGTGCCGGTTTGTGCCTCGCCGAGCAGGTCGCGGCCGGCCAAAAGAGGGGGGATACAGGCCTGCTGAATGGGCGAGGGGGTCTCGTAGCCGACATCAGTCAGTGCCTGCAACAGCCGCTCATCCAAACCGAGGTCGCGGAAGGTGCCGGCGTCATTCATGCGGAATACCAAGGTCGAGCAGGGGGGCGAGAATTATAGGCGCTCGTGGGCCCTCGGCCCGGCGCTAATCGGCCGGACAAATACGATGTTTCCCTGAGATCGAGCCTGTCGCGGGATTCGCCGGATCTGCCCGCGCCCTGAATAAGACCAGCTGTTCAGTCGCCCGCCCGGTCTGCCTGCTCCCCGAACCACACCACCGCATAGTGCGTGCCGATGGCCGCGCCCATCGCCCGCCAGGTGTTGTCGTACCACTGCCCCCGGTTGAGGATCATGATGTGATGACCGTCGCTCTGCTGCCAGATCTGCAGTGCGCGTTCGGGCGTGATCGGGTCGGAGTAGTAGGCCACGATCTCATAGCCGGTAGCGCTGTAAGCGCCGCCAGTGATCTCGCCGGGCTTGTTCCACATGCATTCCTTGCGGGCATGGTCTGGGGTGTAGCAGCAGGGCGTCCAGCTGCCGTTGGCCGACCAGGAGTGCATGTTGCAGCGGTTGCCACGGCGGTAGTGCGCCTCGAGATCCGCCACGTGCGCGGCGGCCACCTGCGTCAGTCTAAGCGAGACCGGGATCGGCGCGAGCCCGCGGTGCTGGCGATAGGCATTGACCGACATCGCCACCGGATTGGGCGCTTCGGCCTGTAACGGTGGCGTCTGCGTGCCCCGCTGGCGTGTGTGCACACCACAGCCTGCCAGCAGTGCCAGCAAGAACGCTCCGCATGCTCGTCTGCTCAACATTGTGTCTCATGCCCGTCTGCCGGCCTTGAACGCTACACCACGTCCTCGACCTCGACCAGCCGGGGGCGTCGTATGACGCAAACGACACTTGCCTTGCGCGCCTCGTGGTCCGACCATCCGCGGATAAACCACCATCCAGCCGCCACAGGGTGCCCGCGTGCCACGACCTCTCCGGATTCTTGCCTCGGGTATCTGTCTCGCGCTGCTGGCGGCCTGTGACCAACACGACCAGCAGCCGCTCGACTACGCCGGCCCCGTTGCCGACTGGCCCGCCTATGGCGCCGCGCCGGGTGGGGGACACTATTCTGCCGCCACGCAGATCAATCGCGACAACGTGCATCAGCTGCAGAAAGCCTGGGAGTACCGCAACGGTGATTTCCGCGCTGCGGGCGCCGCGAGCATCGAGATGACTCCCGGCAAGAAGCAGCCCCTGCCTGCCACCAGCTGGCAGATGACGCCCATCCTGGTCGATGGCACGCTCTATGGCTGCTCTTCCTTCAACAAGATATTCGCGCTCGATCCCGCCACCGGGCAGGAGAAGTGGCACTTCAACCCCGGCGTCGATGGCAACAAGGATGTACTCGCCAACTGCCGCGGTGTCAGCCACTGGGCCTCTGCCACGCCCACGGGCGCGCACTGCGACAGCCGTATCATCGAAGGCACGCTGGATGGCCGACTGGTGGCAGTCGATGCCAAGGACGGCAAGCCCTGCGCCGACTTCGGCACCAACGGCCAGATAAGCCTTGCGGCAGGCCTCGGTGAATACGCCGAGGTGGAACACGCCGTCACCTCGCCTCCCGCCGTGGTGGGCGACCGTGTCATCACCGGATCTTTTATTCTCGATCGCGTACACAACCACATGCCGAGCGGCGTGGTGCGTGCCTTCGATGCGCGCAGCGGCAAACTCGACTGGGCCTGGGACGCACTGCCCCCGGGGCAGAGCGATACGGTCGATGCCGAGGGCAAGCCGCTCTATCGCCGCGGCACTACCAATGTCTGGAGCATCATCTCGGTGGATGCCGCGAATGATCTGGTGTTCCTGCCGACCGGCAACACCTCCACGGATTTCTTCGGCGGTCTGCGCGACAACATGGACTACTACTCGAGTTCCGTGGTGGCCCTGCGCGCCAGCACCGGCGAGTTGATGTGGCACTTCCAGATGGTCCACCACGACATCTGGGACTACGACACCCCCGCACAGCCCACGCTGTTTGACTTCAAGCGCGACGGTCGTACGATCCCCGCGCTGGCGCAGCCCACCAAGATGGGCCACCTGTTCCTGCTCGATCGATTGACCGGCAAGCCGCTGTTCCCGGTAGAAGAGCGTCCGGTATCCCAAGGCTGGGAAGTGCCCGGCGAGCATCTCTCCGCCACCCAGCCCTTTCCGACCAAGCCGGCGCCGCTGCATCCGGGCGGCATCACCCCCGACGACGCCTGGGGCTTCACCTTCTGGGACAAGGCGCAGTGCCGCAAGCTGATCGAGTCCACCCGCAATGAGGGCATTTTCACGCCGCCCTCGCTGCAGGGATCGGCGTTTTTCCCCAGCGATTTCGGTGGCAACAACTGGGGCACACCGGCCATCGACCCGGAGCGCGGGCTGATCATCCTGAATACGCTGTTCATGCCCTCCGTGGTCAAATTGATCCCGCGCGAGCAATGCGAGATCGGCAAAGACCTCTTCACCTCCCCGCAGTTCGACACGCCCTACTGCGTGCAAGTGCACCCCATGCTCTCGCCGCTAGGCGTTCCCTGCTCGGAGCCCCCATGGGGCACGCTCGCCGCCATCGACATGAACACCGGCGACAAGCGCTGGGAGGTGCCGCTAGGCACGCTGGAAGAGATGGCCCCATGGCCCATCTCGATGATCAAGGGCGCGCCCAATATCGGCGGCCCCAGCGTGAGCGCGGGCGGGCTCACGTTCATCGCAGCCACACCGGACATGAACATCCGCGCCTTCGACAGCGAGACCGGCGAGGAACTCTGGAAGGCCAAGCTGCCCACGGGCGGGCACGCCACACCCACCATTTACCGGGCGAGCAAAGACCAGAAGCAGTACGTGGTGATTGCAGCCGGCGGGCATTTCGGCATGCCGCATGAGCCGGCGGGGGATTGGCTGGTGGCGTTTGCACTGCCGGATTGAATGTGCGGAGCGCCGCGCATGTCGGGGTTGATAAGGGGCTTAACTGATGCGGTTCGCAGTAGCCCGCGCTGCTGCCTGGGTGAGTGCCGGCCCGCGAGCCGCCAGCCCTGCGGACGAGAGACGAATCACGCGTTGCTGGCAGAGGCAGCGCAGATATCTCAAGGCAGCTTCAGTAGAACGGATAGGCGCAGTAATCAGCCGCGAGCACTACCCGTAGTCGATCACCAATGCCCGTGCCGGAAAGCAGGGCGCTGTCCGCACCGGGCGCCCTCTGAGTGTCGTATGCCCCGGGCAGTACGGGTTGTAACAGCAGAGTCTCGAGTGCGTCTCCAGCGAGGCCTTCGTATCGTGGTCGGTGATGTCCGGATGCGAGAAGTCCCGTCTGTGCCGATAGACCCGGCAGCCCGAAACGCTGCTCGAGTCCTGCGAGTTGCTCGGCCAGCGCCTCGATGGGAACGCTCTCGATGCGGCGACCGGACTCGAAGCTCATATGCTGCGCGCGCACGTGGGGGTTCTGCCGCAACCGATGTGTGTGCGCCATCCACTCGATGAAATCCGCGAAACTGTAAGCCCCATCGACGCGTGTATCGCCTTTCCAGGCGAGCACTTGCTGGCTGACGCGCGCGCCCCAGAATTCCGGGCGCTCCAGCACCACGCCGCGGCGTGTGGCCAGAAACCCGCTAAAGGCCCGCGCCGCGGGATCACGCACGAACTTGATCACGGGCAGACCGCCCTCGAGCGCACGGCGGCAGTGCCAAAGGTACCCCGGGCTGCGGCAGTGGGTGCCGAACTGGTAGGCGTGAATGCCCAGGCCCGCGTAGCGGCGTGCCGCATCGCGCCCACCTTCGCGCAGCTGCGGCGAGCCGATATGGGCGAAGAACCACTGCGCGAGCCCAGTGGAGGCCGCCTTGTGAGACCACAACAGCAGGAAGGGAAAGTCTGGCGCCCAGAGCGGAGGCCGTTGCTCGAAGCGTACCGGTATCAAGCTACGGACTCCAGCAACGAGACGGCGAATCACGTAAGCGATACCTGATGCACCTCAGGCCCAGCCTGCTACGGAAGCCAGTGCCTCGATGATCTCCCGCTGAGATGCTGGTGGGGGTGGTGTCCAGGCAGCATCAGCAGCAGGCAGCGGCTCGCGGAAAAGCTCGCCGTCCGGGCGTCCCACGTAAGTGCGGGCAATGTAGCGGTAATCCTCGAGGTTCTCTTCAACCATGCGCAGCCGCTCGCCTGGCGATATGAACCCCCCGCCCCGCACCTGACCGGGTCGACTGCTTATCGCTGTAATAAGCCGCTTGCGGGCCGTATGCGAAAGACCGGTGTGCTGGATGGCATCGATCAGTACGAGTTCACGCTCGCCGAGTGACACGTTGAACTCGGCCACCTGAGTGCCTACCGATGCGGCCAGTTCCGGGAAGCCGATGGTATGGAGCAGATCTGCCACGATACTTGGCTGGTTTTGCTCGCGCTCATAGGGTCTTACGAGCAAGTTTTCGGGACCGAATATCTCTGCCCATGCGTCGACCAGCCGTCGGTAATCGCCCTTTTGTGGCCTTGAGCGTTGCCACGCGATGTAGCCGTCGAAACCCAGCGGCCAAGGCGGATCAAAGGTCATGCGCAGGCCCTGACTGTAGCAGGACGCCCACCAGTGGTCATGGCGGCGCAGATAAAGCACGATCCGGACATCCCAGCCCGTGAGAAAGTCGCGCACCCGGCTGATATCTCCCGGGTTGGTGAACACCTCGGAGCTCACAACAGCCGCGGTGCAGCCGCTGCGTGAGCATTCGGTCAGAAGTTTGGGGCCGAGGTTCTCCAGTTGCGAGCTTGTTTGCACGCGGGGCGGCTTCCCTTGCGAAAAACCAAGCACATGACTCAACAGGTGATGCGCTTCGCTTCCGCTGCGTCCCGTATGGGGGTAGAGCAGGCCAGTAGACTGCAGCGTTTTCTGATGGGAGGCGAGAGTGCGTTGGATGGCGGAACTGCCAGCCTTGTTCAGGCCGATGTGAAGGTAAAGCGTCTTGCCCTCAGCTGCTTTGCGTCGGCTCAGCCATGCAGGAAGAGGCAGCGTAGGAAACACCGGATTGCTCAGATTTCGTAACCGTAGGCGTTCGCCCACTTGCCACAGATACGCCTGACCGTTGCCAACTCTGCGGAATTCAGGCGCTCTTTGTGGTCATAAGATTTTGGCCGCGACACGAAGTCATCCATGAATCCTGGCACCAAAGGCTCGCCAACGAAATCAAGGACGCGCGTCGCGTGCCCCGGTGGATCGGCGTTGAACTCATCGTAACGGACCTCCATAACCCGCCTCGGGAAAGCTTTTTTCAGGGTATGCAGATTAGTCACGGATTCGAGCCAGTAATTGCTGGCACCGATCAGGCCGCTCACCTTCATGACTTCCCCTGCCCGCAGGCTGAGCACCACGTCCAGCGGGTTGCGGACAATGTGAACAAAACGCGATCTCGGGAAATCCGCAGCCAGCATTGCCGAACCGTAGACGTTTTGTGGGGTCTTGTCGAACCAGCGGACCGCACCGGGCTTGGTGCGCCCGAGGAAAAGGCTCATGTAGCGCTGGTACAGATCGCGCCTGCTGTGTGACTCGGAGAGCATGAGCGCGAATTCTTCCTCGGTCACGCCGTCGATAGCGCGGTGCCGGGTCAAGGTAGGGTTTTTCGCCAGCTGCTTCAGCGAGGCGTCTGTTCCGAAGGGCTCGTTCCACCTGTAAAAGTGAGTCTCTTCGGGGGCCGCCAGGTTGGGATGCAGACGCAGCACATTACGCAGCATTGTGGTGCCGGACCGAACGCAGCCGATGATGAAAAAGGGTGGTTTCAATGGATTTTGGCTCGTAATGAAACGCATCAACCGATACGAGTCAGGCTGGCGCGTTAGGCGGCTTTGTGACGAGGCTAACAGAGCCCGCGAAGATGGATGATATCCGTAACAGCGAGGCTGGCGGTACCCCGTCGGCGCAGCGTTCTCAATTCGCGGACGCCTCCAGATAGTGGCTTCGGAATCTGGACATGATGTGGTCGACAAGTGCCGGGCGTACATGCCTGCTGTCCCATTCCCATGCGTCTGACGGCGCCGCGAAACTCACCAGCTCGAAGCTTGGGAAGTAGTCGACGTTATCACGGAAGGCAGCGAACTCCTCGGCCACGGCCCGCAGAACGGACTTGGAGTAGGTATTTGCCAGCACCACATCGCGCCCAAGAAAGCTGCGCTCGAGCGGGACGGGAGAAACGGTGATTACGACCTTGAAGTCCTCCCCGTGCACCCTCTGCAGCATCTTATACAGCGACTCCAGCGCGCGGATATGATCTTCGAACCGTGTGAGGTGAACGCTGAGATGGTCGCCAAACTCGGCCAAGACTCGCGGTCCGGGTGTGTTGTTAAGGTAGCGGCCGGCGCGGTCGTCGTACCAGCACTCGGCCATGCCCAAGGTGAGCACAATAAGCCGGCATTGTCGCAGCCGTGGCCCCAGGAACTCCCTCACGCATTTTCGGCGGGCCAAGGTGGTGGCAGGATCAGCCTGGCGCAACGACTGCGAGTAATGCAGGTCCGCCGCTGCGCCCCGCTCGAATGGATAGATAAGCACACCTGCCTCAAGCTCGGGATCGGCACCCAGAAGGTGTGCGAACTCATCACGCATGGACATCGTGTTGTAGCGGTTCAGGTAAGAGCGTGGTCTGAGCCCCGGGTGTGCGGCGGCATCGTGGAGCAGAGGCTCGGTCTTGAACAATTCGTCGCAGAGCGTGCTCACCTCGAATCCAAGCGTGGCAAGGGATTCCTCGACCTCGCGTGCGAAGCAGGAGCCTGATGCAAAAACCCCTGCGGTGCCTTGAATGCGGAACTTGGGACGGATCATCAGATCCGGCTTGGGTTGCCAGAGGCGGTGGCATGCGAGCGTGATATCAGCTGCATTGGCGCTGCGGGAGCGCGACGCCCAGGTGTCGAAGGGATTGTCCCGGCGGGATTCCCGTACCGCGCCTGCACTCACTCGCAGCAGCGGTGCTTTGGCCGGAGCGGACGCGGGGACCAAGCGCCGCATCATGCCCAGCAAACCGCCCTTCATCCCGCCTCCTGGCAGCGATACACGCCGCGATATTGACCCGGCGCTAACAGTGACGGCCAACAGCGTTCCAGGCAAGTCATGAGGAGCGCCTTAAGAAAATCCCAGCGGCGCTTTCGGCCTGGATTGCCACTCTGTCGTGTGCGATGGGACACTACCGTCTGGTCCCCACAATTCCAGGAGGTGAATTATGCGTGCGCTCGGATCCCTGTTTCGCTTGTTTGGAGCTTTGGCGCTGACCGGCTCCGTGGAGGCGGCGCCTGTCGTGCCGCCCTCGATCGCGGTGGGTTTCACAAATGCAGCCAACCAGACTTCACCGCTCGGATCAAATCTCACCTCGCCAACGGACTACACGCGGGAATATCCGTTCATCAACCATTTCAAGATGGCCAGGCCGTGGTTTTCGGCCACGTCCACACAGTTTCAGGATGGTCGGGCACTGAGTCTTGATGTCCGAGGCAACGTGACCTCGTTGCTCGCCGGACAGTTCGCCCGGTCCGTGATCTTTACCGGATCCCCCGCCGACCCCACGATCGCCAACCGCACCTGGCATCTTTTCTTCGATGGCGACGGCGATTTTGAATTCAATAACACGCAGGGAGCTGTATCCCGCCCGCAAGCGAATCATTACGTGCTGAAGACGCGGGCGATCACCGACCGTGCGACCGACGACCTCATGATCACAGTTACGATGACGCGCAACAACCGGGACAACCCGGTCAAGAACGTGCGCCTGCTGCCTGCCGGGGGGATCTGCCGCGACAACCCCTTGAGCACCGTTGCGTCGAGGGTGGCGTGTATCCCCGAAACCGAGTTCCGTTCTTTTGCGGCAGCCCACAAGACGATCCTGTTCAACCCCGCATTCCTGAACCAGATCAAGACCTACCGATCACTGCGCTTCATGGACTGGATGAAGACCAACAACTCGCTCACCAGAAGCTTCACAACGCGGCCAGTGCCTGACGACCAGTTCTGGAACAGCGATGACAATTTCAACAACGATTGCAACATGCTTAACAAGGGCAGATGCAAGGGCGTTCCGCTGGAGGTGATGTTTGCTCTGGCAAACCTGATGGACATGGACCCGTGGCTCAACATTCCGCACCTGGCGACGATCGCTGACACCACGAACGCGATCACTGGCGTCGTGACCAAGAGCTACGTCAAGCAATTCGCCGCGATGTTGAAAACACACCTGGAGCCCGGGCGAAAGGCCTACATCGAGTACTCGAACGAGGTATGGAATTTCCAGTTCCTGCAGTCGGTATTCGCCTCTGACCAAGCCAACTCCTGCGGTACCCAGGGCGGTCAGCTGTGCCCTGAGTTCGCGCTGAGCGTTGGAACATTTGCCGGTGAGAACGATCCTGGCGCAGCCTTCGTGCGCTTTTACTCAAAGCGCGCCCAGCAAATCTTCACCATCTTCGATGAGGTGTTGGGTGCGCAGCGCCCCAACCTGATTCGCCGGGTCATGGCCACGCAAGCGGTGGTGCCCTATTTCACCGATCAGATCCTGTCCTTCGGCAACGGTGCTGCCATGGCGGATGTGTTCGCTATCGCGCCGTATTTCGGTGACACGATCACGGACTTCAACGACGACTTCACGCCTGAGGATGACCGCTTTTTCTATCGCAACTGCGGGACGGACTTCACCACGCCGGCGGTCCTCACCCGCCGTAAAGCCTTCATTGCTGCGGGCGTCAATGGTGTTTTCGATTGGCTGAATGGCGTAAGCGGGGCGCCTGACCTGGGCTATGGCTCGTTCAAATGCGTTTTCCCCTTGGTGCGTCAGCAGGCTGAGGTGGCGACGTCTCACGGGGTGCCCCTCACCAGCTACGAAGGCGGTCAGCATTTCCTGCTCTCGCCGGTCAACTTCTTCACCACCGATCCCGACGAGATAGCACTGAATGCCCTCTTCGATCAGCTAAACCGTGATCCGCGTATGCAGGCTGCCTACGTCAGCTATCTGGGCAAGTGGCGTGCGGCCACCAACACCAACAACACCCTTAACAACGGCATCCGCATCAACGCGCCCTTGGTGGCGCCCGATGGCGCTGTGTTTCACCACTTCACCAATTCGGACTCGTGGAGCCCCTTTGGGCGCTGGGGGGCCAAGGAATTCCCTAATCAAGTCACTTCACCCAAGTTCAAGGCCCTGCTGAGCTACATCGCTAACAAGCCCATGGTCACCGTGCCCGGGGATTGATCCCGGGAGAGCGGGTTTTGAGCGTGACGGCAGGGATGGTCGGGGGCATGGCCCCCTCCTACGGGGCTGGCGTGGGGATGGTCGGGGGCATGGCCCCCTCCTACGGGGCTGGCGTGGGGATGGTCGGGGGCATGGCCCCCTCCTACGGGGCTGGCGTAGGGATGGTCGGGGGCATGGCCCCCTCCTACGGGCGTCTGGGGTAGGAG
>CAMAXE010000043.1 GCA_945862145.1 Klebsiella pneumoniae
GCCCGATGCGCTGCTCGGCATCAACAACCGCGATCTGCGCAGCTTTGCCACCACGTTGGAAACCACCTTCGCGCTGCTGCCGCGCATCCCTGCCGGCCGCATGGTCATCACCGAAAGCGGGATTGGCCTTGCTGCCGATGTTGCGGCCATGCGGGCGCATGGCGTGAATGCCTTTCTGGTGGGCGAGAGCCTGATGCGGGCACCTGATCCGGGTGCGCGGCTGCGGGAACTCTTTGCCGCGCAGCCCTGAGGCCCGGCGTCACTCGAGAGGATCGCCACGCCATTGCATGCGGCCCAGCGGGAAGGGCATGACCGTGGAGCGGGCACGGGTCGACGGATCCTCTCTGCCGACGGCGTCTCCCGCCCTGAAGAACACGTGCAGGCTGATTCCTCCGGGCACCAGACGGTGGACCTGCAGGTGGCCGCCCTGCTTGTGACACAGCGCCAGCACCTCGGCGAGATCGTCCATGCCACTGCCGGGCGCGCGCGCGGCGCCCGGGCTGGTCAGGAAGGCGAGCTCCTCATCGTCGAGGCGGGTGTCGGAATCCTCGATCACCAGTTCCACGAAGGCACCCTCGAAGCCCTCGCAGCAGGCAATGCAGGCGCGCCTCACGCCGCTTGCTCGGCGCAGGCGTATGCACAGGGTGCCCGTTGCCCCCAGCGCCCGTCGGGCATGGCGGATGCCGCGCAGCACGATCTGGTGGAACGCCACCGGTTCGCAGTGCGCCGCCGGGAGCCCCTGTTCGATCTCGTTCTGGAAGTGGGCTGAGGCGGGGAGCAGGATCCGCTCGAGCTCCATGATCTCCTGTGCCAGCGGTGCCAGCGCCACCAGCGGACGCTGGCTTGCCGCCTCGCCGTGGCCGGCAACCTGGTGGATCAGGGCCTGAGCCTGCATGGTGGTCTCGACGAGCCGTTCGAGCTGGCGGAGGACTTGGGCGCAGTCGCCCGAATCGGTGAGCGCATCTTCGACGCGGTTGATCACCGATGCGGTGGCGTTGTCGAGGTCTTTCTGACGTCGGGCGCGCAGGCTGTCGAGATCGAGCGCAGCCGTGGGTGCCTGCTCCTCGGGAAGCTCGCTCGCGGCGAGCCAGAGTCCTCCCCATCCTTGTGCGGAGCCATCGCTCGCTCGCACCGGGAACTCGAAGCACCACCGCTGCATACGCGCCGCGCCCACGCCCACCAGCCGGATTTCGGTGAAGCCGGTCTGGCTCGCGAGAAGGCGCCGCTCGTTGTCATGCAATTCGGTGGCGACTTCGTCCGGGAAAACCTCGACGTCGGTCTTGCCGAGCAGCATGCCTTCCTCGACCCCCAGCAGGCGCTCGAAGGCGCTGTTCAGCGCGGCATAACGGCCCTCGATGTCTTTCAGGTAGAGCGGTATCGGGAGGCTGCGCAGTGCGGCGTGGAACTGTGCGCTCGTGGTGCGTGCCTCGCGGCTTTCCTGCACACGAGCGCTCACATCTATCAGTGCAAGTACCACGCGCGGTGGCATCCCGGGGCGGGCGCGCAGCAGTGTGCTGCGGCACTCCACCCAGTGGTGCCCGCCGACGGTGTCGAGTTCCACCGTGACCAGTCCGGGGCGGCCGGTGTTCAGGGTTCGCGTTAGCTGTTGCAGGCAGTCATTGCCCGCCTGCACGCCGAGGAAAGCCGCAAGGGGGCGCGCCTCCGGGCCGACGGCAATCTCCGGCACCACGCCACCTGCAGACGAGATGCATTGATCCACCATCCCCCTCTCGTCCACCAGCAGCGTGGTAACCGGCAGCGAGCGCACGATGGCGGCAATGAGTTCGTCGTGGGTACGGCGAGTGTTCTGCGCCTGCACCAGCGCGCTGATATCGATGATTTCAACCAGAACGCCGTCTGCGGGGAGTCGGCAGAGCTGGAAGCGTCGCCACGCGGGCGGATCGCTGCGCTCCAGCAGCAGCGCATCGTGCTGCTCGGGGATGCTTGTCGCGAAGACCCTGGACAGGGCCTCCTCGATGTGAAAGCTGTCGCAGACAGGTAGCAGTTCAGTGGCGCACGGCGCGGACTGCGCCCCGTGCAGCGTGCCCGCGGCCGCATTGCGCCACGACACCCGGAACACGCCCTCGGCGTCTCTGGTGCAGAGCAGAATTGCGGTCTGCGCGTGGGCCGCGATGAGCTCGGCTGTCGTGGCGGTCGCGCAATCCGCTGGGGTGGTGAAGGTGGGCTCTGTGGGTCCGGGCTGCGCCGGACTCGCGGTGACTTGCGCGATCGGGGGCTCTGTTGCGGTGGGCGCCTGCGCCCCGGCGGGTGCCGCGCAGAAGCGTCCGCTGATGGCTGCTGGCGTGCCATCGCGATCCGCTTCCACGGCGATGCCCTGGTCGTGGACGGCAACCCAGTCGCCCCCGCTCTGGCGCAGACGGTAGCCTTGGGGGCCCGCTGCCGGTGCCCCATCGAGCGCCCGCTGGACGGCGCTCACCACCGCATCGACATCCGCGGGATGCAGCAGGGATTTCCAGTCTGCGATGGTGTTGCCGATGCTGCCCACGCCGAAGCCGAGCGCTGCGAGCGTGTCGCGGTCGAAGCTCGCGCGTTGCTCGACGAGTGCAATCCTCCAGTGACCGGAAAGCGCGGCAGCAGGCGATCCCAAGGGCCAGCTGTGCGCCGGCAGAGCCCGGTGAGGCGCATCGCCCCTGCCTGCGATCAGCAGGCCGAGGGCTGCGGGAGAAAGTTCTTGCGCCAGCACCAGATCGGTCAAGCCAGCCCGCATCCAGCGCGGGATTTCTGCCCGGTCGCCGTGGCGGCTGCCCTCACCGAGCACGCCCACGACGCGCAGGTCTGGCGCGGTTGCACCAAGGTGCGCCAGCAGGCGTTCGACGTTCAGGCCGCCCGCACCCGGTTCGAGCAGGCAGAGCGAACAGCCATGTGCCGCGAGCGCGATGTCCTCGGGAATGCGGTCGGGGACGACTGCCTCGGGCCAGGGCTCCGGCAAGGCGCGCAGGAGGCTTCGCAGGAGCTGGGTCAGCACCGGATCTTCGCAAAGTAGCAGCACGCGGCTGCGCTGTCGGAGGGTCGGTGCTGCCATGGATTCCTGTTGCTGGCGGTGCAGGTTGGGGGCGGTCATCCGGATCGCCCAGAGGGGATTCTAGGGGCGCAGGCGGGCACTTGGCCACCCACTTCAGGGCATGACCGCGCCGGGCCTTGCTGCATTTATTTGCCGCCACCCCCCTCGAGCGGATAAGCTGCCACGCTTTTCACGCGACGGATGCACTATTTGATGCAGGATCTCCCCTCCGATACCGGCCCCGCCCCGCAGCCTCCGCGCATAGGTTTTCGTCAGATTGGCCTGCCCGAGCCGCTGCTTCGCGCGATCGATGACCTCGGTTTCACCCACTGCACGCCGATCCAGCAGGAAGTGCTGCCGCACACACTGGCGGGCAACGACTGCATCGGCAAGGCGCAAACGGGTACCGGCAAGACGGCGGCCTTCCTGCTCACCATCCTCACCGACCTGCTGAACAATCCCGCAGACGAGCCGCGCTATGCCGGCGAGCCCCGCGCACTGGTGATCGCACCCACCCGCGAACTGGTGTTGCAGATCGCCAAGGATGCCGAGGATCTCGCCAAGTACACGGGCTTTCATATCGTCACCCTGATCGGCGGCATGGACTACGACCGCCAGCGCCAGGACCTCGCCAAGCGTTGCGTCGACATCCTGGTCGCCACGCCGGGCCGGCTGATGGATTTCCACAGCCAGCGCGAGATCCACCTCGACCGCATCGAGCTGCTGGTGATCGACGAAGCGGACCGCATGCTCGATATGGGCTTCATTCCGCAGGTGCGCCGGATCATCCGCCAGACGCCGGCCAAGACCCACCGTCAGACCATGTTCTTCAGCGCCACCTTCACTGAGGAAGTGGTGCGGCTGTCCGATCAATGGACCCATGATCCGGTTCGGGTCGAGATCGAGCCCGAAAGCGTTGCCTGCAAGGATGTCGACCAGATTGTCTATATTGTCGAGTCACGCAAGAAACTCGACCTGCTCCTTAACGTGCTGCGCAGCCCCGAGGCCGCCAGCGTCATGATTTTTGCCAACCGCCGCGACCAGGTGCGGCGTCTGCACGAGCGCCTCGAGCGCGCCGGCATGAGTTGCGGGATCCTCTCCGGCGAGGTGCCCCAGCAGAAGCGCCTGAAGACACTCGAAGCTTTCCGCAGCGGTGCCTACCGGGTGCTGGTAGCCACCGACGTGGCCGGGCGTGGCATTCACGTCGAGGGCGTCACGCACGTGATCAACTTCACGCTGCCCGAGGATCCGGACGACTACGTGCACCGCATCGGCCGCACGGGCCGCGCTGGTGCTTCGGGTACATCCATCAGCTTTGCCTGCGAAGATGACGCTTTCCTGCTCGGACCTATCGAGCAGTTGCTGGGCCAGAAGCTGAATTGCACGCAGCCCGATCAGGCATTGCTCGAACACCACCGCTGAGGGCGGTCCCCTCGGCGTTTTTCGCTGCGGTTTCGTCAGCCGTGACTCTCGATCACCGACGCGAACGGCGCACCATGCGCGTGGGAGCGGAGCTCCTCCCGCAGCGTGAGACCGTCTGGCCCCCGCGCATCTAGCTTGCCGCCGGCGCCCACGAACATCTCGATGAAGTCCTCGAAATCCTCGACGCGCATGCTCTGGTAGGCGCGGCGCAGACGGTGGAAATCGGGGTCGACGCCTACAGGGGCTTGCAGCTCCAGGAAGCTCTTGACCCGCTCCGGGGTCCAGACCTCGTCGACGACTGTTTTCTTGTCCTTGCGTGGCGGCAGCATGGGCTTACTCCCCGTCCAGTCGATGGTGCAGCATGTCGTTTACCTGCTGCGGATTGGCCTTGCCCTGGCTTGCTTTCATGACTTGCCCCACGAAAAAACCGAACATGCGCTGACGCTTGTCAGCGGGCGTTGCGCGGTACTGCTCGACCTGTCCCGCATTGGCGGCGAGGGCGTCATCGACCAGCCGTTCGATAGCGCTGCTGTCGGCCATCTGACGCAGCCCTTTGGTGGCGATGATCGCATCGGGTTCGCCTTCGCCCGCCCACATCGCCTCGAAGACCGTCTTGGCGATCTTGCCCGAGATGGTGCCGTCCTGGATGCGCGCGATCAGCGTGCCAAGTGAACTTGCCGCCACCGGACAGGCGCTGATTTCCAGACCGTCGCGGTTGATTCTCGCCAGCAGTTCCGAGAGCACCCAGTTGGCGGTGGCCTTGGCGTCGCCCGCGCCGGTGGCGGCCGCCTCGAAGTACTCGGCCAGCTCGCGACTTGCGGCAAGTTGCGCGGCGTCGTAGGCGCCCAGCCCGAATTGCGCGCGGAAGCGCTGCACCTTTTGCGCGGGCAGTTCCGGGAGTCCGGCGCGAATGGATTCGATGAGTTCCTCGCTGACATGCACCGGCAGCAGATCAGGCTCGGGAAAATAACGGTAGTCGTGCGCCACTTCCTTGCTGCGCATCGAGCGGGTTTCGTTGCGCTCGGCGTCGTAGAGGCGTGTTTCCTGTTTCACGCTGCCGCCGTGCTCGAGGATGTCGGCCTGGCGCTCGCGTTCGGTTTCTATCGCCTTGTCGACAAAGCGGAACGAGTTGACGTTCTTGATCTCGCAGCGCGTGCCGAATGTTTCGTCGCCCGGACGACGCAGCGAGAGGTTGATGTCGCAGCGCATCGATCCCTCGGCCATATTGCCGTCGGAAATACCCAGGTAGCGGATGATCGAGTGGATCTGCTTCAGGTAGGCCACGGCCTCCTGGGCGCTGCGTATCTCGGGCTCCGAGACGATCTCGAGCAGCGGCGTACCGGCGCGGTTCAGGTCGATCCCGGTGAGGCCGTGGAAGTCCTCGTGCAGCGATTTTCCGGCGTCTTCCTCAAGGTGCGCGCGGGTGATGCCGATGCGCTTCGAGCTGCCGTCTGGCAAGGCCACTTCTACTTCGCCGCGCCCGACAATCGGGTAGTCGAGCTGGCTGATCTGGTAGCCCTTGGGCAGATCCGGATAAAAGTAGTTCTTGCGGTCGAACACCGACACCCGCGCGATCTCGGCGCCGATGGCAACGCCGAATTTGACCGCCATGTGCACCGCCTCGCGGTTCAGCACGGGCAAGGTGCCCGGCATCGCCAGATCCACCGCGCAAGCCTGCGTGTTGGGTTCGGCGCCAAAGCGCGTCGAGGCGCCGGAGAAGATCTTGCTGCGGGTGGCGAGTTGCACGTGCACCTCAAGCCCGATCACTGTTTCCCAGTCTGAAACCATGTCTGTTGCGCCTCCTGCTTCAGGCCGTGAAGGCCGGCGCGTGCCGGTGCCAGTCGGTTGCCTGCTGGAACCGGTGTGCGACGTTCAGCAGCAGGCCTTCCTGAAGATGATTGCCGATCAGCTGGATGCCCACGGGCAGGCCCTCGACCAGTCCGCCCGGCATCGACATGGCCGGCAGTCCCGCCAGGTTGGCGGCAATGGTGTAGATGTCCTCGAGGTACATAGTGATCGGATCCGCGCTCTTTTCGCCGAAGCGGAACGCGGTTGCCGGTGCCGCGGGGCCCGCGATCACGTCGACTGCGGTGAAGGCCTCGCGGAAGTCCTCCGCGATCAGGCGCCGGATCTGCTGGGCCTTGCGATAGTAGGCGTCGTAGTAGCCCGCCGAGAGTGCGTAGGTGCCCACGATGATGCGACGCTTGACCTCCTCGCCAAAGCCTTCGGAGCGGCTGCGTTCGTATAGATCGCGAAGATCGACGGGATTCTCGCAGCGGTAGCCGTAGCGCACGCCGTCATAGCGCGAGAGGTTCGCCGAGCACTCGGCCGGCGCGATCACGTAATACGCGGGTACCGAGAGCGGCGAATGGGGCAGGCTGATGTCCACCAGCCGGGCGCCCTGGGCCTCGAGTTCCGCCAGGCCCGCGCGGACGGCCTGCTCGGTGCCCGGGTGAAGTCCTGGATCGAAGTACTCCCGCGGCACGCCCACCCGCAGGCCCGTAAGCGGGCGATCCAGCAGCGACAGGTAGTCGGGTACGGCCGCCTCGAGGGAGGTGGAATCCCGGGTGTCGAAGCCTGCCATGACTTGCAGCATGAGCGCGCAGTCTGCCGCCGAACGCGCCATCGGACCGGCCTGATCGAGACTCGAGGCGAAGGCGATCATGCCGTGGCGCGATATGCGTCCGTACGTTGCCTTGAGGCCGGTCAGGCCGCAGAGCGAGGCCGGTTGGCGTATCGAGCCGCCGGTGTCGGTGGCGGTGGCGCCGGGTGCGAGGCGTGCTGCCACCGCGGCGGCCGAACCGCCCGAGGAGCCGCCTGGCACACGACCGGTATCCCAGGGGTTGCGAACCGGGCCGAAGTAGCTGGTTTCGTTTGACGAGCCCATCGCGAACTCGTCCATGTTCGTCTTGCCGAGCGTCACGCAGCCGGCAGCGCCCAGGCGCTCGACCACGGCGGCGTCGTAAGGTGGCACGAACTCGCCCAGCATGCGCGAGCCGCAGGTGGTGCGCAGGCCTGCGGTGCAGAAGAGATCCTTGTGCGCGATGGGTACGCCCAGCAACGGGCCGCTCGCGCCCTTCGCCCGTGCCGCATCGGCGGCTGCCGCGGCGCGCAGTGCCCCCTCGCTGTTGATGCTGACGAAGGCGTTCAGGGTGCCATTGGCGCGCGCGATGCGAGCGAGCAGGTGCGAGGTGATCTCCACCGAGGAAAACTCGCGGCGCTCAAGCGCGCTGCCAATGGCCGCCAGGGCAATGTCGTGCATGCGGGGCAATTCCTCGGGTGGGGCCGCTGTTGCGGCCTAGTCAATGACGCGGGGGACGAGGTAGAGCCCGGCCTCCGAGACCGGTGCGATGGCGAGGAAGTCATCCCGGCGGTTGGGCTCCGTGATCGCGTCCGGGCGCAGTCGCTGCACGGTGTCCAGGGGGTGAGCCATGGGCGTCACCGCACGGGTGTCCACAGCCTGCATGCGGTCGATCATCCCGAGGATGTTGCCGATGCGGCGGGTGACCTCGGTCACCGTGGCCGGGTCGAGGCGGATGCGGGCGAGTTCCGCCACCCGTGCGAGGTCGTGTTCGCTGATCGTCATGGTTCGCTGTTCGCAGGCTGGAAAACACGCCTTTGTCGGCGCAATAGAGCGTAAACTTAGCACACCCTATCCTTGCCCCAAACACGGGGCATTGTTAAATTGCCCTGCTTTCATCGAGTGGCCCGCGCCGCTCAACCCCGGAGGTTCAGGCGCAGTATGTTCAAGAGAATCCGCGGCCTTTTCTCCAGCGACCTCTCGATCGATCTTGGCACGGCCAACACGCTTATCTACGTGCGTGATCAGGGCATCGTGCTCGATGAGCCCTCGGTGGTCGCCATTCGCGTCCACAACGGCCAGAAGACCATCGAGGCGGTGGGCACCGATGCCAAGCGCATGCTCGGCCGCACCCCCGGCAACATCACCGCGATCCGCCCCCTGAAAGACGGCGTGATCGCTGATTTCCAGGTCACCGAGAAGATGCTCCAGCACTTCATCTCGAAGGTGCACCAGCACAGCTTCATCCGTCCCAGCCCCCGCGTGCTGGTCTGCGTGCCCTGCAAGTCCACGCAGGTCGAGCGCCGCGCGATCCGCGAATCGGCTTTTGGCGCGGGCGCGCGCGACGTGCGTCTCATCGAGGAGCCCATGGCAGCGGCCATCGGCGCCGGGCTCGCGGTCGACGAGGCGAGCGGCTCCATGGTGGTCGACATCGGCGGCGGAACTACCGAGATCGCCATCATCTCCCTGAATGGCGTTGTGTATTCCGAGGGTGTCCGCGTGGGCGGTGACCGCTTCGACGAGTCCATCGTCACTTACGTGCGTCGCACCTACGGCAGCCTGATCGGCGACTCCACCGCCGAGCGCATCAAGATGGCGATCGGTTGTGCGCTTTCCGGCGGCGAGCTCCGTGAGATCGACGTCCGCGGCCGCAACCTTGCAGAAGGCGTGCCGCGCTCCTTCACCCTGAACAGCGACGAAATCCTTGAAGCCCTGCAGGAGCCGCTCAACCTGATCGTTCACGCGGTCAAGAGCGCGCTCGAGCAGTCGCCCCCGGAGCTTGCCTCCGATATCGCGGAGAGCGGCATCGTGCTGACCGGCGGCGGCGCGCTGCTGCGCGACATCGACCGGCTGATCTCGCGGGAGACCGGATTGCCCGTGATCATTGCCGAAGACCCGCTCACCTGCGTGGCGCGTGGGGGCGGCAAGGCCCTCGAGATGATGGACCGCAACAGACTGGACCTCCTGTCCACGGAGTGATCCCGGACAGCCGCAGCCGCGCAGGGGGGTGGCGTCATCAAGCCGATATTCCGCAGCGAAGCCTCGATCAGTGCGACGGTGGTTGGTCTGGTCCTCGCTGCAGCGCTGCTCATGCTGGTTGACTCCCGGTTGGGGCTGCTCGGGTCGGGACGTGCCATGCTCACTGACACCTCCGCGCCCTTTTACTGGCTGGGCTCGCTGCCGGGCAGGATGGCCGGCTGGTTTGGCGAGGTATTCGCCTCGCGCGACACTCTCGTTGCCGAGAACCGGGCGCTCAGGGCCGAGGCTCTCGTGCTACGCGCCCGCGCGCAGCGTCTTGCCGGACTGTCGGCCGAGAACCTCCGCCTGCGCGAGTTGCTCAATTCCACTGCGCTCCTTGAAGACAACGTGCTGGTGTCGGAGATCATCGGGATCTCGCCCGACCCCGGGCTGCAGATCGCGCTGATCGACAAGGGCAGTTCCAGTGGTGTGCAGGCAGGGCAGGCGGTGATCGATGCTTCCGGTCTGTTCGGGCAGGTCATCGAGGCCGGTATATCCAGCAGCCGCGTGCTCCTGATCACCGATTCCACGCACGCGGTCCCGGCCCAGGTGGTGCGCAATGGCGTGCGCGTGGTGGTCGAGGGCAACGGCCGCATCGACCGGCTTGACGTCGGCTATGTCGCTCCCACCATGGACGTGCGTCCCGGTGATCTTCTCGTGAGTTCGGGTCTGGGGCAGCGGTTCCCCGGAGGTTATCCGGTGGGAGTGGTGGAGTCCGTGACCAATGATCCGGGCGAGCCCTTTTCGGTGGTGTCGGCCCGGCCCAGCGCGCAACTCGATCGCAGCCGCCACATCCTGGTGCTGATCAACCCCGGCCCCGTCAGCCCGGAACTGGTGCTGCCGCCCGCACCACCGGCATCGACCACGGATGTGTCGCCATGAGCCGGGGTGTCGCCGCAACGCCCGCATCGCTGTGGTTCGCAACCGTGGCTGCCTTGCTGCTGGCCGTCACCCCGTTGCCGCTGTGGATCGCACCCGCCCGACCGGACTGGCTCACCCTGTTGGTGGTCTACTGGGTCCTGCGCGCACCGCGGCAGGTCGGCATGGGATTCGCGTGGTTGTTGGGTCTTGCGATGGATGCGATCTGCGGCGGTATGCTGGGGCCCCGCGCGCTCGCGATGTCCGTGGTGGCGTATGCGGCGCTGGTGCTGCGGGCACGGATGCTCCACCACACGCTGCCCCAGCAGATGGCCGAGGTTTTCTTGCTGAGCGCCTGCGCCCAGCTGCTGCTGCGCTGGGCGCAGGGTTTTAGCGGGCACACCGGGGTGGAGAGCGGATTTCTCATGGGCAGCCTCACCGCCGCCTTTTGCTGGCCGGTGGTCAGCATGCAGGTGGGTTCGCGCAGACGTTTGGAGGCCTGGGATGGCGCTGCCTGAACCCGATTTCCACCTCGCATCGGCGTCCCCGCGCCGCCGCGAGCTGCTCCTCCAGCTCGGTTACCGCTTTACGGTGCTGCCGGTCGATATCGCGGAGATTCAGGCCGAGGACGAAGCTGGCGAGGACTATGTGCTGCGGGTGGCCCGCGACAAGGCGCGCTCCGGCCTTGGCCTGCGCGGCCCGGGAGACCTGCGGCCGGTTCTGGGCGCCGACACTGAGGTGTTGCTCGATGCCCGCGCCCTTGGCAAGCCGGGCTCCCGCGCCGATGCGCTCGCGATGCTCGGTGCGCTCTCCGGGCGGGCACACCTCGTGGTGAGTGCGGTAGCCGTCAACGACGGCAGCCGCGAGCGCGTTGTCGTGTCGCGGACCCGTGTGGTTCTGCGTCATCTCGAAGCCGCGGAGATCGAGGCCTACTGGGCGAGCGGCGAGCCCTCCGGCAAGGCCGGTGGTTATGCGATCCAGGGCCTTGCCGCGGCATTTATCGAGCGCCTCGAGGGCAGTTACACGGGCGTGGTCGGCTTGCCGCTGTTCGAGACGGCGGCATTGCTCGGCGAATTCGGCGTCCTTGGCTGGCAACGCGACTGCACGGGGCGCCATGACTGACGAGATCCTTATCAACGCCACTCCCGTCCAGACCCGTGTCGCACTGGTCGAGAGCGGCGTGCTGCAGGAAGTGTGGGTGGAGCGCCGCTCGCACAAGGGGCTGGTCGGCAACATCTACCGCGGCAAGGTCATGCGGGTGCTCCCCGGGATGCAGGCTGCATTCGTCGATATCGGGCTCGAGCGCACGAGTTTCCTGCACGCGAGAGATCTCGTGACGCTTGACGAGAACGGCATCGAGCAGCGCACCGAGACCGAGCGGGAAATCCGCACGGTGGTCACGGAGGGCCAGTCGGTGGTGGTGCAGGTGGTGAAGGATCCGCTCGGCAGCAAGGGTGCGCGGCTCAGCACCCATCTCTCCCTGTCGTCTCGTTATCTGGTCTACATGCCGTACACCCGCCATATCGGCATCTCGCAGCGCATCGAGAGCGAGGGCGAGCGTGACCGCCTGCGCGGACTCGTCGAGGCGGTGCAGGCGGGGCTCGGGCTGCCGGGGTCCGGAGGCTTCATCGTGCGCACGGCCGCCGAGGGTGTTCCTGGCGAGAGCATCGAGAGTGATGTGCGGATCCTGCTGAAGCTCTGGGAGGCCGTGGCGCATTCCGCGCGGCATGCCAGCACGCCCGCGCTGGTCTACGAGGATCTGCCGCTCGCCCTGCGCACGCTGCGTGACCAGGCCCTCGGGGGGCTCGAGAAAATACGCGTCGACTCGAAGGAGGTCGGCGAGAGCCTGATCGGCTTTGCGACCCAGTTCGTGCCGGAAATAGCAGGGCGCATCGAACACTACGCCGGCGACCGCCCCTTGTTCGATCTCTATGGTGTCGAGGAGGAGATCGAGAAAGCGCTGTGCAAGCGTGTGCAGCTCAAATCTGGCGGCTACCTGATCATCGACCAGACCGAAGCGATGACCACCATCGACGTCAACACCGGTGCCTTCGTGGGCACCCGCAATCTCGAGGAAACCGTACTCAAGACCAACCTCGAGGCAGCCTCGGCCCTCGCCCGCCAGCTCAGGGTGCGCAATCTCGGCGGCATCATCATCATCGATTTCATCGACATGAAGGACCCCGGGCACCGCCGGCAGGTGCTGCGCAATCTCGAGCGTGCGCTTGAGCGTGATCATGCGCGCACGGCCATCAGTCCGGTCTCGGACCTGGGGCTCGTGCAGATGACGCGCAAGCGCACCCGCGAGAGTCTCGAGCGCACGCTCTGCGAGACCTGCGCGACGTGCCAGGGCCGCGGCACCGTGAAGTCCGCCGAGACCATCTGCTACGAGATTTTCCGGGAGATACTGCGCGACGCGCGCTCCTACGACAACGACACGCTCCTGGTGCTGGCGTCGCAGTCGGTGGTCGACCGGCTGCTCGACGAGGAGTCGGGCAACGTGGCGGATCTCGAGGAGCAGATCGGCAAGACGATCCGGTTCCGTGTCGAGGGGATCTACAGCCAGGAGCACTACGACGTGGTTTTGCTGTAGGGCGATGAACACATGAAGCGTGTGCTCAGGGGGGTCGTGCGCTGGCTGTGGTATCTCGCCGCGGCCACGGTGGTTCTGTGCGCCGCGCTGGTGAGTCTCGGGCAGTATTACTTTCCCTATCTGGACGAGTATCGCGGCGAGCTGGTCGCGCGTGCCACCGCGCGGCTGCCGTTCGGCATCGAGGTTGCCGGTCTGCGTGCGGAGTGGACCGCACTCGCGCCCACCTTCCATGTCGAGGGCCTCAGGCTCTACGCGCGGGAGGAGCCGGCTATCACCATATTGTCCTCGAGTCGATCGGACCTGCGGATCGATATCGTGCGCTCGCTCCTTGCCCGCGCCCCGCGTATCCGCAGCATAGCGGCCTCCGATGTGCAGCTTGGTTTTCGTGAGGACGGCGCAGGGCACTGGCATCTCGCGGGTATTGGTGCCGCACGCGCGCCCGCCAACCGCGATGCCATTCTCGATTTCTTCCTCGCCATCGAGGACATCTCCCTGGAGCGCTCGCGCCTCGTGCTGAGCCCGGCCCGTGGTGCCGCGATAGAGACCCAGGACGCCTCGATCCACATGCAGAACTTCCGGCGTCTGCGGCGGCTTGATGCACGGTTCAGGGATGACGCCACCGGCGGCAGTCTCGATCTGCTGGTCGAGACCGATGGCGACCCCCGCAAGCGCGGCGACTTCGAGGCGAACGCCTGGCTGCGGCTCCGGGATGCGCGCCTCGCCCGGTTGCAGCCCCTGGCGGGAGCCACATTGCGGCTGCCCCGCGCCGAGTTGAGCGGCGAACTGTGGGCTTCGCTGAAGGCCGACGGGAGCATATCCTTGCAGGGTGATCTGCGCGCTCCTGCCATCGCGTTCGAGCCGCAGCCTGCGGGGCGCAGCCTTGAGCCGCTGCGCGACCTTGACACGCGCTTTGCGCTGCGGCGTGAGGGCGACACGACAACGCTGTGGTTGGACCATCTGCGGGGCAGCTGGTATGCGCAGGACATCGACCTTGGCCACGCGCGGCTGGAGCGCCGCACAATGCCCGGCGGTACGCAGTATGCCGGGGCTGCAGATTATCTCGACGTGGGGGCCTTGTCCGGCATCGTCATGGGCGCGGGCCTGCTGCAGGGGCCGTTTGGGGATGCGCTGGCGGATCTGTCGCCCTATGGCGGGCTTGCCGATGTCCATCTCGACATCGACGGCCAGCAGGGGAAGCCCGCCGGGTTCCGGTTACGGGCGCGGCTGGAGGATGTCTCGGCCTCGCCATGGCGCAACGCCCCCGGCGTGCGCAATGCCCGCGGCTACGTCGATTTCGGACCAGCAGGCGGGTTTGTGGACTTCGACACCCAGGCGATAACTCTCGAGTTTCCGCGTCTCTATCATGAGGATCTCGATGTATCTGCCGCTCGCGGGCGCGTCACCTGGACGCGTGATGAAAGTGGGCTTTCCGTGGGCAGCGAACTGCTTGAGTTGCATCAGGGAGAAACCCCCTACAGCGCCCGTTTCGGACTGCGGCTGAACCGCGATCCCACGCTCGAGGACGAATTCACGCTGGCCGCCAGCGTGCGTAACGCCGATGCCTCCCTTCACGAGAGTCTCGTGCCCTACACGCTGGACCGCGGGCTGCGCCACTGGCTGCAGCAGGCGATCAGGCAAGGGAGTGTGGATGCCGGCAGTTTTGCCTTTCGTACGGCTTTCGGTCGGCCCGACGGCAGTCGCGCCAGCACCTCGCAACTCGCCCTTGAGGTGAGCGATGCCACCATCGACTACCACCCCGACTGGCCGCCGGTGTCCGGGGCGCATGCGCGGGTGCAGATCGATGACAAACGGATCCGCGTATGGGCTGACGCGGGCGAGGTGCTGGGTGCGCGGCTGCGCGATGCGCTGGTTGACGTGAGTCTCGTGGCCGGCCAGAAAAGGCTGGGCATCAAGGGGCACGTGGATGCGGATCTGGGGCAGGTGCTGCAACTGGTGAACGGCTCGCCACTCGCCCGCATAACCCGCGGTGCGCTGCGTGACTGGCGCGGCAGCGGCGCGACGGCCGTGGATCTCGATCTCGATCTCGATCTGCCGCTTGGCAAACCGATCGATGCTGCCACGGCCAGGATCGACGTCCATGCGACCATCAATGGCGGCACTCTGCAGCTGGGCAGACTGGGGCTTCGGCTGGCGCAGATCGCCGGACCACTTGATTACTCGCTGCGCGGGGGCCTTCGCAGTGCGGCTCTTAGCGGCAGCTTGTGGGATCGCCCGTTCACCGCTCATCTCGGACCACGGGAGGGCGCGGTCGACCGATTGCAGATCGATGCCACGGGCACCGCTGGCGTGCCGGATGTAGAGCGTTGGCTCAGCCTGTCATCCGGGGGTCTGCTTGCGGGCGAAACGCCCTTCACAGTCCGTCTTGAACAACGCGACCACGGTTTCGCCACCCATATCGCCAGCAGTCTGCAGGGTGTGGGGAGTACGGCGCCGCTGCCACTCGGCAAGGACCTCGCCGCCGCCTGGCCGCTCGATATCCGCTGGGAGCCGGGCGAGCAGGGGACACGCATTGATGCTCGCATCGAGGGTCTTGGCGCACTGTCGCTGCGGCGTCCTGCCGATGGCGCCACGGCGGGCGAAATTGTTCTCGGCGAGGGAGTTGCCCCCGAGGCCGGTGGCCGTGGCATCGGCCTCAGAGGTCATGTCGCGTCCGCGGATGCCGCTGGCTGGATCGTCGCGGTGAGCCGGCTGGTATCCCTGAACGCGGGCGGCCTTGGCGCGGGGGATGGGTTCCATATCGACGGCTTGCGCGTCGATTCAGCACGACTGCTGCGCCCCGACCTTGCCGGTCTCGAGTTGCGCTCGCGCCGCGATAGCGAGAGCTTCGTGATTGGTTTCGGCGCGGACCTGCTGGCAGGCGAGTTTCGGTTGCCCGCCGATCGGGCGATGCCTTTCGGTCTCACGTTGGACAGGATCGAGCTGGCACCGTTCTTTGCCACCCCGGTGGTCGCGGCAGATGCCACGCCAACGCCAGCACCGGATGTCTCCGCTGGAGCCGACCTGGTGCAGCCCCCGGATCCATGGGATGCGCTTGCCGAGGCGCATGTACCACCAATCGATGTGAAGATCCTCTCTGCCCGCAGCGGCCCGCGTGATCTCGGCAGCTGGCAGTTCCGCATCGCCTCGGAGACCGACGCGCTCGCACTGAGCGGCGCCACCGCCACCATGCCCGGTATGACGCTGGGTGGTATCACCGACGCACGGGGCGCAGATCTGCGATTGCGCTGGATCGCTGGCAAGCCGCGCACGGAGCTCGCTGTGGGGTTGCGCTTTGACAGCCCCGGCGATTTCTTCCGCAACTGGGGCTATGGCCCCGTGCTCGAGGGGCATGACGGGCGTGCAGAGGCGTCACTCAGCTGGCCGGGTAACCCGCTCGCGCTGCGCATGGCCGACGCCACGGGCCTCCTCGACTTCGAGTTCAGCAACGGCAGGCTCTTGCGTGGCGGCGGCAACAATCCGCTGATGCGGGCCTTCGGCGTGCTGCGCTTCGATGAGCTGCTGCGGCGACTCAAACTCGATTTCAAGGATCTCTACCAGAGCGGACTGTCTTTCGACCGTTTCGAGGCTGCGATCAATGTTGCCGATGGTCTTGCACGCACCAGCGAGCCGATGGATCTGCGCGGACCCACGGCACGCATGAGGCTGAGCGGCGAGAGCGACCTGCGCCGCAATCTCATCGATGCGGATCTTGTGGTTTCCTTGCCCCTTGGCAGCAATCTCCCTTGGGTGGCCGGGCTGGCCGGTGGCCTTCCGGCCGTGGCCGGCGCCTATCTCGCGAGTCGCATCTTCGAGGATCAGCTGGGCAGGTTCTCGAGCGCGGGGTACAAGGTGACGGGCCCGTTGGACGAACCGAAGCTCGAGCTCGTGAAAGTTTTCGACGCAGGCCCCGCCGCCTCGCCGCCCATGGCCGGTGCCAAGGCCACATCCGCAACTGCCGCGCCCGAGGCGCCGGCGGTCACCGTTCCCTCTAACGAGGGCCCATCGCCATGAGTGGCACCGCAATAGCAGCCGTACAGCTCATAAGCACGGTGGACCTCGAGTCCAATTTGCGAGCCGTGGAGCGGCTGGTGGCGGTCGCCGCCGTGCGCGGCGCGGGACTGGTGGTGCTCCCCGAGGCGTTTGCCTGTGCAGATCCGGCGCGCACGCTCGCGATGGGCGCTGCCGAATCCACGCCCGAAGGACCGCTGCGCCGGTTCCTTGCCGGTCTGGCGAGGTCACACCACATCTGGCTGGTGGGCGGCACCATCCCCCTCGGTGATACGGGCGGGCGGCCAAGGGCGGCCTGCCTGCTGTTCGGCCCCGACGGCACCGAGTGCGCGCGCTACGACAAGATGCATCTGTTCGACGTCGATCTCCCCGACGCCCACCAGAACTACCGCGAGTCGGCGCGGATCTCTCCCGGCGAGCACGTCGTGACGGTGCCGACGCCTTTTGGCCTGCTGGGTCTCGGCGTCTGCTACGACCTGCGTTTCCCCGAGATGTTCCGGGTGCAATTCCAGCGCGGCATGAGCCTGCTCGCATTGCCCTCGGCCTTCACGCGGGTGACGGGCGAGGCGCATTGGCATGTGTTGCTGCGCGCCCGGGCCATCGAGAACCAGTGCTGGGTGATTGCACCCAATCAGGGTGGGCGCCAGACGCCCACCCGTGAGTGTTATGGCGGTTCCGTGATCATCGATCCTTGGGGGCGCGTGCTGGCGAGCGCGGCTACGGGCGAGGCCGTGCTGGTGGCAGAACCGGATCACTCCGCTCTCACGGAGTTGCGTCAGCGCCTGCCGGTGGCGGCTCACCAGCGTCTGCGAGTGCCTGATCCTGATTCAGTGTCCGGCGAGGATCTCGAGGGACAAGCGGTATAGCTCCCGCCGCGCGGGCGTGCTGCGTGACGTCGGCGCAGCGCTCGATGCGTCGAGCAGGAGTCCGCGCGCGCGCTCACGTTGCTCCGGCGTGGCGGTGATGGTCTCGAGCGCTTTTTCGCCCTCGATGAGCAGCCGCTCCCTCAGCTTCTCTGCCGCGTGGTGACGCGCGGTTTCCTCGCGCGCCCGTGCTTCCAGCTCCTGCGACGGGCGGCTGATTGCCTCGATGTCCTCGTCAACCAGCAGCTGCGCGATCAGCCGAACCTGGCGGTTGAGGCTGCCGCCTCGGGCCATCGCGCGTGCGGCCTCCAGCTCCTCGCGCGCACGCTCCCCCAGTCGCAGCTTGCGAAAACGTCCCTCCGGCAACGCGATCAGCATCTCGGCCAGAAGCTGCAGTTCGCGGTGCTCGCGCTTGCGTTGTGACTTGCTTGGTCCACGTTCGTCCACGTGCTATTCATCCTCGCCGAAGCGGTCGGCGAACAGTCCGACGAGCGCGTCGAGAGCGGCTGCCTCGTCCGGTCCGTCGGCCGTCAGGCTGACCGTGTGCCCGCGGGTTGCCGCCAGCATCATCACGGCCATGATGCTCTTGGCGTCGGCGCTGCGCCCCTCGCGCGCGACCGACAGCGTGCTGGCAAAGCGGCAAGCGGTGCCCACCAGCTTGGCCGCCGCTCGCGCGTGCAGCCCGAGGCGATTGACGACCTCGACCTCGCGGCTGATCACGATGGGGCCTCCGCGCCGAGGTCACGGTGGCGTACCTGCGCCCCCGGAAAGCGGGGCAGCAAGCGCGCCAGCAGCCGCTCTGCGGCGTGGACCGAGCGGTGCCGGCCGCCGGTGCAGCCCAGCGCGACCGTGCTGTAGCTGCGATTGCTGGCCGCAAAGCGTGGCAGCCAGCGTTCGAGAAAGGCGCCGATGTCGTCGAGCATTTCGAGTACCTCTGTGCTGCGCTCGAGGAAGTCGGCAACGGGTGCGTCGCGACCGCTCATGTGTCGCAATTCCGGAAGCCAGTGCGGGTTGGGCAGGCTGCGCAGATCGAACACCAGATCTGCATCGAGCGGTATGCCGTTCTTGAAACCGAAAGACTCGAACAGCACCGCCATGCCGCTCGCGGGTTGGGCTACCACCGTGCGCGTGACGAGATCGCGCAGATCGTGCAGCGACATGCCACGGGTGTCGATAGTGCGCGCCGCCCGCGCCGCGATCGGTGCGAGAAGCGCGCGCTCGGCCGCCAGTGCCTCGGCGAGCGGCGTGCCCTGGTTGCTCAGTGGGTGCTTGCGCCGGGTTTCGCTGAAGCGCTTGATCAGCGTGGCGTCGTCGGCATCGAGGTAGATCACATCCACCGCGAACGCCCCTGGGAGGCCGGCGATGATCTCGCCGAAATGTGCAATCGAGCCGGGCATGTTGCGCGCGTCGATACTGACGGCGATGCGGCCGAGCCCGGCCTCACCCGCACCTTGCGCTAGCAGTTGTGGCAACAGCAGGGCAGGCAGGTTGTCGATGCAGTAGAAGCCCGCATCCTCCAGCACGTGGAGTGCGGTGCTCTTGCCCGAGCCCGAGCGCCCGCTGACGATCACCAGCTTCGCGGCAGGTAGCCTGCTGTTCTCCATCGCGTTCTCCCGTGGCGCCGCGGTGAGTGCGGGCGCGTCATCACGCCACGTCAATGATGGTTGCCCTTCTTGCCTTTGTGCTTCTCGAGCTGGCGGTCGAGCTTGTCGGACAGAGCGTCGATGGCGACGTACATGTCCTCGTCCTCGGCGGCGGCGAAGAGTTCGGCGCCCGCCATGCGCAGCGTGGCCTCGACCTTGTGGATGAGCTTCTCGACGTTCAGCACGACATCGATATGGGTGATGCGCTCGGCATGGCGCTCGAGGCGGCCGAGTTTGCTGGACACATAGTTACGCAGCGCATCGGTGAGTTCCACGTGGTGACCGCTTATGTTGATCTGCATTCAAACCTCCGGTCGTTCTCGGGTTGTTCTGCCCCGGACCCTGCAGTCCGGCCGCATTCCTCATGTCAGTTGCTTGCGCTCGTTCGATGGCGCGATGCCGAGCGCCTCGCGGTACTTGGCGATGGTCCTGCGGGCCACGTTGATTCCCTGGTCCTCGAGGATCGAGGTGATCTTGCTGTCGCTGAGCGGCTTGCGGGTGTTCTCGGCGGCCACCAGCTTTTTGATGAAGGCCCGTATCGCAACCGATGAGCACTCTCCGCCGGCAGCCGTACTCACATGGCTGGAGAAAAAGTATTTTAGCTCGAAGATGCCGCCAGGCGTGTGCATGTACTTCTGGGTGGTCACCCGCGAGATGGTGGACTCGTGCATGCCCACGGCGGTGGCCACGTCGTGGAGGATCATCGGTCGCATGGATTCGTCGCCGTTCTCCAGGAAGCCCTGCTGGCGCTCGACAATGCACCTGGCCACCTTGAGCAGCGTGTCGTTGCGGCTTTGCAGGCTTTTGATGAACCACTTTGCTTCTTGCAGGTTGTCTCGCAGAAACACGTTGTCGGCTGAATTGTCGGCGCGCCGGATAAGCCCTGCATAGTACGTATTCACCCTCAGCCGGGGTGCGATTTCCGGGTTCAGCTCCACGTGCCAGCGTCCGCCGCGACGGTTCACCAGTACATCCGGCACCACGTATTCGGGTGGCTCCGGGTTGATCACGCCACCGGGGCGGGGGTTGAGCTGACGGATGCAGGCGATGGCGGCGCGCAGCTCGTCCTCGGTCAGACGCAGTTTGCGCATCACTGTGGAATAGTCGCGCGTCCCCAGCAGTTCGAGGTACTTGTCGACGATGGCGCGCGCGTTGCGCACCGCAGGATCGTTCTCATCGAGTTGCCGCAGCTGGATCCCCAGACACTCCCGCAGGTCCCGTGAACCCACGCCAAGCGGGTCAAAATGCTGCACGCGGTGCAGCACGGCGAGCACCTCGTATTCCTCAATGCCGAGCGAAGGATCAAAACCTTCGATGAGTTCGGGCAGGCTCACGGTGAGCATGCCGTCGGCATCGATCGCGTCGATGATCGACTCGGCGATCAGTCGGTCGTTGTCGGACATCGGGGTGAGGTTCAGCTGCCACCGGAGGTGGTCGCCAAGCGTCGATGTTCCGGCAGTGTAGCTCTCGAAATCGCGGTTTTCCTCGGAGTCGCCGCCGCTGCCCGCTGGCAATACGGAGTCGTAAATGTCCTCCCAGGTGGTGTCTACCGAGAGATCCGGGGGCATTGCCTCGTCCGCGCCAGACAGGGGCGTCTCGGCGGCTGCGCTTGCGTTCTCACGCGGGCCGTCGGGCTCCGGGAATGGCTCGCTGGAGTTCTGGTCCTGCTGTAGGGGCCCGCCGCCTTCATCGCCGGCGCTCTCGATCATCTCGAGGAGGGGGTTGCTGTCGAGCTGTTCCTGGATCTCGTGCTGGAGCTCGAGGGTGGAGAGCTGCAGGAGACGTATTGCCTGCTGCAGCTGCGGGGTCATCGTGAGATGTTGCCCCAGTTTGAGCTGTAGCGACTGCTTCATCGAGTACCGCTGGACCAAGGGTAGTTAGGTTGGGCACAGCCCGCGCTGGGCCCTGACTCGAGTGTAGACGCCGTATTGGCACCATGCAACGCACGCGCCAAATGACACTTACATCCGGAACTGCTGCCCCAGATAGACTTCGCGCACCTTGTCATTGGCAAGGATATCTGCCGGAGCGCCACCGGTGATAATGCGACCCTCGCCCACGATGTAGGCGCGCTCGCAGATGTCCAGGGTCTCGCGCACATTATGGTCGGTGATCAGCACACCGATACCGCGGCGCTGCAGGTGGCGGATGATTTCCTTGATGTCATGGACCGAGATCGGGTCGACTCCCGCGAAGGGTTCGTCGAGCAGGATGAATGCAGGTTCGCTGGCAAGCGAGCGGGCTATCTCCACTCTCCTGCGCTCCCCCCCGGAAAGCGACATGCCGGGCTGTGCACGCAGGTGCGTGAGGTTGAACTCCTGCAGCAGTTCCTCGAGCTTCTCCTCCATTCTCACCCGGCTTGTCGCCGGTCGGGTCTCGAGGATGGCCATGATGTTGTCCGCCACGCTGAGGCGGCGGAACACCGAGGCTTCCTGGGGCAGGTAACCCAGGCCTCGATTGGCCCGGCCGTGCATGGGCAGATGGGTCAGATCTTCGGCGTCCAGCAGGACTTGGCCCTGGTCGGCCGCGACGATGCCGAGAATCATGTAGAAGCAGGTCGTCTTGCCAGCGCCGTTTGGCCCCAACAGGCCCACTATTTCGCCGCTTTCCATCTGCAGCGAGACGTCGCGGACCACCGGGCGACCCCGGTAGGCCTTGGCGAGGTGCCTGGCCTCAAGCAGGGCCATCGGGTGTCCCGTCGACGGCGCCGTTCGCCGGCTTCTTCTGGGCCTCTTCCGGCGGATTCTCTGCGTTTCCGGTCGCGGCGGGGGCGTTTGTCTGCGGGGCGACACGCCGCGGCGGGATCACGACCTTCACCCGCTCTTTCCCTGAGGCAGCACCGCCACCGCTCGCCTTGACGCGCTGCTCCTGCACGTAATAAACGATGCGGTCGCCGGTGACCGTGGTCCCTTGCTGCGTGACCGAGGCCTCGTCGACAAGTGTGAGTATCTCGCCGTTGACGTCGTACTGTATCGATTGAGCCCTCGCGTATACGGGTTCGCGGTCTTCGGCTGGCTTCTGGTGCATCTTGGCCGGTGTCCCGCTGGCGAAAATCTCGTTCACGCTGTCGCCGCTCTCGCGGATGGTCACGCGGGAAGCAGAAATGTGCATGCTGCCTTGGTCGATTTCGACGTCGCCTGTGTAGACGGTGGTGCCCTTGCGCTCGTCGCGGTCGGCCCGATCCGAGGAGATGTAGATCGGCTGGTCGCGGTCATCGGGCAGCGCCCGCAGTTGCAGCGCCAGGGGTGCCAGCAGCATGAACGCCGCAAGCCCGGCTAAGCGGGCGCGCGTCCGCGGCGCGATTGCTCTCACCTGCCTGTTACCTCTGCTGCTGGATGAAGGGATCATAAACCACGCCCGGCTCACGGCGATTCGGGCAGGAAGCCGGCGATTGCCTGCTCCCATGCTCCGCGCGCGCGGAGCAGCATCTCACAGGTCTCGCGCACGGCGCCGTCGCCCCCCCGCGATGTCAGCTGCCACGGTGCCCGGCGTGCCACCTCGCTGCTCGCATTGGCGACCGTCAGGCC
>CAMAXE010000044.1 GCA_945862145.1 Klebsiella pneumoniae
GTCCCCGGCACCCTCGGACTGCTTGGTCTTGGTCTGGCGGGCTTGGGTGCAGTGCGTCGACGCAAGGCCTGATGTACGGCTGGCGAGGCCGGGGTTTCGGTCCTGGCCCGCCTGCTCGCGCTTGCTCGAAGCCCGCCTTGTGGCGGGCCGTGGCTCGCCAGCCCCGCCTCCTCGTTCGTTGCCTCGGCGCTGTTGCGAGTCGACGGCGGTCTGCAGTAGGGCGCCTTGCTCAGTCGAGCGCGCGCGCCAGCACGGTCATTACCTCCGCACTGGCGCGCTGCGAGACGCGCGCGGTGTGAATCACCGAGGAGCCGTGGAAGGTCCCGGCAAAGGAGTGCAGCTCCACCGGGACTCCGGACTGCAGCAGACCGAGCGCAAACATGATTCCCTCGTCGCGCAGCGGGTCGAATTCCATCGTCGAGATATAAGCCGGCGGCAACCCCGACAGATCAGTGGCGCGAGCGGGCGCTGCATAGGCAGAGACCTCGCCACCGAAGGCTTCTCCGAGGTAATGCTTCCAGCCCCATTCGGCATTCGGCAGGTTCCAGAACGGCGTGTCGGTGAAGGCGCGCATCGAGGGTGTGTCGAGGCGATCGTCCATCACGGGAATTTCGAGCAGCTGGAAGCAGGGCGCCGGGCCACCGTGGTCGCGAGCATAGAGCGTTGTTGCCGCTGCGAGCGCCGCGCCCGCGCTCTGGCCGGCGATCACGATGCGCGCGGAGTCGATACCCAGTTCTGCCGCATTTGCGGCGATCCAGCACAGCGCCGCGTAGCAGTCGTGGAGCGCGGCGGGGAAGGGATGCTCCGGGGCAAGACGGTATTCCACCGATACCACAACGGCGCCGAGCTCGCCGCAGGCCGCCTGGCACCACGGATCCATCATGGCGATATCGCCGAACATGAAGCCGCCGCCGTGAATCTCGAAGATGCAGCCCCGCGGTGAAGCGCTCGCGGCGGTCGGCCGGTAGATTCGTACGGCGATGTCGGGATCGCCCGCGCGGCCGCGAATCAGCCGGTCCTCTTTGCGCACGTCGCTGCGGTCGGGCACCGCAGTGCCACTCAGCGCAGGCCCCGAGCGCATCGCGGCGATGACTGCAGGATTGCCCAGTTCCATCACGGCCGGCAGGCTGTCTGCCATCGGCAACAGTTCGGGATCAAGTGCGTAACGGCGTGTGTTCATAAGGGTTGCTCCGCGTGTGTGTTCAGTGCTGTGCCGGCGCTGCGGCGTAGCGCCGCACCAGATCGCGACCGGGTTGCAGCATGGTGGGCTCGCCGGTAGCGGATCGGGCAAGGCCGGAAACTTACTGCAGAAGCGACCGTCGGCGATAGGCTTGTGGCAGCCGCAGCGATTGTGTCGGGGGCGCTCGATCATGCACGATGCGCGCGGTGTTTTCGGTGACAGCGGAGAGCGTGCATGGGGCCGTTACAGGGTTTGAAGGTCATCGAGATCGAGGGGCTGGGACCGGCACCTTTCTGCGGGATGATGCTGGCTGATATGGGCGCCGAGGTGATCTCTATCGGGCGCGCGTCCTCGCCTGCTACGCGTGCGGATCGCGTCAGCGAGCGCGGCAAGCGCAGCGTGGCGTTGAACCTCAAGCACCCCGAGGGTGTGCTTGCCCTGCTCGCGCTCTGCGAGGGTGCCGATGTGTTGATAGAAGGCTTCCGGCCCGGTGTTGCAGAACGCCTCGGTTTCGGTCCGGAGGTTTGCCTCGCCCGCAATCCGCGCCTCGTGTACGGGCGCATGACGGGCTGGGGTCAGACCGGTCCGCTCGCTGGCGCTGCCGGTCACGACATCAATTACATCGCGCTCTCGGGCGCGCTGCATGCCATCGGTCGCGCCGGTGAGCGCCCGGTGCCGCCGCTCAATCTCGTGGGTGATTTTGGCGGCGGCGGGATGTTTCTCGCCTATGGCGTCATGTGCGCGGTGTTCGAGTCGCAGCGCTCCGGCAAGGGGCAGGTAGTGGACGTCTCGATGGTCGAGGGCGCGGCCGCTCTGATGCACATGATGTACGCGATGAAGGCGCAAGGCGCCTGGAAAGACGAGCGCGGCGTGAACATTCTCGATACCGGCGCGCATTTCTACGACACCTACGAGACAGCCGATGGCAAATACGTGGCGCTGGGCTCCATCGAGCCGCAGTTCTATGCGCTGCTGCTGGAGCGGGCAGGGCTCGACCCCGCGCAGTTCAGCCCGCAGAACGATGCCGCGCAGTGGCCTGCGATGCGCGAGCGTCTGGCAGCGGTGCTCCGCACCCGGACCCGTGAGGAGTGGTGCGCGCTGCTCGAGGGCAGCGACGCCTGCTTTGCCCCCGTGCTCGCGATGAGCGAGGCGCCCGATCACCCGCACAACCGCGCACGTGGCAGCTTCGTGGAAGTCGAGGGCGTGACGCAGCCCGCCCCGGCCCCGCGCTTCAGCCGCACGCCCCCGGCCCTTCCGCAGGGCGCGCACCCGGCCGGCGGCGACACCCTCGCTGTGCTGCGTGAGGCGGGCTACAGCGAGGAGCGGCTCGCGCAACTCACTCAGGCCGGCGCGCTCGGCTGATCCGTATTTCCCCCGAACCCCAAGGAGACATGCCCATGAACAACGAAGCCTGGATCATCGATGCCTGCCGTACCCCGCGTGGCGTGGGCAAATTCGGCAAGGGAGCGCTCTCGGGCATCCACCCCCAGCAACTGGGCGCCACCGTGCTGCGGGCATTGGCCGAGCGCAACGGCATCCGCACGGAGGAGGTCGATGACATCGTGTGGGGCACCAGCTCGCAGCGCGGGCAGCAGTCGGGCGATCTGGGTCGCATGGCAGCCCTGGATGCCGGCTACGACGTGCGCTCCAGCGCCGTCACGCTCGATCGCTTCTGCGGTTCAGGCATCACCGCCGTGAACATGGCGGCCGCCTCGATCATGTCGGGCATGGAGGATCTGGTGATCGCCGGCGGCACCGAGATGATGTCCAACTACGGCCAGGGCGGCAACGCGCTCACCATGTTCATCGACAACGACAATCTGCGACTGCGGGCCGTGCATCCGCAGCCCCACCAGGGCGTGTGTGCCGATGCCATCGCCACGCTCGAGGGCATCAGCCGCGAGGATGTCGACCGCCTTGCGTTCACCAGCCAGCAGCGTGCGGCAAAGGCGATCAATGAGGGCGCTTTCAGCCGCAGCCTGATACCGGTGTACCGCGAGGACGGCACGCTCGCACTCGACAAGGAAGAGTTTCCGCGCCCTGGCACCACCTTCGAGACGCTCTCGCAACTGAAGGCCGCCTTTGCCGAGGTGGCCCGCTATCCGCTGGACGAGCGCGGCACCACCTATCTGGGGCTGATCCACCAGAAGTACCCCGGTCTCGAGCTGAACCATGTGCACCACGCAGGTAATTCCTCCGGTGTGGTCGATGGCGCCGCTGCGCTGCTGCTTGCCTCGCCCGCCTACGCCCGCAAGCAGGGCTGGACCCCGCGTGCCCGCATTCTCGCCATGGCCAATGTCGGCGACTCGCCCACGCTCATGCTGAACGCTCCGGTGCCGGCGGCACGCAAGGCGCTCGCCAAGGCGGGGCTTACGGTCGATGACATCGATCTCTTCGAGATCAACGAGGCCTTCGCCGTGGTGGCCGAGAAATTCATCCGTGATCTGAAGCTAGATCGCAACCGGGTGAACGTGAACGGGGGCGCGATGGCGCTCGGGCATCCTATCGGTGCCACCGGCTCCATCCTGATCGGCACCGTGCTGGACGAACTCGAGCGCCGCGGCCTGAAGCGCGGTCTGGTCACCATGTGTGCGGCTGGTGGCATGGCGCCGGCGATCATCATCGAGTGCATCTGAACGCGCCGGATGCAGCAATTCTGCCGGGAAGCCGGCAGGATTCCTGGTTGTTGCCATACTCAGAGCGGGTTTGCCGCTGCCCTGATATGCGGGGTCATTGAGCGAACGGCCGTAGTCTCTGGCGCCGGGGAGGCACCATGTTGAAACGGATATGCATCTTTCTGCTGGTTTTGGCGGCTGCATCCGGTAGTGCGGTTCGTGCCGCAACGGTCTATGAGCAGGCTCCGCCGGTGGACTGGCTCACGGCAACGTCTGTAAGCGCCTTTTGCTCGCCGTGTGCGTCTTCGTCTCAGACCGGTAGCCGTGTTTTCGCTTCTTTCGCGCTCGATCAGGCCGTCATTCTGGACGGCGCACGTTTGGCTGTGGTGAGCAACGTCTTCGGTCCGCTGGGTGATTTTTCAGTCTCGATCCGGACGAGCCCCCTTGATCAGGCGGGTCCGCTTTTTGAGGCCGTTGTGCGCGCCGCGGATTACAGCGGCCTGGGGAAGGATTCCAGAGGCATCATTAATGTCAGTCTCCCGGCTTGGACCGTGGGGTCCGGGAGCTACTGGCTTAGCGTGCTGGGCGTCGACGGCAGCTTCTTCCAGTGGGGAGGTACGCCCAACGCGGGCGATGATGTCCGCTATGTCAACGGTGCCCTCACGATGCTGACAGGCACCGAGCCCAAGCACTACAACGTGTTTTTTGCTCTTTCGGGGCAGCCCGTCGCCACCCCCATAGGGGGCACCTTGCCGCTGTTGCTCAGCGCTCTGGCAGGTCTTTTTTTCGTCCGGCGTCGCCCCGCGGCCTGAGACCTTCGTTCCGGACTCCCGCCGCTTGGTCTACTATCGCGCCGCGTCCGCAGGGGTTCCACGATTCCCCGGCGCGACGGATCAAACCCTGCCCCGTGCCCCCGGAGATATTCATGACACTGCAGCCCGGCTTCACCGGCAGCCCGCTCGATCGCGCCGATCACCTGCGTACGGATGAAAACGCGCTGCTCGCGCTGCGGCGCGATCCTGCGGGACGTGCGCTGCTCCTGCGTGGGCTTGACCCGATCACCGGGGATGACGGCGGTATCGGCTGGCGCCCACTCGATGCCGATGACCACGCACGTGAACTGCTTTTCCTCGGGCTCGATGACGGTGCGCCGTGCTTCGCCGCGCTGGATTGGGATGGGCCGCGCGGCGGCTCGATGGCGGTGCTGCAGTTACTGCATCGCCTGCCGGCAGCGGATGTGGCGCTTTACGGTGGTGCGCGCAGCCTGGTCGACTGGCATTACCGTCACGGTTTCTGCGCCCGCTGCGGCGCGGCGACCACGCTGTTTCGCGGTGGCTGGGGACGGCGTTGCGGGTCCTGCACGGCTGAGCACTTCCCGCGGGTCGATCCGGTGGTGATCATGCTGGCGGAGCACGAGGGCCGTGTGCTGCTCGGCAGGCAGCCGCAGTTCCCGCCGAAGATGTATTCCGCGCTGGCGGGTTTTCTCGAACCCGGCGAGTCCCTCGAGGAAGCTGTACGTCGCGAACTCCACGAAGAAGCGGGCGTGCATGCGCTTTCGGTGCAGTACCTGTTGAGTCAGCCTTGGCCCTTTCCGTCGTCCCTGATGATCGGCTGCATCGCGCCGGTGGCCAGTGATGCGCTGACGTTGGATACCGCGGAGCTGCAGGATGCGATCTGGGTGGATCGCGAGGAAGTGCGTGCGGTGCTACGTGGCGAGGCAGGCGCTCGCATCATGACGCCACCGCCACTGGCAATCGCGCATTCGCTGCTGACGGCTTGGGCGAGTCGCCAGTAAGCCTCTGCTTCCGCGGGTAACTAGCAGGATTAGTGTCCGGTAGTCGCGGCGATCATGCGTGCGAGTGCAAGCCGGACTTCGGGCGACTGCAGGATATCGGGCAGCTTGGCCAAGGCGGGTTGCGCAAGAAAAGACTGCAGGTGGAACAGTTCCGGCTGTCCGTTCGCAGACAGGTTTATCTGCTCGATTTCTGTGACGCGGCCCATGGCGATGCTCTCGCCGATGCGCGCGCTCAGGTAGCACAGTGCGAGCCCGGGTGCCTCCGGCCCGGCCAGCATGGGTGTGGGACTGGCCAAGATGGCCCCTGCGCGCTCGATCCCCGAGACCACGCTGTGTGGCAGACCCCACTGTTGCAGCAAGAGGTCTCCCGCCACCATGGCGCCGAAGCCCAGAGAGTCCTGCTGGATGCGTGAGCGCTCCAGAAGCCCGTGCTCCCAGCTTGCGAGGGACATCTCCGGCGACATAAGCGTGAGTACCGCGAAATCACCCACGAAGGAGAGCACGGTGATGGTGGCTGAGGCGCCGATATCGCTGAAACCGAGGCGTTGTGAGAGCAGGGTGCAGATCTCCGAGCCCATAAGCCCGGCGTCCCAGATCCGTTTGTAGAGCGTCCGCAGGCTGGGTGTCTCGGTCCGGTAGGACTCCTCGACCAGAAAGCGCATCGCAATGCTGCGGATTGTGTTCACGCCGAGATAATTTATGGCGTGCTGCACGCTCACTATTGGCGACTGCAGCCCGTACAGCGGCGAATTCACCAACCCCAACACTCGCGCGGCCAGCACGGGTTCGCGCATGAGGAAGTCGGACAGTTCCCGTGTATTGCCGGAGCTGAAGAAGTCCGGTGAGCTCAATTCCCGCAGTGACCGCGGTGGCAGGAAAATGCGCTCTATCTCTTCGAGCAGTATTGCCTGGCGCGCCGTGCTGATGTCGGCGGTGCGCACCAGCGTGAATGCGGCGAGTTCGTCGGGCATCGGGGCAGAGGGCGTCTGGGGTGGCTGCGCGGCGCGCACGGGCGACTCGGGCTGCCGATGGCCGGTATCAACGGCAACTGCCCGTTTGTGCGGGGTGGCGGGGGTGTTGCGGCCAGCGCGGATAATTGCCAGCAACGCGAGCAGGATCGCGATGCTGACTGCGCCCCAGAGTAGGCTCATAGTTGACTATCTAAAAACCCAATTCTGAGTGTAAGCGGTTTTGTTCACTGGCGGTATGACAACGGGATCATGCCGTCACGGCGGCGATATTGACCGGAATGGCGCTCATCCGCGGCATGGCGTTGATGGTTTCGCGTGGGCCGTGCGCGCCGATCAGGCGGTTGGTGGAGGCACCGCGTCCGAAGGGGTCCGCGGCCTCGCCGGGCAGCACCCCGTAGCCGTGCGAGACGGAGATCACACCCGGGCGCAGCTCCGGATCTGCCGTGGCAGGCACCACGATCTCGCCGGCCTCGGAGCTGATACGCACCAGCTGACCCTCGGCGATACCCTCGCGTTCCATGTCAGCGGGGTTGATGTACGCCGGGTTGGTCGGCACGCGCAGGCGCACCGAGGGCAATTCCTTGCAGGCGGAGTTCAGGGCATCGCGCATGCGGCGCGCTGCTAGCCGGTAGGCGAAGCCGCTGTAAGCGCCGTTGCGTCCCTGCGCGTCGGCCTCGGCCGCCACACTCGCGAGCTCTGCTGCCACATCTGCGGGCATCAGCGTGAAACGGTGCGGCGAGTCCGGGTCGCCGGGCTCCACCACTTGCGGGATATCGTGAAAATACAGGCCGCGCTCCGCGCGCTGGATCTCCTCGAAGCTGACCGGCGAGAAGCGCGCCGAGATGGCCAGCAGTTCGTCCGTGGTCGGGCGGTTTTGCATGTCCAGTGGCTGGCCGAAATGCTCCAGCGTTACGCCCAGGCGCGTGGCGATCTCCCAGAACCAGGTCCAGTCATCCTGCACGCCGGCGCCCTCGGGTGGTTTGGCGATCGCCGGGGTGTAGCGCGTGTAGGGCTCGATGGATACCAGCGTCTCGTAGATGAACAGCGGCAGGTCCGGGCGTTCGTATTGCAGCGTGGGTGGCAGGATGAAGTCCGACAATTGCGCTGTCATGGTCATGAAAGGCTCGATGGTGACCAGCAGTTCCAGCGATTTCATCGCGGCAACGATGCCCTCCTGGTCCGGGATCGCCGAGGCGGGGTTACCGCCGTGCACGATCAGTGCGCGTACCTGGCCGGGGCCGGGCTCGAGGATTTCATCGATCAGAGCGCCGCTGGGCAGTTCGCCATCGATGGTGGCGTAACCGGTCTTGCTGACATAGCCCTGCTCCCACCAGCGTGGCGCGGGAATGACCTCGGCCTTGCGCGGCCAACGCGCGTTCACCGCCCCCGGGTTTTGCACGGGTTCGCCCTCACGGACAAAGCGTCCGCAGATCACGTTCAGGGTCTCGATCAGGTGCTCGGCGAGATTGGCGTGCGGCGACATGTCGGGGCCGGTGGCGCTGACGGCGGCGCCGCGGTGTCCATCGCGCGCGAAGGCTTCAGTCGCGCGTCGCAGATCCACGGCGTCTATGCCGGCACGCAGCGCTACGACCGCCGGTGTGAAGGCATCCACTGCCATACGCAACTCGCCGATCTGCGAGGCGTAGCGCGCACAGAAGTCGCGGTCTTCCCAGCCTTCGCTGAGCACGATCCGGATCATGCCCGCGAGGATCGCGCAGTCTTCTCCCGGCAGCGGCTGCAAGAACACATCGGCAAACCGCGCCGTCTCGCTGCGGCGCGGGTCGATCACCACCAGTTTCATGCCGCGGGCGCGGGCTTGTTTCAGCCGCTTCTGGGGGTTGCGGGTGTCGAAGCCGCCCATCGACACCGACACCAGGGGGTTGGCGCCGATGATCATCAAGACGTCTCCCGTGTTGAACGGGTCCCGGCCCGCAGGCCAGATACCGATGCGACCCAGCGCCACGGCTTTTGACGACTGGTCGATGGTCACTGACGAGAAAGCCTTGGGTGATTCGATCGCAGCCAGAAAAGAATTCAGCATCTTGCTCGACGAGGAGGTGAAAAACGCCCCGCCGCCCTTGTAGCCGGCGATGGATTCGGGGCCGTGGCGGTTGCGGATCGCCGAGATCCGCGCGGTGATCTCGTCCAGCGCCTGCGCCGCAGGTATTGCCACGAAGCGGCCGTCGGGCTGGCGTTTGAGCGGGTGCAGGATACGCCCGGGGCTGGCGTGGGCCTCGCCCGACTGCATTCCCTTGAAGCAGGCGTAGCCCAGCGTCTGGGGGTCTTCGCGATCACCGCGGATGGCCCTGATGTGGCCGGCGTCATCGAGATCCACCGTGACGCCACAGTGCCCCATGCACAGGCGGCAGAAGCTGAGTCTTTCATTGCTGCCCATCCGACACCTCCGGGATCCAATCGCCGGATAATAGGCGAGACAGCGTTTGCATGCGCAGCCATAACGGACATGGACATCGGCGCGGGCGGGAGCATAATGGCGCTCGGATGCCTCCGCGGTCTCCATGTTTCAGCAACAGATGGAATTCACAGCAATAACGGTGGGGGTATCGTCGTGGGAGAAGTAATCCGCAAGGTGGGTTTCCGCCTCTGGGTCGCGCTGACTATGGTGACCATCGTGGTGGTCATTTTCGGGCTCTACATGGTCAGCGAGCACCGCGTGATCATCGATACGCAGGTTGCGGCGGCACGCAATCTGGTCGTGATGTCGGAGTCCGTGCGCGAGAACATGGCCAAGAAATGGGATCTCGGGCTCTTCAGCACCGCCGAGCTCCGCCGCATCCACGACACCGAGACCGATCCCGCCCTGCGCAAGCAGAAAATGCTGGCCGCCATCCCGGTGGTTGCCGCCTGGGAGTCGGCCAAGGCCAAGGCCAAGGAAGGTGGCTTTGAATTCCGTACCCCGCGCGAGGGTGCCCGTAACCCCGCTAACGAACCCGATGCTATCGAGTCAGACGCCCTCTCTTTCTTCGACAAAAACCGTGACGCTCTCGAGCACTACGTGATCGACGAGGAAAAGAACACCATCCGCTATTTCCGCCCCGTGCGCCTCGAGAAGGTGTGCATGAACTGCCATGGCGATCCGGCCACGTCGCTCGCCATCTGGGGGCGTGATGACGGCAAGGACATCACCGGCTTTGCGATGGACAACAAGCAGATCGGTGATCTGCACGGCGCCTTCGAGGTGATCAAGCCGCTCGATGCCGCCGACCAGCAGGTGCGCAACAACGCGTTCAAGGGGGCGAGCGCGGTACTCCCGCTGCTGCTTCTCGCGCTGTGGTTCGTCAACCGCCTGTCGCGTACCTTGTTCGTGGAGCCTCTCGCCAACGCGGCCGGCATTTGCGAGCGGATCGCCAAGGGTGACCTCACCGAGGAGATCGAGGTTCACTCCAACGACGAGGTGGGCAAGCTCATGGCCGCCTTGAAGACGATGAGTGGCAATCTCAACAATCTGGTGGGCAATGTGCGCTCGAGCACGGCCGAGTTCACCCGCTCGGCCTCCGAGATCGCCAGCGGCAACATCGATCTTTCCTCACGCACGGAGCAGCAGGCGGCCAGCCTCGAGGAAACCGCCGCCAGCATGGATCAGATGACCACCACCGTGCAGCAAAACGCCGACAACGCGCGTCAGGCGAACATGCTGGTGACTGAAGCTCGCCAGCGTGCCACCCACGGACGCGACGTGGCCTCGCAAACGGTAGAGGCGATGACCGCCATCAACTCGTCCACCAAGCGCATGGCCGATATCATCGGTGTGATCGACGAGATTGCATTCCAGACCAACCTGCTCGCGCTCAACGCGGCCGTCGAGGCGGCCCGAGCCGGTGAACAGGGCCGGGGCTTTGCCGTGGTGGCCACCGAGGTACGCAACCTCGCCCAGCGCAGCGCCACCTCGGCCAAGGAGATCAAGGACCTGATCCGTGACTCCACCGCCAAGGTCGATCAGGGCGCTGCTCTGGTCAATCGCACCGGTGAGAGTCTGTCGGAGATCTTCGGTGCCGTGACCAACGTGGCCACCATGATCAACGAGATCGCCGCCGCCTCGAAGGAGCAGTCCGACGGGATCGTGCAGGTGAACCAGGCCGTGAGCCAGATGGACGAGATGACCCAGCAGAATGCGGCGCTGGTCGAGCAATCGACCGCTGCTGCCAAGTCGCTGGAAGAATTGGCCCGCGAGCTTGATGGCCTGGTGAGCAAGTTTGAGGTGCGTGAGGGTGCGGCCCAACTCGCTCCGCCACGCGCGTCCGCTGCCCCGCAGCAACGTCAGGCGCCGCGTCCTAACGCCAAGCGGCCACCAACGCGCGCAACGCTGGCGCCGCCGCGTCAGGCCCCCGCAGCCCGGCCGCCACAGGTGAAAGCGGCACCGGCACAGGATGATGAGTGGGAGGAGTTCTGAGTCGAGGAGCTGGGAACACCCACACCTCTGGAAGGGCATCATGACGAGCCGACCCGTACGCATTTTCGCCCTGGCCGTTTTGCTGGGGTGGCTGCTGGTCGGCTCGGTCCATCTCCACGCGCCTGATGCGCCCAGAACCGTCGCCGACTGTCTGGTTTGTGGCTCCGTCGGGCACGCGGCCGCACTCAACTCCTCGCTACCTGTTTTCGCTCTGCGGCCCCTGCGCACGCCCATGGGCGCTGTCAGGAGGCTTGCCTCCGTTTCGGAGCCCGCTAACGGGCTTCCCGCCATTCGCGGCCCCCCTCTACCCGTTGCTGCCTGATTTCTTCTGACGCCGGTTATCGCCGGCGCGGGGAATTCGACGACTGCGCCGGGCAGACTGCCTGTGCGCATAGACAGCATTTCGGAGGTTTTGATGATTTTCAATCATCACGCACGGCTCGCACTCGCGACCGCCATATCGTTGCTTATGTCGAACCCCGTGCGGTCGGGGGAGTCCGCTATCGAGGAGCTTATCGTTTCATCGCCCCTGCACCGGGGCGAAGCCGAGACCGTTCTCCCTGTCAATGTTCTCTCCGACGCCGAACTCCAGCGCAAGTTGCGTGCAACGCTGGGTCAGACCCTTCAGGAAGAGGTCGGTGTGACTTATGCGTCCTTCGGCCCCGGTGTCGGTCAACCCGTGATACGTGGGCAGGGCGCGCCGCGTGTGATGATCCTTGCCAACAACATGCCGGTGGCTGATGCCTCCAACACGAGTCAGGATCACGCCAACGGCATCGAACCGGTGCTCGCCGAACGGGTCGAGGTGTTGCGCGGACCCTCGACCCTGCTGTTCGGCAGCGGCGCGATCGGCGGTGTGGTGAACGTAATCGATTCGCGCATTCCGCGGGCGGTGCCGGATGCTCCCTCCGGCGCGTTCGAGCACCGCCGTTCCAGCAACGCGGATGGCCGCGTGACGGCCGGTCGGTTCGAGACCGGGACCGGCGCTCTTGCCGTCCATCTCGACGGCTTCGCCCGCGACAACGACGACATCGAAATTCCGGGCACTGCCGATATCGACGGCGAAGGCGACTCCGGGTCCATCGCCAATACCGACGCCGATGCAGGCTCGGGAACTCTTGGCATGTCCTGGGTGAAAGACTGGGGTTTCGTCGGCGGTTCCGTGAGCGGGCTTGAGAACGAGTACGGGATTCCCGGCGGTGCGCACGGACACGACGATCAGGCGGCAGAGCCCGGGGTGGAGGAGGAAGAGTCGGTCAGGATCGATCTGGCGCAGACGCGCTACGATCTGCGCGCCGACCTCATGGACCCTTTTGCCGGCGTGGAGACTTTGCGCGCGCAATTTGCCTACACGGACTACCAGCACAAGGAGCTCGAAGGTGGCGCCGTCGGCACTACCTTCGGCAACAACACTCTGGATACTCGTATCGAAGCCGTGCACAACCTCGGTGGCCTGCATGGGGCGGTCGGTCTGCAGTCCTCCAGCCGCGACTTCAAGGCCGTAGGGGACGAGGCTTTCGTGCCCAGTTCGGAGTCGGATTCGTGGGGAATCTTCCTGATCGAGGACATCCACGCCGGTGATGTCACGTGGGAGCTGGGCGCGCGTTTCGGTCACGATGAGCACAAGCCCGATGGCGGCACCGTGCGCGATTTCGACACGCTGAGTGCTTCGGTTTCCGGGATGTGGGATATCGACGCGTCGCAGAGCCTCAAGTTCTCACTCTCGCGCGCGCAGCGCGCACCTGCGGCGGAGGAGCTGTTCTCTGACGGGCTCCATATTGCGACCGCAAGCTACGAGATCGGGGATTCGGGTCTCGACGAAGAGACCTCGATCAACCTTGATGTGGGTTACCACCTCCACGCCGATGGCTTTGACCTGCGCATCGATGCCTTCGTGAACAGTTATCAGGATTACATCTTCAAGAATTACACGAGTGCGGTGTTCAACCAGAATCTCGAAGTCGTGGAAGCCGTGTGCTCCGCCGCCGATGCAGATGCGTGTGTGGATGCCTTGCAGTGGAGTGCTGATGACGCGGGCTTCCGCGGTATCGAGTTCGATCTCGACGTGCTGCTCGCCGCAGGGTTCTCCGTGCAGGCCTTCGGCGACGTGGTGCGCGGGGAGCTTGATGATGGCGGCAACGCGCCGCTCATGCCACCGGCGCGACTCGGTGCTGGCCTGACGTGGGAGGAGGGGCCCTGGCACCTCGGGCTGCGGGCCAGCCGGGCCTTCGACCAGGATGACCCCGCTGCGCGTGAGACGTCCACGGATGGCTACACCGCTCTCTCCGCCCATGCGGAGTACCGGGTGGAGCGCGGCCCCGGCACGTGGATGGTGTTTCTGCGCGGTGACAACCTGCTGGACGAGGAGATCCGGAATTCGGCTTCGCTACTGCGTGATATGGCGCCGGAGGCGGGCCTGAACGTCGAGGCGGGCGTGCGGGTCGAGCTCTGACGCCCCGCATGGCTCGGCTCTTGTAGCAGCCATCGGGGACGGTTCGGTCTCATGTTTCCCGGGCCCGGCGGTAACCCTGCTGTCGGGCCGGTTCAGCCCAGCGGCAGTTCCGTGGTGCACTTGATCTCGGTCACTGCCACCTGCGAGTGCATCTCGCGCACGCCCTCCAACTGGGTGAGTCGCTGGCGGATGAACTGCTCGAAGCCCTTGATGTCGCGGGTCACGACCTTCAGCAGGTAGTCCATCTGGCCCGTCACGGTATAGCACTCCACGACCTCGGGAAATTCGCGCACCGCGTTCTCAAAACCCGCGAGCGAATGGCGGCCATGTTCGGAGAGACTCACCGAGACGAAGGCGACGAAGCCGAGCCCCAGCGCCTGGGGATCGAGCAGCGCCACCCGACGGCGGATATAGCCGCGTTGCTCGAGGCGCTGGACGCGTCGCCAGCAGGGCGATTGCGACAGCCCGATCTTGTCGGCGAGCTCGGCGGCGCTCAGGCTGGCGTCGTGCTGCAGAAGTCGGAGGATCCGCAGATCCGTGGCATCCAGAGAGCTTTGCATGAATCTACCCAATAGTGATCGGAACGAGACCATAAGTTGCCGGCTCTCTGCTTTGCAAACACCTTAAAGCACGGTAACTGCCGAAAATGACGCCTAGACTATGCCCAAGGCCTGTTCTGGCCTATGAGGATCTGTACGGGGGAATTGCCGCATGACGCGACGTGATGTGAGCCTCGATGACAAGTACACGCTGCAGTCTGGCCGCGCCTACATGAGCGGCATCGAGGCGCTGGTGCGGCTGCTGATGCTCCAGCAGCAACGCGACCGCGCCGCGGGGCTGAACACTGCGGGTTTCGTGTCGGGCTACCGCGGCTCGCCGCTCGGCGGCCTCGACCAGGCCTTGTGGAAGGCCTCGCGCCATCTGGATGCGCACAATGTCGTGTTTCGCCCGGGCGTGAACGAGGATCTGGCGATGACCGCCGTGCGCGGCTCGCAGGAGGTCACACTGTTCCCGGGTGCGCGGGTCGATGGTGTCTACGGCATGTGGTATGGCAAGGGGCCGGGCCTCGATCGCAGCATGGACGTGCTGAAGCACGCCAACGCCGTGGGTACCTCGAAATTCGGCGGCGTGCTCGCGGTGGTCGGCGATGACCACGCCTGCAAATCCTCCACGCTGCCGCACCAGTGCGAGCACGCGTTTATGGGGGCTTCGGCCCCGGTACTCAATCCCGCCAACGTGCAGGAAATCCTCGATCTCGGCGTGCTCGGCTGGGAGCTCTCGCGCTACAGCGGCTGCTGGGTGGGCTTCAAGGTCATCACCGAGAACTGCGACGCCTCAGCGTCCGTTGATATCGATCCCTCGCGGGTGGTGGTGCGCCTGCCGGAGGATTTCCGCCTGCCGCCCGGTGGCGTGCATGCGCGCTGGCCCGACAAGCCGCTGGCGCAGGAAGAGCGCCTGAACCACACCAAGATCTACGCCGCGCGCGAGTTCGCGCGGGTGAACAACATCAATTACATCGCCATCGATTCGCCGCGGCCGCGGCTCGGCATCATCACCACTGGCAAGGCTTACCTCGACGTGCTGCAGGGTTTGGAAGACCTCGGCATAGATCGCAACCGTGCAGCGGAGCTTGGCATCCGCGTCTTCAAGGTCGGCATGCCCTGGCCGTTGGAACCGGTGGGCACGCACGCCTTTGCGCAGGGGCTCGAGGAAATCCTTGTCGTCGAGGAAAAGCGCAGCATCATCGAAGACCAGCTGACCGGTCAGCTCTACAACTGGCCCGTGGACCGCCGCCCCCGCGTGGTGGGGGAATTCGACGAGGAAGGCCGCCCGCTGCTGCCCAACACCGCTGAGCTCACACCGGCCATGGTCGCTCGCGCTATCGCGAGCCGCATCCGCCGCTACTACCAGTCCGAGGACATGCAGGAGCGTCTCGACTTCTTCGATCGCAAGGAGCGTTCGCTTGCCGCCCCGCGGGAGATCATCGAACGCACGCCGCATTACTGCTCGGGCTGTCCGCACAACACCTCCACGGTGGTGCCCGAGGGCAGCCGCGCCATGGGCGGCATCGGCTGCCACTACATGGTGACGTGGATGGACCGCCGCACCGAGACCTTCACGCAGATGGGCGGGGAGGGCGCGTCATGGATCGGGCAGGCGCCGTTCACGAGCACGAAGCACGTGTTCCAGAATCTTGGCGACGGCACTTATTTTCACTCCGGGCTGCTGGCTATTCGCGCTGCCGTCGCCTCGAAGGTCAACATCACCTACAAGCTCCTTTACAACGACGCCGTGGCCATGACCGGCGGCCAGCCGCTAGACGGCCAGCTCTCGGTGGCGCAGATCATCGAGCAGGTGCATGGCGAGGGCGTGCACCGCATCGCCCTGCTGAGCGATGAGCCCGACAAGTACCCGCACGAGTTGCGTCACTTCCATGGCGTCACAATCCATCACCGCGACGAACTCGATGCGGTGCAGCGCGACTTCCGCGAGATGCCGGGCTGCACGCTGATCGTCTACGACCAGACCTGTGCCGCCGAGAAACGCCGGCGCCGCAAGAAGGGCGAACTGCCCGATCCGCAGCGCCGTGTCTTCATCAACGAGCTGGTCTGCGAGGGCTGTGGCGATTGCGGCGTGGCGTCGAACTGTCTCTCGGTGCTGCCGAAGGAAACCGAGTTTGGCCGCAAGCGCGCTATCGACCAGAGCGCCTGCAACAAGGACTACAGCTGCCTGAAGGGCTTTTGCCCCAGCTTCGTCACAGTGGAGCGCGGGCAGTTGCGACGCAGCCGTGCCGCCGATGCGGCCACCGACTTTGCCGCACTGCCTGCGCCCGTGCTGCCGCCGCTAGCGCGGCCCTGGAACACCGTGATCACCGGCATAGGCGGCACCGGCGTACTCACCGTGAGCGCGATCCTCGGGATGGCGGCGCACCTCGAAGGCAAGGGTTGCACGGTGCTCAACCTGAGCGGACTGGCGCAGAAGTTCGGCCCTGTGGTGAGCCATGTGCGGGTCGCTGCACGCCAGCAGGATATCCACGCGGTGCGCGTGGCTGCGGGTGACGCCGACCTGCTGCTCGGCTGCGACCTTGTGGTGAGCGCCGCCGAGGATCCGCTCGCCAAGCTCCATGACGGACGCTCGCACGCGATCGTGAACGATTTCGAGGCACCTACCGCGGCCTTTACGCGGGACCCCGATGTCGTATTCCCCACCGAGGCCATGAAGACCAAGATCCGTGAGGAGGTGGGCGCCGCCAAGACCTCGTTCGTGGATGCCACCTCCATCGCCACCGCACTGCTCGGAGACGCCATCGCCGCCAACCTGTTCCTGCTGGGCTTTGCCTTTCAGCGCGGCCTGGTGCCGGTGGGGGAAGAAGCCATCACGCGGGCCATTGAACTGAACGCCGTACAGGTGCGGTTCAATCAGCAGGCCTTTCTGTGGGGCCGGCGTGCCGCGCACGACGAGGCGGCGGTGCGCGCCGTCGCAGGCATTGCCTCGGGCGCGCCCGCGATACCCCCGACGCTCGATCAATTGATCGCCCGGCGTGAGGATTTCCTGCGCGAGTACCAGGACGCGGCGTGGGCCGGGCGCTTCGCGGCCACGGTGGCGCGGGTGCGCGCAGCCGAGGCCCGTGTGGCAGGCACCGGTGCTGCGCTGCCGCTCACCGAGGCCGTGGTGCACTCGCTCTTCAAGCTGATGAGTTACAAGGACGAGTACGAGGTGGCGCGGCTCTACACCTCGGGGGAATTCCAGCGCCTGCTGCAACGCCAGTTCGAGGGCGACTACACGTTGCGCTTTCATCTGGCGCCGCCGATCCTCTCGGCGCGTGATCCGGTGAGCGGTCATTTGCTCAAACGCGAATTCGGTCCCTGGGTGATGCCTGCCTTCGGGTGGCTGGCGAAGCTGCGATTCCTGCGCGGTTCGCGCCTCGATCCCTTCGGTCGCACTGCGGAGCGCCGCCTGGAGCGTCGCCTCATCGACGACTACGAGTCGCTGCTCGCGCGCTTGTTGCCCGAGCTCGACGCGGCCAACCATGGGCTGATCACTGAAATCGCGGCCTTGCCGCTCAAAATCCGCGGCTTCGGCCACGTGAAGGACCGCAATCTCGAGCAGGTGCTTGCGCGGCAGGCGGAATTGCTAGTGCGGCTCGCTGCACCCGCAGAGATCGTGCGGATACACGCGGCCTGAGACGCCCTCAGATCCGGCGCCGAACGTGCCGGGTTTATGGGGATGGCGGGGCCTGATCTACCCGCGTCGGCCGGCGAACAGTGCGTAGCTCGGGTCCTCAGGGTTGCGGCTGCCCCCGGTCTCGAATTGCTGCAGATGCACCGGATAGAGATCGTCGAACAGATGCACATACTGGCGCGCGCTGATCGCCCAGCGGCCGTTGCGTTGTTCCCACTGATCGAGGTAGCGGCCATGGCTGCGGGAATCCTGCAGCACGCCCTCGGGTGAGCGCATCCGCAGCGTCACCGTGACATAGGTCTCGCTCGCTGCGCGCTCGCCGTCGACCACGATGCCGATGCTCCCGAGCTGGTGCTGGTGTGCCAGCATGCCCACATGGGCTGCATGCACGAAATCAATAAAGCCGTGTCCCGTGCCCTGGTAGATGGCGCCGTAATCCGCGGGTGCGTCAGGGTGGAAGACGGAGCGCCCCAGATCGTCGTCGATGCTGTCCATCGCGCGTACATAATCGTGCAGGCGTTCGCGGATCGCATCCTTGGCGCGCAGCCCAGCGAGCGGGTCGCGCTGCGAGACCTCGGTGTGGCTGGCGAGAGCGCCAGGCACCTGCACTTCGATGGCGACGCGGTCTAACTTGCCGCCGTAGAGCGTGGGCGCTGATACCTGACTGGGGATGATCTTGACGATGACGCGTTCGGCGTCGGGGGCGTCGAGGTCGAATTCCTGGCCCGTGTGCCGGCGGTAGATCTGCCGGTTCAGCTCGCCGTCCGGATCGTCGATGAGTTCGGCGTGTCCGCGTATCTCGATGTATCGCGTGGGCGCCAGAGGATCGACCACGCAGAAGGTGATCTGCGGGTTGGCGCGCAGATTGGCGTACTTCACCCGGGATTTGAGCGTGCTGATACGCACGTATTCGCCATCCCAGTCGAAACCCACGGGGTTGGTCGAGACAAGGCCGTCCGCATGGCGGATGGTACTCATCATGCCCTGCACTGCGGTCTCGAGGATGTTGCGATGGCTCTCGGGTACTGCGCTCATGAGCATGCTCCGGGCGGTCGCGTCAGGGGGATGTGGTCTCGGTTTGCCAGCCGCCACCGAGTGCGCGGTACAGATCGATCATCGCGCGTAGTTCCTCACCCCGTATGGAGGCGAGATTGAGTTTCTGGTCGAGCAATTGCTGGTCGGCGTTGAGGATCTCGAGATAACTCGACAGTCCCTCCTCGTAGCGAGCGCGCGAGAGCTTTGCGGAATCCTCGAGTGCCTTGACTCCTTCTTCGAGCTCATGCCGGGCGACGGCGAGTTTGTCCACGGCCACCAGCGCATCGGCCACCTCGCGATAGGCGTTCAGCGCGGTCTCGCGGTACCCGTAGAGCGCTTGATCCCGCCGTGCCTTGGTTGCCTCGTAGTTGTTCAGGATGCGTCCGCCCTGAAAGAGTGGGGCGAACAGGCTGGGGCGCAATTGGTTGGCGCCCGAACCGCTGTCGAGCAGCCCCGAGATGTCACCGCTCACCGAGTTCAACACGCCGGTGATGGAGAGCGAGGGAAAGAACAGCGCCTTGGCCGCGCCCACGTCGGCGTTGGCCGCTACCAACTGCTGCTCTGCGGAGAGAACATCGGGTCGACGCTCGAGCAACGCCGCCGGCAGCCCCGGGGGAATCGCCGGCGGAGCGCCAAAGGCTTCCATGACCGCACCGCGGTCGATGGGCCCCGGCACGCGGCCCAGCAGCAGGCTGAGTGCGTTCTCGGTAGATGCCAGTTGCTGTTCGAGTTGCGGCACCAGCACGGCCGTGCGGGCGCGGTTGGCGAGCGCGCTATCGACCTCGAGACGGTTGGAGAGCCCGCCCGTCAGGCGTTTGCTGTAGTAGGCGACGGTGGCCTCGTTGGCTGCTACGGTTTGTCGGGCCACACCGAGTTGAAGGTCGAGTTCGCGTAACAGCACATAAGCCGAGGCGACGTCTGCTACCAGCGAGACGAGCGCGGCGCGACGACCTTGCTCGGTAGAGAGATAAGCCGCTTGAGCCGCCTCGGAGGAGCGGCGATTGGCCCCGAAAAGGTCTACTTCCCACGACACCGCCACTCCGGCGTCGTAGTTGTTGAAGGCACGGTCAGCGCCGCCGCGCGGTGGGTCCGTGATGCGCGAGCTGCGCTGCGAGGTGTAGCCACCGGTTGCGCCCAGCTCGGGGAACAGCGCTGAGCGGGCGATGCCGTAGCGCGCACGCGCTTCGGTCACCCGGGCGGTGGCCATGGCCAGATCGAGGTTGCTGGCAATGGCCTCGCGCACCAGGGCCTGGAGTACGGGATCTTTGGTGAGGCTCCACCAGCCCGCATCGGCGATAGAGGTGGCGTCTGCCTCGGCGATTGCCCCGCGGAACCGGGCCGGCACCGACTCGTCGGGCCGCTGATAGTCAGGACCGAGCGTGCAGGCAGTGAGGAGACCCGACAGCATGGCCGCCGTCAGGCACGAGCGACGACGCATGTTCATGGGTGGCCTCCCGTGTCGGCCGTCTGGACCGCGGGCTTGCTGGCCTTGCTTCCGGTGAGGCGTTCCACCAGCACATAGAGCGCCGGCACCAGGCACACGCCGAGCATCGTCGCGAACAGCATTCCCGAGAACACCGTCATGCCCATCACCCGCCGCGAGAAGGCTCCGGCACCGCTCGCGGTGAGCAAGGGCACCACGCCGAGGATAAAGGCGAAGGCCGTCATCAGGATGGGCCGGAAGCGCAGCCGCGCGGACTCCAGCACCGCGCTGGTGGCGTCACGCCCTTGTTGCTGCAGCACGCGGGCGAATTCCACGATCAGGATCGCGTTCTTGGCCGCGAGCCCGATCAGCATGATCAGCCCGATCTGCGCGAAGATGTTGTTCACGTAGATCGGTGGCACCACCAGCCCCGCGACCCACAGCCCGAAAAACGCACCGAAGATCGCGAAGGGCGTACCCAGCAGCACGCTGAAGGGCAGCGTCCAGCTCTCGTACTGGGCGGCCAGCACCAGGAACACGAGGAAAATCGCCACAGCGAACACCGGCAGCGGGTTGGGTGCCACTTTTTCCTGGTAGGACACATCCGACCAGGTCTGCGTGACACCCTCAACCAATACCTCCGCGGCCACTTCCTCGAGCGCCTTCATGGCGTCGCCGCTGCTGTAGCCGGGTGCGGGTGCTCCGGTGATCTCGGCCGAGCGATACAGGTTGAAGCGGTTGGTGAACTCGGGGCCGGTGATGGGGCTGGTGCTCACCAGCGTGTCGAGCGGCACCATCTGGCCGGTGTTGCTGCGCACGAAGAAAAGTCCGAGTTGTTGCGGGTCGCGCCGGAACTCGGGTTCGGCCTGCACATAAACTTTGTACACGCGCCCGAAGCGGTTGAAGTCGTTCACGTAGGCGCTGCCCAGCAGTGCGCCAAGGGTGGTGTTGACGTCGCTCAGGGGTACGCCGCTTTTCAGCACCTTGCCGCGGTCGATATCGGCAAATATCTGCGGCACGCTGGAGCGGAAGGCGGTCTGGATGCGCCCGATCTCGGGACGTTCCTTGGCTGCGGCAATGAACTGCTGCGACTGCTCGGCGAGGAACTGCGGCGAGCGGCCGCCGCGGTCCTGCAACTGCATGGTGAAGCCCGAGCCGATGCCCAGCCCGGGGATCGGCGGCGGCGGGAAGGCCATCACCACTGCCTCGGGAATCTGTTCGGCGAAGCGCTTGTTCAGCTGCTGCGCGATAAGCAGTGCGTGGTTCTTCAGGCCGGGACGCTCGCCCCATTCCTTCAATTGCACGAAAACGAAGCCCATGTTCGGGGAATAGGAGCCGGCCACCAGGCTGAAGCCCGTGACGGTGTTGAATCCCTGCACGCGCTCCTCGGCCCCCTGGACCTTTTC
>CAMAXE010000045.1 GCA_945862145.1 Klebsiella pneumoniae
CAGCACCCGCGCGTCAGGCTCTTCAGCACCCGCGCTACAGGCCGAGGCCTCCCCCCGCTCGCTCACGCCTCGGCACATCCCTGTGCCGAGGCTGCCGCATCCGCGAAATCGTTCCCGACGATTTCGCGGATGAAGGCCGCTCCCGGGCAGAAGCCTCGGCCTGAAGCGCTCGATCTGCTGCCGTAGCAAGCTTCCGTTTGCGCGCAGGAGCGGGCCATACCCGCGATCAAGCCCGGTCGCGCGCATGGCGCGCTCCTACCCGATAGCGCAGGTGTCCCCTCGCAGGAGCGGGCCATGCCCGCGATCAAGCCCGGTCGCGCGCATGGCGCGCTACCCGATAGCGCAGGTGTCCCCACGTAGGAGCGGGCCATGCCCGCGATCTCCTGACGATGCAGCGCTCGAACGGTTGCTCTGGCGCGTAGCGGGTGATGTACGGACATCAGCCTGTGATCGAGCGCTTGAGCCCGAGGCCTCTTCCCGAGAGCGGCCTTTCATCCCGGAAATCGTCGGGAACGATTTCCGGGATGTGGCAGCCCCGGCACAGGGATGTGCCGGGGCGGGAGCGAGCGGGGAGAGGCATCGGGCTCAAGTGCGGGTGGCACATCGCCAGAAGGTCGTGGGCATGGCCCACTCCTACGGGGAGGTCAGAACGGCAGGCAGTTCCTCCTACGGGGAGGTCAGAAGGTGAGGATCTCGCGCTCGGTAATCAGCGCTTCCAGTGGCACATCCCAGGATTCGCGGGGAATCGATGGCAGCTCCTGGCAGGCAAAGGCCACGCCGACCAAGCGTGGTTTGCGGGTGTCTGGTGCAAGGCGAAAGCCGAACGTGCGGTCGTAATAGCCTCCGCCCATGCCGAGACGGGTGCCGCTGCGATCAAAACCTGCCAGCGGCACACACACGAGATCGAGTTGCGTGGCGGGGAAGCGGTCCTGCGGCCGGTAGTGCGGCTCCGGGATGCGCTGTGCGTTCGGTACGATCGGATCGCCCTCGCGGTAGCGCACGAAATACAGCTCCCCATCCTGACGCATCACCGGCAGATAGCAGTGCTTGCCGTGACGCAGCGCCGAGCACAGCAGCGCATGCAGGTCGACCTCGGGGCCCATGGGCCAGAAAAATGCGATGTGTCGCGCGCGCCAGTAGAAGGGGGAGGCGCGCAGTCGGCGGCAGATGGCCTCGGAGGCCGCCCGGCGTTCGAGCAGCGGCAGCGCCCGGCGCGCCGCGCGACATTGGCTGCGAAGCTGCTGCCGTGGGTTCATGCAAGGGCGCCGGATTGGTACAACAGGGTCCCCGGCGCTACCGCTGCCGATGTCGCCCTTGAACCCCAAGGTTCAAGGCGGCGGTCTCCGAAACGCCTCAGGCTTTCCGACTAGCGGACATGCACACTGGCGTAAACAGGAGACCCCCATGCAAGTGCTTATCGGCTCGAGGACTAACCAGCTGGCGAATAGTCCAGGGACGGCAAGAGTATAACGCGGGCGCGTTACATCTCCATCTGGCGGAAGGACGAGATCGTGTCATCGAGGCGAGTCGAGAGCTTGCGCAGCCGCTCGCCCAGATCGTGGGTGTTTTTTTCGGTGGTATGCCCCTGCTGCAGGAGCTCGTGCGAAATGTTGAGAGCGGCCATCACCGCGATACGCTCGACGCCTATCACCTTGCCACTCTGGCGTATGGCGCGCATCTGCTGGTCGAGATAGTTGGCGGATTCGAGGAGGCTCTCGCGCTGGCCGGGCGGGCAGGCCACCTGGTAGTCCTTGTCGAGGATGTGCACACGGACGGTCTCGATCTCGTTGCTCACGATTCCTGCTCCAGCGAGCGCAGGCGCATGATCATCGCCTCGACCTTGGAGCGGGCATCGTCGTTCTTGCGCATCAGCATCGAGCGTTCCTCGCGGAGCATCCGCTCGGTGGCCTTGAGAGAGCGGATTTCCTGATCCATGCGCACGCACAAGCGAATCAGCTCGTCGGCGCGATGTTCGAGGGTCTTCAGTTGTTGAGCGTCCATGGATGCCTTCATCGCACCGCGGGGCAGGCGTACTATAGGAGCGCCGATTTTTCGGGTCAATCGGCATCGACGCGGTGCACCGCGTGGCCGAGGCCCTTTTCCACCCGTGGGCCAGGATTCATGGATAACGACTACGACGAACTCGAGACCATCGCCGCTCGTCTCGGTAGCACGGCCTCGGCATCCCGGCTGCAAGGCGTGCTGGCAGGGGCGCTGTGCGCGGCCACCTCCGACACGGGTCGGCTGCCTCCCGGCCTCCCGACCTTGCTGGGCCTGGAGGAACCCCTCGCCCCCGAGGATGGCTACGAACTGCTCGGCGCCGCCGAGCGTGTTGCAACATCACTGCGCGACCCCGAATTTGCCTTTGCCCCGCTGCTTCCCGAGGACCACCGGCTGCTGGCCGAGCGCGCCGAGGTGCTGGCCGAGTGGTGCGATGCCTTCGTGGAGGGCTTCTCGGCCGCCATGGACATCGAGGATGCCGAAGAGATGTCTGCCGAGACGGAGGAAATTCTGGCTGATCTCAGTGCCATTGCCGGAGGCCTCGATCCCGAGTCCCTGAACGAAGACGACGAAGACGACGAGCGTGATTTCTACCAGATCGCGGAGTTCGTACGCATCGGTGTGATCAGCATCTTTGCCGAGCGCGCGGCGACTCCGCCCGAGTCGTTGCATTGAACGTGCGCGCCCGCGCCACGCCGTCAAAATCGCCCAAGTCGCCGGGGCCGCGGATCGGCAGCGGCGAGTTCGCCCGCCGCAGGCGCGCGCTGATGGAGCTGATGGAGCCCGACAGCATCGCCATCATTCCCGCGGCCTCGCTGCAGTACCGCAACCGCGACTCCGCCTGGCCATTCCGGCAGGACAGTGATTTCCATTACCTCAGCGGCTTTGTCGAGCCCGAGGCCGTACTGGTGCTCATCCCGGGCCGCAAGCACGGTGAATTCCTGCTTTTTTGCCGTGAGCGTCACCCCGAGCGCGAACTCTGGGATGGCGCCCGTGCGGGCCCCGAGGGTGCCTGCGCCGTGTTCGGGGCTGACGACGCCTTCCCGATCGGTGATATCGACGACATCCTGCCCGGCCTGATCGAGGGCCGCCGTCGTGTCTACTACGCGCTGGGCCGTCAGCCCGAGTTCGACACCCGCGTGATGGGTTGGATCAACAAGATCCGCGCCAAGGTGCGTTCGGGTGCCCATCCGCCGGGCGAATTCCTCGATCTCGACCACCTGCTGCACGAGTTGCGGCTGATAAAGAGCCCTGAGGAACTGCGCGTGATGCAGCAGGCGGCCGCGATATCCGCTGCCGCCCACGAGCGCATCATGCACAGCTGCCGTCCGGGCATGTACGAGTACGTGCTCGAAGCCGAGCTGCTGCACGAGTTCCTGCGCCACGGCGCCCGCTCGCCCGCGTACACGAGCATCGTTGGTGGCGGCGCCAACGCCTGCGTGCTGCACTATGTCGAGAATAAGGCCCCGCTCCGCGACGGTGACCTGGTGCTGGTAGACGCCGGCTGCGAGTACGAGCACTACGCGGCCGACATCACCCGCAGCTTTCCGGTGAACGGGCGTTTTTCGCGCGAGCAGCGTGCCCTCTACGACGTCGTGCTCGAGGCCCAGCTTGCGGCCATCCGCACCGTCAAACCGGGCAATCATTGGAACCAGCCGCACGATGCCACCGTAAGGGTGATCACCACGGGCCTGCGCGATCTGGGGTTGCTCGACGGCGAGGTGCACGAGCTGATCGAGACGGAGGCCTACCGGGCCTTCTACATGCACCGCGCCGGCCACTGGCTGGGCATGGACGTGCACGATGTCGGTGATTACAAACTGGGTGACGAGTGGCGCGTGCTCGAACCGGGTATGGTGCTCACCGTAGAGCCAGGCATCTATGTGTCGCCCCAGAATCAGGACGTGGCGCGGAAGTGGCGCGGCATTGGCATTCGCATCGAGGACGACGTAGCGGTCACGCGCAAGGGCCATCAAGTGTTGAGCGAGAATGCGCCCAAGGCGCCCGAGGATATCGAGAAGATCATGAGGCAGCGCGCGTGAGTACAGCGCCAGATTTCGATGTCGTGATCGCCGGCGGCGGCATGGTGGGCGTGAGCCTCGCCTGCGCGCTGGCGCAGTTCTGCCGCGTGGCGGTGGTCGAGAGCTTTCCCCTGCGCCCCGACACCGCCGCCGCACCCGCGCCGGTCTACCGTCCCAGCTTCGATGCGCGTTCCACCGCGCTGTCGCTCTCGAGCGTGGCCTTTCTGGAAGGCATCGGCCTGTGGAGCATGGTGACCCGCTACGCCGAACCCATCCGCCACATCCACGTCTCGGATCAGGGCCGCTTCGGCTCCACCCGCATGGATGCAGCCGACCACGGCCTCGAGGCGCTCGGTTACATCGTCGAGAACCATTGGCTCGGTGCGGTGCTCCACGGCGCGCTGCGTGAGCGCCCCAACCTCACGCTGATCGCCCCCGCGAGCGTCGAGTCCGTGACGGCCGTTGACGGGGGCGCGCAGCTTCTGGTGCGCGCCGGTGAGGAAACCCGCTTGTTGCACGCGGGGCTCGCGGTGATCGCCGACGGCGCACGCTCGGCCCTTGCCGCGCGCCTCGGTATCGACAGCGAGGAACGCAATTACGGGCAGACGGCGGTGATTGCGAATATCGCCCACGCCGCGCCACACGCAGGGCGTGCCTTCGAGCGCTTCTGCGACAGCGGACCGCTCGCGATGCTGCCGCTCACGCGCGCCGAGGACGGGCGGTCACGCAGCGCGCTGGTGTGGGTCAAGGAAACCGCCGACGCCGCGGAGATTCTCGCGCTCGATGAGCGCGCCTTTCTGCGCCGTTTGCAACCGGCTTTCGGTTACCGGCTGGGGCGCTTGCTTGCAGCGGGCAACCGGGCGAGCTATTCCCTGGTCCTGGTGCAGGCCGCCGAGCAGGTGCGCACGGGTATCGTCGTGCTGGGCAATGCGGCGCACACACTCCACCCGGTGGCCGGGCAGGGCTTCAATCTCTCGTTGCGGGATGTGGCGGCGCTGGTCGGGGTGCTGCGTACCGCGCACACGGCGGGCGAGCGACCCGGCGATCTGCGCACGCTGCAGGCCTATGCCGACTCGCGGCAGGCGGATCATTCCCGCACCATCGGTTTCAGTGACTGGCTGCCGCGGATTTTCGGCAGCGGCATGCTCCCTGTTGCGGCCGCCCGCGCTTTGGGTCTGGTGAGCCTCGAGTTGCTGCCGGCCGCGCGCAGCCTGCTGGTGCGCAAGGCCACGGGGCTCGGCCTGTGAGCGCCACGGCGTTGCGCGCGGACGTTGCTATCGTTGGCGCAGGTATCGCCGGCGCAGCACTGGCAGCCTTGCTGGCGGCGCAGGACCTCAACGTCCTGCTGCTCGAGGGCAACGAGCTCAGGGGCACCATGCCCGTCCTGCCCACGGATATTGCCGGTGTCGACCCGCGCGTGAGCGCACTGAATGTCGTCTCGCGCGGGGTGCTGGAGGATACCGGTGCCTGGAGTGCGCTGCCCGATCGGGTACGCGGCGGCTACAACGCCATGCGCGTGTGGGAGGAAGACGGCACCGGACGCATCAGTTTTGATGCCGCGGATATCGGCGCGCCGGTGCTGGGTTTCATCGTCGAGAATCGCTGGATCACAGCCTGCCTGTTGGGCGCGCTCGCCTTGCAGCCGCGCGTGCAATTGCGCAGCGGCGAGAGGCTCGCGTCGCTGCGCCTCCCCGCCGAACCCGGGCAACAGGTGGAGTTGTCGCTCGCCTCCGGGCTCACGGTCCGCGCGAATTTGTTGGTCGGCGCCGATGGCGCGCAATCCGCGGTGCGCACGCTCTGCGGCATCGAAGCCCCCGCACGCGACAGCGGCCAACGCGCGATCGTCGCCACCATCCGCACGTCGGGCTCGCACCAGAACACCGCCTGGCAGCGCTTCCTGCAGAGCGGGCCGCTTGCGCTGTTGCCGCTGGCGGCACTGGAGGGCGGACATGCCTCCTCCATCGTCTGGAGCGCGGATATCCCGGTGGCCGAGCGGCTGCTGTCGCTCGATGATGCTGCGTTCATGGCACAGCTGACCCGCGCCTCCGAGGCCTGCTGTGGCGAGGTGCTGGAGGTAACGCCGCGCCTGTCGTTCCCGTTGCGTCAGCTGCATGCCCCGAGCTACACCGCGCCCGGCATGGTACTGGTCGGCGATGCCGCTCACGTGATTCATCCGTTGGCCGGACAGGGCATCAACCTCGGGCTCGCAGACGTGCGCGTGCTGGCACAGGAAATCGCCCGCGCACGTGGTCGCGGGCAATCCGTGGCCTCCGCCGATGCGCTCGCCCGCTATGCGCGCCGGCGCCGCGGTGAGAACGCGACCATGCTGGCCGCCATGCAGGGTTTCCAGCGTCTTTTCGGTGATACGCATCCGGCCGTGCGGCTGGTGCGCAACCTGGGTTTGGGCGCAGTCGACCGACTGGTGCCAATCAAACGTGCGTTCATGCGCGAAGCAATGGGACTCTGACATGCTGATGCCCGACATCGACTTCGCTCACGACCCGGTACCCAACCTCCACGAGCTGCTCGCCGAACTGCGCACGCACGGCCCCGTGGTGCCGGTGCGTTACCACGGTAACCGCAGCTGGCTGATCAGCAGCTTTGATCTTCTGAGCCGGGCATTTTCCGACGAGGCGCACTTCCAGAGCGCCGCGACCTACCTGATCCACGCCGAACCTGCCGCAGGCCTCACGCTGCAGACCATGGCCGGCGAGGAGCACCGCATCAATCGCGCTTTGGTGTCACGCCCGTTTTTCCCGCGCGAAGTGCGCACCGCCATCGAGGCCTTGGTCGAGCCCGCTGCCAACGAGCTGCTGGACGCCATCGAAGGGCAGGAAGAGCTCGACATCGTTCCGGCATTCACCCGCCCCTTTCCCTTTCGCGTTATCACGCGACTGCTCGGCATTCCGCTCACCGACGAGCAGAGGCTGCTCGAGTGGGCGCTGAAGCTGATCGACTACCCCTGGGATCCGGAGGGCGCGGTCAAGGCGCGCCACGATTTCGCGGATTACCTGAAACCCTTCCTCGATGAACGCCGCGTGAATCCGGGCAGTGACGTGATCTCGACCCTTGCCACTGCGGAGTTCGAGGGTCAGCGACTGAGCGACGAGGAAATCTATTCCTTCGCCCGGATGATCTACCCGGCGGGCTCGGACACCGCGTACAAGAACGGCGGGAGCCTGCTCTACGCGATCCTCTCGGATCCTGCGTTGCGTGCCCGGGTGGGCGAAAGCGAGAAAGTCCGCGAGAGCATCGTGCAAGAGGGCCTGCGCTGGGAGCCGCCGGTGGCGCTGCTGCCGCGCATTTGCAGCGCCGATATCACGTTGGGTGGTGTGGACATCAAGGCGGGTGACTGGACGCTTTTCGGTATCTCCGCCGCCAACAGTGATCCGGCCGTGTTCGACGAGCCTCGTCGTTTCGATCCCACTCGCACACACCGCAACCTCGTTTTCGGACACGGCGTGCACTTCTGCCTCGGCTCGCACCTTGCGCGGCGCGAGCTCGAGACCGCCATCAAACTCGTCTTCGAGCGTTTCCCGAAGATGCAGCTCGCGCCTGGGCGCGCCGTTGAGATCACCGGCGGTGTGATGCGCGGTCCCAAGGAGTTGTGGGTTCGACCCTACGGCTGAGCCTCTGCCTCGTAGGCTGCGGCGTCGAAACGCTGCAGCCGCCGGCGCAACTCGCGAATGGACCAAGGCCAGTTGGTGCTGTTCTTGCCATTGCGGTCGATGAAATAACTGCTGCAGCCGCCGGTGTTGAAGACGCTTGTTTCGAGCGCAGCCTGCAGGTCCCGGTTGTAATCGGCTACCACCTGCTGGCGCGGACGCATGCTCCGCAGGCCGTGCTCGCGGGCGTGGCGCAGCGCGCCGAGGATATAACCCACCTGCGACTCGATCATCACGAAGGCAGACGAGAACGCGTAGAGGTTCGGGCCCAGCGTGAAGAAGCAGTTCGGACAATCCGGCACCGTCGTGCCCAGGTAGGCCTGCGGGCTGCCGCCCCAGAGTTCCGCCAGCGGGCGGCCGCTCAAACCCGTGATCCTTTTGGCGATCGGCGGCTCCGATACCTTGAAGCCCGTTCCGAAGACGATCACATTAGCTTCGTGCTCGGAGCCGTCGCCGGCGATCAGCGTGTTGCCGCGTATTTCCTTCACGTCGCAGGTCAACGTGACATTGGCTTGAGCCAACGCGGGGTACCAGCTGTTCGACTGCAGGATGCGCTTGCAGCCGATGTCGAAGTCCGGGGTGAGGCGCGCGCGCAGCAGTGGATCGCGCACAGAGCGATGAATGTTGCGCAGCGCCGAGCTCTGCAGACGCCGGCGTGCGCGCGGGCGCTTCAGGCTGCCGTTCAGCAGCTCGAACTGCACCGACATCAAGCCCCGCAACGCAGACTGTAGGACCGGAAAGCGCGCAAAGCGCTGCTGCCAGCGCGGTGTGATTCGGCTGTCCAGTTTCGGCAAGACCCACGGTGCGCTGCGCTGGAACACGGTGAGGGAGGCGGCAAGCGGCTGTATGGCCGGCACGAACTGTATGGCCGAGGCGCCGGTGCCAATCACCGCCACGCGCTTGCCTCGCAGATCCACCGCGTCGTCCCACGCCGCAGAGTGAAATCGCTCGCCGGTGAACGATTCGAGCCCTGGCAGTGCGGGCATCACCGGTTCGTGCATCGGCCCCGTAGCCACGATGATGAATCGTGCGGTGTAGCGCCCAGCGCTGGTGTCGAGCTCCCAGAGCGCACTGCTCGCGTTCCAGCGTGCCGCCAGCAGGTCATGGCCGAAACGGATGGCGGCCCCTATGCCCGCCTGCGCGACGGTGTCCTCGGCATAGCGGCGGATCTCGGGTTGTTTCGCGAAGAGATGCGACCACGCAGGATTCGGCGCGAAGGAGTAGCAATAGAACGCCGAGGGCACGTCGCAGGCGCAGTCGGGGTAGGTGTTCTCGCGCCAGACGCCGCCTACAGAAAGTGCCTTTTCCAGCACCACGAAATCGATGCCGGCCTTGCGCAGCATGATTGCCGCGCCGATGCCTGCGAAGCCTGCGCCGAGTACGATCACCTCGTGGTGTCGGGGCGCGGCGCTGGGAGCCGAAGGGTGTTTTGCCGAGGCATCGTGTTGCGGGTCGATCATCGTGCGCTCGGGCTGTGTGTGTCCGCGGAGCCTATCCGATGCGGCGTGCTCCTACATCTGAATCCTGTAGGAGGGGGCCGTGCCCCCGACTGTCGCGCGCATGGCGCGCTCCTACATCCGGCTCCTGTAGGAGGGGGCCGTGCCCCCGACCGTCACGCGCATGGCGCGCTCTTGCCACCACAAATCGGCCGTATTGGCTTATCGTTCACCCGTCGCCATGCAGGTACCGCCCATGACCATCCGTATCGCTCCGGGCGCCATCACGCCCGATCGTATCGTGCGCTCGGTGTGCTCGCCGAACTGCACCGGCAGCTGCGGCATCAATGTGCACGTGAAGGACGGCAAGATGCTCAAGGTCGAGCCGGCAGACTTCCCCGACCCGCGCTACCGCCGCATCTGCCTGAAAGGCATCTCGATGGCGATGCAGCGCGTGGATCACGAGGGCCGCATCCGTTACCCGATGCTGCGCAAGGGCGAGCGCGGGGGCGGAGAGTGGCAGCGCCTCTCGTGGGACGACGCCTTCGATTACGTGGCGGGCAAATTGGACGGTATCGCGAAGCGCTACGGCCCAGAGTCGAATGCCTGGATCAGCATGACGGGCAACTACGGCATCCTCTCGATGATGCTCTCGAGCCGGGTGGCAAACAGCCTGGGCGGCACGGCCTTCAGCAACCTCGGCCTCATGGGCGACCTCGGCGCCAACATGGGCTTCCTGCCCACGCTTGGCGTGCATCAGGAATCGAACGAGTGGCCCGACATTGTCGACAGCAAGCTCATCATCCTGTTCGGCAAAAACATCGCCGACACCGCCCACAGCGATATCCATTTCATGTTCGAGGCCATGGAGAAAGGCGCGCGCGTGGTATCCATCGATCCGCGTTTCTCGCGCACGTCCACCAAGGCCGACCAGTGGATTCCCATCCGCCCCGGCACCGACGCGGCGATGATTCTCGGCATGATGCAGGTGATCATCGACTCCAACCTGCACGCCGCGGATTACCTGCGCCAGCATTCGAACTCGGCGTATCTGGTGCGCGAGGATGATGGCAGCCTGCTGCGCATCGGCGGCGATTGCGCGGTGCTCGATGAGAACACCGGCCTCCCCGCCATCGCGGGCAGCACCCCCGTGCCCGCCCTCGATTGGCGCGGCAGCGTGATGCTCCCGGGCGGGGACGAGGTGGCGGTACGAACGGGTTTCAACGTGCTGCGCGAAAGTTTGCGGGATTACACACCGGAGAAAGCCTCCGCGCTCTGCGACGTGCCCGCTGAGACCATCCGCTCGCTCGCGCTGGAATACGCCCGCACCGACCCGGCGTCCCTGTGGATCGGGCAGGGCACGCAGCGTTACTACAACGGCCACCAGTCCTTCCGTGCACTGATCACGCTGGGTGCTATCTGCGGCAACATCGGCAAGCGCCACGCGGGCGTGAGCTGGGGTGGCGGCTCGCTGTTACGGCTCATCTTTGCTACACCGGCTTCGTGGCTGATGCCGGGCGGACGCACCGGGCGCGTGTATCCCGGCACCCGCATGCACGAGATCATCTCGAGCGGCGCGCCGTATCCCATCAAAAGCCTCTGGGCCCATAACTACGGCTTCGGCACCCAGGCGCCGCGCCGCAACCGCTTCATCCGCGAGGCACTCCCGCAGCTCGATCTCTTCGCGGTCTCGGAGCTGGTGTGGACGCAGGCTGCGCAACTCGCCGACATCGTGCTGCCCGCCACCAGTTACTACGAGGAAGAGGCCGACGTCGTCGCCAGCTGGAACAACATGTACGTGCAGCTGCGCACCCGCGCCATCGATCCGGTGGGCGAGGCCAAACCCGATTGGGACATTTTCAAGGGCGTCTGCGAACGGTTGGGGCAGGGCGAGCACTGGCGCATGAGCGCGATGGAGGCCTGCGAGCAGATCGTGCGCGAGGCCACCGACCCCTGCATCCGCGACATGTCCTGGGAGGAGCTGCGCGAGAAGGGCGTGACGCGCGCGGCCATGCCCTCGCCGCACGTACCTTTCGCAGATCTGAAGTTCCCCACCCCTTCGGGGCATATCGAGGTCTACACGGAATCCCTCGTGCAGCACGGGCAGGGCGTCCCCACCTTCGAGGAGCCGCTGGAAAGCAACCGCCGCGACAAGGCCCGTCGCTACCCGCTCACCTTCATGAGCAACCACTCGATGTATTCCGCTAACGCCACGCACATGATCCTGCCGTGGATCCGCGAGGTCGCACCCGAGCCGCGCGTCGAGATGCACCCGCAGGATGCCGCCGCGCGCGGCCTGCAGGACGCCGACCCCATCCGCATCTACAACGACCGCGGTGCCTTCGTGGCCCATGTGCACGTGACCGAGGGCATCAAGCCGGGTGCGCTGAATCTGAGCCAGGGCTGGTGGCCGGAGCATTTCATCTCGGGCCACTACTCGGATCTCACGCAGATGCCGCTGAACGCTGCGCAGGAAACCATCCTCGAATCGAACTACCCCGTCTACGACTGCCTGGTCGAAGTGGAGCGGGCCATGGTGGAGGCGGTCTGATGCGCGTCGAGAAGCAATTCCTGATCGATATCTTCCGTTGCATCGGCTGCGACACCTGCTCGGTGGCCTGCAAGATGGAGAACGGCTTGCCGGTGGGCGAGAACCGGCTGCGCATTCTTAACCCGCAGCAGCGCACCGTCTTCGACAAGCCCGTGGGTTCCTACCCGGAGTTGAAGATGGAGTGGTGGCCCGTGATGTGCCAGCACTGCGAGGACGCACCCTGCATCGACGACTGTCCGACCTGGGCTATCCACCAGCGCGAGGACGGCCTGGTCGAGATCGACCCCGAGCTCTGCATCGGTTGCCAGAACTGCGGTGCGGCCTGTCCCTACGACGCGATCAGTTTCGATTCGGCTCTCGGCACCGCCGACAAGTGCAATCTTTGCGACCACCGCGGTCCCGAGCAGCCCGAGCCGCCGTGTGTCATGACCTGCCCCACGCGCGCGATCATTTTGGTGGACGCCGACCAGGTGGACGCCGCGGTGCAGGAGTGGCGGCCGGGCCGGGATGCGCACCGCCTGAACGAAGACGCCGGCACGCGCCCCACCACCCGCTACCTGTTCCGGGATTGAGCCCATGAGCAACGCCGATCCCATCGTTATCGTCGGTGGCGGACAGGCCGCCGGACAACTCGCGGATTCACTGCGACGCGAGGGCTACGGGGGCGCGGTCACGGTGCTCTGCGACGAGCCCATGCCGCCCTACCAGCGCCCGCATCTCTCCAAGCTCTATCTCGCGGGCATTCTCGACCACGAGAAACTCCTGTACCGGCCGCGCGACTTCTACGCCGAACGCGGCATCACGGTGATGAGTGGGCGGCGCGCGACCCGCGTCGACGTTGCCGCGCGGCAGCTTCATCTGGACGATGGCAGCACGCTCCCGTACGCAGGGCTCGCGCTCTGCACGGGTGCGGTAGCGCGTCGGCTGCCGGTGCAGGATGCCGATGCCTCGGGCGTGCATTGCCTGCGCACGCTCGCTGACTGCGAGCAACTGCGCGCCGCGTTGCCCACCGCCACGCGCGTGGTCTGTGTGGGTGGGGGGCTGATCAGCCTGGAAGCGGCAGGTGTGATGGCGGCGATGGGCAAGCACGTGACGGTGCTGGCCGCGCAGCATCGTGTGATGGAGTCTGCGGGCACGCCCGAGGTCGCGGCGTTTTTCGCGGCCGAGCACCAGAAGCGCGGAATCGACATCCGCACCGGCTGCAGCGTGACCGGTATCGACACCGAAAATGGCGCCGTCTGCGCCGTGCTCACCGCGCGCGGCGAGCGCATCCCCGCAGACCTCGTGCTGGTGGGCATTGGCGTGGAGCCGGAGGTGGCGCTCGCGCAGGCCGCAGGCCTCGCCTGCGACAACGGTATCGTTGTGGACGAATTCGCGCGTACCAGCGCCCCGAGTATCGTGGCCGCCGGAGACTGCACGCGCCACCCGAACGCGATCCTGGGTCGGAGCCTGCGGCTCGAATCCGTGCACAACGCGGTGGAGCAGGCGAAGACCGCGGCCGCTACGCTCTGCGGCAAGCAACGCGCTTACGCGCAGGCGCCGTGGTTCTGGTCCGACCAACTGGGCTTCAGGCTGCAGATCGTGGGCTTGGCAGGGCGCGAACCGCGCACGGTGCTGCGCGGCGATCCCGCCTCGGGCAGCTTTGCGGTGTGGTGTTTCGAGGGCGAGCGGCTGGTGGCCTGCCAGTCCGTGAACCGCCCGCGCGAATACATGGCCTGCCGCCGCATGCTGGAGAACGATCTCCTGCCCACGCCCGCCGAGGTGGCGCATCCGCGCTTTGATCCAGAGGCGCGGCTGCCGCGAAAGGCGCCGCTCGCCTTCCAGCGTCGTTCCGTTCCGGGCGTCGTTGCCTGAGCCCTCAGCGAGGTGCCAGTGCCGGTGGGGCCGGCAGAAGCCCTCCGAGCGATGAGGCCTCGCCGGGGCGCTTCAGCACCCGCCCACCGAGCATCACCATCGACACCCGCTCAAGGGCACCGATGTCTGTCAGTGGATTTCCCGGCACGGCGATGATGTCGGCGAGCTTCCCTGGTTCCACGGTGCCGAGCCGGTCGTCCCAGCGCAGGAGTTCGGCGGCCACCCGCGTGCCGGCCTGAATGGCGTCCATCGGTGCGATGCCCGCTTCGACAAATACGGCGAATTCCCGTGCGTAGACCTTCGGGTCGGCGCTCCCGGCACCGAGATCCAGACCGATAACCACCTTCACGCCGCCGCGGTGAGCGCGTGCGATTGCCGATAGAAAATCGCCCCTGCCGTGCTTGATGTAGTCGTCGTTCTTGTCTTGCGCGCGGAGTGTGTGGTCGCCGGTGGCGTAGTAGTCGCCCAGATACACGGTCGGCACCAGGAATGTGCCGCGCTTGGCCATCATCCGGATGCCTTCGTCGTCGATATACGTGCCGTGCTCGATCGAGCGCACGCCGGCGGCGACAGCCTGCTTGATCCCCTCGGTAGCGTGTGCGTGCGCGGCCACCGGAATGCCGTGGCGGCTCGCTTCTTCCACCGCAGCGCGCAGTTCCTCCGGCGAGAACGCGACGTTGCGCGGATCGTCGCCCACGGACTCGAAGGCGCCGGTGACAAGTAGCTTGATCCAGTCCGAGCCGTACTTCACTTCTTCGCGCACGGCCTTGCGGATTGCCTCCGGGCCGTCGGCGATCAGGCCGTCCGGATGCACCCGCTGCTCGGGCGCGAGGTAGTTGATGTCGCCGCCGCCCCCGGTGATCGAGATGTAATGCGCCGCGCCGGTCATGCGCGGGCCGATGAAGACGCCGTTGTCGATGATCCGACGCAGATCCTGGTTGCCATAGAAGACGTCCGCATCGCCCATCACGCGTACGCCGGTCCAGCCGGCGAGCAGCAGCCGCTGCAGCCCCGCCAAGCCCATCAGCGTCTTGTACGCGGAGGAATGCGCCAGATGCACCTGCTGGTAGTCGTCGCCAAACATCAGCGGGTGTTCGTGTGCGTTGATCATGCCGGGCATCAGCGTGGCGTCACCGAGTTCGATCACCTCGGCGCCCGCCGGGATCAGCGAGCGATTGCCAATGGCCACGATACGCTCGCCCTCGATCAGTACCACTGCATCGCTGAGTGCGATCTTGCTGCGGCCGTCGATCAGGCGATCTGCCACCAGCGCGGTGGTTGTGCCGGCTTCTGCACTGCAGGCGATGAGTGCGATTGCGGTTGACGCCAGCCAGTTGCGGGAAGCGCGTTTTTTCGCGGGGCTAGTCTGGATCGTCATGGTTGCGGTTATCCCTGCTCCGGTGTGTACGGGTTTCACTCAAGGCCTGACGGTCGCAGTGCTACCGCTGTAACGGATATCCAGCGCCGGAAGGCCGAAGCGCTCGTTCTGGAGAATCACCTGTCCGATGATTCCCCGCGCCTCGGCCGTGTCGCTCACGAGCTGCGGTATCCCGCTGGTGGTGAGCGAACGGCCGTAGCCTTCATCTACCGGGTGCAGCACGATCGCGGAGAGTTCCCCGTTCGCGAAGCGGCTTTCCGCGAGCACACTCTGGAAGGTGAAGGGCGTCGCGAAGGTCTGTTTGTTGAGAGGCGCCGTGAGGTCGTAGTCGGTAGCCTTGGCCGGGTTTTCCCAGGCGGCGGCAAGTGTGGACTCGTTTCCGCGTCGCAGATCGGCGGGAAGCGGCTCTTGTATGTCGCTCCAGAAGAAATTGCCGAGGCCGTAGAACACGGGGCGTTTGCCGCGCGCCGGCGAGTCGTAGACCTCGATTGCGCCCAGATTGTGATTGCCGGTGGCCACGAACATGTCGGCACCGCTGTCGATTGCGTCGTGGGCCAGTTGCCGCAGGAAGTCGGCGGCCCCGGCGGGTGTGTCGCCGCCCTCGCAGTTGCGCGAGCACTCGTGGCTGTGGATCGCCACGATCACGAAATCCGCATGCTGCTGCGCGGTGCGCACGCTCTGCAGTATCTCGGCGAGATCTACCGGATCCATGCTGTAAGACGCCGATGCATCCTCTGCCTGCCGGAATTTCTGGCCGAACAATTCGCCCGCGGTGCCCGCCTCGTCGCAGTGCTGTGGCTGCACGGCGCAGCGCGCGGCCTGCAGTGCACGCAGGGCGGCCGGCGGCACATGCAGGACCGCGGCAAGATGTAACCCGCTGATCCCGGGCCGCCCCGGCGCGAGTCCGGATGCCGGCAGCGACTCGCTGGTGGGGCGGAACGTCGAGGCGAGCGAGATCAGTGCCACCCGCGCACGTGCAGCCTCGAGATACTGCGGCGCCCGTGCTGCCCCGTGGGTGTCGCCGGCGCCTGCGTGCACGATGCCGGCCTGGTCGAGCCAGCGACCGGTCTCCTGCATGCCTTCTATGCCCCAGTCGAGCGTGTGATTGTTCGCGCGGGAGACCACGCCAAAGCCCATCTGGCGCAGATCTCCTGCCACGGCCGGCAGGGAAGAATTGGTCCAGTCGCCGTCCCAGGAGTATGGCGAGCCCTTGAAAGTGCGTGGATCGAAGATCGTGGTTTCGAGGTTGCCATAGGCCACATCGCTTCGCTGCAGGATTCCCACCAGAGAGCCAAAGGCGTCCAGGCGTCGGGCGTACTGGCTGAGCGGGCGCGAGATGATCAGGTCTCCTGCGGCGCTCACCGCGAAGCCATCGGGCACCTCCATGTCGAGTTCGCGGGCTACGGGGCGTTTGGGGTCGAATTGCGCAGGATCTTTCGCGACGGGGTCTGCGGGGCCGAAGCGCGCGTCGTCGGCTCGCAAGGCGCTAGCGGCCATGCAGAGAGCCAGCGCTGCGGTGAGCATCGGGCGGAAGTGATCCATCAACGGGGCTCCGTGCTTGCGTGGCCCTCAGAGTACCGCAAGTCGTCGCCGCCTGATTGCCGGCTTTTGCTTACGCTGCCCCTCTACGCCCGCTAGAATCCGCCTCCGCCCCGCACCGGAGCCTCGCCATGAGCCGTATCCCCGAAGACTTGCGTTATTCGTCCACGCACCAGTGGGCGCGCCCCGGCGCCGACGGCCTGGTGGTGGTAGGCATCACCGATCACGCGCAGGAGGCGCTCGGCGATGTGCTCTTCTGCGAGTTGCCCGCCGTGGGCACGCGCTTCGCGGCCGGCGAGCAGTCCGGCACGGTCGAGTCATTGAAAGCGGCCTCCGAGGTCTACGCGCCCGTGGCCGGTGAAGTGGTCGCGCTGAACGAAGCGCTGGCGAACACGCCCGAGTTGGTGAACGAAGCGCCCTACGGCGAGGGCTGGTTCTACCAGCTCCGCGCGGCAGACCCCGTCGAGCTCGATGCCCTGCTCGATGCCAGCGGCTATACCGCCATGGTTGGTGGCGCATGAGCGCGCTGGCGCCTCTGCAGCTGCGCCGTCACGAAGACCGGCGCGTGCGCCAGGGCCACACCTGGATCTACAGCAACGAGATCGATACCGACGCCACGCCGCTGAAGGGCTTCCAGGCTGGCGATCAGGCGCTGCTGCAGGGCGCGAGCGGCAGGCCCCTCGGGGTCGCGCTGGTCAATCCGCATTCGCTGATCTGCGCCCGGCTGATCCACCGTGACGGCACGGAGGCGGTTGGCGCCGCCCTGATCGAGGCGCGGCTCGCCGCCGCCCTGCGCCTGCGCGAGCGGCTTTTCAGCCAACCTTTCTATCGCCTGGCCTATGGCGACAGTGATGGTCTCCCGGGATTGGTGGTGGATCGCTTCGGTGAGCATCTGGTGGTGCAGGTGGGCACCGCGGGGATGGAACGGCTGCTGCCGGAGGTGATCGCAGCGCTCGATATGCTGCTGCAGCCCGCGGGCATCCTGCTGCGTAACGACACCGCCGTGCGCACCCTGGAGCAGTTGCCGGTCTACACGCGGGTTGCCCACGGCGAGATCCCTGAGTTCCTCGAGATCGAGGAGCACGGCGCGCGCTTTCGCGTGAGCGCGCAGGAAGGCCAGAAGACGGGCTGGTTCTTCGACCACCGTCCGGGCCGGGCGCGCGTGGCTTCACTTGCCGCCGGTTGCCGTGTGCTGGATGTATTCAGCTACGTGGGTGCCTGGGGCGTGCAGGCGGCCGTGGCCGGCGCCACTGAGGTTTGCTGTATCGACAGCTCCGGACCCGCGCTCGCGCTGGCGGCGCAAAACGCTGCGCTTAACGGCGTCGAGGGCCGCATGCGCTTCATCGAGGGGCAGGCCGACGCCGAGATCCAGCGCCTCGCCACGGCCGGCGAGCGCTTCGACATCGTGGTGCTGGATCCGCCCGCCTTCATCAAGCGCCGCAAGGACCAGAAAACCGGCGAGCACGCTTATCACAAGCTGAACCGCGAGGCGATGGCGGTGCTGGCCGAGGAGGCGATCCTGGTGAGCGCTTCCTGCTCGATGCATCTCTCCGAGTCGGCGCTGCTGGAGATCATGCAACTCGCTGCCGCGCAGGCCGGGCGCACGCTGCAGGTGCTGGAGTTCCTCGGGCAGGGGCCCGATCACCCTGTGCAGGCAGCCATTCCCGAAACGCGTTATCTGAAGGCCATCGTGGCCAGAGTGATGCGCTGAGATTTTCCAGTAGGGACGCATGAGCGAATTTGCATTCACCGAGGCCGAGAGGGCCGCCATCTACCGCGCCATCGCGGAGCGGCGCGATATGCGCCATTTTCGTCCGGGCCCGGTGGACCCTGCCGTGTTACTGCGATTGCTGCAGGCCGCGCACGCCGCGCCCAGCGTGGGGCTTATGCAGCCCTGGCGCTTCATCCGCGTGACCGACGCCGCCCTGCGGGTGCAGATCCACGCGCTGGTCGACGCCGAGCGGCGTGCCACCGCCGAGGCTCTGGGCGAGCGCAGTGATGAATTCATGCAACTCAAGGTCGAGGGCATCCTCGACTGCGGCGAACTGCTGGTGGCGGCGCTCATGGACCAGCGTGAGCGGCATGTCTTTGGCCGGCGCACGCTGCCGCATATGGATCTTGCCTCCGTGTCGTGTGCCTTGCAGAACATGTGGCTTGCCGCGCGCGCCGAGGGACTCGGCATGGGCTGGGTCTCGCTCTTTCAGCCCGAGCAGCTGCGGCAACTGCTGCATATGCCCGCGGGTAGCGAAGCCGTCGCGATCATCTGCCTCGGGCAGGTCGATCGTTTTTATCCGGTGCCGATGCTGCAGATGGAGGCCTGGGCCGAGCCGCGACCGCTGCAGGATTATGTGATGGAGAATCTCTGGACTGCGTCCTGAGACCTCCTCAGAGGCGGCAGTTCGTGATCTCGCCGAAGCGACGTGGCTGCGGCCCGAAGACGCGCCGCGCCGCGTCAAGAAAAGCGAAGTACTCCTCGGCGCTCAGCCGCCGGCTCCCAGGCGGTGTTTACACCACCCACCGCGTCAGGCTCGAATGCGCAGGCGCTGCCGGCCAGTCGGCTGCGGCCAGCGTGGTGGTTCCGGGGGGCACGGCGCGCAGTGCGTTGATCCAGCCCCCGTGGCTCACCAGCAGCACATCACCGCTGTGCTCACGTACGAAGTCCTGCACGCGCGCGGCCACAGCGAGCAACGATTCGCCACCGCCCGGGGCGTGGTGTAGCAGGTCTTCCTGCCAGGCTTCCACCTCGGCCCAGGCGATGTCGCTCCACGGCAGCCCGTCCCAACGGCCGAAATCCACCTCGCGAAGGCGCGCGTCCACGCGCAGTTCCCAGCCCCAGCGCCGCAGCCAGCGGCCAACCGCGCGCGAACGCTCGAGCGGTGAGACATGCAGGACGCGTGGCAGGTCGTGACGCTCGGCTGCGCGACGGATGCGGGCAGCCAGGCGTTTTGCCTTGCGCGGATCCACGGGAATATCGCTGCTGCCAATGCAGCGCCCGGCCGCGGCGATGGCGCGCGGATGGCGCCAGCACCAGAAGACGGTGACTGGCGCCGTCATCAGGCGGCGCCCGTGTGCGCGAGCAGCGCCAGATAAATCGCCACTTCTGCGAATTGCTGCGCCGCGCCCAGCGTGTCGCCCGTGTAGCCCCCGAGGCGTCGGCGCAGCCAGCGGCCCATCACAACGCACACCGCGATCGCTACGCCGGCGGCGAATGCGAGCCGCAGCAGCGTCATGCCAGCGGCTGCAGCGCCCAGCCCAGCCAGGGCGCACCACAGCAGGGCGATACCGAGCGAGGCGTCGCTTGCTTGCTGCGACATGGGCTTTGCTTTCGCGTGCTCGGCATCACCTGCATACGAGAGCGCGCGCAGCAGCAATACCGGCACGAGACGCGACCAGGCATGCGCCAGTGGCAGTGCGAGGATCACGGCGTGGGCGCTGCCCAAAGCAAGCGCGTGCAGCGCGGCGGCCTTGAGCCCGAGCATGCAGATCAGGGCAACGCTGCCGTAGGTACCGATTCGCGAGTCCTTCATGATCTCCAGCGAGCGCTCGCGGCTCACGCTGCCGCCCAATGCATCGCAGGTGTCGGCGAGACCGTCCTCGTGGAAGGCGCCCGTCAGCCAGATGGTGGCGGCCATGCAGAGCGCCACCGCCACCAGCGGGGGCCATGCGTGCACCGCGAGCGCGAATACCAGCGCCCCGAAACCGCCCACCAGAAGGCCCACGCCGGGGAAGTGCCGCACGCTGTCCTGCAGCCACTGCGGCTGGTAGCCCACCCACGCCGGCACGGGCACGCGGGTAAGGAACTGCAGCGCGGTGAAGAAGAGGCGGATTTCCCGCTGCATTGGCGTGCCTCGCCTCAGGCGCTGTCGCGGTCGCTGACGCCCGCGGAGGCGAAGCTCGCCATCTCGGCGAGGAAGAGTTCCGCGGATTTGAGCAGCGGCCAGGCGAGCGCCGCGCCGGAGCCCTCGCCCAGACGCAGGCCGAGGTCAAGCAGGGGTCGCACGCCAAGCGCCTGCAGCCAGCGTGAATGGCCGTTCTCTGCTGATCCGTGCGCGAAGATGCAGCGCTCGAGCACCACCGGCTCCAGCGCTGCTGCCACCGCCACCGCAGCGGTGGTGATGAAGCCATCGACCACCGTGAGCCTGCGTTCGCGCGCGGCCTGCAGCACGGCGCCCGTCATGGTGGCAATCTCGGGTCCGCCGAGTGCGGCGAGCAGTTCCAGCGGATGGCTGAGCCCCGCATGGCGCTCCAGCGCCCGCGACAGCACAGCGGTTTTTCTCGCGAGACCTTCATCATCCAGCCCGGTGCCGCGGCCCACGCAGTCCGTGAGCGGCAGCCCGGTGAGCCGTGCCATGAGGAGCGCGGCAGGGGAGGTGTTGCCGATGCCCATCTCGCCCAGCAGCAGCACATTGCCCGGCAAGCCGCGCAGCAGCTCTTCGCCATGGGCGAGGGCCGCGGCGCATTGCGAGGCGCTCAGCGCGGGGCCGCTGGTGGAGTCCTCGCTGCCGTGGCAGGTCTTGGCTATGCGCAGGCCCGGCTGCGGTGCGAAATCGTGTTTTACGCCGCAGTCGACCACGGTGAGCGCGAGCCCGTGCTGGCGCGCCAGCACCGATACCGCTGCCCCGCCCGCGAGCATGTTGAGCACCATTTGCGCTGTCACTTCTTGCGGGTAGGCGGACACGCCCTGCGTGGCGATGCCGTGATCCGCGGCGAAGACAACCAGCTGCGGCGCGTTCAGCCGTGGCTCCTCGGTTTGCTGCAGGAGCGCGATCTGCAGCGCGAGTTCCTCCAGCCGGCCCAGCGCACCCTGCGGCTTGGTCTTGGTATCGATGCGGTGCTGGATGCGCGCGCGCAGTGTCGTACTGCTCATGCGTTGGCCGCCCAACTGGCGAGGTGGCGGTGGATCTGTTCCAGTCCGTCGGAGAGGCAGGCGGGACCAGGCTGCAGGATGTCGCAGCTCTTGATCTCGTGGAGGCGTCCGCTGCGCACCGCCGGTATCGACT
>CAMAXE010000046.1 GCA_945862145.1 Klebsiella pneumoniae
CGACGCAGTGCCCGGGTTTGAAGACCATACCTTTATTCCATCAAACCCAATAGCGACCGGATAGGTTCCCGCTTGAAAGCTGATCGTCTCCGATAGCGTATCGTCGACAAGATCGAATCGCGTCACTGTGTTGACAGAGTCATTGGCCGACCAGAGTTGATGTGCCTCGTAAAGCATGCGGTTTACTCCAATCCCGGGGTTCAACGTGTTCACGATCACCCCATCCGTTTTACGAATTTTCGAAATTGTTCCCGAACTGTAGTTGGAAACGTAAAGGAATGTACCGTCCGTCACGATATCCCTTGATGTCAGACCGCCCGTCACAAATGTACCAAGCGTCACGCCTGTCTTGCTGAGTTTTGTGATGCTGCCGGCGCTGAGATAGGGGCCGTTGACGACCCAGATATATGTGCCGTCGAAAAGAATGCCGTGGGGGGTAGATCCGACGTTATACACGCCAAGCACCGCACCGGTGCTGCGGCTGATCTTTGCAACTCGCCCCTCGCCTGCAAGCGACACCCAGATGTTTGATCCGTCGTACGCAATGCGAGCTGGCTCCGCACCGACTGGATACGTCCCTTTCAGCACTCCGGCTGTCGTCAGCTTGCTCACCGTTCCGTCATTGATGTTCGCAGTCCACAGGTAAGTACCATCGAATTTAACGGTGTAGGGTCGTCCGCCGGCCAGAAATGTACTGGTAGCAGCTCCTGTTTTGATATTGATTTTCGAGATGCTGGAATCGTCCTTGTTAGCGACGAACATGTAGCCGCTCGCAAACACCAGATCTTGAGGGTTTTTGCCAACTGGGTAGCTTTTATACGCGCAGATGTCAGGGATACCGTTCTGGTTGAGATCCTGGAGATCTCCGTGCTGGATTTGCCCGTAGTCGACCTTCCCGTCGGCGTTGCAATCGGCATCCCACTCGATCACGTAGCTCACTGCCAGCGGGTACGGCCCAACAGGAGGGTTGTCGGTCGTCAGGTCGTCGGCCCAGCCGCGATAGTCGTTGGACCCCTGCCCACCGAACATCACAGCAAATGCATTGCCTGGGCTATACCCGCCGTTCGGTTCTCCTGATCCCCAGTTCGACCAGTTCCATGTTTCTCCACCGATCCACGCCCATGGTTGGGAGGGAGATGCCCCCGCCGGCTGATACCCGCCAACCCACGGCCCCACAGAGCAAAAGCAACCTGTGAAGTCGGGCGCGTCAACCCAAGCGCTAGGGTGGTCCGAACGGCTGCTCAACTGGGAGGCGAATGCGTCCTCTGCTGCGCTGGTTAGCGAAACCAGATGGCTGCCACGTCTCTGCGCTGCGGCACGCGCGTCGGTCCATGAAATCGGATTTCCGATGACCAGCTGATACCAATGACCATTTCCCCCGCTAACCGTACTCCACTCCACGGCTGTGTTTGTCTGTGCTGATGCTGCATGTCCCACCAGCGCGGCACTACAAAGTCCCAGCGCGCGAACAAAATGTGCCTTCATGGTCTCGCCTCGCATACGGCGCGAATGCCGCTGGGGTTGTCAGATCAGCCTATCTGCAAATTACGCCCCCCCCCCCCCCTGTCAAACCGTTCTCAGCACAAGGTGCTGCCGCACAATGCAAGAGCCGCTGCACGGCGCAGAGCTGACGTAGGAGAGGCGTCGCAACAGCGCCTCCACAGGGCCCGGCCGCCGTCGCACTCGTAAAGTGCAGGCCCGTGTTGGGGGCAAGCGCCTACGTGCCTGTGGTAAACCATGCAGCGCGTAGGCACCCACTGATTGAGAGCGGGGATGTGTCGGCGTTGCAGGATTGGTTGGTGGGGGTGGTGGAGGGGCCTTGAGGCCAGCGCAGCCTTGTCCATATATATCCGATTCAGTATATTCAGCTCATGAAACCTCTCTGCTTCCTTGGTAACTCCCTCGAGTCATTACGGGACTTCCCTGAGGATCCTCGGCACGATGTGGGTTACCAACTTGAGCGAGTACAGCATGGCGAGCAGCCCCAAGACTTCAAGCCCATGCCAACCGTTGGGAAAGGTGTTGAGGAACTGCGGGTTTGGGATGAGGCAGGAACTTATCGGGTGATTTACATCGCAAGGCTGGGGGACGCGATTTACGTACTGCACGCGTTCCAGAAGAAGACCAGGGCCACGAGCAAGGCAGACGTTGACCTTGCAAGAACCCGCTACACCGAACTGATGCGGAGTCAGAGATGAAAACGCGAAGCAATTCATTCTCGAGCGTCTGGGACGCTGTCGCCGATACGCCTGAGGAGGCTGCCAACCTGCGCATGCGTGCCGAGTTGATGCATCAGATAGCGGAAATCATCCGAGCCGAAGGCTGGAAGCAGGCCGATGCTGCCCAACGTTGTGGCGTCACCCAACCGAGGATCAATGACCTGCTTCGTGGTCGCGTGTCGCGGTTCTCCTTGGACGCTCTGGTCAACATCGCGACCGCTCTGGGGCGGCGAGTGAGTTTCAAGCTGCGGGCTGCGTAGGAACCCGTGCTTGCACCGTTACCGTTTCACTTAAGCCGAACTATCCCCGCCAACATCTCCGCCAGCAGTCCCGGCTGCTGGCTTCAAGCGTGACCTCCCTGTTTTGGCGCTGATTCGCGACACCGTCCCGTCGTCGTCATACTGGTGTGTCTCTCGCTGGTCGATAGCGGGGATGTGTCGGCGTTGCAGGATTGGTTGGTGGGTGTGGTGGAGGGCGGTGTGGTGCGGTGAGGTCGCGCCGCCGAGTTCGGGCGGCGGGGCCGGCCTGAATTAAGAACGCGCTCACGGATGCGGTATTGAGACCTGTCGCCCACACGCGGGTGCCGTCGAAACCGATCGCACCGGGAACGGCCCCTGCGGGGAATTGCACCCTCTCGATCAGGGTCGTGTCTGTCGTGTTGATCCGTCCGACACCAGCATCGCCACCATCGATGCGATATCGGAAGGCTCGCCAAGGGGTGAGTGCCGCGTGCCTTTCAACATCTGCTCGCGGAATTCCACGGGCAATGAGGCCCGTATCTGCGGCGTCATCACCAAGCCCCCGGTAGAGCCTCAGCCTGTGATGCTGCCAAATGAGACAATGCTCCTGTGTCGAGAGCGAGCTGAATACAGGGTGAAAACCACCCCGCCAGTCTCCTCCGCCAGGGAGCAAATACATGCAGATCTTCTACCGCCCCGAACAATCCGTGACCGTGCAGTCCTCCTCGCCCAGTGCCGGCAAGCCGGCGCGGGTGGTTGAGGACTGGCAGCGGCGCTTCGGGCGGCGCGTGACATTCGCAAGCTTTGAGCCGGTAACACGACAGGACTTCTACCGCGTCCACGATCGGGCTTATGTGGATGGCGTCCTCTCGCTGCAAATCGCCAACGGCTTCGGCACCCGCCAGCCCGAGGTCGTCGAGGCGCTGCGCTACACCAGCGGCTCGATGCGCGGAGCAGCGCTCGCGGCGTGGCGCGGCGGTGGCATCACGGTGTCGCCCACCTCCGGCTTTCACCATGCATGCTATTCCCGCGGCGGCGGCTACTGCACCTTCAACGGGCTGCTGCTGGCCGCGCTTGCGGTGCTGGATGCCGGCGCGAAGCGCATCGCAATCGTCGACTGTGACCAGCATTACGGTGACGGCACTGATGAGATCCTCCGTCATCTCAATCTCGATCAGCGGGTTCGCCACTGGACGCTGGGCGCGCACAGCGGCACCGAGCGCCAGAGATTGGCGAAGCTCGAAGCGGAACTGGTTGCGGCGGCCGCCGAGTGCGACCTGATTCTTTACCAGGCCGGCGCGGATTCGCACAAGGATGATCCGCTCGGCGGCGTGTTCACAACGGCAGGCTATCGCGAGCGGGACCGCCTGGTGTTCGCGGCCGCGGCGCGCGCGGGCGTGCCGCTCGCCTGGAACCTGGCCGGTGGCTACCAGGAGCCACTGCAGAAGGTGCTGGATCTGCACGCCATCACCCTGGAAGAGGCGTTGGCCGCGCAGCTCTCTTACGCATCGCGCGCCGTGCCCGCAACGCATTCGACTACGCAGCAACAGGAGGATTGAACATGGGTACCTTGATTCCTTTCAAGAGTTCGCACACGCAGAGCACGCTGGCCGGTGGCTTCCTGCGCCCACTGGACGCCGAGGGCGTGCTGATCGCCCGCACGGATCGCGCGCGCACACGCACGGTCCTGTGGACGCTCGCGGGTGACGAGATCACCACGCACCTCGAGCGTGTGTGCACCTGGCGGGCGGATCACCGCGATACCGCGTGGCATGCCGGAGACTACAGCTTCTACGTGCTCGAGTTCGCGAACGGCGCGGGTGCTTCGTTGTTCCTGCAGTTCTGGTCCGAGCCCGACGAGCGCGCCGTGGCTTTCGAGGTGTGCTCGGGTGCGTGCAACGAAGCCGCCGCAAGGCACATCGGCAAGAAGCGCCAGGATGACCTGCGTGACCGTGGCTTCGAAACCGGCGGAGACGCGGGCAATTTCTGCAAGAGCGTGTGCGCGGATTCGCCCGCTGCAATCCGCTCCCTTGCGCGTGAGGCCGTTGGCATTCTCTGCCGCGTGCTGGGTTATGACGGCACCGTGGACCTGAAGTACCACCTGCACCTTGGTACGCGCCTCGAGACGCAAGCCGTGCACACCGGGCTCAACTGCGAGGATCTCGCAAAGCTGCTGCGCGGCTGGGGTTGCCGCGTAGATCCGCGCATCAACGACGAAACCGGCCAGCCGATGCCGAACACGCTGATGTGCCGATACGGCGGCTACGCGTTCCATGCGTGGCTGTCGCACGGCATGAGCCGCCACGAGAGCCAATACGGGGTCGTGTGCTTCCGCCGCTACCTATTAGACAAATCACTGCCGCTGGCGCAACTCGCAAATCACATCAACGCCAGTCTGCTCGGTATGCAGGCGAGCCTGGACCAGGACGGCGACATGCTGCTCGACCAGGTCATGGTCATCGACGGTGGCGTGACCTCCAACAACCTGTATGCGCAGCTTCTGCTGTGGCACGTGAACCTCGAGTCGGTGCGCAACATGACCCAGCCAGGGGATGCCGCGGCGGGGTAGGCCACCCACCCGCACGCGATGGGCAAGGTGCTGGGGATCGTCTACCGCGCCCGAGACAACGGCACACCCCGCTTTCACCGCGTGAAGGCCCCGGATCGCTCGGAGCTTGAGGTCCTGGTGCAACGCATCAGCGAGCGCGTAGGCCCCTGCCTGTGACCTACCGCATCGCCGTGGGACTGCAACAGGGCCGCAAAGCGTTTATGTTGCGCACGCTGGCGCCATTCGACAGTGCCAACAGTAACGACGAAAGAGTTGCCAAGGTCGAGGGATTCTCGCTACACGCTCAAGACACCGTATCGCGATGGCACCATCCAGATCGTATTCGAGCCGATTGACGTTGTGGCAAGGCTGGCCGCCCTGGTACCACGCCCCCGCGTCAACCTGATTCGCTACCACGGCGTGCTGGCGGCAAATCATCACTGGCGCGCCGCGATCACACCGGCGGGCCGCGGCAAAGGAGGCAAACGCAACCACAACGCCGAGACCCAATCAGCCATCGAACGCCACGTCGCGATGACCTGGGCTCAGCGACTCAAGCGCGTCTTTAACATCGATGTGGAGACCTGCGCGCGCTGCGGCGGCCCTGTCAAGGTCATCGCTTGCATCGTGTAGGTAGCACATAGTCTGTCCGGTCTACTAGCACGTAATGTGTCCGGTTTTGTTACGCCCGTTATGGAGGGGTGGAATTAACCCGACGCTCTGGCTACAGGAGACTCGGCTTATGCGATTTGAGAAGCCTATGACGGTTGGCGCAGCCGCCGTTTGTTGCAGGAGGAGGTGGCACAGTTGCTCGGGGTGTGCGAGCGCACGTTTCGTCGTTACATCGACCGATTCGAGGAGGCGGGATTGGAGGGGTTAATCGACAAACGCATCGATCAGGTATCGAGTCTTCGAGCGCCGGTCGATGAAGTGTTGGCGTTGGAGGCGTTGTATCGGGAGCGCTATGACAGCTGGAACGTACAACATTTTTTTGAGCGCTACCGCTCAGAGCACCAGGGAGAGCGCGGGTACACGTGGGTGAAGCAGCGTTTGCAGAGCGCAAAGCTGGTCACGCGGGGTAAGCGCAAGGGGGCTGACCGCTGGCGCCGCCTTCGACATGGATACCTACAAGCTGCTGGTGAGCCACTTGATGCGCAATCGCCGCGCCCGTGTGGTGCCGTTTGCCGAGATGCGGGGCCATCAGGAGCAGGCGATCATCGTCATTCCCTCAAAACACGCGGTGCTTGCGTGTCTGTCGCTGGTCGAGAGCGGGGATGTGTCGGAGTTGCAGGATTGGTTGGTGGGGGTGGTGGAGCGATAGCGGTTGAGTCGACTGGTGTCCACTCACTAGACTCTGTGGCTGAGCCGAGCATTGGCCGCACCGCACGAGCGTCAAGACAGGAAGACCAGCATGGAACACATCGTCAGGCTACATATCGAATTGCTGCCAGAAGGGATGTATCTCGCCACATCCGATGACGTGCAGGGTTTGATCGCGCAGGGACGCACCATCGAAGAGGCGGTCGAGATTGCCCGGGATGTGGCAAAAAAATTGATCGAATCCCAGCGGGGCGCGGGTCAATCCCTGCCGCGCGCAAGTGAAACCTTCGACTACCCCCTCATCGTCAACCTCTGATGGGCCGGCTCGACGGCTTCCGGCAACGGGTTGTCGTCAAGCGACTCAAACACTTCGGCTTTGAGTTTTAACCGCAATCGGCGGGCTCGCATGAGATCTGGCACAACCCGACGACAAATCGCTATGCCACCTTGCCGAACCACCCCGGAGACATGCCCGAGGGGACGTTGCTTGCCATCCTCAAGCAGGCTGGTATTGATGTGGATGAATTCCTGAAGCCCTGATTTTGGCCGTCGGTTCACTTACGACGGGCAGGCATTGTCCGATTCGAGTGGATGGCCGTCCGCTGAGGCATAGGTGACAGATCAGAATGCGCTTACCGAATTGCCATCCTGATTTGAAGACCACACGCGAACTCCATCAAAGCCGATGGCGCATGGGCCTGTTCCCGTGGGGAACGGTATTGTCTCGATTAACGCATCATCACGAGTATTGAACCTAGTAACCGTATTAGCCTCGCAGTTTCCTGCCCAAAGCTGGTGAGCCTCGTAAAGCAAATTGCCAACGCCTGCGCCCGAGTTCAGAGTATTCACGAGTTCGCCATCTGCCCTTCGTATCTTTGAAATCGTTCCCGAGTGGTAATTCGTGACGTACAAGTAAGTACCGTCGGAAACGATGTCGCCTGATGTGATTCCCCCGGTATTGAACGTTGCCAAGGTGACGCCGGTCTTGCTCAGTTTCACCAAACTTCCAGCCCCTTGATATGGTCCGCTAACCGCCCAGATGTAAGTGCCGTCGAACCAGATCCCTGCGGGTGTCGACCCAACCGCATAGGTCCCCAGAATTGCTCCGGTGCTGCGTTTGATTTTGGTTGCGGTCCCGCTGTCACGTTGGGTGACCCAGACACTTGATCCGTCATAGGCCAAATGGGACGGGGTCGCACCGACGTAGTAACTCCCCAGCAGAGTGCCCGATGTGCTGAGTTTGTTGACGGTGCCCTCCGCGCTGTTGGCGGTCCAGAGGTACGTTCCGTCGAAGAGGATTCGCACAGGGTGCCCGCCTGCCGCGAACGTTGCGGTCGTAGCCCCTGTCTTGGTGCTCAGCTTTGTGATCGTGGCGTCGTTGGCGTTCACGACGTACATGTAGCCATTCGCAAAAGTCAGATCGAACGGATAGTTGCCCACCGGATAAGTCGCCACTGACTCATAGAGGCGTTCCCATTCGCAGATGTAAGAGAGCAGGTTCTGAGTGGCGCCTAGGCCGGGGCCACCGGCATCGTTCCATCTTCCCGCATTCACAGCGAGCACCGCCGCGTAGTCCTCGCCGCTGGTGTAAGAGACTCCGTCATTAGGTTCGCCGGCGTTCCAGTTCTCGAAAGACCATGGCTCTCCGGTCATCCACCGCCAATTCCCTTCCACCAGCTCGTCTGTAGCGCCCAGCCACGCTTGTACGCTGTCCTGGACGAATTGCGTGACGACAAAATCATTTTCCTGCTGCGTTGTGAGGGTGACGAGGTGTGCTCCTCTAGCCGCGCATCCCGTCCGGGCCTGTTGCAATGTGGAAGGCGCATCGAAGCGCTTGTAGGTATGACCATTCGCACTATTCGTGACCAGCGCTGAATCGGCCAATGCCTGCACACTCAGCGTGCCCATCAGTACCGCGGCTAATACGACAAGTTTTTCAGGACGGCGGGCGGGTCGTGATTGCATGTCCAAACTCCCTTTGTGGTTATGGGTGGGTATGACAATTTCGCAAATTAACCCCCCCCCCCCCCCCTTGTCAAACCGTTCTCAACACAAGGTGCTGGCGCGCAACGCAAGAGCCGCTGCACCGAACTGATGCGGAGTCAGAGATGAAAACGCGAAGCAATTCATTCTCGAACGTCTGGGACGCTGTCGCCGATACGCCTGAGCAGGCTGCCAATCTGCGCATGCGTGCCGAGTTGATGCACCCGATAGCGGAAATCATCCGAGCCGAAGGCTGGAAGCAGGCCGATGCTGCCCAACGTTGCGGAGTGACCCAACCGAGGATCAATGATCTGCTTCGTGGTCGCGTGTCGCGGTTCTCCTTGGACGCCCTGGTCAACATCGCGACCGCTCTGGGGCGGCGAGTGAGTTTCACGCTGCGGGCTGCGTAGCATTGCGCGCTTGCACTCTCACGGTTTCACGCCATCCGCACCAACCCCGCCAACATCTCCGCTAGCAACCCCGGTTGCGAGTTCATGACCATATGACCCGCCTCGAGGCTTCGGCGATCCACGTCGGGGCCGAGCACGCCGATCATCGCATCTACCAGTGCGGGGGGCACCGGGATGTCTCGCGTCAAGCCGATGTAAGCGCGGTGGCACGCAAGCGGGTGACCGCTCACGGTGGCGTTGATGATCGCGTTCGTATCGTCCACCAGTCGCGCCGCCACCGAGGCCCACTGTTCCTCGCTGAGATCGTTGCCGAAGAGCGCCTTCGACATCTCCTCCGGCATGCGGTGCATCACGCCCTGCGGCATGTCGCTTCCGGTGACCAGTCGAGCCGCAGAAACTGCCGTGGTGGGCACCAGTGCGCCGAGATAGATCACGCTGCGCACGCGCTCGGGGTGGCGATACCCTGCCTCCGTGATCGTCACCCCGCCAAGCGAGTGGCCGACAAGCGCAATCCGCCGGAAGCCCGCGGCATCGGCTGCGGCGAGCACTGCAGCAACGCAGTCGTCCAGCGTGACGCTCGCGAGGTCTGCGGGGTTCTTGCCGCGCCCGGGGAGATCCACCGCCACCGCCGGGAAGTTCAACAACGGCAGCACTTCATCCCAGATGTCGGCGGCGCAGGTTCCGCCGTGCACCAGTACGACGCCGTCTACGATGGGCAGATCTATCACGAGGGGCTCCGTACTGTATGGCCGCTGGGGGCAGGTATGAGAAGAATACGAGCCGCCTGTGACGGCTGCCAATCGTTGACGCGGGCGCCGCTTCTCCCCTTGCCTCACGGTGGTCGATCGATATCATGACCGCCGGCCTGCTGGCCCTGAGGAGTGATGATCATCGCTGTGTGGTCATCGCATTCCCGGAAAGTGCTCTATTGGCTCAGGTCGCCGCAGTGCACTGGCATAGCGCGTTACCGTGGGGTGTTTGTCGGGCCAGCACCGATAGGTCGCCGAAGCACGGGTTTCAGGCGACAACTCTGCCAGTCTGGCGTGGCATGTGTGTTGCTGTGGATACGGGTCATCAGGAGTAAACGCATGCGCCATGCCGAGCCAACCCCGCCTGCTCCACCGCTCTGCGCGGTGAGTGCGATGTACGCGGGCGCGATCCGGTGACGGACGCCACGCCGGGTCCGGCCGATTCGGAACTGCAGGAAATCCTCACGCAGGTCCATGCGCAGTGCGCGGCAGACCGTCGCGGAGAAGTGGCGAGCTACATTCCTGAGCTTGCCAGCGCCGATCCCGACCACTTTGGCCTTGCGCTGGCTACGGTGTCCGGCCAGTTGTTCACGGCCGGCCACGCAGAAACCCCGTTCACCATTCAGTCGGTTTCCAAGGCCTTCAGCTACTGCCTTGTCAATGAATTGCTCGGGCCTGACGAGCTGATGCGGTATGTAGGCGTTGAGCCCAGCGGGGACGCCTTCAACAGCATCGAGTTTGATCCCACCACCGCCCGCCCGTTCAACCCGATGGTCAACGCCGGTGCCATCACGGTAGTGGGCCTGGTGTATCGCGAGTTGGGCGATGGCGCGTTTGAATTCATCCTCGATCGATTCTCGAGAGCCGCCGGGCGCCGCCTGGATCTCGACCACGCCGTGTACCGTTCCGAATCCGAGACCGGCCACCGCAACCGCGCGATTGCGCACTTGTTGAAGGGCATCGGCGTGCTGGGCGGCCCGGTCGATGAGGTGCTGGATCTCTACTTCAAGCAATGCTCCATCCGCGTGACGGCGACGGATCTGGCATGGATGTCGGCGACGCTCGCGAACCTCGGGATGCAGCCGCTCAAGGATGATCCGGTGTTCGATCTGATGGCGGTGCGCGACACGCAATCCGTGATGTACTCCTGCGGCATGTACAACTATTCGGGCAACTGGGGTTTTCGCGTGGGCATTCCCGCCAAGAGCGGCGTGGGCGGCGGCCTTGTGGGCGTGGTCAACCGTCAGCTCGGCATGGCAGCCTATTCACCGCTGCTGCACGCCACGGGAAACCCCGTCCGCGGCGTCGCTGCCTTCGAGCTGCTGGCCGAGGAGCTGGGGCTGCATGGGTTCTGCTGCACCAAGCTGGGCTCCAGCATCTTCGAGCGATTCTTGCGCTGAGCGTTAGTCAGCAGCGCAAGTTCGAAGAGCCGGGTACCAATACGCGCCGCGCCGTGTAAATTGGTGTAACGGCAACCGAAGCTATCGTTCCGCCCCCGACTAACTGACCTTCGACAGCTGAGGGATTCGTCATGACGCAATGTCCGTTCAAGAACATTCTAGATCCCGATATCTATGCCGGCGGTGGTCACCATGCGGTGCTTGCCGAGGTGAGGGAGCAGTCGGGTGGCTTGGCGTATATCGAGGATCCCATTACCAACGTGCCGTACTGGGCGGTGTTGAAAAAAGAGCTGGCTGACCATGTCTGCAAGAACCCGATGCTTTTCTCGAGCAATGCCAAAACCATCCTGCCCAAGGAAATGCCCGAAGAAGAGATCGCGCTGTCGCGACTGATGCTGGTGAACATGGATCCGCCTGAGCACTTGAAGTACCGGCGCATCGTACGCAATGCATTCACGCCAAAAGCAGTCCAGTCCTATGAGCAAAGGTTTCGGGAAGTCGCCAAAGAAACCGTGGACAAGATCGCTGCCAAGGGTGAGTGCGAGTTTGTTACGGATGTGGCGGCTGAATTGCCGCTGATTGCGATCCTGTCGCTGTGCGGCATCCCGATGGAGGACAAGCGGCGGTTCTTCGATTGGACCAACGCCATGATCTTCACCGAAGACGAAGACATGACCGGCACCGATGGTGCTGCTGCCGCACAGGCTGCCGCAATCGAGGTCTACGGATATGCAGCCGCCCTCGCAGAGAAGCATAAAACCGAACCCTTGACCGATATCGTCGGGGCACTTCTCGACGGCACCGTGAACGACGAAAAGCTGACGCCCGACGAATTCCAGTTGTTCTTCCTCATGTTGATCGCTGCAGGCAACGAGAGCACGCGCTCCGTCATCGCGCACGGCATGCGCTTGCTGATCGAGAATCCGCTGCAGCTGCAGAAACTTGTTGATGACCCGTCGTTGATTCCCTTCGCGGTGGAGGAAACGCTGCGCTTCAATCCTGCATTTGTCCAAATGCGTCGCACGGTCATGGAGAACTGCGAATTAGGGGGGCAACGCCTGCACGCGGGCGACAAGATGGTGATCAACTGGCACGCAATCAATCACGATCCCGCGGTTTTCGAGCATCCCGAAATGTTCGATGTGGAGCGTTTCAGGAAGAATCCTGAACTCGCCAGTCAGCACAGGGCCTTCGGCAACGGCGAGCACTTCTGCATCGGCGCCCACATATCCAGGCTGGAAATCCAGGTGATGCTCGAGGAACTCGTCCCGCGCCTGCGAAACCCCGCATTCGCGCAGCCCGTCGAATTTGTCCGCGATTACTTCGTCAATGGCATCAAATCGATGCGTTTAACCTTTGATGCCGAGGGGTAGGGGCTGGGAGTGCGGCAGCGCTCACGGGAGGTGAGGCATCGGTCAGGTAGGGCCTGCCGCCTGTCGCCCGCTTAGTTGGCGCTTACACGGAGCCGGATGGCGCCTGCGCCAGGCGCCTAAGTGCTTGAAAGTATTGGTAGCGACGAGTGGACTTGAACCACCGACCCCAGCATTATGAATGCCGTGCTAACGGATTTACCTTTGCTTATTTCATTTGTCTAACGTGATAAAACAGTTTCAAAAACAACAACATACAATTACAATTAATGCTGTGCTCAGACTGTATTTGTCTGTTTTTAACTCACGTCTGCTTAGTTGGCGCTTAGTTGGCGCTTAGTTGGCGCTTAGTTGGCCACCCCAGCACTACCACCGTCGGAGGCAGTGAAATGCCAAAACTTGATCGAGCCACTATTGCCGGAGCTAGGCCGGGAAAGGCCGACATTCACATCTGGGATGCCGACATCAAGGGCTTCGGATTGTGCGTCTACAAGTCCGGCGTCAAAGCATACGTTTACCAGTACCGCACGCCAGAGGACAGGACTCGCCGGGGTGTGCTTGGCAAGGTAGGGCCGGACTTCACGCTTGATCAGGCGATCAAGAAAGCCAAAGAGTGGCGGCGCAAAATCGAGGACGGCGGCGATCCGCTCTGTGCGATCCAGTCGCGGAAAGAGGCGCTGACTGTTGGCGAGGTGCTCGATCTGTGGGTGGCATCCGCGCACTTCGCCGAGCACACCACCGAGACACAATCCACCAACCGAGGCCGAATCCTGCGCCATCTGAAACCCACACTCGGCCGGCACTTCGTGGACAGGCTCGGAGTGGAGGACTGCCGAAAGGCATTCGCGGCGATCCGTGATGGCAAGACTGCCTGCGACATCAAGTCGGACAAACCGCGCGGACGCATCACCGTGCGCGGCGGCGAGGGTGCTGCTCGGATGGCAATCCGCGTGCTGCGATCCGCGCTGAAGTGGGCCGTGATCGAGGGACTAGCCAAAGACAATCCGGCGCGACTGGTGAACATTGGCAAGGATGGTGAGCGGCACATTCTGATCCGCGACAAGCAAGAATATGCAGGACTGTTCCGCGCACTGGACGAGATGGAGCAGAAGCACGAGATCCGAGCGCAGGCCGCCGACGCTATCCGTCTGGTGGCGCTGACAGGTGCCAGGCGCAACGAAATCGCAGCACTGCGCTGGCAGTACGTCGATGCATCCGCGCGCGTCCTGCGACTGCCACCGAGCGCACACAAGACAGGCAAGCACACCGGCAGGGACCGCGTCATCGGCCTACCAGCGGCGGCACTGGCAATCCTTGCCAAGCAACCGCAGGGAGAACCCGAGGATCTGGTGTTCGCGCCGAGCAAGGGTGAGGGTGTGATCAGCCTGTCGCCTGTCTGGCGCAAAGTCCGGACTAAAGCGAAGCTGCCGGCCGGCATGGTGCTGCATGGCCTGCGTCATTCGATGGCTTCGCTGATGGCCGTGCAAGGCGCGCAAGCCGCACAAATCATGGCGGCGCTGGGACACTCACAACTCAGCACCGCACAGCGGTACATCGATCTCAGCCGTGACGCGCGCGCTGATCTTGCCGAGCTGCACACGCAGACAATTTCCGCAGCACTCACCGGCGCGGAGCCGGCCAAAGTATTGCCGCTGCGAAAAAATAAAACGGCAGTATCCGCAGGGGGGAAGCGCGCATGAGTACACAAGACGATCTCAACCATCATCTGCTCGCACCGATACTCGCAGGCATCGAGCGTGGCGAGTCGTTCTACGCGTGCACATTCCTTGATCGTGTAGCTGAAGACATCGAGACCGGACACCCAGTTGCAGAGCCATACCGATCAGCATTGGTAGCGATGCTGCGCAAAGTCCGCGATGCCAAGACACCATTCGGCGTGGCGCTGCTGCGGCGTAAGCGTGGACAAAAAGCCGCTGATGCGCGGATGACTGCTCGTGATCTGGCCTACTTCGTTTCGCTGATCCGCAACGAAGGCGAGAAAGTGGAAGTAGCACAACATCTGGTGGCGGATGGCTACCGCGTGCAGCTGAAGAAAGTTTCAGATGCGTGGAAGACACACGGCAAAGAGTTTCCGAAAATATCTAAATAATGGCCTGATTATCCGGACCCTGTTTCGCTTCCGCTCGGTCTCTTACTGCATTTAACTTCTAGTCACGGATGCGATGCATCCTCGACTAAAGCAGCCGCTTCTAGTCGATCAACCGACTAGAGGCAAAACCATGCAAACCACATTCAAGGGACGCCGCGAAGCCGCCGCGTACATCAATGGACGCGGCCTGCCGTGCTCTCACAACACGCTCGCGAAACTGGCGTGCATCGGTGGCGGACCGTCCTATCAAAAGTTCGGCAAGGCTGCCGTCTACACACCGGAAAACCTCGACAAGTACATCGAGGGGAAGCTGAGCGCACCGCGCGCGTCAGCAACGCAGTAACACCGCCGCACCAAAACGCAAACGAGCACCGACCGCACCGAGCTTTGGCTGGCGATGGTGTGGCGGTGCAGGGGAGCAATAGCATTATGCCAAATTCTGAAACGTGCTGCTGCCGCTGCGGCAGCGAATCCCTGATTCCGACCCTTGCAATCTGCCGTCCGTGTTTGTCTGCTCATGCTTTTCAGCAATTGAACGTCGCGTGGGCGGTACTGTTGCCTGAGCAGCGCGAGGTCTGGCTGTCCCGAGTTTGTGTGCGGAGGGCTGCCTGATGGAAGCGCACAGCCACGAGATCGAAAGCACACACATCACGAAGCCGGCTGATCAAAAGCGGATCGCAAAGATCGACTCTTTCGTTGCTTACTACACGCTTGCGAAATCCCGCCCACCCGAGCGCGTGCCCGTCGCGGCAGATTGGCACGATGCGCTGCTCGCAAAGCACAAAGGCGCCCGCAGCCTGTGTCGGCATGGTGTCGTCCTAGTGCCTGTGGGGCCAGCATGACTCACAAATTGGAGGCATTAGCCGCGCTTCTGGAGCATGTACGCTGGACGTCTGGCCGGGCGGCATTCCGCGCGCAATGCCCGGCGCACCGAGGCGGCCGGGATACGTTGAGCGCGCGCATTCATCCGCGCGAGGATCGACTCCAGCTTGTTTGCTTCGCTGAGTGCGGCGCGTTGGCCGTGCTCGATGCGCTCGGCTTGAGCTGGCCGGCACTTTATCCGGATCGGGATCGCACCGATCACCGGATGCGCAAGCTGCCACCACCACCATACAGGGATGCGTTGATCGCGCTGGACTTCGAGGCGCACCTGGTCGCGACGATGGCCGCGCGCCTGGAGGCCGGCAATGCACTCACGCCGAGCGACACCACTCGACTGGTACTCGCAGCCGAGCGCATCGACGCCGCCCGGCGCATTGCGGGGGCGCGCATATGAGCGAGCGCGTGACGGCCAGCCTCGCCATCCTCGATGCGCATCGCGCCAAGCTGGCGGCCGAGATCGATACCGAGGACGCACTCGCGCTTGAGTTCAGCCGTAGGCATCCGCACTGGAGATATACCGCTGAGTGGGCGCGCTGGCACCACTACGGCGCCGAGCGCGCCCTCTGGGTGCACGATTCCCGCCTACGGCACCTGAGCCTAGTACGCGAGATTGTGCGCGGGATAGCACCCGAGCGGCTGCATCGAGCGGCCGCCGTGGCTGGCATCGCGAGCTTGGCGCGGAGCAATCCCGGCGTGTCAATGAGCGCCGATGAGTGGGACTCCAGCATCTGGTTACTGGGCACGCCCGGCGCCGTGATTGATCTGCGCACGGGCGAGGCCGTGCCGGATCCGATGGCTGCGCATTGCACGATGCAGGCGAGCTGCCCGGCCGCACCACCTGGCACGCCCGCGCCGATTTGGCAGAGATTCTTAGAGCGAATAACGCGCCACGATCCCGAGCTGATCGGCTACCTACAGCGCATCGCCGGCTACGGATTGTGCGGATCGGATCGCGAGCAATGTTTGTTCTTTGCGTACGGCCCTGGTGGTAATGGCAAGGGCGTTTTCATGAACACGCTAACGGCTATTGCTGGTAGTTACGGACACGTTGCGAGCGGCGATTTACTGCTGGCTGCGGCCGGCGAGCGCCACCCTACCGATATGGCGAGCTTACGAGGCCGGCGATTTGTGACGGCATCCGAGCTGCGCCCCGGCGCTCGATGGGATGAGCAGCGCTTAAAGAGCCTCACCGGCGGCGATCCCATCACAGCGCGCTTCATGCGATGCGATGAATTCACTTTCCGCCCGCAGTTCACGCTAATGATTAGCGGCAATCACAGGCCCTCTTTCGCGGGCGTTGATGAAGCGATCCGCAGGCGGCTCCGCCTGATTCCATTCGCGCAGTGCATTCCCGAGGCCGAGCGCGATCCCGATCTACCCGAGAAGCTGTGCGCTGAATACCCGGCGATCCTGCGCTGGATGATCGATGGCTGCATCGCCTGGCAGCGCGATGGGCTCACGACGCCCGCGTCTGTGCGCGAGGCATCCGCGCAGTACCTGGAGAGCGAGGATGCGCTGGGCCAGTTCATTACGGACTGCATACAGGTGTTCGTGCCGTCAATGCGGATACACACAAGCCGCGCGGATCTGTTCGCGAGCTGGGAGCGCTGGATCGCAAGCAATGGAGGCCCGGCATGGAGCGCGCGCGCTTTTTATGCGGCGCTGGAGGAGCGTGGAGTCGAGCCAGGCGTACGAGAGGGCATGCGTGGATTCCGGAATATCGCGCTGCGATCTGGCTATGGGTACCGGCTGTGAGCGGCGGCCGGTGCAGGCGGTGCAGGAGCGGCCCTTATAGGCGTTATGTGCGCGCGCGCGTGACGTCGATAAGCAGGGAACCTGCACCATCTGCACCGAACGGTTTGTTTCCTAGTTGCAAACAGTGGAGCCGTTACGCATGCGCTACCTAATCGAGCTTGCTGATGACGTCGAGGAGATCATCCGCGAGAGCATCGAGGATCTGGCACCGGCGATCTGGCACGAGGCGCGCTGTGATTTTTCGAGCGCTCGGATCACCGCCGCCAACTTCGCCGGCTATGGCCGATTCGAGGGCCAGTACATGGGTGAGGGAGTGATTGCGATTCCGACGGGTAACAGTTTCTCGCGCGCAGTCATCCGGCAGGGAGCGCTGCGCCTACCGGCCGCGCCAGGCGCCGCAGAAGAGCTCCGAGGGCTGCTACTGCACGAGCTGGGGCATCACTGCGAACGCAACGCCACCGTGCGCCCATGGGAGGGCCTGCGAGCCGGCCGCTCGACGCACACACGCGCGTCCTGGTGCTGGGTGGCTGCCACCGGCTGGCGTCACTGCTGGCCTGAATGGAACGGCACGCCAGAGAGCTTGGCGGAGGCTGTGCGCCGTGATGCTGGCGCCGGGGAGCGCTCGCGCATCCGGAAGATCCTGCGCGCATGGGAGCCGCAGATCGAGCCGCCGGAGCTCGAGGATCACCCGCAAGAGCGGGCCGCCATCGCCTGCGCGCAATGCGGCTCCGATCTACCCGCCGGCCGCCGGGCTGATTCCAGATTCTGCAACGCGCGCTGCCGCATCGCCGCGCATCGAGCACGCAACGGATCGGTTACCTGTAACGAGCCGAGCCGTAACACCATTCCGCCCTACGGGGCATCACGAGAGGCCGCATTGGCCGAGGAGAGAGCATGCAAACCGTAAACACCACCGGGCCGATCCGGGCACCCAAACCGCAAAAGCCTGCGGTTATTCCTAGGCCGAAGCCGCGCCGGATCCACGACGCAAAGCGCGCCGCTGCCGAGGCGAGGCTCGATGCAGCTATCAAGGCCATCCAGCCGCTGATCGAGCGCAACGACGCATTCTGGCGCGATCAATGTATTGATCCTGTTTCGATGCTCTGCTCACGGAAGGCGCTCTCGATTTGGTCAGGTGGCCGGATGGCACCGATCAACACCATGCCGCGTAAATTCTTTTTGTGAGGCAATCGAAAATGAAATTCCACATTGAAGCTATGAACGCCGAATTTAAAGCCGGCGCCAATCTGCTCGCCAGCATTCGCCACGAGCTCGAGATCGGCAGCGCCGAGCATTCGTTTTTGCTGGTAGATCTGGCGCGGGGGCCGCGCGGGGAGCCGCCGCTGTCGATGAACGAGCAGGCTGCTGCGCTTCTTGAGGGGCGGCCGTTGCCGGCATCCTCTGGCGTTGCGCTGGCCGAGGCGCAGACGAAGGAGCTGGCGCTGCGGCATCGGCTGGAGCAGATGCGGTCAATGGAGCGCAGGCTGGCCGAGAGGCTGGAGTACACGCGGGAGGCGGCTCGCGCTGAGGCCATTAAGCTAGATCCCCGCACCAAGCAACTCGCGAAGCTCTGGGGGGATGCAGAGGCCGCTGTACGGGCGGCGTACGCGCTGGAGCAAAGTTTCCGCGTCGAGCTGCTGGCCGGTGCGTTCGGCACGCCGGAGTTGGCACGGCCGGCGTGGGTGGTGGTCGAGCTGCTGGACTGATCTGCCGCATTCATACGGCTTTGCGTCCCAACGAAAATGTGGCACGGTAATGGCGGTTCGGCATTTCGGAGAGGCATTTTCCGAGGCGGGTAGTAGAGGCCCGACGTGCCGAGGACCGTGCCGTGCGACACGGTAACCTTAGTCTAGACGCTTAGGAGGCATCATGAAGGTAATCGCAATCTGCGTCTTCAGCGCGTTGCTGTCGGGCTCTGCGCTGGCCTTGGACGTACCGAAGTTGGAATGTGAGCCGAAAGCGGACGCTGTTGGCTGCTTCATCGACACTGCGAAGTTATCTCACGCGTTGTGCTCAATGGACGTCTTGATCGGCATTCTGAAGGTGCAGGTGGAGCAGGCCGGCGGGGAGCGGCCGGGCAACATCTACGGGGGCACGGCCTGCATCAGCGACTATCGCACTCAGATCGTGCCGTTCTACAGCGCGGCTCGCACCAAGCTGGCAAACAAGGAGGCCGCCGATGCCGCCCTCAAGGATGCATATGCGTTTTGGTTGTCGAGCATGACCGGCCTGGTGCCGAAGGACGAGACGATGAGCGAATACAAGGCGCGCGTCCGCCAGGCGAGCACTGGGCTCGAAGAGCGCCTGAACAGGCTTGAAGTCGAGCTGTAGCATGCCCGGGCGAAATTGGCTCTAATCCGGGCCGTAACGCGCTGTTAACAGCCACGCACGCGACGACGGCTGGACTCACAGAGTCCCACCGTAGCCTGGGGGGTCGCGGGCGGCGGGTCACCAGACAGACCCGCGACCCAGCAGAGCCGCTACCGGCCAGCTTGAGGTAGTTTTTCATCGTGTGGTAAGGGAGGGGTTAAAACCTTAGCGCCTTCCCCAATGTACCGCCTTGGTCTCGGCAATTTCTAAACCTGAAGTTTCCAAACAGGAATGATTCGCAACTAAGCCAGATTGACGTATTCCAATCCCAAGCCGGCAAGCCGTGACGCTGCAAATTGCGGAATTTACCAAAAACGGCAAATTTTCCGATTCTGCTATTTTCGGCGATTTTGAGGGTGACGGATCGGCTCGCCATCACTGGTGAGCTGTCTGCCAAGCGCGAAGCTGGCGAGTCACTGCGGGCGATTGCTGCGGATGCTGATGTGTCGCACATGACGGTGAAGCGGAGGTGTAACACAGAAACTGTGTACACAGAAAAAGCGTTACAACCCCGCAAGGTCACCCAGTACAAGATCAGCCACTACACCAAACCCACCACCGCCGCAGCCAAGATCCGCGCGACGTTCGGCGCTACGGCATCGAGCACCTAGCCGTCTGTAGGACATTGCGGACAGCGGGTCCTTCCTGACGACTGGCTGCGGCTCTGAGGCGGCCGGAGAAATTCCCGTATGTAGGCCGCAGCTAGGGCCTTCCTGCTACCTGTTCTGGGCGCACCCTGCAGACTTTCAGCACCCTGACCCAAACGGGTCAACCTATCGGACTATCGGACAGATGGCGGATGGGCATAAGCCTCTGGTAGATTCGCCACGTTGACACGAATAACTGAAAAAGGACTCCCGTCATGAATCGCCCAATTTCGTTTGGCTTCTCGCTTACCAGAGCTCTCTCCCGCGCCCTTGTTGTAATCATTTGTACTGCCGCGCCCGCCGTGATGGCAGGACCGGTTGCCACTTATACCGTCGGGAACAATCCTCGAGACCTGATCTTCGCCAATGGTTACATGTTCGTGGCAAATGCAGACGATGCGACCATATCGAAGATTAAGGTGACCACAGGAGCCAAAGTCGCCACGTTTCCAGCGGGTGGCCATGCAGGCTCAATCATGTTTGATGGAACTTACCTTTGGACGGCAAACAGCGTCGAGGGGACCGTGAGCAAATTGACCCAAGCGGGCGTTCTCGCAGGGAACTACGCCGTCGGAGCAAGTCCGATTGGAATTGCTTACGATGGATCTTCCATCTGGGTGACGCTCGCAGGCGAAGCAAGAGTTGCGAAACTGAGCCGCAGTACGGGTGCGGTAGTCGGAATTTACACCGTTGGATCTACACCCTTCGGCATTCTCTTCGACGGCGTAAGCATCTGGGTCGTCAACGGGCCGTATCAGGGTGCGGGAAGTATCACCAAACTTAGCAAGAAAGGGGTGGCGCTCGCCACGTTCGCAACCGGCGGCTACACATCAAGGGACATCGTGACTGACGGCACATACCTTTATGTATCCAATTACAGTTCCGGCACGATTTCCAAGATTGATAAGACAACTGGGGAAGTCCTGAGCACTCTCAGTAGTGGGACTGGAGTTCACAACATCTTGTATGAGGGGCATCAGCTATGGGCGGCCAATGACTCTGTCAACACAGTGACGCGATTCGATCTTGTCGACGATACGCTATCGGAGACGATCAGCTTTCAAGCGGGAACCTATCCGGTCGCTATTGGGTTTGATGGAATAAAGGTATGGTCTTCAAACCCGGGCACTGCGTCG
>CAMAXE010000047.1 GCA_945862145.1 Klebsiella pneumoniae
CTACGACACGGTGATAGGGGGCGGCAGCTTCGCGCTGTCGGGCGGTCAGATGCAGCGCATCGGACTCGCACGGGCGCTGTATGGCCAGCCGCGGTTCGTGGTGCTCGATGAACCGAACGCCAACCTCGATGCCGAGGGCGAGGCCAGTCTCCAGCAAGTGGTCCGACGCCTCCATCAGGACAAGGTGACGCTTGTGCTGGTCACCCATCGACCGTCCCTGCTGGAGCACATCGACAAGGTGCTGGTGATGCGCGACGGCTCGCAGGAGGCCTTCGGCCAGCGCGACGAAGTGCTCGCCAAGGTGCTGCCCATGCGCCAGGCGCGGACCACCTGAGGGGGCATGCGCGTATGGCCATAAACCTCAAACGCACCACCCGTACCGGCCTCGTCATCATCGTGCTCGGCTTCGGCGGCATGCTGCTCTGGAGCGCCATTGCCCCGCTGCAGGGAGCTGTAGTAGTGGGTGGCCTGGTGAAAGTCGAGGGCAGCCGCAAGACGGTACAGCACAACGAGGGCGGGATCGTGAAATCGATCCTCGTCCGTGACGGCGACACCGTAGATCGCGGGCAGATCCTGATCCTGCTCGAGGACGCCTCTGTCGCCGCCCAGTACGGCATCGTGCGCAGCGCCCTCGACGGTGAATTGGCCCGCCAAGCAAGGCTCACCGCAGAGGCAACGCTCGCTCCGGCGGTGCGTTTTGGGGCTGAACTTGAGCAGCGCGGCGCCGAAACGACCGTCGTTGAATTGAAGGAACGCGAGATAGCCATGTTCCAGAGTCGGCGTCACGGCCTGCTCGAACAGCAGCGCCTGATCCGGGCGCAGATCGCTCTGATACGAGAGGAAGTCGCGGCTTTGGGGCAACAGCGCACGGCGGAGCTCAAGGCCCTGGCTCTGGCCGACCAGGAACTCGACAGCTACGAGGCTCTGGAGGGAAAGGCCTACGTGGCGGAGGTGCGGGTTCTCGCGCAGCGGCGCATGGTCGCCGAGTACCAGTCCCGTTCCGAGGAGCGCTCAGCCGAGGCCGCGCGCGCGGGGCAGCGCGCGCAGGAGCTGGAGCTGCGCATCGCGGCGCTCGGCAACGAATACGCGAGTCGGGCTGCGGAGGAACTGAAGGACAACAGCTCCCGGCTTCAGGAGTTGCGTGAGCGGCTGCAGCCAACCGAGGATGCCATGCGTCGCCAGGCGATCACTGCGCCCGTGGCGGGGCGTGTGCTCGGCTTGCGCGTGAACACCGAAGGCGCAACCATCGGTGCGCGCGAGCCGCTGCTGGACATCGTGCCGACAAACCAGACGGTGTTGATCGAGGCGCAAGCACCGCTCGACTCGATCAAGCAACTGCACCTCGGTCAGATAGCCGAGATACGCTTCTCGGCCCTGCCCTACCGCACCACACCAATGGTCGTGGGGGCAGTCACCTATATTTCACCCGACGCACTCGCCGACAAGGATGGACGCCCGTTTTTCCAGGTGCATATCATTCCGAATGCCCAGTCGCTGCTCGATGCCAAAATCAGCTCACTGGACCCCGGCATGGCAGCGGAGATCTACATCCAGACACAGTCGCGCACAGCGCTGCAATACATCATGCGTCCGATCGCGGATTCCCTGCGACGGTCGTTTCGCGAGGGCTGAAGCGGAAAGGGCCTCGGGAGCAGTGAACTCCAGTTCCAGCAGGGAGTAGAGCGCGGTTTGCGTTGCCCGCAGCATCGCCAATAATGTGTCAATCGGCTCCCTGCCGGAGCCCATCCATATGAGAACCCGGGGATGCCACGCTTGTTTCCCCACATCAGCCGCCCCAGCCACGATGCGCTTCGGCTCGGACTCGGCTCCGCAGTGTTGGGTTGGGCGCTCGGCGCCGGGCTGCTCTACTTCCCCGTCTGGCAACTGCTTGAGTTAAGGATCTTCGATCTGTTCAGCGTGTACTCGGCACCGCTCAAGACGGAGATGCCGATCACCATCGTGGGCGTCGACGAGGCCTCCACCACCGAACTGAATCAACGCTGGCCCTATCCGCGCGATCTGCATGCCAGGCTAATCGAGAAGCTGAACGCCGCGGGCGCAGCGGTGATCGCTTTCGACGTGCAGTTCTCCGAGCCTGCCACCGATGCAGAGGACGCGCGTCTCGCCGCGGCCATCAGCGCGGCAGGCAATGTGGTGCTCGCCTCGAAGTACGAGTACCACGAAACCGCGTCGACCCGGGTGTTCATGCGCATGGATCCGATCCTGCGCTTCACCGAGGCCGGGGCAAGCGCGGGCCTGACCGACATGGATCTTGCGGGTGACACGGTGCCAAGGCGCATGGCACTGGCGGAGGACGCCTTCTGGCGCGTGGCGCTTCGTAAACTGGAGCAGGTCATGCCCGACGCCGGCATCACCGAGCCCGGGGTACCCGAAGGCGCGATGATCCGATACCTGGGCCCACCTCATACTTTCCCCTTCGTCTCTTACTACCAGGTGATCAATGGGGACGCGGACGTACAGGATCTGCTGCAAGGGGCCATGGTCCTCATCGGCCGCAGTGCCGGGCCCAGCAGCGGGATCAACACCGCTCAGGCCGACACCTTTCCTACCCCATTTACCCTTACGACAGGCCTGCTCTCATCAGGCGTGGAGATCCACGCCACCCAGATGGAGAATGCGCTGCTCGCCAATATGGTCGAGCCCGCCAGCCGACTGCAGAACCTTCTGCTGCTGAGCGCGGCGATTACATTCGCCCTGCCATGGCTGATCTGGTGGCACCCCCTGCGCAGCGGGGTGGCGGTGCTGACGGGAAGCGCTGCCGCCGTCGGTGCGGCGTTCCTCCTGTTCGGGCTCGGCGCCTGCGACAGCGGGACTCTGAGCGGTTTGTTCAGCCGCGACTGCGCCGCTTCCGGTGGCGTGGTGCGTCACCTGTGGCTAGCCAGTGCTGGCCCCGTTGCGGGCATACTGGTGGCGTTCGTGACGGCCGGCACCGGCTCGTTTCTCACCGAGCGGCGCCGGGCCGGTCGCATCCGTGGCGCCTTCGCCATGTATGTCTCGGGCGACGTGGTCCAGCAAATGATCGCCCACCCAGAAAAGCTGCGCCTTGGCGGCGAGCGGCGCGATATCACGGTCCTCTTCGCAGACTTGGCGGGATTCACCCGTCTGGCGGAAAAACTCGAGCCCGATGCCGTGGCCAACGTGGTCAACATCTACCTGAACGCCATGACCCGAGTGATCATGCAACACGGCGGCACGGTGGACAAATTCATTGGCGATACCGTCATGGCTTTTTGGGGAGCGCCCCTCGACGATGAACTCCACGCAGCCCATGCCGTAGCTGCTGCGCTGGAAATGCAGGACACCATGGAGCAGTTACAGCCACGCTTCGCGGAGCTGGGCTCCGACCGTCTGGCGCTTCGTATCGGGCTCAACTCGGGGCCCGCCATCGTGGGCAATATTGGCTCGGACCTGCGCTTCGACTACACGGCTCTCGGCGACACGGTGAACCTGGCATCACGCCTGGAGGGCGCCAACAAGGCCTATGGCACGCCGATCCTTGCCGCAGAATCCACCATGCTGCTGACTCGCGATGGATTTCCGATGCGGCAGATAGATCGCGTGAGAGTGAAAGGCAAGGATCACGCGGCAAACATCTACACGCCCTGCGCCGACACGAATCTGGTGGCGCTCACGGAGCATGCGTGGCAGAGGTACGTAGCTCGTGACTGGGTCGCCGCACGCGAAAAACTCGCGTTGATCCGCGAAGTCGCACCGGCGGACGGCATGGCGGTGATCCTTGGCGAGCGCATCAACACCTTCGCGCGCGAGGCGCCACCCGCGCAGTGGGATGGCTCTATCGGCCTCGAAAAGCTCTAGGCGCTCTCTCAACAAGGTCCAGAACCTCTGCATGGCGGAGGCTTGCGGATAAAGAGGGACGCCCCACCGAGGGACTACAACTTACCGGGAAGCAACTCGCGCAGCAGGGAAAGGTACGCCGGAAGGCTGTGCTGACTGAACGAGAATCGTCCTTCCACAAACTCCCGCGCCGCCCGCGCGACGGGTACCGCGTCCATCCCCAGAATCCGCACAGCGCGCTCGACAAGCTGATCGCGGTCGAAGAAGTCGAACAGGAATCCGTTCTCCCCGTCGCGGATCATCTCCTGCACGGGGGGCGTCGCGGAACCCAGCACGGGCGTGCCGCAAGCCATGGCCTCCAGCATCGACCACGACAGCACGAACGGGTAGCTGAGGTAAATATGCAGACGGCTGACCTGCAGGAGCTTCAGGTAGTCTGCGTAAGAAATTCGGCCCACGAAATGGGTGCGGGACATATCGAGCCTCGAACCCACCTCGGCGAGCAACATCTCCCGGTAACAGCTGTGCGGCTTCGGCGCCGCGGTGCCATAACTCACGCCGTCGGAGCCCACGATCACGAAGTGTGCCTTGGGCAAACGCCGCTGCAATTCTGGCAGCGCGCGCATATAGGCATGAAAGCCACGGTAGGGTTCGAGCTGACGGCTGACGAAACTCACCACCTGTATTTCACGCCCGAATTCGCGCCCGTCGGGGAGCCGGTAGCGTGCGCCCGCATCCGGACGCACCGTCTCCAGATCGATCCCCTCGTGAATCACACGGATCCGCGCCTTCTCGCGCTCCGGATACGTAGAGCGCTGCCACGCGGTAGGGCTGATGCCGGCATCGGCTTCACTGAGAGCGTGGAGCTGGGTGCTGTTGCGGATGCGCAGTTTGAAGGTGGTGTCGAGCGTGGCCGGGTACTCCGGATCGAAACCCACATCGGCGCCGAGGGCCCGGTAAAAAAATTCGAAGTAGGCCACCACCTTGGTGTCAGGAAAAATATCGCGCACGAACAGCAGTTCGCCCCAGGCCGGATGCCCGATCACCAGATCGGGCACGAAACCCTTGCTGCGCAGCTCGATGAACACGCGCACCGCATCCTGCCCGCGCCTCACCGCAGCCTCGAATGAGCGCAAGTAGTGGTGGGTCGCCGCATTGGCTTCGCTGCGGCCCTTGTAGGCAATGACCGGAAAGCCGAAGCCTGCGGCACGGCCGCCGAGGTTGTCTGCGTCGCCCATGCCAACCACCTCGTGGCCTTGCTTGAGCAGCCAGGGCGCGAGGTGCTTGAACTGACCCGGAAAATTCTGATGGACGAAGAGCACGCGCATACGGACGAGCTGCCTCCGGGAGCGACAAGAGCGTATAGATCGCCGCGCGGGCAGCGCGATCGCTCAGCCCCCCGGCACGTCCAGAAGTATACAACTCCGCTTCCCGACTCCGGCGCGCGGCGCTACGGGGATGACACGGAGCGCCAATGGCCCGAGAATCGCCGCACTACCGCAATGGGCGACGCTCCGCGATCGTCGTGGCGTTACGCCGGAGGAAACCTGACGTGCAGACACAAACTCCAGCGCGCCGCGCTTGGCGGGGACCATTCCACCCGTCCAACCGCTTGCGGCCACTCGCGGCGCTGCGCGCGGTACAGGCTCTGATCCGCAACCCCGACTCCACGGGCGAGGTCTTCAAAATCATCGAGGCCCTTAAGGGTGGAAGCCTGCGCAAGGCCGTGGAGCGAATGGCCGCCACGCCAGCCGGGCAACAGATGCTGGCGCGAAAGCCGTCGGTCCTCGCCTGCCTCTCGGACCGCGCGGCACTTGCTGCACTGCCAGAGGGGAGTGTTGGGCGCGCCTATCTCGATTTTGTCTCCAGCCAGAACCTGAGCGCCGATGGGCTGGTGGAAGCGAGCGAGGAGGCCCCGCGCAACAAGGCCTTGTCATACCTTGATCCCGAGGAAATCTGGTTGGCCGACCGTCTGCGCGACTTCCACGATTTACAGCACGTGCTCACCGGCTACGGCCGCGACGAGCTCGGCGAGCTCTGCCTGCTCTCTTTCATGACCACGCAGACCTATAACCGGGGCATTTCCTTCATCGTTTTCGTGGCGCGCCGGAAGTATCGCCGTGGCATGCCCGGCTTCGATATCGATGGCCTGGTGCGCGAGGGCCGGGAGATCGCCGCAGCCGCCGCCTGGCTGCCGGCCGTGTCCTGGGAGCAACGTCTGGGGGAATCACTCGAGGGTCTGCGCGCGGAGCTGCAGCTGCGCCCACCCGCGCGCTATCTCGCCGCGAGAGCAAGCCGCAGCGCCACAGGCGCTGCCTGAAACCAGTCCGTGATGGAGACACCCATATGCGCGCCTTCCTGCTCGGTACAGTCCTGGTGCTCGTGCAAGGCCTTGCTCTGGCCGACAACCCCGTGAGGCTGGTCATCCACGGCGGCGCGGGCACCATCGAGCGAAGCAAGATCACGCCCGAACTGGAGCAACAGTACACCGAGGCCCTGTCACGGGCGCTGCGTGCGGGGCACGCGGTGCTCGCCGGCGGCGGCGCGCCGGTGGATGCCGTCGTGGCGGCGATCACGATCATGGAGGATTCGCCCCTGTTCAATGCGGGCAAGGGGGCTGTATTCACCCATGAGGGGCGCAACGAGCTCGACGCCTCGATCATGGATGGCAGCACGCGCGCGGCCGGCGCCGTTGCCTCTGTAACGACCATCCGCAACCCGATTCTTGCCGCACGGGCCGTGATGCAGCGCTCGCCACACGTGATGATGATCGGCGCCGGTGCCGAGGCCTTCGCGAAGGAGGCAGGACTCGAGCTGGTTGATCCTGCGTATTTCCGCACCGAACAGCGCTGGCAGCAATTGCAGGAGGCGATCGCCGGGCAACAGGTCCTGCTCGATCACGGCGGCCCCGCACAGCCCAAAGACGAAAAGCGCGGCACCGTGGGAGCCGTGGCATTGGACGCGCACGGCAACCTCGCTGCCGGCACCTCCACGGGCGGTATGACCAACAAGCGCTGGGGGCGGGTGGGCGACTCGCCGATCATCGGCGCCGGCACCTGGGCCGACAACCGCTCGGTGGCGGTCTCGGCAACCGGCACCGGAGAGATGTTCATCCGCAGCGCAGCCGCCCACCAGATAGCCGCGCGCGTGATGTACGCCGGCGAGAGCCCCGCTGACGCCGCCACGCACACGCTTGAGGAGATTGCCGCCATCAGCGGTGACGGCGGCCTGATCGTGCTCGACGCCAAGGGAAACTACGCGATGAAATTCAACACTGAGGGAATGTACCGCGGCACCATCGGCGCCGATGGCGTGCCCTGGGTCGGGATCTACGGAGAGCCCGAAAAACCAGTCTCGCCCTGATCGCGCTCAGCCACCGCTCATCGCGGCGGCACGCATCATCGCGCGGGCCTTGCTCAAGGTTTCTTCCCATTCGAGCTCGGGCACCGAATCGGCGACCACGCCAGCGCCCGCCTGCACGTGCAGGCGTCCGTCCTTGACCACCGCAGTGCGGATGGCGATTGCCGTATCCATCTCGCCCGCCCACGACAGATAACCCACTGCTCCGCCGTAGATGCCGCGCCGCGAGGGCTCGATGGAGTCGATGATCTCCATGGCACGGATCTTCGGTGCACCCGAGAGCGTGCCGGCGGGCAGCGTGGCGCGCAACACGTCCATCGCCCCCAATCCGGCGCGCAATCGCCCGGTGACATTCGAGACGATATGCATCACGTGCGAGTAACGCTCCACGATCATGCGTTCGGTGACGCGTACGGTGCCGGTCTCTGCCACGCGCCCCACATCATTGCGTCCGAGATCGATCAGCATCAGGTGCTCGGCGATCTCCTTGGGATCGGCAAGCAGCTCGGCTTCGAGGGCGGCATCTTCCTCCGGGGTAGCGCCACGACGTCGCGTGCCGGCGATGGGCCGCACCGTCACCTCACCGCCCGCAAGGCGCACCAGTATCTCTGGCGAGGAACCGACGATCTGGAACTCGCCGAGATCGAGGAAGAACAGATAAGGGGAAGGGTTGAGGTGTCGCAGCGCCCGATAGAGATCGATGGGGTCACCCGCAAAGGGCGCGCTGAGGCGCTGCGAAGGCACCACCTGCATCACATCGCCCGCGAGGATGTAGTCGCGGATGCGCAACACGGCGGCCTCGAAGTCCTCGCGCCCGAATTCCGACACGAACGTGGCCTCCACCGCGCGGGCGATCGCGCTGTCGCCTGCGGCCTCCAGGTCGATGCTGCCCTGCCGTGGCGCCGGCTGTTCGAGCCGCTGCTGCATGGCGTCGAGGCGCGCGGCGCCCGCCACACCGGCATCCGGGGCCTGCGGATCAACCATGCTCACCAGCAGGATCGCACCGGCAAGGTTGTCAAAAACCAGGAACTCCTCGCACACGAGCAGCAGGATATCGGGTGTGCCGAGACGGTCCGGCGGGGACCCGACAGCCAGGCGGCGCTCGACATAACGCGCGCAGTCATACCCGAAATACCCCACCAGTCCGCCAGCGAACATGCCAAGCGCGGGGTGCGCATAGATCCGTTCGCGCCGGGCGTAGGCATCGACGAAATCCAGCGGGTCGATGCTCTCTTCGCGTTCGATCTCGCGCTGGTCGAGCAACACGCGTACGACATTTCCGCGCACCTCAATGCGACGGTTGCAGGGCAGTCCGATGATCGAATAGCGACCCCACTTCTCGCCGCCCTGCACCGACTCGAGCAGAAAACTGCCCTCACCGGCGAAACGCAGGTAGGCCCCCAGCGGCGTGTCCAGATCCGCCAGCAGACGCCGGACCAACGGCACCCGCGTGAAGCCCTGCCGAGCGAGATCCTCGAGCGACGGCGTGTTCACCGGCATACCCCGATCAGACGCAGCACCCCTGCGCGGCTCACGCCGGGCCCGCGGCCAGCGCAAGTTGCTCGCGCATCGCTGTGATCACCTCGGCATAGCTCGGCGCACCGAAGATCGCGGAGCCCGCCACGAAGGTGTCGGCGCCCGCCTCGGCCACGGCGCGGATGTTGCCGGCACCGACGCCGCCATCGACCTCGAGGCGGATCGGCAGCCCGCTCTCCTCGATCATGCGACGGGCCTCGCGCAGCTTTGTCAGCGTGGCGGGAATGAACTTCTGGCCGCCGAAACCCGGATTCACCGACATCAGCAGGATGAAGTCGAGCTTGTCCATCACGTAGCGTGCCGCCTCGAGGCTGGTAGCCGGGTTGAACACCAACCCCGCCTTGCAGCCGCGCTCCCGGATGAGCGAGAGCGTGCGATCGACATGGTGAGTGGCCTCGGGGTGAAAGCTGATCCAGCTGGCACCGGCCTCGGCAAAAGCGATGGCGAGTTCATCGACCGGCGTGACCATCAGGTGCACGTCGATAGGCGCCGTCACACCGTGGTGGCGCAGCGCGCGGCAGACCATCGGGCCGATGGTGAGGTTGGGGACATAGTGGTTGTCCATCACATCGAAGTGGACAATGTCGGCGCCGGCAGCGAGCACCGTATCGACCTCGGCGCCAAGGCGCGCGAAGTTGGCGGAAAGAATCGACGGGGCGATCAGGAAGTCGGGCATGGCGGTTTCCCTGGTTGCGCGTAAGGGCAGGCGCGGATTGTAGTGGCTACTCCTGCCGTGGCGCGACCGGCCCGAGGCTATACTGCGACGATGACAACGCGTCGGCATGGACACAGCAGACCGGGCTGCCTGATACGGGCGGGCGCAGCACTGATTGCGCTGATGGTCGCTGCAGGTGCTCAGGCAGCGGACCCGCCCGCAACTGCTCCGGCGGCGGCACCCACGGAGCAGCCGGCACCTGCGCCACCGGCCACGCCTGCAGCTGGCCCCGAGGCAGCGCCAGCCCCGGCATCCATCCCCAGCGATCTTTCTCGCCTCGTCGATGCGCTACCCGAAGAACACCGCGTCCTGAACGCCGACGGGGCCTCTTTCGATATCTTCGTCCGCACCATGACCGGAGGTCCTGCCAAGGGCGCCATCGTGCTCATTCCCGGCGACGGCGGACTGCCGACCACCTCGGAAGGCCTCGTCGAACTGCGCTCCCAGATGCCCGCACACGGCTGGTCGACATGGCTACTCAGCCTTGAACGACCGCCTCGCGTGCACTCCCTGCCCGAGACGCCACCGGCGAACGACAAGGCCGCCGCTGCCGACGCCGCACCGGCAGCGGGCAGCGAGAAGCCCGTCGAGGCGGCAAGCACGCCAGCCCCCGCCACGCAACAGGAGGCTGACTTTCCCGAGAGTGCGACTCCACCGAGCCTGGACGCCCGAATCACGGCACAGATGCAAGATTGGATAGCAGCAAGCCAGCCACGTATCGCAGCAGCGGTGGCGGAGGCTGCCAAGGATGGACCGGTGATCCTGGTGGCCGAGGGTGCGGCGGCTCCACTGCTCAGCGGCTTCGTCGCAACCGGCGGCGCCAGTATCGCCGGCGTGGTGCTGCTGGATCCCGTGGAACTGCCGGGGGCGCCAGCCGTGTGGCCAGAGGGTTTTCTCGCCCCGGTGCTCGAGGTGCTGGATGCAAAGCAGCGCTCCGCTATGGGCGCCGAGCGTCTCGCCCGAGCAAATGCAGCAGAGCTTAAGAGTTATCAGCAGCTCACGTTACCCGGGGGCTACGGGACCGAGGAGGGGCAACCCTCGGTTCTGGTGAAGCGCGTGCGCGGCTGGCTGCTCAGGCTTCCTGCACCCGCTACCGGCAATCCGCCACCGCCGGAAGGAAATCCGGCCCCTGCGCTGGGGCCGATGCGCTCCTGAGCCCTGCGGGCTAGCCTGCGCACAGCCGCGCGTTAAGAGCGGCGTAGCGCTCGGGTGTGCCCACGTCCTCCCAGTCACCGCGCCAGCAGAGCCCCTGCAGCGCATCGCGTGCCGCTGCCGCCCGGAACGGCTCGCGCAGCGGAAACACCTCCTCGCTCCAGCCATCGAGAAGTCGCGGCGACAACAGCGCGATGCCCGAGTAGGTGCAGGGAAGACCCGCCGCACCGCCGCACACGAGCCGCGCATCGGGCTGCAGACGGAAATCGCCCTCAGGATGCTGCGGCGGGTTGGGAACCACCACGAGTCGCGCCTGTGTCTCGCCGTCGAGCCGCCCCTGCACGAGCTCCAGCAACGGAAAGTCGCACCAGATATCGCCTGACACCACCAGGAAGGGATCGTCACCAAAATGCGGCAACGCCCGGCGAATGCCGCCGCCGGTATCCAGCGGCGCACCCGGCTCGCGGCTGTAACGGATGCTCGCGCCAAGGGCTGCACCATCACCGAGCGCGGACTCGATCTGTTCACCCAGCCAGGAGACGTTGATGACGAGCTCACGCACCCCCGCAGCCACCAGACGCTCGATGTGCCAAACCAGCATCGCCTTGCCCGCCACCGGCAGCAGTGGCTTGGGGGTGTGAAGGGTGAGCGGGCGCAGCCGCGTGCCCAGCCCGGCCGCGAGCAGCATGGCCTTCATGCCGCGCTGAACCAGTCCTGGCGCGAGGCCAGCGGCAGCACACGCTCCCGGAACCAGTCGGCAAAGTCGCGGGTATCGGGATGCCGTTGCGCCACGCTAAGCGTGTAGTGGATCACCAGCGGCAGATCGCGCAGGTACCCCGCCTTGCCATCGCGCAACCACAGCCGCGCGAAAATGCCGAGCACCTTGATATGGCGCTGCAGCCCCATCAAATCAAAACAGCGGAGGAAACGATCCGCGGGCATGGGCGCCATGATGCCGGCATCCACCGCACGCGCGGCGTAGCCAAGTGCCCAGGCCTCGACCCGCTCCGGCGGCCAACTCACGTAGCAATCGCGCAGCAATGACACGAGATCGTAGGTGACCGGCCCGCGCACCGCATCCTGGAAATCGATCACGCCAAGCTCGCCGGCATCGAGCAGCATGAGGTTGCGCGAGTGGTAATCGCGGTGCACCAGCACCTGCGGCTGCGCAAGCGCCTCTGTGGCCAACAGATTGAAAAGCCCGTCGATACGCGCCGTCTCGGCTGCGGTGGGCGGAATCCCGAGCAAGCCGTGCAGAAACCACTCGGGGAAAAGCCGCATTTCCTGCTCGAGCAGGGGACGCCCGTAGTCCGCGAGCTCCCAGCCCGTGCCCGCAGTGGGCGCTCGCTGGATCGCCAGCAGCGTTTCCAATGCCGCACCGTAGAGCTGCTCGACAGAGGCCTCATCCAGCGCCGAACGCAGCAGGCTGTCGCCCAGATCCTCGAGCAGCAGGAAACCCTGATCGGGCTCGAAGGCCAGCACTTCGGGGGCGTGCACACCCGCGGCACGCAGCAACTCCGCAATGCGCGTGAACTCGAGATTGCGCTCCTTGTCAGGCGGGGCATGGACGGCAATACGGCTGCGGTCGCAGCCCACAAGACGGTAGTAACGGCGGAAGCTGGCATCACCCGAAACCATCTCCAGACCGAGCTCGCTCCCCGCCCGAGGCACCACGTGTTCGCTGCACCAGTGCAAAAGACTGTCCATCAGTGCCTGAATCTCCGTGATCGGTAAATGCCCGCCGGGACGGCGTGTGGCTATAATGCTGCCGCGCCCGGAACCGCCAGTATTATCCACGTCGGGACGGGCGCCAGACACCATTCCCTAGATTTGCCAGAGACGGCTGCTTCCGCGCATGGAAATCCGGCGTGCCTTCGTGATCCACAGCCTCGCAGCCGCCATAGCGGGATTCGCGATGCGTGCGGCTGCGCTCGGAGAGGACCAGCAATGGCAGTGCCGCGCCGGCCCCACCGGTGGCTGGAATTGCAGCGCCATAGCACTGCCGCCGCCGGTTTACAGCAGGGCGGGGAGGCTTGCCCCACTGCAGGGGGAGGGGCCTGCGGCGCCGGCCGCCGAGGCCGCCTACCAATTAGCCCAGACCATGGATTGGGTGCCGCGCGAGCTGCTGCCGGCCTCCGGCCAAGCCGGGCTGCCCGCCCACTGCGGTGGCACCTACGTCGAGCCCCCCCTCGAAGCGGCCCCGACGACCTCGGCGGTGTTCGGCACCATTCAGGCCTCGGCCGACGAGTCCGAACTGCAGCAGAGTCCCGAAATCGCCCGCTTCACGGGTAATGTCACGGTGCGTCAGGACGACCGTCGCCTGCGCGCCAACAAGGCCACCTACTACCGCGCCGAAGACCGCATCGTGATCGACGGTGAGGTGCAGTATCGGGAACCCGGACTGCTGGTGCGCGCCAAATCCGCCGAAGTACGCACCGAAAAAAATGCCGGCAAACTGGCAACAAGCCGCTTCGTGATGCACCGCCAGCATGCACGCGGCGAGGCAGCGCAGGTGCTGCGCAACCCGGACAGCAGCATCGATCTCGAGGACGGCAGCTACACGCAGTGCGAACCCGGAGCCGATGATTGGCTGCTCTCCGCCGCGACCATCCACATCGACCGCAACACCGGCCAGGCGACGGCACGCAACGCCACACTGCGCGTGCGGGATGTGCCCGTCCTGTACACGCCCTACATTCGCTTTCCCGTCGACGACCGCCGCACGAGCGGCCTTCTCTGGCCGATGTTCACCAACTCCTCGCAGAACGGGCTCGACGTCGCGGTGCCCTATTACTTCAACCTTGCACCCAACTACGACGCGACCTTCGTGCCGCGCTACATGAATGATCGTGGGCCCATGGCGGGCGGCGAACTCCGCTACATGAACGGCTGGAGCAACTGGGTTGCGAGCGGAGGAATGCTGCCCGATGACAAGGTCTACGAGGACAGCCGCTGGCTCGCCAGCCTGCAGCAGATCGGCCTGTTCCGCGGCTCCATCAGCACGCGGATCAACTACACCGAAGTGAGCGACGAGGAGTACCTGCAAAACCTGGGAGCTACGGGCCTGGAGGCCAAACGCGCCACGCACCTCCTGCAGTCCGGCGCGGCAGCCTGGAGCCCGGATGGCAACTGGACCGTGTCGGCACGGGCACAGCAGTACCAGCTCCTCGACCCCGCACTCGATGAGCCTTACAAGATGCTGCCGCGGATCGAGCTCAGCCGCTCCCTGACGGGCGAGCCTTTCAAGCCGGATTACGCCCTCTACAGCGAGTACACGGTCTTCCAGCACAAGGACGCGGCGCGGCTCACCGGGCAACGCCTGTACCTCGAGCCAACTGCGTCCTTCCCCATGGAGTGGGCGGCCGCGTTTGTTCGCCCCACCGTGGGTTACCAGTCGATCAATTACAGACTGGACGACTCCTACGGCGCAACGGGCGGGGAGTCACCGTCCGTGGCGGCCCCGCTGTTCAGCCTGGACAGCGGGTATTTCCTGGAGCGCGAGACGTCCCTCTTCGGCACGCAGTTCCAGCACACACTCGAGCCGCGCGCGTTCTACCTCTGGGTGGACCGACAGGACCATTCGGACATCCCCAACTTCGACTCGCAGGAGCTCACCTTCAGCTTCAGCCAGCTCTTCCGCACGACACGCTTTGCCGGCCACGACCGGATAGCCGACGCCAACCAGGCATCCTTCAGCGTCACCTCCCGGCTGATCGACGAGACAAGCGGTGTCGAGTTGCTGAGTGCGAGCATCGGCCAGATACGCTACTTCGAGGATCGCCGCGTAACCATCGCCAACACCGCGGCGGCCGTGCAGGACGACCCCGACTCGGCAATCGCCGCCGAACTGCAGATTCAGCCCCGAGAAGGGCTGGCGGTTACTGCCTCAACGCTGTGGGACCCGCGCGACGACCAGATTGACGAAGGTGGCATGATGGTGCATTGGACGCCCGGTGCCGAGACCATCATGAACCTCGGGTATCGCTACCGGCGCGATCAGCCGCTGATCGATCAGAGCGGTGTGGTCAGCATCGAGGACATCGATCAGGTGGATTTTTCCACTACGCTGCCGCTCTGGCAGAACTGGAAGCTGCTGGCACGCTACCAGTACGATCTCACCAATGACATCAGCCTCGAAGAGACCGCGGGTGTCGAATACAGCTCCTGTTGCTGGTCGCTGCGGATGGTCTATCAGGAAGGCGTCGACTGGAATCAGGGCCGCGACTCCGGCCTGTACGTGGAGTTCGTGCTGCGGGGACTCGGTTCCCTCGGCAAGAACCTCGATCAACTGCTGCAGAAGAGCATTTTCGGTTATGGCCAACTCGACCGCGATCTCGGTCCCACGTACTGATACCCGCCGCGTGCACGCAGCCGTGGCGCTCGCGCTAGCGCTGCTCTGCCTGCCGCCTCTGGCAGCACCGGCGCGTGCGCAGACAGTTCCCATGGAAGCCGTGGTGGCGGTGGTCGATGACGACATCGTGCTCGCCTCGGAGTACCAGTCGCGCATCAAGCAGGTGACGCAGAACCTCGCCCGGCAAAAAGTCGAGATGCCGCCGCAGGAAGTGCTGGCGCGCCAGGTGCTCGACCGCCTGATCCTCGAGCGCATCCAGCTGCAGATGGCTGAGCGCGCCGGCGTGCAAATCAGCGACGCACAACTGAACGAGGCCATCGGCACCATGGCCAAGCAGAACGGTCTCACGCTCGAGCAGTTCAAGACCTCGCTCGAGACCCAGGGCGAGTCCTACAACGCGCTGCGCGAGCAGGTGCGCCAGGAAATGACCCTGCAACGTGTGCAGCAAGGCAACGTCCGCTCGCGCGTGCAAGTAACGGAGCAAGAGGTCACCGATTTCCTCGCCTCCGAAGAAGGCCAGAAGCGCACGTCGGCCGTCTACCACATCGCCCACCTGCTGCTGCCGCTGTCGGAGCAGGCTACGGTGGAGGACGAGAAAAAAGCCCGAGCCTATGTCCAGAGCCTGCGGACAGGGCTCCTCGAGGGCGACACCTTCGAGCGCTTTATCCGCAACCCCGACAAGAGCCAATACCCCTTCACGGGCGGCGATCTGGGCTGGCGCCCGGCGGCCGATCTGCCCGGCATCTTCGCCGACGCAGTACCGAAGCTCGAGGTACACGGCCTCTCCGAGCCGGTACGAAGCCCGAGCGGCCTGCACCTCGTCAAGCTCCTCGAGAAGCGCGGCGGCAGCGGGCAGATCATGCAGCAGACCAAGGCGCGTCACATCTTGCTCAAGCCCTCCGAGATCCGCTCACCTGAGCAGACCCACGAACTCGCCACCACGTTGCGCGCGCGCGCGCTGGCGGGCGAGGACTTCGGCGCGCTGGCCAAGAAATTCTCCCAGGACATCGGCTCGCAGGCCGAGGGCGGCGAACTCGGCTGGGTGAACCCCGGCCAAATGGTGCCCGA
>CAMAXE010000048.1 GCA_945862145.1 Klebsiella pneumoniae
GAGCGGGCCATGCCCGCGACCCAACACCACGTACGAGCGGGCCATGCCCGCGATCCAACACCACGTACGAGCGGGCCATGCCCGCGACCCAACACCACGTACGAGCGGGCCATGCCCACGACCCAACACCGCGTACGAGCGGGCCATGCCCACGACCCAACACCGCGTACGAGCGGGCCATGCCCGCGACCCAACACCACGTACGAGCGGGCCATGCCCGCGATCCAACACCACGTACGAGCGGGCCATGCCCGCGACCCAACACCACGTACGAGCGGGCCATGCCCGCGACCAACACGCGCGCTGGCCGGTTAACAGCTCGTGCCAAACACAGCCGATCGGCTATGGTTAGCGAATGAAAACTCTCGCCCTGCTCTTCGTGTTGATCGTCTCCGGCATCACCGGTGCCGCTGCCGCGCCGCGCGAACCCGTGCGGCTCATGGATGCACCGTCCGTGCGCGACATGCTGCTCAGCCTCACGGCCGAACGCCTTGAGCAGATGCCGCTCGTGGCCGCAGCCAAGTGGCGCGATGGCAAAGCCATTTCTGACCCGGTGCGCGAGCGCGAGGTGCTCGCCTCGATCCGCCAGGACGCCATCTCACGGGGACTAGAGCCCGACGCGGTAGCCGCGCTTTTCGACTTGCAGATGCGCCTTGCACGCGAGGCCCAGGAACGTGCCTTCGCCCACTGGCGCACAGAAGGCTGCACGCACTGCGCGCAGGCTCCCACGCTTTCATCGCTACGGCAGTTGCTGGACAGCATCGGCAAATCCCAGCTGGAGGCGCTCTATCTTTTCGCGCCATTGGAACGCGAGGCGAAACCTCCCGAACCTGCGAGCGCGCTGCAGGAGAAATTGGCCGCACTGATTCCGGCGGCCGCATCGCGCACCGAACTGCTCGAGCGCATCGGAGCCATCCACCTGCAAGGCGCGCGCGGTCTGGCGCGTGCACGCGCCAACGGTGTGCTGCGCTTCGGCGTGCCGGGGGATTACGCGCCCTTCGCGCTGCAGCACGAGGGCGAACTCGCTGGCGCCGACATCGAACTCGCACGCGCACTGGCCGCGGCACTTGGGTTACGGCCGGTGTTCCTGCGCAGCAGCTGGCCCACGTTGAGCGCGGATCTGCAGCGCGACGACTTCGATATCGCTGTGGGGGGAGTGAGCATCACGCCCGAGCGCGCGGCGCTGGGACCCTTCTCGGCGCCCTACCACAGCGGCGGCAAGACGCTGCTGTCACGCTGCGCCGATGCAGCGCGATTTTCCGACCCCTCAGGCGTGAACCGCCCGCAGGTGCGATTGATCGTGAACCGCGGCGGCACCAACGAATCCGTCGCGCGCGCGCTGCTTCCGGCGGCGACGCTGCGGGTCTACCCGGACAACATCGGCGTCTTCGCGGAGGTGGCCGAAGGCCGCGCCGACGTGATGCTCACCGATGATGTCGAAGCAGAGCTCAAATCAGCACAGGATCCGAGGCTCTGCCGCAGCTACGCGGGCACCCTGAACCGCGTCGATAAGGCACTGTGGATGGCGCCCGATGCCGCACTCGCAGAGGCGCTCGACAACTGGCTGACCACGGCACTGGCAGCGGGCGATCCGGCGCGATGGCTGGCCGAGGCGATGTATGCCCAGAAAACCGTGCCCGCGGCGGCACCCGAAAACAGATAAGACGCACGAGGGAGACGATATGTACCACGGCTGGCGTGTGGTGGCGGTTTCGATGCTGGTGTTCGGGCTCAGCAACGGCATTACGGCCTACTCCTATGGCGTACTGGTGTTGCCGATGGGCAGCGAGTTCGGTGCCGGGCGCGGCGAGTTGATGCTGGGACTCACAGCATCATCGCTACTCAGCATGCTGTTTGCGCCCGCGCTGGGCGGCTTGATGGACAAGGGTCAGGCGCGGCTGCTGTTCAGCGGAGCGGCCCTGTTGCTTGGTCTGGAGTTACTGCTGATCTCATTCGTGAATTCGGTGTGGGCCTTCGTGGCGGTGTTTGCGCTCACCACGCCGGTGATATCGACGCTGCTCGGGCCGGTAGGCACCAACACCATCGTGGCGCGCTGGTTCTCACGGCAGCGGGCACGGGCGCTCGGCATCCTCGCGATGGGCACATCGATCGGCGGGCTGCTGGTACCGCTGCTGCTGCAGACGCTGATCGACAACGTGGGCTGGCGCGAGGCCTGCCGCTGGATGGCGCTGCTGGTGCCGGTGCTGCTGGTGCCCTGCGTGATGCTGGTGATCCGCAACCGTCCCGAGGACATGGGCCTGCATCCGGACGGCGACAGCGCGACCGAAGCGGGAGCAGCCGCCACGGGTGCCGCGGCGCCTATGCCCGCGGTGTTCCGAGACATCGCGTTCTGGCGCATCTCGCTTGCGGTGGGCGTGCTGATGGCGGCCTTCACGGCAGCGCTCACCAATCTCGTTCCCTTTGCTGCCGGGCACGGCGTCACCGGTGCGCGGGCGGCGGCATTGATGTCGGCGCTCGCGCTGGCGGGTCTGGGTGGCAAGCTGCTGTTCAGCATCTTCGCCACGCGCATCGATCTGAAACTCGCACTGCTGACGGCGCTGTTGCTGGTGGGGCTGCCGCTCGCCAGCCTGACCGTGTGGCATAGCTATGCTGCAATGGTCGCGGCCTCCCTGTGCCTCGGTCTCGCCTCGGGCGCCTTCTTGCCGGCCTGGAGTGCGATAGTCGCGAAGATCTACGGCCCAGCGGTATTCGGCCGGGTCATGGGCCGGATGCAGACGGTGACGATCCCGCTGGTGATGATCGGCACGCCCGCCACGGGTTACCTCTTCGATGTCACGGGCAGCTACGACGCGGCCTTCCTGATATTCACGGTGGCGGCGGCTATCGCTATGGCCGGGCTTCTGCCCTTGCGGGTGCAGCCACTGCGGCCCTGAACCGGTAGGGCGGATGAACACACCGCAATCACGGCACACTATCGGCAAGCCACCTCAGGGGTTATCGTCGGAGTTTCAAGCACAACAGGCGGGAGATACCCATGAGCGCAATCCTCATCAAGGGCGGCACGGTCATCGACGGCAGTGGCGCAGCCGCTCGCAAGGCCGATGTGCGCGTGCGCGACGGGCTGATCACGGCGATCGCCGCTGAGCTCGCGCCCACCGCAGGAGAGCGCGTGGTGGATGCCGCCGGCTGCCACGTCACGCCCGGTTTCATCGAGAGCCACACGCACTTCGACGGCACCATCTGGTGGCAGCCCGACATGGACCCGCTGCCCGGCTACGGCGTCACCACCACCATCATGGGCAACTGCGGCTTTTCTGCAGCACCCGTGCACGACGACCCGGCGGTGCGCCGCGAAATGGTGAGCATTTTCTCGTTCTTCGAGGACATCCCCGAAAAACCCTTCCTGACGGAGTTGCCCTGGGACTGGAAAAGCTGGCCCGAGTACCGGCAGTCGATGACCAGCAAAGTGAAGACCGCCGCCAACTACGGCGCCTTCGTGGGGCATATCGCAATCCGGCTGGCGGCGATGGGCATGGCAGCCTGGGAGCGCGCCGCCACCGCCGAGGAGATCGCCGCCATGGCCGCGATGCTCGACGAAGCCCTGGCCGCGGGCGCGATGGGCCTTTCGACGAATTTCCTCGACCACGACGGCAACGATCGCCCCGTGCCCACGCTGCTCGCCGACGATGCCGAGTTCACCGCGCTGATCGACGTGCTGGCACGCTACCCGGGCACCAGCATGCAGTTGGTGCTCGACACCTTCATGCGCATGACGGCCCCGGCCAGCACCGCGCGTCTGGCAAGGTTGTGCACGGGCAAGCCGGTGCGCGTGCAGTGGGGCGGCGTGCCCACGCTGATGTTCCAGAAACCCATCCAGGGCCCGATGGTCGACCTCCACGAGCAGTTCAAGAAGGATGGCCTCGATTTCTGGACCGGCTTTGCCCATACCGGTTTGACCAGCGTGTTGTCGGTGAACCGCTCACTCATCTTCGCGCAGTCGAACGACTACACCTGGCACGAAGTGGTGCTGGCGGAAACCGAGGCAGCGAAGCTCGCGATCCTGAAAGATCCGGCATGGCGCGCACGCGCTCGAGAGTCCTGGGACACGCAGGCCTGGGAGCACGCACCGATGCGAAATCCCGACCGCCTGCTGCTCGAGAACTCCGACAACGCCCACGGCCCGGTGGGCATCACGCTCGCGGAATACGCCCATGAACTCGGCGTCCACCATTCAGATGCCATGGCACAGTGGATCATCAATAACGGCATCCAGTCGACGGTGCAGATGGCGCCTTTCGATCTGGACGAGGAGATGATCGTCCGGCTCATCAAAGACCCGTTCACAGTGGGCAACATCAACGACGCCCCCGCGCACGGACAGATGCTCTGCGGCGCCGGCGAGAACCTGGAGCTGATTACCAAGTACTGGCGCGAGCGCGGCCTGATTACGCTGGAAGAAGCGATTTACAGCATGACGGGCAAGCTCGCGGGGCACTTCTGCCTGAAGGACCGTGGCATCCTGCGCGAGGGCATGCGCGCCGATATCGCGGTGTTCCACCTGGACGAGATCGCCACGCGCAAGAAGAAAAAGGTCTACGACGTGCCGGACGGCGAGGGCGGTTTCATCTGGCGCTGGACGCGCGATGCCGCGCCGATGCGGCTCACGCTGGTGAACGGCGTGCCCACCTTCGAGAACGGCGCGTTCACGCAGGCGCTGCCGGGGGAAATGCTGAGCCCGGTGGTCTGAGCGCAACTGCCTGAGCGCTGCTCGGGCTCGGCGCGATTGGCTGCGTTGATCGCGCGCATGGCGCGCTCCTACAGCGGATGGCATGTGGCGTTGATCGGGCGGATGGCGCGCTCCTACAGCGGATGGAATGTGCCGTTGATCGGGCGCATGGCGCGCTGCTACAGCGGACGGGATGTGGCGTTGATCGGGCGCATGGCGCGCTGCTACAGCGGATGGAATGTGCCGTTGATCGGGCGCATGGCGCGCTGCTACAGCGGATGGGCTGTAGGAGCGCGCCATGCGCCCGATCATGTGCCTTGCCGTAGCGCACTCCGCTCAGGGATTGAATGCAACCTTGATCGCGCCGGCAGCGCGGTTGCCCGCGATGGCGAAGGCTTCCTCGGCAGCCTCGAGCGGCAGGCGATGCGTGATGAGGAGCTTCGCGATCAGCGGGTTCTGCGCCATCGCCGTGGCGGCCACATCGACGTCACGGCTCAAGCCCTGCCGCGCGTAGCTCGAGGAGCCGATGATGCGGAGTTCTTTCATCGACACCTCGAAGGCCGGCAGCGTGAGCCCTGCCCAGTAGGTGGCGAGCAGCAGCAGCCGCGCACCGGGGCGGCACAGGCCCACAGCCTGCGCGATGGACTCGGTGGTGCCAGCACAATCAATGACGAGTTCGTAGCTGCCCCTGGGCTCCAGCGTGGCGCCCAGTTGCTCACCGGCACGCTTTTGAACGTCATGCCGCGCGAGCAGGCACACATCCGTTGCGGCGCGCCGCGCAATCGCCACGGCACACAGCCCGATGGTGCCGCCACCTACAATGGCTACGCGGTCTGCCGATGTGATGCCCGCCATCGCGATGCCGTGCACGGCCACCGCCAGCGGCTCGACTAAACAGGCATCGCGCACATCCACCCCAGAGGGCAACGGCACCAGGCACCGCTCGGGCACGATCATCTGCTCGGCCATGCCGCCGTCGCGGCCCACCCCGAGCACCATCTGCGGGCCAAGGCCACAGAGGTTGTAGCGGCCCTGCACGCACTCGGCACAATGCCCGCAGGGTGCCATGGGTTCGATGGCCACGGGTGTGCCGTTATCGGTGATGCCTGCCACCTCGTGACCCAACGTGAAGGGAATCGGGAAGCCCATGGCCAGCATGTGAAGATCCGAGCCACAGATGCCGGAGGAGGCAACGCGCACGCGCACACCCTCCCCCGCGGGCAACGGCACATCGGTGAGCAGCGGCTTGTGGTCGTGGCAGCGGACGGCTTTCATGGGGGCACCTGGGGCAACGAATTTGCCCCCGCATGATCGGGTATGCGCACCCGGATGTCACAGGGTCGCCGGCTGGGTGACAATGCACCCTCGCTACATCCGCAGGAACCGCAAGCCATGGATACGCCGCCCGATCGCCTTTCGGTGAACCCCAAAAGCCGATTCCACAATGAGGAGCTGCTCACGCGCGGCATCGGCATCCGCTTCAACGGCAAGGAGCGGAACAACGTTGAGGAATACAGCGTGAGCGAAGGCTGGATCCGCGTGCCGCAGGGGCGTGCGGTGGATCGCAAGGGAAACCCGATCACGCTGAAGCTGAACGGGACGGTGGAGCCTTACTTCAAGGATGTGGCGCAGCCGGAGGGGTGAGGCTGAGGCAGAGGCTGAGGCAAAGGTGCCGATGGCGACGCTGGTGTCAGCGAGGCGCGGGTATCGAGCGTGAGCCCGCAGCAGAGCCTGATCACGCGCGCAGCAAAACAAGGAAACTGCGAACTGCCTGTTGTGGCGGCGATCACCAGCGGGTAGCGGAGGCGCCCTGTCGCTAGTCGAGGTTTGTCGCTTCGTCCGCAAAATCCGGAATTTTTCTCGAATCCACTCAACGACGAATTCCTTTGTCTAGTCTGAACCGGGCAACTCGCGATTCAGGAGTTCCCCATGCCAACCGTGAACACAGCCCTACGAGCAGCCCTCTGCCTGAGCCTCACCGCTGTGCTGGCCGCGCCTACGCTGGCGCAACGCACCAGCAGCAAAAGCGGCAGAACTACGTGGGATACCACGCCGCCCGTGCTCACGCTGCCCGCGAGCATGCGCGTTGAGGCGACATCCAGCGCTGGCGCAACGGTGAGCTTCGCGGTGAGTGCGAGCGACAATGTCGACCGCAAAGTGAGCGTCAGCTGCAATCCGGCGAGCGGCACGGGGTTCACGCTTGGCTCGAATTCGGTGATTTGTGAGGCCCGCGACAGTGCCGGCAACAGGGTTACTGGCAGTTTCACGGTTGGTGTTTTCGATACCGTTGCACCGACGATCGGTTTGCCGGGCACGGTGACCGCAGAGGCTGTCGACAGCGGCGGCGTACCGGTCAGTTTTGCCGTGTCCGCCAGTGATCGGGTGGATGCCAAGGCCGCCGCCCAATGCACGCCGGCTTCAGGCAGTGTGTTTGCGCCGGGCACTACGTCCGTGAGCTGCGGAGCCGCCGACTTTTCGGGCAATCGCAGCAGCGGCAGATTCGATGTGACGGTTAGCGTTGCAGCCCCGGTAGCCGTGGCGTCCAGCGCGACTGCGCCAGCCACTACGACTACGTCAACAACGTCTGAGCCGGCGCCAACCACGACATCAACAACCACCACGCCAACGACCACAACTACTGCGCTAACGACTACAAGTACGACTACATCGCCGACAACGACGAGCACGAGTACGACGACCCCATCAACAACGACGACTACAGCAGCGAGTACGACGACCCCATCAACAACGACGACTACTGCAGCGGCCAACACGACCACACAAGCCGCGGTTAGTGGCTCGGCAGCCCTCAGCTGGTCGGCTCCCACCACACGCTCGGATGGGCAACCGCTCAGCATGAGCGAATTGGCGGGCTACGAGATTTACATGCTCGCCGAGTCGACCGGCGTCTCCAGCGTGATCACCTTGAGCGACCCCTTCAGTACCTCACGGTCCATCGATGGACTGACGCCCGACATCTACCACTTCGCGATCAGTGCGATCGACAGCAGCGGTTTGGTCAGCGCGCTCTCTCCGCTGGTCAGCAAAACGGTTCCCTGAGGGAAAGCGGCTAGGCCGCCTTCGACGCCCTCGCCCGGATCCGCCCGTTGCGCAGCAGCGCGCCCGAGTAGACGTGCGTGGGCGCGTCGTCCTTCACCGTGACCTCGCCGTTCACCAGCACGTAGCGGTAGCCGCTGCCGCGGTTCATCGTGCGGTACTCGTCGCCCGGCAGATCGCGCACGAACTCGGGGAAGGTGTAAGCGAGCCCCTCGTAGTCGTAGACGATGATGTCGGCCGCGGCGCCTTCGCGCAGCACGCCACGGTCGCGGAAGCCGGCGCAGAAGGCGGGCAGCGCGCTCAGGCGCCAGTGGGCTTCTTCCAGCGTGGTCATCGCGTGCTTGCGCACGTACTCCGAGATGAACTCGGTACCATAGCTGCCCGCGGTGAGGTACTTGAGGTGCGCGCCGCCGTCGGACAAGCCCGGTATCACGTAGGGGCTGTCGATCAGCTCCTTCACGCCGTCCAGCGTGGTATCGAACTGCCGCGTCTCGAAGATCGTGCGCAGACCGTCCTCGACCACGATGTCGCAGACCACGTCAACCGGGTGCTTGCCGGTCTTTTCGGCGATCTCGCTGACACGCAGGCCTTCGTACTGCTTCAGTGATTCGCTGAAGGTCTGGTGCACGCGCGTGTCGGGAATGGAATCGATGAACATGTACTTCATGGGGGCTGCGCGCAGCATCTCGCGCACGGCGGGATCCGCGAGGTTCTTCAGCTTGGTGGCGTTGTCGAGCATGGGGCCCGCCACGTCATTCCAGGCCTGCCACAGATCCCAGTAATCGAAGGTGAAGATAAGCGGCGGGTCTTGTGTGATGCCCTGCGCATAGACCCGCAGCCCCTTCTGCTGAAGGCCTGCCAGCCAGCCGAGCACGTACTGGCGTACACCGCGGCCAATGTCGTCACCACCGGGCGGCAGCGCCTGCCAGAGCAGAGGCGCGCCGCTGATCTCCGCAAGCGTCTCCCACTCCTCGGGGTTGTTGAGACCCATCGAGAGCGCGATGAACCCGTCACCGCGCTCGGCCAGCACGCGCGCGAGCACCTCGCGGGTCTCGGGCCACATCACGTCGCTCGGCATGGGCGAGCCATCGAAATCGATCTGCGCCGTGCCGCCCTGGGTGGGGAGATCCGGGCGGCCGGAGGTGCCGAGGCACTGGGCCGACCAACCGCAGGCACCAGCATCCATGGCATCGGCAAGCAGGCGGGCGATCTCGGCGTGCTCGGCGTCGGTGGGCATGCGGCCCGACTTGGCCGCGTCAAAGCCCATGGCCCAGATGAGGATCGGGTTCACCGGCACGTAAGGCAGGATGTTCAGCGCCTTGGGCACGCGATCCATGCTGTCCAGATACTCGGGGTACGAGACCCAGTCCCAGGGGAGTGCGGCCTTCAGCGTGGCGAGCGGGATGGCCTCGACGCGGGTCATGGATTGCATGGCGCGCTCGCGGGTCTCGGGCGTCATGGGCGCAAAGCCGAAGCCGCAGTTGCCGATCACCACCGAGGTGACACCGTGGAAGCCCGAGGTGGAGAGGTAGGGGTCCCAGTAGATCTGCGCGTCGTAGTGCGTGTGGAGGTCGATGAATCCGGGCGCCACCACGAGGCCCGTGGCGTCGATCACGCGGGCGGTGCCGGTGTGGGTGATCTTGCCCATGCGGGTGATGACGCCGTCCTTGATGCCGATGTCGCCGCGCCAGCGCGGGTTGCGCGCGCCATCGACGATCAGGCCGTTCTTGATCACGGTATCGAACTGCATGGGGCCTCCGGAGGGCGGGTGTCTGATTGTTGGGGGCCAACGCTAGGCCTGTGGGGGACGGAGATCAAGTGAACTTGGGGATAGGTTGGGTGGCTGGTCGCAGGTTCTTGCCGATGGAGCCCTCCTACGCATGCCGGGGAGTTCCCGATCGTGGACTGGGCACAGGACAGACCGGCGTTGACCCGCCCGCACCCGCACGCGTAGGGTTTATCAACGATAACCAACCCCCACCGGGATGGCGCTTCGGGCGTGGACGCTGGCGACCACGGATCGGCAGAGAGCCATGCTGCGTCGAGGTGCGGCGGGGCCAGAAGCGAAGCATTCCAGCCACGGAACCGTGACTCCCATCCAGACTCTGCCCGGGAGCCAGACGTCTCATCGCAATCTAATCAGCGAGTCGTGGTTCGCCCTTGGTAAAAACGCTCGCTCATCACTGGCGCCAAGAGGAAATAACGATGAGAACAACTCCGAGCGAAGGACATCGCGCGAGGCCGCTGGCGATTCTGGTCAATGGCTCGAGTTCGTCGGGCAAATCCACGCTGTGCCGGGCCTTGCATGATCGACTGACGGATCTGGCAGACGGCGACCCTCAGGCAGTCTTTACACGCGTGGCCTTTGACGACCTTGGCGTACTCATTCCGGACAAGCTGTTTCCCATCAGCTTTGCGAGGCTGCAGGGTGCAGATCTGAACAGGCTGTCATCCCGGGTGCCTTTCGATGGTCGCGCCAGCTGGGAGTACGTGGACGAAAGCCACACCGAGGGCAGGCACGGCGGCAGCCCGCGCATACGGGTCGTATTCAACTCGCACGGTCAACGCGTGCTGAAAGGCCTGCAGCGCAGCTGGGGCGCGCATCTGCAATTGGGCACACACCTGATCATCGATCACTTCATCCAGGACGCCGAGTGGTACGAGGACCTGATAGAGGTTCTGCGCGAAAGCGACGCCCGCCTGTTCAGCGTAGGCGTTCATTGTTCGCTGACCGAGCTCGAGCGTCGGGAGTCTTACCGGGCCGACGGCAAACTCGAAGGACGGCCGCTCGGGCTGGCGCGACGAAGCGATGAACTGTGTCACGCACATCCGCTGGTCTATGACGTGACGGTGCAGACCGACACCGAGAGCACCGCGCAATCGGTTGACCGGATCATCGCCGCGCTGAAGGAAGAATGAAAAAAGCAGATGGGGTCAGGTCTTACATTTTGCAGAATGAACGCGGGGAGTCCGGCAGACCGGCAGGCGGCTAAAAGCATTTATCAAAAGCACTGGCCAAACATAACAGGCATGGAAATGAAAAAAGGAAGACCTGACCCCGAGTACCCTGACCCCGAGTACCCGTTCGGTCATTCTCGGTCGAGGCCATCAAGGTAAGTATAGGAAGCATAAAGCCCCTCCCAGACCGAAGCCAGCCTTGCCATCCCCTGCCTTCAGGGCGCCTGGAGGGTGACGGACCCGCGAATCGCCCCTGCCGTCCGTCTCCTGCCGGGGTCGCGTAGCGTCCTTCGCAGCCCGAACAATCCCCCGGATCCCTGCGCATCTCAGCTGCGCGCAGCACCGCTCCCTGCCGATCCCCGATCGCAGCCTCCCTGCTCGCGATTCGTGCGCCCTCCTTGTGCGCCGTTCACGCACTCAGCGTTCGATCGGCCGCTCCTCGAGCGTCTGCCATCGAGCCTGCGACTGATCAGCCTGACCGGACGTGCCGGCGCGCAGGTCGATCTCGAAGCGGCCGCCGAGCGCGGCATCACCGTCTGCGCCGGCCGCAGCCTCGGCAAGTCGGCGGCCGAGCTCACCTGGGCGCTGGTGCTGGCGGCCAGCCGTCATCTGGCGTTGGAAGACCGGCGGATGCGCGAGGGGCGCTGGCAGACGACGCTCGGCCGCATGCTCGCCGGCCGGACGCTCGGCATCTTCGGCTATGGCCGGATCGGCTCGACGATCGCCGCCTACGGGCGGGTCTTCGAGATGCCCGTGCTCGTCTGGGGCAGCGAGCGCTCACGAGAGCGGGCGCTCGCTGACGGTCACCAGGCCGCCTCGGGCCGCGAGTCTTTCTTCGGGCGCAGCGACGTGGTGTCGCTGCACCTTGCGCTCAACCCGGCGACCCGGGGCATCGTGACGGCGGCCGACCTCGCCTGCATGAAGCCGGATGCGCTGCTGGTGAACACGGCGCGCGCGCAACTGATCGAGCTCGGCGCGCTGCGCGCTGCGTTGCAGGCCGGGCGGCCCGGTGCGGCCGCGCTCGACGTGTTCGACGTCGAGCCGCTGCCGGCCGACGATCCCTTGCTGAAGATGGACAACGTGCTGCTGGCGCCGCACCTGGGGTACGTGAGCCGCGACAACTACGAAGTGCTGCTCGGCGACGCCTTCGAGAACATCGTCGCGTATTCGAAAGGCAAGCCGACCGGCGTGGTGACGGCGGGCGGATGATCGGCGGGCGGATGATCGGCGGGCGGATGATCGGCTGGCGGATGATCGGCGGGCCGGCTTCATTTCGTGGGCCGATCGGGACGCGAACAGGCGCTCGGGTTGCGGGGTGCTCTCCCGAACGGCCGCGCCGACCACTGCGACCGAATCCACCCCGCTGACGGTTGCCCGATCGAGGATTCGAATCAGGTCCTGCGATCGGCTCCGGTCCCTGCGCCCGCGGCTGCCGCGACGGCCTCGCGTGCCGCTCGTTGGCGCAGCGCGAACGACAGGCCGGCGCCCAGGACCGTCACCATCAGCGCTGCGATCACGAAGACCGCCTGATAGCCGATCCGTCCGGCGAGCGATGCGGTCGCTGCGATCCCCGCCGACTGCCCGAGGAAGAGCGCGACCGCGAACAGGCCGACCGCCGTGCCGCGCGCATGGGGCGCGAGCTGCGTGGCAAGCGCCTGCAGCGTGTTGTGCATCATGTAGAACCCGAAGCCGACCAGCATGCAGCCGAGCGCGGCGACGCAGGCGACGGCCGTCAGGCCCGCGTCCGAGCGATCGAGCGCGGCGATCGCCAGCAGCCCCGCGCCGATGCTGGCGCCGCCCGCCAGCGTGAGCCGTTTCTCGCCGAGCCTGGGCAGCCAGAACTTCGCGCCCCGCAAGAACGCGAGTCCGCCGATGCCCATTGCGGCGACCAGCATGCCGGCGGCGCTCAGCGCAATGCCGAAGCGGGTGTGCAGCCAGGTGGGCACGAAGGCGGTCGTGCCGAACAGCAATGCGGCTTCGACGAACGTGATCGCGAGGACCATCTTCGCCCAGTGCGACCGGACGATGTCCGCATAGCTGCGATAAAGGCTGGCGCGCGCAGCGGGGGCGGCTGCCCGCTGCACGGCCTCGGTGCGGACCGATGGCAGCATTCGCCAGGCGAACACCGAGAAGAGCACTGCGAGCGCGCCGAATGCGCCACGCCAGCCGATGGTGTCGGCGGCGATGCCCCCGAAGGCCTGCCCGGCGATCAGGCCGAGCAGCGTGCCGGTGGCGAATCGCGCGAGCGTCTCCTGTCGGTCCTCATAGTCGACGCTGTCGCCGATCCAGGCGAGCGAGAGCGGAATGATCGCGGCGCAGCAGGCGCCGGTGACGAAGCGCGCGGCGATTAGCAGCGGCATCGACGGCGCCAAGGCACAGAGCAGCGAGCCGACCGCAGCCGCGAAGGCGCCGGTCGAGATCAGCCTGAGCTTGCCGTAGCGGTCGCCGAGCGGCCCCGACACCAGTTGCATGATCCCGTAGGCGAGTGCGAATCCTGTGATCACCCAGGCGGCCGACTCGAGGTCGCTGCCGAAATCGGCAGCCAGGCGCGGCAGCATCGGATCCGCGATACGGATCGAGGTCATGCTCGCGAATGCGGTGCTCGACAGGGCGAGCAGCTGCGCGTGCGTGATGCCGGGGGCTCGAGGTGGGCCGGGGGAGGGGACGTTCAGGGAAAGGCTCCGGGGGCGTGCAATTATAGGAAGCATAAAGCCCCTCCCAGACCGAAGCCAGCCTTGCCATCCCCTGCCTTCAGGGCGCCTGGAGGGTGACGGACCCGCGAATCGCCCCTGCCTTCCGACTTCCTGCCGGGGTCGCGTAGCGTCCTTCGCAGCGCGAATAGTCCGCTGGTTCCCTGCGCACCTCGCCTGCGCGCAGCACCGCTGCCTGCCGATCCCCGATCGCAGCCTCCCTGCTCCCGATTGGCGCGCGCTCCGTGTGCGCCGCTCACGCACTCACCGGTGGCCCCGTCGACGGCGGGCCGCGCGCGGCGGTGTCGCTCCCGGCCTTCCCCCGCACATGCACCAGGATCCGCTCGATCAGCACCGGCTCCTCGATGCAGGCGATGACGTGCAGGGACGCACTAATGCCGCGGGCGCATGGATGCGCAGGAGCGGCAACCCGCACCGCCTTGCCGCAGCGCACGCAGCTCTCCACGTCGATGCCAAAGACCCGCTTCAGCCGCTGTGCCCAGCTCATCGCCACATGCCGCTCGATCGTGGACTTCTCGGGCTGAGCAGCCACCCTCTTCCCCCTGCCCCTTCCGGCCGGCGTCACCGCCGCACGCCAGCGGTGGTTCGGTGCCAGTACCCCGTGGTATCTGGTCTGGTTTACACGCGGCCTCGGCACTAGCGCTGCCAGACGCGCGATTAAGTCCAGGGGTTCGACAAAATCGCCGGGAGCGATTTTGAGCAGCCGAAGGCTGACCCCGAAGGGGCGGAGGGCAGGATGCCCGGAGTAAGACCACATGCGTGGTTCCATCCCGGTACGGCGTCTTCAGCAGGTACACCACCTTCCCCTGCGCATTCACCGTGAGCCGTTTCTCGGCCACCGCGGGGCGGGCTATGGTCGCTCCCGGCATCCTGCCTCCCGCGACACTCGTACATCCCTGTACGTCGTACCGGCACAGCCGCTCGCGCGCCTCACAGCTCACGCCGGCGTGCAAGGAGAACCCGTTCGCCTTTGCCACCCGCTCGTTGCGCGGCTCCTCACCTGCGAGCGGCCTGATCGTGCGCAGCACCAGCGCCTTGCGCCCGGCCTGCGGCCCCACCGCGATGCGGTACGTCACCGACCTGCCGATGAGTTGCCGCATCGCATCCGGGGCCTCCCCGGGCGGCAGGTCCAGCCACGCACTCTCCGCATCGGCCTCAGGCGCAGTGTCGGGCGTGGAGCGTTGGCCTATCCGCGAAAGATGATTGAGAACGCGCGCGTCCCCAAGGCCGCTTGAGGCTACTCGCTCGATGGCGACCGCCGCTGGCGCCCGGCGCCACGGCTCGGAGGTAGAGAAACCCGGTCTGCGGGCTCTGGAAGTGTCGAAGAATTTTACAAAGGCTCGCGCCATGAAGTTCCGGGAAAAGACAAAAATCATCACTAGTGTCCGGTTAAATCCGATGAGATCCGGAAAAACCTTAACACTGGCGCGCCCTTGCGGCCGATTTAGGGTGGTGTCGATTTGAACCGTGAACCGCCGAATTTGTGTAGCTTCCCCCGGTTACCACCGCGGGGGCCCGGTCAT
>CAMAXE010000049.1 GCA_945862145.1 Klebsiella pneumoniae
CACCGCAGCGCTGGTCAAGGCATACGCGAAACTGGGAGCCGGTGGAATCCGTATGGCTGAATCCACCGAAGGAACATCAGGCGAACAAGGGCAAAACGCTCAAGGCCGCATGATCAATGGACGCGACATCTTTGCTGACAAACACCGGGTGCATCTCCTCACAGAACACTTTCCAAGCCTTTCCTCTCGATCAGATTGAGCAGCTTCAAGGAAGGACCGCTCGGCCGTTTGTCACCGATCTCCCACTTCTGCACTGTGGACACGCTCGTGTTCAGCACGGCCGCAAACACTGTCTGGCTGACGTGCGATTTCTCGCGCAGAGATTTGATCTTCTTGGGCGGCATTTCTTCGATATCGAGATTGCAGAGTGCTTCAAACTCGCCCATTCGGCGCTTGCTGATGATCCCGGCACTGTGCAGTCCGCGCGCAGTCTCACGCATCTCATCAAGAATTCGACTCTTAGGTTTCGCTGTTGCCATCTCGAACCTCCACGAGTACTTCGGACCGTACTGCTTTAGCCAACTCTTGCTCATTCAGCCCAAGCAATTCGCTCGCGACTTCCTGCAATGCCCGCAATTCCGCGGCGTCGATGTTTGCGCGTTCGTTCTTGCCGAAGCCGTATAGGAAAAACCAGCCGGCTGCCATCTTGGTGGCCACGATGGTCCTAGCGCCGCCACGCTTACTCTTCCCGGGCACGCCCAGAGGCGCCTACACACCGCGCAGTCGTTACGGTCACCGAGCTGCGGAAATTCTTGGGCCCACCAGGACTTGAACCTGGGACCAGTCGATTATGAGCCTCGTGGTTGCTCGCCCTCAGGCAGCGATCTGCTCGTAAGAAAACGCAGGTGCATCCGTACGAGTTGATGCGTGCTCGATCGTGATGGACAGGATGTTGCCCTCCTCATCCAGATCGAGCAGGGTGTTCTCGTCCAGATCGCGGGTTTCCGCGGCAGGAAAGTCACGGAACTCGATCAGGAGTGTGTCTGTGTCAGCGAAGTAGCGGACTTTCATGGCGCGAACCTCCTATCGAAAAACGCGTTGTGAACCGTTTCACCGTCAGCCAGAAGCACTACCCGAATGTACTTGTTGCCAGCCTCAGGTACGTTTGTCCAGATCCGGATGCGGCCGTCGGCTTGGACATGCCGACTTATGGGCTCGCCGATGGCCTTGGCGATCCACTCGTCCAGTATCAACGCGCGGTCGAGGCGCGCTCTCATCTGATCGAAATACCGCGTCGTCTTCACGGTTGCCGACCCTGTTTAAATTGGTGGGCCCACCAGGACTTGAACCTGGGACCAGCCGATTATGAGTCGGATGCTCTAACCAACTGAGCTATGGGCCCTGAGATCGACTCTACGCCGCGCTTTGTAGAGATGCATCGTTGAACTTGCCAATCGTCGCAGGCGGAAGCTGCCTGCCGTCCTGAAAACGAAGCTCAATCACTTCATCAACGATCTGGCACAGCTCGTCGAATACAGCTTTTTCATCCTCTCCATGACAGCCACCAAGGAAGAGGCCCGGGGCTGTGCCGATGTAGCAATGGTCTTCCTCTGACCACTCTACGACCTTCGCATATCGCGCAGAGTCTTTCACGACTGCACCTCCATAATCATTTTACGAACCATCCTCACGTCCATGTGTGAATTCGCGAACTGTACCTCCCCGACGGTTGCGCACAAAGCGTTGCTACGCTGTCCACTCAAGCTGTGGGGCGGTAAAACGAAAACTCAGGCTGCGACTTCAACGTACTCCACAAAAGCAAAGGGCTCGGCCGCAGCTTCCCCCGAATCACGCATGGCCTCAAGGTGCATCTCGATGGCTTCACGAATCAGTTCGGTTACCTCCTCGCGCGTGTCACCAACGGCTACGCAGCCTGGAAGCGCAGCCACCGAGGCACCAAAACTCGTATCGCTGCTCTCAATCACTACCGCGTAACGCATGGGCTCACTCCTTTCACTTCAGTCCGGCCTGTCTGAGGATGGCCCCGTATGTCCCCGGTGGCATATAACTGCTGAGCTTGCCTGCAACTGTAACTGTTTGTCCTGGACGCCCCTCCGAATCTAAACCCGTGCCCTCATGCAATGCCAAGTGCGCTGAGTGGCAGCCCTCAACTCTCGTCCAAAAAGCTCCGCAAATGCTCCGACCGGCTCGGGTGGCGCAGCTTCCGCAGCGCCTTCGCCTCGATCTGGCGGATGCGCTCGCGCGTCACGTCGAACTGCTTGCCCACTTCTTCCAGCGTGTGGTCGGTGTTCATGTCGATGCCGAAGCGCATGCGCAGCACTTTGGCCTCGCGTGCGGTGAGGCCGGCCAGCACTTCGCGGGTGGCTTCGCGCAGGCCTTCGCCGGTGGCGGACTCAATGGGCGAGGGGATCGAGGAGTCCTCGATGAAATCGCCCAGGTGCGAGTCTTCGTCGTCGCCGATGGGGGTTTCCATCGAGATCGGCTCTTTGGCGATCTTGAGCACCTTGCGGATCTTGTCTTCGGGCATCTCCATGCGCTCACCCAGCTCTTCCGGGGTGGGCTCGCGGCCCATCTCCTGCAGCATCTGGCGCGAGATGCGGTTCAGCTTGTTGATCGTCTCGATCATGTGCACCGGGATGCGGATCGTGCGGGCCTGGTCGGCAATGGAGCGCGTAATGGCCTGCCGGATCCACCACGTGGCGTAGGTCGAGAACTTGTAGCCGCGGCGGTATTCAAACTTGTCCACGGCCTTCATCAGGCCGATGTTGCCTTCCTGGATCAGGTCCAGGAACTGCAGCCCGCGGTTGGTGTACTTCTTGGCGATCGAGATCACGAGGCGGAGGTTCGCCTCGACCATTTCTTTCTTGGCGCGGCGAGCTTTCGCCTCGCCGATGGACATGCGGCGGTTGATGTCCTTGATTTCGACGCAGGTTATGCCTGCCTGTGACTCGATCTCGCCGATACGCAGTTGCATGCGCAGCACGTCGTCACGGATCGCGCCGATCTTGGCCGCATACGGCTGCTTGCGACGCGCGAGCTTCTCGACCCACTTGTCGTTGGTCTCGTTGCCCGGAAACTCCTCGATGAAGGTCGATTTGGGCATGCGCGCGTAATTCACGCACAGATGCATGACCTGGCGCTCGAGCTCACGCACCTGGTTGGCGGTTGAGCGCACGCGCTCGACCATCGGGTCGAACTGGCGGGGGGGAAGTTTGAGGAACTTGAAAAGATCAGCGGTCTTCTCGAGCTCTTTGGTGGTGGCCTTATTGTCGCGGCCGTTTTTCTTGATGCTGCGCGTGGCCTTGCCGAGCTGCTTGCGCAGGTCATCGAAGCGAAGCCGCGCTAGCTCGGGATCCGGACCGCTCTCGACCTCGTCGGTCTCGGTGTCATCGGCGGGGGTTTCTTCTTCCGTGACTTCTTCCTCGTCGCCCTTCTTGGCTACCGCCTTGGCGCCGGGCTTGGCGGCAGGCTCCACAGGGGTGGCGGGCCGCACGTCTTCAGTGGGCTCCAGGTAGCCGGTGAGCACGTCAGAGAGGCGTCGCTCGCCGGCAGCTACCAGATCGTACTCGTGGAGGATGCCCTCGATGGCACCCGGGAAGAAGGCGATCGCGGCGAGCGTTTCGCGGATGCCTTCCTCGATGCGCTTGGCGATCACGATCTCGCCTTCACGGGTTAGCAGTTCCACGGTCCCCATCTCGCGCATGTACATGCGCACGGGGTCGGTGGTGCGGCCGGCCTCGGATTCCACGGCAGTCAGCGCCGCGACGGCTTCTTCGGCGATTTCCTCGACGGCGGCGCTGTCGCCGGTGACCAGCAACAGGGCCTCGGCGTCCGGGGCCTCCTCGAAGACCTGGATGCCCATGTCGTTGATCATCTGGATGATTTCTTCGACCTGTTCGGGGTCGGAGATGTCTTCCGGCAGGTGATCGTTCACCTCTGCGTAGGTGAGGTAGTGCTGCTCTTTGCCCTTGGCAATGAGGTCTTTCAAACGGGACTGCTGAGTCGATTCGGACATGCGTTGCACCTGTGTCGGAGCGGGCGTGGGGCACGCAAAATTTGGCCACGTATTATAACGGGGCCCGTGTGAATAACTCTAGGTAAAAGCGGCGCTGTCGGGCGCACAAGTCCCCAAAAAAGACATGGCTAAGGCATTCAGCGGGGTTTCGCGGCCAGCAGCGACAGGTATTCGCGTTTCTGTTCGGGACTCAGACTGGCAAAGGGAATGCTGTCCAACTCCCGGCGGCGGTCTTCGCTTTGGTTGCTACTCAGGCGCGAGGCCAGGTGGCTGATGATGTCGCCGAACTCTTGGGCTGCGTCGTGCCCGGGCACCGGCTCTTCCGCGGCCAGGCGGTTCAGCAATTCACCCTCCGGGGTGCCATACCAGTAGCCGAGGATCGCGCCTAGGCTCGCCTGCGGGGTCTTGCGCAGGTAGTCGAGCAACTGAAGCAGCAGGGGCAGGTCGGGCTCCTCCAGCCCCGTCAGGGCGGAGGTGTCGCCTGCATCCCGGGCTAGCGCGGGGTTCTGCAGCAGCAGGCGCAGGGCGCCGCGTGCGGAGCCGGCCACGCGTCGCTGTCCCGAGTACGTGAGTGGCCGCCGCGGTGGTGGGGCTGAGAATGCAGGAGCATCCTCAGGGAGGGCGCGCGATATGGTGGCGGCTCCGGGCAGCCGATCCGCACTGATGCCCAATCGCTGGGCCAGTTTGCCGCGCAACAACTCGCGGAAGACCTCGCCCGGTATGCGTGCTATCGCGGGCAGCAGCAGCTTGCTGAGGCGCGCCAGGCCGTCGGGGTTGTCGAGGTCGATGCCGGCGCCGTAGTGCTCGAAGAGATACTCCGAGAGCAGCGTGGCGCCAGCCACCCGTGTCCGGAATGCATCGGCACCGATCTTCTGCACCAGTGAGTCCGGGTCTTCGCCCTCGGGCAGGAACAAGAACGCGGCCTGCCGGCCGTCCTGCATGGCGGGCAGCGCGAGTTCCAGCGAGCGGGCCGCAGCCCGGCGCCCGGCCTCGTCGCCGTCGAAACAGAACACCACCTGCGTGGTGTAGCGGAACAAGCGCTGAAGGTGGCTCGCCGACAAGCTGGTGCCCAGGGTTCCTGTGGCCCACTCGATGCCATGCTGCGCGAGCATGACCACGTCCATGTAGCCCTCGACCACCAGCACGCGCTCCAGCTCCTTCTGGCTGCGCCGGGCCTGATACAGGCCGTAGAGCTCCTGGCCTTTGTGGAATACCGCGGTCTCCGGGGAGTTCAGGTACTTGGGTTTCTCGTCCGTAAGCACGCGCCCGCCGAAGGCCACTGCCCGGCCACGGTTGTCCAGGATGGGGAACATCACGCGCTCGCGGAAACGGTCGTAGAGCCCGCCGCCCTCATCGCGCTGGATCAGCAGTCCGGCATCCAGCAGGAATTGTTTTTCGGTATCCGAGGGGCCGAGTGCGCGCAGCAGGCTGTCCCAGCCGGGCGGGGCAAAGCCGATGCCGAATTTCTCGATCGTCTCGGCACTGAGCCCCCGGCGCTGCAGGTACTCGCGCGCCTCGCCCGCTTGTGGGTGTTCCTTCAACTGCCGCTTGAACCACGCCGCTGCACTCTCCAGTCGTTTCAGCAGTTCGGCCTGGCGCACATTGGCGCCGGTGGCCTGGGTAGTCTCCTCCCGCGGGATCTCGAGGCCCGCCAGCGCGGCCAGTTTCTCGACCGCGGCGGGAAACTCCAGCCGCTCGAATTCCATCACGAAGCCAATGGCGTTGCCTCCGGCGCCGCAGCCGAAGCAGTAGTAGAACTGCTTGTCCGGGTTGACGCTGAAGGAGGGGGTTTTCTCGTCGTGGAAGGGGCAACGGGCGGAGTAATTCTTGCCGGCTTTGCGCAGCGGGACGCGCGAGTCGACCACGTCGACGATGTCCACGCGTTCGAGCAGTTCGTCGATGAAGCGCTGGGGAATGCGGCCGGACATGGTGCGTTGCGAACGGGGGTGTCAGGCCGGCATGTTAGCCGAAGCCGCCACTGCTGCGGTTGTGTTGGTGGCAGGCGCTCGCACCTATGGCTGGCACCCGTGCACTGTGCGCGGTCGAGGGCGTGTTCTTTGCGGGGGAGTCTCGGCGACAGGAGGCGCCGGGGACGGAATCAAAGCTGATCAGGGGCTCAGGCGGGCCTTGATGCGCTGGCTCACCGCGCCCATGTCGGCGCGACCCTGCACCTGTGGTTTCAGGATGGCCATCACTTTTCCCATGTCCTTCATGCCGATTGCGCCGGATTCGGCGAACGCGGCCTCGAGGAGGGCGTCGAGTTCGGCTGCGGAGAGTGCCTGGGGCAGAAACTCTTGGATAACCAGCAGTTCAGCGGTCTCGCTATCGACCAGGTCCTGGCGGTTCGCTGCTTGGAACTGGCTGATCGACTCGCGGCGCTGCTTGACCATCTTGTCGAGGATGGCCAGTACCCGGGCGTCGTCGAGTTCGATGCGTTCATCGACCTCGACACGCTTCAACTCCGACTGGATCAGCCGGATGGCATCGCGACGCGGCTTGTCCAGCGCCTTCATCGCGGCCTTGACGGTCTCGATGATTCTTGCCTTGAGGGCGGACTCGCTCATGGCGGGGCCTGCGGCAGAAAGAAGGAAGTAGAGCTCAGTACATCCGCTGCTGGCGGCGGTTCTCGCGGGCCAGCTTCTTCTGGTGACGCTTGACGGCCGCTGCGGCCTTGCGCTTGCGCACCCAGGTGGGCTTTTCGTAGAACTCGCGGCGACGGACTTCGGCGAGTACGCCGGCTTTCTCGCAGGAGCGCTTGAAGCGGCGCAGGGCGACGTCGAAGGGCTCGTTCTCTTTGAGTTTGATCGCGGGCATTCAGTAGCTACCGATACGAGTGGTTGTGTTGCCCCGGAAACCTCTGCGGGAGTCCAGGGCCGACAAGTCTAAAGGCATCATTTACCGAATGCCACCCCGCGTTGTGCGGGATTAATCCATGCGGGGCGATTATCATCCCCGCATGCGTGTATTGGGCATCGAAACTTCCTGCGATGAGACGGGTGTGGCGGTCTTTGACTCCGACCACGGCCTGCTCGCGCACGCCCTCCATTCCCAGGTAGCCCTGCACGCGGAATACGGCGGGGTAGTGCCTGAGCTCGCCTCGCGTGACCACGTGCGCCGCTTGCTGCCCCTCGTGCAGACGGTCCTCGAGCAGTCCGGCAGTGGGCCGGAGTCTATAGATGGTGTGGCTTATACAGCCGGCCCCGGGCTGTTGGGGGCGTTGCTGGTTGGGGGCTGTACGGCCCGGGCCATCGCCTTCGGGTGGGGGGTGCCCGCGGTGGGCGTTCATCATATGGAGGCCCACCTGCTCGCGCCCCTGCTGGAGCCCGAGCCCCCGGCCTTTCCCTTTGTTGCGCTGCTGGTGTCCGGCGGCCACACCCAACTGGTCGAGGTGGGCGGCGTGGGCAGCTACCGGATCCTTGGCGAATCCCTCGATGATGCGGCGGGAGAGGCCTTCGACAAGGTGGCAAAGATGCTCGGTCTTGGCTATCCCGGAGGCCCCCGGCTGGCTGCGCTGGCCGAGGGCGGCGCCCCGACCCGTTACGATTTTCCGCGCCCGATGACCAACCGGCCCGGGCTCGACTTCAGTTTCAGTGGTCTTAAGACCTTCACCGGCACCCTCATAAAGAGTCTAGCCGCCGGCACCGGAGGCCTCGACGATACGACCCGCGCCGATCTCGCGGCTTCTTTTCAGGATGCAGTGGTCGACACGCTGCTGATCAAGTGCCGCCGCGCCATGGAGCAGACCGGCCTAAAAAGGCTGGTGATGGCCGGCGGAGTGAGCGCTAACCGCCGGCTGCGCCAACGCCTTCGCGAGATGGCGGAGTCGCGCGGCTGGACGGTCTTTTACCCGCGCCTCGAGTTCTGCACCGACAACGGCGCCATGATCGCGCTCGCCGGTTGCCTGCGCCTGCAGGCCGGTCAGCACGATGGCCTTGCCGTGCGTGCACAGGCACGCTGGCCCATGGAAAGTCTGGAGCCCATCCCGTGAGCGATGCCTTCGATACCGTGTTTGTGCGGGGACTCAAGGCCGATGCCGTGATCGGCGTCTATGAGTGGGAGCGCCACATACGCCAGACGCTGGTCATAGACCTCGAGATGCGATTTTGCATCCGTGCCGCCGCGGCCAGCGATGCGCTGGACGATACGCTGGACTATCACGCCGTCTCCACGCGCGTAAAAGAGATGGTCGAAGCCAACACACTGCAACTGATTGAAGGCCTTGCCGAGGCCATTGCCGCGGCGCTGATCGCCGAGTTCGGCATTCGCTGGCTGCGGCTGCGGCTGGCCAAGCCCGGCGCCGTTCCCTGGGCCGATGATGTGGGTGTGTTGATCGAGCGCTCGGCTCAATAGAGTGTTCGGCCGCCGTCGACGGCGAGTATCTGCCCGGTCACATAGCCCGCTTCCAACCCCAGATAACGCACCGCGCGGGCGATGTCCAAGACGTCCCCGATCCGTTTGAGCGCAGTCTGCGCGAGCAGTGCCTCTGCCTTGGCATAGCCGAGTTCGGGATTGTGTTCTGCAGGCCAAAGGATCGCCCCCGGTGCCACGCCGTTCACCCGGACGTCGGGCCCCAGTTCCTGCGCCAGTGCGCGGGTCATCATGCCCACGCCGGCCTTGGCCATGGTGTAGACCGCGTGTTGCGCGAGCGGCAGTTCGGCGTAGACATCCACAATGTTCACGATCGCGCCATGGCTTGCACGCAGTGCCGGCGCCAGTGCCTGGCAGAGGAAGAAAGGTCCCTTCAGGTTCGAGCCAAAGAGGCTGTCCCACTGCGTCTCGCTCACCGTGCCGATGGGTGTCGGGAAGAAACCCGAGGCGTTGTTTACCAGCAGGTCCAGCCGATTCCAGTGCGCCGTTGCTGCCGCGGCCAAGGCCTCTACGTCCTGCAGACTGGCGAGATCCGCTTGCAGTACCGCCGCGCTGTTGTCGCGTACGGTGTTCAGCGTTGCTGCGAGTGCATCTGCCGCAGCGAGTGAGCTGCGGCAGTGCAGCAATACGCTGCAGCCTGCCGCGTGGAGTTCGGTGGCGATGGCCGCACCGATGCGTTGCGACGCACCCGTCACCAGCGCTACGCGGGGTGCACTCATGTGTTTTCCTCCGTCTCGCGCAACGCGGTGGCCACGGCGGCGCAACGGCGCTGGTGCAGGTCTGCGCCCACGGCGGGGCCTTGCAAGCCGCGCGCAATACTCTCGGCTGCTGTGACGGCGCTCGCGGCTGCCAGCGTGCAGCGTAGCCGCGCGGCCTGCGGGTAGGCGCGCTCCTGCAGCCCGGCGCGACCGCGGGCATCGGCCTCGCAGGCCTGCAGCAGGAGCTCGAAGCGTTCGGGCTGACGAAAGGCGTCGGCCGCCTCGAGCAGTCTCACCATCGCGGGCGCGCGCATCTCCATGGCCACGTGGCAGCGCGTGTGCAGCGACGCCGTCATAGCGGCAAGCTCGCGCCACTTCTGCGGTACGCGCAGTCGCTCGCAGAGCGCGCGGGCCGCGGTAGCGCCGAGTTCTTCGTGGCCGTGATGGGCGGGCCAGCCGTCCTGCGGGGTAAGAGCCTTGCCAAGATCGTGCAGCAGCACCGCGAAGCGGACGATATCGGGCAACTGCTGCTTTGCGGCCACGGCGAGCGCGAGCAGCAGATGCAGGCCGGTGTCGATTTCTGGGTGGTGCTGCGCGGGTTGCGGCACGCCGAACAGCGCATCGACCTCCGGGAGCAGTGCGGCGAGCGCGCCGCTGTCGCGCATCACCCCGACGAACACTTCCGGGTTGGCGCTGCCCAGCGCGAGCTGGATTTCCGTGAACACCCGCTCTGCCGCCAGGTACGCGAGCTCGCCGCTTGCCGCGATCCCGCTCATCAGGGCGAGGGTCTCCGGTGCCACACGGAAGCCGCAACCCGCAAATCGCCCCGCGAAGCGCGCCACCCGCAGCACGCGCAGCGGATCCTCGCTGAAGGCCGGGGACACGTGACGCAGAACGCCAGCCTGTAAATCCTTGAGACCCCCGTGAGGATCGATCAGCGTGCCATCGCTGTCGCGCGCGATGGCATTGACGGTCAGGTCACGACGCAGGAGATCATCGCTGAGACTCACCGATTCGCCGGTGTCGAAAGCGAAGCCGCCGTAGCCGTGGCCCTGCTTACGCTCGCGACGGGCAAGCGCGTACTGCTCGCCCGTTCGCGGATGCAGGAAGACCGGGAAGTCGTGCCCCACGCGCTTGTAGCCGAGCGCCAGCAGTTCCCGCTCGCTGCCGCCCACCACCACCCAGTCGCGCTCGATCGGCGTGAGCCCGAGCAGCTCGTCGCGCACCGCGCCGCCGACCAGGTAGATGTTCATCAGCAGTCGCAGTGAAAAAGGGCACCGTCGTCCAGGCGCATGGCGCGCAACCGGGCGCCCCACACGCAGCCGGTATCGAGCGCATGTACCCGCTCGGTGTCGGCCTTGCCCTGCAGCGCAGCCCAGTGCCCGAAAACAAGCGGGGTGCCGGCGGCAGTGCGGTCGCGGTGCGAGAACCACGGCGCGAAACCCGCATTCGCGGACTCCGCGCCACCTTTGTTTTCCAGATCAAGGCGCCCCGCCGCATCGCAGAAGCGCATCCGGGTGAGGCAGTTGGTGATAACGCGGAGTCGCTCCCAGCCTTGCAGATCATCGCTCCAGATATCGGGGTAGTTGCCGTACATATGCGACAGGAAGCCCTCGCATTGCGGCCCGCGCAGCGCCTGTTCCACCTCGGCGGCGCGCGCCAGCGTGTCTTCCGCGCTCCACAGCGGCGGTACGCCCGCATGCACCATAAGGTGCGGCAGCCCGGGCTCCCGGTGCGCCAGCGGCAGGCCGCGGAGCCACCTGAGGAGCTCCTCGCGATCCGGCGCTTCCAGCACGGCGTTCAGGGAGTCCTTGCGTGATGCCCGACGCACCCCGGCCGCCACCGCCAGCAGGTGCAGGTCGTGATTGCCCAACACCGTCACCGCACGCGCGCCAAGGCCCTTCACGAAGCGCAGCACCTCGAGCGAATCCGGTCCGCGGTTTACCAGATCGCCAACGAACCACAGGCGGTCCCGATCCGGCGTGAAGCTGCATGTCACAAGCAGCCGCTGCAGCGGCTCGAAGCAACCCTGTACGTCCCCGATCGCATAGGTTGCCATCAGGCTTCGGCTGCGCTGGTGGCGACCGAGGCATCGGCCAGGCGCACGAATTCACCCACAGAAAGCGTTTCCGGGCGCCGCTGCGGGTCGATGCCGATCGCGCTCATCGCGGCGCTGTCGAGCAGCCCCGAGAGCGCGTTACGCAGCGTCTTGCGCCGCTGCGTGAATGCCTGCCGCACGACGTGCGCGAGCATGGGCGGAGACTGCGCGTGGCCGTGGTCGAAATGTCCGGGCACCAGCCGCACTAAGGCGGAATGCACCTTGGGCGGCGGGAAAAAGGCCTCGGGCGGCACTTCGAGCAGCGGCTCGACGCGACACTGGTACTGCACCATGACCGAGAGCCGCCCGTAGTCCGGGCCTCCCGGGCTGGCGGCCATGCGATCCACCACCTCGCGCTGCAGCATGAAGTGCATGTCGTGGATGGCCGGGGCCTGCGACAGCAAATGAAACAGCAGCGGGGTAGAAATGTTGTAGGGCAGGTTGCCCACCACCCGCAGTTGTTCGGGCGGGGTGGTGAGCGCCGCGAAGTTGAAGCGCAAGGCGTCGCCTTCGTGCACGCTGAGCAAGGCACCCGTGCGCGCGCGCCAGACGGCGGCGAGATCGCGGTCGATCTCCACCAGGTGGAGCAGCGCGCCGCTCAGGATCAAACCTTCGGTCAGGGCGCCGCGCCCGGGACCGATCTCCACCACAGTCTCGCCCGGACGTGCGTGCACCGCGCGCAGGATGTCGGCGATCACGCGCTGGTCGGTGAGGAAGTTTTGCCCGAAGCGTTTGCGGGGCCGTGGGTCGGTGTGTCCCATCAGCGGATCATCTCGCGCGCAGTCTGCAGGGCGAACCGCAGGCTCCCGGTGTCGGCGCCGCCCCGTCCTGCCAGATCCAGCGCGGTGCCATGATCGACGGAGGTACGCACGATCGGCAGGCCGAGCGTGATGTTCACCGCATTGCCGAAGCCCTTGTACTTCAGCACCGGCAGTCCCTGGTCGTGGTACATCGCAAGTACGGCATCGGCATGCTCCAGGTGATGCGGAGTGAAAAGCGTATCAGCGGGCAGCGGCCCTTCGAGCTGCATGCCGCGGGCGCGCAGGCGCTGCAGCACAGGCGTGATGACCGTGATTTCCTCTTGCCCCATGTGACCGCCTTCGCCGGCGTGCGGGTTGAGGCCCGCCACCAGTATGCGCGGCTGCGCGATGCCGAAACGCTCACGCAGCGCGCGCTCCAGGATCAGCAGGGTTTCCTCGAGTGATGCGGGCTGGATGTGGTCGGCCACTTCGCGCAGCGGCAGGTGCGTGGTGGCGAGCGCAACGCGCAGCCCCGGTGTGGCGAGCATCATTACCACGCGTGGGGTGCCGGTGGCCTCGGCAAGAAATTCTGTGTGCCCGGAGAAGGGCACGCCCGCGTCGTTGATGATGCCCTTGTGCACGGGCCCGGTGACCATGCCCGCAAAGCGCCCCGAGACACAACCCGACACGGCCTCACGCAAGGTTTGCAGCACGTAGGCGGCATTGCTGGCATCGAGCCTGCCTGCCTCGACTGTTGCTCCCAGCGCCACCGGCAGTACCCGCAGCGTGCCCGGGGGTGAAGGCGAGGCCTCGGGTGGGAGTATCTGGAGAGCGAGTCCGAGCTGCGCTGCGCGCGCGCGAAGCAGGGCAGGGTCGGCGATCGCGATAAGCGGCTGCCCGAATCCTTCCTGCGCCAGCGTGACCAGCAGGTCCGGGCCGATACCCGCGGGTTCGCCGGGGGTAACGGCGAGCGCCCGCGTGTCAGATCTTGATCTCGACGAAAGCTTCATCGCGTATCTTCTGCAACCAGATGGCCAGCTCGTCCTCGTACTTCTGCCCGAAGAGGATGTTCCGGGCCTCGTTGCGGCGCATTTCCTCGCTCAAGTCCTGCATGCGACGGTCCTCGACCTGCAGGATGTGCCAGCCGAAGCTGCTCTCGAAGGGCGCGCTCAGCTCGCCATTGCCCGTCTGCGTCATGACCTGCTCGAACTCGGG
>CAMAXE010000050.1 GCA_945862145.1 Klebsiella pneumoniae
AGGAGTGGCGGCGGCACTACAATGAGGTGCGACCGCATTCGAGTCTGGGTCAGCAGACCCCGGCAGCGTTCAACAGATCCTGCGGCGTAGCCGCGAAACCCGAGGCCAATTTCCAATGATGGAATGGCCCGAGGAAAGCCGGCAGGTCACGGCGATGCTCGGGAACGAGTAAGCGTGGACCTCGTGCCGGTGATCGGGCAGCGAAATCGTGTGTATGAGGTGCTGAACCGGCAGCGGCCGTTGACCCTACGCATGATTCGTGGGCTGCACGATCGCTTTGGGATCCCGCTTGATGCACTGCTGAATGCAGGGTGAAGGGTGAAAGGTGGCGTGAACGATGGTTTTGGCGCCGCTGCTGGGCACCCAGGATTGCGCTGCAGCCTGCCGCTCCCCCGACACCCACCGCAGATCGTGTTCCTCGAAAAAAGTCGGCGGGTTCTGTAAAACTGCGCCGCATTGCCGAGATCACGCTCCGCATCCCGGTGAAGCGTACAGTTCACAATAGCTCAGCCCGCAGCCGGGCAATTGCCTCCTGTGCAGAGACCGCAGCTGGTGCGCCGCTTTCGATTTCACTGTCGCGTTCTGCAGCAAGCCGGTCCCACGCCTCGTCTCGAGCAGTGTCAGCGTCAAGACTTGCCACTACTCGGTCGAGCAAGCGAGCACGCTCTACCGACGGCAAGCGAAGCAGTTCAGCTTCGAGTGCTTCAATGGGAAGTGGCATGGCCATTACCCTCGGTGGCGGCTGCTCAAGTGTCGATAGATGCCACAGGGCGTCTATGGGAACCGCACCTCGTGCACCACCCACTCGCCGATTATGAGTCCGCAGGATCAGACCTTCTCGACGCTGCACGCCAGCCCGCGCGAATTCGGCGAGCCGCTGGCAGCATCGTACGGGCCGGTGTAGCTGAGCACGGCGTTGATGTTGATCTCGAGTGCGCCGTAGAGTGGTGCTGCACCGTCAGGGCGCCACCAACCCATGCCGGTCACCGCGATGCCGGGCGGCACCCGTTCGGTGAGCGCGACGCGTGCCTCGCAGCTTCCCGCGCTTGCCGGAGTGCGCACGCATACCCAGTCACCGGCGGCGACCTCGTATTGCGCCGCGGTCTGCGGATTTAGGCGCAGGATCGGGTCGGGTGACATACGCCGGGCCCACTCCTGGTCGCGAAAGCGCGAGTGGTGGTACGCCTTTTCGCGCAGGCCGGTTTGCAGCAGCAGGGGAAACGCCGGATTCGTGGTTTCCCGCTCCGGCAGCACCAGATCGGGCAAGGGGTCGAGTCCGGCGGCGGCCATGCGGCTGGAGGCCAGCTCGATCCGCCCGCTTGGCGTATTGAAGCCAACCGCTTCGAAGTTGCCGGTCTCGTAGGGAAAGCGCGCGAAGCCGTCGCGCACCAGGATGTCGAAATCGATGGCGCAATCGCTCAGCAGGTAACGGCTGAATTCACGTGCGCTGCGCCAGCGCATGAAACGCTGTGTCAATGCGCCACGCGCCTCCAGGCGGTCGAGCAGATCGGCCGCAATCGCCAGCTCATTGCGTGCGCTGCCGAGCGGCGGCACTACCGCTGCGGTAAACGAGAGGCAGGGCCCACCCGGCTGCAGCGAGATCTCTTCCTCTTCGAGCGTAGTGGTCTTGGGCAACACGATGTCGGCCCAGGCCGCGGTCGGGTTGATCGAATGGGCGGCGACGACCAGAAAGTCGAGCGCCTTGAGCGCCTCGATGGTGCGCGCTGTATCGGGATAGGTAACCGCGATATTGACGCCGGACACATAGAGCGCTCGCACCGGGTAGGGTTGGCCCGTCAGGGTGGCGTCAATTACCGCCGGGTTGTGACAGGCTTTCTGCCAGCTATCGACACCGGCCCACAGTGGATAGTCCCGGGCGCCGAGGCGTTGCGCTTCGACCTGCGGCGGCAGCCGGAAGGCCGGGTCATGCAGCAGATCGCTGCAGTCGTGAAAGCCCGCCGGGCTCTTGATACGGCGGTTGCCACCGGGGCGGTCGAGGTTGCCGCTGATCGCCACCAGGCAATGAAACGCGCGAAAGGTCTGCACCCCGCCCACTACCGCGTCGATGCCGTGCCCGCTGACAAAGCACGCGGGGCCCTCGGCATAGATGCGCGCGGCCTCGAGGATCGACGCCTCTGCCACGCCCGAGACCTGCGCCGCACGCGCAGCGGGCCACTCGGCGACGCGCGCGGCGAGTGCATCGAAGCCTGTGCACCAGCGCGCCACGAATTCGCGGTCGTGCAGATGCTCGCTGATCAACACATGCATCATCGCGAGCGCGATCGCCGCATCGGTTCCCACCCGCGGCTGCAGCCAGAGGTCGGCCAGGTCCGTGGTGGCAGTGCTCATCGGGTCGATCACCACGATGCGTGCGCCGCGCTTCTTCGCGTGCTTCAGGCGCCGCCACTGCACCGGGTTGGCCAGGTGCGGATTGGCGCCCACCACCAGCACGCTGCACGCGTTGTCGATGTCTTCGCCGTCTCCAATGGAAAGGCCGGTAACCATGTCGGAGACGCCGCGACAACCCCCGCACAGGTCCTGGTTGATCATCCAGTTGGGTGAGCCGAGCGAGCGCAACAGCAGCGCATGAATCACGCTGCGTGAAAAAAAGCCGCCGCTGGTGGCTCCGGCAATTGCCAGCGGGCCATGGGTCGAGCGCACCGCTGCCAGGCGATCGGCCATCTCATCCAGCGCCTCATCCCAGCTGATCTGCTGCCACCGGCCACCGCCGCGCGGCCCGACGCGCCGCATTGGATGCAGCAGGCGCGCGGGTGCCTCGGTCACGCCAGTCATGCCGCGAAACCCCTTGACGCAGAACATGCCGGCCGAGCCGGGATGCTCGGTGTTGGGCGCGATGTCGGTGACGCGGCCATCGACCAGCGTGGCCAATGCACCGCAGCAGGTGCTGCATTCCCAGCAGGTGGTGGTAACAATACTGCTTGCTTGCTCGCTCATGTCGGTGGTTCCGCTAGCCTATGCAGGCGTTTCAAGTCGCCGGTTTTCGAAAGCCATGACTTTTCGCGTTGTCCGGATAATCGCCCGAGCTCCGGGTTGCCTGCAAATACACCCGCCGGCAGAGAGATGCTGCCCTCACCTGTGATTCCCGTGAACCCACTTTGGCATGGTAGCCGCGCTCCCAGTGGATGGGTGTATTTCAGGCGGCAGTGAATCCAGGTAGCTTGAGCGCCTTTATATCAAACGCCCTTGCACACTACTCACCCGCCGATTATGAGCAGGCAGTGTCAATGTCTAGGTGCTTTCGCGTGGGAAACGCTCGGGACGCTCGCCGGAATCCCTTCGGCAGGATGCTTTCAGCATCAAGTCGATGTCACTTCCACAGGTTTTCAGGGAATGCGGGGGGTTGGCGCCCAAGAACTCCGCCGTATCCAGTCGCGGAGCATAGCGCTGCGACTACCTGTGGTGGAGACCAGGTCCATCCGCGATCCGGGAGTTCAGCCCCATTTGCCATCGATCTGTCACGCCGCATGAACATCGCGCCATCGATTAGAGTGATCGCGCTCACACGTCCGGCCAGTGTCGTTCAGGAAGAATCAATCACCTCCCCAAGGATTGATTACATCCAGCCCGGGGAAGACAAAATCCCGCGTATTGTGAGTGACCAGTTTCAGGCCATGTGTCAGCGCGGTAGCCGCCAACAGACTATCGATAGCTGGCAGGGGTCGATTCGCCTCAGCGAGCAGGCGCCCCCAGCGATCAGCCACCCTCAGGTCAACCGCAATGATGCGGCCAGCAAAAAAGTCGGCAATTCGACTTCTAGCCAATCCAGCAGTTTCAACTTGGGCTCACCGGCGGCCAGCATGTCAATGCCTTTGCGGATCTCGCCCACAGTCAAGACGCTGAGAAACAAGGCAGTGGCTGGTCGTTGCGCGAACCAGTCGACCACGCCTGCATTCGGCGCACGGCGGCGCAATTCAGAAAGGACATTGGTATCGATCAGATAGCTCACAGATCAACCTCTCGGGTGAGGCTCTGATCCCGCTCGATGTGGATGTCACCAGGCTCGCCATACCAAGGGGAGCGTTGCATGAACTCGACCAGCGAGGAGCCGGTGCCTGCAAGCCGGTCATAATCCGATCGTGAGAGCAATACAGCCACCGATCGACCGTGGTAGGTAATTTCCTGCGGGCCTTCCTGCTCCGCGTCGCGAACGACCTCAGAAAGACGCGCTTTGGCATCCTGAATTTGCCAACTATGCATGACGCACCTCATTTCTGAACTGACTGGTCAGATTTAGAGAATTACTCGGCCGGAGACAAATGAAACATTGCCTGCCCTGCGAATCGGCGCGGTTTGACAGGGTCCCAATAGCAGCCCGACTGCGCAGAGCACACACCCGCCGAGTACGAGCAGGCGACATCAAGGTTTATGTGCTTTGACGTGGGAAGCGCTTGGGTTCCTCACCGCACCGCTTCACGGTCCGCCATGGAGTGACCAGAATTGTGCTGGCGTGAGGATCGGATAGCGATCTGCAACAGCGAGCAGGTCCTTGTCACCGGTGATCAGGTAATCCGACTTCGACACGTTCAGCGCCGCAAGCAAGGTGTCCAATACGAGTTCATCCGCAGCATCGCGCAGGCGTGGCTCCTCTGCGGGCAGGGGTTCGATGATCTCTGCCTGAATCGATAGCGCATCGACCAGGTCATCGATCTCGGCTGCGGTCAGGCCATGGCGGTGTGTCAATCGTGGAAGAACTCTGCGAAGTTCGTCCAGGATGTAGGCGGACAGCAACACCTCCACGGAGCCGTTTCGCCAGGCCGCGAGAATCTTGCCGGGTATGCTCGCCGGATAGGCAATTCCCGATAGCAGCACGTTGGTGTCCAGGACCACTCTGGGCATGGCTGATGAGGATCAGGACTTGTCGGTGGTGGCGTTCGCAGGCTGGCGCTCCAGCTCCATCGCAGCCTGGATTTCCTCCATCCCTTCAGGCTCCGGCACGCTCGCGTAACCCGCCTCGATGCGCTGGCACAATGCTTCGAAGCGATCCTGCATGCGGCGAATCCGTTCGAACAGGCGGGCATCAACCAGCGCAGCAACGGGCTTCCCGTCCTTGTTGATGATCACGCTGTCGTGCCGGTACTGGACGCGGTTCAGCATCTCCCCAAGGTTCTGGCGAAAGGTGACGGCACTGGTCTCAGTGATCATGGGTCGCTCCAGGGCAATATGATCAATATGGTCGATGTGGTCATGGTAGCTCTTAACGTTGTGTTTTGGCGATCCCCGCTGCTGCAGTGGAGTTGCAACCTCGATCGTGCTGGATAGGACGTTGCCCGCCGCATCCAGATCGGGCGCCGCGTTCGCCGAGGTCCCATTGCAACAGCGGCATGAATAAACAATCTGGACCACAGCGTCTATTCGCTGTCGCACACAGCACGAGAAGCCTACGGGGCGACATCGGCTACTCTTTCTCGAGCAGATCGCCGCTCAAGAACAGCAGCGACCCTAAAGACGACCCAGCGTGCGCCTAATGAAGTTGCCTCGTGGCTCGAGTCGCCGGGGAACGCAACGGATCCGGAGATGCCGATTAGCCCGCTGCTTTGCGATGACGAGTACATTGCACGCCTAATCGAGCGTGAGCACTCAACGCTGACGATCGGTGGTGGACGATAGCGCCTGAAGGTGCGGAGGTGCTGGATGAATTCGCGGATTGGATGATAGACGTCTGGTAAGAGGACGAGATGAATGCCGACGATGACCAGCAGGAACTACATATGCCCGGCGTGTAAGGCTAAGACCGGGGTCGAGATCCTGTACGGCATGCCCACCGAAGAGGCCTTTGAGTCAGCGAACCGCAACGAACTGGTTCTGGGTGGCTGTTGTGCCGAACTAGATGCGCCTGAAAGGAAGTGCACGGAGTGTGGGCATGAGTGGAAGATCAGGAGGCGCGAACAATGAACCAGAGTGGTCAGGCTTTCATCGGCGTCGGAAGTTGCGTCGTCCCTCGAAATCCGACCAAAGAGGCACCGTCTGCTCAAGCAGAAGACCTTCTGGTTGTCCGGAGAGTGCCTGGCAAGGCCATTCCTGCTGCGAAAGCCGACAAACCTGCTTCAGCTTCGCATTAAGCTGGATGGGGTGATGCCTACCGAGCTGGGTGTTGCCGCTGACTTGCCGACGCAGGCTCGGTGCCTCACTGGCAGGAACGCGTGCGCTCCGGAGGCGGTCGGCGGGCTGCGGGGCTATGACAAGTTACGCAGAGCGACAGCCGATCCCGAGCATGAGATACAAGGGGATGGTCGAGCGGTGCCGTTAGGGATTTGATCCAGAGAAGTTCGATGTTGCAGGCGTGAACAGGAAGTTGAAGAAGCTGCGGGTGTAGTCGAGGAACAGGGGGAAGCGTGCGCATGGGAAAATACGAAACCGTGAGTATCTGGGGTCTGCACGCGGGTAAGACAGGGGATGCAGACACCCTTTTTCGCAAGAAGAGCTGTTATCCTTGAGCCGCAAACTCTACAAGGGCGGCGCATACATGTGGTGCCGGGCCCGGAAGGCGACGGAAAGTCCGGTCCGCCACTCGCGGTAATGCGCAGCCGGGTACAAGCAAACTCAGGGGCCAGTGAGGCCCGTTTGTACGGGAGTAACGAGATGACCACCCTTTCGAACGACGAGTTCGTGAACCAGTTCCTGAACACCCTCTCCTCGGGACCGGATGGCCCCCCGCTGACCGCCAGCGTGCTCGACGACGGCAGTGTCGCCGTCTACTGGCAGGATGATGCGGTCGCGGACGGCGCCATCCGTCACAGGATGTATGATCTCGAGGGCAATGCGCTGCAAGACGACCTTGTCATCACCGCCCCGACCTCGGCGGGTCCGGACAATGTCGTCATCACCGCCGCCGCGCAAGGCGGTTTCGTCGTCCTGTGGCAGGACGACACCGGTGTGACCTACCAGAACTTCGACGTGAACGGCAACGCGGTGGAGACTTTCGAGCCCTACGTCGACGAAAACGGCAATACCGTCACTCCGACGGGCATCTACTGGAGCGACCTGCAAGCCGACATCTTCTATAACTGGAGCCTGTCGGTCGAGGGGTCTTCGGTTTCGGTCAATGGCTCGGAAGACGCGCGCGTCTACGTCTGGAACAGCGACTATCTGAACCGCACCTTCGGCACCTCGGGCAACGAGGCCATGACCGGTTCGGTCGGTGAAGACATGCTTGCCGGGCTCGGCGGGAACGACAGCCTCTCGGGCGGGGCCGGCGAAGACGATCTGTTCGGCGGTTCCGGAAACGATGTCCTCAACGGCGGCGCGGGCGAGGACATGCTCTCCGGCGGGACCGGCAATGACAAGTTCGTCACGAATGGCAGCGACGTGATTTCCGAGAACGCGGGCGAGGGCACGGATACGGTAATATCCACAGGGTCCATGACGCTGGGAGCCAATCTCGAGAGGCTGGCTCTCACCGGCAGTTCCACGATCTCCGGCACCGGCAACTCGGCGGCCAACGCGATAACCGGGAACCGGGCGGCCAACAGTATCGATGGCGGGCTGGGCAACGACAAGCTGACCGGCGGGGCCGGGAGTGACAATTTCATCTTCAGCACCGCCCTCTCCGCCAACATCGACAAGATTACCGACTACAACGTAGCCCAAGATACCATCCGGCTCGAAAACGCCGTCTTCACGGCACTCGCTGAAGGGGGCCTGAGCGCGTCGGCTTTTGCCGCAAACGCCTCGGGCAATGCAGCCGACGCCTCGGACCGGATCATTTACGAGACCGGCACGGGTAAGCTGTTCTACGACGCGGACGGCAATGGAGGTGCGGCAAAGATCCAGTTCGCGACAGTCGACGCGAACCTGGCCTTGACGGCGACAGATTTCTTCGTGTTCTGAGGAGCTTGAAGGGCGGGTGGCAGTCAAGTCACACGCCGAATCGGCGTGGCTGGACCGCCGGCCCGTCGAGGACACGGACGCGATGCGCCAGCTCCTCGGCAGCTCGGTGACCTACCGCATCGCGGTGGGCCCGCAGGCCGGGCGCAAGGCGCTGGGGCTGCGCACGATCACGGCGCTCGCGGGTGAGGACCCGCGCAACGAGCGGGTGGCGAAGGCGAACGGTTTCTCGCTTCACGCCGGCGTGAGCTTCGAGGCGCACCAGCGCTGCCAGGTGAAATCCCCCCGCTCGTGAGATGAGCGACACCCGAATTCAGTGCCCGGTGGCCCGACCCGTGATTGCAACTGTAGCAGTGGGAAAGCTCACTGGGTGAGGCTCTGCTGTCGAGTACAGCAGCCGGCATGCGCTGCAAAGGTGCTTGAAGGTCTCCGAGGGGTCATAGCGTTCGAA
>CAMAXE010000051.1 GCA_945862145.1 Klebsiella pneumoniae
GCCACCTCGGAAACCGACGTCCGGTCGGCCTCCCGCAGCATCTTCACCATCTGTTCGTCGGTAAAACGGGTCTTCTTCATCTCGCCTCCTCGGCTCAAGGAGGCCATCTTCCCAAACTTCAGGTGGTCCGGAGAATGCCGGGCAGGTCAACCCCTACGCGCCATCCGCGCGCGACCGCCGTGTGGAATTCCGTAGGAGCGCGCCGTGCGCGCGACCACCCCCGCACGCCATCGGCGCGACCGCCCCTACGCGACCCCCCGCGCGCCATCGGCGCGACCACCCCCACGCGCCATCCGCGCGCGACCGCCGTGTGGAATTCCGTAGGAGCGCGCCATGCGCGCGACCATCCCCGCACGCCATCGGCGCGACCACCCCTACGCGCCATCCGCGCGCGACCGCCGGGCGGAATTCCGTAGGAGCGCGCCGTGCGCGCGACCATCCCCGCGCGCCATGCGCGCGACCATCCTCGCGCGCCATCGGCGCGACCGACCCCACAGCGCCGCAGCCAGGGGGCAATGCCCCGCGTCCGGGACCGCTTGGTTTCGGGTGCATGCCGGCCTTATGCTCCCGCGCGCTGAGCGCAGGTCAGAGTGGCCTTTAGCGGTGACCGCTGCAGGCCCACGGTTCCGGCCGCACAGTCAGCGTTCGCACCAGGAAGCCACCGACAAGAGGCCGTGATGATGAGCAGCCCCGGCGCCGCTGACACCCAACCCACAATCGAGGACGGCGGCGACTACGATCTCATCATCGTTGGCGCCGGCTTCTCCGGTATTGGCGCTGCGTATCGCATCACCGAGCGCAACCCGGGCATCCGCTACCGCGTGCTCGAGCGCCGCGAGCGCATCGGTGGCACCTGGGATCTTTTCCGCTACCCGGGAGTGCGCTCGGACTCGTCGATTTTTTCGCTCTCCTTTCCGTGGGAACCGTGGACGCGTCGGGAGGAGGTGGCCGACGGCGCCGATATCCGCGACTACCTCGAGAACACGGCCAGAAAGCACGGCATCTTCGAGCACATCCGGTTTCGCACGCAGGTGCACGCTGCCGATTGGGATTCCGCCACCGACTCCTGGACCTTGCGCGCCAGCGAGGACGGCCGCGCCACGGTCTATCGTGCCCGCTTGCTGTTCTTCGGCTCGGGTTACTACGACTACGACGCGGGATATACCCCGGAGTTTCCTGGCATCGAGGGCTTTGGCGGCACCGTGGTGCATCCCCAGCACTGGCCGGAGGATCTCGATTACGCAGGCAAGGAGATGGTCGTTATCGGCAGCGGTGCAACGGCCGTTTCGCTGGTGCCCGCGCTGGCGCGCTCCGCTGCCAAAGTGACCATGCTGCAGCGCTCGCCGGGCTACCTGTTCGCCGGTCCCCGTATCAATCCGCTGGTCGAGCGGATCCGCGCGCGGTTTTCGCTTAAGAACACGCACCGGATCGCGCGTTTTATTGCCTCGGCTTTCGAAGCGCTGGTATGGGCTCTTGCCCGGGGTTTTCCTGGTGTGGTGCGGAAAATCCTGCGTACGCAAAACGCCTCGCTGTTGCCACCGGGCTACCCGGTCGATCTCCACTTCAAGCCGCGCTACAACCCGTGGGACCAGCGGCTGTGCCTGGTGGCCGACGGTGATCTGTTTGCTGCCATCGGCACGGGCTGCGTTGAGATGTTGACCGACCATATCGACCACTTCGATGCCAGCGGCATTACTCTGAAGTCCGGCCGTCACATCAATGCCGACATTGTCGTCACCGCCACCGGTCTGCAACTGCGGGCGCTCGGGGGCGTGCGCCTCAGCGTGGATGGGGTGGAAGTCAAACCCGAGGAGCGATTCTCCTACAAGGCCTTCATGCTTCAGGACGTGCCTAACCTGATCTGGTGCATCGGCTACACCAACGCCTCCTGGACGCTGCGTGCCGACATGACGGCACGCTCGGCCGCACGACTGATCGCGCATATGCAATCGAAGGCTTACACGCGTGCTGCGCCGCACATCGGCAACAAGGCGGTCACCGAGAAGCCGCTGTGGGATCTGCAGGCGGGCTACGTGCTGCGCAACCCGCATGCGCTACCCAAATCGGGCACCAGGCGTCCGTGGATCGTGCGACAGAACTACCTTGCCGACGCCCTCGATCACCGCTTTGCCGATCGCATCGACGAGGACATGGAGTTCGGGCGTCTGCCGTCCTGAGGGGAGATACCGCAGCGCACACCTGCGGGAGGCGGCCCGACCGCCCGAGCCGCCTTCACCTCGCGCGATCAAGCGACCCTGCGCGGTGGCCCGGTATTCCGTTCAGCGATCTTTCAGGAACGGAATGGCGGCGCGCGTGCTGTCGAGTTCGCTGCGCGAGAGTGTCAGCACGCTGACCGTTTCCTGCCCGGCGGGGCAGGCGATCTCCTTGCCCAGCAGGTCGATGCAGGCGGAGTCGCCGGAATAAGTGAGCCCCTTGCCGTCCTCGCCCACGCGGTTCACGCCGATCACGTAGCACTGGTTCTCGATGGCGCGGGCGCGCAGCAGCGTCTGCCAGTGCAGGCTGCGGCGCTGCGGCCAGTTGGCCACGTAGAGGATGGCGTCATAGGCGGGACTGCCGCTCGCATCCAGGCGGTTGCGCACGATCTCCGGGAAGCGCAGGTCATAGCAGATCTGCAGTTGAAGCTTCCAGCCGCGGAACCCGACGATCACCTCCCGTGTGCCTGCCGTATAGGTGCGGTCTTCGCCGGCCAGCGTGAAGCATTTGCGCTTGTCGTAGGTGTGGACGCTGCCGTCGGGCCCGACAAAGACGCCACGGTTCAGGTACCTGCCGTCTTCGCTCGCGATCAGTGACGCGTAGAAAGCGCAGTTGCGCGCCGCGGCCTGTTGTTTCAGCCAGGCAATGCCAGGGCCATCGCTGTCCTCTGCGAGTTCTGCGGCGTTCATGGAGAAACCGGTGTGGAACATCTCCGGGAGAACAACGAGATCTGCCTCGCCCACGTTCCCGAGCAACTCCTCGTAGTGGCGGAGGTTGGCGGCCTTGTCTTCCCAGATCTGGTTGGCCTGGACGAGGACGGTGCGCAAATCCGGCATGGTGAGGCTCTCCGACTGGTGGATGCGGGCGGGCGCTGCAGGCCCGTTATTGCGATGTATTGAACGATGCCCGCAATCCGGTGCGCAACCGTTGGGCAGCGCCGAGTTGACACTGCAACAGGGGCGTTGATAGCATCGACGGAAATCAACACAGCTGTGGATTGGCGCCCGCGTCGCACCCAGCTCTTCCGAGGACCGATCCATGAGGCTCCCGGTAGCAGCTCTGCTGCACGCGCTGGTGTTGTTGTCGCTCGCGCTGCCAGCGGCGGCGCTGGAGGTTCGGGGGCATGTTGCCGATGCCACCGGCCGCTCGCTTGCACATGTGCGGGTCCGCATCAGCGCCGAGGGCATGGTGCCTTACTCCACGACCGTGTTTTCCGGGGATGACGGCAACTTCACGGCAACCGTTGCTGCCGCGAGCCTCGACGCACTCGCCATGGACGCCTTCCGTATCGGCTGGAAAGAAAGCTCCCGTACGCTCGAACCGGCCGCTGGCGGCGCGACGCTCGCGCTGGTGATGAAGAAAATCGCCAACACCGCAGACCAGGTTCCGCCCTCGGCCTGGATGCAGGGCGACACCGGCTCTCTCGCGTATCACATGAGCACGCTGCACTGCTCCAACTGTCACCAGCTGGGCGCCGAGCGGGTGCGGAAATTCGCGGCAAAGATGAAAGACCTTCCGGTGGAGCGACGCACCGAGGCGTGGCTCGACCGTGCGGTGAAAGACCTCGCCTACGACGGCCGCCGCAGCAAGGCGATGCAGAAGGGCCCCGATCCCGTGCACCCGCGCATCGAGGCCTGGAACAGCGCCGTGCAGTACATGCGCTGGGTGACGCTTCGCCTCGGTGAGAAGCAGGAGTTGCGCTGGGGTCTTGAAGAGGGCAGCCCCGCCTACAACGCGCTGCTGCAGCCCGACAGTAGCCTGTTTTCGCCGCGCGACATGGAAGTGATCATTCCCGAGCTGGCGAAGAACTTTCCTGTGGATTCGACCACCTACACCGGTTACGACGACATCAAGCGCCTGGGCGCCTACGGCCCCGGCCCCGGCACCACGGTGCGGGAGTATGTGCTCCCCACCTTCGGCTGGACGCGCGAGATCGCCATCGCGCCCGGCTCCGACCGCGTGTGGTTCATCGAAACCGACAAGGACCGCGTGGGTGGGCTGAACCCTGCCGACGGCAGTGTGGAGTGGTACGACGTGCCCGGCGAGGGGTCGCAGGGCCCGCACACCATGAACTCGGACGCCGAGGGCAATCTCTGGATCGCGCTCGAGAACAGTTTTCACATCGGCCGCTTCAACACGCGCACCCACGCGTGGCGTCGCTACGCACCGCCGCCTGGCAAAACGTTCGGCGTGACGCATGACTTTGCCTACAACTCGGACCGCCACGTGCAGCCCGACGCCAACCGCCGGATCTACATCACCGACATGGGGATGAACGAACTCTGGGGCATCAACGTCGACACCGGTACGGTGGAGACGCACCGCATGCCGCTCTCGGGCGGGGAGTCGCATTTCCACTCGCTGCTCTACGGCGCAGCCTTCGATGCGCCGCGCAACCGCGTCTGGTGGGCGCAGCTCTACGGTTTCGTGGGCAGCTACGATGCCACCGCCAACGTGCCCGAGCGCGTGGTTCCCTTTGAGCGCGGCAGTGGTCCGCGCCGGCTCGCGATCCAGGAAGACGGCATCCTGTGGATTCCGCTCTTCGGTGCCGGGCAACTGGTGAAGTTCGATTCGCTGCACGGCGTGGAAATCGCGCGCTACAGCATCCCCGATCCGGGTGCTGCACCCTACGGCGTCACGCTCGACAAGAAGCGCAATGCCATCTGGGCGGCCACCTCCAACTCGGACCGCATCTACCGCTTCGACATCGCCTCTGAAAAGTGGACCCACTACCCGATGCCGCGGCGCGAAACATTCATCCGCATGATCGAGATCGATCCGGTCACCGGCGATATCTGGACCACCTATTCGAACCTGCCCGTGGGCAAGCGCGATCCCGCGGTCTGGGGTACCGAGAGCGCCAATAACATGCTCGTACGGCTGCATCCGGGAGACTGATCCGGCGCAGCGGTGGGGCGCGATTTGTTTTAGCAACACACGGAGAGGGCAGACATGAGCGGCAGACTTGAAGGCAAGGTAGCAGTGGTGACCGGCGCCGGCGCTGGCATGGGCAAGGCGATTGTCGAGCGCTTCGTGCGCGAGGGCGCGAAGGTGGTGGCGGCTGACATCTCGGGCTTGCAGAACGAAGTTGCCGCGGCCGCAGGCCCGAACTGCGTGGCCTTCCAGGTCGATGTCTCGAAGAGCGCCGAGGTGAAAGCGATGCTGGATCTCGCGGTGTCGCACTTCGGCGGCCTGCACGTGCTCTGCAACAACGCGGGCATACAGGGCGGCATGATGCCCACCGCAGACTACGATGAAGACACCTTCGATCGCGTGATGGCGGTGAACGCCAAGGGCGTTTACCTCGGCATGCGCCACGCGATCCCGATCATGCTCGCGGGCGGCGGTGGCTCGATCGTGAACACCGCCTCGATGGCCTCGGTGGTGGCCTTCCCGCAGATGGTGGGTTATTGCGGTTCCAAGGGCGCGGTATTGATGATGACCAAGACCACGGCCGTGGAGTATGCCGACAAGGGCATCCGCGTGAACTGTTTTTGCCCGGGCTCCATCGACACCAACATGGTGGCCGGCATGCCAAAGGAATACATCGATGCCGTGATCGCCGCCAACCCGGTAAAGCGTATCGGCAAGCCCCGCGAGATCGCGGATCTGGCGCTGTTCCTCGCGAGCGACGAGTCCTCGTTCATCACCGGCACCGAAATCCTGATCGACGGCGGCTACACCGCGCTCTGATCAACTGCACGAGTCCGCCAGCATGATGAAACTGATCAACGCGCGCCCCAGCCCCTTCGGCCGGAAGGTGGCGATTGCCATGCTCGAGAAGGGCATTCCCTTCGAGGTGCAGTGGGATATCCCCTGGCACGCCGACACTGCGGTGCCCGCATTCAACCCGCTGGAGCAGTTGCCGATACTGGTCACGCCCTCGGGCGAGACGGTCTATGAGTCCTCGTACATCCTCGAGTGGCTGGAGCACCATTTTCCTGAGCCCTCGCTGATGCCGGCAGATCCTGCAGAGCGTCTGCGGGCAGGGCTTTTCCGCGTGCTCGCCGTGGGCGTGATGGATGCCATCGTGCGGATCAATTTTGAGTTGGCGCGGCCCGCGGAGAACCAGAGCGGCAACTGGATCGCCCGCCACACCCGCAAGATCTCGGGTGGCATCGCGGAGATCGGACGGCAGATCAACGCTGCGCCCTTTGCCGTGGGCGATCGTTTGAGTATCGCGGATCTGGAGGTGGGCTCCGTGCTGGGGCATCTCGACTTCCTGATCGACGCCATCCCGGTGCTGGGCACCGTGCTCAGGCTGGAGCAGGGCTGGCGCAGCCTGGCACCCGGGCTCGATCAGTACGTGGCAGGGCTCGAAGCCCGCCCGTCATTCCTTGCCGCACCGCGCGAGATGGCGGCGATCCGGTTTGCCGAGGTGATCGGCTAGTCAGGCTCGCCCGGCAGGGGTTTTCAGGCCTTCGCGCTCTTCCGGCTCGCGGCAGGCTTGGTGCTTGCTGCGGTCTTGGGAGGCTGCGTGGTCTTGGCGGTTTTCGCCGTCTTGCGCGGCGCCGGTGCCACACCCGAATCGAGTCCGCCGATGATCATGTCCGCGTAGGTCTTGCCGATCTCGGTGGCGGTTTCCGTGTACTCGGCGGG